>NZ_LMOX01000001.1:1090539-1118292 GCF_001423665.1 Frigoribacterium sp. Leaf164
GCCGATCGCGTCGGCGGCGCGCACGAGGGCGAGGTGCGAGAGCGCCTGCGGGGTGTTGCCGACGTGGCGGCCGGTGGCCACCTCGATCTCCTCCGAGAGCATGCCGACGTCGTTGCACCAGCCGACGAGACGGTCCATCAGCGTCACCGCGTCGTCCACGCGCCCCGACCGGGCGTACTGCTCCGCCAGCCAGAACGAGCAGGTGAGGAAGGGGTGCTCCGTGCCCTCGAGGCCGTCGACGCCCGACTCGGTGCGGTAGCGCAGCAGCAGGCCGTCCTGCAGGAGGTCGTGCTCGATCGCAGCGACGGTGCCGAGCATCCGCGGGTCGTCGGGGGCGACGAAGCCCACCTGGGCGAGCTGCAGCAGCGAGGCGTCGACCTCGGCCGAGCCGTAGTGCTGGGTGTACGTGCCCCGGTCGGCGTCCCAGCCCTGCTCCTCGACCTCGGCACGGACCTCGTCGCGGAGGCTCCGCCACCGGTCGACGGGTCCGTCGAGCCCGAACTGCTCGACGCCCTGGACGGCGCGGTCGAGGGCGGCCCAGATCATGACGCGCGAGTGGGTGAAGTGCTGCGGTTCGCCGCGGATCTCCCAGATGCCGTTGTCGGGGCGGGTCCAGTTGTCCTCGACGTACTGCATCAGGGCGCGCTGCAGCGGCCATGAGTACTCGGACTCGGCGACGCCGAGCTGTCGGGCCTCGTGCAGCGCGACCATGACCTCGCCGAAGATGTCGCCCTGGTACTGCGTGAACGCGGCGTTGCCGAGCCGGACGGGCGAGGCGCCCTCGTAGCCCGGCAGGTGCTCCAGCTCGCTCTCGTGCAGGTACCGCTCACCGGCGAGCCCGTACATGATCTGCACGTCGGCGGGGTCGCCGGCGATCGCGCGGAGCAGCCAGCCGCGCCACTTCTCGGCCTCCTCCGCGAAGCCGTGCAGGATGAGCGCCTGGAGGGTCATCGACGCGTCGCGCAGCCAGACGTAGCGGTAGTCCCAGTTGCGCGAGCCGCCGAACGACTCCGGCAGGCTCGTCGTCGCCGCGGCGACGATGCCGCCCGTGTCCTCGTTCGTGAGGGCCCGGAGGATCAACAGCGAGCGGCGCACCTCCCGGTCGTAGGCGGAGGGCTCCTGCGAGCGGGCGGCCCAGGCCTGCCACCAGCGGACGGTGTCGGCCAGCACGGCGTCGACGTCGGGAGCGGTCGGCGGCTCGCGGTGCGAGGGGTACCAGGTGAGGGTCATGTCGACGGTCTCGCCGGCCGCCACGTCGAACTCGGCGGCGTGGGTGTGGTCGGCCGCCGTGAGGTGGGGCCCGCGGACCACGACCGCGTCAGGGCCGGCGATGGCCACGAGGGCGGTCTCGTCGCCCTCGGGCAACTGGCGCACCCAGGGCAGCGCGGCGGCGTAGCCGAACCGGATCCGCAGGTCCTCCTGCATCCGCACCGTGCCCTCGACGCCGGTCACACGACGCACGACGTCCGCCCGCCGGTCGCCGACCGGCATGAGGTCGGTGACCTCGACGACGCCGGTCGACGTCGTCCAGCGCGTCACGAGCACGAACGTGTCGTCGACGTAGCGGCGGGTCGCCGTCGCCCCTGCCTCCGCCGGGGCGACGAGCCAGCGGCCGTGGTCGCGGTCGCCCAGCAGGGCGCCGAAGACGGAGGCGGAGTCGAAGCGCGGCAGGCACGACCAGTCGATGCTGCCGTCGGTGCCGACGAGGCACCCCGTGTGCAGATCGCCGATCAGGGCGTAGTTCTCGATGGGCAGGGGCATGGCGCCATCGAACCAGACGGGGTGGTGAGCACGCCGGGGGAGGCGCCCCCTCAGCCCGCGGTCAGCGGCGCTGGAGCGTGGGGTCGGGCCACTGGGTCTCGACCAGCGGCTTCTGCCTCCTGGCCCGGGCCCAGACGAAGAACCCGGCGAGCGTGAAGGCGCCGTAGAAGACGTACATCAGCCCGGAGGCGTAGTAGCCGGCGCTGAAGAGCAGGGGCGTGCCGACGAGGTCGACCGCGACCCAGATCAGCCAGAACTCCACCCAGCCCTTCGCCATGCCCCAGGTGGCCAGCAGCGAGCCGGTGAAGATCCAGGCGTCGGCCCAGACCGGCTCGTAGGAGCCCAGGGCGCTGAACACCGGGGTGAGCACGGCGGTGCCGCCGACCAGGCCCACGACGAGCAGGACGCGGTTGCGGGCGCCGGCCCAGCGCGGCTCGACCGCGGTGCCCGCGTCGCCGCCGCGGCTCTGGTGCCAGCGCCACCAGCCCCAGATCGACACGGCGATGAACATGACCTGCCGCCCGGCCTGGCCGAGGAGGTTGACCGGGTTGGGCGTGTCGAAGACCGCCCCGAGGAAGACGGTGAAGAGGAGGGCGTTGCCCACGATGCCGACCGGCCAGGCCCACACCTTCCGGCGCATCCCGCCGAGGGCGCTGAGCAGCCCGAACACGTTGCCGACGATCTCGCGCCAGAGGATCGTCTGGTCGCCGATCACCAGCTGTGCGTCGAACAACCACCGGATGACGGTCATGGGCACCTCCCTGTCTGCCGAGGCCCAGCGGGAGAACGGCTCCGGCGGGCCGGGCATTCCCGCCGCGCTCGCCGGTGCCCGGGCGCTCGTCGGGCGTCGACGCCCCTCAGGCGAAGAGCTGCTGCTCGACGGTGTCGTCGTAGACGCCGAGCAGCAGCCAGGTGCCGCCCTCCGCCGGGTCGAGCGCGAGGTCGAAGGTGCCGTCGATGCGGTGCGCCCCGTCGGTGAGCGGCAGGGCGTCGACGCGCCACACCGGCAGCTCGAGCAGCTCCGCCCCGAGGCCCCGGGGCGCCCGGGGCGCCGAGCGCCACCACTCCCGACGGGTCATCCACATCTCCGGGGCGCTGACGACGCCGTAGACCACCCCGCGCCAGACGAAGCGGAGGGGCGCCCCGCCCTCCGTGGTCTCGACCGGCACCTGTTCGTCGACCTTCACGTCGCCTCCTCGTTCGAATGTACGTTCGACCAGGAGTGTACGAAGTCCCACCGACATCGGCCAGGGGGAGTCACCAGCGGGGCAGCGACTCCTCGACGTGGCCCACGACGCGGCCGGGGACGCCCGCCTCGTCGGCGAAGCTCCGCCAGCGCGCCACCGCGTCGCGCACCTCGTCGACGACGTCGGAGGCGCCCGGCACGAGGTGCCGGTCGGCCAGCCTCATGACGTCGGCCCGTGCGACGTCGCGGAAGACGCCGTCCACCCCCATCAGGTGCTGGTACGTCCACCGGCCGGTCGGGTTGTGCGCGAACGTCACGTCGTAGGCGGGGGAGAGCTCCCACGGCGCCGTCGGCGACCTCAGCAGGAACGACGCGTTCTTCGTGTGGTCGTCGTTGTTGGCCGCGAGCACGTTGAAGACCATCCGCCGGAACACCTGCTCCCGCGCCTCGGGCCCGCCGCCGAGCCGAGCCACGGCGTCGAAGAGCTGCCCGTAGTCGTGGGCCTGGCGCTGCCGGTAGTCGAGGTGGGCCGTCCCACAGAGGGTGACCGAGTGCACCTTGCCCTCCGGCGACCGGTCGAACCGCCGCGTCATGAAGTGCGCCCGGCCCCCCTCCTCGAGCAGCCGGCACTCGCTCATCTCGATGCCCGCCGCCCTCGCCATCAGCGAGTACGCGTACTCGACCCTGCCCGTGGCCGAGCCCTGGCCGAGCTCGACGTCGGCCCCGAGGCCGTCCAGCTTCAGCAGCCAGTGCTCGAACCCCTCGGGAGCCGGGAGCTGGCCCGACCGCACCTCGCCCGTCGCCCTGTCCCAGGCGACGACGGCCTTGGCCCGGGCCCCGCCCGCCGAGGTCCCCACCTGGATCAGCGACCGGATCGCCGACTCCGCCCCCTCGTCGTCCGCGAAGCTCCCGTCGAGCACGCTCCGGGCCCCCTCGACCAGGGCGCTCAGCTCGACCGCGCTCGTCGTGCGGTGCCGCGGGCCCCGCGAGGGCCGGAACTCGAGGGCGCCCATCGCACGGTCGGCCATGTAGGCCAGCCGGTCCAGCGGCGTCACCGCCGCCCGCGAGACGCCCTGCCGGGCCAGCCAGGCGTCGATCACCGCGTTGCCGAAGTCGTCCGGCAGCGCGTCGGCCAGCAGGGCGGGGAGGCGGTGGAACGTCGCCTCCGGCAGCTGCGGGAAGACGTGGCGCCGCACCCGGGTGGGCATCGTCAGCGGCGCGAGCTCGATGCCACGCTCGACCCAGTCGGGCCAGTACTCGAACACGTACGCCCCGAGCCGGGGGTCGGGCGCGACCGCGCCGACGCGCATGCCCCAGGCGCTCACCTCGACGGCGGGCACCGGCACCCAGCTCACTCGCCGGCCCCTCCGGACGGGCGCTCGCCGCGTCGCCCCGCGTCGTCGCGCACGACGCGGCTGGCGCGGGGGCCCCGGGGGCGGTAGACGCGACGGCGGGGGGCCGCCGGCGCCGAGCGCAGCACGTCGAGCGGGCTCACGTCGCTGTGCGGGGCGATGGTGTCGAGGGCCGACTCCGCGCCGAGCGCCCGCAGCACCCGCACGAGGCTGCGCACGGTGCTCCCTCGGCCGTTCTCCAGCGACTGGAGGGTGCTGGTCGACACGTCGGCGAGGCGCGCGAGCGAGATCTGGTCGAGGCCCTGGTCGAGGCGTCGGGCACGCACCTGGGCGCCGATCCGCGCCTCCCACTCCTGGGTGGAGCGGGCAGCGTCGGGCTGGTCGGTGATCTCAGTCATGTCGCTCCTGTACCTGATCTTCTGATGATAGGACACGAGAACGCCTCCCATGACGGGATTTCCCTGTATCAGAGGCGGGTGTCTCCCGAGCGGGGGACGACGTCGGTGTCGACGAGCTGCTCCCACAGCCCGGCGCCGTCCGGGGCGGAGACCCACACGGCGTCGCTGCCCTGCGCGTGCTCGGAGCGCGAGCGCCCGCCGGCCAGGACGGCCTCGCTGGGCGACAGCTGGCGGATCGCGACGGCGGCGACGTTCTCCGGGTGGTCGCGGAGGAACCGCCCGTAGAGCTCCTCGTCGTGCTGCCCGTCGTCGCCGACCAGCAGCCACCGCATGTCGGGGAACTCCTCGGCGAGACGGTCGAGCGAGCCCTGCTTGTGCAGGCGGCCGCTGCGGAACCACCGGTCGTGGGTCGGCCCCCAGTCCGTGAGCAGCAACGGGCCGCTCGGGTACAGGTTGCGCGACAGGAAGCGCGACAGCGTCGGCGCGACGTTCCAGGCGCCGGTCGACAGGTAGATCACGGGGCAGCCGCCCGCGGCCGTGTGCAGCCGCTCGTAGAGGACGGCCATGCCGGGCACCGGGCGCCGGGCGTGCTCGTTGAGGACGAAGGTGTTCCACGCCGCGAGGAACGGGCGCGGGAGCGAGGTGACCATGACGGTGTCGTCGATGTCCGAGACGATGCCGAACCGGGCGTCGGCGTCGATCACGACCACGGGGGCCTCGATGGGCGGCGAGCCCTCGGTGCTCAGGGTTACGAGGTGCCACCCCGGCTCGAGGTCGACCTCGAGCCGGGCGTCGAGCACCCCGCCGCGGTCGGTGGTGACCTGGACGGTGCGGCCGCCGACCGTCACGTCGACGACGGCCCGCTCGACCGGCACGCTGGTGAAGCTCCGCCAGCCGCGCACGTTGAGGCGGTCGGTGCCCTCGAGCGACCCCGTGCGCGTGAGCAGCACGCGCGACAGCACCCGCACCCAGCCGGCCGAGCCGTAGCCCGAGTACGGGACGATCGTCGGGAGCAGCCCTCGCTTGCGGGCCCGCTTCTCGCGGAACCGGTGCACCGAGTTCTCGAGTCGGGCGGCGCGGTGCAGGAGGGGCTCGACGGCGGACGACGTCACCGTTCGGGGGTCGGGCATGCGGTCATCCTCCCACGCCGCCACGCGCTGACGGGTCAGACCGGGTCGACCAGCGACGGCGAGTCGACGCCGACGCGGCCGACCTCGGGCGACACCTCGTGCACCTGCAGCCGGGCGGCGATCTCGTCGACGAGCCCCGAGACCCCCTGCAGCAGGTCGTCGTCGCCCTCGGTCTCCGGGTCGAGCCAGTCGTCCATGACGTCGGCCCCGACCAGCACGGGCATGCGGTCGTGCACCTCGGCGAAGGGGCCCGAGGAGGCGCGGGTCAGCACCGCCGTCGAGAGCAGCCACCGAGACGGCGACCCCACGGCGGCCGCCGGGTCGCGCCACCACTCGTACAGGGCGGCGAAGAGCATCACCTCATCGTCGGGCAGGCTCACGTAGACCGGGCGCTTGCTGCCGTCCGGCCGGACCTGCCACTCGTACCAGCCGTTGGCGGGCACGAGCCCGCGTCGGGAGGCGACGGCCTCACGGAAGGTGGGCTTCTCGGCCGCGGTCTCGACCCGGGCGTTGAACAGGGGGGCGCCGACGGGGCCGGGGGAGCCCGCCGCGACGAAGCCCCACCGGGCCGACGCGAGCCGTCGCACCGGGGGGCCGCCCGCGTCGTCGCCCCGGGGAGCGGCGTCGACGAGCAGCGACACCGGGCGGGTCGGAGCGATGTTCCAGGAAGGGTCTGGGAGAGTGTCACCCGATACATCAACGTCGAACAGGGCCACCAGGTCGCTCGAGGCGCGCGCCATCACGAATCGTCCGCACATGCGTCCATTCTCGGGGCAGCGACCGACAGTGGCCGACACCCGGTCGCCGGAGCCCCCGACGGGGGCGCCGCGAGACCGGCCTGATGGGCCTGCGCGCCGCCGTCGACCGACGGCCGGCCCCGACGTCCAGCACCGTGCCCGGCACCCGCCGGCACCGCACCAAGGAGGAACGTTGCTCGTCACCGACGTCAATGAAGCACTGCCCGGGGGATCGTCACTGCTCAGGAACGAGCCGGTCCAGGCGCGCAGCACCGCGCGCCTCACGGGCCTGCTCGACGCCGCGGCCTCGATCATCGACGAGATCGGCTACGAGCGGCTCACGACCGCCATGGTCGCCGAGCGCGCCGGCGCCTCCATCGGCACGGTGTACCGCTACTTCCCCGACCGCATCGCGGTCGTCGACGCCCTGGCGCTCCGCTGCACCCAGCGCCTCGTCGCCGGGGTGGCGGCGGCCGTCGCCGCCGACGGCGTCGACGACTGGCGCCGGGCCCTCGACGCCGTCATCGACACGGAGGTCGAGATGTACCGCTCCGAGCCGGGCTTCCGGTCCGTGAGCTTCAGCGACGCCCCCGAGCTGGGCGCCGACGGGGGAGCGCCGGCCGTGCACCCCCTGGCCGAGAGCCTCTCCGCCCTCCTCGCCGACCGCTTCGGCGTCGTCCGCGACGACGCGAGCGACCTGGCCGTCCAGGTCGTCGTCGAGATCGGCGACGCGCTCCTGGCACGGGCGTTCGTCGCGGGCGGCGACGGCGACCCCCGCTTCGTCGAGGAGTGCCGTCGCGCCGTGCGCGGCTACCTCGAGCCCGTCCTCACGGTGGCCTGACCCGCCTCCTCGTCGTCCCTCCGCGGCTCGGCCGCCGTCGTCCGCCCAGCGCGGCGTCGGCGGCCGTTCTGCGTCACGACTCGGCCACGGAGGCGGCGACGAGGTGCCCCCGACGGGGAGGTGTGGTTGGGTGGTGGCCCCGGCAAGTGTCGATCCGTGCTGCCCACGAGGAATGAGCCACCCATGATCGAGTTCCGCTCGGTGAGCAAGCAGTACCCCGACGGCACCCGCGCCGTGGACGACTTCAGCCTCGTCATCCCCTCCCGCAAGACCACCGTCTTCGTCGGGTCGAGCGGCTGCGGCAAGACGACCATCCTGCGGATGATCAACCGGATGGTCGACGCCACCTCCGGCACCATCGAGATCGACGGCGAGTCGATCGCCGGCCTCGAGCCCGTGGCCCTGCGCCGCAGCATCGGCTACGTGATGCAGAACTCCGGCCTGCTCCCGCACCGCAAGGTCGTCGACAACATCGCCACCGTGCCCGTGCTCAAGGGCGTCGGCAAGAAGGAGGCCCGCGAGCGCGCGCTGGAGCTGATGGACACCGTCGGCCTCGACCGCTCGCTGGCCGACCGCTACCCGAGCCAGCTCTCGGGCGGGCAGCAGCAGCGCGTGGGCGTGGCCCGCGGCCTCGCCGTCGACCCGAACATCCTCCTGATGGACGAGCCGTTCGGCGCGGTCGACCCCCTGGTCCGCTCCGACCTCCAGCAGGAGCTCATCCGGCTGCAGCGCGAGCTCGACAAGACCGTCGTCTTCGTGACCCACGACATCGACGAGGCCTTCTACCTCGGCGACCAGGTCGTCATCCTCGAGAAGGGCGGCCGGATCGCCCAACAGGGCACGCCCGCCGAGATCCTCTCCGACCCGGCGAGCGACTTCGTCGCCGACTTCGTCGGGTCGAACCGCGGCAAGCGCGCGCTGCACATCGAGCAGACCGCGACGGGCCAGGTCGTGGTCGACGAGTCCGGCCGCACGACGGGCGTCCTCACGCAGCCCGTGCCCGTGCTCAAGGCAGAGGCCGGTGCCCCCGGGGCGCCGGGTGCCCCGGCGCAGGGTGGGCACGCGTCGTGAACTGGATCTGGTCGAACACCGACTACATCTGGGACAAGACGCTGGTCCACCTCGGGCTGAGCGTGCCGCCCGTGATCCTGGCCTTCGTGATCTCGCTGCCGATCGGGTGGCTGGCCAACCGCTTCCCGGTCGTCCGCGGGGTGCTGCTCACCGCCTCCGGCCTCATCTACGCCGTGCCGTCGTTCGCCCTGCTCGTGGCGCTGCCCGGCATCATCGGCCTCTACCCGCTGCGGAGCAACACCAACCTCATCGTGGCGCTGACCCTGTACGGCGTGGCCCTCATGGTGCGCTCGACCGCCGACGGCCTGCGGGCCGTCGAGCCCGACGTGCTGCAGTCGGCCACGGCGATGGGGTACTCCGGCTGGCAGCGCTTCTGGCGCGTCGAGTTCCCGCTCGCCGGTCCCGTCCTGCTCGCCGGTCTCCGCGTGGTCGTCGTCAGCACCGTCAGCCTCGCGACCGTCGGCGGCATCCTCGGCATCAACGGTCTCGGCCTGCTCTTCAACGACGGCCTGCAGCGCAGCATCCTCGCCGAGATCGGCACGGGCATCGTGCTGACGATCGTCATGGCCCTCGTGCTCGACGGCCTGCTCGTCCTCCTCGGTCGCGCCCTGATGCCCTGGGCCGACCAGGGGGCGCGCGACCGGCGCCCCGTCCGCCAGGCCGCGGAGGTGACCGCGTGAACGCCTTCCTCGACGCCCTCGCATGGCTCGGTGACCCGGTCCACCTCACGGGGGCGAACGGCGTGCCGGCCCGACTCGGGCAGCACGTCACCTACTCGGTGATCGCCGTGCTCATCGCGGCCGTGGTCGCGATCCCGCTCGGGTTCCTGATCGGGCACACCGGCAGGGGTCGCACGGTGGCGGTCGCGCTCACCGGCGGAGTCCGGGCCCTGCCCACCGTCGGCATCGTCTTCCTCCTCGCGCTCCTGCTCGGCATCGGCATCAGCGCGCCGATGATCGCGTTCGTGGTGCTCGCGATCCCGTCCATCCTCGCCGGGGCGTACTCCGGCTTCGAGGCCGTCGACCGCGCGACGATCGACGCGGCCCGCGCGGTCGGCATGACGGAGTGGCAGATCGTCACGCGCGTGGAGCTCCCGCTCGGCCTGCCCCTCCTCATCGGCGGGCTCCGCTCCGCCCTGCTGCAGGTCGTCGCCACGACCACCATCGCGGCCACCGTGGGCGCCGGCGGCCTGGGCATCTACATCTTCACGGGCCTCCGGTCGAACGACTACACGCAGATGTTCGCGGGGTCGATCGTCGTGATCGCCCTCGCCGTCGTGCTCGAGGTCGTCTTCTCGGTGCTCCAGCGACTCGTCGTCCCGGCCGGCGTCACCGCCGCGGGCCGCCCCCTCGACACCCGCGTGACGACCTCCCGGTCGGCCGCGGGGAAGGCAACATCCCTCCAGGAAGGAACACAGTGATCAACACAGCGAAGAAAGGCCGGCTCACCGTTCTCGGTGCAGTCGCGATCGGGGCCATGGTGGCCCTGGCAGGGTGCGCGTCGAGCGACCCCCTGAGCGACGGAGGAGGAGATGCCTCGGCGTCGTCCGACACCATCGTCGTCGGCTCGCAGCAGTACTACTCGAACGAGATCATCGCCGAGCTCTACGCCCAGGCCCTCGAGGACGGCGGCTACACCGTCCAGCGCGAGTACCAGATCGGCCAGCGCGAGGTCTACCTCCCCGAGCTCGAGTCCGGCGACATCGACGTCTTCCCCGAGTACACCGGCAACCTCCTGCAGTACTACGACAAGGAGTCGACGGCGAAGTCGCCCGAGGAGGTCGAGGCCGCCCTGGCCGACGCGCTCCCTGAGGGCCTGACCGCGCTCACCGCCTCCGAGGCGTCCGACCAGGACAGCTACACCGTGACCAAGGAGTTCTCCGAGGAGAACGACATCACGAGCCTGGCCGACCTCAAGGATTACGACGGCACCCTCGCCGTCGGTGCGCCGCCCGAGAACGCCGAGCGTCCGTACGGCCCTCCCGGGCTCAAGAGCATCTACGGCGTCAACGTCACCTCGACCCCGATCGACGACGGAGGCGGTCCCCTCACGGTCAAGGCCCTCCTCGACGGCAGCGTCCAGCTCGCCGACGTCTACACGGCCAGCCCGCTGATCGCCGAGAACGACCTGGTCACCCTCGACGACCCGGAGAACATGATCCTGCCGCAGAACGTGGTGCCGATCGTCTCCGACAAGGTCGACCAGGGCGCGCAGGACATCATCGACGCCGTCGACGCCGCCCTGTCGGCGAAGGACCTGCAGGAGCTCAACGCGAAGAGCCAGACCGACCAGGAGTCGTCGGCCACCATCGCGAAGGACTACCTGACGTCGAAGGACCTCATCGGCTGATCGTCGGTCCACACCACCGGAGGGGCCGGGCGCGCACAGCGCCCGGCCCCTCCGTCGTGCCGGGGCAGGCCCGGGTGCGCGCGCCGGGGGCGGGCGTCTCGGCTCACGGGCGGCCGTCGTCCTCCGGGGGGCGACCGTCACCGTGCTGCCCCATGTGCCGCGCCTCCCGCCGGTGGACGACCTTCTTCACCACCAGCACGAGCACCAGGAACGCGGCGACGATGCCGACGAAGACGTAGCCGGCCTGGTGCAGCTGGTCGGCGAGCTCGCGGTAGCTCCCGGCGGCCGCCGCGCCGACCGACACGTACGCCGTGGCCCAGAGCAGGCAGGCGGGGGTCGTCCAGGTGAGGAAGGTCCGGTAGCGCATCGGGCTCGTGCCCACCGTGAGGGGGATCAGCGAGTGCAGCACGGGCAAGAAGCGGGAGATGAAGACGGCGATGCCGCCCCGCCGCGCCAGGTAGGCCTCGGCACGGGCCCAGTTCGCCTCGCCGAGCCTCCGGCCGAGCCGGCTGTGCCGGATGGCGGGGCCGAAGTGCCGGCCGAGCGCGAAGCCCACGCTCTCGCCCACCAGCGAGCCGACCACGAGCGCGGCGACGAGCAGCACCCCCTCGAGCGGTGACGCGACGGCGGTCGCCGACACGATGGCGACGGTGTCGCCGGGCACGACGAGGCCGAGCAGCACGGAGGTCTCGAGCACCATCGCGAGCCCCGCGAGGAGCGTCCGGAGGAGCGGGTCGACCGACTGCACGAGGTCGAGGAGGCCGGTCAGCACGTCGTTCACCCGGCCGATCCTATTCACAGGCAGCCGTGAGGCGGCCGCCCCTCTAAGCAACAGGTGTTGTCTAAAGATCGTCCTACGCTGAGATCGTCCCGCCGACGTGACGCCCTCCGTCCCCCTCGAGGAAGAAGACGACAGTGCTCTCGACCCTCACCACCCGCGGGCCGGGCCGCTCATGACCGAGCTGCTCGATCCGCTGCTGCTCTCCCGCTGGCAGTTCGGCCTCACGACCATCTACCACTTCCTGTTCGTGCCGCTCACGATCGGCATGGCCTTCACCGTCGCTGTCTTCCAGACCGCGTGGGTGCGCACCGGCCGGGTGCACTACCTCCAGCTGACGCAGTTCTTCGGCAAGATCTTCCTGATCAACTTCGCCATGGGCGTCGTGACCGGCATCGTCCAGGAGTTCCAGTTCGGCATGAACTGGTCCGACTACTCCCGCTTCGTCGGCGACGTCTTCGGAGCGCCCCTCGCGCTCGAGGGCCTCCTGGCGTTCTTCCTCGAGGCGACCTTCATCGGCGTCTGGATCTTCGGCTGGGACAAGGTGCCCGCGAAGCTCCACCTCGCGAGCATCTGGGGCGCGACGGTCGGGAGCGTCCTGTCGGCGTACTTCATCATCGCGGCCAACGCGTTCATGCAGAACCCCGTCGGCTTCGACATCAACGAGGAGAAGGGCCGGGCCGAGCTCACCGACATCGTCGCGGTGCTGACCAACAAGGTGGCCCTGGCGGCCTTCCCGCACACGATCTTCGCCTGCTTCATGGTCTCCGCCGCCGTCATCGTCGCGGTGGCCAGCTGGCACCTGAGCCGTGGCCAGAACCTCGAGACCATGCGCCCCGCGCTGCGCTTCGGCCTCTGGACGATGGTCGTCGCCGGCGGCCTGACCGTGCTGACGGGCGACCAGCTCGGCCTCGCCATGGTCGAGACGCAGCCGATGAAGATGGCGGCGGCCGAGGCCCTGTACAAGACCTCGACGGGGGCCGACGCCTCCTTCTCGATCTTCACGCTCGGCACGCCCGACGGTGTCCACGAGCTGTTCAGCGTGCGCGTGCCGTACCTGCTCTCGTTCCTCTCCACCCACACCCTCGACGGCACCGTCGAGGGCATCAACGACCTCCAGGCCCAGTACGTGCAGCTCTACGGCCCGGGCGACTACACCCCGATCATCTGGGTCACCTACTGGTCGTTCCGCTGGATGATGGGCCTCGGCATGGTCGCGGTCATGGTCTCGGTCGTCGGCCTCTGGGTCACGCGCCGGGGGCGCCTGCCCGAGAACCGCTGGGTCTGGCGGGCCGCGGTGTGGACCTTCCCGCTGCCGCTCCTGGCCATGGTCGTCGGCTGGGTCTTCACCGAGATGGGCCGCCAGCCCTGGCTCGTGTTCGGCCTGCTCAAGACGGCCGACGGCGTCTCGCCGAACGTCACGGGACTCGAGGTGCTGATCTCCCTGCTCGCCTTCACGGCCATCTACGGGACCCTCGCGGTGGTCGAGTTCCGGCTCATCCTCCGCGCCGCCCAGAAGGGCCCGGCCGGGCCCCCCGCGGTCGACGCCGAGACCGGCGCCGTCACCCACGAAGCGACCGTCTACTGATGGAAGGCGCACTCTGACATGGACCTCCCCACCCTCTGGTTCGGCATCATCGCCTTCCTCTTCGTCGGCTACTTCGTGCTCGACGGGTTCGACTTCGGCGTCGGCATGTCGCTGCCCTTCCTGGGCCGTGACGACACCGACCGCCGCGTCCTGATCAACACCATCGGCCCGGTCTGGGACCTCAACGAGACCTGGGTCATCGTGGCCGGGGCCGCGCTCTTCGCGGCCTTCCCCGAGTGGTACGCGACGATGTTCAGCGGCTTCTACCTGGCCCTCCTGCTCATCCTGCTCGCGCTCATCGCCCGCGGGGTCTCGTTCGAGTACCGCCACCAGCGGCCGGAGGCGCGGTGGAAGCGCCGCTTCGACCTCATGATCACGGTGGGCTCGGCCGTGCCCGCCTTCCTCTGGGGCGTGGCGTTCGCCAACGTCGTCCGGGGCGTGCCGCTCGACGCCGGCTTCAACTACACGGGCACCTTCCTCGACCTGCTGAACCCCTACGCCCTGCTCGGCGGGCTCACGACCCTGCTGCTCTTCTTCACCCACGGCGTCGTCTTCGTCTCGCTGAAGACCGACGGCGAGATCCGGGAGCGCGCCCGTCGGCTCGCCGTCCGGTCGGGCGCGGCGACGATCGTGGTCGCCGCGGGCTTCCTCGCGATCACGTCGCTGATGCACGGCACGCTGGCGTCGACGGTCCTCTCCGTCGCGGCGGCCGGCACGCTGGTGGCCTCGTTCGTCGCGAACCTCCGCGGCCGCGAGGGCGTCGCGTTCGCCACGATGGCCGTGACGATCGGCCTCGCCGTCGTCAGCCTGTTCGCGGCGCTCTTCCCCGCGGTGATGCCCGCGAGCAACGACCCGGCCAACAGCCTCACCATCGCCAACGCGGCGAGCTCGACCTACACACTCACCGTCATGAGCTGGGTAGCGCTCGTCTTCGTGCCGCTCATCCTCGCCTACCAGGGCTTCACGTACTGGATCTTCCGTAAGCGCGTGACGCGGGCCGCGATCCCCGTCGCGGCGCACTGACGGGAGGGCCGTGAAGCCTCTCGATCCGCGCCTCCTGCGGTACGCCTCCGCCGCCCGGGCGTTCCTCGTGCTCGGGGCCCTGCTGGGCGTGCTGCAGACCGTGAGCGTCGTCGGGGTCGCCTGGGGCGCCACCCGCGCGGTCGTGAGCGTCGTCGAGGGCGCCGGGGCGGGCGCGACCGGCGACGCGCTCGTCGTGCTCGCCCTCTCCGTCGTCGCGCGGTCGGCCACGTCGTGGGCGCTCGAGGCCGTGGCCGCCCGCACCGCGGCGACGGTCAAGAGCCAGCTCCGGGCGCGGGTCCTCGCGGCGGTGTCCGCGCGCGGCCGCGAGTGGGTCGCCGAGCGGGGCTCGGCCCGTCTCACGACCCTCGTCGGCCCCGGCCTCGACGCCCTCGACGAGTACTTCTCCCGCTACCTGCCCCAGCTCGTCCTCACCGCCCTCGCGACGCCGCTGATCGTCGGGGTGATGCTGGTCGGCGACTGGCTGTCCGCGGTGATCGTGCTGGTGACGCTGCCGCTCATCCCGCTCTTCATGGTGCTGATCGGCTGGACGACCCGGGCCGCCCAGGATCGCCAGTGGGAGCGCCTGCAGGCCCTCGCCGCCTCCTTCCTCGACGCGGTGGAGGGGCTCTCCACCCTCAAGGTCTTCGGCCGGGAGCGTCGACAGGTCGAGCGGATCGGGCGGCTCACGGACGACCACCGGCGGCACACCATGGCCGTGCTGCGCGTCTCGTTCCTCAGCGGCTTCGCCCTCGAGCTCGCGGCGTCGCTGTCGGTCGCCCTCGTGGCGGTCTCGGTCGGCATCCGGCTGGTCGACGGGTCGCTCGCCCTGTCGGTCGGGCTGTTCGTGCTGCTGCTGGCGCCCGAGGCGTTCCTGCCGCTCCGTCAGGTGGGGGCGGCGTTCCACGCGGCCTCCGACGGCGTCGCGGCGGCCGAGGGCGTGTTCGCCGTCCTGGAGGAGGGGCCGGTCGGCGGCCGGACGTCGTCGGCCGGCCCGACGCCCGCGCGTGCGACGGCCGACCCCGTCGAGCCAGGCGACGCCCTCGTCGTCTCGGGGGTGTCGGTCGAGCGCGGCGGCGTCGTCTCGCTGGCCCCCACGTCGTTCGTCGCGGAGACGGGCCGGGTCACCGCCGTCACCGGGCCGAGCGGCGTCGGCAAGTCGACCCTGCTCGCGGCGGTCGGGGGGGAGGCGCCCCACGGCGGCGAGGTCCGCTGGCGCGACGCCGACCGCGGCTGCGTCGTCGGCGACGTCGCCTGGTCGGGCCAGCGCGCCGGCCTCGTCTCGGGCACCGTGGCCGAGAACGTGGCCCTGGGCGACGAGGTCGACCCGCCCGCGGTGGCGGCCGCCCTCCGCGCCGCGGGGGCGCCCGACGTCGACCCGGGCCTCGTGCTCGGCGCGGGCGGCGGCGGCCTCTCGGGCGGGCAGGCCCAGCGGGTCGCCCTCGCCCGGGCGCTGTACCGGGTCGAGCGTCGCGGTGCCCGGCTGCTGCTCGTCGACGAGCCGTCGTCAGCCCTCGACGCGGTCACCGAGGCCGCCGTCGTCTCGGGGCTCCGGCGCGCGGCGGCCCGCGGAGTCGCCGTCGTGGTCGTGACGCACCGCGCGGCCCTGCGCGACGCGGCGGACGACGTCGTCGTGCTCGCCCCCGCCACCGCCCCGGCCACGGCCTCCGAGGAGCGGCTCGCATGACCGTCACCCGCACCGGCGTCGCCCCCGGCCCGTCCCTCCTCCGCACAGCGCAGCCTCCGCTCCGGCGCTCGGCCCCGGGCATCGCGGCCGGCTCGCTCAGCGCGCTCTCGGCCGTCGCCCTGCTCGCCGCCTCCGCGTACCTCATCACGCGGGCGGCCGAGCAGCCGCCCATCCTCTACCTCACGATGGCCATGGTCGGGGTGCGGGCCTTCGCCCTCGCGCGGGCGGCCTTCCGCTACCTCGAGCGGCTCTCCAGCCACGACGCGTCGTTCCGTCAGCTGGCGGTCGTCCGCACCGAGCTCTACCGCAGGCTGTCGCGCGTCGCGCCGGCCGGGCTCGGCCGCACCGACCGCGGCGACCTGCTCGCCCGGGTCGTCTCCGACGTCGACGCCCTCCAGGACCTGCCGCTCCGGGTCGTCCAGCCCCTCGTCGTCTCCGGCGTGACCGGGGTCGCCGCCGTCGTGGGCGTCGCGGTCGTCTCGCCCCGCGCGGCGCTGGTGCTGGCCGGGGGCCTCGTCGTCGCGCTCGTCGTCGGCGTCGTGCTCGCCGACCGGCTCGCGACGGGCACGGAGTCCGCGCTGGCCGCCCGCCGCGGCGCCCTCTCCGGCGCCGTGCTCGACACGGTCCAGTCGCTCGACGTGCTCGTCGCGTTCGACGCGCTCGAGGGCCAGCTGCGCCGGGTCGCCGCCCTCGACGACGACCTGCGCCGCGCCTCCCGACGGCGTGCCACCACCGCGGGGCTCGTGGCGGCGCTCCTGTCGCTCGTCTCCGGCGCCACGGTGGTCGGCGTGGTGCTCGCGACCGCGGGCGACGTCACCGCGGGCGTGCTGCGCGGGCCCGCCTTCGCGCTGGTCGCCCTCGTGCCGATCGCCGTGCTCGAGGTCGTCGGGGCCGTGCCGACCGCGGTGGTCGCGTGGCGTCGCGTGCGCGCCAGCGGGGCCCGGGTCGAGTCGGCCGCCCCGCTCGTCGCGCCGGGGGAGGTCGTGGTCGACGAGCTGGACCAGGTGGAGGTCGAGGTCGAGGGCGACGAGCGCGTCGGGGGCGACGGCCCGGCCGCCCTCCCGGCCGACCTGCCGGTGCTCAGCCTGGAGCACGTCTCGGCGCGCTGGCCCGGCGCCGCGGCCGACTCCCTCGTCGACGCGACGCTCGAGGTCCGCGCCGGCGACCGCGTCGTCGTCGAGGGCCCGAGCGGGGCCGGCAAGAGCACGCTCGCGGCCGTCCTCGTGCGCTTCCTCGAGCACCGCGGCCGGTACGAGGTCGGCGGCACGTCGGTCCGGTCGCTCGGCGCGGAGCGCGTGCGGGGCACGGTCGGCCTGATCGAGCAGTCGCCGTGGCTCTTCGACGAGTCGATCCGGCAGAACCTCCTCTTCGCGCGCGACACCGCGACCGACGACGACCTGCTGGCCGTGCTCGACCGGGTCGACCTCGGCAACTGGGTCCGAGAGCGGGGCGGCCTCGACGCCCGCCCGGGGGAGCGCGGGGCGCTCGTCTCCGGCGGGCAGGCCCAGCGGCTCTCGCTCGCCCGCGCCCTGCTCCGCGGCTTCCCCGTGCTCGTGCTCGACGAGCCGACGGCCGGCCTCGACGCCGAGCTGGCCGACCGCCTCGTGACCGACCTCCTCGAGGCGGCGCGCGACGACGGCACCACGGTGGTGCTGATCTCGCACGTCCCCGTGCCCGCGGCCCTGGTCACCCGCCGGGTGCGCGTCGAGGGGGGCGTGCTGCGCGAGGTCGGCTGACGCGGGGTCGCGGGCTGCCCGGCCCCTCGCCGGGTGCCGGCGTCGTCGCGGCCAGGCGGGCCTGCGCGGTCAGGCGGTGCGGTGAGGCGGTGCGGTGAGGCGGTCAGGCGGTGAGGTGGTCAGGCGGCCGGCAGCGGTCGGCGCAGCGCGTCGAGCCGTCGCTGCCAGGTCGCGAGGCGGCCGGGCTCCTCGGCCGTCGTCGGGCCGTCGACCCACCGCGTGGCTATCCGCACGCCGTGCAGGGCGCTCAGCGACCAGATCTCGAAGCCGTCGAGCTGCTCCGGCGTCACCCGCTCGTGCAGCACGTCGACGCCGAGCACGGCCGCGAGGGTGAGCACCGTCCGCACCGTGACGCCGGGCAGCCTCGGGAGGTCGTCCGCGGGCATGCAGAGGGCGTCGCCGCGCCACCAGAGCAGAGAGCTCCACGCGCCCTCGACGACCCAGCCGTCGGCGTCGAGCAGCACGGCCTCCTCGGCGCCGCGGGTCGCGACCTCCCGGCGCAGCGCGCCCAGCGCCTCCAGGTCCGGCCCCTTCACGAGCGGCTCGGTGCGGGGGTCGGAGGAGGCGGTGGCCAGCACGACCGACCGTCGCGTCTCCGGGGCCGGCCGGAGCTGCAGGCGGAGGTCGTCGCCGAGCAGCTCCGCGCGCGGGAACCACCGGCCCTCGCGGGGCAGGGCCGCGACGGCGGCCGACCAGAAGCCGTCGACGTCGAGCCCCGGCGCGGCCTCCCGGACGGAGCCGGCGAAGCGGTCGCGGTGCACGTCGAGGGCCCGGACGGCACCGTCGACGACGAGCCAGGAGTCGGCCACGCGGGTCGGGCCGCGGCGCGCCTCCGAGGCACCGGCGTCACGGGGGGCGTGACCGTCTCCGCCGCCCCCCTCGCCGCCCCCCTCGCCGACCTCGTCGTCCACGAGTCGTCCGTCGTGCCAGCGGAGGGTCGTCGCGAGGCTCATGCCCCCCAGGCTAAGCGTCGGACGGGGGCTGGCCCGACCTCCGGGCGCCCCGGGCTCCTACACTCGGTCCATGCGCCCGACGGTCCTCCGCCGCCCCCTGCCCTGGGCCGACCCGGAGGCCGTCGTCGCTGCCCTCGCCCCCGACGGCGACGTCGTGTGGCTCGACGCCGGGCACGGGGCCGTCACCGGCCGGTCCGTCCTGCTGTGGGGCGACCGGGTCACCGCGTCCGCGCGGCACGGCGAACTCGGTCGGCTCTGGGCCCTGCTCCGCGACGACCTCGCCGACGGCCGTGACGACGCCGCGCCGCTCGGCTGGGCCGGCTGGCTCGGCTACGGGGCGGGGACGTGGCTGCTCGACCGCGACGCGACCGTCGGGCCGGGGCGCGGGAGCCCGCCGTCGGTGACCGCGGGCCTCCCCGTCGACGAGGCCGCGCCTCCCGACGTCGCCCTTCTCCGCACCGACCGCGCCCTCGTCTTCGACCACGCCGCCCGCGAGGTCGAGCTGGTCGCCCTCGCGGCCGACGACTGGGCGCGGTCGGTGGCCGTGGCCTGGCCCGGCGTCGCCCCGCTCGGCGAGCCCGGGGAGCCGGAGGCGCGGCGCGGCCCCGGTGCCGTCCGCCGCCGTCACGGCGACGACGAGTACCTCGCCCTCGTCGCGCGCTGCCAGGCCGCCATCGCGGCGGGCGACGCGTACGTGCTCTGCCCGACGACGTCGTACGAGGTCGCGGGGCCGGTGGACGCCTTCGAGACCTACCGCCGCCTCCGTCGGTCGTCGCCGTCGCCGCGGTCGTCGTTCGTCCGCATCGGCGGGACCGCCGTCGCGGGCGCCTCGCCCGAGTCGTTCCTCGAGGTCTCGCGGGGCGGTGTCGTGAGCTCGTCGCCCATCAAGGGCACCCGGCCGCGCTCCGCCGACCCGGTCGCCGACGCGGCCCTCGCCGCGGAGCTCGCGACGAGCGAGAAGGAGCTCGCCGAGAACCTGATGATCGTCGACCTGGTGCGCAACGACCTCACCCGCGTCGCCCGCCTCGGCAGCGTCGTCGTCGACGAGCTGTTCGCCGTGCGCTCCTACCCGGCCGTGCACCAGCTGGTCAGCACGGTCACGGCCCGGCTCGCCCCGGGCCTCGGGGCGCTGGACGCGCTCGAGGCGACCTTCCCCGCGGGCTCGATGACGGGTGCCCCGAAGCGACGCGCCGTCGAGCTGCTCGCCGAGGGGGAGGGCGCGCCCCGCGGCGTCTACTCCGGCGCCGTCGGCGTGCTCGGCCTCGACGGCAGCGCCTCCTGGGCGATGGCCATCCGCTCGGTCGTGGTCACCGACGGCGGGGCGACCGTCGGGGTCGGCGGGGGAGTGACGTCGTCGTCGGTGCCGCGGGAGGAGCTGGCGGAGGTGGCCTGGAAGGCGACCGCGCTGCTGCGCGCGCTGGGGGTCCCCGCGGGAGGCGCCTCCTCGTGACCTGCCCCGGTGCGGTCGGCGCCCCGTGCGGACCACGTGCGGCGGGCCGCTACCCTGGACGACGGGCCGCCGCGTGCCCGCACCTCGTCGTGCCGTCCGCCGGTCGCCTCCACCCCGTGAGCGAATGAGAGTCCCGTGGCACACGAGCACGACAACACCCCCGCCGAGGAGCGCGAGTACGACGTCGCGCGCCTGCAGCGCAAGTGGCAGCAGGTGTGGGAGGTCGCGAAGCCCTTCGCGGTCGACCCCGACGACAAGCGCCCGCGCAAGTACATCCTCGACATGTTCCCGTACCCGTCGGGCGACCTCCACATGGGCCACGCGGAGGGCTACGCGCTCGGCGACGTGATCGCGCGCTACTGGCGCCAGCAGGGCTTCAACGTGCTCCACCCCATCGGCTGGGACAGCTTCGGCCTGCCCGCCGAGAACGCCGCCATCAAGCGCGGCGTCGACCCGCGCGAGTGGACCTACGCCAACATCGCCCAGCAGGCGCAGAGCATGAAGCTCTACGCCCCCTCCTTCGACTGGGACCGCGTCCTCCACACGAGCGACCCCGAGTACTACAAGTGGAACCAGTGGCTGTTCCTCAAGATGTACGAGAAGGGGCTCGCCTACCGGAAGGACAGCTGGGTCAACTGGGACCCGGTCGACCAGACCGTCCTCGCCAACGAGCAGGTGCTCGCCGACGGCACCTCCGAGCGCTCGGGCGCCGTCGTCGTCAAGAAGAAGCTGACGCAGTGGTACTTCGGCATCACCGAGTACGCCGACCGCCTGCTCGACGACCTCAACCAGCTCGAGGGCCGCTGGCCGACCAAGGTGCTGAACATGCAGCGCAACTGGATCGGCCGGTCGATCGGCGCCGACGTGCACTTCGAGATCGAGGGCCGCGACGAGCGCGTCACGGTCTTCACGACGCGCCCCGACACCCTCTACGGGGCGACCTTCATGGTCGTCGCGCCCGACAGCGACCTCGCCGCCGAGCTCGTGGCCGAGGCCACCGACGACGTCAAGGCCGCCTTCGCGGAGTACCTGGTGCAGGTGCAGAAGTCGACCGAGATCGAGCGCCAGACGGCCGACCGGCCCAAGACCGGCGTGCCCCTCGGCCGCGTCGCGGTCAACCCGCTCACCGGCGCCCCGATGCCCGTCTGGGCCGCCGACTACGTGCTCGCCGACTACGGCCACGGCGCGGTGATGGCCGTGCCCGCGCACGACCAGCGCGACCTCGACTTCGCTCGCAAGTTCGACCTGCCCGTCCGGGTCGTCGTCGACACGAACGCCCCCGTGACGGGCGTGATCCCGAAGCTCGAGCTCGACGAGGACGGCCAAGCGATCCTGCCGGAGGACCTGCCCGAGCTCGACCCCGCGAAGACCGGCGTGGCCCTGACGGGCGACGGCCGCCTCATGAACTCGGGCCCGCTGACCGGCCTCAGCAAGTCGAACGCGATCAAGCGCGTCGTCGAGCTGCTCGAGGAGAAGGGCGCCGGGAAGGCCGCGAAGACCTACCGTCTGCGTGACTGGCTGATCTCGCGCCAGCGCTTCTGGGGCACGCCCATCCCGATCGTCCACGCCGCCGACGGCACCGAGGTGCCGGTGCCGGAGGACCAGCTGCCCGTGCTGCTGCCGTCGACCGAGGGCCTCGACCTCAAGCCGAAGGGCAGCTCGCCGCTCGGCGCCGCCACCGACTGGGTGACCGTGCCGAACCCGGTCGACGGCACGCCGGCCCGGCGCGACGCCGACACGATGGACACCTTCGTCGACAGCTCGTGGTACTTCCTGCGCTTCCTCAGCCCGAACGACGCCGAGAAGGCCTTCGACCCCGCCGTCGTCAACCGCTGGGCGCCGGTCGACCAGTACGTGGGCGGCGTCGAGCACGCCATCCTGCACCTGCTCTACGCCCGCTTCATCACCAAGGTGCTCTTCGACCTCGGCTACGTCGACTTCACCGAGCCCTTCAGCGCGCTGCTCAACCAGGGCATGGTGCTGCAGGACGGCGCGAAGATGAGCAAGAGCAAGGGCAACCTCGTCACCCTGTCGGAGGAGGTCGAGAAGCACGGCGTCGACGCCATCCGCCTCACGATGGCCTTCGCCGGCCCGCCGGAGGACGACATCGACTGGGCCGACGTCTCGCCGGCCGGGTCGGCGAAGTTCCTCGCCCGCGCTTTCCGCCTCTCGTCCGACGTCGCCAGCCCGGTCGACGCGGTCTGGGCCGACGGCGACCAGGCCCTGCGCCGCCAGACGCACCGGTTCCTCGCCGAGGCGCCCGGGCTGACGGAGGCGTTCAAGTTCAACGTCGTCGTCGCGCGCCTGATGGAGCTCGTCAACGCGGTGCGCAAGACGATCGACTCGGGTGCGGGCGCGGCCGACCCCGCGGTGCGCGAGGCGACCGAGACGGTGGCCCTGGCCCTGTCGCTCTTCGCCCCGTACACCGCCAGCGAGATGTGGGAGAAGCTGGGGCACGACGGCGTCTCGGTCGCCTCGGCCGGGTGGCGCAAGGCCGACCCGACCCTGCTCGTCGAGACCAGCGTCACGGCCGTCGTGCAGGTGAACGGCAAGGTGCGCGACCGCCTCGAGGTCTCGCCGAAGATCAGCTCGGAGGAGCTCGAGGCCCTGGCCCGCGACTCCGCCGCGGTGCAGCGCGCCGTCGGCGAGAAGGAGATCGTGAACGTGGTCGTCCGGGCGCCCCGCCTCGTGGCGATCGCCGTGAAGTAGGGCCCCTCCGTCCCTCCCCGGTCACCGACGGCCGCCCTGGCTCCCCAGGGCGGCCGTCGTCGTCGTCGGGGGCACCACGGCGGCACCTAGCGTCACGGGATGGTCGTCACCTTCCGCAGCGCGCCCGACCCGGCGAGGCCGGGCGGCCCGCGCTGGCGCCTCGGCCTCGGCGCGGCCGTCGTGGTGCTGCTGGTGCTCGCCGTGGGGTCGGTCGTCGCCACGGCGGTGGCCACGGGAGGGGGAGCAGGGGGAGGCGCGGGCGAGACCGCGATCACGACGGCGTCGTCGCCGGGCGGCCCGTTCGACGACGAGGCGGGAGCGGCGGCGACCGGCGCGGGGGCCGGGTCGGGCACCGCGGGGTCGGTGTTCGTCCACGTGCACGGCCACGTCGCCCGCCCCGGCCTCTACGAGGTGCCGGCGGGAGCCCGCGTCGTCGACGTCGTCGCCGCGGCCGGGGGCTTCGCGGAGGGGGCGGACGAGGCGGGGGTCAACCTCGCCCGGCCGGTGGTCGACGGCGAGCAGCTGCGGGTGCCGGGGGTGGGCGAGGTCGTGGACGGGAGCGGTGCGGGCGGTGCCGTCGGGGGCGGGGCGAGCGGTGGCGGCGGGGGCGCTGCCGGCGGGGGCGGGGCGTCGGGTGCGGGGGGCGGCGCGGGCGGCGGCCTGGTCGACCTGAACCGCGCCGACGCCACGGCTCTCCAGGCGCTGCCCGGGGTCGGCCCGGCGACCTCGGCCGCCATCGTCGAGTGGCGGGAGGACTCGGGCGGGTTCCGGTCCGTGGACGACCTGCTCGAGGTGCCGGGCATCGGCGAGAAGACCCTCGAGTCGCTCCGGCCGCTGGTGACGGTGTGACCGTCGGCGACGGCGGGGCGGCTCCGCCCGTCGACGTCCGCCTGGCGGTCCCGGCGGGCGTGGCCTGGGCGGTGCTCGTCGTCGCGCTGCCGTGGTCGGCGGGGCGGCAGCTGGTCGTGCTGGCGGGCCTCGCGGTGGTCCTGCTGGCGGCCGGGGCGGTGGCCGCCGTCGCGGGGAGGGGCGGCCGGGGCGTCGGCCCGTCGGGTGGGGCGTCCGCCGGAGCGTCAGCCGGGCCGCCGGCCCGGTCAGGCTCCGCCTCGAGGCCGCGGGTCTCACGCACGTCCCCCGTCGCGGCCCTCGTGCTCGTGACGGCGGGGCTGGCGGGTCTCCTGCTCGGTGCGGCCGCGGCGCGGGCGGACGCCCGATGGCCGCCCGCCGTCCTCGACCTGCAGGGCAGGGTAGTGACGATCGAGGGCACCGCGACGGCCCGGATCGTCCCGGGCAGCACTACCGCGGAGCTCGACGTGGGCCTCGTCGAGGTGGGCGGTCGGGCGGTCTGGCGAGGCGACTCCTCGCTGTTCCTGCTGGGGCCCCGGGTCTCGGGGCCGGCCGTGGAGATCGGCCAGGCCGTCCGGGTCCGCGTCTCGGTGCTGCCCGTGGAGCGCGGCGATCCGCACCCGTGGGCGGCGGCGTCGCGGGGGCCGCTGCGGGCCGGAACCGAGGCGGAGGGCGTCGAGGCGGTGGCGAACGGGCTCCGGGGGGCCTTCCGCGACGCCGTGGCCGAGCTGCCCGGCGACGGCGGCGCCCTGCTGCCCGGCCTCGCGCTGGGCGACACGTCGGCGGTGCCCGACGACCTGCGGGAGGTGATGGAGACGGCCTCGCTGACCCACCTGACCGCCGTGTCGGGCTCGAACTGCGCCGTCCTCGTCGCGCTCGTGATGCTCGTGGGCGGGGCGCTCCGGGTGCCCCGCGTCGTCCGCATCGGGGTCTCCTGCGTCGTCCTGCTGGCCTTCCTCGTGCTGGTGACGCCCGACGCGAGCATCCTGAGGGCCACGGTCATGGCGCTCGTGGTGCTGGTCCACCTCGCCGCCGCCCGGCCCGTGTCGGGCCTCCCGGTCGTCGCCCTGGCCGTGACGGGGCTGCTCCTCGCCGACCCCTGGCTGGCGCGCGACGTCGGCTTCGCCCTGTCCGTCCTGGCCACGGCGGGGCTCGTCGTGCTGGCGCGACCGCTGGCGGCCGAGCTCGCCCGCGTGCTGCCCACGCCGATCGCGTTGGGGCTCGCGGTCCCGGCGGCGGCTCAGCTCGCGTGTCAGCCCGTACTGCTGCTGCTCGAGCCGAGCCTCCCGGTGCACGGGGTCGTGGCGAACGTGCTGGCCGAGCCCGCGGCTCCCGTCGCCACCGTGGCCGGCCTCCTGGTCTGCGTGACGGCACCGTGGGCGCCCGGCCTGGCCGAGCTCGTCGCACGCGTGGCGTGGGTGCCGGCGAGCTGGGTCGGCGCGGTCGCCCGCACCGTCGCGGCGTGGCCGGGGGCTCGTCTCGAGTGGTCCGACGGGCCGGCGGGCGTGGCCGTGCTGGTCGTCGCGTCCGCACTGGTGGCGGCCGTCGTCCTGACGCCGCGCGGGCTGCGGGCCCGACGGCTGCTCGGCGTCGCGCTCGTGGCGGCCCTCGTGGTTCCGGCCGGCGCGGCCGTGGGCGCCCGCCTCGGGGAGCGCGCGGGCGTGCCCGACGACTGGGTGGTCGTCCAGTGCGACGTCGGTCAGGGCGACGCCGTGCTCGTCCGGAGCGCCGGGCGCGTGGCCCTGATCGACGTGGGCGACGACGAGGAGGCGCTGGCCGGCTGCCTGCACCGTTTCGGGATCGAGGAGGTCGACCTGCTCGTCCTCACCCACTTCGACACGGACCACGTCGGGGCGGTCGAGGTGGTGGCGGGCAGCGTCGGCTCGGTGCTCGTCGGTGCCCCGGGGCGGCCGGCCGACGTCGCCGTGCTCGACGTCCTCCGGGCGGGAGGCGCCGAGGTCGTCCCCGTGACGGCCGGCGCCCGCGGGGTGCTCGGCGACCTGGCCTGGTCGGTGCTCTGGCCGGTCGACCCCGAGGCCTCGGGCAACGACGCCAGCGTCGTCACCGCGTGGCGCCCGACGGCCGGGTGCGTCACCGGCTGCGCGTCGCTGCTCGCGCTGGGCGACCTCGGCGAGGCCGCCCAGCGGAGGCTCCTGTCGACTCCGGCCGGCGAGGAGGCCGCGGGGCCGGTCGACGTGGTCAAGGTGTCGCACCACGGCTCCGCCGACCAGCACGCGGAGCTCTACCGTCGCGCTCCGGCCCGGGTGGCCATGATCGGCGTCGGGAGGGAGAACGGCTACGGGCACCCGACCGACGACGCCCTCGCGCTCGTCGGCGGGGCCGTCGTCGCCCGCACCGACCTCGACGGCGACGCAGCGGTGACCGTCCGCGGAGCACCCCGTGACGACGGCGCCGCGGCGGAGCTGCGCCTCTGGCGGCGGCGTCGTGGGTGACGGAGGGGTCCGTTACGCTGGTCACCGGCTGCCCGGGGCGGCCGCACCTGGAGGAGGACCGTGGCCGCGAAGACGACCGGCAAGACCGTCAAGAAGGCGTCGGTCAGCGTCGACCAGGTCGCGTGGCACCAGATCCGACCGGCCCCCGTCGTGCTCGTGAGCGGGCCGGAGCAGTTCCTCGCCGACCGGGCCGTCAGGCAGCTGCGCGACCAGCTCACGGCGGAGGATCCGAGCCTCGAGGTCAACGACCTCGAGGCCGACCACTACCAGCCGGGCGAGCTCATCTCGCTCGCGAGCCCCTCCCTGTTCGCCGAGCCGCGCCTCATCCGGGTCTCCTCCGTCGAGAAGTGCACCGACGCGTTCCTCACCGAGACCCTCCGGTACCTCGAGTCGCCCGCCGACGACACGTACCTCGTGCTCCGGCACGGCGGCGGCGTGAGGGGCAAGAAGCTCCTCGACGCGCTCCGTTCCGGGCTCGGCGGCGGCTTCGAGGTCGTCTGCGCCGAGCTCAAGAAAGAGACCGAGAAGCTCGACTTCGCCGCCGCCGAGTTCCGGGCCGAGCGTCGTCGGGTCACGTCGGTGGCCCTCCGTGCCCTCGTGACGGCTTTCAACGACGACCTCGCCGAGCTGGCCAGCGCGTGCCAGCAGCTGATCTCCGACGCGGCGGACGAGATCACGGAGGCGACGGTCGAGAAGTACTACGCCGGCCGTGTCGAGACGAACGCCTTCAAGGTGGCCGACATGGCGATCGCGGGTCGGCAGGGCGAGGCCCTGGTGCTCCTCCGGCACGCGCTGTCGTCCGGGGCGGATCCGGTGCCCGTGGTGGCCGCGTTCGCGATGAAGGTCCGCACGATGGCGAAGGTGCAGGGCTCGTACGGGCCGTCGGGCCAGCTGGCCTCGCGCTTCGGCATGGCGCCGTGGCAGGTCGAGCGGGCGCAGCGCGACGTGCGTGGCTGGAGCGAGGACGGCCTCGGGCGGTGCATCGAGCTCATCGCCGAGACCGACGCCGCCGTCAAGGGCGCCGAGCGCGACGCGATCTACGCCCTCGAGCGCATGGTGACCGCCGTCGCCACCCGCGGCTCCCTCGCCCGCTGACCCGCGCCTCCCCGGCCCCCGCCCCGCGCCTCCCTCGCCCGCTGACCCGCGCCTCCCCGGCCCCCGCCCGGCCCCGCGACTTCCTCGCCCGCCGCCCCGCGCCTCCCCGGTCCCCGCCCGGCCCCGCGACTTCCTCTCCCGCTGACCCGCGCCTCCCCGGGCCGCCCCACCCCGCGCCTCCCCGGGCCGCCCCACCCCGCGACTCCCCGGCCTTCTGACCCGCGCCTCCCCGGTCCCCGCCCCGCCCCGCGACTCTTCGGGCCGCCCCGCTCCGCGCCCTCGCGCCCGCCCGAAGACGGGCCCTCCCTCCGTCCGTCGCGCGCCCGCAACGGTCGGCAACTCCTGCTCACGGTCGCGCGCGCGGCGGGTCGCCCGCCCCGGCGAGCACGTCGCAGGAGTTGGCGACGGTCCGCGGGGGAGGCGCGGTGCCCGTACCGTCCCTGCCCAGCACGCTCGGCGGAGCACGACGTGCGTCGGCACCTCCTGCTCCTGGTCGCGCGAGCCGGGTGGGGGCCGCTCCGGCGACGACGCAGCAGGAGTTGTCGACGGTCCGCGGGGGAGGCGCGGTGCCGGTTCGGCCGTGCCGCGGACGCTCGTCGCCGTGGAGCGTGCG
>NZ_LMOX01000001.1:1118327-1118420 GCF_001423665.1 Frigoribacterium sp. Leaf164
ACCGTGTCGCGGGAGCGGCGTGGGGGCCGCTCCGGCGCGCAGGCCGCCGGAGTTGCCGACGGGCCGCGGGGGAGGCGCGGTGCCGGTTCGGCC
>NZ_LMOX01000001.1:1118580-1118652 GCF_001423665.1 Frigoribacterium sp. Leaf164
AGGGGCCGTTCCGGCGCGCAGGCCGCCGGAGTTGCCGACGGGCCGCGGGGGAGGCGCGGTGCCGGTTCGGCC
>NZ_LMOX01000001.1:1118706-1181789 GCF_001423665.1 Frigoribacterium sp. Leaf164
GGGGGCCGCTCCGGCGGGCATCCCGCAGGAGTTGCCGACAGGGCCCGCCCGCAGCCGCGGCCGCCGGCCGCGGGCACGACGAAGGCCCCGTCTCCGAGGAGACGGGGCCTTCGTCGTCGACGACCAGGTCGTCGGGGATGCTGCGTCAGCGACGCCTCACCGGGGGTCGGCTCAGAGAGCGCTGACCTGCTTGGCGATGGCCGACTTGCGGTTCGCGGCCTGGTTCTTGTGGATGACGCCCTTGCTGGCGGCCTTGTCGAGCTTCTTCGCCGCGAGGGCGAGGGTGCTGGTGGCCTTGTCCTTGTCGCCCGAGACGATGGCCTCGCGCGTGGCGCGGATCGCGGTCTTGAGCTCGCTCTTGACGGCCTTGTTGCGGTCCTGGGCCTTCTTGTTGGTGCCGATGCGCTTGATCTGCGACTTGATGTTTGCCACGTTCGCTACTTCCTTGGTTTCTGTGTCTGGACGAGTGATGCGCCAGCCGACCGGAGGACGGTGCGTCCTGCCCGGGCTGCCGCCGGTGCTGCCACCGGAGCGGCTCACGGCTGGGATCGCGTTCCGTCAGTTCAGACGTAACGCGCAAGCCAACAGGCAACGTTACCAGTCGCGTCCGTCATCCTCAACGACCGAGGGGCCGGAGGCGCGGCGTGTCGCCCGTAGTACCGTTCAGCATGCCTTCGCTCGCCCCGCACGTCGCGTCCGTCCCCACCTCCGGCATCCGACGGATCTTCGAGATCGCGGCGAAGCTGGACGACGTCGCGATGCTCGTCGTGGGGGAGCCCGACGTGCCCGTGCCGCACCACGTCGCCGACGCGGCGAGGCGCGCCTGGGCCGACGACCGCACGAACTACACGCCGAACGGCGGCGTCCCCGCGCTCCGCGAGGCCCTCGTGGCGAAGCTCGCGCGCGAGAACGACGTCCACGTCGACGTCGAGCAGGTCTGGGTGACGGTCGGCGCCACGCAGGCCCTGCACCAGACGATGGGCCTGCTGCTGGCCGCGGGCGACGAGGTCCTCGTGCCCGACCCCGGCTACACGACCTTCACGATGAACGCGCGGATGCTCGACGCCGTCCCCGTGCCCTACGCGCTGTCGCCCCAGCGCGGCTTCGTGCCGCACGTCGACGACCTCGAGAAGCTCGTCACGCCGCGCACCCGGGTGATCATCGTCAACTCGCCGTCGAACCCCCTCGGCGTCGTCTACGAGCGGGAGGTGCTCCAGTCGCTCCTCGACTTCGCGGCGCGCCACGACCTCTGGGTGATCAGCGACGAGGTCTACGAGTACTTCACCTACGGCACGCCCCACGTCAGCCTCGCGAGCCTCGACGCCGACGACCGCGTCTTCAGCGTCTTCTCGACGAGCAAGACGTACGCGATGACCGGGGTCCGGGTCGGCTACCTCGTGACGCCGCGCGGCCTCGCCGACACGATGCGCACGGTGCAGGAGGCCGCGATCAGCTGCGTCGCCGAGCCCGACCAGCTGGCGGCCCTCGCGGCCGTGCTCGGCGACCACTCGCCGGTCTCCGAGGCCCGCGAGCACTACCGCAGCAACCTCGAGCTGGCGAAGGGCCTGCTCGACGAGCGGGGCATCCGCTACCTCGACCCGCAGGGCGCCTTCTACCTCTGGATCGACGTCGGCCACGCCTCGCAGGGCGACGTCGCCGCCTGGGCGGAGGACCTCTTGTTCCAGCACCGCGTCGCCGTCGCGCCGGGCAGCGCGTTCGGCCGCTCCGGCGAGGGCTGGATCCGCGTCTGCCTCGCCTCGTCGCCCGAGGTGATCACGCGGGGCCTGGCCGCGCTGCCCGCTCCCGGCGACCCGCGACGCCCGCTCGGCCGCGCCTCCGTCGTGTCGTCCGACTGAGCGTCGCGTCACTCGGCTGACCCGTCCGGTGTCTTCGGCACCCCGTCCTGCGTCTCAGGCACCCCGGGCGAGGGCGGGCCCCCGGCCGTTTCCGGGGGTCAGCCCCCGAGGAGTCGCGGGTCGATTTTCCTAGGCTCGGTGCATGACCTCGACCACCACCGCCCCCGCCCCGTCCCCCTCCGTCGCCGCCCCCGCCGCCGCCTCCGCGCCCCTCAGCATCACGAGCCTCGTGCTCGGCCTGGTCTCCGTCGCCGCGGGCTTCACCCTCGTCGTGCCGATCGTCGGCCTCGTGCTCGGCGTCCTCGCGCGCCGTCGCGAGCCCGAGGCGCGCACGTTCTCGACGATCGGCATCGTCGCCAACGCCGTCATGCTCGCGGGCGCGGCGATCGTGCTGGGCCTCGGCCTGGCCGTGGGCGTCCCGCTCGGCGTCGCGCACCTCCTCGGCGGCCTCGGCTAGGCGGCCCGGGCCGACCCGCCGGGGGCGCGGGTCGGCGCTGCCGGGCCCTCGCCGCGTCGCCGGCGTGGGAGAATGCTCGGACCCCCGCCCGCCACCCCAGAGGACCGTGTGAGCCCCCAAGCACTCCGAGCACTCGAGCCGGCCCAGACCGCGCCCGAGCAACTCCGCAACTTCTGCATCATCGCGCACATCGACCACGGCAAGTCGACGCTGGCCGACCGCATGCTCGGCATCACCGGCGTCGTCGAGAGCCGCGCCATGCGCGCCCAGTACCTCGACCGCATGGACATCGAGCGCGAGCGCGGCATCACGATCAAGAGCCAGGCCGTCCGCATGCCGTGGGAGCGCGACGGGGCGACCTACGCGCTGAACATGATCGACACCCCCGGGCACGTCGACTTCAGCTACGAGGTCTCCCGATCGCTCGCCGCCTGCGAGGGCGCGATCCTCCTCGTCGACGCCGCGCAGGGCATCGAGGCCCAGACGCTGGCGAACCTCTACCTGGCGCTCGAGAACGACCTCGAGATCATCCCGGTGCTCAACAAGATCGACCTGCCCGCGGCCGACCCCGACAAGTACGCGGCCGAGCTCGCGAGCCTGATCGGCGGCGACCCCGCCGACGTCCTCCGCGTCAGCGGCAAGACCGGCATGGGCGTCGAGGAGCTCCTCGACCGCGTGGTCGACCGCATCCCGTCGCCGGTCGGCGTCGCCGACGCGCCGCCGCGAGCGATGATCTTCGACTCGGTCTACGACAGCTACCGCGGCGTCGTCACCTACATCCGGATGATCGACGGCACGCTGCACCCTCGCGAGAAGGTGCAGATGATGTCGACGAAGTCGACGCACGAGATCCTCGAGATCGGCGTCTCGTCGCCGGAGCCGGTGCCGAGCGCGGGGCTCAGCGTCGGCGAGGTCGGGTACCTCATCACCGGCGTGAAGGACGTCCGGCAGTCGAAGGTCGGCGACACCGTCACGACCCACGCGAAGCCGGCCACCGAGGCGCTGCCGGGCTACACCGAGCCGCTCCCGATGGTGTTCTCGGGCCTGTACCCGATCGACGGCAGCGACTACCCCGACCTCCGTGAGGCGCTCGACAAGCTGAAGCTCTCCGACGCGGCGCTGGTCTACGAGCCCGAGACGTCGGTGGCCCTCGGCTTCGGCTTCCGCTGCGGGTTCCTCGGCCTGCTGCACCTCGAGATCATCACCGAGCGGCTCGAGCGCGAGTTCGGCCTCGACCTGATCACGACGGCGCCGAGCGTGGTCTACGAGGTCACGGCGGAGGACGGCAAGACCGTCACCGTGACCAACCCCAGCGAGTTCCCCGGCGGCAAGATCGCCAGCGTCCGCGAGCCGATGGTGAAGGCCGCCATCCTCGCCCCGAAGGACTACGTCGGCGTGATCATGGAGCTGTGCCAGCAGCGCCGCGGGTCGCTGCTCGGCATGGAGTACCTCGGCGAGGACCGCGTCGAGATCCGCTACGCGATGCCGCTCGGCGAGATCGTCTTCGACTTCTTCGACAGCCTCAAGTCGAAGACGGCCGGCTACGCGAGCCTCGACTACGAGCCCACCGGCGAGCAGGAGGCCGACCTGGTCAAGGTCGACATCCTGCTGCAGGGCGAGCAGGTCGACGCCTTCAGCGCCATCGTCCACCGCGACAAGGCGTACGCCTACGGCGTGCTGATGACCGGGCGCCTCCGCGAGCTCATCCCGCGCCAGCAGTTCGAGGTGCCCATCCAGGCCGCGATCGGCGCGCGGATCATCGCGCGCGAGAGCATCCGCGCGATGCGCAAGGACGTCCTCGCCAAGTGCTACGGCGGCGACATCACCCGCAAGCGCAAGCTGCTCGAGAAGCAGAAGGAGGGCAAGAAGCGCATGAAGACCATCGGTCGCGTGGAGGTCCCCCAGGAGGCGTTCATCGCCGCCCTCTCCGGCGACACGGAGAAGAAGGACAAGAAGTAGCCCCATGCGCCGAGCCACCCACACCGAGACCCGGACCACCTACGGCGAGGTCGGGGCCACCCAGGCCGCCGACCTGATGCAGTACCCGCCGGTCGGCTTCACCCCGGTCGAGTACCGCACCCGGGTGGGCCACGGCGACGCGCGCTTCGAGGCGGCCTGCATCGCCGCCCTGACCTGGAAGATCCAGGAGCGCAGCGGCATCACGGTGCGCGTCGACGACGTGCCGCCCGCCGACGACACCGGCTACGTGCCGGTGACGTTCGACGAGTCGGGCGAGCCGGTCGACCCGGCGCACTGGAGCGAGGAGCGCCCCGACGAGTCGCGCTACGCGCCCGACGGCACGCCCTTCCTCACGGCCGGCACGACCGCGACGCTCGTCATCTCTGCCTGGGGCCGCCAGGTGGAGGCGCCGGTGCGGGTCGTCTACGTCGTCGACGAGCCGAAGCGCAAGGGCTTCGCCTACGGCACGCTCGAGGGCCACCCCGAGAGCGGAGAAGAGAGCTGGATCGTCGACCAGACCGACGACGGCTCGGTGTGGCTGACGATCCGTGCCTTCTCGCGCCCGAGCACGTGGCGCTGGCGCCTCGTGTCGCCGTTCATGAAGCGCACGCAGACCCTCTACACGAAGCGCTACCTCCAGGCCCTGAGCCAGAACGACGAGACCGGCGACGCGAGCGAGACCGTGCCGAGCGTCGACGACGTCGACCTCGCGGCCGCCGCCGAGGCCGCGGCGGACGACGAGGAGTCGCGCCGTCACGGTCCCGACGAGGTCCGCGACGTGCGTCCGGGCCACTGACGGTGCCCGGAGCCCTCCCCGTCGCCGACCCGGCCCCCGCCGACGGAGCCCTGCCCGCCTCCGTGGTCGAGGGCGTCGCCGACCGCGACCTCGGCGTCTACCTCCACGTCCCGTTCTGCCGTGTCCGCTGCGGCTACTGCGACTTCAACACCTACACGGGCGACGAGCTGCGCGGGGCCCGTCGAGACGACTACGCCTCGCAGGCGGTGGCCGAGGTCGCCCAGGCCGGCCGTGTGCTCGAGCGGGCGGGCCTGCCGCCGCGCCGCGCCTCCACCGTGTTCTTCGGCGGCGGCACCCCGACGATGCTGCCGCACACCGACCTCGCGACGATGCTGCGCGCCGTGGTCGACACCTGGGGGCTGGAGGCGGGGGCCGAGGTCACGACGGAGGCCAACCCGGACAGCGTCGACGCGGAGTACCTGCGCGCCCTCGCGGCCGCCGGCTTCACCCGGGTCAGCTTCGGCATGCAGTCGGCCGTGCCGAGCGTGCTGGCGACGCTCGAGCGCACCCACGACCCCGAGCGGATCCCGCTCGTCGTGGCCTGGGCGCGGGAGGCCGGCCTCGACGTCAGCCTCGACCTCATCTACGGCACGCCGGGCGAGACCCTCGACGACTGGACGCGGTCGCTCGACGTCGCGCTCGCGCAGGAGCCCGACCACCTCTCGGCCTACGCCCTGATCGTCGAGGACGGCACGAAGCTCGCCCGGCAGATCCGTCGCGGCGAGGTCGCGCAGCCCGACGACGACACGGCCGCCGACATGTACGAGCTGGCCGACGCCCGCCTGGCCGAGGCCGGCTACGACTGGTACGAGGTGAGCAACTGGTCGAGGGGCGTCGAGCACCGGTCGCGCCACAACCTGTCGTACTGGACGGGCCAGGACTGGTGGGGCGTCGGGCCCGGTGCGCACAGCCACGTGGGCGGCGTCCGCTGGTGGAACGTCAAGCACCCGGCCGCCTACGCCCAGCGGATGACCGCGGGGGAGTCGCCCGGGGCGGGGCGGGAGACCCTCGACGACGAGACGCGCCGGGTCGAGCGCGTGCTGCTCGCCGTCCGCACCCGGGACGGCCTGCCGACGAGCGACCTCGACGCGACGGGCCGGGCGGCGGTCGCCGGGCTCATCGCGGACGGCTGGATCGACGGCCGCGCCGCCCTAGCAGGCCGTGTCGAGCTGACGCGCACCGGGCGCCTGATGGCCGACGCCGTCGTCAGCCGGCTGCTCCCGGCGTGACGCGAGGCGCGCCTCCCCGGGGGAGACGCGCCTCGGTGGGTGCGGCGACGCCGTCGCCTCGGCGGGCTACGCCTTGATGAACTCGATCGTCAGCGGGTACTTGTAGTACTCGCCCTTGTTCGCGGCCAGGGCCGCGAGGATGCTGAAGACGAGGATGACGATGGCGACGGCGGCCGAGATCAGGTAGCCGACGAGCACGATCCAGAGCAGGGCACCGACCACGCTCGCGATCGTCATCGTGATCTGGAAGTTGAGCGCCTGACGCGTGTGCTCCCGGATGAACGGACCGCGGTCCTTCAGCACGAGGTAGCCGACGAGCGCCGGGATGAACCCGAACAGGATCCCGCCGACGTGGATCAGCGTCGACCAGAGCTTCTCGTCCTCGGGGCGGAGGGGCTGGCCGGCCTGCTGGTAGCCGGCACCGCCGCCCGGGGCCTGCTGCCCCCAGGGCTGCTGCTGGCCGTAGGGCTGCGGGCCGCCCTGCGGCGCCTGCTGGCCGGGTGCCTGCTGGCCGTACGGCGGCGGGCCGGGCTGGCCGGCCGGGCCGCCCTGGCCGGGCTGCTTCGCGTAGGGGTCGTGCGGCTCTGCGGGCGGGGTGTCGGTCATCTGCTCACCTGGTTCGTCGTGGTCGGAGGTGACGGCCTCCCGCCCCGGAGGGGCCGGTGCCCGAGGGCGTCGACCGGACCGCGCGGTCCGGTGTCCGTCACGCCGAGCATAGGACAGGGAGGCGCGGCGCGAGTAGGTGCCGCCAGGCCGGTGGCGTAGCATTGGCAGTCTGGTACGGCGAGTGCCAGCCGGTCCGTGTCGACGCCCTCGGGGCGCAGCGGGCCCGTGGTGCGATGAGGAGGTGTGCGGTGGTCTCGGAACGAGGGCTCGAGGTGCTGCGCGTCATCGTGCACGACTACGTCGCCTCCCGCGAGCCCGTGGGCTCGAAGTCCATCGTCGAGCGGCACCAGTTCGGCGTCTCCGCCGCGACGATCCGCAACGACATGGCCCTCCTCGAGGAGGAGGAGCTCATCGCGGCCCCGCACACCTCGAGCGGCCGCGTCCCCACCGACAAGGGGTACCGCCTCTTCGTCGACCAGCTCGCCGACCTCCGACCGCTCAGCGCCGCGCAGCGCCAGGCGATCGAGACCTTCCTCGGCGACTCCACCGACCTCGACGAGGTCCTCGGCCGCACCGTCCGCCTGCTCAGCCAGCTGACGAACCAGGTCGCCCTCGTCCAGTACCCCTCCTTCTCCCGGGCCCGCGTCCGCCACGTCGAGCTCGTCAGCCTCGCCGAGCGCCGGGTCATGACGGTGCTCATCACCGACACGGGCCAGGTCGAGCAGCGGGTCGTGGAGCTCCCCGCGCCGGTCGACGAGTCCTTCCTCGGCGAGCTGCGCTCCTCGCTCAACGCCCTCGTCGGCGGGGCTGCCCTGAGCGCCGCCGCGACGGCGCTGGCCGACCTGCCGGCGCAGCACCCGCCCGAGCGCGCGGCCACCGTCGGGCTCCTCGTGGCGAGCCTCGTCGAGCAGCTCGCCACCGGCCGCCAGGACCGCCTGGTCATGGCGGGCGCGGCGAACCTCGTCCGCATCGGCGACGACTTCAGCGGCAACCTCTACCCCGTCCTCGAGGCCATCGAGGAGCAGGTGGCGCTGCTCCGGCTCTTCGGCGAGATGCAGCTCGACGCCGTCGACGTCGCCGCCAGCATCGGCCGCGAGAACGAGTCGTTCGGGCTCTCGCAGGCGTCCGTCCTCGCGAGCGGCTACTCGTCGTCGGGCAGCGAGATCGCCCGCCTGGGCGTGCTCGGCCCGATGCGCATGGACTACTCCACCAACATGGCGGCGGTCCGGGCGGTCGCCCGCTACCTCTCGTCCCTGCTCTCCGAGCGCTGACGAGGGCCGGCGCCGGCCTGCGGCCCCGACCACCGACTCCACCCCCAGACACGACACACGACCAGCAGACATCCCACCCAGACATCCGCCCCGCGGCCCCCGCGGAGCGCAGACGCACACCAGAGGCAGACGAGAACCAGTGGCAGATCATTACGACGTGCTCGGAGTCGACCGCTCGGCGACCCCGGAGGAGATCAAGAAGGCGTACCGCAGGCTCGCGCGCGAGCTGCACCCCGACGTGAACCCCAGCCCGGAGGCGTCCGAGCGGTTCAAGGACGTCACGCACGCCTACGACGTCCTCAGCGACCCCCAGCAGCGGGAGCGCTACGACCTCGGCCCCCAGACCGGCTTCGGCGGTGGCGGCGGCGCCGCGGGCTTCGGCGACATCTTCGACGCCTTCTTCGGAGGCGGGGGAGGCGGGGGTCAGCGCCAGGGGCCGAGGTCGCGTCGCGAGCGCGGCCAGGACGCCCTGCTCCGCCTCGAGGTCGACCTGGAAGAGATCGTCTTCGGCACGCAGCGCGACATCGAGGTCGACACGGCGGTGCTCTGCGAGACCTGCTCCGGGTCCTGCTGCGCGCCCGGCACCTCGCCCCAGACCTGCGACATCTGCCACGGCTCGGGCCAGATCCAGCGTCAGGTCCGCTCGCTGCTCGGCAACGTCATGACCTCCAGCCCCTGCGGCACCTGCCGCGGCTACGGCACCGTCATCCCGAACCCGTGCCCGACCTGCCAGGGCCAGGGCCGCGTCCGCGCCCGCCGCACGATCCCCATCGACATCCCCGCGGGCGTCGACACCGGCCTCCGCCTCCAGCTGCCCGGGCAGGGCGAGGTCGGCCAGGCCGGCGGCCCGAACGGCGACCTGTACCTCGAGGTCAAGGTCCGCCACCACGAGACCTACAGCCGCAACGGCGACGACCTGCTGGCGACGCTCGAGGTGCAGATGTCCGACGCGATCCTCGGCACCGAGACGACCCTCGACGGCCTCGACGGCGCGGTGGAGATCGAGCTCAAGCCGGGCACCCAGAGCGGCGACGTGCTGACCGTCCGCGACCGCGGGGTCACGAAGCTCCGCGGCACGGGCCGCGGCGACCTCAAGATCGGCGTGCAGGTGGTGACGCCGACCAAGCTGAGCCACAAGGAGCGCGAGCTGATCGAGAAGTTCGCCGCCGGCCGTCGCGAGCAGGCGCCGGAGCTGTCGCAGTTCCAGCAGGGCCTGTTCGGCAAGCTGCGCGACCGGTTCCTCAACTTCTGATCGTGGCGCACTTCTACCTGGTCGACGACCTGACGGAGGCGGTGGCGGGCTCGACCGTCACGGTCACCGGCGCCGAGGCACGGCACGCCGTCACCGTCAGCCGGGTGCGGGTCGGCGAGCAGCTCACGCTCGGCGACGGCCGCGGCACGGTCGTGCGGGGCGAGGTGACCGAGGCGACCGGCGACCGGCTGTCGCTGGTGGCGGCGACCGTCACCGCGCATCCTCGGCCCGGGGTCCGGATCGCGCTGGCCCAGGCCCTCGCCAAGGGCGACCGCGACGAGCTGGCCGTCCAGGCCGCGACGGAGCTCGGCGTCGACGAGGTCGTCCCCTGGTCGGCGTCGCGGTCGGTGTCGCGCTGGGAGGGCGCCAAGGTCGCGAAGGGCACGAGCCGCTGGCGCGCGATCACCCGTGAGGCGACCAAGCAGGCGATCCGGCCCTGGGCGCCCGAGGTCCTCGACCTCGCGACGACGAAGCAGCTCGCGGCCCGCACGGCGCTCGGCCCCGTGCTCGTGCTGGAGCCGACGGCCGACCTCGCGCTCTCCGCGGTCGACCTCCCGCCCGAGGGAGGCGCGGGCTCGGTCGTCACGGTGGTGGTCGGCCCCGAGGGCGGCGTCTCGCCCGCCGAGCTCGCCCTCTTCGTCGACGCGGGCGCCACGCTCGCGAGGCTCGGCGACAGCGTGCTGCGGACCTCGACGGCGGGCCCGGCGGCCCTGGCCGTCCTCAGCGTGCGGCTCGGTCGCTGGTAGGCGGCCCCGTCGTCGACGTCGGGCCGGTGTCACCGGCCGCCGGTACGATGAGCGGCATGTCCGACGACCAGACCAGCCAGGCCCCCGGCGGCTCCGACCAGCCGTCCGTCTTCAGCCGCATCGTCGCGCGCGAGATCCCGGCCGACATCGTCTTCGAGAACGAGCGGGTCATCGCGTTCCGCGACGTCGAGCCCAAGGCTCCCGTCCACCTGCTCGTCGTCCCCAAGACCGAGCGGTGGCACGACGTCGCCGAGCTGGCCGCGGGCGACCCCGCGCTGCTCGCCGAGATCGTGGCGACGGCCTCGGCCCTGTCGGCCGACCCGGCCGTCTTCCGCTCCGACGACGGCACCGACCTCTCGGTCGGCCGCGGCGAGTTCCGGCTCGTCTTCAACACCGGCCCCTCGGCCGGCCAGACCGTGTTCCACGTGCACGCCCACGTGCTCGGGGGACTCCTCCAGGAAGGCACCCTTGCCCACTAGCGACACTCCGTCCACCGGCTCCGACGCCCGCGCCGAGGGCGCGACCCGGGTCGACATCACCGTCGACGGCGTCGCGATGGTCCAGCTGCTCGGTCCCCACGACCGGCTCCTCAAGACCGTCGAGAAGCAGTACCCCGACGTCCGCGTGCTCGTGCGGGGCAACGAGGTCGGACTCGAGGGGCCGGCGGCGTCGGTCGCCCGGGCCCGGGGCCTCGTCGACGAGCTCGTCTCTCTGGTGCGCAACGGCCACGACCTCGTCCCGGCCGAGGTCGAGACCAGCGCGAAGCTGCTCGACTCCGGGCAGGCCGCGCCCGCGGACGTCTTCGGCCAGCCGATCGTCTCGAGCCGCGGCAAGTCCGTCCGGGCGAAGACGCTCGGCCAGGCCCGCTACGTCGAGGCGATCGACCAGCACACCATCACGTTCGGCATCGGCCCGGCCGGCACCGGCAAGACCTACCTCGCCATGGCGAAGGCGGTCCAGGCCCTGCAGCGGCGCGAGGTGCAGCGCATCATCCTCACGCGCCCCGCCGTCGAGGCGGGGGAGCGCCTGGGCTTCCTGCCCGGCACCCTCACCGACAAGATCGACCCCTACCTCCGCCCCCTGTACGACGCGCTCAACGAGATGATGGACCCGGAGATCGTGCCCAAGCTGCTCGCGGCCGGTACCGTCGAGGTCGCCCCGCTCGCCTACATGCGCGGCCGGACGCTGAACGACGCCTTCGTCGTGCTCGACGAGGCGCAGAACACGACGCCCGAGCAGATGAAGATGTTCCTCACCCGGCTCGGCTTCGGCTCGCGCATGGTCGTGACGGGCGACGTCACCCAGATCGACCTGCCGACCGGCGCGAGCGGGCTCCAGCTCGTGACCCGCGTGCTCGACGGCATCGACGACATCCACTTCGCCCGCCTGACGAGCGACGACGTCGTCCGGCACACCCTCGTCGGCCGGATCGTCGACGCGTACACGACGTACGACGCCGAGCGGCAGGCGCAGCGCGCCCACCGAGAAGAGCAGGCGGCGGCCGCGCGGCCCTCGTCCGCCGACGGGGCGTCGCGGTCGACGGGAGGCAGCCGATGAGCATCGAGGTCAACAACGAGTCGAGCATCGAGGTCGACGAGGCCGCGCTGCAGCGGCTCGCGACCTTCGCCCTCGACCAGATGCACGTGCACCCCGAGGCCGAGCTGGCGATCGTGCTCGTCGACGAGGCCGCCATGGAGCAGCTGCACGTCCAGTGGATGGACGAGCCGGGCCCGACCGACGTGCTCAGCTTCCCCATGGACGAGCTGCGCCCCGGCACGGAAGACGACCCCACCCCGGCCGGTCTGCTCGGCGACATCGTGGTCTGCCCGCAGGTCGCGGTCTCGCAGGCGGCGACGGCGGGCCACTCGCCCCTCGACGAGATGCTGCTGCTCACCTGCCACGGCGTCCTGCACCTGCTCGGCTTCGACCACGCCGAGCCGGAGGAGGAGCGCGAGATGTTCGGGCTGCAGCGCGAGATCCTGGCCGCCTTCGCGGCCGCCGACGAGAGACGGTGACGCCGTGATGGTCACCGTGTTCGTCATCGTGGCCGTCGTGCTCGTCGTCCTCGGAGGGCTGCTCGCGGCCGTCGACTCGGCCCTGGGCGTCCTCAGCCGGGGCGACCTGCACGAGGAGGCCGAGGCCTCCCCGCGCAGCCGGGCGGCGCTGCTCGCCGTCGCCGACGACGTCGGCGCCCACGTCAACGCCGTCAACTTCATGCGCATCGTCGCCGAGACGTCGGCGGCCGTGCTCGTCACGCTCTCGTTCGCGACGGCCGTCGACCAGTGGTGGCTGGCCCTGCTGCTGTCGGCGCTGATCATGACCGTCGTGTCGTTCGTGCTGGTGGGCTCGAGCCCCCGCAGCGTCGGCCGTGCCCACGCCCGCGGGCTCGTGGTCGTCACGGCCGGACTCGTCCGGGCCCTGCGGCTCGTGCTCGGCCCCCTGGCCGACGCCCTTGTCGCCGTCGGCAACCGGGTCACCCCGGGGCGGCCGCGCACCGCGTCCTTCTCGTCGGAGGAACAACTGCTCAGCATGGTCGACGAGGCCACCGAGCTCGACGTCCTCGAGGAGGACGACCGGGAGCTCATCCACTCGATCTTCGAGTTCAGCGACACCGTCGTCCGCGAGGTCATGGTGCCCCGCACCGACATGGTGACCGTCGAGGCGACGGCGACCGTCGGCTCGGCCATGAGCCTCTTCCTCGGCCGGGGCGTGTCGCGCGTGCCGGTCGTCGGCCGCGACAGCGACGACGTCGTCGGGGTTGTCTACCTGCGCGACCTCGCCCGGCGCCTGCACGAGCACGTCGGCGACGACTCGGCGCCGGTCGTGGCGCTCGCCCGCCCCGCCCTCTTCGTCCCCGAGTCGAAGAAGGCCGACGACACCCTCCGCCAGATGCAGGTCGACAAGAACCACCTCGCGATGGTCGTCGACGAGTACGGCGGCATCGCCGGGCTCGTCACCCTGGAGGACCTCATCGAGGAGCTCGTCGGAGACATCAGCGACGAGTACGACCGTACTGTCGCCGCCCACCGCGAGGTCAGCCCCGGGGTCTTCCGCGTCAGCGCGCGCATGCCCGTCGACGAGCTCGGCGACCTGTTCGGCCTCGAGCTCGACGACGACGACGTCGACTCCGTCGGCGGCCTCCTCACCAAGGCCCTCGGCCGGCTGCCCGAGAAGGGCTCGGTCGTGACCGTGTCCGGTCTCGTGCTGACCGCCGACCGGACCGAGGGCCGCCGGCACGACCTCCAGACCGTGCTCGTCGAGCGCAGTCCCGACCTGACGGCCGCCGAGGCCGACCCCGCACCCGCCACGACGAGAGAAGCACCATGACGAACACCGACGACGCCGACCGCACCTCCGCCGCGCCTCCGGCGGGGTCCACCTACCGCGCGGGCTTCGTCTCGTTCGTCGGCCGCCCGAACGTCGGCAAGTCGACGCTGACGAACGCCCTCGTCGGCGAGAAGGTGGCGATCACCTCGTCGAAGCCGCAGACGACGCGCCGCGCCATCCGCGGCATCGTCCACCGCGAGGTCGGTCAGCTCGTCGTCGTCGACACCCCGGGCATGCACCGCCCGCGCACCCTCCTCGGCGAACGCCTCAACAGCGTCGTCCAGACGACGCTCGGCGACGTCGACGTCATCGGTTTCTGCGTGCCGGCCGACGAGAAGATCGGCCCCGGCGACAAGTTCATCAACGAGCAGCTCGACGCCTTCCCCCGGGCGAAGAAGGTCGCCATCGTGACGAAGACCGACACGATCTCGCGGCCCGCCTTGGCGGAGCAGCTGCTCGCCGTGAGCAAGCTGCGCGACTGGGAGGCGATCATCCCGCTCTCCGCCGTCGAGGGCGTGCAGCTCGACGTGCTCACCACCGAGCTGATCAAGCTGATGCCGGTCTCGCAGCCGCTCTACCCGGCCGACGCCGTCACGGAGGAGGTCGTGCAGGACAGGATCGCCGAGTTCATCCGCGAGGCCGCGCTCGAGGGCGTGGAGGACGAGCTGCCCCACTCGCTGGCCGTCACGATCGACGACATGATCGAGCGCGACGACCGCGACCTGCTCGAGATCTACGCGAACCTCTTCGTCGAGCGCGACAGCCAGAAGGGCATCGTCATCGGGGGAGGCGGCGCTCGCCTCCGCGAGGTCGGCGCCCGTGCCCGTGCACAGATCGAGCCGCTCGTCGGCAAGCAGGTCTTCCTGTCGATCCGGGTCAAGGTCGCGAAGGACTGGCAGCGCGACCCGAAGCTGCTCGGCCGCCTCGGCTTCTGACCAGGGCGGTGTCCCTCCACAGGATGATCCCCGTCGTCCTCTCGTCGTCCGGGACGCCGTCGGTGTCGTGGGGCCGGGTCGTGGGCCGTACGGTGGTGCGGTGATCTTCCGACGACTCGCCCCCTACCAGGTGGTCGTCGACGTGTCGGCCGCGGTCGTCCTCGGGGTCGTGGCGCTGGGGCTCAGCGCGGGAGGCACGGCGGCCGGGCTGGTGATCGCGGGCATGACGGCGACGCTCGCCGTCCGCCGGCTCGCCCCGGGCCCGTCGCTCGCGCTCGCCTGGGTGGTGGCGATCGGCGAGATGCTCTCGCAGACCAGCCCCGGCGTGAGCAACCTGGCGATCTGCGCGGTGCTCTACACGGTCGCCGCCTACGGCACCGAGGCGACGAAGTGGGCGGGGCTCGTCTCCACGGTCGTCGGGGCCGCCGTGGGCACCTTCTACGTCACGAGCGTGCAGACCACGCTCTTCGGCATCGACTACACGGTGTACGGCCTGCAGGACGTCGTGCGGATCCTGCTCCAGCTGGGCATCACCTTCCTCGGTTTCCTCGCCCTCCTCGGCCTGCCGTGGGCGGGCGGCCTCCTGGCGCGGGCACGGTCGTCCGAGCGGCTCAGCCGTGAGGCGCAGCTCATCGCCGAGCGCGAGACGGCGCGGGCGGAGGGCGAGGTCGCCCGCATCGAGCGGGAGGCCGCCCGGGCCGAGCGCGACGTGGCGGTCGAGCAGGAGCGCAACCGCATCGCCCGCGACATGCACGACGTCGTCGCGCACTCCCTGGCCGTCGTCATCGCCCAGGCCGACGGCGCCCGCTACGCGGCCAGGGTCGACGCCGGGTCCGTCGACGACGCCCTCGTCACCATCGCGACCACGGCCCGGGAGGCGCTGGGCGACGTCCGCGTGCTGCTCGGGCAGCTCCGCCACAGCCAGGGGGAGGCGCCCCAGCCGGCCCTCGGCGACCTCGACCGGCTGCTGGAGCAGATGCGCGCCTCCGGCCTGGTCATCGAGCACCGGGTGCAGGGCGAGGCGCAGGTGCTGGGCACCAACCGGCAGCTCGCGGTCTTCCGGATCGTGCAGGAGTCGCTGACGAACGTGCTGCGCCACGGCGCCGCGGGCGCGCCCGTCGACCTCCTCTTCGACTGGCGGTACGAGGCCCTCCACCTGGTCGTCACGAACGTCGTCCGGCCCGCCACCCAGCCCGTCGACACCCGCCCCGGCGGAGACGACCGACGCGGCGGCGGGCACGGCCTCGACGGGATGCGCGAGCGCGCGACCCTCGCCGGGGGCTCGCTGACCACGCAGGACGCCGACGGCCGCTTCGTCGTGCACGCCGTCGTGCCCACCCTCGCCCTCACCCAAGAAGTAGGAATCCGCCGATGAGCCCCACCACGCCCGCCACCGCCGTCCGAGTCGCGCTCGTCGACGACCAGGCCCTCTTCCGGGCCGGCATCAAGATGCTCGTCAGCTCGCAGCCCGACCTCGAGTTCGTCGGCGAGGCCAGCAACGGGGAGGAGGGCGTCGCCATGGTCGCGGCGACCCGCCCCGACGTGGTGCTGATGGACATCCGCATGCCCGTCATGGACGGCATCGCCGCGACGACGGCAGTCCTAGCCCAGGCGCAGGCCGCCTCCCGCAAGCCTCCGCGCGTCATCGTGCTCACGACCTTCGACCTCGACGAGGCCGCGACCCGGGCCATCCGGGGCGGGGCCAGCGGGTTCGTCCTCAAGGACGCCGACCCCGAGTTCCTGCTCGCGGCCATCCGGACCGTGCACGCCGGCAACGCCGTCATCGCCGCCTCCGCCACCCGCGAGCTCTTCGAGCACTTCGACGGGCGGTCGGCGCGGGCCGCCGCGGTGCCCGCCGCGTTCGGCACGCTCACCACGCGCGAGCGCGACATCTTCGACCTCGCCGCCCGCGGGCTCAGCAACTCCGAGATCGCCGGGCGGGAGTACCTCAGCGAGGCCACAGTCAAGACGCACATCAGCCGCGTGCTGTCGAAGCTGTCGCTGCGCGACCGGGTGCAGCTCGTCGTCTACGCCTACGAGCACGGGCTGGCGGAGTAGCCGGGCGCCTGCGTCGTCACGGTCCTGCGGGCCGTCGGGGTCGGTGCTAGCCTCGGCACGTGCTCACCTGTGTGCTCCTCCTCCTTCGCCGCCGCGACGAGTCCTGACCCTGGCCTCCCTCGTCGCGGAGTTCGCCGTCGGCCGACCCACACGCGAAGACAGCCCCTCGCGGGGCGAGAGAGACCTGAGACCATGAAGAACGCACAGCAGCCCTCGGCCATGCCGATCCACAAGTACCGCCCGTTCCACGAGCAGATCGTCGTCGACCTGCCCGACAGGACGTGGCCCGCCAAGCGGATCGAGCAGGCCCCGCGCTGGTGCGCCGTCGACCTCCGCGACGGCAACCAGGCGCTGATCGACCCGATGAGCCCCGAGCGCAAGCGCATCATGTTCGACCTGCTGGTCGGCATGGGCTACAAGGAGATCGAGGTCGGCTTCCCGAGCGCCTCGCAGACCGACTTCGACTTCGTGCGCAGCCTCATCGACGAGGGCGCCATCCCCGACGATGTGACGATCCAGGTGCTGACGCAGGCGCGGGAGCACCTCATCGCACGCACATACGAGTCGATCGCGGGGGCGAAGCAGGCGATCGTCCACCTGTACAACAGCACGAGCGTCCTCCAGCGTGACGTCGTCTTCCGCACCGACCGCCAGGGCATCGTCGACATCGCCCTGGAGGGAGTCCGGCTCTGCCGCGAGCACGAGGCGACGATCCCCGAGACCACCGTGTTCTACGAGTACTCGCCCGAGAGCTACACCGGCACCGAGCTGGAGTTCGCGCGCGACATCTGCAACCAGGTGATCGAGGCCTTCGACGCGACTCCTGACCGCCCCGTGATCATCAACCTGCCGGCCACCGTCGAGATGGCGACGCCGAACGTGTACGCCGACTCGATCGAGTGGATGCACCGCAACCTGGCGCGTCGCGACAGCGTCATCCTGTCGCTGCACCCCCACAACGACCGCGGCACCGGCATCGCCGCCGCCGAGCTGGGCTACCTGGCCGGCGCCGACCGCATCGAGGGCTGCCTCTTCGGCAACGGCGAGCGGACGGGCAACGTCGACCTCGTCGCCCTGGGCATCAACCTGTTCACGCAGGGCATCGACCCGCAGATCGACTTCAGCGACCTCGACATGGTCAAGCGCACCGCGGAGCACTGCAACCAGCTGCCCGTCCACGAGCGCAGCCCCTGGGCGGGTGACCTGGTCTACACGGCCTTCTCCGGCTCGCACCAGGACGCCATCAAGAAGGGCTTCGAGGCGATGGCCGCGACCGCCGCCGAGCGGGGCGTCGACGTCGACCAGCTCGAGTGGGCCGTGCCCTACCTGCCGGTCGACCCGAAGGACCTCGGCCGCAGCTACGAGGCCGTCATCCGCGTCAACTCGCAGTCCGGCAAGGGCGGCGTGGCCTACCTGCTCAAGGCCGACCACGCGATCGACCTGCCCCGCAAGCTGCAGATCGAGTTCAGCGGCGTCGTGCAGTCGCGCACCGACGCCGAGGGCGGCGAGATGACGAGCGCGCACATCTGGTCGATCTTCCAGGACGAGTACCTGCCCGCCGACGACGCCGACGAGAAGTGGGGCCGCTTCGAGCTGACCCGCACGGGCACGTCGAGCGACATGAGCGGCGAGACCAGCCTCGACGTCGAGCTGCGCGTCGGCGACGAGCGTCAGCTGACGACGGGTCGCGGCACCGGTCCGATCGCGGCGTTCCTCTCCGTGCTCAGCGAGCAGGGCGTCTCGGTGAAGCTGTACGACTTCGTCGAGCACACGCTCAGCGCGAGCGGTGACGCGCAGGCCGCGGCGTACGTCGACCTCGACGTCGACGGCACGCGCCTCTGGGGCGTCGGGATCGACGCCGACAGCTCCACCGCGTCGCTCAAGGCGATCGTCTCGGCCGTCAACCGGGCCATCCGCCAGACGTCGGAGACGCGCGAGCTCGCCGCCGTCTAGCCCTCGTGGCCGTAGTCGTGGCCGTGGCCGGGGCTCGAGGCCGTGGCCTCTGTCGTGGCCGTAGCTGCAGCCGCAGCCGCAGCCTCGGCCTCTGGCCGGCCTCGTCGGCTCGTCACGCGCATCCCGCGGTCGGCAACTCCTGCACACCGTCGTCTCGAGCGACGCCGGAGCCGCTGGCGCGCCACGGGGCAGGAGTTGCCGACCGGGCCGTCCCGGGGCCCGGCGAGCGGGGGCCCGGCGCGAGCGGGGGCAGCGGCCCGCGACCGCGAGGAGGCGCGGGACGGCTCAGCGGGGCCGGCGCCAGCGGGGCAGGCGGCTGAGCGAGCGCTGCTCGGGCAGCGTCCAGCCGAAGCGCACGGCCAGCAGCCGGATCACCAGCGTCACCGACGTGCCGATCACGGCGGCGGCCGCCGCGGGCACGCCGAGGGAGACGAGGCTGACGAGCACCACGGTGCCGCCCGCGGCCGCGACGGCGTAGAGCGACCCCACGTGCATCATCGCGATCGTGAGGTTCATGAGCACGTCGCGCAGCACCGAACCGCCCACGGCGGAGATCACCCCCACGAAGATCGCCGGGATCTCCGGCAGCCCGAGCGACAGCGCCTTCGTCGAGCCGATCGCGCCGAAGAGCCCGATCGTCAGGGCGTCGAGGGCCGTGATGACGCTGGCGAGCCGGTGGAAGAGGCGCTGCAGCGCCATGCCGACGAGCGCGGCGGCGACCGCGACCAGCAGGTACCAGTTGCTCGCCATCATGCGCGGCACCTGCCCGAGCAGGACGTCGCGGAGGATGCCGCCGCCGAGCCCGGTCGCGATGCCGATGATGGCGACGCCCAGCAGGTCGAGGCGGCGGTCCTTGAACTCGGAGGCGAACATCGCGCCCTGGAGGCTCCCCACGCCGACGGCCAGGAGATCAGCCCAGAGGGGGATGGCGAAGGCCGTGGCGTGCATCCGACGTTTGTACCACGCGTGGGATCATGGGTCGGTGCCCGTCTACCGTGATGAATGCGTCGTGCTGCGCACCCACAAGCTGGGTGAGGCCGACCGCATCGTCACCATGCTCAGCCGCCAGCACGGCAAGATCCGAGCCGTCGCCAAGGGCGTCCGTCGCACCGCGTCGAAGTTCGGGGCCCGGCTCGAGCCGATGATGGTCGCCGACCTGCAGCTCTACGAGGGCCGCTCGCTCGACATCGTCCAGCAGGCGGAGTCCCTCGGCTCGTACGGCGCCCTCATCGCGAGCGACTACGCCAGCTACACCGCCGGCAGCGTCATGGTCGAGACGGCCGACAAGCTGACGGAGGCGGAGGCCGGCCTCCAGCAGTACCTCCTGCTGGTGGGGGCGCTGCGGTCGCTCTCACGGCACGAGCACGCGCCGCAGCTGACGCTCGACTCGTACCTCCTCCGGGCCCTCAGCGTCGCCGGGTGGTCACCGAGCTTCGGGGACTGCGCCGTCACGGGTGCACCCGGGCCGCACTCGGCGTTCGTCGTCCAGCTGGGCGGGGTCGTCGCGGACTCGCACGCGCCTCCCGGGGCTCCTCGCCTGTCGCGCGAGGCGCTCGGCCTCCTCGCCGCGCTGCTCACCGGCGACTGGGCCACCGCGGAGGCAGCGAGCGAGGCGACGCGCAACCAGGCCAGCGGCGTCGTCGCGGCCTACACGCAGTGGCACCTCGAGCGAGGCCTCCGGTCGATGCAGCACCTCGATCGCGAGCCGGGGCGACCGCAGCTCTCGCCCGGCGTCCGCGCGACGGCCGCGGCCGAGGCGGCAGCACTCGCGGCCACCGTCGTGCCCGTGCCCGTGCCCGCGGTCGATCCGACCACCCCGACCCTGCACGCCCCCGGAGGGACCCCGTGAAGAAGACCCACCGTGACGCCGTCGACTTCCGCCCCCTCGACTGGACAGGCCTCTACCCGCCCGAGCTGCCCGCAGCGGCCGTGCCCGAGCACGTCGCCATCGTGATGGACGGCAACGGCCGCTGGGCCAACGGTCGCGGCCTGACTAGGGTGGAGGGCCACAAGGCCGGCGAGGCGAGCCTGCTCGACGTCGTCGCGGGCGCGATCCAGCTGGGCGTCAAGCACCTCAGCGTCTACGCCTTCTCGACCGAGAACTGGAAGCGCTCGCCCGACGAGGTGCGCTTCCTCATGGGCTTCAACCGCGAGGTGCTGCACCGTCGACGCGACCAGCTCAACGCCTGGGGCGTCCGGGTGCGCTGGGCGGGCCGGAAGCCGCGGCTGTGGGGCTCCGTCATCAAGGAGCTGCAGTTCGCCGAGCAGCTCACGCGCGACAACGACGTGCTGACCCTCACGATGTGCGTCAACTACGGCGGCCGCACCGAGATCGCCGACGCCGTCCGCGAGATCGTCGAGGGGGTCGCGGCCGGGCGCATCAAGCCGTCGGGGGTCAGCGAGAAGCTGATCCAGAAGCACCTCTACACGGCCGACCTGCCCGACGTCGACCTCTTCGTCCGCAGCTCGGGCGAGCAGCGGACGAGCAACTTCCTGCTCTGGCAGTCGGCCTACGCCGAGATGGTCTTCCTCGACACGCTCTGGCCCGACTTCACCCGCGAGGACCTCTGGGGAGCCGTCACCACCTACGCCCGTCGGGCGCGCCGGTTCGGCGGGGCCGTCGACGCTCCCGGCCAGGGCGCCTGAGCCTCAGAACTGGACGTTGGCCCCGAGGAAGATGCGCTCGGCGGGCCAGAGGAACTGAAGCGTCAACGGCCCGTCGGCCTGACGGTGGAACCAGGCGTTGCCGAACACGACCTGTTCGCCGGGCAGCAGGTACCACGACGTCGCGTCGGCGGGGAACTGCGTCGCCAGCTCGGTCGACCAGCCCTGGCTCGTGATGAGGTCCTGCCCGGCGAAGGTGTCCTGCTGGGCGAGGTCGTTGCCGTACGACGAGTAGTCGGCCGAGAGGTCGGTGAGGTCGAGCCGGCGCTGCGAGGCGTTCGACAGCACGTAGACGGTCGCCTCGACCGTCGTGCCGGCCGGGTAGGGGTCGGTGCCGTCCGGCCGCGCGAAGATCGACGGTTCGGTGGTCGTGAGCTCACCGACGCCGTAGACGTAGATCGTGAGGTCCTTGTAGTTGACCTGGTTCAGCAGCGCGCCGCCGGGCACGAGGTCGTCGGCGGCCGAGCCGCCGCCGGTGCCGGGCGCCCCGGTCACCTGGGGCTGCGGGACGCCGGAGGAGCCCTGCCCGGGGTCGGACCCCGACGACCCGGACGAGCCGTCGGCGGGGCGCAGGGTGTCGAGGTCGGCGTAGCACCCGGTCAGCCCCAGGAGGGCCGCGGAGAGCAGGGCGGCGGAGGCGAGGGTTCTTCTCGACACGGGGCAGGCACCTCTCGGGCGGGAGGCCGGGCGGGCGGCACGGCGGGCGGATCGCCAGCCTAGCCGGGGCCCCCGACGCCGACGCGGGAGGCGGGGGCCGGAGCGGCCTCGGGCCCCACGACGCCCCGGAGCCCGTGCACCGGGGGATCGACCGCGTGCAGGGCCTCGGCCAGCAGCCGCACGCTCGGCACCCGTCGGGCCCCGCGTCGGTGGACCACGGAGATGACGCGGGCCATCCCGCGGGGCAGCGGCACGACCCGCACGCCGTTCGGCACCGCCGCGGCCTGCAACGAGAGCCCCGGCAGGAGGGCGACGCCGAGCCCCGACGCGACGAGCCCGAGCACCGCGAGGGCGTTGTCGGTCTCGAGCACGATCTCGGGCTCGAAGCCCGCCGACGCGCACGACGCGAGCAGGTGACCCCGACAGCGCGGGCACCCGCCGATCCAGCGCTCCGCCGCGAGCGAGGCGAAGTCGTCGCCGGGCTGGAACCCGTGCGCGCGCGGCACCACGAGCACGGTCTCGTCGACGAACGCGGGGTGCTCCCGCAGGGAGTCCGGCAGCGGGGCCGGCGAGGGCACGCCCGCCCCGGCGTGCCCGAAGACCAGGGCCACGTCGGCGAGGCCGTCCCTGACCAGGGCCAGCGCCTCCGGCGGCTCGGCTTCGACGAAGTCCACCCGCAGCCCGGGGCGGCTCCGGTGCAGGGCGGAGAGGACCTCGGGCACGAGGGTCGAGGAGGCGCTGGGGAAGCCCGCCAGGCGGACCCGGCCGGACGTCGCCCCGCCCAGGTGGTCGAGCTCCTGCCGCGCGGCGTCGAGCGCGGCCTGCACGTGCACGGCGTGCTCGGCGAGACGTCGGCCGGCCTCGGTGAGGGCGACCCCGCGGCCCGACCGCAGGACGAGCGGGTGGCCGACCCGCGCCTCCGCGCGTCGCAGGTGCTGGCTGACGGCGGGCTGGCTGTAGCCCAGGCGGGCGGCCGCCGCGGTGATGGTGCCCGTCTCGGCCAGGGCCCTCACGACCCGGAGGGTCTGCAGGTCGACGTCGTCGCTCATGGCTCGACCATAACCCCGGGTTATGGATCACGAGCAGAGCTGGCGGTTGTCGTGACGGAGGCGGGTCGTCACGCTGGAGGCATGACCGCACCCGCCCGCACCCTCCCGGCCCCGACCGGCGCCCCGCTCTCCGTCGCGGACCTCGCGGGGCAGTTCGCCCGCGGCACCGGCTACCTCGCGGCCTGCACCATGGGGCTGCCGCTGGCCGCGACGCTGGAGGCGCAGCAGCGTGACCAGGAGGCCTGGTGGACGGGCCGCCGGTCGCCCGTCGACTACGGGGCGATCGTCGAGGAGTCGCGGGCCGCGTGGGCCCGGTCGGTCGGCGTCCCGACGTCGGCCGTCGCGATCGGCTCCCAGACGTCGGTGATGGTGTCGGTGGTCGCCGCGGCCGTCCCCGACGGCGCCGATGTGCTCTGCGTCGACGGCGACTTCAGCTCGATGGTGTTCCCGTTCGTGGCGCAGGCGCACCGGGGCGTCACGGTGAGGAGCGTGCCGCTGGCCGAGCTCGCGGAGAGCGTGGGGGAGCGCACCGCCGTGGTGGCCTGGTCGGCCGTGCAGTCGGCCACGGGGGAGGTCGCCGACCACGCCGCGGTGGTGGCGGCGGCGGCCCGGCACGGCAGCCTCACCGTCTGCGACCTGACCCAGGCCGCCGGCGTGCTGCCGGTCGACGCCGCGACCGTCGACGTGACGGTCTGCCACGCCTACAAATGGCTCTGCAGCCCGCGCGGCGCGGCCCTCGCGACGTTCTCGGCGCGGGCCCTCGCCGAGCTCCGGCCCGTCCAGGCCGGGTGGTACGCGGGGGAGTCCGTGTGGTCGTCCTGCTACGGGCCCGAGATGCACCTCGCGAGCGACGCCCGGGCGTTCGACGTGTCGCCGGCCTGGCAGGCGTGGGCCGGCGCCCTGCCCGCCCTCGACGCCTTCTCCCGGCTCGACGTCGCGGAGGCCTGGACCCACGCCAGCGGGCTCGGCGACGAGCTGTGCCGACGCCTCGGCATCGCCGAGCAGGGGCAGGCGATCGTCACCTGGCCCGACGCGGAGGCCCGCGACGTCGCGGCGATGACCGCGGCGGGCCTGACCGTCTCGGGCCGTGCGGGGCGGGCGCGCGTCGCCTTCCACCTCTGGAACGACGGCGACGACGTCGAGGCCGTCGTGCGGGCCCTCCGGACGTGATGCCGGGCCTCCGGCCCTGACGCCGGCCGGGGCCCCGGACGTGGCGCCGGCCCGGGCCCCGGCCCTGGCGTGGCGACCTCGGCGGCTAGAGTTGCCGGGTACCTCGACCCACCGGGCACCCAGCTCGGCCTGACTCTCTGGAGCATCACACGTGGCAGCACCCAACCGTCTCGATTCCGTCATCGCCCTGGCCAAGCGCCGAGGGTTCGTCTTCCAGTCGGGAGAGATCTACGGCGGATCGCGGTCGGCGTGGGACTACGGCCCCCTCGGCGTGGCCCTGAAGGAGAACATCAAGCGCCAGTGGTGGCAGACCATGGTGCAGGGCCGCGACGACGTGGTCGGGCTCGACTCGGCGGTCATCCTGCCCCGTCAGGTGTGGGAGGCCTCCGGCCACGTCGAGGTCTTCAGCGACCCGCTGGTCGAGTCGCTGCACACCCACAAGCGCTACCGCGCCGACCACCTGCTCGAGGCGTACGAGGCCAAGCACGGCCACCCGCCGGAGAACGGCCTCGCCGACGTGCGCGACCCCGAGACCGGCCAGCCCGGCTCGTGGACGGAGCCGCAGAACTTCTCCGGCCTGCTGAAGACCTTCCTCGGCCCGGTCGACAACGAGCAGGGCATGGCGTACCTGCGCCCCGAGACGGCCCAGGGCATCTTCACCAACTTCGACAACATCCTGCAGTCGTCGCGCATCAAGCCCCCGTTCGGCATCGGCCAGATCGGCAAGAGCTTCCGCAACGAGATCACGCCCGGCAACTTCATCTTCCGCACCCGCGAGTTCGAGCAGATGGAGATGGAGTTCTTCGTCGAGCCCGGCACCGACGAAGAGTGGCACCAGTACTGGATCGACCAGCGCTTCCAGTGGTACGTCGACCTCGGCATCGACCCCGACAACCTCCGCCTCTACGAGCACGCGGCCGAGAAGCTGTCGCACTACTCGAAGCGCACCGTCGACATCGAGTACCGGTTCCGCTTCGCGGGCGGTGAGTTCGGCGAGCTCGAGGGCGTCGCGAACCGCACCGACTACGACCTCAAGACGCACGCCGCCGCCTCCGGCAAGGACTTGTCGTACTTCGACCAGGCGAAGAACGAGCGCTGGACGCCCTACGTCATCGAGCCCGCGGCGGGCCTCACCCGCTCGCTGATGGCCTTCCTCGTCGACGCCTACACGGAGGACGAAGCGCCGAACGCGAAGGGCGGCGTCGACAAGCGCACCGTCCTTAAGCTCGACCGCCGCCTGGCGCCGATCAAGGTGGCCGTGCTGCCGCTGAGCCGCAACGAGCAGCTGTCGCCGCTCGCCCGGGGCCTGGCTGCCGACCTCCGCAAGTACTGGAACATCGACTTCGACGACGCCGGCGCCATCGGGCGTCGCTACCGTCGCCAGGACGAGATCGGCACGCCGTTCTGCGTCACGGTCGACTTCGACTCCCTCGACGACGATGCGGTCACGGTGCGCGAGCGCGACACGATGGCCCAGGAGCGCATGCCGCTCTCGGCCCTCCGCGGCTACCTGGCGGAGCAGCTGCTCGGCGCCTAGGCCTCCGGCACGCCGAGAGGGCCCCGACAGCGCGTGCTGTCGGGGCCCTCTCTCCGTCCAGGTCTGCGCCTGTGCCGCGTCCTGGCCTGGGACGCGCCCCTGAGTCCGAGCCTGCGGCCTGCACGCGCGGTGTCGTCGCTCGCGACGGCACCGGAGTCCGTGCATGGCGCCGCCCTCGTGCCCGGCCCGCAGCGCGTCCTCCGCGCGTGGTCGGCAACTCCTGCTCGCTGTCACGCCGCGCGGCCCAGCCCCTTCCCACGTGCAGCGTGCAGGACGAGCCGACCGCCGCGTCGCGCAACCGGCACCGGACCGTCGACGCCGGGCTGGAGGCGGCAGGTCCTCCGCCGCGCCCCCGCCTCCGCCTGGTGGTGCTGGGCAGCGACCCCCGCCTCCGCCTGGTGGTGCTGGGCGCTGACGCCCGCGTCCGCCTGGTGGTGCTGGGCGCTGATCCGTGCCTCCGCCTGGTGGTGCTGGCCAGCGACCCCCCGCCTCCCACCCTGGGCGTCTCCCCACCGCTCGCCGCCGGTGTCCCCTGGTGCTGAGGTCGGGAACTCCTGCCCGGTGTCTCCGGCGCGCGCTCCGCGGCTCGGGCCGCGACAGCGGGCAGGAGTCGCCGACCGGTCCCTGGGCGGTGGGGGCCTCCGGGCGTGGCGGAGGGGGCTGCCCGCGTCGGCTCGGCCGCGGTCGGCAACTCCTGCCGGGTGTCGTCACGGCGCGCTCGGCGGCTCCGCCCACGACAGCGCGCAGGAGTTGCCGACCGGCCCCGGAGCGACGCGGGCTGAGGCGGTGCCGTCACCGGCTGTGCGACCGGCGTCGGCGCCGTCGGCAACTCCTGCCGGGTGTCGTCGGCGGGGGCGTCGAGGCGCGTCACGCCGCAGGGAGCAGGAGTTGCCGACGGAGGGCGGGTGACCGGGTGGGGTGGGGGAGAGCGGGAGAGCGAGACAGCGTGACGGCGAGAGGGGGAGGCTCGGGGAGCGCGTGCGGGGACGGGAGGCGCGGGGAGCGCGAGAGGGGGAGGCGCGGGCGCGCGTGCTTGGGAGGCGCGGGGAGCAGGTGCGGGGGAGGCGCGGGGAGCGCGTGAGGGACGGGAGGCGCGGTGCGGGAGGTGCACCGGTGCGGGACGCGTCCTCCCCAGCGGCCGCAGGGGGATCCCTGTCCACGGGAGGGCGGGCGCCGCCGGGACCCTGCCCTCGCGGAGCACCAGGATCGGCCCATGACGACGATCCGAGAGCTGGTGCACGACGCCGGGGGACTGCTGCACAAGCGCGACCTGGTCGCGCACGGCGCGTCCGACCGGCACCTCACCGCTGCCGTCCGCCACGGGGGAGTGCTGCGGCCCCGCCGGGGGTGGTACTCGACGTGGAGTCCGACCGATCCGCGCTTCGTCGCCGTCGGCGTCGGGGGCCGCCTCGCGGGGGCGTCCGCGCTGGCCCTGCAGGGAGCCTGGGCCTGGCGGCCACCGTCGCAGGTCGTCGTCTCCGTGCCCCGCACGGCGTCACGGCTCCGCCGCCGGCCGGGCACGAGGGTGGTGTGGGACGGTCCGGCCGTGTCGGCCCGAGGCGCGACGGCCGTCGTCCACGTGCACGACGCCCTGGCGCGAGCCGTGGTCGAGGCCGACTCGTTCGAGGACGCCGTCGCCCTCGCCGACTGGGCCCGACGGGCCGCAGTGGTCGACCGGGTCGACGTCGAGCCCGTGCTCGGAGCTCACCGGAGCGACGCGGCGGGCCTGGCGGCCTGGAGCGACGACGGCGCCCAGAGCATCCTCGAAAGCGTGGCGGGCACCCGCCTCCGCCTCCGTGGTCGCCGGGTGGCTCGGCAGGTGGTCGTGGGCCCCCTGGGGGAGGCGGTCGACCTGACCGTCGACGGGCTCGTCGGTCTCGAGACGGACGGCCGAGAGCACCACGAGGGCCGGTTCGAGCGCGACAGGTGGAAGGACGGCCTGACGGCCCGGGCCGGGTACCTGCCGCTCCGGGCGAGCTTCCTCGCCGTGCGCCACCGGTGGGCCGAGACCGAGGCCGCCGTCGACGCGATGATCAGCACCGCCGGCGGTCCTGCCCCCGGCCGACGGCCCGGGCCGGGGCTCCCGCGGCTCCTGGCTGCTCGGGGCGGGCGGTCCTGGAGGCTGTCCCGGGAATGCCGGGGGCGTGGCCGGACTTGGCTCCAGGCGTGACCGACTCGACCCCCGCCTCCACCGTCCCCTCTCCCCGCGACCCCGTCGTCGTCGACGTGTGGAGCGACATCGCCTGCCCGTGGTGCTTCATCGGCAAGCGCAAGTTCGAGGCCGCGGTCGAGAGGTTCGAGGGCGACGTCACCGTCGAGTACCACTCGTTCGAGCTCTCGCCCGACACCCCGGTGGACTTCGAGGGCGACGAGATCGACTTCCTGTCGAAGCACAAGGGCATGCCGGCCGACCAGGTGCAGGGCATGCTCGACAACGTCGCCGGGATCGCGGCCGAGGTCGGGCTCGCCTACGACTTCGACGCCCTGAAGCACACCAACACCGTCAAGGCGCACCAGCTGCTGCACTTCGCGAAGGCCCGGGGTCGCCAGCTCGACATGAAGGAGCGCCTCCTCTCGGCCTACTTCGAGGAGGGGCGGCACGTCGGCCGGGTGCAGGACCTCGCCGACCTCGCCGCCGACATCGGGCTCGATCGCGACGAGGTCGTGGCGGCCCTCGAGTCGGACGCCCACCTCGCCGACGTCCGGGACGACCAGCGGCAGGCCCAGGCGTACGGCATCTCGGGGGTGCCCTTCTTCGTCCTCGAGGGCAAGTACGGCATCAGCGGCGCCCAGGCGCCGGAGACCTTCCTCGGGGCGCTGCAGCAGGTCGTCGCCGAGCGCGTCGCCGCCGCAGCCCCTGCCGTCGGGGCCGACCGATGAACGCGGCCTTCACGATGCTGGGCGACGCCGACGCGCTCGCCTGCGAAGGGGAATCGTGCCTCCTGCCGGCCGTCGTCGCCGACGTGCACGCAGCGACCGCCAGCGGTCGGGCGCCCGCCCGGGCCGTCGTCGAGGCGCTCGACGAGGGCCGCCAGATCTGACGCGACGTCCGTCGTGCCCGACGACGACGGCGTCCTCCGCCGTCATCGTCCACCTCGCGACGGCGGGGATCGGGCTCAGTCGCTGATGTCCGCCACCGTCGCCGAGAGACCCTCGACGAGCGCGTCGGCGTCGACGAGGGCGCTCCGGCCGTGGACCCCGGCCCCGAGGGCGACGCGGAGGCCGAGGACGCGCTCGTCGGCGAACACCGGCCACGCCGTGGAGCTGCCCAGCGGGGTGATCGTGCCGCGCTCGTAACCGGTGGCCTCGAAGGCCACCTCGGCCGAGGGCATCGACAGCTTGTTGACGCCGACCACGGAACGCAGCTTGCTCCACGAGATCTGTCGGTCTCCCGGCACGAGCGCGAAGAGGAACGTCCCGTCGTGCCGCTTCACGACGAGGCTCTTCACCACCGACGAGGCGTCGAGTCCGAGCAGGGCCGCGGCCTCCTCGAGGCTCTCCGCGGCGGGCCGCTCGACGACCTCGACGGCGAGGCCCAGCCGGTCGGCCGCGACCGACACCCGGTCGGCGCCGGGAGCTGCGGGGGAGCCACCGTCGCCTCGTCCCTCCCCGACTCCCCGCTCCTCCGACTCGTCCACACCCGCTGCCGACCCGACTGTCGCGCCCTCGTCGCTCATGGGAGAATCGTACCGATGTCCACCACCACCCTTCCTTCCCCCGGCCTCTCGATCGGACCGATCGACGTGGCCTCGCCCGTCGTCCTCGCCCCGATGGCCGGCATCACGAACACCGCCTACCGCCGCCTCTGCCGCGAGTACGGCGCGGGTCTCTACGTGAGCGAGATGATCACGAGCCGTGCGCTGGTCGAGCGCACCCCCGAGTCGATGAGGCTCATCCAGCACCACGAGAGCGAGACCCTCCGCAGCATCCAGCTCTACGGGGTCGAGCCCAACACCGTCGCCGAGGCGGTCACCATGCTCGTGGCGGAGGACCGCGCCGACCACATCGACCTCAACTTCGGCTGCCCGGTGGCGAAGGTGACGCGTCGGGGCGGGGGAGCAGCCCTCCCCTGGAAGCTCGGCCTGTTCCGCGAGATCGTCGAGCGGGCCGTGCGCGCCGCCGGTGACGTCCCGGTCACGGTGAAGATGCGGAAGGGCATCGACGCCGACCACCTGACCTACCTCGAGGCCGGCCGAGCGGCCGAGGGCGCGGGCGTCGCGAGCATCGCGCTCCACGCGCGCACCGCCTCCGAGTTCTATTCCGGCACGGCCGACTGGTCGGCCATCGCCACCCTGAAGGAGACCATCAGCAGCGTGCCCGTGCTGGGCAACGGCGACATCTGGTCCGCGGCGGACGCCCTGCGCATGGTCGACGAGACCGGCTGCGACGGCGTCGTCGTCGGCCGGGGGTGCCTCGGGCGACCGTGGCTCTTCGGCGACCTCGCGGCGGCCTTCCGCGGCGAGGACGCCAAGGCCGAGCCCACGCTCGGCGAGGTCGCCGCCGCCTTCCGGCGTCACGCCGAGCTGCTCGTCGAGTTCTACGACGGCGACGAGCCGCACGCGTGCCGCGACATCCGCAAGCACGTCGCCTGGTACTTCAAGGGGTACCCCGTCGGCGGCGAGACCCGTGCCAGCCTGGCGGCGGTCGAGTCCCTGCAGCAGATGGACGACCTGCTGTCGACCCTCGACGGCTCGCAGGAGTACCCGGGCGAGGCCGCCGAGGGCCCCCGGGGCCGCGCCGGCAGCCCGAAGCGCCCGTCCCTGCCCGACCGCTGGCTCGAGAGCCGCGAGCTCGACGTCGCCTTCAAGGCCGAGCTGGCCGCGGCCGAGCTGCACCACAGCGGCGGCTGAGGCGTGTCGATCCGCGTCGCCCCGCACCTGCCGGCCCGCACCCGTCCCGTCGTGCCCGCCCGCGACTCCGCCCGTCTTCCTGCCTGCCCCGAACCGAGAGGTGACCGGTGACCGCTGCGTCCCCGCACGCCGTGAGCGTCGCCTACGACCCCGCCGACTCCGAGCGGTGGCTGCCCGAGCAGCACTCGAACCGACGCAGCGACTTCGCCCGCGACCGCGCTCGGCTGCTGCACTCCAGCGCGCTCCGTCGCCTCGCGGCCAAGACGCAGGTGCTGAGCCCCACCGCGGGCCTCGACTTCGCGCGCAACCGGCTCACGCACTCGCTCGAGGTCGCGCAGGTCGGCCGGGAGCTCGCGACGAGCCTGGGCCTCGACCCCGACGTCGTCGACACGGCGTGCCTGGCACACGACCTCGGGCACCCGCCCTTCGGCCACAACGGCGAGCGGGCCCTCAACGAGTGGTCGCGCGACATCGGCGGCTTCGAGGGCAACGCGCAGACCCTGCGGCTCCTCACGCGCATCGAGCCCAAGGTCATCGACGCGACCGGCCGCAGCTTCGGCCTCAACCTGACGCGTGCCAGCCTCGACGCGAGCTGCAAGTACCCGTGGCCGGCCGCCCAGGGCGTGCCCGACCCCGGCGGGCGCATGAAGTTCGGCTTCTACGACGACGACACGGCCGCGTTCGAGTGGCTGCGCGCCGGGGCACCTCGCCGCCGTCGCTGCATCGAGGCCCAGGTGATGGACCTCTCCGACGACATCGCCTACTCGGTGCACGACTTCGAGGACGCCGTGGTCAACGGCTACGTCGACGTCTCGAGCCTCGGCTCGCTCGACGGCCACGACGACCTCGTGACGGCCATGCACGCCTGGGTCGGCGGCGAGCTCAGCCGTGACGAGCTGGTGGAGGCGTTCGAGCGGCTGCGTCGCCAGCCCTTCTGGCTGCGGTCGTACGACGGGGGCCGGCTCGACCAGGCCCGGCTGAAGAACCTCACCAGCCAGCTCATCGGCCGCTTCGCGGGCTCGGCCACGCAGTCGACCCGGGAGTCGTACGCGGAGGAGTCGCTCATCCGGTTCCGCGCGAGCATGGTCATCTCGCCCGACGTCATCGGAGAGATCGCGGTGCTGAAGGGGATCACCGCGGCGTTCGTGATGACCCAGGGCGCACGCCAGCCCATCTACGAGCGTCAGCGTGAGGTGCTGACGACCCTCGCCGAGTCCCTCTGGCAGCGGGGTGACTCCGAGCTCGACGCGGGCTTCGCGGCCGACTGGGCCAGCGCCTCCGACGACGCCGCCCGCCGCCGCGTGGTCGTCGACCAGGTCGCGTCGCTGACCGACCAGAGCGCCATGGCCTGGCACGACCGCCTCGTCGGCTCCCGGTGACGCGCCCGAGCGACACCGCACCCGTGCACACGGGCCTCCGGGGCACAGCTCCCGTGTCGGCCCCCCGACCTAGGATCGATCCGTGGCAGGGCTGATCAAGCGGGACGACATCGACGAGGTGCGCTCGCGCACCAACATCGCCGACGTCGTCGGCGACCACGTCACGCTCAAGGGCGCCGGCGTCGGCAGCCTCAAGGGCCTCTGCCCGTTCCACGACGAGCGCAGCCCGAGCTTCCACGTGCGGCCGCAGGTCGGCCGGTACCACTGCTTCGGCTGCGGCGAGGACGGCGACGTCTACAGCTTCGTCATGAAGATGGACCACACCACCTTCCAGGAGGCGGTGGAGCGCCTAGCCGGCCGCATCGGCTTCGCCCTGCACTACGAGGACGGCGGTCAGGCGAGCGACCACGGCAACCGGGCGCGTCTCCTGGCGGCCAACGAGGCGGCTCGCGAGTTCTTCGTCGAGCACCTCACGGCGGCCGACGCCGACCCGGCCCGACGCTTCCTCGGCGAGAGGGGCTTCGACCCGGCAGCCGCCGAGCGCTTCGGGGTCGGCTTCGCGCCGAAGTCGTTCGACGCCCTCCGCTCGCACCTCAAGGGCCTGCGCTTCACCGACGAGGAGCTCGTGACGGCGGGCCTGCTCAGCCAGGGCGACCGCAGCCCCTACGACAGGTTCCGGGGCCGTCTGCTCTGGCCGATCCGCGACGTCACCGGCTCGACGATCGGCTTCGGCGCGCGCCGCCTGCTCGACGACGACAAGGGCCCGAAGTACCTCAACACGCCCGAGACGCCCGTCTACCACAAGTCGCAGGTGCTCTACGGGCTCGACCTCGCCCGACGCGACATCGCCAAGGGCAAGCAGGTCGTCATCGTCGAGGGCTACACCGACGTCATGGCGTGCCACCTCGCGGGCGTCACGACGGCCGTCGCCACCTGCGGCACGTCGTTCGGCGTCGACCACATCAAGTTGCTGCGCCCGATGCTCGGCGACGTCGGCGGGGCCGACACGTCGACGGCCGGTGAGGTCGTCTTCACCTTCGACCCCGACGAGGCCGGTCAGCGGGCCGCCTCCCGCGCCTTCGCCGAGGAGAGCCGCTTCTCGGCGCAGACCTTCGTGGCCGTCGCGCCCGACGGGCTCGACCCGTGCGACCTGCGGCTCAACCGCGGCGACGACGCGGTCCGCCGCCTCGTCGACACGAAGCGGCCGATGTTCGAGTTCATGATCCGCCGCGTGCTCGACGCCCACGACCTGGAGACGGTGGAGGGGCGGGTCGCCGCCCTGCGCGCCGCGGCTCCCGTCGTGGCCGGCATCCGCGACCGGTCGATGACCCAGGGCTACGTCCGCTCGCTCGCGGGCTGGCTGGGGCTCGACCCGGGGGAGGTCGCGACCAGCGTCGAGGAGGCGCGCCGCGCCTCCGGTGCCGTGGCCGCCCTCGAGCGGGCCCAGCCGAAGAGCGTCTCCGACGGGCGGCAGTCCATCACCAGCCTGCCGCCGCTGCCCGAGGAGCCCGCGGGGCCCAGCCTGATGACGCTGCCCGGCGACCTGACCACCACGACAGAAGCATTCGCGTTGATGGCCATGCTGCAGCACCCCGACGCGGTCGGTTTCGAGCTCATGCGTCAAGCTGTCTCAGTGCGTCTAGAGACGACCTCGCTGGCGGTAGTGCGAGACGCCATCGGGGCGAGCCTCGATCGGTTCGGAGACACAGCCTGGCTGGACGTGGTCTTAGGACAGACTCCGTCACCATTCGACGCCCTCGCCAAGGAGTTGGCGGTTGCGCCGATCCCCGAGCGGCCAGGTCGCGAGATCACGACGTACTGCAGAGGCATCGTCGTGTCGATCGTGGAACGTGACTTGATCAGGAGAAAGTCGGAAGCGATGGGACGCTCCTTCAGGACTGATGTCAAGACCGACCCCCAGGCGTGGCGCGAGATCCAGGTCGAGCTAGCGGCCCTGGAGGCCGAGCGCCGGGCACTCACCAGCGAGTGAATCGCACCTCGAGACGACCAGACCACGTGGCAAGGTTCGTTGCCGTCTTGTTAACGATCCGGCCTGGGCTACGACCCGGGGCCGGGCGTGTGTTACCAATGAGCACTCCCAGAAACGGCCGCACCTCACAGCAGCGGTGTCGGGAGCCCCTCGTACCCAGAGAAAGAGGCAACCGGATATGACAACGTCCGACATCAGGCTCGGCCGTCGCGTCCTCGCGATCACCGGTGGCGTCGCCGCCACCGCCCTCGTCCTCGCCGGCTGCGCGTCCGGAGGCGGCGACGCCGCCGACGACGCGCTGAACGGCATCAGCGTCGGCACCACCGACGTCATCACCTCGCTCGACCCGGCCGGCTCGTACGACAACGGCTCGTTCGCCGTGCAGAACCAGGTCTTCGGCTTCCTGATGAACTCGCCGTACGGCAGCCCCGACGTCGAGCCCGACCTCGCGGCCTCCGCCGAGTTCACCGACCCGACGACCTACACGGTCACCCTCAAGGACGGCCTGACCTTCGCGAACGGCAACGCGCTCACCTCGAGCGACGTCAAGTTCACGTTCGACCGCCAGCTCGCCATCGCCGACGACAACGGCCCCTCGTCGCTGCTCGCGAACCTCGACAGCACCGACGCGCCCGACGACACGACCGTCGTCTTCCACCTCAAGGGCGCCGACCAGACCTGGCCGCAGATCCTCTCGAGCCCCGCCGGCCCCATCGTCGACGAGGACGTCTTCTCGGCCACGAGCCTGACCGCCCCGGCCGACATCGTCTCGGGCGACGCCTTCTCGGGCCAGTACTCGATCACCGACTACAAGGAGAACGAGGCGATCCAGTACGAGGCCAACGACTCGTACGACGGCGTCCTCGGCGCTCCGAAGGCCTCCTCGATCACGGCCACGTACTACACCAAGGAGACCGACCTCAAGCTCGCCGTGCAGGAGGGCGACGTCGACGTCGCCAACCGCAGCCTCAGCCCGACCGACCTCGCCGACCTTGCGAAGGACGACTCGCTGACGGTGCACAACGGCCCCGGCGGCGAGATCCGCTACATGGTGTTCAACCTGAACACCCAGCCCTTCGGCGCCACGCAGCCCGACGCCGACCCGGCCAAGGCCCTGGCCGTCCGCCAGGCCGTCGCCGACAGTGTCGACCGCGCTGCCCTCGCCAAGGACGTCTACAACGACACCTACACGCCCCTCTACTCGGTCGTCCCCGACGGCCTGACCGGCGCGACCGAGCCCCTCAAGGAGCTCTACGGCGACGGTGAGGGCGGAGCCGACGTGGCGAAGGCCACCGAGGCCCTCTCGGCCGCCGGTGTCTCGACGCCCGTGTCGATCGACCTGCAGTACAGCCCCGACCACTACGGCGCCTCGAGCGACGAGGAGTACGCGCTGATCAAGACGCAGCTCGAGGCCACCGGCCTCTTCACCGTCAACCTGCAGTCGACCCTCTGGGACACCTACTCGAGCGAGCGCCGCGAGGACGCCTACCCCGTGTACCAGCTGGGCTGGTTCCCCGACTTCTCGGACGCCGACAACTACCTGTCGCCGTTCTTCGTGAAGGACAACTTCGTCGGCAACCACTACGACGACGCCGAGGTGCAGGGCCTGCTCACGCAGGAGATCGCCGAGTCCGACGAGACCGCCCGCACGGCGCTCATCGGCCAGATCCAGGACGCGGTCGCCGCCGACCTGCCGACGCTGCCGCTGCTCCAGGGCACGCAGGTCGTCGTCTCGGCCTCCGACATCCAGGGAGTCGACGACACGCTGGACGCGTCGTTCAAGTTCCGCTACGGCGCCCTGAGCCGCTGACGGCCGCACCGCTGACCCGCCCCGAGCGGGTCGGCACCGACCGAGACACCGCGTGACGCGGAGGGGGTGTCCCGCCCACGGGCGGGACGCCCCCTTCCCGCGTCCGCTCCGCACCACCACGAAAGGCACAGTGACGTGACAGTGCTCACCGGGAGCGCCACAGCTCCCGCGACGCCCCCGACGACCACCGAGAAGAGGCGGAAGTCCGCCGGCGGCGGCCTCGGCCGCTACCTCGTGGTCAGGGCCCTCCTGATCATCCCGACCGTCTTCATCCTGGTCACCCTGGTCTTCTTCCTGATGCGGGTCGTCGGGAACCCGATCACCGCCTCCGTCGGGGGCCGCCTCACCGAGGCGCAGCTGCAGGAGCGTCTGCACGCCGCGGGCTACGACCGGCCGATCATCGTCCAGTACCTCGAGTACCTGGGCCAGATCGTCCGCCTCGACTTCGGCACGACCGCGACCGACAACCGCCAGATCAGCGAGGTCATCGTCACGTACGGCGCGGCCACGGTCGAGCTCGTCTTCTACGCCCTGATCGTCGCCCTCGTCATCGGCATCCCGCTCGGCATGCTCGCCGCCTACGTGCGCGACCGCTGGCCGGACGCCGTGCTGCGCATCCTCGCGATCCTCGCCTACGCGACCCCCGTCTTCTTCGCGGGCCTGCTGCTCAAGCTCGTCTTCTCGGTCTGGCTGGGCTGGCTGCCGCTCAGCGGCCGCGCCGACACGAGGGTGGGCATCGCCCTGGGGCGGATCGAGAACCCCACCGGCATCTACATCATCGACGCCCTGCGCATCGGCAACGCCACCATCACGACGAACGTGCTGAGCCACGCCGTGCTGCCCGCCCTGACCCTCGGCCTCCTCACGGCCGGCATCTTCCTGCGCCTGGTGCGCACGAACGTCATCGGCACCCTCGGCTCCGAGTACGTCGACGCCGCCCGCTCGCGCGGGGTCTCGGAGTTCCGCCTCGTCCGCAAGCACGCGCTGAAGCCCGCCCTCATCCCGATCATCACCGTCATGGGCCTGCAGATCGCCATGCTGCTCGGCGGCTCGGTGCTGACCGAGACGACCTTCGGCTGGCGCGGCCTCGGCTTCGAGCTGCAGCAGTACCTGTCGGCGCGCGACTTCGTCGCCGTGCAGGGCATCGTGGCCGTGCTGGCGGTGATCGTCGCCGTGACCAACTTCGTCGTCGACGTGATCGCGGCTCTCATCGACCCGCGAGTGAGGTACTGACATGTCCACCGTCCCCACCGCCGTCCTCGCCGACCGCCGCGAGCCGCTCTGGAAGCGCCTCCCGGTCGTCTCGCACCTCCGCCGCTCGGTCGGGCTCCAGCGCGGCATGCTCGTCGCGGGCCTCGTGCTCTGCGTCGTCTTCATCGTCCTGGCCCTCTTCGCCCCCCTCATCGCGCCCTACGGCTTCGGCCAGCTGAGCGACGCCGACGGCAACTTCGCCCGTCAGGCCGCCCCCTCCGCCATGCACCTCTGGGGCACGACGGTGGGCGGCTACGACGTCTTCAGCCGGGTCGTCTGGGGCACCCGGACGGCGATCGCCGTGATCGTCGTCGCCGTGGTCCTCTCGATCACGATCGGCGTCGTGCTCGGCCTCGTCTCGGGCTACCTCGGCGGCTGGCTCGACCGCGTGCTCGTGGTCGTCGCCGACGCCGTCTACGCCTTCCCGTCGCTGCTGCTCGCCATCGTCATCTCGATCGTCATCAGCGGGGGGCAGTCGAGCCTGTGGGGCGGCATCCTCTCCGCCGGCATCTCGATCACGGTGGTCTACGTGCCGCAGTACTTCCGCGTGGTCCGCGCCGAGGCCGTCCGCCTCAAGGCCGAGGCCTTCGTCGAGTCGGCCAAGGTCGTCGGCAGCAGCACCCCGCGCATCATGTTCCGGCACGTGCTGCGGAACGCCACGCGGAGCCTGCCGCTCATCCTCACCCTGAACGCCTCCGAGGCGATCCTCACCCTGGCCGCCCTCGGGTTCCTCGGCTTCGGCATCGGCCCGACCTCGGCCGCGGAGTGGGGCTACGACCTCAACCGGGCGCTCAGCGACACGGCGAGCGGCATCTGGTGGACGGGCGTGTTCCCGGGCTCGGCGATCGTGCTGATGGTGCTCGGCATCACCCTCGTGGGCGAGAGCCTCAACGACCTGGCCGACCCGCGCCTCCGGACGCGTCGTCGTGCGGGGCGCAAGAAGACGACGGCCGCGGCGCAGGCCCCGGCCGAGACGACGGAGGTCCCCGCATGAGCGACGACACCAGCACCACGGCCGGCGGCACGACGAGCGCGGGAGGCGCGGTGGCGGTCCGCCACGCCGCGCACGACCTGCCCCGCGACCAGCGCGACGTCGCGGTCGGCATCACCGACCTGCGCGTCACGTTCGCGACCGACGGCGGCGACGTGCCGGCCGTCCAGGGCGTGACCCTCGACGTCCGCGCCGGCGAGGTCCTCGCGATCGTGGGGGAGTCGGGGAGCGGCAAATCCGTGACGGCCAAGACGATCCTGGGGCTGCTGCCCGAGACCGCGACCGCGAGCGGCGCCGTGGTGCTGAGCGGGAGCGACGTGCTCTCGGTCGGCGCCGGCAAGGTGCGGGAGCTGCGCGGCACCGAGGTGGCCATGGTCTTCCAGGAGCCCTCGACCGCGCTCAACCCCGTCTACACGGTGGGCTGGCAGATCGCCGAGGGCATCCGCGCCCACGGCAAGGTCAGCCGGAAGGACGCGAAGGCCCGCGCCGTCGACATCCTGCGCCGCGTGGGCATCCCTGACCCGGAGACGCGGGTCGACCACTACCCCCACCAGTTCTCGGGCGGGCAGAAGCAGCGCGTCGTCATCGCGATGGCGCTCGTGCTGAACCCGTCCGTCATCGTCGCCGACGAGCCGACCACCGCCCTCGACGTGACGGTGCAGGCCGAGATCCTCGACCTGCTGCGCGACCTGCGCGACGAGTTCGGCACGGCCATCGTGCTGATCACCCACAACATGGGCGTCGTCGCCGACCTGGCCGACCGTGTCGCAGTGATGTACCTCGGCCGCGTCGTCGAGCAGGCGTCCGCCACGGACCTCTTCGCCGCGCCGCAGGACGACTACACGAAGCGCCTGCTGGCGTCCGTGCCCAAGCTGGAGGCGCGGGGCGCGCAGGTGCAGGCGGCGGAGGCCGACCGCGAGGTCGTCGTGCGCGCCACGGGGCTCGAGATCGAGTACCCGGGCCGCTTCGGCCGCAGCGGCTTCCGTGCCGTCAAGGGCGTTGACTTCTCCATCGCTAAGGGAGAGGTGCTGGGCCTCGTCGGCGAGAGCGGCTCGGGCAAGACGACCATCGGCCGGGCCATCGCCGGGCTGACCAAGGTCACCGGCGGGTCGCTCGAGGTGCTGGGCGTCGAGATGAACGGCGTGCACGAGCGGGACTTCAAGCCCCGCCGCGCCGACATCGGCTTCGTCTTCCAGGACCCGGCCTCCAGCTTCAACCCCCTGTTGACGATCGCCGAGTGCGTCGCCGAGCCCCTGGTGGTGCACGGTCGTGCCCCGCACGCCCGTGCGGCGCGGAAGCGCGTCGACGAGCTGCTCGAGGCCGTGCAGCTGCCCCGGGCCTTCGGCGACCGGTACCCGCACGAGCTCAGCGGCGGCCAGCGTCAGCGTGCGAGCCTGGCCCGGTCGCTCGCCCTCGAGCCGACCCTGCTGATCGCCGACGAGCCGACCAGCGCGCTTGACGTGTCGGTCCAGGCGCGGGTGCTCGAGCTGTTCCGCGAGCTGCAGTCCGACCTCGGGTTCGCCGCCCTGTTCATCAGCCACGACCTCGCCGTCGTCAACATGCTCGCCGACCGCATCGGCGTGCTCTACCACGGCGACATGGTCGAGATGGGGCCGAACGACCAGGTGCTCGGCGCCCCCGAGCACCTGTACACGCAGCGGCTGCTGGCCTCGCTGCCCGTGCCCGACCCGGCCGAGCAGGCGGCGAGGCGGCAGCACCTCGCCGAGCTCGACCGCGTGGCGGCCGAGGGCGCGGCCTGACCGTGGCGGGGCTCGACCTCGACCTGTCGCGACCGGTCGCGACCGACGACCTCTCGCTCGAGTACCCGGCGCGCGCCGGCAGCCCCGCCCTGCGCGCGGTCGACGGCGTCACGCTCTCGGTGGCGCCCGGTGAGATCATCGCCGTGCTGGGCGAGAGCGGGTCGGGCAAGTCGACCCTGGCCCTCGCCCTGGCGGGCCTCGTCGGCCGCGGCCGGGCGCCCGAGGGGCGGCCCCGCATCGTCGGCGGCGCCGCCCGCGTCTTCGGCCAGGACCTCCTGCGGGCGTCGCAGCGTCGTCGCGACCGGCTCACGGCCGTGGTCGGCTACCTCGCGCAGGACGACGGCGAGGCGCTCAGCCCCGACCTCACCGTGGGGGAGGCCATCGCCGAGCCGATCTACCTCCGCGACAAGCGGTTCGACCGACGGGAGGCCGGTCGTCTGACGTCGACGCTCGTCGACGCGGTGCACCTGCCGCTCAGCGTCATGCTCAAGCAGACGTGGGAGCTCAGCTCGGGCCAGCGGCAGCGCGTGGCGCTCGCCCGGTCGCTCGTGCTCGAGCCGAGCCTGCTCGTCGCCGACGAGCCCGCCCGCGGGGTCGACGTGCTGGTGCGGCAGGCCGTGCTCGACGTGATCAAGAACCTGCACGAGGACCGCCAGTTCTCGGCCGTCGTCGTCACCTCGTCGGTGGCCGAGGCGCGCGCCGTGACCGACCGGGTCGCGGTGATGCGCGGGGGCCGTCTCGTGGGTCACGGCCAGATCGACGAGGTGCTGCGTGACGGGGTCGACCCGTACGTGAAGGTGCTCGCGCGGACGTCGCCGATCGACGTCATCCGACGGGGGTCGAGCGGCGCGGTCGGCTCGGCCGGCCCGCTCGGCGAGGCCGACGGCGATGCCGGGCAGATCGCCGGGGGAGACCTGCGATGACCGGGGGCGCTGACGTTCCGGTCGCCCGCGGGCACCGCTCCACCGACGTGGTCGCCGCCCTGCCCGCCGACCGCCGACCCCGCCCGGGCGCCGTCACCGTCGCGCCGCGGGAGTCCCCGGTCTTCGTGGCCGCGGTCGAGGAGGCCGGGGGCACGCTCGTCCCGCTCGGCCCCGACACGCGCGGCCTGATCTGGCTGTCGTACCGTGACGTCGCCGGCCTCGACGCGGCACTCGCCGCCCATCCCGGCATCGAGTGGGTCCAGCTGCCCTGGGCCGGCGTCGACGCCTTCTCCGACGTGCTGGCCCGGCACGCCGACGCCCCCCGGCCCCTCTGGACGAGCGCGAAGGGCGCGTACTCCGAGCCGGTCGCCGAGCACGCCCTGATGCTCGTCCTCTCGCTGCTCCGGGTCGTGCCCTCGCGCGTCCAGGCCACCTCGTGGCAGACCGAGCAGCGCGGCGTCTCGCTGTACGGCCGACGGGTCGTCGTCGTGGGCGCCGGAGGGATCGCGCGCGAGCTGCTGCGGCTGCTCGCGCCCTTCGAGTGCCGCGTGACGATGGTCCGCCGGTCGGCCGAGCCCGTGGCGGGCGCCGAGCGCACGGTCACCGTCGAGCAGCTCGACGAGGTGCTCCCCGACGCGGACGTCGTCGTGCTCGCGGCGGCCTCGACCGCCGAGACGGCGCGCCTCGTCGACGCCCGGCGGCTCGCGCTGCTCCCTCCGCGGGCCGTCCTGGTCAACGTCGCGCGCGGTGACCTCGTCGACACGGAGGCGCTGGTCGCCGCCTTGGACGACGAGCGTCTCTGGGGCGCCGGCCTCGACGTGACGTCGCCCGAGCCCCTGCCCGACGGGCACCCGCTCTGGGGGCACCCCCGGGCGATCGTGACGCCGCACCAGGCCGACACCCCCGAGATGACGGCGCCGCTGCTCGCGGGCCGCATCCGCCACAACGTGCGCGCCCTGGCCGGCGACGGCGACTTCGCGGGGGTCGTCGACCCGCGCGCCGGCTACTGAGGTCCGGTCCCACGGCCGCCCGCGGGCGGTGGGGGCAGGGGCCGCGGCGCGACGCGCCCGGCGCGCGCCCGGTGTTCATCCGGAGGTCAGATGTGCGCTACAGTTGGACCCGCTGTTGAGAACTCAGGTTCGCAGCAGTTGCCATTCCTCGATAGCTCAATTGGCAGAGCAGCCGGCTGTTAACCGGCAGGTTCTTGGTTCGAGTCCAAGTCGGGGAGCGAAGGCCCAGCGGCTCCACCCGCTGGGCCTTTTCACGTTCCTGGGGGAGTGTCGAGGCTCGTGGCCCCTCCGGCCTGGCTGGTGCGGCGGGCCTGCGGAAGCCAGCCCGCGACTCCCCGGGGTCAGCACCGCGTCGCGGGCCGGCCCCGGCGTGCCGTCGTCTGAGGACGACGCCGATCAGTCGTCGAGGTGGTCGACGCCCGGCAGCCAGGTCTTGCCGGGCACGCCCCAGCTCGCGCGCTTCACGGCCTTGACGGCCGCCTTGTGGAACGGGTGCTCGAGACGGTCGGCGTAGAGCACGCCGTCGAGGTGGTCGTACTCGTGCTGGAAGATGCGGGCGAGCCAGCCGACCGCCTCGATCTCGAACGGCCGCCCGTCGAGGTCGGTGGCCCGGAGCAGCACGCTGTCGGCGCGGCGCAGCGGGAAGCGCTCGCCCGGGATCGACAGGCAGCCCTCCGACTCGCCCTCGTCGTCGAGCGGCTCGATCGTCAGCGGGCTCTGCCACAGGGTCGGGTTGATCGCGACGCCGCGCTGGTCGCCGCCGTCGTCGTCGATCCACGACCAGACGAAGAGGCGCAGGCCCACGCCCACCTGCGGGCCGGCGAGGCCGACCCCGGGAGCGGCGTCCATGGTCTCGAACATGTCGGCGACGAGCGTGCGCAGCTCGTCGTCGATGTCGAGCACCTCGGAGGCGCGGTGGTGGAGGACGGGATCACCCGTGATCGAGATGGGACGTACGGCCATTCGTCCAGACTATCGACGACACGCCCGCTACCGTGGTCGCGTGAGCGCTGACCTCGGGGACCTGACCGCCCAGGTCTCGCTGACCCCGTACCAGGCGCTCGGCATCCCGCTCGCCCTCGTCGGCGCCGTCTTCCTGTCCATCGGCGCGCAGCTGCAGAGCCGGGGCGTCGCGAAGGTCGAGCACCGGCTCGGCGCGGCGCACAGCGGAATGTCGGTGCGCCAGGTGCTCGCCCTGCTCGGGCGGCCCTCGTGGGTGATGGGAACGGCCATGCTGGGCCTCGCCATCGTCTTCCAGCTCACCAGCCTGAAGATCGCGCCCCTCCTCGTCGTGCAGCCGCTCGGCGCCGTCGCGCTCGTCGTCACGGCCCTCGTCAACGCCAGGGTGACGGGGCGTCGGCTGACCGGCAGGGTCAAGCGCTCGATCGCGATCTGCGTGGGCGGCATCGGGCTGTTCGCGACCGTCGCCGCCTTCACCGCCACGGAGAGCGCGATCACGACCCCGCAGCTCGTCACGGTGCTGGTGCTGCTGCTCGTCGTGGGGGCCCTGCTCGGTGGGGCGTTCGTGCTCCTGCGCCGTCGCCGCAGCGCGCTGTTCTACATCATCGGGGCCGGGGTGCTCTACGGCTTCGTGGCGACGCTCGCCAAGGTCGTCCTGAACAGGATCACGGCGGGGGAGTTCGACTGGCTCAGCGTGGTCTGCCTCGTGATGCTCCTCGCCGCCGGGGCCCTGGGCGGGTACTTCGTGCAGAACGCCTACTCGTCGGGCTCGCCCGACCTCGTCATCGCCGGCCTCACGGTGGTCGACCCGATCATCGCCGTCACGATCGGCATCGTCGTGCTGGGGGAGGCCGCGACCGCGCCCGCCGTCGCCGTCGTGCTCTTCCTGCTCGCCGGCGCGGTCGCCGTCTACGGCGTGTTCCAGCTGGCCAAATACCAGCCCGTGAAGAAGACCTGAGCTAGCGTGGCCACGCCGCGACGGGAGCGGGCCGCTCACCGGACGCGCGCCTCCTCGGCACGACCCGCGCCTCCTCGGCCTGACCCGCGCCTCACCCGACCACCGTTCGACCTGACCACCGAGCCTCACGAAGGACGCCCGAGACGTGACCGACGCCCCCGATCCCGCCGCGCCGACCCGCCCGGAGGCCGACTCCGACGCCCGCCTCACCGTGCTGATCGCCGCCGACACCTTCCCGCCCGACGTGAACGGCGCCGCCAACTTCGCCGAGCGCCTCGCCGTCGGGCTCGCCGACCGTGGCCACGACGTGCACGTGCTGGCCCCGGCGGCCACGCGTCGCCACGGCACGTTCCTCGAGCAGCACGCCGGCACGACCCTGACCGTCCACCGCCTGTACTCCACGCGCTGGCCGCTGCACGACTGGCTGCGCTTCGCGACCCCGTGGCGGGCGCAGCGCAACGCCGAGCGCGTCATCGCGCAGGTGAAGCCCGACGTCGTGCACATCCAGTCGCACATCGTCGTCGGGCGCGCGGTCGTCCGCGTCGCGAACCGCCTCGGCATCCGCGCCGTCGCGACGAACCACTTCATGCCCGAGAACCTCCTCGAGCACACCGGGCTGCCCCAGGGGCTCCGGGCCACCGCCGTCGCGCTGGCGTGGAAGGACGCGAGCTCGACGTTCCGCCGCGTCGAGGCGATCACGACGCCGACCCAGGCCGCCGCGGACTTCCTCGAGCAGGCCGTCGACGTGCACGGGGTGCTCGCCGTCTCGTGCGGCATCGACGCGGCCGACTACACCGCCAGGACCGACCGCCCGGCCGAGAACCGCATCGTGTTCGTCGGCCGGGTCACCGCCGAGAAGCAGATCGACGTGCTGCTGCGGGCCGTGACGCAGCTCGACCCCGCCCTCGGCGCCACGCTGACGATCGTCGGCGGGGGCGACCTCATGAAGCAGCTGCAGCAGCTGACCGTCGACCTGGGCCTCTCCGACCGGGTGACGTTCGCGGGGTACCTCTCCGACCACGACCTGCGGCAGACGCTCACCGACGCCACGGTGTTCGCGATGCCCTCGATCGCCGAGCTGCAGAGCATCGCCAGCCTCGAGGCGATGGCGTCCGGCCTGCCGATCGTCGTCGCCGACGCGATGGCGCTGCCGCACCTCGTGACGGAGGGCGTCAACGGGCACCTCTTCCGGCCCGGCGACAGCCGGGACCTCGCGGCGAAGCTGACCCGGGTGCTGACCCTCCCCGACGACGAGTACCTCGCGATGCGGCGGGCCAGCCTGCGGGTCATCCAGGGGCACGACATCCAGCGCACGCTGAGCGTGTTCGAGGGGCTGTATCGTGGTCAGCCGGTGGCACCCACCACCGAGGTCGACCCGGCCTGACCCGCCTCGGCGGCCCGACGGGTCGGCGGGGGGCGGTAGCTCAGCCGGTTAGAGCAGTCGACTCATAATCGATCGGTCACGGGTTCAAGTCCCGTCCGCCCTACTGGTGTCGATGCGGTGCGTCGTCGTGCGCCGCGTCTCGCTCCTCGCGTCTCGCGCCTCGCGCTGAGGTGCCTGTGGCACGATGTGCGCATGTTCACGAGGCGACCGCGCGACCTGCAGTCCGACGACGACGGCCCCGCGGCCGGCCCGGCCCGCATGGGCATCGGGGCGCAGGTGTACGTGCTCGACTCCGACGAGGACGCCGCGTCGCCCTTCCCCTACGGCCCCACCGGCGTGGTGCTCCGGGCCGGTGGCTCGGCCTGGCAGGGAGTCTCCGCCATCGGCGGGTCCGCCCGCACCTGGTGGGTCGAGTTCGACTCGCCGCAGATCGACCGTGACGGCGACGGTCCCGTCGAGCGTGCCCAGGTCGCCGAGCGCTTCCTCCGCCTCGCGCCCCCGCTGGCCTGACCCGCTCCTCCTTCTCCTCGTCCTGCTCGGGCGCCCCGTCCGCGCCGGAGGGCGGCGTCCTTCCCTCCACGACCTCCGGGCCCCCGACCGGACCCCTCGTGCGCGACCCTCCTCGTCCGCGACCCTCCTCGTCCGAGCGCCCGCCTCCCGTCTCGTCTGCCGCCCTCCGGCCTGTCGGCAACTCCTGCTCCGTGCCCCGGAGCGGCCCCGTCGGCCGGAACGGGCGTGCCCGAGCAGGAGTTGCCCACACACCTGAGCCGATCGAGTGGGCCCCGGTGCGTCGGGTGCGCGACGGGGCACGCCTCCGTCCACCGCGACTCCTCGCTGGTCTCGGGATCGCCGCGCTCGGTCGGCAACTCCTGCGCTGTGGTGCGCGGAGCGGGTGGAGTCGCGGTGTCGGACGCAGGGAGCAGGAGTTGCCGACAGGGCGGGCCGTGGAGGGCGTGCCCGGCGATGACGAGGTGGCCGGACACGGCTGGCGCGGGGGCTCGTCCGTGGGTGCTCTGGGGCCCCTCGTGCTCGGTCGGCAACTCCTGACTCGTGGTGCGCGGAGCGGGGGAGTCGCGGTGTCGGAGGCAGGGAGCAGGAGTTGCCGACACGAGGGGTGGGAGCGGGGAGCGGGAGTTGCCGACGGGGGGCGCCGAGCGCGGGGCGGGAGCCGGCGACGCGGTCGAGAGAGAGGACCCGTGGGACGGGAATGCCGCGGGGGAGGCGCGCGTTCGGACAACTACATGCAAACGCATGCAGTTGAGCTAGGGTGGACACCATGCAGCTAGGGATCTTCAGCGTCGGCGACATCACGACCGACCCGACCACGGGGCGGACCCCGACCGAGCACGAGCGCCTCGAGGCGATGGTCACCATCGCCAAGAAGGCCGAGGAGGTCGGCCTCGACGTCTACGCCGCCGGCGAGCACCACAACCCGCCCTTCGTGAACTCCAGCCCGACGACCCTCCTGGCCTGGATCGCCGCGCAGACCGAGACGATCACGCTCAGCACCTCGACCACGCTCATCACGACCAACGACCCGGTCAAGATCGCGGAGGACTTCGCGACCCTCCAGCACCTCACGAACGGCCGCGTCGACCTGACCCTCGGCCGCGGCAACACCGGCCCGGTCTACCCCTGGTTCGGCAAGGACATCCGCCAGGGCATCAACCTCGCGATCGAGAACTACGCGCTGCTGCGCCGGCTCTGGACGGAGGACGTGGTCGACTGGAAGGGGCACTTCCGGACGCCCCTGCAGGGCTTCACCGCGACTCCCCGGCCCCTCGACGGCGTGGCGCCGTTCGTGTGGCACGGCTCCATCCGCAGCCCCGAGATCGCCGAGCAGGCCGCGTACTACGGCGACGGCTTCTTCGCCAACCACATCTTCTGGCCCGCCTCGCACACGAAGCAGATGGTCGAGCTGTACCGCACCCGCTTCGAGCACCACGGCCACGGCCGCGCCGACCAGGCGATCGTGGGCCTCGGCGGCCAGGTCTTCCTGGGGAAGAACTCGCAGGACGCCAAGGCCGCGTTCCGCCCCTACTTCGACCAGGCCCCCGTCTACGGCCACGGGCCGAGCCTCGAGGACTTCACCCGGCAGACGCCCCTCACGGTCGGCAGCCCGCAGGAGGTCATCGACCGCACCCTCGGCTTCCGCGAGTACGTCGGCGACTACCAGCGTCAGCTGTTCCTGATGGACCACGCCGGGCTGCCGCTGAAGACCGTGCTCGAGCAGCTCGACATCCTCGGCGAGGAGGTCGTCCCGGTGCTGCGCGCCGAGTTCGACGCTCGGCGCGCCCCCGGCGTGCCCGACGCGCCGACCCACGCCTCGCGGGTGGCCGCGGCCGACGCCGCCGCGCTCGACGCGCAGGCGCTCCGCGAGGCCGACCCCGTCGCCACCGCGCGCTGAGCGCCGGCCGGAGCCCCGGCACGCACCAGCACCAGCACCAGCACCAGCACCAGCACCACAGACAGGAGCACCACCCCGTGAGCACCAAGACCGTCGTCGTCGTCAGCGCCGGGCTCAGCCAGCCCTCCTCCACGCGGCTGCTCGCCGACCGCCTCGCCGAGGCGACCGCCCGCGAGCTGCTCGCCGGCGGGACGCCCGCGCGCGTCGAGGTCGTCGAGCTGCGCGACCTGGCGCACGAGATCACCGACGCCCTGCTCACGGGGTTCGCTCCGGAGGCGCTGGCCGCGGCCCTGGAGCAGGTCGCGCGGGCAGACGGCCTGATCGCCGTCACTCCCGTGTTCACCGCGTCGTACAGCGGCCTGTTCAAGTCGTTCTTCGACGTGCTCGACAAGGACGCCCTGAGCGGGACCCCGGTGCTGCTCGGGGCGACCGCGGGCACGGCGCGCCACTCGCTCGTGCTCGACCACGCGCTCCGGCCGCTGTTCTCGTACCTGCGGGCGGTCGTGTCGCCGACGGCCGTCTTCGCCGCGTCGGAGGACTGGGGCGGGGGAGACGAGACGACGACCGGCCTGCCCGAGCGCGTCAGCCGCGCCGCCGGTGAGTTCGCCGCCCTCGTCGCCCGCCACGACACCGAGCGCGACGACCCGTTCGCCGACGTCGTGCCGTTCGCCGAGCAGCTGCGCCGCCTCGGCGGCGACACGACGCCGTAGCCCGCCGCGCCGCGGCACGGCCCTCCGCGCCGCGCCGTGGGGCATGATCGGACGCCCCGCGAGGTTCACCCCGACAGACCCAGGAGGACCCATGGCCGACACCACGCCCCGCACCCCCGACGCTGTGCCTCTCGAGCCCGACTCCGCGTCGGCGGCCGCCGAGCTCGAGCGCTTCCGCGCTCTCCGGCACGCCCACGTCGTCGGCACCCGCGGCCCGCTCGCCCTCGTGAACACGCAGTGGGTCGACTCGCCCCAGCCGATCTGGGGCGTGCCGGGCACGTGGGAGCCGACCCCCGCGGGCGTCTCCGGCCTGCGGGTGACGGCCGCCGCCTCCGACGGGATCGTGGTCGACGGCGACCTCGTCGACGGATCGGTGCTGGTCTCGGGGGACGACGCGATCACCCCGAGCAGCGTGCGGTTCTCCGACACGGTCACCGGCACCGTGGTCGCGAACGACGACCGCACGAGCTGGGCGCTCCGCGTCTGGGACGCCGCGTCGCCCGACATCGGCCGCTTCGGCGAGATCGACGCCTTCCCCCACGACCCGGCCTGGGTCGTCACCGCCGAGTTCGTCCGCAGCGAGGAGGGGGCCCAGGTCGACATCCGCCACCAGGCCGACCTCGAGCTGAGCCGGCCGAAGCCGCTGCCCGGCGTCATCCGCGTCACCCTGGGCGGCGTCGACCACGAGCTCGTCGCGTTCCCGGCCGGGCAGGGCGACCGCCTCCAGCTCGTCTTCTCCGACGGCACGACCGGCGACAGCACCTACTCCGTCGGCCGCTTCCTCTTCCCGACGCCGTCCGACGACGGCACGATCGTGCTCGACTTCAACCGGGCGGTGCTGCCGCCCTGCGCCTTCAGCTACGCGTTCAACTGCCCGGTGCCGCCGCCGCAGAACCGGCTCACGGTCGCGGTCGAGGCGGGCGAGAAGACCGTGCTCGACACGGCCGGGGCCCCGCTGCACGAGTAGCGCGGGGCGCGGCCGGGCGGGCTCCCGTCAGGTGGCAAGATCGACGGGTGTTCATCCTCGTCCGCCGTCTCGACGACGGCGACGTCGAGCTGACCCCGTGGAGCCGCGAGGCCCCGGGCGCCGCGCTCGCCCCCGGCCCCTCCCGCACGGTCGCCGACGGCGAGCTCGCCGAGGTGGTCAGGAGGCGCGAGGCCGACCCCGAGGTCGCGTCGCGGCCCCGCTGGGTCTGGGACGACACCCCGCGGTGGTACCCGCGCCTCCTCGAGGCCGGCGTCCGGGTCGCCCGCTGCGTCGACCTGCGCCTGTGCCACGCCCTGCTGCGGGCCTCGGCCGCCACCGTCGGCTCCGAGCTGCACGGGGCCCCTCGGGGGCCGTGGGACGTGCCCCAGGCGAGCGAGTCCCCGCGCGACGGGCTCTTCGACGTCCTGCCCGAGTCCCTCCCCGACCCCGCGGCCGAGTTCGCCCGCCAGCGCGCGGCGATCGAGGCCGCCGAGGGGCGGGGCAGGCTCGAGCTGCTGACGGCCGCCGAGTCGACGGGGGCCCTGATCGCGGTCGAGATGCGCCACCGCGGCGTGCCCTGGTCGCCCGTCGTGCACCACCGGCTGCTGACCGAGATCCTCGGGCCGCGGCCCGCGCCGGGCGAGCGCCCGAGCCGGATGCGCGCCGACCTCGCCGAGGTGCGCGAGGCGCTCGGGGCGCCCGACCTCAACCCCGACTCGCCCGCCGAGCTCGTCCGGGCGCTGCACGGCGCCGGCGTCATGGCCGCGTCGACGAGCAAGTGGGAGCTCGAGCGGCACGACCACCCCGTCGTCGAGCCCCTGCTGCGGTACAAGAAGAAGCAGCGGCTGCTCGTCGCGAACGGCTGGGCCTGGCTCGACGCGTGGGTGCGCGACGGCCGGTTCCGCCCCGACTACGTGCCGGGCGGCGTCGTGACCGGTCGCTGGGCGACGAGCGGGGGAGGCGCGCTGCAGCTGCCGAGGGCGGTCCGCGGCGCCGTCGTGGCCGACCCGGGCTGGTCGCTCGTCGTGGCCGACGCCTCGCAGCTCGAGCCGCGCATCCTCACCGGCCTCAGCGGAGACCGGGCGATGGCGGCCGCGGGGGAGGGGGACCTCTACGAGGGCATCGTCGCGAGCGGCGCCGTCGCGAGCCGCGCCGAGGCGAAGGTCGCGATGCTCGGCGCCATGTACGGTGCGACCCAGGGCGAGAGCGGGCGCCTCGTGCCCCGGCTGGCACGGAGGTTCCCGCAGGCGATGCAGTTCGTCGAGGACGCGGCGCGGACGGGCGAGGCGGGCGGCGTGGTCAGCACGCTCCTCGGCCGCACCTCGCCCTCGCCGGCCGACGCCGCCGACGAGCTGCCGCCCGAGATGCCCCGCGCCGCGGTCGACCGCGACGCGCGCTCGTGGGGCCGCTTCACGCGCAACTTCGTCGTCCAGGGCACCGCTGCGGAGTGGGCCCTGTGCTGGATGGGCGCGCTGCGCTCCCGGGTGCACGACCGCTGGGGCCACCTCGGCGACGGCGCTCCCCACCTCGTCTTCTTCCTCCACGACGAGGTCGTGCTGCAGGCCCCGCGGGAGGCGGCGGCGGAGGTCGCCGAGATCGTCACCGAGGCCGCGGCGGAGGCCGGGCGCCTCCTCTTCGGGTCGGCGCCGGTGCGGTTCCCGCTCACGGTGGCGGTCGTCGACGACTACTCGCAGGCCAAGTGACGGGCCGGCCCGCGGCGCGCGCCTCGTCCGCCCACGCCGACGCGCCCGGGCGCACAGCTGTTACACGGTTGTGATGCACGGGCGGCATCTGCGATGATCTCCCCAGCGGGCTCGCCCGCGCACAACTGAACACGCACGAGAGCAACGATCGCAGCCGCGCTGCACCGTTCGAGAGGTCGATGGGGAAGTCGCACCTGACCGAATGGAGGAATCGTGGCTGCTGCAATGGCTCGGGGAGTGCTCTACGTGCATTCATCCCCTCGTGCACTGTGCCCACACGTGGAGTGGGCAGTCGGTCGTGCCCTCGGGCACGCCGTCAACTTCGCGTGGGTCGACCAGCCCGTGCTGAAGGGCTCCCAGCGCACCGAGTTCTCCTGGCAGGGAGACGAGGGCGCGGGTGCCCGAATCGCCTCTGCCCTCCGGGGCTGGGAGCACCTCCGCTACGAGGTGACCGAGGACCCGGGCGCCGAGAACGACGGCGGGCGGTGGATGCACTCGCCCGACCTCGGCGTGTTCTTCGCCCAGACCGACACCGCGGGCAACACGGTCGTCCCCGAGGACCGCATCCGGTACGCCATGGACATCGCGGGCTCCAACGCCCTCGAGCTGCACCGCGAGCTCCGGCTCGCGCTCGGGCAGGCGTGGGACGACGAGCTCGAGCCGTTCCGCCACAGCGGCGAGGGCAACCCCGTCGTGTGGCTGCACAAGGTGGGCTGACCGCTCAGCCGACCCGCGCCTCCCGGGTCACGTGACGAAGGCCGGCACCCTCGCGGGTGCCGGCCTTCGTCGTGCTCGCTACGACGCGTCGGGGCGCGTCGCGCCGGTCAGACCGAGCGGAACGCGATGACCGCGTTGTGGCCGCCGAAGCCGAACGAGTTGCTGATCGCGACGATCTGGCCGTCGGGGAGGCGACGCGGCTCGCCGAGCACGACGTCGAGGTCGATCTCGTCGTCCATCTGCGTGACGTTGATCGTCGGGGGAGCGATCTTCTCCTGCAGCGCCTTGACGGTGAAGACCGCCTCGATCGCGCCGGCCCCGCCGAGCAGGTGACCGGTCGCGGCCTTCGTGGCCGACACGACGAGCTTCGAGGTGTGGTCGCCGAAGACGCGCTTGATGGCGCGGTACTCGGCGATGTCGCCCACCGGCGTGCTCGTGGCGTGGGCGTTGACGTGCACGACCTGCTCACGCTCGACGCCGGCGGCCTCGAGCGTGGCGACGACGGCACGCGCCGCGCCGGAGCCCTCGGGGTCGGGCGCGGTGATGTGGTACGAGTCGCTGGTCACGTCGCCGCCGATCAGCTCGGCGTAGATCTTCGCGCCGCGGGCGAGCGCGTGCTCCTCGGTCTCGAGGACGAGCGCCGCGCCTCCCTCGCCCAGGACGAAGCCGTCGCGGGTGACGTCGTAGGGGCGCGAGGCGGTCGCCGGGTCGTCGTTGCGCTTCGACAGGGCCTGCATGGCCGCGAACGACGCGAGCGGCATGGGGTGGATCGCCGCCTCGGAGCCGCCGGCGATGATGATGTCGGCGAGGCCCTGCTGGAGGTGCGAGTACGCGTTGGCGATGGACTCGGTGCTGGAGGCGCAGGCCGACACGACGGTGCGGGCGCCGGCACGGGCGCCGAGGCCCATGGAGATGGCCGCGGCGGGGCCGTTGGGCATGAGCATCGGGACGGTCATGGGCAGGACCCGGCGGGGGCCCTTCTCCCGGAGGGTGTCCCAGGCGTCGAGGAGGGTCCAGACGCCGCCGATGCCGGTGGCCCAGTCGACGCCGAAGCGCTCGGGGACGACCTCGGGGGAGCCCGCGTCGGCCCAGGCCTCGCGCGCGGCCGTGAGCGCGAACTGGCTGGAGGGGTCGAGCCGCTTCGTCTCGCGGCGGTCGAGCACGTCGGCCGAGGGCGTCCGCGCCTGGCCGGCGATGGTGACGGGCAGCTCGTACTTGGCGACCCAGTCCTGCTCGAGGGTCGTGATGCCGGACTGGCCGGCGAGGAGGTTGGCCCAGCTGTCGACGGCGGTGCCGCCGAGGGGCGAGGTCGCACCGATGCCGGTGACGACGATCTTCTTGGTCATGACGGTTCTCCCTGGAGTGGCGCTGTCGCCCGGCCGTGCAGGGGCGCGACGGAGAGCGGCGGAACGGGTGCGCCCGGCCGGCCCCTGGGGGCCGGGCCGGGCCGCGACGTCGTTAGTCCTGCGCCTTGGTGATGAAGGTGACGGCGTCGCCGACGGTCTTGAGGTTCTTGACCTCTTCGTCGGGGATCTTCACGTCGAACTTCTCTTCTGCGTTGACGACGATCGTCATCATCGAGATGGAGTCGATGTCCAGGTCGTCGGTGAACGACTTGTCCATCTCGACGGTGTCGGTCGCGATGCCCGTCTCGTCGTTGACGAGCTCGGCCAGGCCGGCGAGGACTTCTTCGGTGGACAGTGCCATGGTGTTGTTCTCCTTGAGGGGGTGTCGTGGTGACCGAGGTAGAGCCTATACAGGCGGGGGCGAGGGGGAGGCGCGGCGCGCTACGGCAGGACGACGACCTGGGCGCCGAACACGAGGCCCGCGCCGAAGCCGATCTGCAGCGACAGGCCGCCGCTGAGCTCGGGGTTCTCCTCGAGCAGGCGGTGCGTCGCGAGCGGGATGCTGGCGGCCGAGGTGTTTCCGGTGGTCGCGATGTCGCGGCCGATCACGACGGTGTCGGGCAGCCCGAGCTGCTTCGCGAACTCGTCGATGATGCGCATGTTGGCCTGGTGCGGCACGAAGGCGGCGAGCTGGTCACTCGTGACGCCGGCTCGTTCGAGGGCGAGCTTCGCGACCTTGACCATCTCCCAGACGGCCCAGCGGAACACCGTGGGGCCCTCCTGGCGGAGCGTCGGCCAGGCGACCTCGCCGGCGCCCTCGCGGTACTCCTGCATGGTCGACGTCATGCCGATCGCGTCCCACTTGCTGCCGTCGGAGCCCCAGACCGTCGGTGAGATGCCGACCGTGTCGCTCGGGCCGACGATCGCCGCGCCCGCGCCGTCGGCGAGGAGGAACGAGATGGTGCGGTCGGTCGGGTCGATGATGTCGCTGAGCTTCTCGGCGCCGACGACGAGCACGTGCTCGGCGAGGCCGCTGCGCACGAACGAGTCGGCCTGGGCGATGCCGTAGGCGTAGCCGGCGCAGGCGGCGCTGATGTCGTACGCCGCGGCGGGGTTCGCGCCGATGCGCTCGGCGAGCAGGGTGGCGACGGAGGGCGTCGCCACGCCGCCGCTGACGGTCGAGACGAGCACGACCCCGATCTGGTCGGGGCGGATGCCGGCGCGCTCGATCGCCTGGCGGGCGGCCGTCTCGGCGAGGTCGACGACGTGGACGTCCTTCGAGGCGCGGACCCGGGTGATCACGCCGGTGCGCTGCTGGATCCACTCGTCGGAGGAGTTGATCGGCTCGATGATGTCGGCGTTGGGCACGACGTTCTCGCCGCGGGCGGCGCCGAGCGAGAGGATGCGCGTGTACGCCGCACCGGTGGTCTGGTTCATCTGGGGGGTGGTCATGCTGCTCCCTCGAGGAGGTCGACGGCGGCCTGGAGGTCGTCGGGGGTCTTGACGGCGACGCTGGGGACGCCGCGGAGGGCACGCTTGGCGAGCCCGGTGAGGGCGCCGGCCGGGGCGAGCTCGACGATGCCGGTCACGCCCTCCGCCGCGAACGACTCCATCGTGGCGTCCCAGCGGACAGGTGAGGCCACTTGGCCCACCAGCAGGTCGACGAAGCGCGGGCCCGAGGTGACGACGGTGCCGTCGTGGTTGGTCCAGAGGCGGAGCGTCGGGTCGGCGGGCGTCACCGAGGAGGCGGCGGTGCGGAGGGCCTCGACGGCCGGCTCCATGAAGCGCGTGTGGAACGCGCCGGCCACCTGCAGCGGGACGACCCGGGCCTTGGCGGGGGGCTGCTCGGCGAGGGCCGCGAGGCCGGCGAGCTCACCGGCGACGACGATCTGTCCGCCGCCGTTGTAGTTGGCGGGCGACAGGCCCAGCTCGGCGAGGCGGGCGGTGAGCTCGTCGGCGTCGCCGCCGAGCACGGCACTCATGCCGGTCTCGACCTGGGCCGCGGCGGCGGCCATGGCGCGCCCGCGCTCGGCGACGAGGCGGACGGCCTCCTCGTCGGTGAGGACGCCGCTGACCGCTGCGGCCGTGAACTCGCCCACGGAGTGGCCGGCGACGCCGCCGACACGACCGCGGTCGACCCGGGCGAAGAGGGCGTGCGCCGTGAGCAGGCCGGCGGCGACGATGAGCGGCTGAGCCACCGCGGTGTCGCGGATGGTGTCGGCGTCGGAGGTCGTGCCGTGCGCGACCAGGTCGAGGCCGGAGGCGGTGCTCAGCGTCTCGAGGAGGCCGCGGCTCTCCGGGTCGGCGAGCCAGGGGGCGAGGAAGCCGGGGGACTGGGAGCCCTGCCCGGGCGCTACGACAACGATCACTGCTCCATCATGCCCTCGACACCGTGGGCCGTGGTGTAGCAACTCGACCAAAGATCGCGACGAGCCTTGTCGATCTCCACGAGGCCCCGCCTCCTGGGCTCGTCAGCGGCGACGCGTGACCGGGGCGTCGTGGTCGGCGATCGAGCCGAGGATGAGCGCGCTCTGGAGGATGAGGGCCTCCCGGGCGCCGGTGGCGTCCCAGCCGATGACGTCGGAGACGCGCTTGAGGCGGTAGCGCACGGTGTTCGGGTGCACGAAGAGCTCACGGGCCGTCGCCTCGAGCGAGCGCCCGTTGTCGAGGTAACACCAGAGGGTGGTGAGGAGCTCGGTGGAGTGGTTCTTGAGCGGCTTGTAGACGCGGTTGACGAGCGTCGACCGGGCGACGGGGTCGCCGGCGAGGGCCCGCTCGGGCAGGAGGTCGTCGGCCAGGACGGGTCGGGGCGCGGCTCGCCACGACCGCGCGACCGCGAAGCCGGCGAGGGCCGCCTTGGCGCTCTTGGACGCGTCGACGAGGCTGGGCACCTCGTGGCCGAGGACGAGGTGCCCGTCGCCGAAGCCGGGCTCGAGGGCCGAGGCGATCTCCGTGAACGACGTCCGGCGGTCGGGGGCGGCCGTCTCGCCGTCCGCGTCGGTGACGACCTGCTCGGCGCGGCCGATGACGAGGACGAGCCTGCTGCCCTGCACGCCGATGAGCACGTCGGCCTCGAGGTGCCGGGCCGTGCGCCGGAGCATGTCGACGTCGAGCATCCTCGGGGCCGTGCCGACGAGGACGGAGACCTCGCCGTGCCCGTGCCAGCCGAGCGCCGCGATCCGGCTCGGCAGCTCGTCGTCGTACTCGCCGCTGAGGATCGAGTCGACGACGAGGGCCTCGAGCCGGGCGTCCCAGAGGCCGCGTGCCTCCGCGGCCCGCGCGTAGACGTCCGCCGAGGCGAACGCGATCTCGCGTGAGTAGAGCAGGATCGCCTCGCGGAGGGAGTCGTCGCCGTCCTTGACCCGCTCCTCCACGACCTCGACCGTCACGCGGATCAGCTGCAGGGTCTGCTGCAGGCTGACGCTCCGGAGCAGCTCGCGCGGAGCTGCCCCGAACACGTCGGCGGCGATCCAGGGCGTCGACTGGGGGTTGTCGAACCAGCTGATGAACGACGTGATGCCGGCCTGGGCGACGAGCCCCACGGCGGAGCGCCGCCCGGGCGGCATGTCGCCGTACCAGGGCAGCGTCTCCTCCAGGCGTTTGATCGTCGCCGTCGACAGCTCGCCCGAGACCGTCCGCAGCCACGCGAGCGTGCGCTCCTTCGTGGCGGCGGACGGTTCCATGGGCGAGTGCGACACCCGCTCAGCGCTCACGTCGCGGTCAGCTCTCCCCGCCGGCGCTGCCGCTGGTGCCGGCCGTCACGTCGTGCAGCCGGTAGCGGTCGATCGCCTGCTGGACGACGCTCGGGTCGACCTCGCCGCGGCGGGCCAGGGCCTGCAGCGTGCGGACGACCATCGACGGGCCGTCGATCTTGAAGAACCGACGGGCCGCGGCGCGCGTGTCGGAGAAGCCGAAGCCGTCGGCACCGAGCGTCAGGTAGTCGCCGGGCACGAACTCGCGGATCTGGTCGGGCACGGCGGCCATGAAGTCGCTGGTCGCGATGAACGGACCCTCGCTGCCCCGGAGCTTCTCCGTGACGTAGGGGGTGCGCTGCTCGGCGCCGGGGTTGAGGAAGTTGTGCTCCTCGGCGGCGAGGCCTTCGCGGCGCAGCTCGTTCCAGGAGGTGACGCTCCAGACGTCGGCCGCGACGTTCCAGTCGTCGGCCAGCAGCTGCTGCGCCTCCAGGGCCCACGGCACGCCCACGCCGGACGCGAGCAGCTGGGCGCGCGGGCCCAGGTTGTCGGCGCCCTTGAGCTTGTAGATGCCGTGCAGCAGCCCGTCGATGTCGAGGTCGTCGGGCTCGGCGGGCTGGGCCATCGGCTCGTTGTAGACGGTGATGTAGTACATGACGTTCGGGTCGGAGTGGGCCGGCGAGCCGTCCTCCGTCGAGCCGTACATGCGGTCCATGCCCGCCTTGACGATGTGGCCGAGCTCGTAGCCGAACGCGGGGTCGTACGAGACGACGGCCGGGTTCGTTGAGGCGAGCAGGAGCGAGTGGCCGTCCGCGTGCTGCAGGCCCTCGCCGGTCAGCGTCGTGCGGCCCGCGGTGGCGCCGATGATGAAGCCACGTGCCATCTGGTCGCCGGCGGCCCACATCGCGTCGCCGGTGCGCTGGAACCCGAACATCGAGTAGAAGACGTACACCGGGATGAGCGGCTCGCCCTGGGTCGAGTACGAGGTGCCGACGGCCGTGAAGGCGGCGAACGCGCCGGCCTCGTTGATGCCGACGTGCAGCAGCTGGCCCTGGGGGCTCTCCTTGTAGGCGAGGAGGAGCTCACGGTCGACCGACGTGTAGTGCTGGCCGTTCGGGTTGTAGATCTTGGACGTCGGGAAGTAGGCGTCCATGCCGAAGGTGCGTGCTTCGTCCGGGATGATCGGGACGATGCGGTGGCCGAAGTCGGGCGAGCGCAGGAGGTCTTTCAGGAGGCGCGCGAAGGCCATCGTCGTGGCGACCTCCTGTTTGCCGGAGCCCTTCTTGACGACGTCGTACGACTTCTGCTCGGGCACGGCGACCTGGGTGTACTTCGAGCGGCGCTCCGGCACGTAGCCGCCGAGCGCGCGACGGCGCTCGTGGAGGTACTGGATCGCCTCGTCGCCGTCGCCGGGGTGGTAGTACGGCGGCTGGTAGGGGTTCTCGTCGAGCTGCGCGTCGGAGACCGGGATGCGCATCTCGTCACGGAACTGCTTGAGGTTGTCGAGCGTCAGCTTCTTCATCTGGTGGGTCGCGTTGCGCCCCTCGAACGACGGGCCGAGGCCGTAGCCCTTGACCGTCTTCGCCAGGATGACGGTCGGCTGGCCCTTGTGCTCGGAGGCCGCCTTGAACGCCGCGTAGACCTTGCGGTAGTCGTGGCCGCCGCGCTTGAGGTTCCAGACCTGGTCGTCGGTGAAGTCCTCGATGAGCTCCAGCGCGCGGGGGTCGCGGCCGAAGAAGTTCTCTCGGACGTAGGCGCCGCTCTCGGCCTTGTACGTCTGGAAGTCGCCGTCGGGCGTCGTGTTCATGAGGTTGAGCAGGGCGCCCTCGGTGTCGCGGGCGAGCAGGTCGTCCCACTCGCGGCCCCAGACGACCTTGATGACGTTCCAGCCGGCACCGCGGAAGAAGCTCTCGAGCTCCTGGATGATCTTGCCGTTGCCGCGGACGGGGCCGTCGAGGCGCTGCAGGTTGCAGTTGATGACGAAGTTGAGGTTGTCGAGCCCCTCGTTCGCGGCGACCTGGAGCTGGCCGCGGCTCTCGACCTCATCCATCTCGCCGTCGCCGAGGAAGGCCCAGACCTGCTGGTCGGAGGCGTCCTTGACGCCACGGTTGGTGAGGTACTTGGCGACCTGGGCCTGGTAGATCGCGTTGATCGGGCCGAGGCCCATCGACACGGTCGGGAACTGCCAGAACGAGGGCATGAGGCGAGGGTGCGGGTAGGAGCTGAGGCCGCCGGTGTGGTGCGACTTCTCTTGACGGAAGCCGTCGAGCTGCTCGGTGCCGAGGCGCCCCTCGAGGTAGGCGCGGGCGTACATGCCGGGGGAGGCGTGGCCCTGGAAGAAGATCTGGTCGCCGCCGCCGGGGGCGTCCTGACCGCGGAAGAAGTGGTTGTAGCCGACTTCGTAGAGCGCGGCGGAGGAGGCGTAGGTGGAGATGTGGCCGCCGACGGAGATGCCGGGGCGCTGGGCACGGTGCACGGTCACGGCGGCGTTCCAGCGGATCCAGCGGCGGTACCGGCGCTCGAGGTCTTCATCGCCGGGGAACTCGGGCTCGTCCTCCGGGGCGATCGTGTTGACGTAGTCCGTCTTCGGGACCATCGGGACGCCGAGGTGCAGCTCGCTCGACCGCGTCAGCAGGCTCTTCATGATCTCGCGCGCGCGCTCGTGGCCCTGCGTCGCGACGAGGGAGTCGAGCGACTCCCGCCACTCGGCGGTCTCTTCCGGATCGCGATCGGCCTTGTCGACCGTGTACGGATCCTGGTCGTTTACCGTCACCCTTGACCTCTATCACTCGTGGTTGACATCAGCTGCCACCCGTCTCGGGCAGGCAGACGCCAGGGCTGACACGGCCGGGTAACGGCAGTCGTCGGCGTCTGACTGGTCGAGTCTAGTTGCCTCCGCCGACGGAGGCTCGGCAGCCGCTGGGAGGCGTCGGGAGCCGGCCGTCGGCACGCCGCGGGCGAACGGCCTTGCGGCCACGCGCCTCCGGCGTAGTATCGACGATCGTGTCATCGCCGGCCGACCGAGCCGACGAGGGAGGAACGCGCAATGGCTCTGGAGAACGACATCCAGGCACCTGACTTCGACCTGCCGAACCAGTTCGGCGAGCACGTCCGGCTCTCGGACTTCCGGGGCGTCAAGCCCGTGGCGCTGGTCTTCTTCCCGCTCGCCTTCTCGAGCACCTGCACCGCCGAGCTGTGCACGCTGCGCGACAACCTGTCGATGTTCCAGGACCACCGCGTCGAGCTGATCGGCATCTCCGTCGACTCGAAGGCGACGCTGCGGGCGTTCGCCGAGGACGAGGGCTACGACTTCACGATGCTCGCCGACTTCTGGCCGCACGGCGAGGTCTCGAAGGAGTACGGCGTGTTCCTCGACCACAAGGGCTTCGCGACGCGCGCCACCTTCCTCATCGACGTCGACGGCGTGATCCGCGAGCACTTCGTCACCGAGCCCGGCCAGGCCCGCTCGATCGACGACTACCGCACGGCACTCGACGCGCTGGTTCCCGTCCCCGCCTGACGCGACGGGGCCCGGCCTCGGCCGCGGTACCATCGTCCCGCCGCGCACCCGCGGTGCAGGGGCCTTTAGCTCAGTTGGTAGAGCGCCACGTTTACACCGTGGATGTCGTCGGTTCGAGCCCGGCAGGGCCCACCTTGGAATTGCCCGATCAGGCGCCGTTCGATGACCGGGCGGCACTCGGTCGGATGCCTGGCTCGGTCTGAGTGTTGGTGTGATGTCGGTAGAGCCGATGCGCGACTTCCGAGGTTCGGCAGGCGAAGAGGCAACGGGTCGTGACGGAAAGGATGCGACGAGCAGCTGGGGGTGTTGCTCGGGCAGTTCTCCCGGCCTCTTCGGCCTGTCGTCATGCCTCGAGTTACGGTCATGCAGGCGGCGCGAAGGCCGCTCCTCATTCCGCGTCATCAGACGTAGTGGCTGCATCGTGCAGTGTTGCGAGGGCTGAATCGAGGGCGGCTTCCAGTGGCCATGCTGATCGTTCCGGCTGGCTGAGGACGAGTCCGCCCTGGATCGCCGCCAGGATGGACACCGCAATTCGCTCAGGATCTGCGACCCCTGCGACGAGCCCCGTCGCTCGCATCTTCACGACACCGTCAGCGAGAGCGCTGCGCCACGCTCGCATCCCCTCGGCTACGGTTCGGTCAAGCTCAGCATCGACGGCTGCCGCCTGGGTCGCGAGTGATCCGATGGGGCAGGCCCAGCGGCCGCGGCCGATGTAGTAGTCCACCAGCCCCGATCGCCATCGCTCCCACGATCCCCATGAGCCGAGGTCGTGGATCTCAGGCTCCTGGGCTGCGAGCAACTGCCGCCCCTCCCATGCGGCGACCTCTCGGACGAGCTCCGTCTTCCCGCCGGGGAAGTAGTGGAACAGCTGGCTCTTGCTCGTCAGGGTGGCAGCTCGCACCGTGTCCAGCGTCGTCCCGCCGATCCCCGAGGCCAGGATCTGCTCTCCCGTCGCCTCGATGATGCGCTGCCGAGTCTGACGTCCACGCTCGGTGAGCTTCGTCTCATCCATGTCACGAAGATACCCGACTGGACCAACGGGTCCACTACTGCTAAGAATGGACCATGCAGTCCAATCTTGACGTTCTCCAGTCCCTTCCCTCTGACACTCGACTCGCCGGTCGCACCGCGATCGTGACCGGGTCCTCGAGCGGCATCGGTGAGGCCATCGCACGCGTCCTCGCCGCGTCTGGCGCAAGGGTCGTCGTCAGCGGTCGCGACGTCGATCGCACCCAGGCAGTCGTCGACACCATCGTCGCCGCCGGGGGTGTCGCCCACGCCGTCCCCGCAGACCTCTCTGGGAGCTACGCCGAGCTCCGCAGCTTCACTTCCGCGGCGACTGCGGCGCTCGGTGGGCGGGTCGACATCGTGGTCAACAACGCGGGCGTCTACCCGGTGCTGCCGACTGCGATGCTCGCGGACGACGACCTCGACGCGGTGCTGTCGACGAACATCCGGGCGCCGCACGTGCTCGTCTCGGAACTCGCACCCGCCATGGCCGAACGAGGCACTGGGGCGATCGTGAACATCGGATCGTGGATGTCACGGGTGGGCATCCCTGCCGGTGCGGCTTACACCGCCTCCAAGGCTGCCCTAGAACAGATGACCCGCACCTGGTCGGCCGAGTTCGGTCCCCGCGGCGTGAACGTCAACACCGTCGCGCCGGGTGCCACCGCCACCCCGGGCAACGCCGCCGCGGCCGACGCCCTCGCCGAGATGACCCGAGGCACAGTCGCCGGGACGCCCGTGCGCCCGGTCGACATCGCGTTCGCCGTCAGGTTCCTCGTCTCCGACGAGGCGTCTTACGCCCACGGCACGGTCCTCGACATCGACGGCGGCATCGCCAATGTCCGGCTGGGTTGAACGCCGTGCAGACCCCACACTTCGCTCCTGCTGTCGAGGCGTTCGTCGCCGCCCTCGAAGGCCGCATCGACCAGGACATCACGTCCTTCCCGGATTTGTTCCACCAGGATGCGGTCATCGACGTGCCCTTTGACGGAGCCGGTGACGCGTCGCCGATCGTGGGACGGCCAGCGATCGAAGCCATGGCCGCCAGCCTTGAGAGCTTCCTCTGGTTCGACGAGGTGATCTTCGACGCCGTGCGTGCGACGGAGGACCCCGCCGTGATGGTGTGCGAATACGAGGCGGTCCTCCGACGCGCGGACCGCGACGGCCGTCTCCGTCGCCGCTACGTCTCCGTCATCACCCTCCGTGGAGGACGCATCAGCCACCTCCGCGAATATGGGGGACCCTTCATGCCGACCCGCTGATCAGAACATGCCCGCCTGGCGTGTAGCCCCTTTCGTGGACCGCGGAATGTGTAGGCCTAGGTAGGTCGAGCTGAATGTCACCGCCTCCTCCTTGAAGCGCGAAGCGGGGGTGCACAACCAAGGACGACGTCGTCCGCACCGCCGACCCCGTGGTCGTCGTCTCGAAGCACGGGTGCTCTACCGGGCTCGGCGCCGATCTGATCGTCCGTGCCGTCCGCCGGCGACGAGACCGATGTCGGAACGCGAGGGGGGTCGCAGGCGGCTGCGGGTCGATTCGGGGACGTCTCGGTCGCGAGGGTCTCCTTGTTCCGTGGGACGCGCTCGAGGACTCGTCAGCTCTCCGAGAGAGGCCTGACTTCGACGGTCGCAGCGATCGTCTTGGCTGTGACCATGGAAGGCAGGTAGGGGCTACCTGAGTACTTGACGAGGTAGGCGGCATCGATCTCGGTGTCAGCCTCGCCTGCGGCTGCATGGAACGTCACGTTGTACTCGGCTCCTGCTGCGCGGATGCGCCCGGCGCCCTGCTGCATGGCTGCCTGGTACCAGCGCGATGCTGTCCCGTTGTAGGCCCGGACGTAGAGGGCGTCATCAACGACGACGGACCAGATCCACGTGGGCGTGCCAAAGGTCGTACCGTCGTTCCGGAACGGTGACACGTGGAGGTCGTCGCTCCCGGCGATCCTCGCGAGCGTGTCGCCACTGAAGGTGTTCATCGATGTTCTCTCCTTGTCGCGCCGTGTCTCGTAGCGGAACGGTGGGGAGAGCCCCGGGCTCCTCTCATGACTTGCCGGTGAACTGGGCGTCGGTGACGTGCTCGAGCCACGTGGTGGTGGCGGAGGGGTCGTCGCCGTTCTCGAGCATCGCGAGGTGCTCCATGAACACCCCGGGGGCGGCGGCGTGGAAGTGCTCCTTCGCGACGCCCATCGCGGCCATGCCGTTCGGCCAGCCGGCGTAGAGGGTCAC
>NZ_LMOX01000001.1:1181866-1247115 GCF_001423665.1 Frigoribacterium sp. Leaf164
CCCGAACGTGCGGCGCCCGCCCCCGATCTGGATCGGCTGGTCGGCCATGGTGGTTCTCCTGTCCGTCGTGTCGTGGAGGGCCGCGCGTCGCGGTCCTGTCGTCCACGGAACACCCACGCGCCGCCCGAGGGAGGCCCTGACGTGGCACCCTTTGCCGGGCATCAGGGCCGTCTGGTCAGAAGGTCTCGTTCTCCGTGAGGACTTGTTCATGAGGAGCCAGGCGGCACATCAGAAGGTCAGGATGAGGCGGCCGCGAAGACCGCCGGCTTCCATCCGGCGATGAGCGGTACTGGCCTGGTCCGCGGGGAGCGTGTCGGCGACGCGGACGGTGAGTTCCCCGCGACCGACCCGACCGGCAAGAGCCTCGATGGCGTCATGGCGACGGTTCGACCTCATGACGTAGGACTGGAAGACACGAACACCTCGCCTCGGCTCGAGATCAGCTGGCAAGAACAGTGCGAGTTGCCCACCATCGGCGACCGCCTCGAAGGCGGCAGCCCCACGAGCCGCCGGATCAGCGAGAGCGTCGGCTCCCTTTCCATCGGTGAGTTTCCTGACTTCTGCACCAAAATTCGCATCACGATCCACGACATGGTGAGCCCCGAACGCGCGGACGATCGCGTGCTCGTCCGGGCGGGCATCAGCGATGACGGTCACTCCCCGCGCCGAAGCCAACTCGACGAGATACCCGCCGACCGCCCCCGTGGCGCCCGTGACCGCGAGAACCGAGCCAGGTTCCAGGTGGAGCCCTTCTAGGGCCATCTCGGCAGTCAGGGCATTGGACAAGAAAGCGGCCCCCGAGACATGGTCACCTCGAGTGGGCAGCGCAACCAACGATTCTGCTGGCAGAACAACGAATTCGCTGTACCCGCCGTGCGAGCCTGATGGAGCGACGAAACCCACCACCTCGTCACCTACCAGAAGTGTCATGCTCTCCGGAAGATCCGATCCGACCTCATCGATGACACCGGACACGTCCGTGCCGGGAACGACCGCGGAGGTGATCTCGCCGTCATTGCCCTGGAACGATCCGCTGCGAATGATGGCGTCGACCGGATTCACCGCGGCCGCATGGACTCGGATTCGGACCTGGCCCGGGCCCGCGTGTGGCTCGGGCAGATCGACTGCCATCAGCTCCTCTGGACCGCCGTAGTGCCTCACACCGATTGCGCGCATGACTCTCCTTCTTCGCTCCGCTCCTCGAGGGCGAGGCGTCCGTCGTAGGTTCACAGGGACGGGGTGCAGCCAGGGGGACCTGGCTTGACTCCGCATCCAGTGGCTCAGCCGATGGTCTGGCCGCCATCGACGACGAGGGTGTGACCGACGGCGAAGCCGCCGTCGTCGGAGGTGAGCCAGAGAACGGCCGAGGCGATCTCTTCGGGCTTGCCGAGTCGGCCGATGGGCTCCTGGGAGATGACGTCTGCGTAGCCGTCGTCGGTCCCTCCGGTGAGGCGTTCGATCATCTTCGTGTCGATCATCCCGGGGGCGACGACGTTGACCCGGATGCCGTCTGCGACGTACTCCAGGGCGGTGGACTTGCTGAGTCCGATGACAGCGTGCTTCGCGGCGGCGTAGGCGGCTTGACCCGAGATGCCCATGACGCCTGCTCCCGAGGAGGTGTTGACGATGGCGCCTCCTCCGGAGGTCTTCATGTGCCGGATCTCGTGCTTCATGCAGAGGTACACGCCGCGCACGTCGACGCTCATGATCCGATCGAACTCGGCGTCGTCGAGGTCGGCGGTGGGGGTCTGGGTCTGTTCGACGCCGGCGTTGTTGAAGGCGACGTCGAGACGGCCCCAGAGGGAGACGACGTGGTCGAGGGCAGCGACGACCTGAGCGGCGTCGGAGACGTCGAGATCGATGGCCGTCGTGGTGCCGCCTGCTGCGGTGATCATCGAGGCGGTGTCGTGGTGGCCGGCACCGGGGAGGTCGGCGACGGCGACGCGGGCGCCTTCTGCGGCGTAGGCGAGGGCGGTGGCGCGGCCGATGCCGCCCGCGGCGCCGGTGACGAACGCGACCTTGTCCGTGAATCGGGGGGTGGTGAAGCTCATGATTGTCTCCTTGAGGAGTCGGGGGGATGGGTGGTGAGGATGCCGCGGCGCTGTGCGTCGAGGGCGGTGGATGGAGGGTCAGAGATCGGCGGGGAAGGCGTTCCTGCGACCGATGAGGGTGAGACCGAACGCGATGGTCCCGAAGATGATCAGGACGACGGGGAGGATGAGGCCGTCGGCTCGGGTCAGCAGGCCGGCGCCGACGATCCCGGCGGCGAAGATCGCGATGTTGAACGCCACGGGCAGGAACGAGTTGGCGACATCGGCGTTGTCGCCGCCAGCTGTTGTGAGGGCTGCTTGGAGCTGCGCTGCGGCGCCGCCGAAGGTCAGGCCCCAGAGCACGGCGGCGACGAGAACGGCCGGTGCTGACGCGTGGCTGACGAGGAGCACCACGCCTACGCCGACGAAGACCGCGAGGCTGCCGTGCAGCAGTGGTCGCGGGTGTCGGTCGAGGAGGGCGCCGGTGATGATGATGCCGCCGATCGAGGAGACGCCGTAGACGAGCAGGGTGAGGTCGACGCCGAGGCCTGAACCGCCGGTCCGGAGGTAGGGCGCGATGTAGGTGTACAGGGTGTTGTGAGCGATCATCCACGTCGCGATGACGGCCAGGATCATTGCGACCCCGGGGATCCTGATCACTCGGGTGAGGGGCAGGCGCGATGTCGCTGGTGCCGGTTCGGCGTCGGAGACGACGGTGAGCACCAGGACCAAGACGACGGCCCCGAGGATGCTGAGACCGCCGAAGGACCACCGCCAGTCGAAGGTCGTTCCGATCCACGAGCCCAGGGGTGTGCCGAAGGCGAAACCGACGGGGGCTCCGGCGGAGACGATCGCGAGAGAGCGCCCGGCCTGGTTCGTCGGGCTGATGCGGCGCCCGTAGGCGGCGAGCATGCCCCAGATGGTTCCCGAGAATGCTCCGGCGACGAAACGAGCGACGAGGGCGACGATCACCGTCGGTGCCACGGCGGTGACGGCATTGGCCACGATGAGACCGACGAGGGCGACGGCGAGCAACCGTCGGCGACGGACGCCCCGGGTCAGGGTGATCGCAGGGACAGTGGCGATGACGGTGCCGAGCGCGTAGGCGCTGATGAGCAGGCCCACGGTGCCTTCGCCGGTGTCCAGTCCGCTGGCGATCTGCGGTAGCAGCCCGGCGGGCATCGTCTCCATGGCCACGAGGATGAACCCGGTCGTGGCGAGGACGATGAGGGAGAACAGAGGCAGCCTCGGTGAAGGCCCGCCAGCGTCCTGTGAGGGAGGGACACCGATCGGGACGGATGCGGTCGGAGTGGTCACGAAGTCCTTTCGGGCGCGGTGAAGCAGCCTGAGATCACGAGGAGTCGGAAAGTGTCGGGTCCGAGGAGAAGACCGGGAAGGGGCTGCCGGGTCAGACCGCGTGTTCGGTGCTCCGGGCGCGTTCGGCGATGCATTCCGTCGCAGCCCAGGAGGCGAGCAGCTGCAGTCCTTGGTCGGACTCGCTGCCGGGGGCAGCGGTGTAGACGGTGAGGGAGTGGCCGGGGGAGTCCTGCAGGTCCATGGCGTGGAAGTCGAGCTCGAGGAGCCCCACGACCGGGTGCCGGAACTGCTTCGCGCCGGAGTAGTGCCGCCGAACATCGTGTGCAGCCCACCGGGTACGGAAGTCGTCACTTCGGATGGAGAGCTCCCCGACGAGGGCTGCGATGCCGGCGTCATGGGGGTCGCGTCCTGCATCCCGTCGGAGGATGGCGACGTTGACGTTCGCCGCGCGCTCCCAGTCCGGGTAGAACTCGTGTGCCCGAGGGTCGAGGAAGATGAACCGGGAGTGGTTCGCCGGCCGGAGTGAGCCACGGTACATCTCCGAGTACAGGGCGAATCCGAGGGCGTTGGCTGCGACGAGATCCATGCGGGTGTTCGTGATCATGGCGACCGAACCGGTCATCGCATCCAGCATGTGCTGAAGAGGGGAGGCTGCGATCTTCTGCTCAGGGCTCGACGTGGGGCGGCGACGGGTGGGCGCTGCGGCACGGGCGAGGTCGTACAGGTGGTCCTGTTCGGCCTGATCCATCTCCAGTGCCCGAGCGATGCTGTCGAGCACGCTGTCAGAGACCCCACTGAGGCTGCCGCGTTCGACCCTGGTGTAGTAGTCGACACTGACACCGGCGAGACGGGCGACTTCCTCACGCCGCAGGCCCGGTACCCGGCGGCGACCGCCGACGCTGATGATGCCCGGCGCGTCGGGGCTCAGTCGTGCACGGCGTGACGAGAGGAACTCCCGTACCTCAGCTCGATTGTCCATGCCGTGACGCTACGACTGATGTCCTTCGCCAGCCAGGCCCTGACGGGACCCCCGTTCCGCCGAGAGGGCCGAGCACCAAGGGGGTTCTGACCGGGCCTGTCAGCTTCTCCAGCGACGGCTTAGCGTCTCCGGGAAGAACCCCGCTGACCCGCATCGCCCTGTGACTGGGGCCTGCGCAGCGCGTACTGCCTCTCCGCAACTGATCTGAGAAGGAGCCCCAATGAAGGCCACCGTGATGTACAAGTCCGGCGACGTCCGAGTGGTGGAGGTCCCTGACCCCGTCATCCAGCAGCCCACCGAGGCGCTCATCCGCGTCACCTACGCCTGCGTCTGCGGGTCCGATCTGCACCCCTACCACGACCTCGGGGACACCCCCGAGGGCCGCCGCATGGGCCACGAGGCCATCGGTGTCGTCGAGGAGATCGGCGAAGACGTTCGCACCCTGTCGGTCGGCGACACGGTCATCGTGCCCTTCGCCTGGTCCGACGGAACCTGCCCGTTCTGTCAGGACGGCATCACGACGGCGTGCATCCACGGCGGCTTCTTCGACGGTGCGGCCTCAGCCACCCAGGCCGAGAAGCTGATCGTCCCCCAGGCCGACGGAACCGCCGTCGTCATCCCCGAGGGAACCGACGAAGCGCTCATGCCGAGCCTGCTGACCTTGTCCGACGTGTACCTCACCGGCTACCACGCCGCGATCCGCGGCGATGTCGAGCACGGGAAGACCGTCACCGTCATCGGCGACGGCGCCGTCGGCCTCTCCGCTGTCCTCGCGTCGAAGCAGCTCGGTGCGGAGACGATCATCCTGATGGGCCGTCACACGACCCGCACCGACCTCGGGCGCGAGTTCGGGGCCACGCACGTCGTCCCTGAGCGCGGCGACGAGGGCGTCGCGAAGGTCATGGAGATCACCGGAGGCGAGGGCTCGCACGTCGTGCTCGAGGCCGTCGGGCACATGCCGGCGTACGAGCAGGCATACAAGATCGTCCGTGCCGGAGGAACCATCAGCCGTGTCGGCGTTCCCCAGTACGAAGAGGCGGCGGTCGGCATGGCGTCCCTGTTCGGAAAGAACGTCACCCTCACCGGCGGCCCCGCGACTGTCCGCGCTTACCTCGAGCAGGTCCTGCCCCAGGTCCTCGACGGAAGCATCGATCCTGGCCGTGTCTTCGACCGCGAGATGCCCCTCGACGACATCGCCGAGGCGTACCGCCTCATGGACGACCGCGAAGCACTGAAGGTCCTCATCCGCCCCTGACCTCCCCGGGCGGGACTGACCAGATGCCCACCCACCCGCCGTCCAGCACGATGAACGACAGGAACATCTCCATGGCCCCGCCCACCTCCACCCACGGACGACGTGCCGCCCAGGTCACGTCGGCACTCCTTCTCACGACCGCCAGCATCGGTGTCCTCACCGGATGCTCGAGCGCCACGGGACAGACCCCGGACCCTGCCGGCGCATCCACGCCTGCGGCGGAACCCTCGGCCGCTGGCACTGCCCGACCGACTCCTGAGGCAGGCCCTACCCCAGAGCCCGAAGCCCCTCGCGAGGTCGTCGGGACCGTCATCAGGTTCAGCGGCGGAGGCAGCGTGGTCGACGTGACGCTCGAGGAAGACAACCCCACCACCCGGGATCTCCTGACCCGGCTGCCGACGACCCTGCGCCTCGAGGAGTTCGCCGGCCGCGAGAAGATCGGCTACCCCTCACCCGGACTCATCGTCGAGGGGTCTCCGGGCTCCGATCCCGAGGACGGCGATCTCATCTACTTCACACCCTGGGGCAACATCGGCTTCTACTACGACGCCTCCGGAATCGACTACTCCGAGAAGACGATCCACCTCGGCAGCTACGACGCCACACCGGACCAGCTCGCGGCGTTCGACGACACCGACGTGACCATCGAGGTCGTCCCGTGACGAACGGAACGTCGCCGGGAAGAGCGACGACACGCAAGACCGTGAGGGCCGTCGTGGCTGTAGCCGCCGCAGGTGTCCTCGCATCGGCCGTGTTCAGCGCCTGCACCAGCACCGGTTCCGGCATGGACCGACCTCCCTCGTTCTCTGCCACCTCGGGCGCGTCCCCTACCGCCCCCCTCGTCGCCGATGCCCCCACCCAGATGGCATCAGGGCTCGAGGCACCGTGGTCGATCGCCTTCCTCCGAGGCACACCGCTGGTCAGTGAACGGGACTCGGGCCGAGTCCTCGAGCTGACATCGACGGGTGAGACCCGCGTCGTCGGGACGGTTCCCGGCGTGCAGCCCGATGGCGAAGGGGGTCTCCTCGGTCTCGCTGTCGGGGAGGACGATCGCCTGTACGTCTACTCGACCGGGGAGGAAGGGAACCGCATCGAGCGGTACACCCTGACGGGCGAGGCCGGGTCCCTCGAACTCGGACCAGGCGAGACGATCATCGACGGGATCGCGTCCGCCGGGTACCACAACGGAGGCCGGATCGCCTTCGGCCCCGACGGGATGCTCTACGCCGGCGTCGGCGACGCCGGACAGAGCTCAGCCAGCCAGGACCCCGATTCGCTCTCCGGGAAGATCCTGCGCATGAACGCCGACGGGTCCGTCCCCGCCGACAACCCCTTCCCCGGATCAGTGGTCTACAGCCTCGGCCACCGCAATGTCCAAGGGCTCGGGTGGGCGGCCGACGGGACCATGTTCGCCAGCGAGTTCGGTCAGAACACCTGGGACGAACTGAACATCATCGAAGCTGGCGGCAACTACGGCTGGCCCGAGGCCGAGGGCTTCTCCGGGGGAGAGGACTACATCGACCCCGTCCAGCAATGGTCACCCGCCGACGCCAGCCCGAGCGGCATCACCGTCACCGCCGACACGGTGTTCATCGCGAACCTCCGCGGCGAAGTCCTGCGGGCAGTGCCGGTCGCTGACCCCACCACAGCCACCGACTACTACGAGGGTGAGTTCGGTCGCATCCGAGCCGTCACCGAAGGCCCCGACGGGAACCTCTGGTTCCTCACCGGGAACACGAACAGCCAAGGCACCCCACGGGACGGCGACGACAAGCTCCTCCGAGTCCCGCTCACCCCCTGACGACTGCGCCTGCCCGCCACGTCCCCTCCGATCCACGAAAAGAGCGACTCATGATCCCTCGCACATTGGGAGCCGGTGGTCCCGCCGTGTCCCCCCTCGGCCTCGGCTGCATGACGATGACCGGCGGCTACGGCGCTGCACCCGAGCGTCGCGACATGGTGGAGCTTCTCCGCGGAGCCGTAGACCGCGGGGTGACCCTGTTCGACACGGCAGAGGTCTACGGGCCGCACTCCAACGAAGAGCTCCTCGGAGAGGCCCTCGCCGATCGACCCGACGACGTCGTCATCGCCACCAAGTTCGCCATGGCCATCGACCCTGTCACCCGGGAACCCCGGGGGCGACTGCTGCGGCCCGACGAGGTCGCGGAGGCCGCCGAGGGTTCCCTCCGACGTCTCGGCGTCGAACGGCTCGACCTCTACTACCAGCACCGGATCAACCCGGACATCCCCGTCGAGGAGTACGCCGGCGCGGTGTCGCAGCTCGTCGACGCCGGGAAGGTCCACCGCTACGGGCTCTCGGAGGCCTCCGAGAGCACCATCCGCCGAGCCCACGCCGTGCTGCCCCTCGCTGCGGTGCAGAGCGAGTACTCGCTCTGGTGGCGTCGACCCGACAACGGCGTCCTCGCGGCGTGCAATGAACTCGGCATCGCGTTCGTGCCGTACAGCCCCCTCGGGAAGGGGTTCCTCACCGGCACCATCACCGCGTCCAGCTCCTTCGCCGACGGCGACCTCCGGGGCAGCATCCCGCGTTTCGGCGCCGACGTCATCGAGCACAACCTCCAGCTGGTCGACGTCGTCAAGGGCATCGCGGCCGAACACGGCGCCACGCCGGCCCAGGTAGCCCTCGCGTGGCTGCTCGCCCGGGAGCCGTTCATCATCCCCATCCCCGGTACGACGAAGGTCCACCGCCTCGAGGAGAACCTCGGAGCGTCGGACATCACCCTCACCGACGCCCAGACGCGGCGCCTCACGTCCCTCTCCGACGACTCAGCGGTCGTCGGAGCCCGCTACCCCGACTTCCTCGAAGCGCAGACCGACATCTGATCGAAAGGCACCACATGAACACCACCCACCGGACCACGAGCATCGCTCTCGCCCTCATCGCCGTCGGCGCGGCGGTCACCGGGTGCACCTCGACCACCGCGGACGCCGGCGACGCGACCGTGACGACCTCAGCGACGGCCCCGACGAGCAGCTTGACCGGTGAATGGGAGATGACCTCCCTGGAAGTCGGAACAGACGGCGACCTGGCCGAGATCCCCTACGGCGGCCAGGTGATCTTCACCGATGCCGGCACCATGGCCGTCCAGGCAGCGAACCCCGACACCGCAGCTCCCGACGGCCCCTACACCGTCAACGGGTACGAGGCCTTCTACGGCGAGGTCACGCTCGTCGACGACGACTCCTTCACCGTCGAGGTCGAGTCCGCACTCGCTCGAGACCTCATCGGGCAGAGCCTCGCCCGGGACTTCGACATCGACGGTGACACGCTCGTCCTGACCCCGACGGACCCCACGGAGGGATTCCGGGCCACCTACGAGCGACAGGGCTGACCTCCAGCCTGCTGGCCACCGACGGACGAGACGACTGCAGTCGGGCAGGGTGGCAAATTCGTACCAGTCAGAGCGGGAGCGTGAGCTAGTCGTCCTTGCCCGTGCTCCGTAACCTCGGGATCCTGTGGGACCGAACACTGCCTCACCCCGAGCAAAGGAGCCCGAGATGTCCAATTCGTCAGCCGTCCTCTACGCAGCCGGTGACCTCCGTATCGAGGAGCGCCCGACACCCGTGCCGGCGACCCATGAAGTCCTCGTGGAGATCCACGCCGTCGGGATCTGCGGGTCCGACGTCCACTACTTCGAGGCTGGTCGGATCGGCCGGTACGTCGTGGAGGCACCGATGGTCGTGGGCCACGAGTCGGCCGGAGTCATCGTCGGCGTCGGTACGGACGTCTCGCCTGAACGCATCGGCCAGACTGTCGCCCTCGAGCCAGGAGTCCCGTGCCGTCACTGTGAGCAGTGCCGTCTCGGGCGATACAACCTCTGCCCGTTCGTCCAGTTCTTCGCGACGCCACCGGTCGATGGCTCGATCGCGCGCTACGTCGTCATCGACGCCGAGTTCGCCCACGTCGTCCCTCATGGCCTGAGCGCTGAGAAGGCAGCGATGGCGGAGCCGGTGTCGGTGGGGGTGTGGGCGTGCCGCAAGGCCGAGGTGACTGCCGGCGACCGCGTCCTGGTCACCGGGGCCGGGCCGATCGGTCTGCTCGCCGCCCAGGTCGCCCGCGGCTTCGGAGCAACACAGGTCACCGTCACCGACGTGAGCGAGTTCCGGCTCGACACTGCTCGCGATCTAGGTTTCACCGCGACCCGGGCGGGCGAGGCGCTCGAGGGAGAGTTCGACGTCCTGCTCGAGTGCTCTGGTGCGGCTCCCGCGCTGGCCTCAGGCCTGGAGGCGCTCGCCTCCGCGGGCCGTGCCGTCCTCGTGGGCATGGGCGCGGACGAGGCCACGATCAACGTGCCGCTCGTCCAGGGGAAGGAGCTCACTCTCCAGGGCATCTTCCGCTACGCCAACACCTACCCGACGGCCCTGCAGTTGATCGCGTCGGGGGGCGTCGACGTCGACAGGGTCATCACGCACCGGTTCGGCATCGCTGAGACGCAGGCCGCGCTCACACTAGCGAGGCGCGAGGCACGATCCCTCAAGGCCGTCGTCGACCCTCGCGCGTGACGGCAGCGGACAGGGAGTCTCGTGCCCTGGGGCCGGGTGACGTCCTCGTCATCGGCGAGTCGCTCATCGACGTCGTGGTGCCCCGACACGGCCAACCGAGGCGACACGCCGGGGGATCACCCCTGAACGTCGCGGCGGGTGCCGCCAGGCTCGGATCCCCGGTGCGGTTCGTGACGTCTTACGCCCAGGACGACGCGGGCACCCTCATCGATCAGCACCTCGTCCGCTCGGGCGTGGAAGTCTGGAGCCAGGCCCCCGTCTCAGGTCACACGTCGACGGCGACGGCGGTGCTCGGACTCGGCGGGGCAGCATCCTACGAGTTCGACATCGAGTGGGACATCGCACCGGTGTCCGTCCCCGGCCCTGCCGCCGTCGTCCACGCCGGATCGATCGCGACCCACCTCATGCCGGGCGCGAACACTGCCTTCACTCTCCTCATGGAGCAACACGAGGAGGCGGTGGTCACGTTCGACCCCAACGTCCGGCTCGGCCTGGGCACCGCAGCCGACGATGTGGCCCGCTCATTCGAGCGCTTCGCCACGGTCTCCGACGTCGTGAAGCTGAGCGACGAGGACGCTGCTGCCTTGTTCGGGTTTTCCCTTTCCCCGGAGGACGTCGTGACCCGAATCTTGGAGCTGGGCCCAAGCTTGGTGGTGCTCACTCGTGGTCGTGAGGGGGCACTCGTCGCGACCCATGCCGATCGCAGGCACACCGTGCCCCCTCTCGTCCAGGTCGTGGACACCGTGGGCGCTGGGGACTCCTTCATGGCCGCCCTCGTTCACGGCATCGCCGGCGCCCGGTCGTCCGGCGCCCTCGACCTCGTTCGGATGCGCAGCGCCGACCACTGGCCTGAGGGCGTCCTGAGTCGCCTGGCCGATCTCGCCACCCGCTGCGCTGCCATCACCGTCTCCAGGGCCGGCGCCGATCTCCCCTGGGCTCGCGACCTCCGGTGACGCGCACCGGTGTCATGTCGAAGTCGACAACGCAGCGGAGCCCTCTCACGCCTCGTCGCCCTTACTGAGTCCGTTGCGGAATTGCCTCGGGGTCAAGCCCTTCTCACGGAGGAACTGCCGGTTGAAGTTCGAGAGATTCGTGAACCCCACGTCGAAGCAGATCGTCGCCACAGGGAGGTCGGTCTCGAGGAGAAGGCGACTGGCGTGCGCAACGCGGAGCTTGCGCACCAGCTCGCTGAAGTTCTGACCTGTCGCACGCTTGAAGTACTTCGAGAACGTGGCGTCGGACATGCCGACGGTGGCAGCAGCCTCAGCCATGCTGATCTCGCCCGTGTGCCCGGCGAAGGCGTACTCGAGAACGACGTCAACGATCGCGGCGGCGCGATCGTCCAGCTGCGGCTGGAAGAACTCGGTCGCCAGAAGGAGCCGTTCTTCGTGAGGTGACCGAGCCAGCACGGTGAGCAACTCGAACACGTGTCGCAGTCGGTCCAGACCGTTCGTGACTCCCACCTTCTCGATGAGGGCCGCGGCTCGAACGGCGGACTCGCCGGTGAATTCGATCCCCCTTGAGGACGCTAGGAGGAGCGGCTGCACCTCCCGAAGCTCCGGCATCACAGCTGAACCCTGGGTGATCCACGCCGGGTCGATCTGGATGACGGCGTCGCGGTTAACTAGGGCTTCGCCATCGGCCAGGTCGCTCACCCAGTCGTGTGGCAGGCCAGACCCGATGAGGGAGACGTGGCCGGCCTCGAACGTACCGACATGGTCACCGACGATGAATCGGCCAGTGCCAGAGCGGATCAAGTGGATCTCGTACTCCGGATGGTAATTCCACCTAGCCACAGGGCTCGGGTAGTCGTGCTGAGCCCACCGCACCGACCGGTCCGGGTCGGCCGTGATGATCTCCCTCGCCGCTCGCATCCCGGTCAGGCGCTCAGCGAGCATCGTCGCCGTGTCCGATCCAGGGCCATGTGCATCCATGGCGACAGCATACAAATTCGTACCAGTTCTCGGAGGTGGGCGCGCTAGTTCGTGTTCCGTCATGAAGTCAGACTCGTGCCCGGACGGCGCCTCGCAGCAGCGGCATCGCCCCAGGGCTCACCACGGCGGTGGGTACCCGCCCGGAGAACGAAGGAGTCCTTCCGATGAACAGACGACACAGGCGCATCGCCACGACAGTGGCCGGTGCCTCGATCATGGCCATGGCCCTCGCGGCGTGCGGCGGCGCAGGCGGATCGACGGGGGCCGACGGGGGAGACCAAGAGGTCAACGTCCTCATGGTCAACAACCCCCAGATGGTCGACCTGCAGAAACTGACCGCCGATGCCTTCACGGCCGACACCGGCATCAAGGTCAACTACACAGTGCTGCCAGAGAACGACGTCCGCGCCAAGATCAGCCAGGAATTCTCCAGCCAGGCCGGCCAGTACGACGTCGCGAGCATCAGCAACTACGAGGTCCCCTTCTACGCCACGAACGGGTGGCTGACGCCTCTCGGCGACACCGTCGCCGCCAGCGCGGAGTTCGATCAGGGCGACATCCTCGAGCCCATGACGAAGTCCCTCACCGCGGCAGACGGCAAGCTGTACGCCGAGCCCTTCTACGGGGAGAGCTCGTTCCTCATGTACCGCAAGGACGTCTTCGACGCGGCCGGGCTGACGATGCCCGACAAGCCCACGTGGGACCAGGTCGCCGAGCTCGCGGCCGAGGTCGACGGAGCAGAGGACGGCATGAAGGGCATCTGCCTCCGGGGACAGCCCGGCTGGGGACAGGTGTACGCCCCGCTGACCAGCGTCGTGAACACCTTCGGTGGCACGTGGTTCGACGAGGACTGGACCGCTCAGGCGGACAGCCCCGAGTTCACCGAGGCCGTGCAGTTCTACGTCGACCTCGTGAGAGAGCACGGAGAGAACGGTGCCGCCCAGGCCGGCTACACCGAGTGCCTCAACAACCTGCAGCAGGGAAACGTGGCCATGTGGTACGACTCCACGGCCGCAGCGGGCAGCCTCGAGGCCGACGACTCGCCCGTCAAGGGCAAGCTCGGCTACGTCGCAGCGCCGGTGAAGGAGACCGCCAGCTCCGGCTGGCTGTACTCGTGGGCCTGGGGCATCCAGAAGGCCGGCAAGAACCAGGACGCCGCAGCCGAGTTCATCGCGTGGGCATCGAGCAAGGAGTACGAGCAGCTCGTGGGCGAGAAGATCGGCTGGTCGAGCGTCCCCGCCGGCAAGCGCGCCAGCACCTACGACAATGCCGACTACCAGGCATCCGCCGGGGCGTTCTACCAGCAGACCGAGGACGCCATCACGACCGCCAACCCGGACGACCCGGGTGTGCAGCCCCGCCCGGCCCCGGGGATCCAGTTCGTGGCGATCCCCGAGTTCGCCGACATGGCGACCCAGGCCTCCCAGGAGATCAGCGCTGCCATCGCCGGGCAGACATCCGTGACGGATGCCGTCGCCGAGGGCCAGCAACTTGCCGAGAAGGTCGCCGAGAAGTACCAGGAGTGACAACGAAGGGGGCGGCGGCCACACGCCGTCGCCCCCTGTGCACCCTCCTGCCACGACATCGTGCCCACCAGAGACGAGGACGTCCAGTGACATCGACACACGCCCCATCCGTCGGCCGTACGCCGACCCCGGCGGAACCGCGCCCCACGGCGCCCCGCTTCCGGCAGCCGCGCCGAGACGCAGCCCGACTCGCCAAGGCCGGCGCCTGGGCACGTCGCGCACCGCTGCTCCCTGCCTTGATCTTCGTCATCGCAGTCACCCAGGTGCCGTTCGTCATCACCATCGTGGTGTCGTTCATCAACTGGAACTCGCTCTACCCGAACGACATCGCCTTCGGCTGGTTCGACAACTACGTCAACGTCTTCACCGACGCGACCATGCGCGCCTCCGTCGTCACCACCATCGTCCTGACCGTGGCCGTTGTTCTCGTCAGCCTCATATTCGGGCTCCTGATCGCGCTCCTGCTCGACCGGAAGTTCCTCGGTCGCGGGGTCGTGCGCACGATCATGATCGCGCCGTTCCTCGTGGTGCCCGTCGCTGCGGCACTGGTCTGGAAGCACGCGCTCTACAACCCCGAGTACGGCCTGTTCAACGGCGCGCTCACCTGGTTCTTCGGCCTCTCCGGCGCCACCGCGCCGCAGCCCGACTGGATCACGAACAACCCGCTGATCGCGGTCGAGGCGGCACTGATCTGGCAGTGGACTCCGTTCATGATGCTGATCTTGCTCGCAGGCCTTCAGAGCAGACCCCTCGACGTGCTCGAGGCTGCACGCGTCGACGGCGCCAGCGCCTGGCAGATCTTCCGCTACATGACGCTTCCCCACATGCAGCGCTACCTGGAGCTGGCAGCGCTGCTCGGGTCGATCTACATCGTCCAGAACTTCGACGCCGTCTTCACGATCACCGCCGGCGGGCTCGGCACCGCGAACCTGCCGTACACGATCTACCAACAGTTCTTCCAGGCGCACGACTACGGCGCAGCATCCGCGGCAGGCGTCATCGTCGTCATCGGCTCGCTCATCATCGCCAACTTCGCGCTCCGCACCGTGTCCACGCTTCTCAAGGAGGAGAACCGATGACCACCCTCACCACCCCACGCCGCGCTGCCCGTTCGGTCCGAGCCTCATCGGCCCCGGGAGCCACGGCGGGACGCACGCTCGGAAGCCGGGCCCGCGGGGGCTTGGCGGGCCTCGCAGCCTGGATCGTCGGCTTGGCCTTCTTCGCCCCGGTGGCCTGGATGGTGCTGACGAGCTTCCACTCCGAGACCGACGCGGCCACGAACCCGCCCTCGCTCTTCGCGCCTCTCACCCTCGATGGCTACGCGAACTTCTTCGGCGCGAACTCGGGTGCCGGCCCCTGGCCGCCGCTGATCAACAGCGCCTCCGCGTCGATCATCTCGACCCTGCTCGTGCTCGTGCTGGCACTGCCCGCCGCGTACGCCCTGTCGATCCGTCCCGTGGAGAAGTGGTCGGACGTCATGTTCTTCTTCCTCTCGACGAAGATGCTGCCGATGGTCGCCGGGCTGCTCCCGATCTACCTCATCGCCTCCCGCATCGGCGCCCTGGACTCGATCGGGCTGCTGATCGTGCTCTACACGTCGATGAACCTCCCCATCGCGGTGTGGATGATGCGGTCGTTCCTCTCAGAGATCCCCGTTGAGATCCTCGAGGCCGCTGCGCTCGACGGCGCGAACCTCCTGTCGATCTTCCGCCGTGTCATCATCCCGATCTCCGGACCGGGCCTCGCGGCGACAGCATTGATCTGCTTCATCTTCAGCTGGAACGAGCTGCTGTTCGCCTCCGTGCTCACCAGCACCCAGGCGTTCACGGCGCCGGTGTTCCTCACCAGCTTCGTCACCAGTCAGGGCCTGTTCCTCGCGAAGGTCTGCGCAGCCGCCGTCGCTGTGTCGTTCCCGGTGTTGGTCGCCGGCTTCGCGGCACAGGACAAGCTCGTGCAGGGCCTCAGCCTCGGCGCCGTGAAGTAGCTCGTCCACGCCAGCCCGCTCCGCGCCTCCACCTGCACCCCCGTCTCACGGAGAGATCATGACGAACGACAACCACGAGAGCCCTGTTCCCGGCTCCCACGCCGCACGTGAGCCCCTGCCCCTCCGGCCGGACACCCTCGCCGCCCTCGCGGCGCGTGGTGTCTCGGTGCCGACCTACGACCGGGAGGGGCTCACGGCCGGCATCGTGCACTTCGGCGTGGGCGGGTTCCACCGGGCCCACCAGGCGATGGTGATCGACCGCCTCCTCGCGGCGGGCGAAGCGCGCGACTTCGCGATCTGCGGCGTCGGTGTGCTCGAGCAGGACCGTCGCATGAAAGAGGTGATGGACGCCCAGGGCGGCCTCTACACGCTCGTCCTCAAGCACCCGGACGGCCGACGTGAAGCCCGCGTCGTCGGCAGCATCGTCGAGTACCTGCTGGCCGTCGACGACCCCGAGGGGGTCATCGAGAAGATGGCGTCGCCCGAGACCCGGATCGTCTCGCTGACCGTGACCGAGGGCGGCTACAACTTCCACCACGTGACGGGCGACTTCGATGAGTCGACCCCGGTCGTCCGCGCCGACGTCGAGACGGTCGTCTCAGGCGGACTGCCGCACACGACGTTCGGTCTCGTCGCGGCGGCCCTGCAGCGTCGCCGCGAGCGGGGCATGGAGCCGTTCACCGTCATGTCGTGCGACAACATCCCCGGCAACGGACACGTGGCGAAGAAGATGTTCTCGGCCTACGCCGACCTCGTCGACCCGGACCTCGGCGCCTGGATGCGCGAGTCCGTCTCGTTCCCGAACTGCATGGTCGACCGGATCACCCCGGTCACGAGCGACGACGACCTGGCCGAGGTGCGCGACGTGCTGGGCGTCGATGATGCGTGGCCAGTGGTGGCCGAGCCGTTCTTCCAGTGGGTGCTCGAGGACGACTTCCCCCTCGGGAGGCCGCCGTACGAGCACGTCGACGTGCAACTGGTGGACGACGTCGAACCGTACGAGCTCATGAAGCTGCGGCTGCTCAACGCCAGCCACCAGGGCCTGTGCTACTTCGGCTACCTGGCGGGCTACCGCTACGCCCACGAGGCGACCGCCGACCCCGCGATCGCGACCTTCCTCCGCAGCTACATGGACCGCGAGGCCACGCCCACGCTCCCGCCCGTTCCCGGCATCGACCTCGACGGCTACAAGTCGACACTGATCGAGCGCTTCCGCAACCCCGAGGTACGGGACACCCTCGCCCGGCTCTGCGCCGAGTCGAGCGACCGCATCCCCAGATGGCTGCTGCCGGTCGTGCGCGAGAACATCGCGTCGGGAGGTGACGTGGCTCGGTCGGCCGCGATCGTCGCGAGCTGGGCCCGCTACGCCGAGGGCACCGACGAGCACGGCGAACCCATCACGGTCGTTGACCGACTGGCCGACCGGCTGACGACCACAGCCCTGAGCCAGCGCGCTGACAGGCTCGCCTTCCTCCGTGATCGCGAGCTCTTCGGCGACCTCGTCGACGAACCCCGCTTCACTGAGCCCTACGTCGAGGCGCTCACCGGCCTCTTCGAGGACGGGGCGCACTCGACCGTGACACGCTTGCAGTGACCGAGTCCACGATGATTCCCGAGGCGCAGCTGCACCTCGCCCTCCAGGTCACCAGACGCGAGGGTGGTCGCGACAGGGCCTGGTTGCCGCTGAGGTCCGCGCCGTACCGTGGGCCACATGACGAAGCCTGCCGGTGAGCCCGCGGGGCTCATCCCCCAGCCCGAGCCCACGTCACGAGGGCAGACGTTCGAAGGACGTCCATTGGCGCGGCCTCACGACGAGGTCGTCGATCAGGGGGCCGCCTTCGACGTCACCACCGTGATCAACCGGCGTCGCGCCATCAAGCTCCTGGGCCTCGGCGCCGGCGCATTCGCCCTCGCAGCCTGTACAGCACAGGGCTCGCCATCGTCGTCACAGCCGCCCATCGGAGGCTCCAGCATGCTGGACACTCCGGAAGAGATCGCGGGGCCCTTCCCGGGCGACGGGTCGAACGGCATCGACGTCCTCGATCGTTCCGGGATCGTCCGGCAGGACATCACCTCCAGCATCGGAGGTGGACGCGCAGTAGCTGGAGTGCCCCTCGTCATCGCGCTGACCATCACCGACGCGGGCAACGGCGGCCTTCCCGTCAGTGATGCGGCGGTCTACGTGTGGCAGTGCGATTCCCGAGGGGGCTACTCGATGTACTCGCCCGGCCTCGAGACCGAGACGTACCTTCGCGGCGTCCAACAGGTCGACTCCTCGGGCACGGCCACCTTCACCTCGGTGTTCCCCGGTTGTTACCCCGGCCGCTGGCCGCACGTCCACTTCGAGGTCTACCCCCGACTCGAGTCGGTGACAGGGTCACAAGACCCCGTCCTGACGTCCCAGCTCGCGCTGCCCGAGAGCATCAGCCGAGAGGTCTACGGGCAGGCCTCCTACGAGGGATCTCTCGAGAACCTGGACCAGCTCTCCCTCGCGACCGACATCGTCTTCGGCGAAGACTCTGCAGCTCTTCAGACGGCGAACGTCACCGGCAGCCCCGGAGGCGGGTTGAGCGCGGCACTCGAGGTGCGTCTCGGCGCACGCTGACACTGCGTGCGAACGTCAGGACCCCCGCAGCCCTCCGCATCCGGGGGTGTCACGACCCAGCGACGTGTGCCGGGGTGTGTGCAACAGCGCGACGGCGAGTTCGAGAGGCCTTGACGGTGATGAGCGCGAGCCCGACGGCGGCCCAGCCGACGAGGACGAGGAGGGACGTCAGCGCGTCGGACGGGGAGAAGTACCCGAAGTCCGTGACGGCTCGAACGGCAGCTCCCGCCGGAAGGGCGGGAGACAAGAACTGAGCCCACGAGGGCAGCAGATCTTGGCCGATGGTGGCGCTGCTGAGCGCGTTGCCGGTGGTCGTGAGGAGCAAGACGGCGATGCCGATGCCCGCGGCTCCGAGCCAAGCCCCGAGGGCTTCGGTCGTCAGCGCACACGCGGCGGACAGCAGTACGAGAGTCACCGCGAGGAGAGGCCACGGGGCTGGCAGGGCGTCGTACATCGTGCCGACGACCGTCGCAGCGACGCTGCCGATGACGACGGCGAAGGCTGCCGTGACGAGCAGGCGGTGCCGCAGGCGGACACGGCCAGCCGCTCCGGTGAGTCCCTGGCCGAGGATGAAGGAAGCCAATGCGACTCCGAAGATCACGTAGAACGACACGAGGCCCTTGCTGTCGAACGGACTGAGCGGCACGACGTCATCTTCGCTGACTTCCAGGCCCGACGACTCGGCGAGCCCTGTCGCGAGAGCTCGAGCAGCCGAGCTCTCGCTGAGGCCTCGAGCGCCGGCGTACGCGACGTGGAGTGATCCGTCGGAGACGCTCAGCGAGGCCACAGTGTCGCCGCGCCGAACTGAGGCCAGCCCCTCGGCTTCGCTGTCGACCGCGGACACGTCCGCTCTGTCACCGAGCGCATCGCGTGCGGCAGCCGCGAGAGTCGTTCCGGTGACGGCGAGGGGCAGGTGTGACGGCACGGGGGCACGTTGCAGCCCGACGAACAAGCTGATGAACACGGTGCCGATGACGAGTCCGGTGACCACGACTGAGATCCACGCCGCGTGCTTCGTGGTCTGCCCCGGCATCTCCCGCGCCGTGGGTCTCTCGATGGGGGCGGATGTGTCAGCCGACATGAGTGGGCTCCTCCACTAGTGTGGTTTGAATGTCAAACCTCGACGACTCTAAGCCAAGCAGTTTGAAAAGCAAACCGCTTGGTGATTCATTGACGTTCGCCCTGGCAGCTGTGGACGACCGCTGGTCATTGCACATCGTCCGGGCGCTCGCCTTCGGTGCGGCTCGCTACACGGCGATCCTCCGGGCCGTGGGCTCACCCCGCGACGTACTCGCCGCCCGGTTGCGGTCGCTGACCGACGCGGGCGTCGTGCGGGCCGTCCCTGGCGAGGGTCGCCCGGCGGGCTACGAACTCACCTCGAAGGGGCGCGATCTGGCTCAGGTGATCCTCGTCCTGAAGAAATGGGGCGACCTCTACGGCGACCCGGACATGCAACGCCTGGAGATCTTCCATGACGACTGCGGTCATGAATTCGTGGCAGAACTGCACTGCCGGGCATGCGGGCGGGGACTAGTGCCAGGAAGCCTGTCCACTGCCTCGGAGACAGAAGCGCCGGGGCGGCTCGACGTGAACCTGTGAGGTCTCGCCGGCCTCGCCGGTGCCGTCGACGGCAGAACGGTGGTCTGACCTGTATCAGCGACGCAGCCTGAGGAGGCTCTCGTCGAGCATGAGCGCCATCACCTCCCCGAAGCGGAGAATGTCGTCGAGTTCGGCCAGGACCACAGCGGAAGGTCGTGAGCGGCAGCGCATGACTCGCTGATCGGTGAATGCGTTCGTGGTGCCGGCCTACTCCCGGGGGAGTAGGCACATCGGTCCGGAGGGACGACGGCACCGGGGGTCGTCCGCGGAAGCATGGGGACATCCCGAGGCGTCCCTGCCGCGGTCCCCACAGCCCTCTCGTCAAGGAGTCCGCCATGTCCCTGTTCCTCTCCCGGATCGGACGCTTCAGCGCCCGGCACCGGCTGCTCGTCGCCGGCGTGTGGCTGGTCGTCTTCGCCTCCCTCGTAGGCGCCTTCGCGATCGGCTCCCAGCGCGACGCACCGGCCGAGGCCGAGCGGTCCGCGTCGTCGTCCACGGCGGCCGCGCAGACCCTCGACCGGCTGCACGACGAGTTCCCCGCGACCGACACCGAGACCGACGCGGCTGCGGACACGCTGCAGCTGGTCTTCCAAGTGCCGTCGGGTACGACCGTCTCGGACGCCGCGAACTCGGTCGCCATCGGGGACGTCCTCGCCGTCGCGACGGACCTGCCGGGTGTCACCTCCGTGTCCGACCCGCTCGACCCGGCGGCGCCGTTCGTCTCCGAGGACGGCCGCACGGCCGTCGCGACCCTGTCGTACTCCGACCTCGGCGACACTGCCGACAAGACCGGGAAGTACGACGCGGCCCTCGACCTGCAGCGGTCCGCCCCGAGCGGCCTCCGGGTCGAACTCGGCGGCGACCTGCTCGAGACGCAGGCCCCCGAGGCAGGCATCGGCGAGGGCATCGGCGTGATCGCCGCCCTGCTCGTGCTCGTGCTCACCTTCGGCTCGCTGCTCGCGGCCGGCGCCAACCTCCTCGTCGCCGCCTTCGGGGTCGGCGTGGGCGTGGTCGGCATCCTGACCTACGGCGCCTTCTTCCCGATGGGTGACAACACGCTGATCCTCGCCGCCATGCTCGGGCTGGCGGTCGGCATCGACTACAGCCTCTTCATCCTCAGCCGGTTCCGCGCCGAGCTCCGCGAGGGACGGGGCGTCGAGGACGCCGTCGCGAGATCGGTCGGCACCGCCGGCACCGCCGTCGTCTTCGCCGGCCTCACCGTCATCGTCGCCCTCGTCGGGCTGCTCGTCGTCGGGATGCGCGACATCAGCGAGATGGGCGTCGCTGCCGCCGCGGCCGTCGCCATCGCCGTGCTCATCGCCCTGACGCTCCTCCCCGTGCTCATGCGCACCCTCGGACGCCGGGTGTTGCCGCGGCGCGAACTTCATGTCCGCGAGACCGCGCGCGCAGCGGATACATCTGCACGTCGGGGCTTCCTCGCCGGCTGGGCCCGCACCGTCGTCGCACATCCTGTGCTCGCGATGGTCGCCGGCGTCGCCGTCCTCGTGATCGTCGCCCTGCCGACCCTCAGCATGAAGACCGCCTTCAACGTCCCCGGCGGCACCGACCCCGAGTCGACCGAGCGTGCCGCCTACACGCTCGTACTCGACGAGTTCGGCGGCGTGCAGAGCCCCCTCGTCGTCCTCGCCGAGGGCACCGACGCCGGCGACCGCTCCGAGGCGGTGTCCACCGAGCTGTCCCGTCTCGACGGCGTGCAGTCGGTCTCGCCCGGCCTCGTCTCCGACGACGGCGATGCCGTGATGTACAGCGTCGTGCCCACCGGCAGCCCGATCGACGACCGCACGATCGACCTCGTCTCGGCCGTCCGCGACGACGCCTCCGTCTCGGGCGTGACCCTCGAGGTCACCGGCGAGGCCGCGATCTACATCGACGAGGACGCCGCCCTGAACCAGGCCCTCATCAAGTACATGATCCTGATCGCCGTCCTGTCGCTCGTGCTCCTGACGGTCCTCTTCCGATCGCTCGTCATCCCCGTCATCGCGACCCTCGGCTACCTCCTGTCGCTGCTCGCGTCCTTCGGCGGCAGCGTCGCGGTCTTCCAGTGGGGCTGGCTCGACGCGCTCATCCCCGCGCCGCAGGGCGACCCGATGCTGAGCCTCCTGCCGATCCTCCTGGTCGGGGTGCTGTTCGGCCTCGCGATGGACTACCAGGTGTTCCTCGTCTCGCGCATCCAGGAGATGCACTCGAAGGGCATGAGCCCGAAGGAGGCGGTGGTCGCCGGGTTCACCCGGTCGGCTCCCGTGCTCGTGGCGGCGGGCAGCATCATGGCCGTGGTCTTCGCAGGGTTCGCGTCCAGCACGATGGCGGTCGCCGCCTCCATCGCCTTCGGCCTCGTCGTCGGCGTGCTCGCGGACGTGTTCCTCGTCCGGCTCGTGCTGATGCCGGCGGCGCTCGCGCTGCTGGGGAAGGCCGCCTGGTGGACTCCGGCCTGGCTCGACCGCCTCCTGCCCCGCCTCGACATCGAGGGCCACGCGCTCGACGCACAGGACGAGGCCTCTCGCGACGCCACGTCGTCCGACGAGCACGACCCCGAGCTCGTGCGGGCGTGACCCCGTGACCGTGTGAGACGGCTGTGGGCCGGGACGACCGAACAGCGGTCGTGCCCGGTCCGCCGCCGTGTGCGATCCGACCTGCACCGCCGAAGCGAGAGGATGACACCGTGACCGACACCGCCCCGCAGTACCTCCAGCCGGAGGCCTGGTTCCGACGGCCTGCCGTGCTCGACCGCGGCGCCTTCGTCGTATCGCTGGCCGCGGTGGTCGGCGAGGTGATCCACCTCCTCGGCGACGCTGCACCTGCTCCCGCGGGTGGCTGGGTCGCCCTGGTCGTCGTGCTGGCGGGTGTCCTCGTCGCCCGCCGCCGCGCGTGGGCGGGACTCGCGGTGGTGCTCGCCGCCGCGGTCGTCGCCGCCGTGTCCGGCTGGGAGCCCATCACGCTCTGGACCATCGGCGTCTTCACGGTCTTCTCGGTCACCGTGCGGGGCGCTTCCCCCCTCGTGGCCGGCCTGCTCACCGCGGCAGTCACAGCCTTGTCGGAGGCGCTGGTCGCGTCGTTCGAGCTCGGCCGGCCCGAGGTGACGCTCGCGGCGATGACCTCGATCGCCGGGGCCGCGGCCGGCAGCGCCGTGCTCAGCCAACACCGCTGGTGGCGGTCGCTCGAGGAGCAGACGCGTCAGGCTGTCCTGACCCGCGAGGTCGAGGCCGAACGTCGAGTGGCTGAGGAGCGCGTTCGCATCGCACGCGACCTGCACGACGTCGTGGGGCACGAGGTCGCCGTCGTGAGCATGCACCTCGGGCTCGCCGAGGTGGGGCTGCCCGACGGGGCGGACGCGTCACGCCGCGCACTCGCGGACGCACGGGTGGGGGTGCAGTCGGTGCTGCGGGAGATGCAGGAGATCCTGACGTTGCTGCGCGCCTCCGGTCCCTCGGCAGACGACGACCGGCGGCCGGCGGCCGGCGTCGCGGCGCTTCCCGCCCTGCTCGACTCGTTCTCTGGGTCAGGGCTCGACGTCCGCGTGCAGCTCGGCGAGCTGCCGCGTCACCTTGACGTCACCGTGGACACCGCGGTCTACCGCATCGTGCAGGAAGGCCTCACCAACGCGCTGAAGCACGGCGACGGTCCGGTCGACCTGTCGGTCACGGCGGGCGTCGGGGCGATCACGATCGTCGTGTCGAACCCGGTCCACGAGCCAGGACCGGACCGGCCGGCCGATCGACGAGGCCTGGGTCTCGTGGGGATGACGGAACGGGCACGGAGCGCAGGAGGCGACGTCGTCGTGTCCCGCACGCCCGATGTCTTCCGCGTGGTGGCGACTGTGACCATGGACCAGAGGAGCGACTCATGAACGACGACGCCAGGGTCGACGGACGTCCCGGCCCGGTCCGGGTGCTGATCGTCGATGACCAGCTGATGATCCGGCTCGGACTGCGCGGCATCCTCGAGGCGAGCGACGACGTGACGGTGGTCGGTGACGTGGCCGACGGCCTCCTCGCCGTGGAACGAGTGCGGACGGAGACGGTCGACGTCGTCTTGATGGACGTCCGGATGCCGGGCATCGACGGGGTCGAGGCCACGAGGCGCATCCGTGCCGCGGGCTCGGAGGGCTCCCCGGGTCGGCCGTCGATCATCGTCCTCACCACCTTCGACGACGACGCGACGGTGCTCGAGGCGTTGCGGGCCGGTGCGGACGGGTTCCTCAGCAAGGGCGTCGGGCCGACCGAGCTCGTCGCGGGCATCGTCGACGTGGCACGGGGCGGGGGAGTCCTGTCGGCGCGGGCCACTGCAGCTCTCATCAGGCAGGTCTCCGAAGCGACGCCCCCTGTTGTCGACGCAGGAGTTGCGGCGCTCTTCGATCGGTTGACACCCCGCGAGCGGGATGTGGTCGTCGCCGCTGCGGCAGGCAAGGACAACGCCACGATCGCGGCCGAGATGTTCGTCTCGCCCTTCACGGTCAAGACCCACGTGTCTCGCGCCATGACCAAGGTGCAGGCCCGCGACCGGGCTCAACTCGTCGCCTTCGCGTACCAGGGTGGGCTCGTCCCGTAGCGACGAGACCCCGTGTTCGTCTGGTCACGAGCACTCGGTTCCTGGGCGCCGAGTTCCCGAGCACTCCGACGGAGGGCGCTCGGCGCGAGTCCAGGCCACTGCCGACCACGCCCCGGCTGTCGCACCCTCACCGGTGGCGCGTCGTGGTCGGCTCCTCCCTCCTCGCCGTGGGGACCGCCGGCCTGGCCGTCGGGGGAGCCGTGGGGCCCGCGGCGTGCCTCTGGTTCCTGCCGACCGTCTGCGGGCTGGCCCTCCTCGGGAGTCTCGTCGGACGGCACCGTCGCCGGTAGGGCGGCGGCTGCGGTGCGGGGGAGGTGTCAGGCCGGGACGCCGGGGAGCGTCGACAGCGCCACCGCCAGCGCGGCCGCCACCGCACCCAGCACGATGATGACGATGCCCGGGGCCGGGCTGCCGCCCGCCCGCCGCGCGACGATGAGGGCGCCTCCGACGACGCCGACGAGACCGAGGACGAGGAGGGTGATCGCGAACAGCACGGGGGCCTCCGGGGTCGGGGAGTCGAGGGGCGAGCGACGAGGTGCGCGACACGGTACCAGCCGGGGCGCGGGGCGCAGAGCCCGAGCCCCGGGCCTAGGGTCGAGCGATGATCGTCGTCGCGGTGACCCGCTTCCTGGCCGGTGCCTTCCTCGCCAACGCCGTCCCGCACGGAACGGCGGCGCTCCGTGGGCGGGAGTTCCCCAGCCCGTTCGCGACACCTCCGGGGGTCGGCCTCTCGTCGCCCCGCGAGAACGCCGCGTGGTCGCTGACGAATCTCGTCGTCGGCACGGCCCTCCTGCTCGCCGTCCGTCGGCGCGCCGGGTCACCCGCGTGGGCGGCGGCCGGGGCGACGCTCATGGGCGGCTTCCTCGGGTGGTGGTTCGCGCCCGCACGACGGGAGGCGCGCCTCCTCGCAGTCCCTCTCGAACGGTGAGCAGGTCCGGGCCCCGAGCAGCACCCGGCGCGCCTCAGCCCGAGGCGCCCGCCACGGTGCTGGCCCGCACGACGAGCTCGGGAGCGAAGACGACGCGCCGTGGCTCGCGCGTCGGGTCGTCGATCTCCTCCTGCAGGATCTCCATCGCCGTCTGGCCGATCAGGCCGCTGGGCTGGCGCACCGACGTCAGGGGCACCACGGCGGCCTGGGCGAAGTCGATGTCGTCGTAGCCCACGAGGGCGACGTCGTCGGGCACCCGCAGGTCGCCGAGCATCACCAGCGACTGGAGCACGCCCATCGCCACGAGGTCGTTCGCCGCGAAGACGCCGTCCGGCCGCTCGGCCGCCGGCCGGGCCATGAGGGCCGCCGCCGCCGCCCGGCCGTGCTCGACGGTGAGGCCCGGGACCTCGACCACCTCGAGGGTGACCTCCGGGCCCGCGGCGCGCACCGCCTCCCGGGCCCCCGCGACGCGGTCGGCGACCTGCTGCAGATCGAGGGGGCCGCCGACGACCACCAGGCGACGACGGCCGATCGAGACGAGGTGCTCGACGGCGAGCTGGCCGCCGCGCACGTCGTCGACGGAGACGGAGGAGAAGTCGGTGAGGTCGGCCCGCCGGTCGACGAGCACGGCCGGCGTGCCTCGACGACGGAGACGGGCCAACCTCGCGGTGACGTCGCCGACGGGGGAGATGAGGATGCCGAGCACGCGGTGCTGCTCGAAGAGGTCGAGGTAGTGGGCCTCGCGCTCGACCTGCTGGTCGCTGTTGCCGAGCAGGACGACGCGGCCCGCGCGCTCCGCCGCGGTCTCGGCGCCCCGGGCCACGTCGGAGAAGAACGGGTTCGCCCCGTCGAGGATCACCAGGCCGACGGCCCGGCTGGCCCCGGCGCGCAGCTGGCGCGCCGCGTCGTTGCGCACGAAGCCGAGCTCGTCGATGGCGGCGTGCACGCGCTCGACGGTGGCGGGGCTGACCTTGTCGGGGTGGTTCAGCACGTTGCTGACGGTGCCGACCGACACGCCCGCGGTGGTCGCGACGTCGCGGATGCTGACCGACTCCACCGGGGCCCCCTCCGTCGTCGGCGCCCGGGCAGGCGACGGTCGACGTCCGTCCGCCGACGGTGACGAGTGTAGGCCGACGGGTGGCTCCGGGCGGGGCGGGCCGCGCCTCCCGCGTGGCGACGACGCGGCCCGCGGCACGCCGTGCTTGACGTCGGACCCGCCCGCCCCTACTGTCGTCCCCACGAGCTGTTGAAACGATTCATTTCTCGATGAGGAGAACGATCGATGACGATCGACCCCCCGGCCTCCGGCTACTCGCCGACGGCCCCCGTCCTGGAGCTGCGGCACGCCCGCAAGACCTTCGGAGCGGTCGTGGCCCTCGCCAGCGGCAGCGTGCAGCTGCGGGCCGGCGAGATCAACGCGCTCGTCGGCGAGAACGGCGCCGGCAAGTCCACGATGGTGAAGATCCTCGCCGGAGTGCACCAGCCCGACTCCGGCGAGTTCCTCTTCGACGGCCACCCGATCGTCTTCCGCACGCCGGCGGAGAGCAAGGCGGCGGGCGTCAGCGTCATCTACCAGGAGCCCACGCTCTTCCCCGACCTGACCGTCGCCGAGAACATCTTCGTCGGCCGTCAGCCCACCTCGCGCCTCGGCTTCATCGACCGCGGCAGGATGCGGGCCGACGCCCGGGCCCTGTTCGAGCGCCTCGGCGTCCCCATCGACCCCGACCGCGTCGCCGAGGGGCTCTCGATCGCCGACCAGCAGATCATCGAGATCGCCAAGGCGATCTCGCTCGACGCCAAGGTGCTGATCATGGACGAGCCGACGGCGGCCCTCAGCGGCGTCGAGGTCGAGCGTCTCTTCGGCGTCGCCCGGGCCCTCCGCGACCGCGGCAGCGCCATCATGTTCATCTCGCACCGCTTCGACGAGGTCTTCGGGCTCAGCGACCGCATCACCGTCATGCGCGACGGCGGCTTCATCTCCGAGCACGCCACCGGCGACGTCACGACGGCCGAGGTCGTCCGCGCGATGGTCGGCCGCGACGTCGACCAGCTGTTCCCCAAGCAGGAGGCGCGGATCGGCGAGCCCGTCGTGACCGTCCAGGGGCTGACGCGGCAGGGCGTCTTCCACGACGTGTCGTTCGAGGTGCGGGCCGGCGAGATCGTCGGCCTGGCGGGGCTCGTCGGGGCGGGCCGGACGGAGGTCGCCCGCGCCCTGTTCGGCATCGACCGCTACGACGCCGGCAGCGTCACCGTGAACGGCAAGCCCCTCGCGCGGCGGAGCCCGCTGGCCGCCATCACGGCCGGCATCGGCTTCGTGCCCGAGGACCGCCGCAGGCAGGGTCTCGTGATGGACATGTCGGTGAGCCGCAACACCACGCTCACCCTGCGCAGGACGCTCAGCCGGGCCGGCCTGGTGAGTGCGCGCCGCGAGCGCGAGGCCGCGGCCGAGTGGTCGCGGCGCCTGCAGGTCAAGACCGGCAGCCAGGAGCTCCCCGTCGCGACCCTGTCGGGCGGCAACCAGCAGAAGGTGGTGCTGGCGAAGTGGCTGGCGACCGACCCGACCTTCCTGATCGTGGACGAGCCGACCCGCGGCATCGACGTCGGCACCAAGAGCGAGGTGCACCGGCTGATCAGCGACCTGGCGGGCCGCGGCATCGCGGTGCTGATGATCTCGTCCGAGCTGCCCGAGGTGCTCGGCATGGCCGACCGGGTGCTCGTCATGCACGAGGGTCGTCTGACCGCGACCCTCGACCGCGCCGAGGCCACGGCGGAGCGCGTGATGCACGCCGCGACCGGGTCGGGAGCGGCGGACCCGACCGCGACCGGGGCGCCCGCCGAGCCCGCGCCTCCGGCCCCGTCCCCGTCCATGCCCCCGACCGCAGAGGCCACCCGATGACCACGTCCCACGCCCTCGCGCCCGCCGCCACGTCAGGGCGCAGCTCCCTCGCCTCGGTGCTCCGTCAGCGCGAGGTGCCGGTCGCCTCGGCCCTCGTCGTGCTGGTGATCGTCACGACGATCGCCAACCCGCTCTTCGTCTCGGCCCAGGGCGTCAAGGACCTCATGCTCAACGCGACGATCACGGTCATCATGGCCGTCGGCCTCGGCGCGGTGATCATCACGAACAACATCGACCTCTCGGTGGGCTCGATCCTCGGCCTCGTCGCGTTCGCGACCGGCACGGTGTTCGCGGCCGCGCCGGAGATCCCGATCGTCGTCGTCTTCCTCCTCGGCCTCGCGATCGGCGCGGTGCTCGGCGCGGTCAACGGGTTCCTGGTCACGGTGGCCCGGGTGCCGTCGCTCGTCATCACGCTGGGCATGCTCTACATCTACCGCGGCCTCAACAACGCGTGGGCTGGCGGCCAGCAGTACTTCGCGGGGGACCGGCCCGCCGCCTTCGGCCGCCTGTCGGTCGACACGGTGCTCGGCGTCCCGATCATCACGGTCATCGCCGTGGTCGTGGTCGTGCTGGTCGCGATCTTCCTCGCCCGCACCCGGCCCGGTCGCGACCTGTACGCCATCGGCTCCGACGAGCAGGCGGCACGCCTCTTCGGCATCCCGGTGAGCCGGCGCGTCGTGACGGCGTTCGTGCTCAACGGCACCCTGACGGGCCTGGCGGGCGTGCTCTACGCCAGCCGGTTCAACTCGGTCGGCGCGACGACGGGCACCGGGCTCGAGCTCGACATCGTGGCCGCGGCCGTCGTCGGCGGCATCGCGATCTTCGGCGGCTCCGGCAGCGTCGTCGGCGCGGCCATCGGTGCCGTGCTGCTGACCACCATCACGAGCAGCCTCACCGCCCTCGGCGTCGACAAGTTCTGGCAGCAGGCCATCGTCGGCGTCCTCATCCTGACCGCCATCCTCGTCGAGCGGATCGCCTCGATCCGCAAGGCCCGACGACTGCGCACGAGCGAGGCCACCAATGCCTGACCAGACCGTCACCCGCGCCCCCCAGGCCCCCGCCTCGCCGTCGGGCGGCGCCGCCCGCGACCCCGGGCAGCGCGCCGAACGGGCGCTGCGCCGCCGTCGCCTCCTCACCGGTCGCGGAGCGATCATGGTGTGGGCGCTGCTCGCGACCCTGCTCGTGTGCGCCCTGACGGTGCCGCGCTTCGCCAGCGTCCAGACCACCGGGTTCCTGCTGCTCGACGCGATCCCGATCCTCATGATCGCCATGCCGATGGCGCTCGTCGTCATCACCGGCGAGATCGACCTCTCGGTCGCCAGCACCGCGGGCCTCACGAGCGCCACCATGGGCGTGCTCTGGGCCGCCGGCTGGGGCATCCCCGAGATCTTCGTCGTCTGCGTGCTGATCGGCGTCGTCTGCGGTGCGCTCAACGGCGCGCTCGTCACGACGGTCGGTCTGCCGAGCCTCGCGGTCACCATCGGCACCCTGGCGCTCTACCGCGGTCTCGCGCTCGTCGTCATCGGTGACGACGCGGTGGCGAACTTCCCTCCCGGTCTCACGTCGTTCTTCACCTCGAAGATCGGCGGCACGGGAGTCCCGACGGTGATGGTCGGCGTCGTCGTCGTCATCCTCTTCTTCGGGGTCCTCCTGCACCTCAGCTCGTTCGGCCGGGCCCTGCCCGCGATCGGCTTCAGCAAGGAGGCCGCGAGCTTCGTCGGCGTGCACGTCGGCCGCGCCAAGTTCTGGATGTTCGTCGCCACCGGGGTCGTCTCGGCCCTCGTCGGCATCTACTGGACGCTCCGCTACTCGAGCGCCCGCAGCGACAACGCGACCGGCATCGAGCTGGCCGTCATCGCCGCCGTGCTGCTCGGCGGCGTCTCGATCTTCGGCGGCCGGGGCTCGATCCCCGGCGTCGTCGCCGGCGTGCTGATCATCTCGAGCATCAGCTACGCGCTGCGGCTCGGCGGCATCAGCGACGTCGTGCTGAACGTCGTCACCGGGCTGCTGCTCGTCGGCAGCGTGGTCACCCCGAGCCTGATCGCGGTCGTCCGCGAGAGGGCCCGGGCGAGGCGGGCCGCGAGGGCCGTCCTCGACGGCTCCGCCGAGCCCGCCTGACCTACCCCGATCCCGCCTGACCTCCCGGATCCCCCCGACCCCCTCGCCCCGCCCCGGCACCACCCCACCCCGGCACCACCCCACCCCACAGCAAAGGACAGAACGATGGAGTTCCCCACCTTCCCCCGCGGCCGCGCCCTCCGGCGAGGCCTCGCCGCCGCCGCGACCGTCGCCGCCGTCTCGCTCGTCGCCTCCGGTTGCGCCCTGACGGCCGGCGGCGACGACGCCGGCTCGGGCTCCGGCTCGGGCGGCGGCTCGTCGTCGATCGCCTTCGTGCCGAAGCAGCTGAACAACCCGTACACCGACGTCGTCCTCGGCGGCGGCGAGGCCGCGTCGAAGGACATCGGCTACGACTACAGCGTGGTCGGACCGCTCGAGGCGAGCGCCTCGTCACAGGTCACCTTCCTCAACACGCTCACCCAGCAGGGCACGAACGTCATCGTCATCGCCGCGAACGACCCCGACGCGGTCGGGCCCGCCCTGAAGGAGGCGCGCGACGGCGGAGCGAAGATCGTCGCGTTCGACTCCGACACGAACCCCGACTACCGCGACGTGTTCGTCAGCCAGGTCGAGGCGAAGGACGTCGCCCTCATCCAGATCCGCCAGATGAGCGAGCAGATCGGCGGGGAGGGCGACATCGCCATCCTGTCGGCCACGGCGAACGCCACGAACCAGAACGAGTGGATCAAGTACATCCAGGAGGAGGTCGAGACGAACCCGGACTACGCGGGCATCTCGATCGTCTCCACCGTCTACGGCGACGACGACGACGCGAAGTCGTTCCAGGAGGCCCAGGGCCTGCTGCAGGCGAACCCCGACCTCAAGGGCATCATCTCGCCCACCACGGTCGGCATCGCGGCCACCGCCCGCTACCTCTCGACCTCGGAGTACAAGGGCAAGGTCGCGCTCACCGGGCTCGGCCTGCCCAACGAGATGCGCGAGTTCGTCAAGGACGGCACCGTGACGGCCTTCGCCCTCTGGGACCCGGCGCAGCTGGGCGAGGTCGCGGCCTACGCGGGCCAGGCGCTGGTCGACGGCACCATCACCGGCGCCGAGGGCGACACGTTCACCGCCGGCGACCTCGGTGAGCGCACCGTCGGCGCCGACGGGATCATCATCGTCGGCCCGCCGACCGAGTTCGACGCCGACAACATCGACGACTACGACTTCTAGTCGTCGTCCGTGACGGGGGCGGCGGCCCAGCCGGCCGCCTCCGTCACCGCCCCGCGGTGCTCCCGTGCCGCCCCTGCCCGCCCTCATCCCTCGCGACGGAGCGACCCCCATGAGCGCCACGCCCCCGCCGGCCACCGACCTGCTGCCCCCGATCCGCCGTCGCCCCACCCGCGTCGGGCTGGTGGCGGGCGGGCTCGGCACCTACTGGCCGCAGTTCCCCGGCCTGCTGCCCCAGCTGCAGGAGTCCACCCGCTACGTCGTCGACCGCTTCGGCGGGCTCGACGCCGAGGTCGTCGACACGGGCTTCATCTCGGACGCGAGGGAGGCGCGGGTCGCGGCCGAGACGCTGCGCACGGCGGACTGCGACCTGGTCGTGGTCTTCCTCACGACGTACCTGACCTCGTCGATGGTGCTGCCGATCGCGCAGCGGGCGGGCGTGCCCGTGCTCGTCATCGACCTCCAGCCCAGCGAGGCGATGGACCACGCGACCTTCGACACCGGGCTGTGGCTCGCGTACTGCGGCCAGTGCCCGGTGCCCGAGGTGGCGAACGTCTTCCGGCGAGCCGGGGTCGAGTTCCGGTCGGTGACCGGCCACCTCCGCAGCGAGCGGGCCTGGGCCCGCATCGAGCGGTGGGTGCACGCGGCCGGGGTCCGCGCCCGGCTGAGGGAGGCGCGGCACGGCCTCATGGGGCACCTGTACCCGGGCATGCTCGACGTGTCGACCGACCTCACCCTCGTCTCGACGCACTTCGGCTCGCACGTCGAGGTGCTCGAGCTCGACGATCTCCGGGTGCGGGTCGACGACGTGACCGCCGCGCAGGTGCGGGACCGCTCGGCGCTCGCCCGCCGGGTCTTCGACGTCCACCCGTCGGTCGACGAGGACGACCTCGACTGGGGAGCACGCGTCTCCGTCGCCCTCGACCGCCTCGTCGACGACTTCGACCTCGACTCGCTGGCCTACTACCACCGCGGGCTCGACGGCGAGCTGCACGAGCGCATCGGCGCCGGCATGATCCTCGGCGCCTCGCTGCTCAACGCCCGCGGCCTGCCGGCCGTGGGGGAGTACGAGCTCCGGACCTCGGTCGCGATGCTGGCGGCGCAGTCGCTCGGCGTCGGCGGCTCGTTCACGGAGATCCAGGCGATCCACTTCGGGGACGGCGTCGTCGAGATGGGCCACGACGGGCCGGGGCACCTGGCGCTGTCGTCGGCGAGGCCCGTGCTGCGCGGCCTCGGCGTGTTCCACGGCAAGCGCGGGCACGGCGTCAGCGTCGAGTTCGACGTGCAGCCGGGCCCGGTCACGACCTTCGGCCTCGGGCAGGACCGCGACGGCGGCCTCTCGTTCGTGACGAGCGAGGGGGCCGTCGTGCCCGGGCCGCACCTGTCGATCGGCAACACGACCTCCCGTGTCGACTTCGGGGGAGACCCCGGTGAGTGGGTCGACGAGTGGTCCCGGACGGGCATCGGCCACCACTGGGGTCTCTGCACCGGGCACGTGGCCCGCGACGTCGCCGCCGCCGCCTCCCTCCTCGGCATCGAGCACCGCCACGTCTCGGCGCCGTTCGACGACGCCGACGGCTTCGCCCGGAGCATCGGCCGCTCGACGCCCTGACCTGCTCGACACCGCGTGCCCCCCGGGATACGCTCAGTCCATTGAAACGATTCAACGACGAACCGGAGATCTCCTGATGACCGCCGACGAGCACGAGCGCTACGCGTTCCGGCTGCAGGTCGCCCCCGACCGACTCGACGACTACGCCCGGCGCCACGCCGCGGTCTGGCCCGAGATGCTGCAGGCCCTCCACGACAGCGGCTGGCACGGTTACTCGCTCTTCGCCGCTGCCGACGGCCTGCTCGTCGGCTACGTGGAGGCCGAGTCGCTGGTCGCCGCCCAGGCAGCGATGGCCGAGACCGAGGTCAACGCGCGCTGGCAGGCCTCGATGGCCGAGTTCTTCACCTCGCTCGACGGCACCCCGCCCGACGAGGGCCTCGAGCTGCTGACGCAGGTCTTCAACCTCGAGCGTCAGCTCGGCCTGCCGGGCGGCGGCCGCCCCGCGGCCGCCGACGCGAGCCCCGGGCCACGCGTCACCCCCCTCACCCCCACGACCCCGGCGTCGACGACGACGACCGGAACGACGACCACGGAAGAGACCTCATGACCACCTTCGAGTCCATCGTCCCCGTGCTCGAGCGGCAGGCCATCGAGCTGCCCAGCTGGGCGTTCGGCAACTCCGGCACCCGGTTCAAGGTGTTCGGCACGCCGGGCACGCCCCGCACGCCGGAGGAGAAGATCGCCGACGCCGCCACGGTGCACCGCGTCACGGGCCTCGCCCCGAGCGTCGCCCTGCACATCCCGTGGGACGAGGTCGACGACTTCGGCGCCCTGCGCTCGTTCGCCGCCGAGCAGGGCGTCCACCTCGGCACCGTCAACTCGAACACCTTCCAGGACGAGGCCTACAAATTCGGCAGCCTGGCCCACAGCGACGCGGCCGTCCGCCGCAAGGCCGTCGACCACCACCTGCGCTGCCTCGAGATCATGCACGAGACCGGGTCGCGCGACCTCAAGATCTGGCTCGCCGACGGCACCAACTACCCCGGCCAGGACTCCCTGCGCCAGCGCCAGGACCACCTCGCGGAGTCGCTGGCGGAGATCTACGCGGGCCTGGGCGCCGAGCAGCGCCTCGTGCTCGAGTACAAGTTCTTCGAGCCGGCGTTCTACCACACCGACGTCCCCGACTGGGGAACGAGCTACGCGCAGGTGACCGCCCTCGGCGACCGGGCGCTGACCTGCCTCGACACCGGCCACCACGCTCCAGGCACGAACATCGAGTTCATCGTCATGCAGCTGCTGCGGCTCGGCAAGCTCGGCTCGTTCGACTTCAACTCGCGCTTCTACGCCGACGACGACCTGATCGTCGGGGCGGCCGACCCGTTCCAGCTCTTCCGCATCCTGTTCGAGGTCGCCGACGGCGGCGGGCTCGACGAGGGCTCGCCCGTGCAGTTCATGCTCGACCAGTGCCACAACGTCGAGGACAAGATCCCCGGGCAGATCCGCAGCGTGCTGAACGTGCAGGAGATGACGGCGCGCGCCCTGCTCGTCGACCGTCCGGCGCTCGACGCGGCCCGCGCCTCCCACGACGTCCTCGGCGCCCACGCCGTGCTGATGGACGCCTTCTACACCGACGTCCGCCCGGCCCTGGCCGACTGGCGCGAGGGCCGCGGCCTGCCCCGCGACCCGATGGCGGCCTACCTCACGAGCGGCACGCCCGAGCGCCTGGCCGCCGAGCGGGCGGGCGGCACGCAGCTCAGCTGGACCTGATCCGCGCACCCCGACCCGCGCCTCCCGCGCCCCCTCGACCCGCCCCTCCTCACCTCGAACGGACCCCACCTCGTGACCAGCACCACGCCCACCCCCGCCGCCGACCTCGTCGCGCGCAGCAACCGCCTCGGTGCCGACCCGGCCAACACGAACTACGCCGGCGGCAACACCTCGGCCAAGGGCACCGCGACCGACCCCGCGACGGGCGAGCCGGTCGAGCTGCTCTGGGTCAAGGGCAGCGGCGGAGACCTCGGCACCCTCACCGAGGGCGGCCTCGCGGTGCTGCGGCTCGACCGGCTGCGCGGCCTGGCGGGCGTCTACCGCGGCGTCGAGCACGAGGACGAGATGGTCGCGGCGTTCGACTACGCCCTGCACGGCAAGGGCGGGGCGGCGCCGTCGATCGACACGGCCATGCACGGCCTCGTCGACGCGGCGCACGTCGACCACCTGCACCCCGACGCGGGGATCGCGATCGCGACGGCGGCGGACGGCGAGCGGCTGACGGCCGAGATCTTCGGCGGCGCGGTCGTCTGGGTGCCCTGGCGCCGGCCGGGCTGGCAGCTCGGCCTCGACATCGCGGCCATCAAGGCGGAGCACCCGGAGGCGCGGGGCACGATCCTGGGCGGGCACGGCATCACCGCGTGGGGCGAGACCAGCGAGGAGGCGGAGGCGGCCTCGCGCTGGATCATCGAGACCGCGCAGGCCTGGCTCGACGAGCACTCGCGGCCCGAGACGTTCGGGCCCCCGCTCGCCGGGTACGCGGCCCTGCCCGCCGAGGAGCGTCGCGCGAAGGCCGCGGCCCTCGCGCCGGTCGTCCGTGGCATCGCCTCCCACGACCGGCCGCAGGTCGGCGCGTTCACCGACAGCGACGTCGTGCTCGACTTCCTCGCGAGCACCGAGCACCCGCGGCTCGCGGCGCTCGGCACGAGCTGCCCCGACCACTTCCTCCGCACGAAGGTGCGGCCGCTGGTGCTCGACCTGCCGGCCGACGCGACCGTCGAGGAGTCGATCGCGCGCCTCCGCGAGCTGCACGAGCAGTACCGCCTCGACTACCAGGCCTACTACGACCGGCACGCGACGCCCGACAGCCCGGCGATCCGCGGCGCCGACCCGCTGATCGTGCTCGTGCCGGGCGTCGGCATGTTCTCGTACGGGGCCGACGCCCAGACGGCGCGCGTCGCCGGCGAGTTCTACGTGAACGCGATCGCCGTCATGCGCGGCGCCGAGGGCGTCTCGAGCTACGCGCCGATCGACGAGGCCGAGAAATTCCGCATCGAGTACTGGGCCCTCGAGGAGGCCAAGCTGCAGCGCCGGCCCGCGCCGAAGAAGCTGGCCACGAGGATCGCCCTCGTCACGGGTGCCGCCTCGGGCATCGGCAAGGCCATCGCGACGCGCCTCGCCGCCGAGGGCGCGTGCGTCGTGGTCGCCGACCTCGACCTCGCGACGGCGCAGGCCGCGGCGGCCGAGATCGGCGGCCCCGACGTGGCGCGGGGCGTGGCGGCCGACGTCAGCGACGAGGCGGCGGTGAAGGCCGCGATCGGCGAGGTGCTGCTCGCGTTCGGCGGGCTCGACCTCGTCGTGAACAACGCCGGGCTGAGCCTGTCGAAGTCGCTGTTCGACACCACCGAGGCCGACTGGGACCTCCAGCACGACGTCATGGCGAAGGGCTCCTTCCTCGTCGCGAAGAACGCGGCGCGCGTGCTCGTCGACCAGGGCCTCGGCGGCGACATCGTCTACATCTCGTCGAAGAACTCGGTCTTCGCCGGCCCGAACAACATCGCCTACAGCGCGACGAAGGCCGACCAGGCGCACCAGGTCAGGCTGCTCGCGGCGGAGCTCGGCGAGCACGGCATCCGCGTCAACGGCATCAACCCCGACGGCGTCGTGCGCGGCTCGGGCATCTTCGCCAGCGGCTGGGGCGCCAATCGAGCCGCGACCTACGGGGTCGACGAGAAGGACCTCGGCGCCTTCTACGCCCAGCGCACCATCCTCAAGCGCGAGGTCGTGCCCGAGAACGTCGCCGCCGCCGTCGCCGCGATCTGCACGAGCGACTTCTCGCACACCACCGGGCTGCACGTGCCGGTCGACGCGGGCGTCGCCGCCGCCTTCCTCCGGTGAGCCGGCGATGAGCACCGTTCGCGCGACCGGCGGAGCCGTCGCCGCGGTCGACCTGGGGGCGACGAGCGGCCGCGTCGTGGTCGGCCGGGTCGACCGTGACGGCGTGCGCCTGCAGCACGTCGCACGCTTCGCGAACGAGCCCGTCGCCGTGCCGGAGAGGGAGCCGGGGGGAGTCGCGGGCCGGGTCGGCCTGCACTGGGACGCCCTCGGGCTCTGGCAGTCGGTCACCGCGGGGCTGACCAAGGCCCTCCGCGACGAGCCCGCCGTCGTGTCGATCGGGGTCGACTCCTGGGCCGTGGACTACGGGCTGCTGCGGGACGGCCGCCTCCTCGGCTCGCCGTACCACTACCGCGACGAGCGGTCGGCGGCCGGGGTCGAGGCCGTGCACGCCGTCGTGCCGCCGGAGGAGCTCTTCGCGCGGACGGGCCTCCAGCACCTGCCCTTCAACACCGTCTTCCAGCTCGCCGCCGACCGGGCGACGGGAGTCCTCTCGCCCGCCGACCGAGCCCTGCTCGTGCCCGACCTCTTCTCGTGGTGGCTCACCGGCACGGCGGCGACCGAGCGCACCAACGCCTCGACGACCGGCCTGCTGTCGCCCGTGACAGGAGAGTGGGACGCCGAGCTCGTCCGGCGGCTCGGCCTCGACCCCGGCCTGTTCGCGCCGCTCGTCGACCCGGGGACGTCGCTCGGACCGCTGCGGCCGTCGGTCGCCGCCGCGGTCGGCGCTCCGCCCTCGCTCGAGGTCACGGCGGTCGGTTCGCACGACACCGCGTCGGCCGTCGTCGCCGTCCCGATGACGGGCGACGACGCCGCCTACGTGTCGAGCGGCACGTGGTCCCTCGTCGGCCTCGAGCTGTCGTCTCCGCTGCTCGGCGACGACGCGCGGGCGGCGGGGTTCACGAACGAGGGCGGCGTCGACGGCCGCGTGCGGTTCCTCAAGAACGTCTCCGGTCTGTGGCTGCTCAGCGAGTCGATGCGCGCCTGGAGCCGCTCGGGCACCTCGGCCGCCGAGCGCAGCAGCGACCTGGCGACCCTCCTGGGCGAGGCGGCCGCCGTGACGCGGCCGGTCTCCGTCTTCGACGCGACCGACGAGCGGTTCACCCCGCCGGGCGACATGCCCGCGCGCATCGAGGCGTGGTGCACCGAGCACGACGTCGAGCCCCCGCGCGGCCGCGCCGAGACGGTGCGGAGCATCCTCGAGTCCCTGGCGGCCGCCTACGCGGCGACCCTCCGCGACGCCGAGCGGCTCTCGGGCCGCACCGTCCGCACGGTCCACGTCGTCGGGGGCGGCTCGCAGAACGAGCTGCTCTGCCAGCTCACGGCCGACCGCACCGGCTGCACGGTGCTGGCCGGGCCGGTCGAGGCGACCGCCCTCGGCAACGTTCTCGTCCAGGCCCGTGCGGTCGGGCTCGTCGATCGCTCGTCGTCGCTCGAGTCGCTGCGCGCCCTCGTCGCCGCGTCGCACGCCGTCGTGACCTACCGGCCGCGGACGTCGCCGCTCGCGGCCCCCGCCCGCGCCTCCTGACCTCTCCACCCCGACCCGGAAGGACCACCCATGGTCGACCGCCGCCTGCCGAACCTGCACGACCTCGCCCCGCTGATGCAGTTCAAGAAGCCCACCTTCGACCTCAAGGCGAAGCGCCTGCGCGAGGCGCTCACCATCGAGGACCTGCGCAGGATCGCCAAGCGGCGCACCCCCACCGCGGCCTTCGACTACACCGACGGCTCGGCGGAGGCGGAGATCTCGCTGCGCCGTGCCCGCCAGGCCTTCCGGGACGTCCAGTTCAACCCGGCGATCCTGCACGACGTCGCCACCGTCGACACGGGCTGGGACGTGCTCGGGAAGCGGGTCGAGCAGCCGTTCGGCATCGCCCCGACCGGCTTCACCCGCATGATGCAGACCGAGGGGGAGAAGGCGGGAGCCGCCGCCGCGGCGGCGGCGGGCATCCCGTTCAGCCTGTCGACGATGGGCACGGCGTCGGTCGAGGACGTCGCGGAGGCGGCACCCGGCGGCCGGAACTGGTTCCAGCTCTACATGTGGAAGGACCGCGACCGGTCGATGGCCCTCGTCGACCGTGCGGCCGCGGCGGGCTTCGACACCCTGCTGGTGACGGTGGACGTGCCGGTCGCCGGTGCGCGCCTCCGCGACTCCCGGAACGGGATGACCATCCCGCCGTCGCTGACGCCCCGCACGATCGTCGACGCGCTGCCCCGGCCCTGGTGGTGGATCGACTTCCTCACCACCGAGCCCCTGGCGTTCGCGTCGCTCGACCGCTGGTCGGGCACGGTCGCCGAGCTGCTCAACACCATGTTCGACCCCACGGTGACCTACGACGACCTCGCCTGGATCAAGTCGCAGTGGCCGGGCAAGCTGGTGGTCAAGGGCGTGCAGACCGTCGAGGACGCGCGGCGCGTGACGGACCTCGGCGTCGACGCCCTGATCTTGTCCAACCACGGCGGACGACAGCTCGACCGGGCACCGATCCCGTTCCACCTGCTGCCCGACGTCGTGAAAGAGGTCGGCGCCGACACCGAGGTGCACCTCGACACGGGCATCATGTCGGGGGCCGACATCGTCGCCGCGGTCGCCCTCGGGGCGCGCTTCACGCTGATCGGCCGGGCCTACCTCTACGGCCTCATGGCCGGCGGGCGCGAGGGCGTCGACCGGGCGATCGAGATCCTCTCGGTCGAGATCGCGCGCACGATGCGCCTGCTCGGCGTGAACTCGCTCGAAGAGCTGGAGCCGCGCCACGTCACGCAGCTCGAGCGGCTGGTGCCCCGCGCACGCAGCTGACGCGACAGGCGGCGGCGGCGGGGGCCATCGGCCGCACGCCGGCCCGCGGCCCCGGACCCCTGCGGGACCGGTCAGGCGCTGTCGCGCCACACGATGTCGGTCGGCAGCAGGACGCCCACGGCGCGGTCGGTGCCCCCGAGCTGGTCGAGCACCTGCTGGGCGGCCCGGCGGCCGAGGTCCTCCGCCGGCTGCCGCACGGTCGAGAGCGCCGGCGTGCAGCGCAGCGCCCACGAGCTGTCGTCGAAGCCGACGATGCCGACCTGCCCCGGCACGTCGACGCCCCGCCGGTGCAGCACGTCGAGGGCCCCGGCCGCGACGGCGTCCGACGCGGCGAAGACGCCGTCGACGGTGGGGTCGCGTCGCAGCAGCTCCGTCATGCCGTCGACGCCGGCGGTGTAGCTGTAGAACGGGTTCCGGACGACGAGGTCGGGGTCGAAGAGGTCGCCGAGGGCGGCCTGGAAGCCCGCGAGGCGGTCCTGGCCCGAGTCGCGGTCCAGGCCGGAGGCGAGCATGCCGACCCGGCGCCGGCCGGTGCCGAGCAGGCGACGCACGATCGCCTCGGCCGCCGCGGCGTTGTCGATGCCGATGTAGGGGATGTCAGGGGCGTCGAGCGGGTGGCCGACGAACGACGCGGGGAGGCGCAGCTCGGCGACCGCCTGCGAGATCGGGTCGCCGGTGCGGGCCGACAGGATGATCGCGCCGTCGACGAAGCCGCCCCGGAGGTACTCGACGACGCGGTCGCTGTCGCGGCGGGAGTCGATCATCAGGGTGACGAGCTGGTGGTCGGCCTGCGAGAGCACCGCGTTCGTGCCGATCAGGATGTTGCCGATGTTGGGGTCGTCGAGCACGACCGAGTGCGGCTCGTGCACGATCAGCGCGACGGCCCGCGACCGCTGGGTGACGAGGTTGCGCGCGGCCGCGTTGCGGACGTAGCCGACCTTCGCCACCGCGGCCTCCACGGCCTCCCGGGCCTGCGCCGACACGTAGGGCTCGTCGTTGAGCACCCTCGAGACGGTGCCTCGTGAGATGCCCGCCTCGGCGGCGACGTCGTGGATCGTGGCCCGGCGCCGGGGGGCTGGCTGACCAGGCATGGGAGTCACCTTAGCCGACCCTGGACGGCCGGGCCCGGCATCTCCGGGCCCGTCGTGTTGACAAACCGGAGAGCCTGGGTTTTACTCTGTGAACGTTCCCAGAAAGACTCGCCCCGGCCCTCGTCGGTGGTGTGTGGGAACGATCACAGAAACTGTGTGTGAACCTTCACAGACGAAGGGCTCCGGCCTGGCGTCGGCGGGGGAGAACCCGACGACGAAGCCGAGGCCCCCGTGCTGACCCAGACCCTCCCGCAGCGCACCGCGCTCGACCTCGGGCTCGACGGCCTCGTCTTCGGCTGCGACTACAACCCCGAGCAGTGGTCGCGCGAGACCTGGGTCGAGGACGTGGCGCTGATGCGCGAGGCCGGGGTCAACCTGGTCGCGATCAACATCTTCGGCTGGTCGCACGTGGAGCCCGAGCCCGGGCGCTTCCGGTTCGACGACCTCGACACGGTCATCGAGCTGCTGCACGAGGCCGGCATCGGCGTCAACCTCGGCACCGGCACGTCGTCCCCGCCACCGTGGCTCACCACGCGCCACCCCGAGGTGCTGCCGGTCGCGGCCGACGGCACGACGCGCTGGCCGGGCGGCCGCCAGGCCTACTGCCCCAGCTCGCCGGTCTTCCGCGAGCGCGCCCTCGACCTCGTGCGGGCGACCGCCGAGCGCTACGGCTCGCACCCGGCCCTGAAGCTCTGGCACGTCTCGAACGAGCTCGGCTGCCACAACGCACTCTGCTACTGCGACGAGTCGGCCCTCGCCTTCCGGGCCTGGCTGGAGGCGCGCCACGGCACCGTGGACGCGCTGAACGCCGCCTGGGGCACGGCGTTCTGGAGTCAGCGCTACTCGTCGTTCACCGAGGTGCTGCCCCCGCGGGCCACGCTGTCGTTCGTCAACCCGGCCCAGACCATCGACTTCCACCGCTTCAGCTCCGACGCGCTGCTCGAGCACTACCGCGCCGAGGCGGAGGTCATCCGGCTCGCCAGCGCCGTGCCGATCACGACCAACTTCATGGTGGCCGCGCACATCAGGAACCAGGACTACTGGACCTGGGCGGGCGACATGGCCGTGATCGCCAACGACCACTACCTCGACCACCGCCTCGAGCGCCCCGAGGTCGAGCTCTCGTTCGCCGCCGACACCACCCGGGGCCTCGCCGGCGGCGCGCCGTGGATCCTGATGGAGCACTCGACGGGAGCCGTCAACTGGCAGCCCCGCAACCTCACGAAGGCACCGGGCGAGATGCTCCGGAACACCGCCTCCCACGTGGCCCGCGGCGCCGACGGCATCTGCTTCTTCCAGTGGCGCGCCTCCGTCAAGGGCACCGAGAAGTTCCACTCGGCGCTCCTGCCGCACGCCGGCACCTCGTCGCGCACCTGGCGGGACTCCGTCGAGCTCGGCGCCCTCGCCGGCCGGCTCGGCGAGCTGCGCGGCTCGCGGGTCGTCGCCGACGTCGCCCTCGTCTTCAGCTGGGAGAACTGGTGGGCAGCCGACCTGGAGGCGCACCCCACGGCCGACTTCTCGTACATCGAGCAGGTCCACCGCCTCTACGGCGCCCTCTGGGAGCTCGGCGTCACCGTCGACGTGGTCGCGCCCGGCGCTTCCCTCGACGGCTACGCGCTCGTCGTGGTGCCGAGCCTCTACCTCGTCCGCGACGAGCACGCGGCCGTGGTCGACGAGTTCGTCGAGGCCGGCGGCTCGGCCCTCGTCACGTTCTTCAGCGGCGTCGTCGACGAGACCGACGCGGTGCGCGTCGGCGGCTATCCCGGGGCGTTCCGCGACCTGCTGGGCGTGCGGGTCGACGAGTTCTCCCCGCTGCCGGTCGGCGGCCGGGTCGAGATCTCGGGCGGGCCCGTCGGCGCCACCGGGTCGCTCTGGTCGGAGCCCGTGGAGCTCGTCGGCGCCGAGGCCGTCCTGGGCTACGCCTCGGGCACGCTCGCCGGTCGCCCCGCCGTGACGCGGAACGCGCACGGCCGAGGCCTCGGCTGGTACGTCTCGACCGAGCTCGACGCCGCGACGCTCCGCCACGTCGTGGCCCGCGCCGTCGACGAGGCCGGGGTCGCCCCCCGCAGCGAGGTCGCCAGCCGCGCCGGGGTCGAGGTGGTCCGCCGCGTCGGCGACCAGCACGAGTGGATCTTCGTCCTCAACCACTCCGACGTCGTCGTCGTCCACGAGTTCTCCGGCTACGACCTGGTCTCCGAGCAGCACGTCTCGGGGCCCGTCGAGCTCGCCGCGGGCGGCTCGCACATCATCCGCCAGGACAGGAAGGCATCATGACCGTCACCTCCGCCCGCTCGCGAGGTCGCCGCGCGACCGACGAGGCCCCGCGACCCGAGGCCGCCGGCCGCAGGAGGGGGTTCCGCTACCGCAAGGCGATCGCGATCTTCGTCCTCCCGTTCGGCGTGCTCTTCGCGGCCTTCTACCTCACGCCCATCCTCTACGCGGTCTGGCAGTCGCTCCAGAAGATCGAGCGCGAGGGCACCTTCGGCGCCCCCACCCAGGTCTTCGGCGGCCTGGCGCAGTACGCGCTGGTCTTCCAGAACGGCGAGTTCTGGTCGTCCATCCTCCGGGTGCTGCTCTTCGGCGTCGTCCAGGTGCCGGTCATGCTCTTCCTGGCCCTGCTCTTCGCCCTGCTCCTCGACTCGCCCCTCCTCCGCGGCAAGCGCTTCTTCCGCCTCGCCTTCTTCGCCCCGTACGCCGTCCCCGGCGTGATCGCGGCCATCATGTGGGGCTACCTCTACTCGCCGAGCCTCTCGCCGTTCTCCGCGGTGACCTCGAGCGTGGGCCTGCTCGACGGCGGCACGGTGCTGTGGGCCATCGCCAACGTCGTCACCTGGGTCTTCGTCGGCTACAACATGCTGATCATCTACTCGTCGCTGCTCGCCATCCCCACCGAGATCTACGAGGCCGCGCGCCTGGACGGCGCCTCGCAGTGGCGCATCGCCGTCGCCATCAAGATCCCGCTCGTCATCCCGGCGATCGTGCTCACCGCGGTGTTCTCGGTGATCGGCACCCTGCAGCTGCTGACCGAGCCGCTGGTGTTCCGCCAGTTCACGTCGACGATCTCGTCGACCTTCACGCCGAACATGCTCGTCTACTCGACGTCGTCGGTGCCCAACTTCAACCTCGCCGCCGCGTTCAGCGTCGTCCTCGCGGTCGCGACGTTCATCCTCTCGATCGGCTTCCTCCGGTTGACCCAGCGGAAGGCCGACCAGTGACCGTCGACGCACCCACCCGTCCCGCCCAGTCGTTCGACGACGCCAGCACCCCGGCGCCGAAGCGCGGCCGCGGCCCCCGCGAGAGCGTCATGTCGCGCTCCGCCGCGATGATCATCATGGGCGCCTTCACGCTCTACTTCCTCATCCCGATCTTCTGGCTGTTCGTCTCGTCGACCAAGACGCTCGACAACTTCAACAGCGGGCCGGCGCTCTGGTTCTCGGCGACGTCGCTGCAGGACTTCGTCGGCAACATCGGGCAGCTCTTCACCTACAACGACGGCATCTTCCCGCGGTGGATGCTGAACAGCATCGTGTACGCCACGGTCGCCGGCGGGCTCGGCACGATCCTCTCCGCCATGTGCGGCTACGCCCTGGCGAAGTACCGCTTCCGCGGTCGCGAGGCCCTGTTCAACGTCTTCCTCGGCGGCGTCCTGGTGCCCGCGACAGCGCTCGCGCTCCCGCTCTTCCTGATCTTCAGCCAGGTGCAGCTGACCGACACCTTCTGGGCGGTCTTCCTGCCGAGCATCGTCAGCCCGTTCGGCGTCTACCTGAGCCGGATCTACGCGGCGTCGAGCGTGCCCGACGAGATCATCGAGGCCGCCCGCATCGACGGCTCGAGCGAGCTCCGCACCTTCTTCACCGTCGCGATCCGCCTCATGTCGCCCGCCCTGGTGACGGTGTTCCTCTTCCAGTTCGTCGCGATCTGGAACAACTTCTTCCTGCCCCTCGTGATGCTGCGGTCGCAGGAGCTCTTCCCCGTGACCCTCGGCCTCTACACCTGGAACTCCAACGTGAGCCAGTACCCCGAGCTGCGCACCCTGGTGCTCGTGGGGGCGTTCGTCTCGATCATCCCCCTCCTGGTCGCCTTCCTCAGCCTGCAGCGCTTCTGGCGCAGCGGCCTGGGCGCCGGCGGGCTCAAGTGAGCCGGCCCGGCCCGCTCGACCCGCACCGCGCCTCCTCGACTTCCCTTCCCCACGGCAACAGCGTCGTTCCCACCCGTGACCGGGCACCCCGGTCACGCACCTCGATAGGAATCAGCATGAACAGATCCCGCGTCCTCACGATCGCGGCAGCCGCCGTGGTCTCGACCATCGCCCTCGCCGGCTGCAGCTCCGGCAGCGGCTCGGACAGCGCCTCCGGCGACTCCGCCTCGTGCGAGGCCTCCTCCGGCACGGTCACCCTGAACTTCACGACCTGGGTGCCCAACATGGACAAGGTCGTCGCCCTCTGGAACGAGGAGAACCCCGACATCCAGGTCAAGGTCTCCATCGTGCCGAACGGCAACAGCGGCACCTACCAGAACTTCTTCAACCAGCTGAAGGCCGACAACGCCCCCGACATCGGTCAGGTCGAGTACGACACGCTGCCCGCGTTCCGCGTGCAGGACGGCCTCGCGAACATCGCCTCGTGCGAGGGCGTCTCCGACGCCGAGGCCGACTTCTCCGACGGACTCTGGAACCAGGTCACCTTCGGCGAGGACGACTCCGTCTACGCGATCCCGCAGGACTCCGGCCCCATGGCGCTGTACTACCGCAAGGACCTCTTCGAGCAGGCCGGCCTCGACGTGCCCACCACGTGGGAGCAGTACGCCGAGGACGCCGTGACGATCAAGGAGATGGGCGGCAGCATCACCAACTTCGCCAAGGGCGACGTCAACCAGTTCGCCGGGCTCGTCTCGCAGGCCGGCGGCCAGTGGTTCGACACGAGCGACGGCACCTGGAGCGTCGACATGACCGACGAGGCCTCCACCAAGGTCGCCGACTACTGGCAGGACCTCATCTCGAAGGGGCTCGTCAGCACGCTGCCGAGCTTCACCGACGAGTGGAACAACGCCTACAACACCGACCAGGACTGGACCTGGGTCTCGGCGGTCTGGGGCGCCAACACCATCTCGAGCGGCGCGCCCGACACGTCGGGCAAGTGGGCCGTCGCGCCCATGCCGCAGTGGGAGGAGGGCGAGAGCGCCTCGGCCGCCTGGGGCGGATCGTCGAACGTCGTCTTCAAGGGCAGCGAGCACCCCGCCGAGGCGTCGAAGTTCCTGATCTGGCTGAACACCTCCACGGAGGCGCTGGACGCCCTCAACAAGGAGGCCAACCTGTACCCGGCCTCGACCACCGGTGCCGACCTGCCGGCCCTGACCGCCGGCGTCGAGTTCTACGGCGACCAGCCCATCTACGAGGACTTCGCGAAGGCCGCCGAGAACATCCAGCCCTTCACCTGGGGCCCCACGATGACGCAGACCTACAGCGACATCTCGGACGGCTTCGGCACCGCGGCCTCCGGCGACGGCACCCTGCTCGACGCGCTGAAGGACGGCCAGGAGAAGACGATCGCCGCCCTCGAGGCGCAGTCGATCGCGGTCAAGTAGCGGCGCAGCACCGCAGCACCGCAGCACCGCAGCACCGCGACACGACGACGCCCGTGCCGGAGGACCTCCTCCGGCACGGGCGTCGTCGTCGTCGCGGGTCGCCCCGCGCGGGCCTCAGGCCATGGTCGCCGTGTCGATGACGAAGCGGTAGCGCACGTCAGACGCCAGGACGCGCTCGTAGGCCTCGTTGATCTGGTCGGCGCTGATCAGCTCCGTCTCGGGCAGGATGCCGTGCTCGGCGCAGAAGTCGAGCATCTCCTGCGTCTCGCGGATGCCGCCGATGGCCGAGCCGGCCCAGCTGCGACGCGCGGGGATGAGAGCGAACGCCGGCACCTCGAGGGGCTCCGACGGGGCGCCCACGTTGACGAGCGTCCCGTCGACCCTCAGGAGGCTGAGGTACGCGCCCATGTCGATCTTCGCCGACACGGTGTTGACGATCAGGTCGAACGAGTTCGCCAGGTCGGTGAAGGTCTGCTCGTCGCTGGTCGCGTAGTGCGCCTTCGCGCCGAACCGGAGCGAGTCCTCCTCCTTCGAGGTCGTCTGCGAGAGCACGGTGACCTCGGCGCCGAGCGCCGCGGCGATCTTGACGCCCATGTGGCCGAGGCCGCCCATGCCCACGATGGCGACCTTGGTGCCCTCGGTCACGCCCCAGTGGTGCAGCGGCGAGTAGAGGGTGATGCCGGCGCAGAGCAGCGGCGCGACCTTGTCGTAGTCGAGCGACTCCGGCACGCGGAGGACGAAGTCCTCGGTGACGACGACGGCCTGCGAGTAGCCGCCCTGGGTGATCGTGCCGTCGGCGGGGTCGACGCCGGTGTACGTGCCGACGTTGCCCTTCGCGCAGTACTGCTCGTCGCCGCGCAGGCAGTACTCGCACTCGCCGCACGAGTTCACCATGCAGCCGACGCCGACGCGGTCGCCGACCTGGTGCTTCGTCACCTCCGAGCCGACCTCGGAGACGGTCCCGACGATCTCGTGGCCGACGACCTGCGGGTACTGGATCTCGCCCCACTCGCCGCGGACGGTGTGGATGTCGCTGTGGCAGATGCCGGCGTAGGCGATCTCGATCATGACGTCCTTCGGGCCGACGTCGCGGCGCTCGATGGTCGTCTTCACGAGGGGCTCGGTGGCCGACGGGGCGGCGTAGGCGGTGACGGTGCGCATGGGGGTGCTCCAAGGGTGGTGGTGAGGGGGAGGCGCGGAGCCCGACACGAGGTCGCTCCGGTCGCCTCCCACCACGCTACGCGCGGTACCTCCGGGGAGGCAGGCCCCGTCAGTGCCCCCTCCGCGCCCCCTCCGCGCCCGCTCCCGGCGGGAGGCGCGTCGTCAGCCGTGCCAGGCGGAGACGAGCACCTTGCCGCTGGCCGAGGAGTCCTTCGCGACCTCGAAGGCGCGGACGGCCTCGGCGGCCGGCAGCCGGTGGGTGACGACCGCCTCCAGCGAGGGGTCGTCGGTGAGCAGGCGCACGGCCTCGTCGATCTCGTCGTCGAAGCGGAACACGCCGACGACCGTGAGCTCCTTCGAGATGGCGGGCGCGAGGTTCACGGGTCGGGGCTGGTCGGGCACCATGCCGATCTGCGCGACGACGCCCCGACGACGCGCGGCGACGAACGCGGCGCTGATCGCGGGGGAGGCGCCCGAGCACTCGAGCACGACGTCGAAGGCCTCGGTGGGCACCTCGTCGACGCCGAGGCGCAGGACGACGTCGGCCCCGACCGCCGTGGCCCGGGCGAGGGGCTCGGGCAGGAGGTCGACCACGGTCACGTGGGCGGCTCCGCGGGCGCGGGCTGCCGCGGCGGCGAGCAGGCCGATCGGCCCGGCCCCCGACACGAGCACGCGCGCCCCGGTGACGTCGCCCGCCCGGCCGACGCCGTGGAGGGCGACGGCGAGGGGCTCGGCGAGGGCAGCCCGGTCGAGGGGCAGCCCTTCGGGCAGCACCCGCACCATGCCCGCGTCGACGACGAGGTGCTCGCTGAGGGCCCCCTGCGTGTGCGGTCGGGTGGACGCGCTGCCGAGGTAGGAGCCGCCGGGCCAGAGGTGCGGGGCGTCCTCGACGCCGGGCGCCGGCGTGCCCCGACGGGCCGGGTGGACCGTCACGGGGGTGCCGGGCGCGAGGCGGCCGCTGGGGTCGAGGTCGACGCGGCCCGAGAGCTCGTGCCCGGGGGTCAGGGGCTCCTCGACGACGAAGGCCCCGTTGGCGCCCTCGAAGTAGTAGTGCAGGTCGGAGCCGCAGATGCCGACCCACTCGACGCGGATGCGCACCTCGCCCTCCGTGGGCTCGGGCAGGGGGACGTCGCGCTCGGCCAGGCTGAGGGCTCCGTCGATCTGGATGGTCTTCATGGTCGTGTCCTCCACTGCTCTAGACGACGCTCGTCATGCCGCCGTCGACGAAGATGTTCTGCCCCGAGACGAAGTCGCTCGCCGCCGAGGCGAGGTAGATGAGGGTGCCCTGCAGCTCCTCCACCCGGCCCCAGCGCTGGGCGGGGGTGCGCTGCCGCAGCCAGGCGTCGAAGGTCTCGTCCTGCCAGAGGTCGGTGTTCATCTCGGTCGCGAAGTAGCCGGGCGACAGGGTGTTGACCTGCACGTTGTGCCGCGCCAGGTCGGCGGCCATGCCGCGGCTCAGCTGCGCGACGCCGGCCTTGGTCGCCGAGTAGGGCGCGATCGTCTGCCGCGCGAGCATCGACTGCACGCTCGCGATGTTGACGATCTTGCCCGAGCCGCGCTCGACCATCCCCGGGGCCACGAAGCGCGAGACGTAGAACACGCTCGAGAGGTTCGTCCTGACCACCGCGTCCCAGTCCTCGACCGGGAACTCGGTGAAGGGCGCCCGACGCTGCACGCCGGCGTTGTTCACCAGGACGTCGGGCACGCCGTGCTCCGCCACGAGGTCCGCGACGGCGGACTCGACGGCCGCGGCGTCGGTGACGTCGAAGAGCGTCGCGGCGGGGCGACGGCCGGTCGCGCGCTCGATCTCGTCGCGCGTCTCCTCCAGGGCCGCGGCGTCGCGACCGTGCACGACGACCCGGGCCCCCGCCTCCGCCAGGGCCGTCGCCAGGGTGCGGCCGAGGCCGCGGGAGGAGCCGGTCACGAGGGCCAGCCGGTCGGTCAGGTCGAACAGGTCGTTCACGATGTTCCTCTCGAGGGGCCCTGCCGGCGGACGGCGGGCAGGGGCGGGGCGGTGCAGGGCCGGGGCGGGGCGGGGCGGGGGAGGGCTAGAGCAGCGCGCCCACGCCGAAGACCAGGAGGGCGGCGGCGAAGCCGAGCACCGACTCCACGGCCTGCTGCACGGTCCAGACACGGAGCGTCGTCTTGACGTCCATGCCCATGAGGCGGCCGACGAGCCAGAAGCCCGAGTCGTTGACGTGACCGGCGAAGACCGAGCCCGCGGCGGTGGCGAGCACGACGGCGGCGAGCTGGACGGGGTTGAGGTCGGCCAGGGCGACGGCGGGGGCGATCAGGCCGGCGGCCGTCACAAGGGCGACGGTGGCCGAGCCCTGGGCGAGGCGCAGGATGGCGGCGATCAGCCAGGCGGCCACGATGACGGGCAGGCCGAGGTCGCCGAGGACGTCGGCGAGGGCGTCGCCGATGCCCGAGGCGCGGAGCACGCCGCCGAACATGCCGCCGGCGCCGGTGATGAGCACGACGGAGCAGATCGGGCCGAGGGCGCTCTCGAGCACCTTCTCGAGGGCGCTGCCGCTCACGCCGCGGGCACGGCCGAGGACAACGGCGGCGACGAGCACCGAGATGAGCAGCGCGATGCCGCTGGTGCCGACGAGCACGAGGGCCTGGACCCAGGTGGCGTCGCCGTCGACGACGCCGACGGACGAGAGGGAAGTGAGGCCGGTGTTGAGGAGGATCAGCACGAGCGGCACGGCGAGGACGGCGATGACCGTGCTGGCCTTCGGCGGGTTGCCGGCCTGCACGTCGTCCTTCTCGTCGCCGAAGAGCGAGAGCACGGGGAGGGGGATGCGCGCGTTGACGTACTTGGCCCACAGGTAGCCCGAGACGTACCAGAGCGGGAAGACGATGACGAGGCCGGCGAGCAGGACGATGCCGAGGTCGGCGCCGAGCAGCTCGGTCGCCGAGACGGGGCCCGGGTGCGGGGGCAGGAAGACGTGCATGACCGAGAAGGCGGCGGCGGCGCTGATGCCGTAGAGCAGCATCGACTTGCCGCCCATGCGGCGGGCCACGGCGAAGACGATCGGCAGCATGACGATCAGGCCGGCGTCGAAGAAGATCGGGAAGCCCATGATGAGCGAGGCGAGGCCGAGCGCGAACGGCGCCCGCTTCTCGCCGAAGACGTCGACCATCCGGTCGGCGAGCACCCGGGCGCCGCCCGACGACTCGACGAGGCGGCCGAGCATCGCGCCGAGGCCGACCAGCAGGGCGACGGAGCCGAGCGTGGTGCCGAAGCTCGTCACGAGCAGCTCGGCGATGGCACCGGTCGGGACGCCGGCGACGAGCGCCGTCAGCGCCGCGACGATGACGAGGGTCAGGAAGGCGTGCAGCTTGAACTTGATGACCAGCAGCAGGATGAGCGCGATGGCCCCCGCCGCGATGGCGAGGAGCGGCCCCGCCTCCAGAGTCTGTGTCCAGTCGTCCATGTCGATCTTCTCCGTTGAATTCGTCGGGCGAGGTGCGCCGTCCCACGCCGGAGCCCGGTGCGGGCCCTGCGTCCGGGTCAGGGTGCCATGAAAAGTAGGACTTTTGCAAACGGACTGACCCGGACACGGCGGCGGGCACGACGCACCCTCGCCTCGACGAGCGTCAGAGCGGTCGCGACTCGCGCAGGATCTCGGCGAGCTCGGTCATGTGCTCGGCCTGCGAGCGGTAGTCGAGGGCGGCGCCCGACCAGCCGTCGTGCACCTGCCCCGCGGCGAGGGCGGGGTGCGACGCGAAGGTGGGCTGCGCCTCCAGGTCCGCGGTCTGGAAGCCCTCGTTGTTGACCAGCAGCACGTCGCCGGTCATCATCTGGCTCGCGTTCTCCCAGCTGAAGATGTCCCAGTAGTAGTACCCGTCCGGGTGGAGGTCCGTGTACCGGACGCCGAGGCTGCGGTACAGCTCGGTCTCGGGCTCGTCGGCGGGCTTCGTCACGTAGACGCCGTCGGCGTCGGCGTACATCGCCGTCACCTCGACGTCGCTCTCGTCGGCCGCCGCCGTGAGGTCGGCCGCCGCGGCGTCGAACTCGGTCTTCGCGTCGGCGATCGTCGCGTCGTCCACGCCGAGCGCCGAGGCGAGCCGGTTGACGCTGTCGATGACGTCGAGGCCCGAGCCGCCGACCTCGATCGCGACGACCGGGGCGATCTTCTCGAGCTGGGCCTGCTGCTCGGCGTCGGCGAAGCCGTAGTACGGCGCCTCGAGGTCGAGGGTTCCCTCGCGGTCGGTGGGGTAGATGCCCGTCACGATCAGGTCGGGGGCGGCCTCGGCGAGGGCCTCGAGGTCGATCTCGCCGTAGGAGTTCCCGACGATCGCGGTGTCCTCGAGGTCGGCGCCCTCGAGGCGCGCGTCGCTCGCGACGTCGTAGCGGCCGAACAGGGCCACCGGCTCGACGCCGTAGCTCATCAGGCCGATCGCGTAGTCGGTGAAGCTCGCGACGCGCTCGGGGCGGTGGTCGAGCTCGACCGTCGTGCCGGTGTCGTCGGTGAAGCTCCAGGCGCCGGTGTCGGCGCCGTCGGCGGCGGGGGAGTCGCCCCCCGCGTCGGTCGAGCAGCCGGAGAGCACGAGGGCGAGGGCCGCGACGGGCGCGAGGAGGCGGAAGGGGCGGAGGGGGCGGCGCACGGCCGTCGAGATGGTCACGAAGAGTAAGGGTAGCCTACCCTTACCTCGTGGCGCCACCGGCGTCCGCGTGGCCGGGCTCGCCGGCGGGATCCACGGCGGGGTGCAGGTCGGGGTCGCGCGGCACCACGAGCGGAGCACCGCTCGTCGGGTCGGTCAGCACCACGGCGTCGAGGTCGAACGCCTCCCGCAGCAGCTCCGGCGTCAGGACCTCCCACGGCGTCCCGTCGGCCAGCACCCGTCCGGCGCCCACGACCACGAGCCGGTCGGAGTACCGGGCGGCGAGGGTGAGGTCGTGCAGCACCATCACCACCGTGGTGCCGCGCCGCCGGTTGATCGACCGCACGAGCCGCAGGATCTCGAGCTGGTGGGCCAGGTCGAGGAAGGTCGTCGGCTCGTCGAGCAGGAGCACGTCGGCCTGCTGCGCGAGGACGAGCGCGAGCCACGCGCGCTGCAGCTGCCCGCCGGAGAGCGACCCGACGTCGCGCCCCGCGAGGTCGCGGAGCCCCGTCGCGTCGAGGGCGTCGTCGATCGCCGCCGCGTCGGCGGGCGTCCACGGGCGCAGCAGGCTCTGGTGCGGGTGTCGACCGCGCGACACGAGGTCGCGGACGGTCGTCGCCGACGGGGTGAGGGGCTTCTGCGGCAGGACCGCCAGCCGTCGCGCGACGGCCTTGCCGGGCAGCGAGCGGAGGGGCTGGCCGTCGAGCTCGACCGCGCCCGCGACCGGCGCCAGCAGCCTGCCGAGCGCGCTCAGCACCGTCGACTTCCCGCTGCCGTTCGCGCCGATCAGGGTCGTGACGGTGCCGCGCTCGATCGACAGGTCGAGCCCGTCGACGACGATCCGCCGGTCGTAGCCGAGCGTCACCCCCCGGGCGCGGAGCGCGGGGCCGGGGGAGTCGCGGGCAGGGGAGGCAGGGGAGGCGGGGGAGTCGCGGGTGGGGGCGGTCATGCGGGTCGGTCCTCTCGACGGTGGCGGACGAGCAGCCAGATCAGGTACGGGGCGCCGACCACGGCGGTGACGATGCCCACGGGCACCTCGCCGGGCAGCAGCGTCCGGGTGGCGAGGTCGGCGGCGACGACGACGAGCGCCCCGAACGTCGCCGAGGCGGCGAGGGGCGGGCGGCCCGTGCCGGCGACGCGCCGGGCGAGCTGCGGCGCGACGAACGCGACGAACTCGAGCGGCCCTCCGGCCGACACCGCGGCGGCGGTCAGCAGCACGGCGCAGGCGAGCACGACGAGGCGGTGGCGCTGCACGGCGACGCCGAGCCCCCGCGACAGGTCGTCGCCCAGCTGGCTGACGTCGAGCGCCCTCGTCTGCGACGCCGCCAGCGGGGCGACGACGGCGAACACGACCAGGGCGGGCCAGACGCTCGCCCACGAGATGCCCGAGACGCTGCCCACGAGCCACTGGCTGGCCGCCGCGGCGTCGGTGATCCGGGCGCGGGCGACGAGCCAGCTCGTGAGCCCGCCGAGGGCGGCGGTCGCCCCGATGCCGACGAGCACGAGCCGGTAGCCGTCGACGCCGCCCCGCCACGACAGCGCGTACACCGCCACGGCGGCCACGAGGGCCCCGACGACCGCGGCCGCCGGGACGCCGACGCTGAGCAGCCCTCCCGTCACGGAGTACCCGCCACCGGCCAGCACGATCGCCGCGACGGCGCCGAGGCCGGCGCCCGAGGTGACGCCGAGGATGTCGGGGGTCGCCAACGGATTGCGCGCGAAGGTCTGCGTGAGGGCGCCGGCCAGGCCGAGGCACGCCCCGACCACGAGCGCCCCGGCGACCCGGGGCAGGCGCAGGTCGAGCACGATGAGCTCCTGGGCGGGCGTGCCGCCGCCGGCGAGGGTGCGGACGACGTCGGCGACCCCGAGCGACGACGACCCCGCGGCGAGCCCCACCAGGGCGAGGGCGACGACGACCAGCAGCGAGCCCGCCGTCGCGGCGGCCGCGCGGGGCCCGCCCACGGCGCGAGGCCGTGCCGGTGCCCGAGCCCCGGCCTCGGTCCCGGCCGCGACCCGGTCGGCGGGCGCCGGCGGCGTGGTCGCGGGGCCGCCCCCGCCGGCGGGCGCGCGGGCGTCGAGCCGGCTCACAGCGCGGCCGCCGTCCCGCGGCGGACGATCGCGACGAAGGCCGCCCCGCCGAGCACCGTGAGCACGACCCCGACCGAGAGCTCGGACGTCCCTCCGACCAGCCGGCCGACGACGTCGCAGGCGAGCAGGACGACCGCGCCGACGAGCGCCGAGGCCGGCAGCAGCCGGGCGTGCCCGCCCCCGACCAGCGCCCGGGCCAGGTGCGGGGCCGTGAGCCCGACGAAGCCGATCGGCCCGCTGACGGCGACCGCGGCGGCCGTCAGCAGGGTGATGGCCCCGAGCCCGACGAGCCGTGCCCGGAGGAGGCTCTCGCCGAGGCCCCGGGCGAGCTCGGCGCCGAGGGCGAGCGTGTCGAGCGACCGGGCGTTGACCGCCGCCAGGGCCGCTCCGGCGAGGGCGACGGCGACGGCGGGCCCCGCCCCGTCGAGCGAGCGGCCGGAGAGCGAGCCGACGACCCAGATGCGGTACGCGGCGAGCGTCGTCTCGTCGGAGAGGACGAGGAACGACGTCAGCGCCACGAGGAGGGCCGAGACCGCCGACCCCGCGACCGCGAGCGGCACGGGGCTCGCGAGCCCCCGCCCGAGGGCGGCGACCGAGAAGACGACGACGCTCGCGACGACGGCGCCGACGAGCGCGAGCCAGAGCGTCGCGACGACCGAGCTCGTGCCGAGCACGTACACGCCGACGACGACGGCGAGGCTCGCCCCGGCCGAGACGCCGAAGAGCCCCGGGTCGGCCAGGGGGTTGCGCGTCTGGCCCTGCATCACGGCGCCCGCGAGGCCGAGGGAGGCGCCCACCAGCAGCCCGAGGACGGTCCGCGGCACGCGGGAGCCCCAGACCACGGACCCGACGTCGCGGGCCGGGTCGAGGAGGGCGCCGACGACGGTGGCCGGCGAGAGGACGGCGCTGCCGAGGGTGAGGCTCGCCGCGACGACGACGACCAGTGCGGCGAGGAGGAGCACGCCCCGGGGAGCGGCCCGCCGGGCAGCACCGAGGCCGGAGGTGGAGAGGGGAGGAGCGGACGAGGTCACCAGGTGAGGTTAGCCTACCCTCACCCCGAGGTCAGGCCGGCTGCTCCGTCGCCGCGCGCGTCGTCCGTGCCCAGCCCCCGCCGCGGCGCTCGATCGCCCCGGCCTCCTCGAAGGCGGCGAGCCACCCCTCCATGGGCCAGCTGCCCCAGCGCTCGGCGAACACCCGCCCGTTCCGGAGGATGTCGTCGAGGTGCTGCCACGGCGGCGAGGAGGTCGGGTGCCACTGGTGGTAGGCGTGCGCGCCGCCCACCCAGACGAGCGGCACCTCCGCCGCGTGCGCCGCGAACGCGAAGTCGGTGTCCTCCCCGCCGTAGCCCTCGTACTCCGCCGAGAAGCCGCCGACGCGGGCCCAGGTGTCGACGCCGAGCGCGAACGAGAGCGACCAGAACAGCCGGTGGTCGCCGTCGCGCGCGACGACGGTGCGGCCGGCGGGAGGCGCGGGCCGGGCCGCGTGCGGGCGCGTCAGCCCCGCGGGGTCACGGTCGAGCTCGGCGAGGCTCGCGCCCTCGGGCAGGTACGTGACGGGGCCGCAGAGCAGCGCGCCGGGGTGCCGGGCCGCCGCGGCCTCGTAGCCGCGGACGAGGTCGGGCCCGGGCACGCAGTCCGCGTCGAGGAACACGAGCAGGCTCGCCCCGAGCGCCCGGGCCGCCGCGGCGCCGCGGTTCCGGCCCTCGGCCAGCCGCAGGCCGTCCGGCCCCGGCGGGACGTGCACGACGACGGCGTCCTCCAGCCCCGCGCCCTCCGGGGCCGGGGACTCGTCGAGCCACACGACGACATGGGGCACCGGAGGCGCCAGCCGGCCCAGGCGGACCCGCTGGGCCCGCAGGTGGCCGAGCCGCGCCTCCGAGCACAGCGTCACGGCGACCGTCAGCGCTGCCACGAGGTCACCTCCGCGACGACGGCCGCGGCCCGGGCGGGCGCGCCCTCGACCTGCCAGGTCGACCAGTCGGGCGTCGTCGCCAGCGCCCGGTCGAGGAGGGCGGGCCACGCCTCGTCGGCCGGCCACCCGTCGACGACGACGGCGAGGCCGCGGTCGGCCAGCAGGCGCGCCGTCGCGCCCTGCTCGTCGAACGGGCGGCCCTGCGGCACGACGACGGCGCGGGCCCCGGCGGCGGCGAGGTCGGCCACGCTGTTCTGCCCGGCCGCCGTCACGACGACGTCGGCCGTCGACAGGAGCTCCCAGGGGTCGTCCACCCACGCGCCCGCCTCGCCGCCCAGCAGGGTCCACGAGGCGCCGGGGGTGACCGCCGCGGCGCGCGCGACGTCGTCGGCGAGGCGACCCGCGCCTCCGTCGCCCCCTCCCGGCAGCACCAGCACGCGCGGGCCCGCCGGGGCCGCGGGGCGCACCGCGCGGGGTCGACCGGCGAAGCGCGAGATGCCCCCCACCGTCCGGACGCGGTCGGCGGCGACGTCGAGGGCGGGGGAGGCGTGGAGGCCCGGCGCCCAGGGCGCGAGGACCCGCTCGGCGGCGCGGAAGGCGAGGAGGTGGGGCTCGTCGGAGCGGTCGCCCGGCTGGGTGACGACGACGGGCGGCACGCCGAGGAGGCGCACGAGCAGCGCGACCTCGACCGAGACGTCGACGACGAACGCCGCCGGCCGGTGCTCGGCGACCCAGCCGGCGATCGCGGCCAGCCGCCCGGAGTGGCCGGGGTGGTGCAGCGGGGCCCAGTGGAGCAGGCCCCGCACCGTCGGGGAGGCGTCGAGGGGGTCGAGGTCGGCGCCGTCGCCCGAACGGGGCGCGACGGGCTCGTCGTCGCGCGGCAGGAGCACCCACTCGGTGTCGGCGGGGAGGCCGGCGGGGGCGGGCAGGCTGCTGAACACGACCACCCGTGCGGTGAGGTGCGGACGGACGGCCGTGAAGCGCGTGACGTGGCCGGCCCCGTGGTGGTGGACGTACCAGCCGACGAGCGGCGGGGCGTCGCTCACGCGTCGGCCCGGGCGCCGGCGTCGGTCACGTCGAGGGAGTCGAGCGTGTCGACCGTGCCCGTGTCGACCGTGCCCGTGTCGACCGGGGAGGGCGACGACGTCGACGAGACGCCTCGGCGGGTCTCGACGAGCGACCGGTAGAGGCCCTCGAGCACGCCCGCGCGGTGCCGCAGCGACAGCCGGTCGACGGCGTCCTCGCGGATGCGCGCCCGGAACCCGGGGGTGCTCTGCGACTGCGCGGCGAGCCCCTCCGCGACGTGGGCCAGCGCGTCGGCGTCGCCCATGGCGACGAGGCCCGCTCCGGCCGACGAGCCGACGACCTCCGAGACGCCGCCGGTGTCGAAGGCCGCCACCGGCGTCCCGACGGCGAGCGCCTCGGCGATGACGAGGCCGAACGGCTCCTCCCACACGGGCGTGACGAGCGCGCAGGCGCTGCGGCCGACGAGGTCGGCGAGGCTGCGCTGGTCGAGCTCGCCGACGTAGCGGACCCGGTCGCCGAGGTGCGGCTCGACGGCCTCCTCGAACCAGGCCGCGTCGCCGACGCGGCCGGCGAGCACGAGGCGCCGACCGGTCAGCTGGGCGGCTGCGATCGCCAGGTCGGCGCCCTTCTCGGGCACGAGCCGCCCCGACCAGACGAGGTCGTCGCCGCCCGGCCCGAGCGGCCACAGGTCGGTGTCGACGCCGTTCGGCAGCACGAGCGACTCGACGCCCGCCGCCCGCCACTCCCGCGCCGTGTGGTCGCTGACGGCGAGGAAGGCGCTGCGCGGCTCGGGCCCGCGGGCGTGGTGCTCGAGCAGGTCGGGCAGCGTCGGCGTGTGCAGCGTCGACACGACGGGCACGCCGAGTCGGCCCGCCCACGAGAGGGGCAGGCCGTGCAGGCTGTGGTTCTCGACGACGTCGAACTGGCCGGCGTGCTCGGCGACCCAGGCCAGGGCCCGGTCGAGGGCGGGGAGCGCCCGCTCGAGGTAGCCGGCCGGGTACGTCGTGTCGGTCGCCTCGGCGGGATCGTCCCACACCACGGGCGGCAGGGTGAACTCGGTCGGCCCGCCCTCCAGGAAGTCGCTGCCCTCGGGGGCGCAGAGCACGACGTGGTGGCCGCGGGCACGGAGCGTCCGCACCTGGTTCCAGACCGACGACTCGAGCCCGCCGGCGTGCGGCTGGCGGATGGGGTACCGGAGCGGTGCGACGACGGCGATGCGGAGGGGCTCCCCGTCGCGGCCGGAGGCGTCGCCCGGCTCGGCGGCGTCCGCCCGGCCGCGCGGCTCCGGCGCGGAGGCGCCCGAGCGGTCGGCCGCCGAGCGGAGCGCGGCGGCGTAGGCCTCGTCGTGCGTCGCGGCCACCGTGCGCCGCTGCACCCGGCGCACGAGGCGCCGGCGCGCGACGAGCTCGGCCCGGGCGGCGCTGCCGGGACGGCCTCCCCGGCCGTCGGTCAGGGTGCGGAGGGCCTCGGCGAGCGTGGCGGGGTCGCCGGCGTCGAACGCTGCGAAGGAGTCCGGGTGCTGCTCGGCCGCGTAGCCGACGCGGGGGCCGGCGACGGGGACGCCGAGGTCCCAGCAGAGCTCGACCCAGCCGGAGTGGGTGCCGTGCCGGTAGGGGAGCACGGCCACGTCGAGGTCGGCGAGCGACGCGGCGAGCTCGTCGTCGGAGAGGCGGGGGTGCACGTCGAGGACGGCGTGGGGGTCCGACGCGACCAGCGCGGCCACGCGGGCCCGCGCCTCCTCGTCCCGCACGCGCTCGTTGAGGTCGACGCGGACGACGACGTCGGTGCCGTCGCGGCGCAGCAGCTCGGCCGCGGCCAGCAGCGTCTCGACGGCGCGGACGGCGTCGATGTTCGGCCGCAGGTCGCGGAGCGCCGCGCCGACGACCAGCGCGTCGGACGCCCGGCCGGAGGGCGCCTCGGCGTCGAGGGGCAGCAGGTCGGGGTGCGCGACGACGACGGCCTCGCGCCCCCAGCGCCGGGCCACCTCGGCGGCGGCTCCGGGCGTGAGGGTCAGGACGACGTCCGCGGCGGGCACCAGGAGGTCGAGCTGGGCGGCGTGGTCGCCCTGGTCGACGAGCTGGGGGTTCTCGAGGTCGTGGACGGTGTAGACGAGCGGCTTGCCGACCTCGCGCAGCGCGGCGACGACGCCCGCGAGGTGCTCGAGGGTGAACGACTCCGTGCCGAAGTGGACGTGCAGGAGGTCGAACTCGTCGGCGTGCGCCCGGACCCAGCCGGCGTCGACCATCACGGGGGGCCACCACTGGCCGGGGCCGGCGCCGGCCGGGGCCGGGTCGGCGAGGCGGACGACCGTGGCGGAGCGGTCCGCCGCGTCGAGCGCGCGCACGTAGGGGTGGGCGGCGGGGACGGACGCGACCCGGAGCAGCGGCTGCGGGGGAGCGACCCGGTCGTTCAGGGGATCGATGATCGTGCCTCCTCGGCGTGTCGTCTGGGGCGGGGCGGACGAGTCCGCAGGACCCTGCTGACGTCCGGGGGGCCGGTCGGTGTCGAGGAGGGGGTGAGCCGATGGGAGCGGCCTCCACGGACGCTAGTCCTCGGGAGGCTCTCAGGCCCTGTGTGCGTGTACCCCTCTGATCCGCGCCGGGCGGGAGGGCCCCGGACCCGGCAAGCTGGGGCTGCCCGCCACGACCGTCGCCGGCAGGAAGGCGACCCCATCGTGACCACCACCCCCGTCGTCGACGGCCGCACGCGCCACTACGGCGACTTCTACGGGCTCAGCGAGCCTGAGGGCGACGGCGCCGTCGCGCTCGTCGTCGGCAACTGCCAGGCGGAGTCGCTCCGCATCGCCCTCGAGGGAGGCGGCCTGCGGACGGTGCGGACGCCCGCCGTCCACGAGCTGGTCGCCACGGACCTCCCGCACCTCGCCCGCTGGCTCGCCCGGGCGGAGCTGCTGGTCTCGCAGCCCGTCCGCGACGACTACCACGGCCTGCCCCTCGGGACGGCGCAGCTCGCGGCGGCGCTGCCGGCGCGGGCCCGGGTCGTGCGGGTGCCCGTCATCCGGTTCGCGGGCCTCTACCCGGCCCACGCCATCGTCCGGCCGCCGAGCGACGCGTCGCTGGTGCCGCCCGTCGTCGAGTACCACGACCTGCGGCTCGTCGTGCGGGCCGCGGCGCGGGGCGGCGCCGTCGACGCGCCCTCGCCGCTGCCCCCGCTCCGGCCCGAGTCCGTGCGGGCGGTCGCCGAGCTCTCCCGGGCCGAGCTGCGCCGGCGCGAGGAGGCCCACGACGCCGTCGTCGTCTCCGACCTCTTCGACCGCCCCTCCTTCGCCCAGATGCGCACGCTCAACCACCCCGGCAACCCCGTCTGGCGCTCGCTGGCCGAGCGGGTCCGTCGTCGGCTCGCCCTGCCCGAGCACGAGGTCGACCCGGGGCGCCCCCTGCTCGACAGCGTGCACGCGCCCCGGGAGGCCGTCGTCGTCGAGGCGTTCGGCCTCGACGAGGCGCCGACCGACCACTGGGTCGTCGGTGGCCGCCGCGTCGAGGCGGCCGAGGTCGAGGAGGCGCACCTCGGCTGGTACGCCGACCACCCCGAGGTCGTGACGGCGGCGCTCGCCCGCCACGCCGACGCGCTGCGCCTGCTGGGGCTGTCGTGAGCGGCCCGGTGCCGGCGCCCTCGGCGCCCGGCTCCGCCGGCCTGCCGGCCCTCGTCGTCACCGACGACCCGCAGCACGGGGTCTCGACGTACGCCCGTCGCGTCGCCGAGGCCGTGGCGGCCCTGGTCGGGCGGGACCTCGCGGTCGGGCCCGACGCGCTCACCGGCACCGCGCCTCCGGCCCGGTCCCACCTCCACTTCACCGACCGGCTCTGGGGAGGGTCCCCCGAGGAGGCGGCCGACCGCGTCGAGGACCTCGCGCGCCGGACGTCGCTCACGGTCACCCTGCACGACCTCCCGCAGCCCTCCGACGGCGAGCGCAACCTCCCGCGGCGCGCCGAGTGCTACCGGCGCGTGGTCGAGGCGGCCGCGGGCGTCGTCTGCAACAGCCGGCACGAGGCGCTGCTGCTCGACGAGCACGTCCTCGACGGGGCGGGCGCCCGGGCGGCCGTCCTGCCCCTGGCCGTCGACCCCGTCGGGCCGGTGCCCGCGCCCGGGCAGCGCCCACGGCCGGACGGGACGGCGGCCGTCATCGGGTTCTTCTACCCGGGCAAGGGCCACGCCGAGCTCGTCGACGCCGTCGTCGAGCTGCGGGCCGCCGGGTCGGCCCTGCGGGTCGCGGCCCTGGGGCGCGCGTCGACGGGCCACGAGGCCGAGCTCGCCGAGCTCGTCGCCGGCGCCGCCTCCCGCGGAGTCTCACTGGAGGTCACGGGCTACCTCGACGACGACGAGCTGCTCGAGCGCTGCCGCCGGGCCGCGGTGCCCGTCGCCGCCCACCGCCACGTCTCGGCCTCCGGATCGATGGCGACCTGGATCGCGGCCGGGCGGCGCCCGCTGGTCCCCGACACGAGGTACTCCCGCGAGATGGCCGAGCTGCGGCCGGGCACCCTGACCCTCGTCGACCCCGACGACCTCGTGACGGCGTTGGCGGCGGCCCTCGCCGACCCCGCCTCGACCTGGCTCGAGCCGACGGCGGTGACGGCGCCCGGCCTCGCCGACGTCGCGGCGGCCTCGGTGCGCTGGTGGGCCGACGAGGTGGCCTGGTGACCGCGCGGCCGCCGTGGGGGCGGGGCCTGCCCGGCAACCGCTGGGACCTGCTCGACGGCGACCTCCCCGCGGAGCCGCCCCGCGTGAGCGTCGTCGTGCCCCACTACCGTCAGCAGGCCGAGCTCGACCGGACGCTCGCGGCCCTCGCCCGGCAGACGCACCCCGCCGACCGCCTCGAGGTCGTGGTCGTCGACGACGGGTCGCCCGAGGCGCCCGTCGTGCCGCCCGGCGTCGTGCTCGTGCGGCAGCGCGACGAGGGCTTCCGGCTGGCCGCCGCGCGCAACCTCGGCGTGCGGACCGCGACCGGCGACGTGCTCGTCTTCCTCGACGCCGACACGGCGCCCGAGCCGGGCTACGTCGCCGCGGTGACCCGGCTGCCGGCCCTCGCGCCCGAGGTGGTGGCCGTGGGGCGCCGCCGGCACGCCGACTTCGGCGGCGTCCCGGTCGACGCACCGGTCGAGGTCGCGGGGCCGGCCGCCGAGCTCCCGTCGCCCGCGTGGCTCGACGACGCCCACCGGGCCAGCCGCGACCTGCTCGACGCCGACGACCGGTCGTACCGCCACGTCATCGGGGCCGTCACGGCCTGCAGCCGGTGGCTCGTCGAGGAGGTCGGCGGCTGGGACGAGGGCTTCACCGAGTACGGGGGAGAGGACTGGGAGTGGGTCCACCGCGCCTGGCGGGGCGGGGCCGTGCTCGCGCACGTCCGCGACGCGGTCGCCTGGCACGACGGCCCGGACTGGGCCGGTCGCTCCGGCGACGACGAGGCCCGGCAGCGGCGTCAGAACGCGGAGACGATCACGCTCAGCAGGCTGGTGGCCGTGTCCGGCTCCCGCCCCCGAGCGCTGCGGGGGGGCGACGGGCCGGTCGACGTCGTCGTCCGCCTCGGCCGCGCCCTGTCGCCGGGGCGTGCCTTCCTCACGGCGGACTCCGTCCTGGCGGCGCTGCCGGAGGCGCGGGTCGTCGTCCCGAGCGAGGTCGCGTCGGCCGTCGGCGGCGACCCGCGCGTCGTCTCCGCGGCGGCGGTCGCCGAGCGGCCCGAGATCGTGACGGGTGCCCGGGTGACGGTCGACCTGCCTGGTGAGGTGAGGGTCCGGGACGGCGTGGCCCTCGTCCGGGCCGTGGCCGAGGTCGGCGTCGGCGAGCTGGGCACCGTCGAGCTGTGCGCCGTGGAGCCTGAGGACGGTGGGCGGGAGGGCGGCAGGGCCGACGAGGCCGGCGGAGCCGCGCCCGTCGTCGTCGCCCGCGTCACGTCCCGGCGGGCCGAGCTGCGGCGGGCGCGCTGGGAGCGCGACGACCTCTTCCGGACGGAGCGCCGCGCGGCCGACGGCCTCGAGCCCCTCGTCGGCGAGCCCTCCCTCGCGGCGTGGCTCGGCGGGTGGGGCTGAGGGGCAGGCACCGCACGGGCCTGCCGACGGCCCCGCGACTCCGTCGTTCCTGCTGGTCACACCGGCGAGCCTCCCCGGCCCGGCGTGCCGCCCGAGGTACCGTCCCGCCATGACCGACAGCGTGCGGACGGCCGAGGGCGACACCATCGTGGTGCCCGAGGCCGACGACGCGCCCCAGCGGCACCGCTCGACCTTCGTCGAGCCGGTGCCCCGCACGTCGCCCGAGGCGGAGGCCACCGCCCCGCCCGAGGCGACCGACCAGGAGCTCCGCCCCGTGACACCCACCCTGACGCCCGAGGCCCTCGCCGACCTGGAGCAGTCGCCCGTCGACCCCGAGCCGTCGCCCGCCGACCTCGACCCGACGGCGGTCGTCGAGCCGAGCGCCCCGGTGCGCGAGCCGCGTCCCGTCTCCGTCCCGTCGCACCGGGCCGACGTGCCCGCCGACGTCGTGCCGACCGACGCCGCCGAGCCCCGCCCCGCGAGCGTCGCGCGCCACTCCCTCGACACGTCGAGCATCACCCTCCCCGTCTTCGCCGAGCCCGTCGACCCGTCGCTGCCGCAGCCGCCCGAGCGCATCTCGCTCGACGACGACGTCCTCGTCCGCATGGTCGAGCGACGCCTCGACGACACGGCGACCGTCGACCTGATGGCCGTCGTCCAGGCCCAGATGGAGGCGCGCCGCCAGGAGGCCGCCCGCTTCGCCCGCTGGGCCGACGAGGTCGGCCGCATCGGCACCGACGAGGCCGCCGAGGCCCTCGAGCGCACCCGCCTCCGCTTCACCGGCGTCATCGACGTCGTCCTGCCCCTGACGCTCGCTCCGCGCGACGAGGTCGCCGTCGCCCCGGAGGTCTCGTCCGAGGCCGCCGAGCCCGCCGTCCTCGACGTCGCTCCTGCCCCCGAGGGCCCGCAGGTCGTCGAGGAGGCGCCCGCCGGCTCCCCGGCACCGGTCACGACCGCCGCCGCCGCCGAGGTCGCCCGCGCCGAGCCGGCTCCCGTGCCCTCCGACGTCGTCGCCGGCACCTCGGCCGCTGACGCCCCGGTCGCCCCCGTCGCCGTGGCCGCGCCCTCGCGACGCCCCCTCGCCCTGGCCGGCCTGGCCGTCGGCGTCCTCGTCGTCCTCGCCGCCCTGGTGCTCACGCTCCTCGACGCCGGCCTCCTGGTCTCCGCCGTCGTGGCGACCCTCTCGGTGCCGGTCGTCGGGGGCCTCGTGGCCACCGCGGCGCTCCGCGTCGCCTCGCAGCGCCGCCCGGGCGACGCCCGGCTCGAGACCCGGGGCCCGATCGCCGTCGTGGCCGCCGTCGTGCTCTCCGCCGTCGTCGGCCTCGGCCTGCTGGCCCCCTCGTCGGAGGCCCTCTCGTGGCAGGGCTACCTGCTCGGCGGCGCCCCGCTCGAGCCGGTCGTCGGCCTGCTCGTCGCCCTGGTCGCCGCGGCCCTCGTCGCGGTGGTCGTGGTCGCGTCCGTCGCCCTCGTCCGCCCGGCGGCCCGCGACTAGGCTGACGGGGTGTCCTCCCTCGCAGCCGTCTCCGCCGCCGTCGAGCGCCTCTGGCCCCTCGCGGGCGCCGAGTCGTGGGATTCTCCGGGCCTCGTGCTCGGCGACCCCGAGCAGCCCGTCCGGCACGTGCACCTGGCGGTCGACGCGGTGCTCGACACCGTCGACGAGGCCGTCGCCCTGGGCGCCGACCTCCTCCTGACGCACCACCCCCTGCTCTTCCGCGGCGTGACGACGCTGGCGGGCGACACGACCAAGGGCGCCGTCGTGGCCCGGCTGCAGCGGGCCGGGTGCGCCCTCCTCGCGGCGCACACCAACGCCGACGTCGTGCCCACCGGCACCTCGCGGGTGCTGGCCCACCAGCTCGGCCTCGTCGACCAGTCGCCGATCACGGCGGGCGCCCTCCCGGGCACCGGGCTCGGCGTCGTCGGGCGCCTCCCGCGCCCGACCAGCCTCGTCGCGCTCGCCCGCCAGCTCGGCGACGTGCTGCCGCCCACGGCCTCCGGAGTCCGGGTGGCCGGAGACGCCGACCGCGTCGTCGAGACCGTGGCGCTCTGCGCGGGCGCCGGCGACTCGCTGCTCGACC
>NZ_LMOX01000001.1:1247140-1333351 GCF_001423665.1 Frigoribacterium sp. Leaf164
CGCCCGCGACCTGATGCGCCTCGGCCACGGGCCCGCCCTCGTCGACGTGTCGCACTGGGCGAGCGAGTGGCTCTGGCTCGACACCGCCGCGGAGCAGCTCCGACGCGAGCTCGACGACGTCGAGGTCACCCTGAGCGACCTCCGCACCGACCCCTGGGACTTCGCGGTCGTGCAGTAGCCGCCGCCGACCCGCCCGGGCGCCCCGGCGCCCGCCCCGTTCCGCCCCTGATGAAAGAAGTCCCCGTGCCGTTGCAAGCCAGCCCCGCCGACCAGGCCCTGCTGCTCGACCTCCAGAAGCTCGACACCACCCTGCAGCAGCTCGCGCACCGTGCCGCGAACCTCCCCGAGATCGCCGTCCTCGCGACGGTCGACTGCGACGCCCACCGCCTCCGCAGCCGCATGGCGTCGGAGCAGGGCGCCTGGGAGGACGCGCAGGCCGAGCTCCGCCGCGTCGAGTCCGACGTGGCGGTCGTCGAGGCCCGCGTCGCCCGCGACCGGCAGCGGCTCGCGAGCACCTCGTCCGTCAAGGACGTCCAGGCGCTCGAGGCGGAGCTCGCCGCCCTCGCGAAGCGGGGCTCCGACCTGGAGGACATGCAGCTCGAGGTGATGGAGCGCGTCGAGAGCCTCGGCGCCGTCGCCACGGTCACCCACGAGGAGCTCGACCAGCTCGAGGTCCGCCGGGCCGACGCCCGGAGCACGCGCGACGCCAAGCTCGGCGAGCTCGAGATCGAGCGCCGTCAGGTCGAGGCCGACCGCACCACGCTCGCCGAGAAGGTGCCGGCCGACCTGCTCGACCTCTACGAGACGCAGCGTCGCCGGTACGGCATCGGTGCCTCCCTCCTGCGCGGCGGCGTCTCGAGCGCCAGCGGGGTCACCCTGACCGGCAGCGACCTGGCCGCCGTGCGCTCCGCCAGCGCGTACGACGTCGTGCTCTGCCCCGACAGCAACGCCGTCCTCGTGCGCACGAACGAGTCCGGGATCTAGGCCTCTCCGGGGCACGGGGGCCGGCACCGGCTCGGCGCCCCGCCGGCGCGCGCTACAGTGGCAGGGCGGATGGGTCGGCAAGACGGTCGCGTCGGTCGGGGGCTCGCTCCCGACCGCCGAGGAACGTCCGGGCTCCACAGAGCAGGGCGGTGGGCAACACCCACCCGGGGCGACCCGCGAGACAGTGCAACAGAGAGCAGACCGCCTCGGTCACGTCGTGAGACGGGGCCGCGGTGAGGGTGAAACGGTGGTGTAAGAGACCACCAGCGGTTCGGGTGACCGACCGGCTAGGCAAACCTCGCCCGGAGCAAGGTCAGACAGAGGACGTCGAGGTGGCTCGCCGAGTCCTCGGGTAGACCGCTGGAGGGCTGCGGCAACGTAGTCCCGAGATAGATGGCCGTCCATGGTGCCTCGGCACCGGGACAGAACCCGGCGTATCAGCCGGCCCATCCGCCCCAGACCGACAGGAGGCCCGGGTGCAGGAGGCACGCCTCCCGCACCCGGGCCTCCGTCACGTCGTGACGACGGTCGGCCCGGGCGGTCGCCGCCCCGGGCCGTCGTCGGTTCAGACCGCGGTCGTGGGCCGCGACGACGCCGCGAGGGCCGCCGCGCCGAGGATGCCCGCGTTGTTGCGGAGCACGGCCGGCACGATCTCGGCCCGGAGGTCGAGCAGGGGGAGGAACTCCTGGTGGTGCTTCGAGACGCCGCCGCCGACGATGATGAGCCGCGGGTAGAGCAGGGCCTCGAGGTGCGAGTAGTACTTCTGCAGGCGCTTGGCCCAGTGCTTCCAGCTCAGCTCGTCGCGTTCCTTGGCGGCGAACGAGGCCTTCGTCTCGTAGTCCTTGCCGCCGATCTCGAGGTGGCCGAGCTCGGCGTTGACGATGAGGACGCCGTCGTTGATGAGCGCGGTGCCGATGCCGGTGCCCAGCGTCGTCATGACCACCAGCCCCGGGACTCCCTTCGCCGCGCCGTAGCGCGTCTCGGCGTAGCCCGCCGCGTCGGCGTCGTTGACGAAGTGGATGTCGCGCCCGAGGGTGGTCTCGAAGAGGCGCTCGGCCTCGAAGTCGATCCACTTCTTCGACACGTTCGCGGCCGAGAGCGTCTTGCCGTCCATGATCGCGGCGGGGAAGCAGACGCCGACGGGCACGTCGAGGTCGTCGACGCCGAGCTCCTCGACGATCTGCTTGACGACGGCCACGATGTCGTCGGGCTCGCCGCCGGCCGGGGTCGGCTTCTTGAGGCGGTCGGTGAGCAGCTCGCCCGACTCGACGTCGACGATCGCCCCCTTGATGCCGGTGCCGCCGATGTCGATGCCCACTGCCTTCTGTGCCACGGGTGGAACCTTCCTAGGGGAGTGTGTCGGAGTTGGGGTCAGCTGAGGGTGAGCACGTCGGCGCCGCGCTCGGTGACGACGAGGGTGTGCTCGAACTGCGCCGTGAGCGACCGGTCGCGGGTCGTGACCGTCCAGTCGTCGGGCCAGATGTCGGCCTCGACGCCGCCGAGCGTCAGCATCGGCTCGATGGTGAAGACCATGCCGGGGGTCATGACGTCGTCGTACTGCGGGGCGTCGTAGTGGGGGATGACCAGGCCGGAGTGGAACGCACGGCCCACGCCGTGGCCGGTGTAGTCGCGGACGACGCCGTAGCCGAAGCGCGCGGCGTAGGACTCGATCGCGCGGCCGATGACGTTCACCTGCCGGCCCGGCGCGACGGCCTTGATTCCCCGACGCAGGGCCTCCCGCGTCCGGTCGACGAGGTCGACCGTGGCCTGGGGCGCCTCGCCGACGATCATCGTGCGGTTGAGGTCGCCGTGGACGCCGTCCTTGAACGCGGTGACGTCGACGTTGAGCAGGTCGCCCTCGACGAGGGTCGTGTCGTCGGGGATGCCGTGGCAGATCACCTCGTTGAGCGAGGTGCAGATCGACTTCGGGAAGCCGCGGTAGCCCAGGGTCGAGGGGTAGGCGCCGTGCGCGACGAGGAACTCGTGGGCGACCCGGTCGAGCTCGTCGGTGGTGACGCCGGGGCGGAGGGCCGCTTCCACGGCGTCGATGGCCTGCGAGGCGATCCGGCCGCTCTCGCGGATGAGCTCGACGGTCGGGGCGTCGTACACGTCGCCGCCCGTGTAGGGCGCAGGACCGGCCTTGCCCACGTACTCCGGTCGAGGGATCGACGCGGGGACCGGACGCTGCGCTGAGATCCGGCCCGGGGTCAGGTGTCCGTGGGAGTCCCGAGGCATGTCGTCCACCTTAGGGGGAGACGTCGTCCGCGGGGCGCACCCGGCGGGCCCTCGGCGGCCCCGGGGCCGGGCCCCGGAGGTAGCCTGCTGCCATGGCACCCGAGTACTGGTACAACATCACCACCCACGAGGTCGAGGAGGGCAAGGTCTCGCCGGCCGTCGACCGCGCCGGCCCGTACGCCACCCGTGAGGAGGCGGAGCGTGCGATCCAGACGATCACGGAGCGCAACGCCCGCCTCGACGCCGAGGACGCCGCCGACGACTGACCGGGCCCGCGCCCCCGCGGCGCGCGTCCCGTCCACTAGCCTGGTCGTCGAGCAGAAAGGCCGTGCATGGACAAGCAGACAGACTTCGTTCTTCGGACCATCGAAGAGCGGGGCATCAAGTTCATCCGCCTCTGGTTCACCGACGTGATCGGCACCCTCAAGTCGGTGGCCATCGCGCCGGCCGAGGTCGAGGGGGCGTTCGCCGAGGGGATCGGCTTCGACGGCTCGGCGATCGAGGGGCTCACCCGCTCCTACGAGGCCGACGTCCTCGCGCAGCCCGACCCGACGACGTTCCAGATCCTGCCCTGGCGGGGCGAGATCGACCCGACGGCCCGCATGTTCTGCGACATCACGACGCCCGACGGGCAGCCGGCCGTCGCCGACCCGCGCAACGTCCTGAAGCGGACGCTCGCCCGCGCCGGTGACCGGGGCTTCACCTTCTACACGCACCCCGAGGTGGAGTTCTACCTCCTCAAGAGCGCCCAGCACGGCCCGGAGGGCCCCCAGCCGGTCGACTCGGCCGGCTACTTCGACAACGTGCCCGGCGGCACCGCCCACGACTTCCGTCGTCGCTCGGTGCGCATGCTCGAAGACCTGGGCATCTCGGTGGAGTTCAGCCACCACGAGGCCGGCCCCGGCCAGAACGAGATCGACCTCCGCTACGCCGACGCGCTGACGACGGCCGACAACATCATGACCTTCCGCACGGTCATCAAGGAGGTGGCCATCGAGCAGGGCGTCTACGCGACGTTCATGCCGAAGCCCTTCAGCCAGCACCCCGGCTCGGGCATGCACACCCACATGTCGCTCTTCGAGGGCGACTCGAACGCCTTCTACGAGGCGGGCGCGGAGTACCAGCTCTCCCGCATCGGGCGTCAGTTCATCGCCGGCCTGCTCAAGCACGCCCCCGAGATCACGGCCGTCACGAACCAGTTCGTGAACAGCTACAAGCGCCTCTGGGGCGGCGACGAGGCCCCGAGCTTCGTCACGTGGGGCCACAACAACCGCAGCGCCCTCGTGCGCGTGCCGCTCTACAAGCCGAACAAGGGCAACTCGAGCCGCGTCGAGTACCGCGCGATCGACTCGGCGGCGAACCCGTACCTCGCCTTCTCGCTCATGCTGGCCGCCGGCCTCAAGGGCATCGAGGAGGGCTACGAGCTGCCGACCGAGGCGGAGGACAACGTCTGGGGCATGAGCGACGCCGAGCGCCGTGCGCTGGGCTACAAGCAGCTCCCCGCCAGCCTCGACCACGCCCTCTCGATCATGGAGGACAGCGAGCTCGTCGCCGAGACGCTGGGCGAGCAGGTCTTCAACTACGTGCTGCTCAACAAGCGCCAGGAGTGGAAGGCCTACCGGGCCCAGGTCACCCCCTACGAACTGCGCTCGAACCTCGAGATCCTCTAGCCCGCGCCGCACCCCGCGCGCCCGACCGTCATGACCCGCCCGAGCACCGGACTGTCCGAGCTCGCCCGGCTGGGCTTCGCGGAGCTGCGGGAGGCCCGTGACCGCATCGAGCGGCTGGTCTCCGGGGAGCCCCGGGCGGAGTCGCTGGTCGCGTCGTTCGCCCGCGCTCCCGACCCCGACGCGGCCCTCCGGCACCTCGAGCGGCTCGTCGAGCGCGACGCCGACGGTGTCTCCCGGCTCCTCGACGGCGGAGCCGGGCCCCGCCTGGTGCGCGTGCTCGGGGCGTCGTCGGGCCTCGCGGAGTTCCTGACGCGACGACCGGACGAACTCGCGGGCCTCCTCGTGCCCCTCACCGCGCCTCCCTCACCGGAGGAGTACGTCGGCGACCTCCTCGCCGTCGTCGCCGGGCTGGTGGGCGACGACGCCGCGGTCGCGCTCCGTCGCCGGTACCGCCACCACCTCCTGCGGCTGTCGGCCTGGGACCTCGAGTCGGCCGACCCGGTCGCCGTCCTGCCCGAGGTGGCCGCCGCCCTCGCCGACCTCGCCGGCGCCGCCCTCGAGGCCGCTGTCGACGTCGCCCGGCGCGAGGTGCCCTTCCCCGCCGACGACGTGGCCCGCACGCGCTTCACCGTCATCGGCATGGGCAAGACGGGCGCCCGCGAGCTCAACTACCTCAGCGACGTCGACGTCGTGTACGTCGCCGAGGGCGCCGACGGGCTCGAGCCGGGCCGGGCCGTCGAGATCGCCACCCGCCTCGCGGTCCACGCCGTGCGCGCGGTCTCCGACCTGTCGATCGAGCCCGAGCTCTGGGAGGTCGACGCGAACCTCCGCCCCGAGGGCAAGGACGGCGCGCTCGTCCGCACCCTCGACTCGCACGTGGCGTACTACGACCGCTGGGCCCGGGGGTGGGAGTTCCAGGCGCTGCTCAAGGCCCGGCCGATCGCCGGCGACCGCGAGCTGGGCGAGCGCTACGTCGAGCGCATCGCGCCCTTCGTCTGGTCCGCGGCCTCCCGCGAGGCCTTCGTCGAGTCGGTGCAGCGGATGCGCGAGCGCGTCACCGACCTCATCCCCGCCGACGAGGTCGACCGTCAGCTCAAGCTCGGCCCCGGGGGCCTCCGCGACGTCGAGTTCACGATCCAGCTGCTCCAGCTCGTGCACGGCCAGGCCGACGACGGCGTCCGGGAGCGGTCGACCCTCGCGGCCCTGTCTGCCCTCGCCCGCCGGGGCTACGTCGGGCGGGCCGAGGCGGCCGAGTTCGACCGCGACTACCGCGTCCTGCGGCTGCTCGAGCACCGCATCCAGCTCTCCCGCCTGCGCCGCACGCACCTCATGCCGACCGACGACGACGACCTCCGCGCCCTCGCCCGCGGCACCGGCCTGGCCGGCTCGGCGCGCGAGCTCGTCGAGGCGTGGCAGGGCGTCAAGCGACGGGTGCGCACCCTCCACGAGCGCCTGTTCTACCGCCCCCTGCTCTCCGCCGTCGCGGCGCGGCCGGAGGAGGAGCTCGCGCTCAGCACCGACCAGGCCGCCGCGAGGCTCGCGGCCATCGGCTTCGCCGACCCGCGGGGAGCGCTGGGGCACATCGCGGCCCTCACGGGGGGCGTCTCCCGCCGCGCGAGCATCCAGCGCCACCTCCTGCCGGCGATGCTGCAGTGGTTCGCCGACGGCACCGACCCCGACCTGGGCCTCCTCGCCTTCCGTCGCCTCAGCGACGGGCTGGGGGAGTCCTACTGGTTCCTCCGCATGCTCCGCGACTCCTCCGGGGCGGCGCACCGGCTCACCACCGTCCTGTCGACGTCGCGCTTCGTGGCGGACCTCCTCGAGCGCACCCCCGAGGCCGCGGTCTGGTTCGAGAACGACGACGAGCTGCGCCCGCGCAGCCTCCCCAGCCTGCTCGACGAGACGCACGCGACCCTGGCCCGCCACGACACCCCGGAGGCGGGGGCCGCGGTCCTGAGGAACGCCCGCCGACGCGAGGTCCTCCGCCTCGCCATCGGCGGCATCCTCGGCCTGATGACGATCGACGAGCTGGCGGCCGGCCTCACCGACGTGACCACGGCCGCCATCACGGGCGCGCTCGCCCTCGCGCGGCGCGACGCGGGCGACATCGAGTTCGCCGTCGTGGCCATGGGGCGCTACGGAGGCCGGGAGCTCGGCTTCGGCTCAGACGCGGACGTGCTCTACGTCTACCGGGCCCCGGACGGCGACGAGACCGCGCACCGCCGGGCCGTCCGCGTCGTGGCGGAGCTGAACCGCCTGACCGCCGACTCCCTCGTGCCCCTCGACCTCGACGCCGGCCTGCGCCCGGAGGGCAGCAGCGGGCCCGTGGTGCGGTCGTTGACCTCCTACCGGGCCTACTACGACCGGTGGTCGCTCACGTGGGAGGCGCAGTCGCTGCTGCGGGCCCGCGCCGTGGCCGGCGACGAGGCGCTGCGCCGTGACTTCACGGCCGTCGCCGACACGGTGAGGTACCCCGCGGAGCTCTCCGAGCAGGAGGTGCGGGAGGTCAAGCGCATCAAGGCGCGCGTCGAGGCCGAGAGGCTGCCCCGCGGCGCCGAGCCGTCCCGGCACCTCAAGCTCGGGCGGGGGTCGCTGAGCGACGTCGAGTGGTTCGTGCAGCTGCTCCAGCTGCAGCACGCCCACGCCGTGCCCGCCCTCCGCACGACCTCGACGCTCGACGCCCTGGCGGCGGCGGAGGAGGCCGGGCTGGTCTCGGCGGAGGACGCCCGCAAGCTGCACGACGCCTGGGTGATCGCCTCCCGCGCGCGCTCGGCCGGCGTCCTCTGGACGTCGCGGACGTCCGACGTCCTGCCGACCGACCGTCGTCAGCTCGAGGGCGTGGCGCGGCTGATGGAGTACCCGCCCGGGTCGGCGACTCGGCTCGAGGAGGACTACCTCGCCGCCACCCGACGAGCCCGGGCCGTCTTCGAGCGGGGCTTCTACGGCCTCGACGAGGCTCCCACCCCCACGGGCTGAGGCACGACACGCCCGGGATGCAGATCTCGGCGGGTGAGGCACGAATTCGTCGCGGGTGATCGCTGCGTACCCCGATATCACCCGATGTACCCCGACCGAGATGACCGGCGTGTTTCGGGCTCGTGGCCGACAGGAGCACGGCCTGTGTCTGACAGGTCCTTCTCAGGTTCACGGGTGCTCGCTCTCGGTGCGTCAGTCCATCCGGCAGAAAACCCTGTCCAGGGGGCTTGTCGCCGATCGTGAGGCGGGCTCTCATCGAGCCCTGAGGGAGGCGACGGCCGTCGTTCAGGGGGCACCAGCCGTGTCGCTGACCGGTGTCGGCATTTCGCCTGACACCAGAGGGAGGACAAGTGCCGTACCCCACGGGGTGAGAGCACGCCCCCGAAGAGGTGACGGCTTGTGAGCACCCGCAGGGTGACTGAAGATTGCCTCACCCGACACCCAGGTTCCCCGACGACGCGGACGCCACCCCCTGTTCCCCCATCTTCCGAGGCGGCCATCGTGTTGACTTTCATCCTTCAGATCCGTTCCATGGCGGGCGGCTACCCCGAGGTCTACCTGTTCGCGGTGTACTCGGCCCTCATCTGGGTCCTGTGGATCGTCAAGGTGGTCCTCTCCCGCCGGTACCGCCCCTCGACGGGCGAGTTCACCGGCACGACCAGCGTCGTCGTCCCCGTGGTCGACGAGCCCCTCGACCTCTTCCGCGACGTCATCGGCCGCATGGTCGAGCAGGCGCCCGGCGAGATCATCGTCGTCATCAACGGCGCCCCGAACCCCGACCTCGCCGCGGTCTGCGACGAGTACGCGCCCCTCGTGCGCTGGGTGCACACGCCCATCCCCGGCAAGCGCAACGCCGTCATGATCGGCACCGAGCTGAGCCGCGGCGACATCACGGTGCTCGTCGACTCCGACACCGTCTGGACGCCGGGCACGCTCTCCGAGCTCGTCCGCCCCTTCTCCGAGGCCAACGTCGGCGGCGTCACCACCCGTCAGCGCATCCTCGAGCCCGAGCGCAGCTGGATCACCCGCTGGGCGGACTGGCTCGAGAACTCGCGGGCCCTGTACTCGATGCCCGCCCAGAGCGTGCTCGGCCAGATCGGCTGCCTCCCCGGCCGCACCATCGCCTTCCGCCGCGTCATCCTCGAGCGGGTCATGGACAAGTTCATGACCGAGAAGTTCATGGGCGTCTTCCTCGAGGTGAGCGACGACCGCACCCTGACGAACCTCACGCTCAAGGAGGGCTACCGCACCGTCTACCAGCACACGAGCCTCGTCTACACCGACGCGCCCCTGCAGGTGAAGAAGCTCTTCAAACAGCAGCTCCGCTGGGCCCGCGGCAGCCAGTACAACACCTTCCGGATGATGCCGTGGATGCTCGGCCACGCTCCGATGCTCGCCTTCTTCTTCGCGATGGACATCATCCTGCCGTTCATGCTCATGGGCGTCATCGGCGGCTGGGTCTACCGCGGCATCACCGGCCAGGGCGTCAACCTCTACCGCGGCATCCTCGCCGAGTACGGCGTCTCGACCGGGCTCATCAGCATCATCGTGCTGATGGTGCTCTCCTCCGTGCTGAGCATGGCGATCCGCCAGATGCGCCACCTCGCCGAGAAGCCCTCGGACTTCTTCCGCCTGCCCGTCTTCATCATCGTGTCGACGTTCTTCCTGATGCCCATCCGGGTCATCGGCTTCTTCCGCATGGGCCACGCGAGCGGCTGGGGCACCCGTGCCGGTGCCTACGGGGGAGGCGCGGCGGACGACGCCGTGCAGGCCCAGGTCCAGTCCGTGGGGGCCGACGACTCCCTCGACGTGCTGGAGCGCGAGTTCCGGGGCGAGGCCGACCCCGGCGTCGACACCCTGTTCGACTTCGGACCGTCCACCTCGACGGCCGGCCCGACCGGCGACTCCACCACGGTGCGCGACGGTGACCGCGGCGCGGTCATGGTGCGCAGCCACCGCGCGGAGACGGCCGTGGACGCCCGCCCCGGCGACGCCGTCACGACCAGCACGGCGACCGCGCTGGCGGAGGCGACCTCCCCGGCCCGCGTGGCCGCGCCTCCCCGTCGTCGCCTCAACCCCAAAGCCGGCTTCCCGTACCTGATCGGTGCCGTCATCCTCGCCCTGGAGGTGCTCTTCATTGTCTGAGTCCGCACAGAAGTTCGTCGCCCCGGCGCACGTGCAGTCGGGAGCCTGGTGGGCGCAGTCCCACGGCAACGCCCGCCGCACGGGCCTCGGCGCCACCGCCGTCGTCGTCCTGCTCGCCATGATCTCGTGGCTGATCTGGATCTCCCCGTCCGACAACGCCGTGCGCAGCGCGGTGCAGACCGCCGTGGGCGCCTCGCCGTCCGACGTCGCCGAGCTGAAGGCCGACCGGTCGGCCCTGCTCGACCAGCTGGTGAGCGCCAAGGCGCAGCTGGCCGACAGCAAGACCGCCCTGGCCGACGTGCAGCAGCAGGCCTGGACCTCCGAGGGGCAGCTGACCGCGGCGCAGGCGAAGCTCGCCTCGGCGCAGAGCGCCCTCGACCAGGCGCAGGCCGCGGCCGACGGCGGATCGACGGCCGCAGGGTCGGCAGCCGGCGGGTCCGGCGGCGCCGCCGCCTTCTCGGGCGCCAAGGGCGCGACGGGGTCGGGGGGCAAGGGCTCCGGCAGCGGCAGCGGCAGCGGCAGCGGCTCGGGCTCCGGCACCGGCAGCGGGACCCCGGCGGCCCCCCAGCCCGTCACGGCGCCGTCGCTGGCGAGCATCATCCAGCCCGAGTCGCGCTACTTCGGCCTCTACACGACGCAGTCGCCCTTCAGCTGGTCCGAGTTCGACGACGTCAGCAGCAAGGTCGGCGCGCAGCCGAACATGGCGGGGTACTTCCAGGGCTGGGACCAGGACTTCGACCCGAACGCGGTCACCCGGGCGTGGGCCAAGGGCGACCTGCCCTTCCTCACCTGGGAGTCGCGCCCGCTGAAGGCGGCCAACGACCAGGTCGTCGACCCCGACTACGAGCTCGGCAAGATCATCGACGGCGAGTTCGACGCGTACCTGACGAAGTACGCCCAGGACATCAAGACCACCGGGCTGCCCCTCGCCATCCGTCTCGACCACGAGATGAACGGCAACTGGTACCCGTGGGACGAGGGCGTCAACAACAACACTCCCGGCCAGTACCGAGAGATGTGGCGCCACGTGCACGACGTCTTCGAGCGCGAGGGGGCGAACGACCTCGTCGCCTGGGTCTGGGCTCCCACCCGCGTGGAGGGCGTGCCGACCAAGAACCGCACGCTCGAGTACACCGCGAGCCTGTACCCCGGCGACGACTACGTCGACTGGGTCGGCATGACCGGCTACCTCCGCAGCAACGCCGAGACGCCGCAGACCGGCGACTTCGACGGCACCTTCGGCAAGACCCTCGGCTACCTGCGGGCCATCACCGACAAGCCGATCGTCCTCGCCGAGATCGGCGCGGCCGAGCTGGGCACGACGAAGGCCGCCCAGAAGCCGCGCTGGATCGACTCGCTGTTCGACACCCTGGCCGACCCGGCGAACGACGACATCGTCGGCTTCGCCTGGTTCAACCTCACGGCGACCACCGTCGCGTCCGGGTCGTACCTGACCAACGACTGGCGAATCGTCTCCCGACAGGACTCGATCACGGCCTTCCGTGAGGGCATCGCCCGGCGCGACACGGGCTTCGACCTCCGGACCCTCCCGTGACCGGCCCCGCCCGTCCCTCCTCCCTCCCTGCAGCCCCCACCATCCTCAGGAGCGCATCATGACCGACGACCTCACCCCCTTCGACAGCGACGCCCCCGTCACCTCCGCCGACTCCGCCCGGCCGCGCATCAGCGTCATCGGCACCGGCTACCTCGGCGCCACCCACGCGGCCGCCATGGCGGAGATGGGCTTCGACGTGATCGGCGTCGACACCGACCCCTCGAAGGTGGAGGCGCTGGCCCAGGGCCGCGTCCCGTTCTTCGAGCCCGGCCTGCCCGAGCTGATCGTCAAGCACGTCGACTCCGGCCGGCTGGTGTTCACCACCGACCTCGCCGAGGCCGTCGCCCTCAGCGACGTCCACTTCATCTGCGTGGGCACGCCCCAGCGGCGCGGGAGCCACGCGGCGAACCTGACCTACGTGGAGGAGGCGACCCGGGCCGTGGCCCGCTCGCTGAGCCACGACGGCCTCATCGTCGGCAAGTCGACCGTGCCCGTGGGCACGGCGGCGCGGCTCCGAGAGATCGTCGCGGGCGTCCTGCCCGCGGGCATCTCGGCCGACGTCGTCTGGAACCCCGAGTTCCTCCGCGAGGGCCACGCCGTCGAGGACACCCTGCGCCCCGACCGCATCGTCTTCGGGGGCACCGACAGCCGCTCGGAGGCCGTGCTGCGGGCCGTCTACGCCGAGCCCATCTCGACCGGTACGCCGGTCATCTCGTGCGACCTGCCGACGGCCGAGCTGGTGAAGGTCAGCGCCAACGCCTTCCTGGCGACGAAGATCTCGTTCATCAACGCCATCTCCGAGCTCTGCGAGGCCGCCGGCGCCGACGTGTCGACGCTCGCCGACGCGCTGGGCTTCGACGACCGCATCGGCCGCAAGTTCCTCAACGCCGGCCTCGGCTTCGGCGGGGGCTGCCTGCCCAAGGACATCCGCGCCCTGATGTTCCGGGCCAACGAGCTCGGCGCCCACCGCGCGGTGGGCCTGATGCAGCAGGTCGACGAGATCAACATGGCCCAGCGCCAGCGCGTCATCGACCAGGCCATCGACGCCTGCGGCGGCTCCGTGCTCAACCGCCGGATCGCCGTCCTCGGCGCGGCCTTCAAGCCGCACACCGACGACGTCCGCGACTCGCCCGCCCTCAACGTCGCCGCGGCGCTGCACCTGCGCGGTGCGCAGGTGCTCGTCGTCGACCCCGAGGCGACGCAGACGGCCCAGCGCAGCTTCCCCACGCTGTCGTTCGCGGACAGCATCGAGGAGGCGGTGACCGACGCCGACGCCGTCCTCCTGCTGACCGAGTGGCCCGAGTTCGTCGGGGCCGAGCCGCTGCCCCTCGCGCAGCTGGCCGCCAACCCCGTCGTGATCGACGCCCGGAACGCGCTCGACGCCGAGGTCTGGGCGAGCGCCGGCTGGGAGGTCCGGCCGCTCGGCAGCCGTCGTGTCCCCGCGCGTCGCCAGGCGCTGTCGCCGGTGGCGATCCCGGCCTGAGCCAGCCGCCGCACGGCGATCACGGGCCGTCCTCCTCCGGGAGGGCGGCCCGTCCGCGTGCCCCCGGCCGGTGCGCCGGGTGGCGACACGGGCTGGGGAACGACGGGAGGCCCGCACCCCAGGGGGTGCGGGCCTCCGCGGAGAACGCTCGTGAGCTAGACGCCGAAGTACATCTCGAACTCGAACGGGTGGGGACGCTGCGCCATGGGCAGGATCTCCTTGTCGCGCTTGTACGCGATCCAGGTCTCGATGAGGTCCTCGGTGAACACGTTGCCCTTGGTGAGGAACTCGTGGTCGGCCTCGAGCGCGAGCAGGGCCGCGTCGAGCGAGGCGGGCACCTGGGGGATGTTCTTCGCCTCCTCCGGGGGCAGCTCGTAGAGGTCCTTGTCGACGGGCTCGTGCGGCTCGATCCGGTTCTGGATGCCGTCGAGGCCCGCCATCAGCTGGGCGGCGAACGCGAGGTACGGGTTCGAGGCCGCGTCGGGGACGCGGAACTCGATGCGCTTGGCCTTCGGGTTCGTGCCCGTGATCGGGATGCGGATCGCCGCGGACCGGTTGCCGGCCGAGTAGACCAGGTTGACGGGGGCCTCGAAGCCGGGGATCAGGCGGTGGTACGAGTTGATCGACGGATTGGTGAAGGCGAGCACCGCCGGAGCGTGCTTGAGCAGGCCGCCGATGTACCAGCGCGCGACGTCGGAGAGACCGCCGTAGCCGTTCTCGTCGTAGAAGAGGGGCTTGCCGTCGCTCCAGAGCGACTGGTGGGTGTGCATGCCCGACCCGTTGTCGCCGAAGAGCGGCTTGGGCATGAAGGTCGCGACCTTGCCCCACTGCTCGGCGGTGTTCTTGACGATGTACTTGAACTTCAGGATGTCGTCCGCCGCGTGGACCATCGTGTCGAACTTGTAGTTGATCTCCTGCTGGCCGCCCGTGCCGACCTCGTGGTGCGCGCGCTCGAGCTCGAGCCCGGAGTCGATCAGCTTGAGGCTGATGTCGTCGCGGAGGTCGGCCGTCTTGTCGACGGGGCTGACGGGGAAGTAGCCGCCCTTGTAGGCCGTCTTGTTGGCGAGGTTGCCGCCCTCCTCGACGCGACCGGTGTTCCAGGCGCCCTCCTCGGAGTCGACGCTGTAGAAGCTCGCGTTCTGCGTGACCTCGTAGCGGACGTCGTCGAAGATGTAGAACTCGGCCTCGGGCGCGAAGAACGCCGTGTCGGCGATGCCGGTCGAGGCGAGGTACTTCTCGGCCTTCTTCGCGACCTGGCGGGGGTCGCGGCTGTAGAGCTCGCCGTTCCGCGGGTTGAAGATGTCGAAGACCAGGATGAGCGTGCGCTCGGCCCGGAAGGGGTCCACGTAGCCGGTCGTGACGTCGGGGATGAGCTGCATGTCCGACTCGTGGATCGAGGCGAAGCCACGGATGGACGATCCGTCGAAGAGCTGCCCGACGGAGAAGAACTCCTCGTCGACCGTGGAGGCGGGGATGTTGAAGTGCTGCTGGACGCCGGGGAGGTCGGTGAACCGGATGTCGAGGAACTTGACGTCGGTGTCCTTGATGAACTTCAGCACCTCGGAAGAATCAGTGAACATCTAGATGTCTCTCCAATGGTGTGGAACGGATCGGCCAGCGGGACGCAGCCACTGACGACGGTATGGGCGAGGGGTTTCGCTGCGGTGTCCCTCGTGTTTCCGGCATGTTACGCATGTGCCGGTCGGTAGGCTCGACGCCATGCCCGACTCCATCCGCCGACCTCCGTCCGAGCCCGCCGCGCCCTCCGGCCAGGGCGGCTCCGACGGCCGCCAGGAGTGGCCGGGCCAGCGTCTCGGCCTGCCGCGCGAGGGGCCGCGGTCGATCGCGCGCCTCGGGCGCCGGGTCGGCGGCCTGGTGATCGACTGGGCGCTCGCCTCTGTCATCGCGTACGCGTTCTTCGACGGTGAGGGCCTCGCCATCACCGCCGTGTTCGTCGTCGTGCNNAGGCGCTCTTCCTGGTCACCCTCGGGGGCACTCCGGGCCACCTCGCCCTGGGCATGCGCCTCGTGCCGATGCGTGGGGGAGCGGTCGGTCTCTGGCGCCCGCTGGTCCGCACGCTCCTGGTCGCCCTCGTCGTCCCCGCCGTGGTGTGGGACCTCGACCAGCGCGGCCTCCACGACCGCATCGCCGGCACGGTGCTCGTCCGCGTCTGACGCCGCCCGCGCGGGCCCGCCCGGTCCGGTGGGTGCCGCTCGACACGACGACGGCGCCGCCCCCGAGGGGAGCGGCGCCGTCGTCGTGCGGGGCGGTCGGTCAGCGCGGTCGGCCGGAGCGGACCTTGAACGGGTCGACGCNCCTTGGGGATGGGCAGGCCGTTCTTGCCGAGCGACTGGAGGCGGTTGCTGACCGCCAGCACCTCGTTGCGGTTCAGGGTCGACTTGACCTTGTTCATGCGCCCGGCGAGCTTGTGCAGCGGGACGGCGTCGGCGTCGGGGCCGACGTGCAGCACGGTCACGGCGACGTTCGGGAGGATGCGGGCGACCTTGCGGCGCTCCTCGTCGACGAGCTTCTTGGTCTGGGCCGCGGCGCCCTCGGCGATGAGGACGACGCCGCCCTTGCCCACGGCCCGGTAGACGGCGGCCTGGGTGCGGCCCTGCACGGCGACGGGCATCTCGGCCGCACGCCACGAGCGGCGGAGGCCGCTCTTCATGACGGCGCCGACGGCGCCCGGCTGGCCCTCGATCTGCGAGTACGCGGCCTTCTCGGCACGTCGCCCGAGGACGATGAGCAGCAGGAGGACGCCGAGCATGAGCCCGACGATGATGTACAGCACGAGCGCGAGCACGTTGCCGCCCGAGAGCAGCAGGGCCGCGACGACGCCGAGCACCACCGGCACGAGCAGCGCCGCGAGCATCAGCGGCAGCGCCTGGGAGTCGTAGCGGCGGGTCATCTGGAAGACCTGCCACATCTGCTTGAACCGACCCGGTTCCTTGGGCGGCTTGGGGGTCGGGTTCTCGGAGCGTCGTGCCATGTCGACCAGGATACGGGACGGGCGTGCGCACGGCGGCCCGGTCGGTCCTCCCGGCCTCCGCCCGGGGCGGGCCCGTCCACAGGGCACCCCGGGGAGTCGCGGGGCCGGGCCCGGCACCGGGCACGCTCTCCGGGTGAGCAGCTCCCGCACCGGCCCCTACGACGTCCACGCCCGAGACGAGCACGACGGCCTCGAGGTCCTCCGCGCGACGGGGCCGGACGGGCTGCCGGTCGGCCTCCTGCGGCCGGCGCAGGCCGGCCCGCACGGAGCGAGCGTGCAGGCGGAGCTCGCCCGGACCGCCCCGGTGCGGCACGCCCACCTGCTGCCCGCCGTCGACGTCCTGCACGAGCCCGACGGGCGCTTGGTGGTGGTCGTGCCCGACGGCGACCTCGTCCCCCTCCCGTCGTGGCTCGCGGGCCGGGGGCCCCTGGCGCCGGGGGAGCTGGTCACCCTGGCGGTGCCTCTCCTCGCGGTGCTGGAGCGCGCGGCCGCGACGGGACTCGTCGTCGACCGCCCCCACCTCGCCGACGTCGTCCTGGACGACCGCGGCGCACCGCTGCTGCGGCGCCTGCGCACGGCGGGCGCGACGGCGGACGTCGCGGCGGCCCGTGCGTCGGCGGCCGCCGCCTCGCGGGGTCTCGTCGAGCTCGTGGCGGGGCACCTCGAGGAGGGCTCGTCGCCCTTGCTCACGGCCCTGGCGGCAGCGGACGACCTCGACGCCGTCGTGGAGGCCGTGCACGACCTCGCGGCCCCGCTGCCCCTGCCGTCGGCGGCGGCGGAGACGGACGACGCGACCCGGGGCGACGAGGTCGACTGGTCCGCTCTGGCGGGTCCGCCGCGCCCCGCGTGGGCGGCCGCGCTGCCGGAGGCGGCGGTGGTCGACGCGGCCCTCGACTGGCTCGCCGCGCGTCGCGAGACCTCCGTCCGGGCGCGCGTCGCGGCGGTGAGGCCCCGGTTCTGGCTCCTGGGCGGCGTCGTGGCGGCGTCGGTCGTGATCGCCCTCCTGCTCTCGGCGCCGGGAGGGTCCGTCGACGGCGGCACCGCCGTCGCGACGGACGGCGGGGGCGCGGCCGGCCCTTCCCCGACACCCGCCCCGGCAGCGGACGCCGGTGATGCTGGGGCGACCTCTCCTCCCGGGCGGCCGCCGACGACCCCCCGGGGTGGCGACGGGCCGGCCCCGGGCGACGACGACGTCGTGACCACGGGGGAGGACGCCGTCGCCGCGGCCCGGGTGCTCCTTGAGGCTCGGGAACGCTGTCTCGCCGACGTCACGCCCTCGTGCCTCGCGGCCGTCGACCAGCCGGGCTCACCGGTCGCGGCGCGAGACGCGCAGCTGCTGGACGACCCCGGGGCGGCGGGAGGGGCACTCGTCCCGACGGCGGTCGACGGCGAGGTGCAGCGACTGGGCGAGACGGTGCTCCTCGACGCCCGCGGGGCCGACGACGAACCGGCCTCGGTCCTGGTGGTCAGGACCGAGGCCGGTTGGCGGCTCCGCGAGGTGGTCGCCCGCCGGTGACGGGCGACCGGGCTAGATGCCGAGCACGGAGGCGAAGTCGCCCGCCTCGAGGCGGTCCTTGACCGCGACGAGGAAGCGGGCGGCGTCAGCGCCGTCGACGATGCGGTGGTCGTACGACAGGGCGAGGTACACCATGGAGCGGACCGCGATGGCCTCGCCCCCGGCGGCCTTGACGACGACGGGGCGCTTGACCACGATGCCGGTGCCGAGGATGGCGACCTGCGGCAGGAACACCACCGGGGTGTCGAACAGCGCGCCGCGCGACCCCGTGTTCGTGACCGTGAAGGTGCCGCCGGCGAGCTCGTCGGGCTTCAGCTTGTTGTCGCGCGTCCGCTGGGCGAGGTCGGCGATCTGGGCGGCGATGCCGGCCAGGTCGAGCTCCGAGGCGTTCTTGATGACGGGCGTGAGCAGGCCGCGCTCCGTGTCGACGGCCATGCTGACGTTCTCGTGGTCCGGGTAGACGATCGAGTCGCCGTCGACGGTCGCGTTGAGCTTCGGGTGGGCCTTGAGGGCCTCCGCCGCCGCGAGGGTGAAGAACGGGAGGAACGACAGCTTGTTGCCGGTCTTCTCCAGGAACTCGGCCTTGTGGGCGTCCCGGAAGGAGGCCACGGCGGTCACGTCGACCTCGACCACGCTGGTGAGCTGGGCCATCGCCTGCATCGACTGGACGGCGCGCTCGGCGACGACCTTGCGGAGGCGGGTCATCGGGACGGTCGTGCCGCGGAGCGGCGAGACCTCGACGGGGGCGGGAGCCGCGGCGCCCGACGACGCCGGGGCCGACGCCGCGGCCGAGGCGGCCTCGGCGGCGGCGAGCACGTCCTCCTTGCGGATGCGTCCGCCGACGCCGCTGCCGCTGAGCGTGCTGATGTCGACGCCCTTCTCGTTGGCGAGCTTGCGCACGAGGGGGGTGACGTAGCCCGTCGGAGCGGAGCTGCTCGAGGCGGACTCGGCGGCGGGAGCGGCCGACGGGGCGGCGGCCGGCGCGGGGCTGGCTTCCGGCGCTGCCGGAGCCGGAGCGGCGGCGGGCACCGCGGCCGGCACGGCGGCGGGAGCGGCCACCGGGGCGGAGGGTGCGGGGACGGGAGCCGACGCATCGGTCGCCCCCGGCTGGGCGGGCGCGTCGTCCGACGCGGCGGGCGCCGGGTCGACCTCGTCCGCCGGGGCGAGGGGAGCCGCGGGGGCCTCCTCGCCAGGAGCGGGAGCGTTCGACGACGAGACGACGGTCTCCTCCGTCTCCGACTCGGGCTCGGGCTGCTGCTCGGCCTCGGCGGGCGCCGACTCGGGGGCGGAGCCGCCGTCGGAGGAGCCGCTGCCGTCACCGATGCGCACCAGCGCCGTGCCGACCTCGACCGTCTCGTCCTCCTGGACGAGGATCTCCTCGACGACGCCGGCGACCGGCGACGGGATCTCGGTGTCGACCTTGTCGGTCGAGACCTCGAGCAGGGGCTCGTCGACCTCGACCCGGTCGCCGACGTTCTTCAACCATCGGGTGACCGTGCCCTCGGTGACACTCTCCCCGAGTGCCGGGAGGTTGACGGATTCGCTCATGCGTGGAACTCCTTTGACGACATCATGTGCCTGTGTGTGCGGTGCGGTGCAGTGGTGGGTGGTGCTACATCGCGTGGAGGGGCTTGCCCGCCAGGGCCAGCATGGCCTCGCCGAGCGCCTCGTTCTGGGTGGGGTGGGCGTGGACCAGGGGAGCGACGTCCTCCGGGTAGGCCTCCCAGTTGACCGTCAGCTGGGCCTCGCCGATGAGCTCGCCGACGCGGGCGCCGATCATGTGGACGCCGACGACGGGGCCGTCGACGACGCGGACGACCTTCACCGAGCCGCTCGTGCCGATGATGTGGCTCTTGCCGTTGCCCGCGAGGTTGTAGTCGTAGGTCGCCACGGCGTCACGGCCGTGCTTCTCGACGGCCTTGGCCTCGGAGAGGCCGACGGAGGCGACCTCGGGGTCGGAGTAGGTGACCTTGGGGATGTTCACGTCGTCGATGACCTGGGGCGAGAGCCCCGCGATCTCCTCCGCGACGAAGATCCCGTGCTGGAAGCTGCGGTGGGCGAGCTGGAGGCCGGGGACGATGTCGCCGACGGCGTAGACGCCGGGGACGCTCGTCGCGAGGCGCTCGTTCGTGATGACGAAGCCGCGGTCCATGGTCAGGCCCACCTCCTCGTAGCCGAGGCCAGCGGTCGAGGGGCCGCGGCCCACGGCGACCAGCAGGATGTCGGCCTCGAAGGTCTTGCCGTCCTCCAGGGTGACGACGACGCCGTCGTCGCTCTGGGTGACGCTCTGGAAGCGGACCCCGAGCGAGAAGCCGATGCCGCGCTTCCGGAAGGCGCGCTCGAACTGCTTCGAGATCGACTCCTCCTCGTTCGGGACGAGGTGCGGCAGCGCCTCGATGATGTCGACCTCGGCGCCGAACGACTTCCAGACGCTCGCGAACTCGACGCCGATCACCCCGCCGCCCAGGATGGCGACGCGCGACGGGACGTGGTCGAGGGCGAGCGCCTGCTCGCTGGTGATGACACGGCCGCCGATCTCGAGGCCGGGCAGGCTCCGTGAGTACGACCCGGTCGCCAGCACGACGTTCTTGCCCGTGAGGGTCACGTCGCCGACCTGGACGGTGGTGGGCGAGGTGAGGCGCCCCTCGCCCTCGACGGTCGTGATCTTGCGGGCCTTGAGCAGGCCCTGCAGGCCCTTGTACTTGCTGGCCACGACGCCCTCCCGGTAGGAGGTCACGGCGGCGATGTCGATGCCGTGGAAGTCGGTGTGCACGCCGTACTTCTCCGCCTCGCGCGAGACGTCGGCCACCTCGGCGGAGTGCAGCAGGGCCTTGGTCGGGATGCAGCCCCGGTGGAGGCAGGTGCCGCCGACCTTGTCCTTCTCGACGAGCGCGACGCTCAGCCCCAGCTCGGTCGCCCGCAGCGCGGCGGCGTAGCCGCCGCTGCCGCCGCCGAGCACCACCAGGTCAAAATTCTGTTCCGACACCCAGCAACTCCCTCGTGCGTTCGGAGGTACCCCGCGGGGCTGAGGTGCTGCGGCGTCGTGGTGACGGCGTCGTCGCACCCGCCAGCGTCTGCTCCGTCAGGAGCTGCGCCCGGCAGGTGCTCTGCAGGGCGCGGGGCTGGTGTCGCCCGGGGGACCGATCTCGGCGGGTTTCTCCCGCCTCCCCGACCCTACTACGCGACCGAAAAGACGGCTGCCAGCTCCAGCAGGGTGCGGACGGAGACGCCGGTCGAGCCCTTGGCCGTGAAGCCGTAGCCGCCGCCCTTGTTGTTCGACGGCCCCGCGATGTCGAGGTGGACCCACGGGAGGACGCTGCCGTCCTCGCGGCGCCCGACGAACTCCTGGAGGAACACGCCGGCGAGGAGCATGCCGGCGGCGGTGTTGCCCGGGGTCGCGTTGACGAGGTCCGCGACGTCGGAGTCGAGACGGGCGCGCAGCTCGCCGGGCAGCGGCATCCGCCAGAACGTCTCGCCGACACGGCCCGCGAGGCCGACGACCTCGTCGGCCAGCGCGTCGTTGCCCATCACCCCGACCGTGCGCGTGCCCAGGGCCACGACCTGGGCGCCCGTGAGCGTGGCGACGTCGACGACCGCGTCGGGCATCTCCTCGCTCGCGGCGACCAGGCCGTCGGCCATGACGAGGCGGCCCTCCGCGTCGGTGTTGGTCACCTCGACGGTGGTGCCGCCGCGGATCGTCAGGACGTCGTCCGGGCGGATCGACGTGCCGCTGACCATGTTCTCGGCGATGCAGAGCCACGCCGTGAGCCGGACGGGGAGGGCGAGGCGAGCGGCCGCGACGGTGACGGCGAGCACCGTGGCCGCGCCCGTCATGTCGTCCTTCATCCCGAGCATGCTGCCGGCCGGCTTGAGCGAGAGCCCGCCGGTGTCGTAGGTGATGCCCTTGCCCACGAGGGCGAGGTGCTTGGCGGCGCCCTCGGGCGCGTACTCGACCTTGACCAGGCGAGGCCCGCGCGACGACCCCTGCCCGACCCCGAGGATGCCGCCGTAGCCGCCGGCGCGCAGCTCGTCCTCCGCGAGGACGGTGACGGTCAGGGGCAGGCCCTCGGCCCGGGCGACGGCCACGTCGGCCAGCGCCTGCGGGAACATCTGCTGCGGCGGGGTCATGGCGAGGTCACGGACGGTGTGGACGGCCTCCGCGACCACCGCGGCGCGCGTCACCAGCGACTCCTCGAGGTCACGGTCGGCGACCAGCACCAGCTCGCGCGCGTGCCGCCGCGACTCGCCGGCCGAGGCCGAGCGGAAGGAGTCGAACTCCCAGGAGGCGATGGCCGCGCCCTCGAGGACGGCCGCGGCCTGGTCGTCGTCGGCCACGGGGAGGGCGAGGGCGACGCGGTCGACGCCGGTGAGCTGACGGACCGCCGAGCCGGCGGCGTAGCGCAGGGACTCCGCGTCGACGACGTCGCCGAGGCCCACGAGGGCGACGACCGTCGCGGCCACGCCCACGGCGGGCACGCGGACGAGCTGGTCACGGGCACCGGTCACGCCGAGGACTGCGAGGTCGGTCGGCAGGCCCTCGAGCTCCACGGTCACGGTGGGGCCGTCGGCTCCCTTGAGGACGCCCACGACGAGGACGTCGGCGGTGGTCTCGGCGGGGGAGGTGCGGACGGCGGACAGGCTGAGCTCGGTCATGACGTCGATGCTACCGACGGCGCTGTTCGCTCTCGGCACGCGCCGGCGGCCGGGGAGGCGACCCCGGGGTGTCTAGGCTCGATCACATGCACGACCCCGCCGGCCTCTACGACCTCGCCCCCGACTCCCACGACGTGCCCGAGGGCCTGCCGCTCGTCGCGGGGCTCACCGGCTTCGCCGACGCGGGCTCCGCCGTCAGCCAGCTCGGGCAGTACGTGCTCGACACCCTCGACCACACCCTCGTCGCGACCTTCGACCCCGACGAGCTCCTCGACTACCGGGCCCGCCGTCCGGTGTTCACCTTCGACCAGGACCACGTCGCCGAGATCACGACCTCCCCGCTGTCGCTGCACCTCGTGCAGGACGACGTGGGGCAGCCGTTCCTCTTCCTCTCCGGGTTCGAGCCCGACTTCCAGTGGCAGCGCTTCACGGCGGCGGTGGTGGGCCTGGTCGAGCGGTACCGCGTGTCGACGACGACGTGGGTGCACTCGATCCCCATGCCCGTGCCGCACACCCGCCCGCTCGGGGTCACGGTCAGCGGCAACCGGGCCGACCTCATCGAGACCCTCTCCGTCTGGAAGCCCGTGACGCAGGCGCCCGCCAACGCCCTCCACCTGATCGAGAAGCGGCTGCACGACGACGGCCACCCGACGGCGGGCTTCGTCCTCCTGGTGCCGCACTACCTGGCCGACACCGAGTTCCCCGACGCGGCCGTGACCGCGCTCTCGAGCATCAGCGCGGCCACCGGACTGATCTTCCCGACCGACCGCCTCCGCACCGAGGGGCGCGACTTCCTCGTGAAGGTCGACGAGCAGGTGCACGGCAACCAGGAGCTGTCGCGGCTCGTGACGACCCTGGAGGAGCGCCACGACACGTACATGGAGGGCAACCCCCTGCCGTCGCCCCTCACCGACCAGGACGGCCAGGTCCCGTCGGCCGACGCCCTGGCGGCCGAGCTCGAGAAGTTCCTCGCGACGCGCCGCCCCGACGACGAGGGCTGACGCCCGCTCCGTGCCGGGGGAGGAGCGGGTCGGGTAGGTTCGTCGGGTGAACTCCGCGCGTGCCTGGCTGGTCTGGGGCACCGCCGTCCTCGCGTACGTGGTCGCCGTGCTCCAGCGGTCCTCCCTCGGTGTCTCGGGCGTCGAGGCCCAGCAGCTCTTCGGCATCTCTGCCGCAACCCTGTCCACGCTCGCCGTCGTGCAGCTCGCGGTCTACGCCGGGCTGCAGATCCCGGTCGGCGTCATGCTCGACCGCGTCGGGCCCAAGGCCCTGATCGTGACGGGCGGCGTCCTCCTGGCAGTGGGGCAGGGCGTGGTCGCCCTGTCGCCGCCCGTGATCGGCGTGGCCGTGGTCGGTCGCGTCCTGGTGGGGGCCGGCGACGCGATGACGTTCATCTCGGTGATGCGGCTCCTGCCGGCCTGGTTCCGCGGGCCGATCCTGCCGCAGGTCTCGCAGTGGACGGGCAACATCGGCCAGGCCGGGCAGGTGCTCTCGGCCCTGCCCCTGTCGGTCGTGCTGCACTCCGCGGGCTGGTCGCCCGCCTTCCTCAGCGCCGCGGCGCTCTCCGTGCTCGCGGTCGTCCTCGTCGTCGCCGTCGTCAGCGAGTCCCCGGAGGGCCGCGACCGCGACCGCGCCGTGCTCACCTGGCGCGAGGCGGGCCGGCAGCTCGGCGAGAGCGTGAAGAGGCCGGGCACCCGCCTCGGCTTCTGGTCGCACTTCGTGACGCAGTCGTCGGGCACCGTCTTCTCCCTCCTCTGGGGCGTGCCCTTCCTCGTGGGCGGGCTGGGCTTCACGAGCGGGCAGGCCTCGGGCCTCCTCACCGTGCTCGTCGTGTCGGGCGTCGTGGCCGGGCCGGTGCTCGGCGTCCTGATGGCGCGCTTCCCGCTGCGCCGCTCGGCGCTGGTGCTGGGCATCGTGACCGTGCTCGGCGTCGTCTGGACGGTGCTGCTGGCCTGGCCCGGGGTGCCCCCCCAGTGGCTGGCGGTCGTGCTGGTCGTGGCCCTCGGCGTGGGAGGGCCCGGCTCGATCATCGGCTTCGACTTCGCCCGCACGTTCAACCCCCTGCGCAGCCTGGGCGTCGCGAACGGGGTGGTCAACGTCGGGGGCTTCCTCGCGAGCTTCGTCATGATGTTCCTCATCGGCGTCGTCCTCGACCAGGTGGACGCCGCACGGGTGGCGTCCGGGCAGCCGAGCGACCTCTTCGCGTTCGACTCCTTCCGGGTGGCCTTCCTGGTGCAGTACGTGGTCGTGGGCGGCGGGGTGGTCGGCCTGCTCCTCGCCCGCCGCGGCACGCGTCGTCGCCTGCACCTCGAGGAGGGGATCCAGGTCGCTCCGCTCTGGGTCGCGCTCGACCGCCGCTGGCGCGAGGCGCGGCGTCGGCGGCGAGGCGGCGCCTGACGCACGGGCGTCCGCCGAGGGCGCACCGCGGGGGCGCCTGCGTGTCGAACGGCTCGCCCGGGCCGTGCAATAATGGTCGAAGGACCCGTTCGTGTCCTCGCACACCGTCCGCCGTGAGGCGCGTCACCGCGAGGACTTGACATGGGTCCTCGTACTGCCCGAAATCCTGCACCATCTCCCGCGCGCCCCGTGGCGTGCGAGACCACAGCGACATCGGCCCGCCACCAGGGCCGATCCGGTCGGCCCGCCCCGCGGGCCGTCCGCCCAGAAGCAAGGCCGACCGACGTCAGGGCGCCGGTCGACACGTCGAGACGCCGCGCCGCAGCCTCCCCGACGCAACCGACGATCGAAAGGTGTTCGCATGGCTACTCGCAGCAAGGCGACCACGGCCGCCCCGGCCGTGTCCGACGAGGGGACCGAGCTCGTGTCCCCGGCCACGGAGGCGGCCGAGACCGCCGCCGCGGCCCCCGCCAAGAAGGCCCCGGCCCGCAAGGCCCCCGCGAAGAAGGCCCCGGCCAAGAAGGCTCCGGCGAAGTCGACGAAGGCGGCGGCCGGCGACGACGCCCCCGACGACGAGGCCGAGGTCGAGCCCGTCGAGGTGCCCGCCGACACCGAGGCCGACGCCGCCGACGAGACCGAGGGCGACGCCCCCGCGAAGGCTCCCGAGGTGCTGCCCACCGGTGCCCTCGTCATCTCGCAGGACGACGACGACGAGATGCCGGTCTACTCGACCACCATCACCGGTGCGACGGCCGACCCCGTCAAGGACTACCTGAAGCAGATCGGCAAGGTCGCCCTCCTCAACGCCGCCGAGGAGGTCGAGCTGGCGATGCGCATCGAGGCCGGCCTCTTCGCGGAGGACAAGCTCTCGCACAGCACGGGCCTCAGCAAGGAGCTCGAGCGCGAGCTCCGCTGGGTCGCCCGCGACGGGCAGCGGGCCAAGAGCCACCTGCTCGGCGCGAACCTCCGCCTCGTCGTGAGCCTCGCCAAGCGCTACACCGGTCGCGGCATGCAGTTCCTCGACCTCATCCAGGAGGGCAACCTGGGCCTGATCCGTGCCGTCGAGAAGTTCGACTACACGAAGGGCTTCAAGTTCAGCACCTACGCGACGTGGTGGATCCGCCAGGCCATCACCCGCGCCATGGCCGACCAGGCCCGCACCATCCGCATCCCCGTCCACATGGTCGAGGTCATCAACAAGCTGGCCCGCGTGCAGCGGCAGATGCTGCAGGACCTCGGTCGCGAGCCCACGCCCGAGGAGCTCTCCCGTGAGCTGGACATGACGCCCGAGAAGGTCGTCGAGGTCCAGAAGTACGGCCGCGAGCCCATCTCGCTGCACACGCCCCTCGGCGAGGACGGCGACAGCGAGTTCGGCGACCTCATCGAGGACACCGAGGCGGTCGTCCCGGCCGACGCGGTCGGCTTCACCATGCTGCAGAAGCAGCTGGAGTCGCTGCTCGACAGCCTCTCCGAGCGCGAGGCGGGCGTCATCCGCATGCGCTTCGGCCTCGGCGACGGGATGCCGAAGACGCTCGACCAGATCGGCGACACCTTCGGCGTGACGCGCGAGCGCATCCGCCAGATCGAGTCGAAGACGATGGCCAAGCTCCGCCACCCGTCCCGGTCGCAGTCGCTCCGCGACTACCTCGAGTAGACCCGTGAAGTACGTCATCCCCGTCCTGGCCGGGCGCCTGGTCCGTGCCGCGGCCCGGCTCCGCGGCGGCGGCTCGGCCTACCCGGGCCGCACCGTCCTGACGCTGGCGCCGGACTTCCTCAGCCACGTCGCGTCGCAGTTCGAGCAGGGCGTCGTCTTCGTGCTCGGCTCCAACGGCAAGTCGACGACGACGATGATGCTGACGGAGACGCTGCGGGCCCACGGCCTCTCGGTCTTCACCAACCCGACCGGGGCCAACCTGCCCCAGGGCATCGCGTCGGCCTTCCTCCGCGAGGTGACGGTGACCGGCCGTGTCAAGCACGACATCGGCGTGATCGAGGTCGACGAGGCCTTCGCGGTCGAGCTGACCCGGTCGCTGCACCCCTCGACGGTGCTGATGCTCAACGTCCAGGTCGACCAGCTCTACCGCTTCTTCGAGACGGAGCGCGTCGGCACGATGATGACCGACACGGCCGCGCTGGCGACCACCGCCGTGGTCACGAACCGCGACGACCAGCACCTCGCGCCCTACGAGGCACGCCCGGGGCAGACCGTCACCCGCTTCGGCGCGGCCCCCGACGTCGTCGAGGCGTCGCCCAACGGCCTGCAGAACGCCCACGACTTCAGCCGCGAGGCCGACGGCGGGCGGTCGGCCGACAGCGAGGTCCTCTCGCTCTCCGGCGACCGAGCCACCATCTCGGTCGGCGGCACCACGGTCGAGGTCAGGCTGCCCGCCCGTGGCCTGCACTACGCCGTCGACGCCGCGGCGGCGCTGCAGACCGCCTCGGTCGTCCTCGGCCGACCCGTCGACCCGGCCGCCGTCAGCCGGGCGTTCGAGTCGATGAAGCCTGCTTACGGGCGGGGCGAGCGCATGTCGCTCGGCGCCGACGAGGCGGAGTTCATCATGTTCAAGAACGCCGCGAGCCTCCAGCTGAACCTCGACGCCCTGCCGCAGGACGTCGAGCAGGTCATGCTGGCGATCGACGAGGGCACCCCCGACATCTCGTGGATCTACGACATCGACTTCTCGCACCTCGACCACGTCGACGTGCTGGCCGGTGCCAAGGCCTGGCAGCTCGCGCTCCGTCTCGAGCACGACGGCATCCCCGTGCACGTCATCGAGGAGGACATCTCGAAGGCCATCCGGCTCATGCGCCGGCTGCCCTCGCCGAGCGACCACACGAAGCACTTCGTGACGAACTACGAGCAGATGATGCTGGCCCGTCGCATCCTCGGCCACCCCGACCTGGAGAAGACCGCGTGAGCAGCGACACCCTCCGCCTCGTCCACCTCTACCCCGAGCAGCTCGGCGTCAGCGGCGACCGGGGCAACGTGACGGCCCTCGTCGAGCGCGCCCGCCGGGCCGGCATCGAGAGCGAGGTCCTCGAGTACCGGGTCGGCGACGCGGTCCCCACGGTCGCCGACGTCGTGCTCGTCGGCCACGGCCCGCTCTCGGGCGTCCGCGCCGTCAGCGAGGACGCACAGCGCCTCCGCGACGCGCTGGAGGGCTTCGCCGCGTCCGGCGTCCCCGTCGTCGGGGTGGGCGGCGGCATGGAGCTCCTCAGCCACGGCGTGCAGACGACGGAGGGCGAGACGGTGGCCGGCATCGGCTTCCTCCCCGGCACCGTCCGTCGGGGCGCGCCGCGCCGCACGAACTACTTCCAGGTCACGACCGAGCACCTCGGCGACCCGCTGACGCTCTTCGGCTTCGAGGACCACGCGGCGCACGTCGAGCTCGACGCCGACGCGGAGGCGTTCGCCACCGTCGTCCACGGCGGCGGCAACGGTGACGGTCGCTCCGAGGGGATCCGGCGGGGCGCCTCCTTCGGCACGCAGCTCAAGGGCCCCCTGCTCCCGCTCAACCCGGCCCTGAGCGACCGCCTGCTGCGGGCAGCGCTCACGCGCCGGAGCATCTCGTACCACCCGTCGGCCGCGCACGCGAAGCTCGACGAGTACGCCGCGGCCTCACAGCGCGTCATCCGCGACAACCTGGAGCGCTCGTTCAAGGCGATGTGACCCGAGCGCGGGCGACCGCACGACGAAGGGCCCGTGCCGGGTGGCACGGGCCCTTCGTCGTCACGGGCCGGGGCGTGCCCGGCCGGTAGTCGTGGGTGGTCAGCTCGCCGTGAGCTTGGCGCTCTCGTCGAGCCACTCGACGGCGTCGGGCTGCAGCTTGTCCTTGAACTTCGCGCCGTGGTGGGCGCAGAAGAGCAGTTCGCCGCTGGCCATGGTCGCGCGGACGTAGGCCTGGGCTCCGCAGCTGTCGCAGCGGTCTGCGGCGCTGAGCTGGTACCGGGAGCCGAGCTCGTCGACGGCGGTGGTGTCGGTGGCCATCTGAGTCATGGGGTGCTCCTCCTGACGGTGGTGCTGTGGGTGGGTGACACTCATCAAAACACGCGCGCGGCGAGCACGGAGCACATTGCGCGGGATTTCGCTCCGCGCGTAGCGGAACGGCCCCGGACGGGGGCCTCGCGGGTGTCGAGCGGGCCGTGTCGGGGGCTCTCGTTAAGATGGTCCGAGCCCACCGCCTCCGGATCCCCCGGTCGACGCGGTCGGCTCAGCGTCAGGAGATCCCCGTTGGCCACGTCTGATTACTCGGCTCGACACCTTTCCGTCCTCGAGGGGCTCGAGGCGGTGCGCAAGCGACCCGGCATGTACATCGGGTCGACCGACTCCCGCGGGCTGATGCACTGCCTGTGGGAGATCATCGACAACTCCGTCGACGAGGCGCTCGGCGGCCACGGCGACGCCATCGACGTCGTCCTGCACGCCGACGACAGCGTCACCGTCCGCGACACCGCGCGCGGCATCCCCGTCGACATCGAGCCCAAGACCGGCCTCACGGGGGTCGAGGTCGTCTTCACCAAGCTGCACGCCGGCGGCAAGTTCGGCGGTGGCTCGTACGCCTCCTCGGGCGGCCTGCACGGCGTCGGCGCCTCCGTCGTGAACGCCCTGTCGGAGCGGCTCGACGTCGAGGTCGACCGCGACGGCGTCACCTGGGCGATGTCGTTCCGCCGCGGGGAGCCCGGCACGTTCGACGACTCCGGCGAGCCGACGCCCGACGCGCCCTTCACGCCGTTCGTCTCCGGCAGCGTGCTGCGCCGGGTCGGGAGGGTGAAGAAGGGCGTGACGGGCACGCGCATCCGCTACTGGGCCGACCGCCAGATCTTCACTCGCGGCGCGAGCTTCCAGCCCGACGAGCTGTTCGGGCGGGCCCGCCAGACGGCCTTCCTCATCCCCGGCCTGTCGCTGCGCATCCGTGACGAGCGGCCCGGCTCGCTGACCGACGGCGGCTTCCCCTCCGAGAGCACCTTCCGCTTCGACGGCGGCATCAGCGAGTTCGTCGAGTTCCTGGCTCCCGACACGGCCGTGACCGACACCTGGCGCATGACGGGCCGGGGGAGCTACACCGAGACCGTCCCCGTGCTGACCGAGGGCGGTGCCATGGTCGCCACCGAGCTCGAGCGCGAGTGCGAGGTCGACATCGCGCTGCGCTGGGGCAGTGGCTACGAGACGGTCTTCCGCAGCTACGTCAACATCATCGCGACGCCCAAGGGCGGCTCGCACCAGGCCGGCTTCGAGGCGGGCCTGCTGAAGTTCCTCCGGCAGCAGGTCGAGGCGAACGCCCGTCGACTCAAGGTCGGCACCGACAAGGTCGAGAAGGACGACGTGCTGGCGGGGCTGACCGCGGTGCTCACGGTGCGCCTCCCCGAGCCGCAGTTCGAGGGCCAGACGAAGGAGATCCTCGGCACCCCCGCCGTGCGGGCGATCGTCGCCGGCGTCGTGGCCGACCAGTTCGGCGAGCTCTTCGGCTCGTCGCGCCGGGAGGACAAGGCGCAGACCGCGCTCGTGCTCGACAAGGTCGTCGCCGAGATGAAGTCCCGCATCGCCGCTCGGGCCCACAAGGAGACACAGCGGCGCAAGAACGCGCTCGAGAACAGCTCGCTGCCCGCCAAGCTGGTCGACTGCCGGTCCAGCGACGTCGCGAACAGCGAGCTCTTCATCGTCGAGGGCGACTCGGCCCTCGGCACGGCCAAGCTGGCCCGCGACAGCGAGTTCCAGGCGCTGCTGCCCATCCGCGGCAAGATCCTCAACGTGCAGAAGGCCTCGGTCAGCGACATGCTCTCCAACGTCGAGTGCGCGTCGATCATCCAGGTGCTCGGGGCGGGGTCGGGGCGGTCGTTCGACCTCGACGCGGCGCGCTACGGCAAGGTCATCATCATGAGCGACGCCGACGTCGACGGAGCCCACATCCGGACGCTGCTGCTCACGCTCTTCTTCCGGTACATGCGCCCGATGATCGAGCAGGGGCGCGTCTTCGCGGCCGTGCCTCCCCTCCACCGGGTCGTGGCCATCAACGCCGGCAGCAAGCCGAACCAGACCATCTACACGTACTCCGAGCAGGAGCTGAAGGGGGTGCTGGCGGGTCTCCGCCGGAGCGGCAAGCGCTACCAGGACCCGATCCAGCGCTACAAGGGCCTCGGCGAGATGGACGCCGAGCAGCTCGCGACCACCACGATGGACCGCAAGGGGCGCATGCTGCGCCGGGTCAGGGTCGACGACGCGGAGAACGCGGCGCGGGTCTTCGAGCTGCTGATGGGCAACGACGTGGCCCCCCGCAAGGAGTTCATCATCGACGGGGCCGGCCTCAGCCGCGACCGCATCGACGTCTGACGCCGCCGCCGGGGTCGGCCCGACCGCTCGCCGCGGGGGAGCCCCGCCGGCCTGGCCGGGCCGGTGGCTGCCCGTCGTCGGTCAGTCGACCGGCTCGGCCCCGGCCTCGGCCCCCGTGGCCGAGTCGGTGACGTGCGCGACCGAGGCCCCCACCGACGCGACGACGGCCGGGAGCGGTGCCCCCGAGGCGTCGCGCCGCACGAGCTCCTCGGGCAGCGAGCGCACGGCGCCGTCCGCCGCGAGCGCCCGGGCGGGGCCCGGCCCCACCCAGGCGAGCGAGAGGCCGCCTTCTCCCTTGAGGAGGGCGTGGGCGCGGACGCCGCCGGTCGAGCGGCCCTTGGCCGGGAACTCGTCGAAGGCGCTGAGCTTCGCGCGGCCGGGGTCGACGCCGTCGATCGAGGCCGCACTCGTCGACACCGTCGCGACCACCGCCTCCTGCCCCTCCGGCACGGCCCCGAAGAAGAGGACGCGCGCGCTGTCGGGCAGGCTGACCCCGGCCACGCCGCCGCCCGCCGGGCCCTGGGGCCGGACGGACGCCGCGGGGAACCGGAGCAGCTGGGCGGCGGACGTGACGAAGACGAACTCGTCGTCGTCGGTGCCCTGTGCCACGCCGACCACCGAGTCGCCCGGCTTGAGCGTGACGACCGGGAACTCGGGCTTGGCCGGCCACTGGCCGGGGGCGACCCGCTTGACGACGCCCCGTGCCGTGCCGAGGGCGACCGGGCGGTCGGCGGTGAGCGAGACGAGCGCCAGCACCTTCTCGGTGGCGTCCGGCAGCCCGAGGTACTCGCGCACCGGGACGCCGGCCCCGAGCTGGACCGAGGTGGGCGGGACGGAGGGCAGGTCCACCGGCGTGAACCGGATGAGACGACCGGTCGACGTCACGGCGCCGACCTCGCTCCGCGTGGAGGTGTCGATCGACGAGAGCACCGCGTCGTGACTCGTGCGTCGGGCCGGGGGAGTCGGGGCCGCGGAGCCCGGCTCGGGGTGGTCGACCCTGAGGAGGCGCCCGGTCGTCGAGAGGAACACCCGCGTGGGCGTGTCCGCGATCTCCAGCACCGGGGCCCCGCGCCCGCGCCCGCGCCCGGCCGTCGCGACGCTCGGGGCGGCCTCGGTGAGCAGGGTGCGTCGCGGGGTGCCGAACTGCTCCGCGATCTCCGCGAGCTCGGACGACACCAGCGCGCGCAGCCGGGCCGGGTCGGCCAGGAGGGCGCGGAGCTCCTCGATGGCGGCGACGAGCTCGTCGCGCTCCGACTCGAGCTCGATGCGGCTGAACTTCGTGAGCCGGCCGAGGCGCAGGTCGAGGATGTACTCGGCCTGGATCTCGCTGAGGTCGAAGACCTCCCGGAGCCGGGCCCGTGCGGCGGCCGAGTCGTCGCTCGTGCGGATGACCTGGATCACCTCGTCGATGTCGAGGATGGCGACGAGGAGGCCCTCGACCAGGTGGAGGCGGTCCTCCTTCTTGCCCAGGCGGTGGCGGCTGCGGCGCGTGACGACCTCGAGGCGGTGGCCCACGTAGACCTGCAGCATCTCCTTGAGGCCCAGCGTCCGGGGCTGGCCCTCGACCAGGGCGACGGCGTTGATGCTGAAGCCGTCCTCCAGGGGCGTGTAGCGGTAGAGCTGCTCGAGCACCGCCTCGGGGCTGAACCCGGTCTTGATGCCGATGACGAGCCGGAGCCCGTGCGTGCGGTCGGTGAGGTCGGTGACGTCGGTGATGCCCGTCAGCTTCTTCGCCTGGACGCCGTCCTTGATCTTCTCGATGACCTTCTCCGGGCCGACGAGGTAGGGGAGCTCCGTGACGACGAGACCGGACTTGCGCGCGGTGATGCTCTCGACCTGGACCTTGGCCCGCGTCTTGAACGAGCCCCGCCCGGTCGCGTACGCGTCGCGCACCCCGGCGAGCCCGGAGATCGTGCCGCCGGTGGGGAGGTCGGGGCCCGGCACGAAGGCCATCAGGTCGTCGAGGCTCGCCCCGGGGTGGTCGATGAGGTGCCGGGCGGCACCGACGACCTCGACGAGGTTGTGGGGCGCCATGTTGGTCGCCATGCCGACGGCGATGCCGCTCGCGCCGTTGACGAGCAGGTTGGGGAAGGCCGCGGGCAGCACCTCGGGCTGCATCAGCTGGTTGTCGTAGTTCGGGACGAAGTCCACGACGTCCTCGTCGAGGCCCCGGGTCATGGCGAGGGAGGCCTCCGCCAGCCGGGCCTCGGTGTAGCGCGGGGCGGCGGGGCCGTCGTCGAGGGAGCCGAAGTTGCCGTGGCCGTCGATCAGCGGCACGCGCATCGTGAACGACTGGGCCTGGCGCACCATGGCGTCGTAGATCGCCGTGTCGCCGTGGGGGTGCAGCTTGCCCATCACCTCGCCGACGACGCGGGCGCTCTTGACGTGCCCGCGGTCGGGGCGGAGCCCCATCTCCGACATCTGGTACAGGATGCGGCGCTGGACCGGCTTGAGGCCGTCGCGGGCGTCGGGCAGGGCCCGCGAGTAGATCACGGAGTACGCGTACTCGAGGAACGACCCCTGCATCTCGAGGGAGACGTCGATGTCCTCGATCCGCTCACCGTCGCTGGCGCTGCTCATGTCGTTCGTCGTCGTGGTCATGCACTTCTCGGGGGAAGGAGGCGCGGGGCGCCTCGGCGGGGCCGGCACCCGGCTGCGGGGCGGCGGGACCGGCCAGACGGCGCTGTGCCAGACTGGTGCCGATGACGACCATCGTACCGGCGCGCCCGACCGGAGCCGTGAGCCTGGCCGACGTCCTGGAGTCGTCCGTCGCCGCCCTCACGGGCCAGGTCGGCGCCCTCCCCCTTCCCCCCGCCCGCTCGGCGGTCGTCCTCCTCGTCGACGGCCTCGGCTCGGCCTCCCTGGGGGCCCGCGCGGGCCACGCGCGCACCCTCACGGGCCGGAAGGGCAGCATCTGGTCGGGCTTCCCGACCACGACGGCCGCCGCCCTCGCGACGCTCACGACGGGTGCGCTCCCCGGCGAGCACGGGCTCGTCGGCTGGTCCGTCCTCGACGCGGAGAACGACCGGGTCGTCAAGCAGCTCTCCGGCTGGGACGACCGGATGCACCCGAGCACCTGGCAGCGCCGGTCGACCGTCTTCGAGCGCGGCTCCGCGGTCGGGGTCCGCAGCTTCGCGGTCGGGCCTCGTCGCTACGCCACCTCCGGGCTCACCGAGGCGATCCTCTCCGGCGCCGACTACGTCACCGCCGAGACCGTGGCCGAGCGCTTCGCCACCGCGCGCTCCCTCGTGGCCGCGCCCGGCGCCTCCCTCGTGTACCTCTACGTGCCCGAGCTCGACATGATCGCCCACCGGGCCGGGTGGGAGTCGGACGAGTGGACGGCGGCCCTGGAGGAGCTCGACGGAGAGGTGCGGCGCCTGGACGAGGCGCTCGGCGCCGACGAGGGGCTGCTCGTCACGGCCGACCACGGTGTGCTCGACGTGGCCGAGAAGGGCCGCGTCGTCTTCGGTGGCCAGGCCGCGCTCGTCGACGGGGTGCGCCACGTGGCGGGGGAGCCGCGCTGCCTCCAGCTGCACTTCGAGCCCGACGCGAGCGACGCCCTGCGGGCCGCGACCGTCGCGGCCTGGCGCGAGGCGGAGTCGCACCGTTCCTGGGTCGTCACCCGCGAGGAGGCGGTGGAGGCCGGCTGGTTCGGCCCGGTCGACGAGGCGGTGCTGCCTCGCATCGGCGACCTGCTCGTCGCCGCCCGCAAGGGGGTCGTCTACTACGACGGCCGCTCCACCGGCGGTGCCGCGGGCAGCATGATCGGCCAGCACGGGTCCTGGTCGAGCGAGGAGACGCAGGTGCCCCTGCGCCGGTTCGGGGCCTTCGCCCGCTGAGTCAGGCGGGGCCCTCGTCGTCCGTCCGGGCGCCGAACACGATCTCGTCCCAGCTCGGCATCGACGCGCGCCCCCTGCCCTTCTTCGGCGGGGTGGTCGTGGCGGAGGTCGGGATCGGGTCGCGACCGCGGCCTCGACGGGCCGAGCCGATGGACCGGGGCTCGGCCGGGGCGGGGGCCGGCGGGNCGTCCCGGGGGGCGGGAGGGGCGCCCTCGGGCAGGCCGAAGTCGGTCAGGGGGACGTCGATGACCCGTATCGACCCCGTGGACGGGTGCGCCGAGCGCTCGTCGTCCGTGAAGCGGGCGGCCTCGCGCTCGCCCCGACGGCGGCGCAGGGCCTCGAGCAGGTCGGCCGTCTGGGCCTGGGACGACGGGGAGGTCGGGGCCGAGTCGCGGTTCGTGGCGGCCAGGGAGGCAGCGGACCGCGGGTCGACGCGGGGGCGCTCGGCGGCCGGGGACTCGACGACGGTGTCGTCGACGACGTCGGAGCGGTCGGGGGCGATCTCGAAGGCGCCGGTGTCGAAGCGGCCGCCGGCGTCCGAGTCGGCGTCGGAGGAGTGGCCCACCGCGCGGAGGCGCGGGACGAGGGGGCCCGGGTCGGCGGAGTGGCGGGACAGCACGTGGGCGTCGCCCGAGTGGGGCGCCAGGGCGGTGCGCTTGGGGTCGAAGCGCCAGACGGCGTCGCGGGCGACCTCCTGGGTGACGTAGGAGACCCGCACGACCCAGCCGTGCTCGCCGTCCTTGTAGCTCGTCCACTCGCGGTCGGTCGCGTCGGCGGCGTCGAGGCGGGACTCGATGACCGCGCCGAAGGTGCCGGAGCCCGTGGAGGGAGCCACCTCGGTGGCGACGGAGACGGCCACGCGGAGGGCCGTCTCGAGGACGAAGGCGCGCTCCGCGAGGACGGGGCCCTCGAAGCGGTGGACGAACTCGACGTCGGCGCCGGTGAGCGCGGCGACCTCGGCCGACGAGAGCCCGGAGCGCACGAGCGACTGGATCTCACGCGGCGGGGCCTTGCGCGTCGTGGCGGGCGTCTCGCCGCTCGCCGTGCGCAGCTGCGCACGCAGCGAGTGCGTGACGGGGAGGCGGTACTCGACACCGGCGTCGGTGGTCAGGAGGAGCGCTCCGTCCTCGACTCCGTTGACCCTCAGATCCTGCATGTGGCACGCCTTTCGCCGTCGTGTTCCCGGGAGAAGAATCGCACGTCAGAGGCCGTCTGCCGGGAATGCGACGGGCGTGCCGCGGGTTCCACCGAGGCGGCCGAGAGGCCCCCCGCGGCGGGTTTGCTATTCGACAACGAGTGATGCAAACTGTGCCCGCCGAATCGGGCAACGATCAACACGAAGACTGGATGGGCATGGCCACCGACTACGACGCACCTCGCAAGAACGACGACGACTCGGAGTCGATCGAGGGCCTCAAGGAGCGCACCCCTGACAAGACGACCGGCGTCATCGACGACGACGCCGACAACCCCGGCTCGTTCGAGCTGGCCGGGCAGGACCTCTCCGACCTCGACCTCGACGTCGTCGTCCTCCCTCCCCAGGTCGACGAGTTCACCTGCGTGGAGTGCTTCCTCGTGAAGCACCGCTCGCAGCTCGACCACGAGACCAAGCTGGGCGCTATCTGCCGGGAGTGCGCCGCCTGAGCTCCTCCACCCGGCGCACGACCTCGTCAGGTCGTCGCGTCGACACCAACCAGTAAGGAGCGGGGTCGGACTCGTCGGTCAGCGTGATCTTCACGACCGGCCCCACCCAGCCCCGGAAGAGGGTCCAGGCTCGCGCGTCGAGCCCGGGCCCTCTCTGCGTGGTGGCGGCGGAGCCCGTGAACCCCGTCACCTCGCCGATCTCGTCGGGGTGCAGCCGGGCCCGGCCGGCGTGGAACCCCTCGTCGTCCACACGGACGACCGGCGAGCTGACCACGAGCGCCACGACCGCGGCCGCGTAGAACAGCACGGCCACCACGACGCCCACGACGGGGTCGATGGGCAGGAAGACCAGCAGGGTCGCGGGCACCAGGAGCGCCGAGGCGAGGAAGACGGTGAGCGGCGGCAGCAGCCGTTCGCGGTAGGGGTTCATGGGTCCATTCGACCAGACTTCTGCACTACCCTCGACACGTGACCCAGAGCCTCGACGTCCCCCTCACGGCCCGGAGGTCGCCCGCCGACCCGTCCACGGGCACGGCCGCCGTCGACCACACGCCGCGGTACGCCCACCCGGGCGACGCCGGCGCAGACCTCCTCGCGAGCGAGTCCGTCGTGCTCCTGCCCGGCCGTCGTGCCCTGGTCGGCACGGGGGTCTCGATCGCGCTGCCCGAGGGCCACGCGGCCTTCGTCATGCCCCGCAGCGGGCTCGCGGCCAAGCACGGCGTGACCGTCGTCAACAGCCCGGGCACCGTCGACGCGGGCTACCGTGGTGAGATCAAGGTCGCGTTGTTGAACACCGACCTCGAGGCCGAGCACCACGTCGCCGTCGGTGACAAGATCGCCCAGCTCGTCGTCATGCCCGTCGTCCGGGCCGAGTTCCTCCCCGTCGACGCCCTCCCCGAGAGCGTCCGCGGCGAGGGGGGCTTCGGCTCCACGGGCTACGCACACACCACCGGAGGCACCGCATCATGAGGAAGTCGAAGCGCGAAGCGCAGCAGCTGGCCACGACCGAGGTCGAGGTCGAGACCGCTGACCTCGACGACGTCGAGGTCAGCATCGAGTCCCTGGAGGACGCGGAGGTCGAGGTCTTCGACGACTCCAAGTCCGCTCCTGCCGACCGTGCCGACACGGGCCCGCTCGACGAGACCGAGGCCAGCCCCGTCCGCCCGTACGTCGACCTGGGCGGCGTGAAGATCCTGCCGCGCGACGGCCTGCACCTTCGCCTCGAGGTCGAGGAGGGCAGCAAGCGCGTCGTCGCCGTCGGGCTCGACTTCGCGAAGTCGACGCTCCAGGTGCAGCCGTTCGCCGCCCCCCGCAGCACGGGCCTGTGGAACGAGATCCGCGAGCAGATCACCGAGCAGATCCAGCGACAGGGCGGCACCACGGCCGAGGTCGACGGCCCGTTCGGCCCTGAGGTCAGGGCCGAGATCCCCGTCATGGGCGGCGACGCCAGCACGACCCGCCGAGCCCGCTTCATCGGCGTCGACGGCCCCCGCTGGTTCCTCCGCGGCGTCATCGCCGGCGAGGCGGCGGTCGACCCGGAGGCCGCGGAGAAGATCGAGGAGCTCTTCCGGAGCGTCGTCGTCGTCCGCGGCAGCACCCCGATGGCCCCGCGTGACCTCATCCCGCTGACCATGCCGAAGGCCGGCCCGACCGACGCCCCCAGCACGACGCCCTCGCGCGTCTGACGCGACCGAGCCCGTGAGCACGCCCGGCCTCGGCGACGCCGACGACCTCCGCGCGACCGGCACGCCCGTCGGCGACGGCGAGGCGTCGCCTCTCGACGACCCTCGCGTCTCGCTCTCGGCCCAGCTCCGCTCGGCGGCGCAGCGTGCCGGCATCGGGCAGGTCGCGCCCGGCGAGGTGCCCACGGCGTCGGCGCTCCTCTCGGCGATCGGCGGCGTCCGCGGCCTCGTCGAGTCGATCGTCCCCGGCCTGGGCTTCGTCGTCGTCTACGCCGTGACGCGCGACGTGCTCCCGTCGGTGCTGATCCCGGTCGTCGTGGCCCTGGCCTTCGTCGTCGCCCGCGCCGTGCAGCGGGGCCCCGTGGCCCAGGCCCTGGCCGGCGTCCTGGGCATCGCGATCTCCGCCGCGATCGCCCTGCTCAGCGGTCGCGCCGAGGGAAACTTCGTGCCCGGGCTCGTCATCAACGCCGTGTCGCTGCTCGCCCTCCTCGCGAGCGTCGTGGTCCGCTGGCCGCTGATCGGCGTCGTCGTCGGCCTCCTGACCAACGAGGGCTCCGCCTGGCGCGGCGACCGCGCCAAGCGTCGCGTCCTCACCCTCGCGACCGTCCTGTGGGCGGGGCTCTTCGCCGCCCGGCTGGCGGTCCAGCTCCCGCTCTTCTTCGCGGGCCAGATCACCGCCCTCGCGACCCTGAAGCTGATCATGGGCGTGCCCCTCTACGCGGGCCTGCTCTGGGTCACGTGGCTGCTCGTGCGGACGGTCTACCGCGGCCGAGCCGAGGCCGAGGTCGGCGACGCGGCCGCCGAGGGCGATCCGCAGCGCTCCTGACCGCTGTTCCGCGACTCCTGGTGGTACCGTTGTCTCGACATCGAGATACATCGACGGCCACGGCCGCTCGCGGTCGATCGACTTAGGCTGGCCTCGCTGGTGCGGCTCCGGGTCGGGCGACCATGATGAGGGCGTAGTCAGCAAGGGAGACGGCACGTGTCTGCAATCAACAGCTTCAGCTCGAAGGACAGCCTGACGGTCGGCGCGACCGAGTACGAGGTCTACCGCATCGACGCGGTCGACGGCTCGGCCAGGCTCCCGTTCAGCCTCAAGGTCCTCCTCGAGAACCTCCTCCGCACCGAGGACGGCGCCAACGTCACGCGCGACCAGATCACGGCCCTGGGGGAGTGGCAGCCCACGGCCGACCCCGACACCGAGATCCAGTTCACCCCGGCGCGCGTCGTCATGCAGGACTTCACGGGCGTGCCGTGCATCGTCGACCTCGCCACCATGCGCGAGGCCGTGTCGGCCCTCGGCGGCGACCCGACGAAGATCAACCCCCTCGCCCCCGCCGAGCTGGTCATCGACCACTCGGTCATCGCCGACCTCTTCGGCAGCGAGAACGCGCTCGAGCGCAACGTCGAGATCGAGTACGAGCGCAACGGCGAGCGGTACCAGTTCCTCCGCTGGGGCCAGACGGCCTTCCAGGACTTCAAGGTGGTGCCGCCCGGCACGGGCATCGTCCACCAGGTCAACATCGAGTACCTGGCCCGGGTCACGTACAGCCGCGACGTCGCGGTCGAGGGCGGCGGCACGGTCCTGCAGGCCTACCCCGACACCCTCGTGGGCACCGACTCGCACACCACCATGGTCAACGGCCTCGGCGTGCTGGGCTGGGGCGTCGGCGGCATCGAGGCGGAGGCCGCGATGCTCGGCCAGCCCGTGTCGATGCTCATCCCCAAGGTCGTCGGCTTCAAGCTCCGCGGCTCGATCCCCACCGGGGTCACCGCCACCGACGTCGTCCTGACGATCACGCAGCAGCTCCGGGCCCACGGCGTCGTCGGCAAGTTCGTCGAGTTCTACGGCGAGGGCGTCGCCGAGGTCCCCCTCGCGAACCGCGCCACGATCGGCAACATGAGCCCCGAGTTCGGCTCGACCGCCGCGATCTTCCCGATCGACGACGTGACCCTCGACTACCTCCGCCTCACCGGGCGCTCCGACGAGCAGATCGAGCTCGTCGAGAAGTACTCCAAGCTCCAGGGCCTCTGGCACGACCCGTCGGTCGAGCCGGTCTTCAGCGAGTACCTCGAGCTCGACCTGGCCACCGTCGTGCCCTCGATCGCCGGGCCGAAGCGCCCGCAGGACCGCATCGAGCTCACCGCGGCCAAGAGCCAGTTCGAGGTCGACCTCGAGAACTACGCGACGACCGACCACTCGCACGTCGACGCCGCGGTCGAGGGCACCTTCCCGGCCTCCGACCCCATCGGCTTCACCGCCGAGGACGACGACGAGGCGCAGCCGCACAGCATCTCGCACACGTCGCACGCCCCGGCGAAGGTCTCGAAGCCGACGTCGGTCGAGCTGGGCGACGGCTCCACCTTCACCCTCGACCACGGCGCCGTCGCGATCGCGGCGATCACCTCGTGCACCAACACCTCGAACCCGTCGGTGATGCTCGCCGCGGGCCTGCTGGCCCGCAACGCCAGCCAGAAGGGCCTCAAGGCCAAGCCGTGGGTGAAGACCACCCTCGCGCCCGGCTCGAAGGTCGTCACCGACTACTACGAGAAGGCCGGCCTCACGACCTACCTCGAAGACCTCGGCTTCTACACCGTGGGCTACGGCTGCACGACCTGCATCGGCAACTCGGGCCCGCTCCTCGACGAGATCTCGTCGGCCGTGCAGGAGAACGACCTCGCCGTCACGGCGGTCCTCTCGGGCAACCGGAACTTCGAGGGCCGCATCAACCCCGACGTCAAGATGAACTACCTGGCGAGCCCCCCGCTCGTCATCGCCTACGCGCTGGCCGGCTCGATGAACTTCGACTTCGAGTCCGACCCCCTGGGCACGACGCCGGAGGGCGACGACGTCTACCTCCGCGACATCTGGCCCGACGCGGCCGAGGTCCAGTCGACCATCGACTCGTCGATCGACACGGGCATGTTCACCCACGAGTACGCGGGCGTCTTCGACGGCGACGAGCGCTGGAGGTCGCTGCCGACGCCCACCGGCGCCACCTTCGAGTGGGACTCCGAGTCGACGTACGTGCGGAAGCCCCCGTACTTCGAGGGCATGACCCTCGAGACGACGCCGGTCCGCGACATCAGCGGGGCACGGGTGCTCGCGAAGCTCGGCGACTCGGTCACCACCGACCACATCAGCCCGGCGGGCTCGATCAAGGTCGACAGCCCCGCGGGCCGGTACCTCGACGAGCACGGCGTCGACCGCAAGGACTTCAACTCCTACGGGTCGCGACGCGGCAACCACGAGGTCATGATCCGCGGCACGTTCGCGAACATCCGCCTGCGCAACCAGCTCCTCGACGGGGTCGAGGGCGGCTACACCCGCGACTTCACGCAGCCCGACGCGCCGCAGTCGTTCATCTACGACGCGAGCGCGCGCTACCAGGAGCAGGGCACGCCCCTGGTCATCCTGGGCGGCAAGGAGTACGGCTCCGGCTCGTCCCGCGACTGGGCGGCCAAGGGCACGAGCCTGCTCGGCGTCGCGGCGGTCATCACGGAGAGCTTCGAGCGGATCCACCGCTCGAACCTGATCGGCATGGGCGTCGTGCCGCTGCAGTTCCCCGCGGGCGAGAGCTGGGAGTCGCTCGGGCTCGACGGCACCGAGTCGATCAGCATCTCCGGCCTCGAGCAGCTGAACGAGGGCGTGACGCCGAAGACGGTCCGTGTCGTCGCCGAGCCGACCGAGCACTCCGCCGCCGGCGCTCAGACGATCGAGTTCGACGCCGTCGTCCGGATCGACACCCCCGGTGAGGCCGACTACTACCGCAACGGCGGCATCCTGCAGTACGTGCTGCGCAGCCTGGTCTAGCCCGCACGAGGAGCCCCCACCCGCGTCGCCGACGCCCGGTGGGGGCTTCCGGCGTTCTCGCCGGGTCGACGCATAAACTGAGCCCGGCTGCCTCCGGGTAGGCGGAAAGGAAGCCGGCATGAGCATTCTCGAGACGATCAGCGGTCCGCGTGACCTCCTCGCGTTGACCGACCAGCAGATGGTCGACCTCGCGACGGAGATCCGGGCGTTCCTCGTGGCGGAGGTCAGCAAGACCGGCGGCCACCTCGGGCCGAACCTCGGGGTCGTCGAGCTGACGTTGGCCATGCACCGCGTGTTCCGCTCGCCGCACGACGCGTTCGTCTTCGACACGGGCCACCAGTCGTACGTGCACAAGCTCGTGACGGGCCGACAGGACTTCAGCGGTCTCCGCCTCCGGGGCGGACTCGCGGGCTACCCGCAGCGCAGCGAGTCGGAGCACGACATCGTCGAGAGCTCGCACGCCTCCAGCAGCCTCTCGTGGGCCGACGGCATCTCGCGCGGCTTCGGCCTCACCGGCCAGTCCGACCGCCACGTCGTCGCCGTCGTCGGCGACGGCGCGCTGACCGGTGGCATGACGTGGGAGGCGCTGAACAACATCAGCGACGACAACGACCGCCGCCTGATCATCGTCGTGAACGACAACGGTCGGTCGTACGCCCCCACCATCGGCGGCATGGCGCGCTTCCTCAACACGGTGCGCACGCGGAGCACCTACCGCGAGATGCACATGGGCAGCGAGGCCGTGTTCGACCGGCTCGGCCACCCGGGTCGCGCGTTCTACCGCGGCGTGCGGGGTGGGCTGCACGGCTTCCTCAGCCGCTTCACCAACAACGAGGCGCTCTACTCGAACCTCGACATCAAGTACATCGGCCCCGTCGACGGCCACGACCAGGTCGCGATGGAGGAGGCCCTCCACCAGGCCAAGAACTACGGGGCGCCGGTCATCGTCCACGCCATCACGGAGAAGGGGCGCGGCTACGACCCCGCCCGCGCCGACGTGGCCGACCAGTTCCACGCGGTCGGCCAGATCGACCCCGAGACCGGCGAGCCGCTCGAGACGACCGCCGCGCCCTCGTACACGAGCGTCTTCGCGGACGAGATGGTCGCCGTCGCCGCCGAGGACGAGACCATCGTCGGCATCACCGCCGCGATGCTGCGGCCGGTCGGGCTGCACAAGATGGCCGAGCGGTTCCCCGAGCGGGTGCTCGACGTCGGCATCGCCGAGCAGCACGCGGTCACCTCCGCCGCGGGGCTGGCCTACGCCGGGCTCCACCCGGTCGTCGCCCTGTACGCCACCTTCGTCAACCGCGCCTTCGACCAGGTCCTGATGGACGTCGGCCTGCACCGGGCGGGCGTGACCTTCGTGCTCGACCGCGCGGGCGTGACCGGGCCGGACGGCCCGAGCCACCACGGCATCTGGGACTTGGCGCTGCTCCAGATCGTCCCGCACATCCGGCTCGCCGCGCCCCGCGACGCCACGCGCCTCCGGGAGGAACTCCGCGAGGCCGTCGCCGTCACCGACGCCCCGACGGTCGTGCGCTTCTCGAAGGGCACGGTCGGCACCGAGCACGAGGCCGAGCGCCGGCTCGACGACGGCGTCGACGTCCTCTCGAGCGACGAGCGCCGCGACGTTCTGCTCGTCTGCGTGGGGCCGATGGCCTCCGTGGGGCTCGAGGTGGCCGAGCGCCTCGCCGCACAGGGCATCGGCGCCACCGTGGTCGACCCGCGCTGGGTCGTGCCCGTGGCCCGGTCGATCGTCGACCTCGCCGCCGACCACCGCCTCGTCGTCACGATCGAGGACGGCGTCCGGGTGGGGGGCATCGGCACCCGGGTCCGACAAGACCTCCGACAGGCGGGCGTCGACACGGCCGTGACCGAGCTGGGCCTGCCCGACGAGTTCCTCGAGCACGGCTCACGGGCCCAGATCCTCGAGGAGGCGGGCCTCACCCCCCAGCACATCGCGCGGGACGTCGTGGCGCAGGTCCTCGGGAGCAAGATCCCCGTGGCCCGCCCGCTCGACGACGCCGACGAGCGTCGGGTGGACGCCCAGCACGACTGACCGACACCGGCGTCCGCGCCGGCTCGGCTCTCCTTGGCGCCCGTCCGGCCTCGGCGGGCCGCGCCGACAGCGTCGGAGGGCCCGCCACGACCGTCGTCGTGGCGGGCCCTCCGATGGCCGTGCCCCGTGGCGTCAGGCGTCGACGTACTCCGGCCCGACGATCATCGGGTCGTGGAATGTCGTGCCACGCACGCGGCGGGTCGCCCCCACACGGTCGAGGTAGGGCGTCACCCCGCCCATCTGGAACGGGTACCCGGCGCCCAGGATGAGGCAGAGGTCGATGTCCTCCGCCGCCGACACCACGCCGTCGTCGAGCATCCGGCCCACCTCGTCGGCGAGGCCGTCCTCGATCCGGCGACGGAGCTCGTCGTCCGTCATCCGGGTGCCGGGCCCGGCCGCGAGGGCGACCGCCTTCTTGTCGAAGCCCTTGCGGCGGCCCTTGGAGTCCCGCTCGAAGATCGTTCCGTGCTCAGCGAGGCGGTGCAGGCCGTCGCTGGCGAAGAAGCGGTCGGGGAAGGCCGCGTGGTGCGTGTCGAGCACGTGGGCGCCGACCGTGAGGCCGACGAGCTCCAGGAGCTCGAACGGGGTCATCGGGAGGCCGAACGGGGCCGTCGCACGGTCGACGACCTCGAACGGGGTGCCCGTCTCCACCGCGTGCATGGCCTCGCCGAGCAGCTTCGCGAGGATGCGGTTCACCACGAACCCGGGGGTGTCGGCCGTGATGACCGCGTTCTTCCGGAGGGCGGCCGCCGTCACCATGGCGGTGCTGAGGGTGGCCTCGTCGGTGGCGGGCGTGCGCACCACCTCGACCAGGGGCATCACGGCCACCGGGTTGAAGAAGTGGAAGCCGACCAGCCGCTCGGGGTGGCGGAGGCGGGCCCCGATCGCCTCCACGCTGAGCGACGAGGTGTTCGTGGCGAGCACGGCGCCCTCCGCGACCACCGCCTCCACCCGTTCGAAGACGTCCTGCTTCACGCCGAGCTCCTCGAAGACGGCCTCGATCACCCAGTCGCAGTCGGCGAAGTCGGAGAGGTCGGTCGTGCCGGTGACGAGCGCGGAGAGCCGGTTCGACTCGTCGCCCGAGATGCGGCCCTTCGTCGCGAGCTCGACGATCTCGCCGCGGATCCGCTCGACGCCGGCGTCGACCCGGGCCTGGTCGAGGTCGGTGATGACGACGGGCACCTGGAGACGGCGGACGAAGAGCAGGGCGAACTGGCTCGCCATCAGGCCCGCGCCGACGACGCCGACCTTGGTCACGGGCTTCGCCAGGTCGCGCGGGGGAGCGCCGGCCGGCTTCTTGGCCCGCTTCTGGACGAGGTCGAACGAGTACATGCTCGCGGCGAACTGGTCGCCCGCGACGAGCCCGGCGAGGGCCTCGTCCTCCGCGGCGAAGCCCGCGGCCCGGTCGGTCGACCGGGCGGCCTTCAGCAGTTCCAGGGCCGCGTAGGGCGAGCGCGCCACCGTGCCGATCTTGCCCTCGAGCGACTTCCGGGCGATCGAGACGGCGGCGTCCCACTTCACCGCACGCTCCAGGCGTCCGGGCACGTGGGGGCGGGCGACCTTCGTCGTGCCGGCCACCACGCCGTCCGCCCAGCGGATCGAGTCCTCGAGGAAGGCCGCCGGGCCGAACGCCACGTCGACGATGCCGAGCTCCAGGGCCTGCGCCGGCTTCAGCGTCCGGTTGTTCTTGAGCGGGTTCTCGATGACCACCCGGAGGGCGGACTCGATGCCGATCAGGTTCGGCAGCAGCCACGCGCCTCCCCAGCCGGGGACGATGCCGAGGAAGACCTCGGGCAGCGCGAGGGCGGCGGCGGACGTGTCGACGGTGCGGTAGTCGGCGTGCAGGGCGATCTCGAGGCCGCCCCCGAGCGCGAGCCCGTTCACGAAGACGAAGGTCGGCACGCCGGCGTCGTGCAGCTTGCCGAGGGTGGAGTGGCCGAGTCGCGCGAGCTCGCGGGCGACCTCGCGGCTGGGGATCTGGCTGACCTTGCTGAGGTCGGCCCCGGCGGCGAGGAAGTAGGGCTTGCCCGTGACGGCGATCGCCGCGACCTCGCCGCGCGACGCACGCGCCCGGAGCTCGTCGAGCGTCGCGCCGAACTCGAGCAGCGTCGCCGGCCCGAGGGTGCTCGGCCGGGTGTGGTCCCGACCGTTGTCGAGGGTCACGAGCGCGAGGACCCCGCCGGAGGCGAGGGCCACGTCGCGGACGTGGCTGTGGGTCACGACCTCGTCGTGGCTGAGCTCGGTGAGGGCCTCGAGGGGGGCGTTCGTGGTCGTGCTCATGCTCGTGCGGCCTTCCGGTCGAAGTGCGGGTTCTCCCAGATGACGCTGCCGCCCTGGCCGAGGCCGACGCACATCGCGGTGAGGCCGTAGCGGACCTCCGGGTGCTGCTCGAACTGGCGGGCGAGCTGGATCATCAGCCGCACGCCCGACGAGGCGAGCGGGTGGCCGACGGCGATGGCGCCGCCCCACGGGTTGACCCGCGGGTCGTCGTCGTCGACGCCGAAGTGGTCGAGCAGCGACAGGACCTGTACGGCGAAGGCCTCGTTGAGCTCGAAGAGCCCGATGTCGTCGATCGTGAGCCCCGCCTTGCGGAGCGCCTTCTCGGTGGAGGGCACGGGGCCGATGCCCATGATCTCCGGCTCGACCCCGGCGTAGGCGAAGCTGACGAGGCGCATCTTCGGGGCGAGGCCGTACTCGCGCGCGGCGTCCGTCGAGGCGAGCAGGCTGACGGTCGCGCCGTCGTTCAGCCCCGACGAGTTGCCCGCGGTGACCCGCCCGTGGGGGCGGAAGGGCGTCCGCAGGCCGGCCAGCGCCTCCATCGTGGTCTCCGGGCGCGGTGCCTCGTCCCGGGTCACGAGGCCCCAGCCCTCGGCCGACGGCACGGCGACCGGCACGAGGTCGGGCTGGATGTGCCCGGCGTCGTAGGCGGCCGCGAGCTTCTGCTGCGACCGCATCGCGAAGCGGTCGGAGCGCTCCTTCGTCAGCTGCGGGAAGCGGTCGTGGATGCGCTCGGCCGTCGACCCCATGTTGAGGGCGTCGCCGCTGACGAGCTTCTCGGTGAGGAACCTCGGGTTGGGGTCGGCGGCGAAGCCCATCGGGTGGCGGCCCATGTGCTCGACGCCCCCGGCGACGGCGACGTCGTAGGCGCCGAAGGCGATGCCGCCCGCGAGGGTCGTCACGCTCGTCATCGCGCCGGCGCACATCCGGTCGATCGCGAAGCCGGGCACCGACCGGGGGAGGCCCGCGAGGAGCGCCGTCGTGCGCCCCAGGGTCAGCCCCTGGTCGCCCTGCTGCGTGGTCGCCGCGACCGCGACGTCGTCGACGCGGTCGAGGGGGAGGGAGGGGTTCCGCTCCAGCAGCCCCTTCATGGCCTTGACCACGAGGTCGTCCGCCCGGGTGCCCCAGTAGACGCCCTTCTCCCCTGCCCGGCCGAACGGGGTGCGGACCCCGTCGACGAAGACGACTTCTGTTCTCTCGGCCACGTTGCCTCCAGTGCTCGGAACTGGTCCGATCCTAGGGAGGCGGCGGGGGCGGGCAGAATCCTTCGCGGATTGCTACGAAGGCTCGGCGGGCTGCGTCTCGGGCTCTTGGTGGGCGTCGACAAAGGCGTCGGCGAGGGGCCCGGCGACGGCCTCGACCTGCCAGGCGCGCGCCCCGAGCTCGGTGAGGGCCGCGGCGAGGGCCTCGGGCTCGAAGGGGATCGGCGGCTCCCAGCAGACCCGGCGGAGGAGCTCCGGCGTGAGGAGGTTCTCGACCGGCAGGTCGAGGCGCTCGGCGATCGCCGCCACGACGGGGCGGGCGTGCCGGTACCGGGCGTCGGCCATCGGTGACTTGTCGGCCCAGCTGCGGGGCGGGGGCAGCGTGTCGCCGGCCGGCCCGCGGTGCGAGGGCAGGTCGGCGGTCGCCTGGCCGCGCTCGACGGCGGCCCACCACCGGTCGAGCTCGCTCCGGCTCGCGCGGCCGACGAACTCGCGGAGGCCGGCCAGGGCGCGCTTGTCGGCCGGCAGCGCCTTCGCGGCGGCGACCAGGGAGGAGTCCGGCACGAGCCGGCCCGCGGCGGTGTCGACCTGCCGGGCGTAGTCGTCGCGCGCGGTCCAGAGCTCACGGGCGACGGCGAGGCCCCGCGACCCGCGCACGGTGTGCAGCCCGGTGAGGCGACGCCAGGGCTCGGCCTTGGCCGGCTTGACCTCGCGGGCGACCGTCGCCGCGAACTCCTGCCGGGCGATGTCGAGCTTGCCGTCACGCTCGAGCAGCTCGGCCATCGCGTCCCGGAGGTCGACGAGCAGCTCGACGTCGAGGGCCGCGTAGACCAGCCAGCTCTGGGGGAGGGGCCGGGTCGACCAGTCGGCCGCGGAGTGCTCCTTGGCGAGGTGGACGCCGAGGAGCTGCTCGACGACGGCCCCGAGGCCCACCTTCGGCAGCCCGGCGAGGCGGGCGCCGAGCTCGGTGTCGAACACGAGGTCGGGGTCGAGGCCGACCTCGCGCAGGCACGCCAGGTCCTGGCTGGCGGCGTGCAGCACCCACTCCTCGTGGCTGATGACGGCCTGGAGCTCGTCGAAGCGGCCGATGGCCGGCGGGTCGAAGAGGAAGACGCCCGAGCCGCGGCGGAACACCTGGATGAGGTACGCGCGCTGCGAGTAGCGGTAGCCGGAGGCGCGCTCCGCGTCGATCGAGATCGGCCCCGTCCCGGCGGCGATCGCCTCGACCGCGGCCAGGTAGCCGTCGCGGTCGTCGATGACGTCGACGTGCCCGTGGGCGGAGTCCGCCGTGGCGACGACGGGGGCCACGGTCACTCGGGGAGCGGCGGCGGCCTCGGGCGAGGGCGTCTCGCTCGGGTCGGGGGTGACGGTGTCCATGTCTCGGCGGTCCTGTTCTCGGCTCGGAGGTGTCGCGGTGGGCGACGGGTCAGTCGCGCCCGACGCGGCGCGACGCGAGGAGGGTGACGCCCTCGACGGTCGGCGGCAGGCCCGCGAGGGTGCAGATCAGTTCGCTCCAGGCCTCGAGGTGCGGTGCGAGGTCGGTGCTCGTCGGCGTCCACGAGGCGCGCAGCTCGAGCTGCGCCCCCTCGCCCTGCTCGGCGAGGTCGCCGTAGCCGGTCGAGAGCACCTTCGTGGCGGTGCCGGAGGCGGAGTGGTGGGAGGCCCCGCCGGCGGCGAGGGAGTCGACGAGCCACGACCAGGCGACGTCGGCGACGAAGGGGTCGAGCGCGAGGTCGGCCTCGAGCGGCGCCTGGGCGAAGCAGACGACGCGGAAGACGCCGCCCCAGGCCTCCGGGGCCGACTCGTCGTGCAGCAGGACGAAGCGGCCCGTGCCGAGGTCGGGGTCGGCGCGGCCCGAGGCGCCCACGACGTCGCCGGCGAGGGCGAGGGCGTGCGGCGCGAGGCCGCCCGGAGCGGGGATCTCGCTCACGGCGAGGTCGTCGCGGGCGACGGCTCGGCGCACGGACTCGACCGCTGCGGCGAACGCGGACGGGGTCGTCGGCGTCGAGGGGGTGTCGGACACCCCAGCAGACTAGGCTCCCAGCTGATCCCGAGGTGGGCGGCACGCCGCGTCCGCCCGCCGCCCCGTCGATCGGAGCTCCCGTGACCCGCCCCTCGACTCCGTCCCCCGACCTCGGCGCGCGTCGCGCCCGGGGCGTCGGCCTCGTGCTCTCGGCCTCCGTCGTCGCCACGGCCGTCGTCTCGGCGGCGGCCGTCGTCTCCGGCGCCCTGGTCATGGCCGACAAGGTCGTGACGCCGGCCCGGCGTCGCGCCGACGGCGTCCGGGTGCTCGGGCACGACCCGGCCGTCCCCTCGGTCACGCTCAGCTCCGACCCCGACACCCGCCTGCCCGGCCGCTACAGCTTCTGGTTCGACCACGGCCGGGGCCACGCCCGCGTCGGAGAGGTGCTGAGCGACGACGGCCATCGGGTGGTCCGGTCGGTCGAGGCCGTCGACGCGGGCGACCTCGCGTCGGCCCGGCGGGGGCGACTGGGGGGCTGGCTGTGGCGCACGCCGGCCGACGCCGGCCTCCCCGTCGTCGACGTCGAGGTCGGCACCCCGGTCGGGCCCGCCCCCGCCTGGCTCGTCCCCGCTCCCGGCGGCATCGACGGGCCGTGGCTGATCAGCGTGCACGGCCGGGGCGTCACGCGGGCCGAGACCATCCGCGCCGCGCCGGCCGCGCACCGCGCGGGCTGGACGTCGCTCCTCGTCTCGTACCGCAACGACGGGGAGGCGCCCCCCTCTCCCGACGGCCGCTACGCCCTCGGCGACCAGGAGTGGCGCGACGTGGAGGCCGCGATGGAGCACGCGGTCTCCTCCGGCGCGACCGCCCTCGTGCTCATGGGCTGGTCGATGGGCGGAGCGACCGTCCTGCAGGCCGTCACGCGCGCGAGGCACGGCGAGCGCGTCGTGGGGGTGGCCCTCGAGTCGCCCGTCGTCGACTGGCGGACGACGCTGCGCTTCCAGGGGCGGGCCATGCACGTCCCGCGCCTCGTGCAGGAACTCGCGCTGCGCCTCCTGCAGTCGCCCGCGGCGGCGCGGCTCGGCCGCCGCGACGGGCCGATCGACCTCGACCGTCTCGACCTCGTGGCACGGGCCGACCAGCTCGACGTGCCGGTGCTCCTGCTGCACAGCGACGACGACGGGTTCGTCCCGTCGACCGCGTCGCACGCGCTGGCCGAGGCGCGGCCCGACCTCGTGCAGCTGGAGGTCTTCGCCGTGGCGCGCCACACGAAGATCTGGAACTACGACCCAGAGCGCTTCGAGCGGGTCATCGGCGAGTGGCTGGGCCGTCTGCCACGAGCCAGCGCGCGTACAGCGCGTCGTGGTCGTCCTTCAGCAGCTGGCTGAGCGAGAGGCGCGCGGGGTCGAACCTCTCGCGGCCGAAGACGGGCAGGCCGCTGCCGATCGCGACGGGGGAGGTGCTGAGGCAGAGCTCGTCGACGAGGCCGTCGCGGAGGAACTGCCCGGCCAGCGACGGCCCGCCCTCGCAGACGAGCGAGAGGAGGCGGTGGTCACGCAGCCGCCGGAGCACCGTCGCGGGGTCGAGACGCCCGTCCACGTCGTCGACCACCAGGACGGTCGCCGCCTCCGCGACCGCCTGCCCGAGGCTCGCGGCCACGGCGTCGGTCGCGCCGGCGGGGCACACGACGACGACGCGCTCGGCCTCCGCGGGGTCCATCCGGTGGCCCGACAGGTCGCCGGACGACGTGACGACGACGAGCCGGGAGGTCTTGGGCACGCGGTAGCCCTCGGCGCGGACGCTGGCGGCGCCGACCACCACGCCGTCCGCGAGGTCGCGGACGACCGCGAGGACCGCCCGGTCGACCGCGTTGCTGAGGGTGTCGGAGGTGCCGTCCTCGCCGGCGGCGTCGCCGCTCACCGCCGCGATGAGGTTGAGGCGCAGCCAGGTCTCGGCCGGGGGAGCGTAGAGGCCCCGGAGGGTCTCGCGCCCCCCGTCGCCGTCGCCCTCCACCGGGACGAGGTCGCCCGCCGACGCGAGGGAGGCCGGGGCGGCGGTGTGCAGGACCCGGAGGCTCACGCGCCCGAGGCCCCCGGGGCGCTGGCGGTGTCGGCCTGCGCCGTCTTCTCGGCGATCTGGCGCTTGGCCCGCCCGAGGAGGGCGGTCATGCCCCGGACCCGCAGCGGGCTGACGGCCTCGACCAGGCCGATCGTCTGGGGGTAGTCGTCCGGCACGTCCCGGAGGACCTGCTGGGCGGTCAGGCCCGTGAGGCCCTGCGCCAGGATCGACGCGAAGCCGCGCGTCGTCGGCGCCTCACGGGGGGCCGTGGCGTGCATCGCGACGACGCCGTCGACGACCTCGACGAAGATGAAGACCGGCGACTGGCACTCCTCGACGCGCTCGAGCAGGTCGGGGTGGCCCTCGTACTCGGCGGGCAGCGCCGGCAGCTCGTTCGAGAACTCGAGCAGCAGCTGGAGGCGGTCCCGCACCTCGAGGGCGAGGAACTCGTCACGGATCTCGGCGAGCGAGGCGGGCAGGTCGCCCGCGCCGGCCGCGGTGTCGGCCACGGCCGTCATCGAGCCGGGACGGCGCCGGGCTCGGTGCCCTGCACGATCGGGACGCGCACGGCGCTGCCCCACTCGGTCCACGAGCCGTCGTAGTTCCGGACGTCCTCGAAGCCCATCAGGTGGTGCAGCACGAACCAGGTGTGGCTCGACCGCTCGCCGATGCGGCAGTAGGCCACGACGGAGTCCCCGTCGGCGAGGCCGGCGCCGTCGCGGTAGATCGCGTCGAGCTCCGCGCGCCCGCGGAAGCGGCCGTCGTCGGCCGCGGCCTTGCCCCACGGCACGTTCTGGGCGCTGGGGATGTGGCCGGCGCGCAGGGCGCCCTCCTCCGGGTAGGCGGGGGCGGTGGTGCGCTGGCCCGAGTACTCCTCGGGGGAGCGCACGTCGATGAGGGGCCGGCCGAGGTGGGCGAGCACGTCGTCCTTGTAGGCACGGATCACGGTGTCGTCGCGCTCGACCACGGGGTAGTCGGTCGGCTCCGGGCTCGGGGCCTGGGTGGTGTACTCACGGCCCTCCGCCTCCCACGCGGCGCGGCCGCCGTCGAGCAGGCGCACGTCCTCATGGCCGAAGAGCGAGAACACCCAGAGGGCGTAGGCCGCCCACCAGTTGTTCTTGTCGCCGTAGACGACGATCGTCGAGTCGCGCGTGACGCCGCTGCGCGACATGAGCGCCGCGAAGGCCTCGCCGTCGACGTAGTCGCGCTGCACGGGGTCGTTGAGGTCGAGGTGCCAGTCGATCTTGACGGCGCCGGCGATGTGCCCGGTCTCGTAGAGCAGCACGTCCTCGTCGGACTCGACGACGACGAGCCCCGGCGTGCCGAGGTGCTCCTGCAGCCAGTCGGTGCTGACGAGGCGCTCGGGGTGCGCGAACTCCTGGAACTTCGGTGCTGCGTCGTGCTCGACGACCATGGGTGCCTCCTGCTGTGTCTCTCCGTCGCGGGGACGGAGCGCCGCCGGCGACGGCGGACGATCTCGGGTGCAGCGCGGCGGGCGCTGCGGTCGGGCGCCGGTGCCCGGTGGCTAGACTCGGGCCCGGGTCACCGTCGAGGCTACGCACACGGCGTGAGCGTCGTCCGGGCGCCCCTCCGACTCTGACACAGATCGCCCCGACGCACACCGCGGCCAGGCCCCCGACGTGCGTCGCCCCCTGGTCCCCTGCCTGCGAGGTCGCCCGATGTCACCAGATCCCCTCACCGCCCGCGTCGCGCTGACCGAGCGCGCCCCCACGATCACGGGCGCCGAGATCGTCGCCGAGCTCGTCCCGCCCCGGCAGTTCGACGGGGCGTCGCTCGAGAACTACGTGCCCGACGCGGCCTTCCCGTCGCAGGCGGAGGCGGTGGAGGCGGTGGCCGGCTTCGGCGGCGCCGCCGAGCGTCCCGCACGACGCGGCCTGTTCCGCCGACGCGCGGACTCTCCCGACGTGCTCCCCGGCCTCTACCTCGACGGCGGCTTCGGCGTCGGCAAGACCCACCTGCTCGCCGCTCTCTTCAACCGGACCACGGGGCGTCGCTACTTCGGGACGTTCATCGAGTACACGGCCCTGGTCGGCGCCGTCGGGTACGCGGGCGCCGCTCGCCAGCTGGAGGGCGCCTCCCTGGTCTGCATCGACGAGTTCGAGCTCGACGACCCGGGCGACACGATGATGATGACGCGGCTGCTCGGCGACCTCGCCGAGGGCGGGACGCGGATCGCCGCGACCTCGAACACGCCGCCGGCGGCCCTCGGCGAGGGCCGGTTCGCGGCGGCGGACTTCCTCCGCGAGATCCAGGGGCTCTCCGACCGCTTCCGCACCCTCCGCATCGACGGTGACGACTACCGCCGTCGGGAGGTCGAGGCGAAGGCCCACACGGTCGACGACCTGGACGCCGCGGTGGCCTCCCTGCCGGGCACGGTGTCGGTGGACGACTTCGCGGCCGTCGTCGCGCACCTCTCGTCGGTGCACCCGAGCCGGTACGTCAAGCTCATCGACGGCCTCGACGGGGTCGCCCTGCGAGACGTCCGGCCGTTCACGAGCCAGACGGACGCGCTCCGCTTCGTGGCCTTCGTCGACCGGCTGTACGACGCGCAGGTGCGCGTCGTGGCGTCCGGCGCACCGCTCGACACGGTGTTCAGCGACGAGATGCTGGCCGGCGGCTACCGGAAGAAGTACCTACGGGCCACCTCGAGGCTCGTGGCGCTCACGTCGGCGCACTGACTGACGTCCGGGGCGCGCGGCGACGTCGCCCCTTGGGCCCCGACCTCGGAGGCCTTCCCGAGGCGGGCGAAACACGTTGTTCACAGTCGCGCGATACGTGTTACATCCCCGAAACACGACGGCACACGACCCGAAACACCTCGTCGAGACACTGAGGGCGGCACCACCCGCATCGTCCCGCACAGCCCGTGGCACCCCCACGGTCGGGGCGGCCGGTGCCTCCCTGGCTTGTCAGAACTCGAGAGGTGACACACACATGGATCAAGGCAACACCGCCTTCATGCTGATCTGCGCGGCACTCGTGCTGCTCATGACGCCCGGCCTGGCGTTCTTCTACGGCGGCCTCGTCAAGGCCAAGAGCGTGATCAGCATGATGATGCTGAGCTTCGGGGCCATGGGCCTGATCGGCGTCCTCTGGGTGCTCTTCGGCTACTCCATCGCGTTCTCGAACGGCCCCCAGGGCCCCGCGGGCACCGACACCTACATCGGGTGGGACGGCGTCTTCGGCTTCGACCCGTCGATGTTCAGCCTCGACTCGCTCTTCCAGGAGAGCGCGGCGCCGGTCGGCGACTACCCGACCATCGCTTTCGCCGCCTTCCAGGCGACGTTCGCGATCATCACCGTCGCCCTCATCTCGGGCGCCATCGCCGACCGCGCCAAGTTCGGCGCGTGGATGATCTTCGCCGGCGTCTGGGCCACGGTCGTGTACTTCCCCGTCGCGAGCTGGGTCTTCAACTTCACCCTCGGCGAGGACGGCTCGGTCGTCGACGGCGGCTGGATCGCCAGCATGGGCGTCATCGACTTCGCCGGCGGCACGGCCGTCCACATCAACGCGGGCGCCGCCGCCCTGGCCCTCGCCCTGGTGCTCGGCAAGCGCGTCGGCTTCGCCAAGGGCGCCGACAAGCCCCACAACCCGCCCTTCGTGCTGCTGGGCGCCGGCCTCCTCTGGTTCGGCTGGTTCGGGTTCAACGCCGGCTCCGAGCTCGCCGCCGACGGCGTCGCCGCCCTCGCCTTCCTCAACACGATCGCCGCCCCCGCGGCCGCCATCCTCGGCTGGCTCGTCGTCGAGAAGGTCAAGGACGGCAAGGCCACCTCGGTCGGAGCCGCCTCGGGCGCCGTCGCCGGCCTCGTCGCGATCACGCCGGCCTGTGCCGCCCTGTCGCCGTTCTGGGCCATCGTGCTCGGCGTCGTCGCCGGCGCCGTCTGCGCCCTGGCGATCGACCTCAAGTTCAAGCTCGGCTTCGACGACTCCCTCGACGTCGTGGGCATCCACCTCGTCGGCGGCCTCCTCGGCACGCTGTACCTCGGCTTCTTCGCCAACGGCTCGGGCCTGATCTTCTCCGGCTCGTTCCGCCAGCTGGGCATCCAGGCGCTCTCGGCCCTCGCCGTCATGGCCTACTCGTTCGTGCTCGCCTTCCTGATCGGCCTGGCCATCGAGAAGACGATCGGCTTCCGCGTCAAGAACGAGGACGAGGTCGCGGGCATCGACCTCGCGCTGCACGGCGAAGAAGGCTACGTGCTCGAGAACTCGCGCGCCTAGCTCGTCACCGCTGCTCCACCAGGACGGCCCCGGTCACCACGACCGGGGCCGTCCTTCGTCTGTGGGTGGGGGAGCTCCCGAGCCGCGCAGGCGGGCTGCTGCGCCCCGCAGGAACGCCGGGAGGCGCGCGAGGCCACCCGAGGACGTTCGATACGACGAGACATGCGGCGGACACGGCTGAGGCGGCTGAGGCGGACGGTGCCCTCGGGGGAGGACGGAACGCTCCTCGGAGGCCGACAGCCCATGAGATCGAGGAAAGCCCTCGGGAACGAACTAACCCCCGGGAACGACGAAAGCCCCCGGCGAACCGGGGGCTTTCTCTGTGTGAGCGATACTGGGATCGAACCAGCGACCTCTTCCGTGTCAGGGAAGCGCGCTACCGCTGCGCCAATCGCTCATGCATGTCGCCGAGGCGACGTATTCAGTTGATCACGACATCATAGACCGGAGTCTTGACGGCATGGAGGTGGAGACGGGATTTGAACCCGCGTGAACGGCTTTGCAGGCCGGTGCCTCGCCTCTCGGCCACTCCACCATACGAGCAGCTCCCAGAGGGGGAGCCACCAGTCGGTGGACCACCCTCTGGTGAGCATTACACTCGAGCGGATGACGAGATTCGAACTCGCGACCCTCACCTTGGCAAGGTGATGCGCTACCACTGCGCCACATCCGCATTTCGCTTTGCATTTCTGCGTGCAAAAGAACAATACCCAGACCCGGGGCAGAAAACAAATTGAGGCATGTTCGTGTCTTGGAGGCCCTCATCAGCAGGGTCGGGCCCGCCCTCGCCGGGGCCTCGAATGGCGCCGGGCCGCCCCGATGCACTAGCATCGACGAGTCCCGCAGGGGCGATTGGCGCAGTTGGTAGCGCGCTTCCTTCACACGGAAGAGGTCATCGGTTCGAGCCCGGTATCGCCCACACAGAACACCTCTCGACAGAGCATGTCGACAGAACCCCGGTCCGCCGGGGTTTTTTCATGCCCTCACCCGACATCACGGCCAGCCGCCCGTCACGGCGTGGGCGACTGCGGCGCCAGGAAGACGTCGGTCGACTGATCGGCCCCGTACGTGACCGAGATCGGCACCGCCTCCGCCGCGCTCCGCACGAGCGGGACGGGCACGTACTGCCCCGCCCACCACCAGCGCTGGTGCGACGCCGTCTCGACGCCCACCGTGTAGCGACCGCTCGGCACGATGAACTGAGCGACCTTGCGGGGCGAGCTCGTGGCGTCGAGGGCCTGCGTCATGACGGCCCCGGTCACCGTGTCGGTGATGGTCACGACGGCGCCGTCGAGGTCCGGGCCCGGGGCGTTCACCGGGTCGGGCTCGTCGACGACGACCTGGAGGTCGTACGTCGTGTGGACGTACCGGGGAGCCGCGGCGACGTGGCTCGCCGGCGTCGTGGCGGTCTCGGCCTCGACGTCCTGTCGCCACACGGTGGGCACCCCACCCGGGGCGGCGACGACCGTGGCCGTGTAGAGGTCCGTGGGCATGCCGGAGAAGAAGTAGCGCCCCTCGGCGTCGGTGACGGAGGTGAGGGAGGTGCCGGTCCGGTTGCCGTAGACCTCGACCGTGAGCCCGGCCGGCGGCGTGGGCCACGGGCCGACCAGCCGGCCCCCCAGGGTGCCCCCGACGGGGAGCGTCACGTCGGCCGCCGTCGACGCGCCCGCGCGGACGGTGAGGTCGGTGGCCATGACCGGTGTCCGACGACCGTGGCCGGCGGTCGGCGGCGGGGTCACGGAGACCCAGTAGCGCGAGCCCACGGGCACGTCGGCGAAGGTCAGGGCCCCGGTGGAGTCGGTGGTCGCCTCCCGCTCGAAGGGCCAGGCTCCCACGAGGCGGACCCTGGCCCCCGGGAGGCCGAGGGTCGTGCCCGACGACCGCAGCAGCCGGACGGAGACCGAGCCCGTCGCCGTCGCGGCCGGCACCGCGGCGGCCGACGACACGACGGGCGGAGGCGCGGCCTGGGCCGAGGCCGGGGCGAGAGCTCCGAGGCCGACCGCGGCCACGAGCGAGAGCGAGACGACGAACCTGTCCACGGGGACCCCCTGTGCGTGCACCGGCCCGGCACGGTGCCGAGCCCGCCGGGGTCCGGGCCTCCGGTGGCAGGAGCCTAGGCCCGCGGTGCCTCCGCCGCACCCGTCGTGGTCACCACGGCTCGACAGCGTCCACCGGGCGGGCCGACGTCGGCGCTCAGCCCGCCTTCGCGGCCCGCCGTCGACGGACGGCCAGCACGGTCCGCACGCCGTAGACCACGGCGATGACCGCCCCGACGACGATGGTCACCCACGAGCCGTCGGGGGAGAGCAGCGCCTCCGCCGCGAAGACGAGGCCGAGGAAGGCGATGCCGGCGGTGATGGCCAACGACGCGGTGGTGGGGGCGGGAGGGGGCGTGTCGCTCATCCCGTGACCGTACCGTCACCCGCTCCGGGGGAGCAGCATCGGAGCATGCCCGCCGCCCCGCCGCTGCCGCACCGCCCCGTCACCCAGCACGACTGGCGCGACGTCGTCGGCCTGCACTGGGCGGTCGACCCCGCCCTCGCGGCGCCGCTGGTGCCCCGGGGCACGAGGCCCGACCTGCACGACGGGGCGGCCTGGGCGAGCCTCGCCGCCTACCGCTTCGTCGACAGCACCGTGCCGCCGCTGCCGCGCCTGGGGCGGCTCGGCACCATGACCGAGATCGTCGTCCAGCTCGCGACCGTCGACGACGAGGGCCGTCGAGGCATCGCGTACCGCTCGATCGACACCCAGCACGCGCCCGCCGTGGTCGCGGCTCGGCTGATCGGCCTGCCCTACGTCTGGGCCCGGGCCGGGAGCCGGGTGCGTGACGACGACGTCGCCCACCGCACGCAGCGCCGGGCAGGAGGCGCGGGCTCGGTCGTCCGGGTCGCCCTCGTCCCCGAGACGGTCGCCCCGCGCACGGCCGACGCCGACGAGACGACGAGGTTCCTCTCCGACCGCTGGGGGGTCCACACCGCACGCCGCGGAGTCACCGGCTGGTGGCGTCGCGCGCACGAGCCGTGGACCTTCCGCACGGGCACGGTCACGCGCCTCGACGACGGGCTCCTGGCCGCGGCGGGCCTGCCCGGCCTCGCCGAGCGCGAGCCCGACCGCGTGACGGTGTCACCGGGCGTCGTCGTCCGCTACTCGCGGGGCTGAGGGCGGCCCGCTCGGACGGCCACCCGGCGTCCACCGTCCCGTCACCGGGGCGCCGCCTCCTCGTCGTCCTCGCTCCCTACGGTGCTCGCGGGCCGGTCAGCACGACCGGCCGCACGACCGGCGGCCGCCCGCGGCCCCGCACCTGGAGGACACCGTGACCCCGACCCGCCCCCTCGCCGCCGCCGCGGCGCTCACCGTCCTCGCCCTCGGCCTCGCGGGCTGCACAGCCGCCGACGCCGCGGGCGACGACGCCGCCTCCGGCACCGCCGCGACCGCCACCAGCGCGGAGGACCTCGGGGGCATGGACGCCCTCGTCGCGGCCGCCGAGGCCGAGGGCGAGCTCAACGTGATCGCCCTGCCCGACACCTGGGCCAACTACGGGAAGATCATCGACGCCTTCGAAGCCGAGTACGACATCACGGTCAACAGCGACAGCCCCGACGTCTCGAGCGCGGAAGAGATCACGGCGGCGAAGAACCTCGCCGGGCAGGACACCGCGCCCGACGTCTTCGACCTGGGCTCGGCCGTGACGCTCGCGAACCTCGACCAGTTCGCGAAGTACAAGGTCGCGACGTGGGACGACATCGCCGACGACCACAAGGACGCGGACGGCGCCTGGGTCTACGACTACACCGGCCTGATGTCCGTCGGCTACGACGCGGACGCCGTGCCCGAGCCGGAGACCCTCGACGACCTGCTGGGCTCCGAGTACAGGGGGAAGGTCGCGATCAACGGCGACCCGACCCAGGCCGGCGCGGCCGCGGCGGCCGTCCAGTGGGCGGCGCTCCAGGACGGCGGCAGCGCCGACGACGTCAGCGCCGGGGTCAGCTGGTTCGGCGAGCTCGCCGACGCGGGCAACTTCCTGCCCACCGACCCGACCCCCGCCACGATCGCCTCGGGCGAGACGCCCGTCGTCTTCGACTGGAGCTACAACAACCTCGCGGCCGCGGCCGACGCGGGAGGGCGCGACTGGAGGACGGCCGTGCTGCCCGGGACGGCGCTCGGCAGCTACTACAACCAGGCCGTCAACGTCGACGCGCCCCACCCCGCCGCCGCGCGCCTGTGGCAGGAGTTCATCATGAGCGACGAGGCCCAGAACCTGTACCTCGCCGCCGGGGCGTACCCCGTGCGCCTGGCCGCGATGACCGAGGCCGGCACCGTCGACCAGGACGCCCTCGACGCCGTCGGCGAGCAGCCGGCCGACACCGTGCAGCTGACGACCGAGCAGACCGAGGCCGCCTCCGCGCTGCTCGCCGGCACCTGGGCGCAGGCGATCGGCTGATCGTGGTCGCGCTCGTCGAGGGGAGGCCCCCCGCGGCCGACCGCGACCGCGTCGACGGCGCCCGGCCCCCTCGGGCCCGGCGCCGTCCGGCGGCGTGGTGGGCCCTGACCCCGTTCGCGGTCTACGTCCTGCTCTTCCTCGCCGTGCCCTGCGTCGTCGCGCTGGGCACCGGCTTCGTGACGGGCGACGGCCGACCCAGCCTCTCGGCGCTCACCGCCCTCGGCGAGCCCCACGTGCTCCGCGCCTTCGGGAGCTCCGCGCTCGTGTCGGGGATCACCGCCGTCGTCGGCGCGGTCGTCGGCGCCGTCGTCTGCTGGGGACTCACCGCCCTCCGCCCGGACGGCCTCGTCCGCAGCCTCGTCGACTCGGCCGCGAGCGTCCTCGCGCAGTTCGGCGGCGTCATGCTCGCCTTCGCCTTCACGGCCACCATCGGGATCCAGGGCGTCGTCACCCAGCTGCTGCTCACCCGGCTGGGCGTCGACGTCTTCGCCGGCGGCGTCTGGTTCTACCAGGTGCCCGGGCTGCTGCTGCCCTACGTCTACTTCCAGGTGCCGCTCATGGTCATCACCTTCATGCCGGCCGTCACGGGGCTCAAGCCCCAGTGGCAGGAGGCGGTGGCCACCCTGGGCGGGACGCGGCGCGAGCACCTGCTCCGCGTCGTCGTGCCCGTGCTCGCACCGGCCTTCGTCGGCAGCGTGCTGCTGCTCTTCGCGAACGCCTTCTCCTCGTACGCGACCGCCGCAGCGCTGATCAGCCAGGGCGCCCAGATCGTGCCCCTGCAGATCCGCGCGGCGCTGGTCAGCGAGACGGTGCTGGGCCGCGAGCACGTCGCCGGCGTGCTCGCGCTCGGCATGGTCGTCGTCATGGTCGTGCTCATGACGCTCTACTCGCTGCTCCAGCGCCGCACGGAGCGGTGGCAGCGGTGACCCGCCGACGCGGGGAACCCGGGACGGCGCTGCGGAAGGCCGTCCTCGCCGTGGTCGGCGCCGTCTTCGCCGTCCCGATCGCGGCCATGGTCGCGTTCTCCCTCCGCTCGGCGGACGGGACGGGCCACGACCTGGGGCACTGGACCGCCCTCGCCGCCCCCGAGAACGAGAGGGCGTACCGCTCCCTCGTCGAGGGCGTCACGAACAGCCTCGTCCTCGCGGCGGTGACGGCCGTGCTCGTGCTCGTGCTGCTCGTGCCGACGATGGTCGTCGTGCACCTGCGGTACCCGGCGCTGGTGCGGCCCCTCGAGTTCGTCTGCCTCGTGCCCGTCACGGTGCCGGCGATCGTGCTCGTCGTCGGGCTGGCCCCGGTGTACTCGGTCGTCTCGCGGGTCGCCGGCTCGGGGGCCTGGACCCTCGCGCTGGCCTACGGGGTCACCGTCCTGCCCTACGCGCACCGCGCCGTCCAGGCCGACCTGGCCGCCACCGACCTCCGCACCCTCACCGAGGCGGCCCGGACCCTCGGCTCCGGCGGCGTCGCGACCCTCCTCCGTGTGGTGGTGCCGTCGCTCCGTCGCGGGCTCCTGGCCGCGGCGTTCATCACGGTGGCCGTCGTCCTGGGCGAGTACACGATCGCCAGCCTGCTGAACCGGGTGACGCTGCAGACGTCGCTCGTCCAGGTCTCGCGCAGCGACCCCTTCGCGGCCGTCATCCTCGCCCTGCTCGCCCTCCTGCTCGCGTTCCTGCTGCTCGCCGTCATCGGCAGGGTCGGCTCCGCCGGCGCGGGCCGCCCCGTCCTCCCCGGCCGCGACGTCGCGGCCCCCGCCCCAGCTCCCGCCCGGAAGGCCCTCCCGTGACCGCCACCGCCCCCGTCGACCCGACCACCGCCTCCTCGGCCCCGTCACCGACCGGTCGAGGCTCCGCGGCCGCGGGCGCCCGGACGACGTCGACCGCGGGCGCCGCGGTCGCCCTCCGCGGCGTGGTCAAGGAGTACGCGGGCCACGTCGCGCTCCGCGGCGTCGACCTCGACCTCGCGCCGGGGGAGCTCGTCGCCCTCCTCGGCCCCTCGGGCTGCGGCAAGACGACGGCACTGCGCACCCTCGCGGGGCTCGAGACGGTCACCGAGGGCCGCATCACGGTGGACGGGCGCGACGTCGTCGACGTGCCGACGCACCGCCGGGACGTCGGCATGGTCTTCCAGGCGTACTCGCTCTTCCCGCACCTGACGGTGCAGCAGAACGTCGAGTTCGGGCTCCGCACGCGGCGCGTAGCGCGGGCCGAGCGGGCGACCCGCGCCGCCGAGATGCTCGACCTGGTGGGCCTCGGGGAGCTGGGCGGCCAGTTCTCTCACCAGCTCTCGGGCGGCCAGCAGCAGCGCGTCGCCCTCGCCCGGGCGCTCGTCACGCGGCCCCGCGTGCTGCTGCTCGACGAGCCGCTCAGCGCGCTCGACGCGCAGGTGCGGGTGCAGCTGCGCGAGGAGATCCGTCGTCTGCAGCGCGAGCTCGCCATCACGACCCTCTTCGTGACGCACGACCAGGAGGAGGCCCTGGCCGTCGCCGACCGGGTCGCCGTGATGCGGGCCGGCGCGATCGAGCAGATCGGCACGCCCGAGCAGCTGTACTCGGCGCCGGCGACGCGGTTCGTCGCGGAGTTCGTCGGGTCGAGCAACCGGCTGCGGGCCGAGGTCGTCGACGGGCGGGTGCGGCTGCCCGGGCAGGAGGTCGCCGCCGTCGGCTCCCCGGACGACGGGGAGGCGTGGGCCTACGTGCGCCCGGAGGACGTCACGTTCGCCGACCGCGGGGTCGCGGGCGTCGTCGAGTCGGTGTCGTTCCTCGGCGCGGTCTGCCGCACGAAGGTCCGGACGTCGCCCGACGACGTCGTCGTGCTCGACCACCGCGCGCACGAGCGGCGCGAGGTCGGCGAGTCCGTCCACGTGGCGTTCACGCCGCGGGCCGTCGCCGTCGTGCCGTTCGGCTGACGGCGCCGGCGGCCCCCGGGGTCAGGAGGAGGACGAGGGCTCGGTCGAGCCCGTGCCCTTCTTCGCCGCGATGGCGTCGCGCTCGCCCCGCAGCGAGCGCACGGTCTCGGGGTCGAGGAAGTCGACGAACGGGTTCGGCTGACCGGTCTTGTCGGCCACGACCAGCGTGTACTCGGCGGCCGCCTGGCGCACGCGCTCGGTGGCGCGCCCCGCCTTCTTCGCCGAGAGCGGCCGGTCTCCCATCACCTCGCCGTGGTGCTCGAGGGCCTTGACCAGGGTCTTGAGGGCTGCATCGATCTTCTTGCTCACGGGGGCATGGTGGCACACCGAGGTGAACGGGCGAGCCCGGGGCGCAGGAGCGGTCGTCCGCCGGGAGGACCACGGTGGTCCTCCGGGCCGATCCGGGGCGGGCGTCGCCGCCCGTAGCGTCGCCGACATGCCCGCCACGCCCGCCTCCGGCCCCCTGCCCGCCGGCTCCCCGACCGCGGGTCGCCGAGCGCCGTCCCGCGACCGGGCCGTCGAGGCCCTCCGCGACCTCGTCGCCTTCGCGGTGCAGCAGGCCCTCTCCTGCGCCTTCGCCGTCGCCGTGCTCGTCGGCCTCGCCGTCACCTCGGTCGTCGACGTGGGGATCCCGCGGTACGACGCGATGCTCGTCTGGTGCGTCGCCGTGCAGGCGGCCTTCGTCGTCGGGCGGCTCGAGAGCCGCCGCGAACTGCTGGTGATCTGCGCCTTCCACCTCCTGGGCCTCGGCCTCGAGGTGGTCAAGGTCGCCGTCGGCTCGTGGTCCTACCCCGACGAGGGGGTCCTCCGCGTGGCCGACGTGCCGCTCTACAGCGGCTTCATGTACGCGGCCGTCGGGAGCTACGTCTGCCAGGCCTGGCGGCGCCTCGACCTCCGGGTCGACCGCGTGCGGACGGGCCCGGCGCTGGCCCTCGCGGCCGCCTTCTACCTGAACTTCCTCACGAACCACTGGCTGCCCGACGTCCGGTGGCCGCTGATGGCGGTGGCCGTCCTCCTCCTCGGCCGGCACCGGGTCGCCTTCACCGTCCGGGGGAGGGTCCGTCGCATGCCGCTCCTCGTCTCGTTCGCGCTCATCGCCGTCTTCATCTGGCTCGCGGAGAACGCGGCGACCCTCGTCGGGGCCTGGGCCTACGCCTCCCAGGCCGACGGCTGGTCGATCGTGCACCCGTCGAAGATCGGCTCGTGGACGGTGCTCGTCGTCTTCAGCGTGGTGCTCGTCATCTGGCTGCACCAGCGCGCCGACGACGCCGCGGCACGGGCGGCCGCCTCAGGCGACGCCGCCACCGCCGAGGCCGAGGTCGAGTCGCCCCGTCGCGAGGACGGCGTCGAGCACGAGGTGCGCCACCTCGTCCTTCGTCCCGGCCAGGCGGCCGACCTCGTCGCCCCCGGCGCCCAGCACGACGACGTCGGAGTCGTCGGTGCCGAAGCCGGTCGACCAGCCGACCGGGTTGAGCACCAGCAGGTCGCAGCCCTTGCGGGCGAGCTTCCGGCGCCCGAGGTCGAGCAGCTCCCCGGGCGACGTGGCCGTCTCGGCGGCGAAGCCGACGACGACCTGGTCGGCCGGCCGTGAGGCGCTGAGGGCCGCGAGCACGTCGGTCGTCCTGACCAGGCGGAGCGTCAGCTCGTCGCCCCGGTCGTCCTTGCGGATCTTCGACGCGGCCACCTCGACGGGGCGGTAGTCGGCGACCGCCGCCGCCATGACGACGACGTCGGCCCCGATCGAGGAGGCGGTGGTCGCGTCGAGCAGCTCGCTCGCGGTGCCCGCCGCCACGACCTCGACGCCGGGGAGGAGCGCCGCCGCCCGGGCGACGTCGTCGTCCAGGTGCGCGGCCACGAGGGTCACGGCAGCTCCGCGGGACGCGGCGGCCCGGGCCAGGGCGAGCCCCTGTCGACCGCTCGACCGGTTGCCGAGGAACCTCACGGGGTCGAGGGGCTCGCGGGTGCCGCCGGCCGTCACGACGACGCGGCGACCCGCCAGGTCACGGGGGCGCGCCTCCTCGGCCCCGGCAACGGCCGCGAGCGCGGCCTCGACGATCACGTCCGGCTCGCTGAGCCGACCCGGCCCGCTGTCGCCACCGGTGAGCGGCCCGTCGTCGGGGCCGACCACGACCACGCCCCGCGAGCGCAGCAGCTCGACGTTCGCGACGGTGGCGGCGTTCCGCCACATCTCGGTGTGCATGGCGGGGGCGACGACCAGGGGAGCCGTGCTCGCGAGGATCGTCGTGCCGAGGAGGTCGTCGGCGAGCCCGTGCGCGATCGCCGCGAGGGTGTGGGCCGTCGCCGGCGCGACGACGACGAGGTCCGCCGCCTGGCCGAGCGCGACGTGGCGCACCTGGGCGACGTCGTCGAAGACGGAGGTGTGCACCGGGTTGCGGCTGATGGCCTCGAAGGTGGGCAGGCCCACGAACCGCAGGGCCGCCTCCGTCGGGACGACGTGGACGTCGTGGCCCCGGACGACGAGGCCGCGGACGACGCTGACCGCCTTGTACGCGGCGATCCCGCCCGAGACGCCGACCACGACCGTGAGGCGCCGGGCGCCCTCGCCGTCGTCGTCTCGTCGGTGCTGGCCACGGTCGGTCTGTCCGGTCACGGTTCCCCTGACGTCGGGGGCCGTCGGGGAAGCGCCGGCGGCCCGGTAGCGTTGCTGCCTCCACGATGCCCCATCCCGGGGTGGTCGCGCCCCCGACCCGGCCGAGGAGCCTCCCCGTGTGCACAGTCGTCGTCTCCGTCGCCCCGTCCGGCCCCTGGCCCGTGGTGTTCCTCGGCCTCCGCGACGAGGCCGCCGACCGCCCGTGGGATCCTCCGGCCGCCTGGTGGCCCGAGCTCGGCGAGCGGGTGCAGGGCGTCCACGACCGGGAGGCCGGCGGGGCCTGGCTGGCCACGGCGACGGGCCCGGCCCGCGCCTCCGTCGTCCTCAACCGGCACGAGCGGCCGCCGGAGCCGGAGGGCGGGTGGGAGACCCGAGGGGTGCTGCCGCTCCGCGCGGCGGCCGACGGCGACCTGCCCGCCGGGCGTCCGCGCCAGCGTCCCTTCACGCTCCTCACGGCGGACCTGGAGGGGGCGTCGGTGACCTCGTGGGACGGCTCCGCCCTCAGGGCCGAGCGGCTCGCCCCGGGGGTGCACGTGCTCACGCACGGGGCGGTGGACGACCCGTCGGTGCCGCGCGTGGCTCGCTGGGCCCCGCGGTTCCGCGCGGCGGAGGCGCCCACGGGGCCGCCGCCCGCCGAGGGCCGGGCGGACGGGCTCGGCGGTCTCGACGCCCTCGCCGACGCGGGCTCCTCGTGGGGGCCGTGGCTCGACGTGCTCCGCGAGAGCACGGCGCTCGATGAGCGCGACCCGGAGGCCCTGGTGCGCTCCGACCTGCTCGACGGCCGCTGGCTCGGGTCGCTGTCGCTCTCCCTCGTCGCGGTCGCCGCCGACGACGTCCGGCACGTGCACGTGAGGCTCGACGACGAGACGCGGCGTCATCGGGAATCAGCGGGGGCGACGCGCGGTTAGTGTCGGGAGCCACGCCCGACCCGGGCGCAGGAGCACCCCCGACCAGGAAGTCCGACGTGAAGATCACCGCGCCCCGCACCCGCCTCGCCCGCACCGCCCGCACCGTCGCCCTCACCGGCGTCGTCGCCGCCTCCGTGCTCGGCCTCAGCGCCTGCGCCCCCGCGTCGACCGACGGCGTGGTCAGCGCGCCGACCGGCAGCAGCACCGCCGCGGCGGGGGAGGGCACGACCCTCGCCGACGTGCAGGACGCCGGGAAGCTCGTCGTCGGCACCGAGGGCACCTACAAGCCGTTCACCTTCCACGAGGACGGCTCCGGCGAGCTCACCGGCTACGACGTCGAGGTCGTCACCGCCGTCGCCGAGAAGCTGGGAGTCACGCCCGAGTTCCAGGAGACCCAGTGGGACGCGATCTTCGCGGGCCTCGACGCGGGCCGCTTCGACCTCATCGCCAACCAGGTCTCGATCACCGACGAGCGCGAGGCCAAGTACGACTTCTCGGCCCCGTACACGGTGAGCCGCGGCGTGGTCATCGTGCCGGCCGACGACACCTCCATCACGTCGCTCGCCGACCTCGACGGCAAGACCACCGCGCAGTCGCAGTCGAGCAACTGGTACACCACCGCCAAGGACGCCGGCGCCGACGTCGAGGTCGTCGAGGGCTGGGCGCAGTCGATCGCCCTCCTCGAGCAGGGGCGCATCGACGCCACGGTCAACGACGAGCTGACCTTCCTCGACTACCAGCAGACCGACCCGACGGCCGCGGCCGCGGTCAAGGTCGGCGCCACCACCGACGACGTCTCCGAGAGCGCCTTCGTGGTCGCGAAGGGGTCCGACGACCTCGTCGCCGCGATCGACGACGCCCTCGACGAGCTGCGCGCCGACGGCACGCTCGCCTCGATCTCCGAGAAGTACTTCGGCAGCGACGTCAGCGAGTAGCCCGTGCCGTCGTCCGACCTCTTCTGGCGGTCGCTCTGGCCGATCGTGTCGGGCGCCCTCGTGGCCTCGATCCCGCTGGCCCTCGCCTCCATGGCCATCGGGCTCGTCATCGCCCTGGTGGTCGCCCTCATGCGGCTGTCGCCGACGCGCTGGCTGCGGTGGCCGGCCCGCGTCTTCGTCTCGGTCATCCGGGGCACGCCCCTCCTCGTGCAGCTGTTCGTGGTCTTCTACGGGCTGCCGTCGATCGGCGTGCGCCTCGACCCCTGGCCGAGCGCGATCATCGCGTTCTCGCTCAACGTGGGCGGCTACGGCGCCGAGGTGATCCGGGCGGCGATCCAGTCGGTGCCGCGCGGCCAGTGGGAGGCGGCGCACACGATCGGCATGTCGCGCTCGCTCGCGCTGCGGCGCGTCGTGCTGCCGCAGGCGGCGCGCGTCTCCGTGCCCCCGCTCTCGAACACGTTCATCTCGCTCGTCAAGGACACCTCGCTCGCCTCGCTGATCCTCGTCACCGAGCTCTTCCGGCAGGCACAGCAGATCGCGACGGTCTCGAACGAGTTCATGCTGCTGTACCTCGAGGCCGCCCTGGTCTACTGGGTCATCTGCCTCGCCCTGTCGACCGGCCAGGGCGCCCTCGAGAAGAAGCTGGACCGCCATGTCGCCCGCTGACGCCTCCGCCGCCGGCCCCGCCCGCGCCTCCTCGTCCGCCCCCGCCGTGCTGACCGTGACCGGGCTCACGAAGTCGTTCGGGGGCACGGCCGTGCTGAAGGGCATCGACCTCTCCGTCCGCCGTGGCCAGGTGGTCGCGATCATCGGGCCCTCCGGCTCGGGCAAGACCACGGTGCTGCGGTCGCTCAACAGCCTCGAGGTGCCCGACGGCGGCACCGTCGCCCTCTCGACCGGGCAGGTGCTGGACTTCGGGGCGGGGGCGTCGAAGCGCGAGCTGCTCGCCCTCCGCGACCGGTCGTCGATGGTGTTCCAGCACTTCAACCTCTTCCCGCACATGACCGTGCTGCAGAACGTCGTCGAGGGGCCGATCCGCGTCCAGGGGCGCGACCCGGAGGAGGCGCGGAGCGAGGCCCGGGGTCTGCTCGCGCGCGTGGGCCTCGGCGGCCGCGAGGACGCCTACCCCGTCGAGCTCTCCGGCGGGCAGCAGCAGCGCGTGGGCATCGTGCGCGCGCTGGCGCTCCGGCCCGAGCTGCTGCTCTTCGACGAGCCGACCTCCGCCCTCGACCCCGAGCTCGTCGGCGACGTGCTCACCGTCGTGAAGGAGCTGGCGGAGGAGGGCTGGACGATGATCGTCGTCACGCACGAGCTCGAGTTCGCCCGGCGGGTGGCCGACGAGGTCGTCTTCATGGACGACGGCGTCGTGGTCGAGCGCGGCACGCCGGCCGCCGTCCTCAACCGCCCGCGCGAGGCGCGCACGCAGCAGTTCCTGCGACGGGTGCTGCGGCCGCTCGACGACTGACGCCGACCGCGGCGTGCGCGGGCCGGGCGGCCTCCGGGAACACACGGCGCCCCCGCGTCGTTGCACGACGGTGCCGTGGTCGACCCTCGGTACGATCGGCGAGAAGGGACACCGTGACCACCACCTCTACGACCGCCGGCCCCCGGGCCGCCGCGACGACAGCCTCCCCGGGGCCGCTCTCCGACGACGAGGCCACGCGCCTCCGCGCCGACTTCCCGCTCCTCGCGCAGGAGGTCTCGGGCGAGCCGCTGGCGTACCTCGACTCCGGCGCGACCGCGCAGCGGCCCCGTGCCGTGCTCGACGCGGAGCGCGCCTTCCTCGAGACGACCAACTCGGCCGTGCACCGCGGCGCGCACACGCTCGCCGCCCTGGCGACCGAGGCCTTCGAGGAGGCGCGGGAGACCGTGGCCGGCCTGCTCGGCGCCTCCGCGGACGAGGTCGTCTGGACGGCGAACGCCACGGACGCCCTGAACCTCGTGGCCTACGGCATGGCGAACGCGACCCACGGCCGCGGCGGCGAGTCCGCCCGCAGGTTCGCCCTCCGGCCCGGCGACGAGATCGTCGTCACCGAGGCGGAGCACCACGCCAACCTCGTCCCCTGGCAGGAGCTAGCGGCCGTGACGGGAGCGGTGCTCCGCGCCGTCGCGGTCGACGACGACGGCGTGTGGACGGCCGCCGACGCCGCGGCCGTGATCGGCCCGCGGACGCGCGTCGTGGCCGTCGCCCACGTCTCGAACGTCACCGGGCTGGTCGCCCCCGTCGACGAGGTCGTCGCGCTCGCACACGCCGTCGGCGCGCTCGTCGTGCTCGACGCCTGCCAGTCGGTGCCCCACCGCCCCGTCGACGTCCGCGCCCTCGACGTCGACTTCCTCGCGTTCTCGGGCCACAAGATGCTCGGGCCCACCGGCATCGGGGTGCTCTGGGGGAGGGCCGAGCTGCTGGGCGCGCTGCCGCCCTTCCGCACGGGCGGGTCGATGATCACCACCGTCACGCTCGACTCGGCCGAGTACCTGCCCGCCCCGCAGCGCTTCGAGGCCGGCACGCAGCCGGTCTCGCAGGCCGTCGCCCTCGCCGAGGCCGTCCGGTACCTCCGGGCCGTCGGGCTCGACCGCGTCCAGCAGCACGAGGAGGCGCTGGCCGAGTCGCTCGTCAGGGGCCTCTCCGCGATCCCCGGCGTCCGTGTCGTCGGGCCGCCGGCGGGCGTGGCCCGCTCGGGCCTCGCCAGCTTCGTCGTGGACGGCGTCCACGCCCACGACGTCGGGCAGTACCTCGACGCTCAGGGCATCGCGGTGCGCGTCGGGCACCACTGCGCCCAGCCGCTGCACCGCCGGCTCGGCGTCACCGCGACCACACGGGCCAGCACGTACCTGTACACGACCACGGAGGACGTGGCGCGGCTGCTGGCCGGGGTCGCCGGGGTCCGCGCGTACTTCGGCGCGGACGACGGCGTGGCGGCCCCGGCCGGGGAGGGAGACCGATGAGCGGCGCCCTCGACTCCCTGTACCAGCAGGTGATCCTCGACCACGCCAAGGCGCGGCACGGCGACGGCGACCTGCCCGGGGCCGGCGCGGAGCACTACGAACGGAACCCCACCTGCGGCGACGAGATCACCGTGCGCGTCGCGCTCGTCCCCGGCACGGACCGCGTCGAGTCGCTGCGCTGGCAGGGCGCCGGCTGCAGCATCTCGATGGCGTCGGCGTCCGTCCTCGCCGACCTCGCTCCGGGCCTGACGCTCGACGAGCTCCGGGGCCGGGTGGGGGCGTTCCGCGACATGATGCGGTCCCGCGGGGCGGGCGAGCCCGACGACGAGCTGCTCGGTGACGCCGTCGCCTTCCACGGCGTCTCGAAGTTCGTCATGCGCGTGAAGTGCGGCATGCTCGCCTGGGTGGCGGCGGAGGCCTGCGCCGTCGAGCTCGCCGCGTAGCGGGGAGGGGCGTCGCCCGCCGCTAAACTGGCCGCCGTCCCCCGAACGCCAAGGAGCACACGACCGTGTCTGACCAGCCTGCCCCCGACGCCAGCGTCACCCCCGACAGCGGCGCCACCGCCCGCCCGGAGACGGTCGAGGTGACGCAGACGACGACCGGCCTCGAGCTGTTCACCGACAAGGCCGTCGTGGCGATCCGCGTGGCGGGCGAGCTCCGCGACCTCGCGTCCGAGGTGCACGCCGGCGACGTCGTCGAGCCGGTCCTGATCGACTCGCCCGACGGGCTCTCGATCCTGCGGCACTCGGCGGCCCACGTCATGGCCCAGGCGGTGCAGGCGATCAACCCCGAGGCCAAGCTCGGCATCGGGCCGCCCGTCACCGACGGCTTCTACTACGACTTCGACGTCGCCGAGCCGTTCACGCCCGACGACCTCAAGGCGATCGAGAAGGGCATGGAGCGGATCATCCGCCAGGGCCAGCGCTTCCGCCGTCGCGTCGTGACCGAGGCGGAGGCCCGGGAGCTCCTGGCCGACGAGCCCTACAAGCTCGAGCTCGTGGGGCTGAAGGGCGGCACCGACGGCGTCGGCGACGACGGCGAGTCCGTCGAGGTCGGAGGGGCGGAGCTCACCGTCTACGACAACGTCGACCCGAAGACCGGCGACGTGGTCTGGTACGACCTCTGCCGCGGTCCGCACCTGCCGAGCACGCGACTCCTCGGCAACGCCACGAAGCTGATGCGCGTGGCCGCCGCCTACTGGCGCGGCTCGGAGAAGAACCCCCAGCTGCAGCGCATCTACGGGACGGCCTGGCCCACGAAGGACGAGCTGCGGGCCTACCAGGCCCGCCTCGAGGAGGCCGCGAAGCGCGACCACCGCAAGCTCGGCGTCGAGCTCGACCTGTTCTCGTTCCCGGACGAGATCGGCTCCGGGCTCGCGATCTTCCACCCGAAGGGCGGCATCATCCGCCGCGAGATGGAGGACTACTCGCGACGGCGCCACGAGGCCGCCGGCTACGACTTCGTCTACACGCCCCACATCACCAAGGCCAGCCTGTTCGAGACCTCCGGCCACCTCGGCTGGTACAAGGACGGCATGTTCCCGGCGATGAAGCTCGACGAGGCCCGCAACGACGAGGGCGAGGTCACCCGCCAGGGCGCCGACTACTACCTCAAGCCCATGAACTGCCCGATGCACATCCTCGCCTACCGGTCGCAGCCGCGCTCGTACCGCGACCTGCCGCTCCGGCTCTTCGAGTTCGGCACGGTCTACCGCAACGAGAAGTCCGGCGTCATCCACGGCTTGACGCGCGTCCGCGGCATGACCCAGGACGACGCCCACATCTTCACGACCCGCGAGAAGATGAAGGAAGAGCTGACCGGCACGCTCGCCTTCGTGCTGTCGCTGCTCCGCGACTACGGCCTCACCGACTTCTACCTCGAGCTCAGCACGAAGGACCCGGAGAAGTACGTCGGCGACGACGACATCTGGGAGACCGCGACGTCGACCCTGCGCGAGGTCGCGGAGGAGTCCGGCCTCGAGCTGGTGCCCGACCCGGGCGGGGCCGCGTTCTACGGCCCGAAGATCTCCGTCCAGGCCCGCGACGCCATCGGCCGCACCTGGCAGATGTCGACGGTGCAGCTCGACTTCAACCTGCCCGAGCGGTTCGAGCTGGAGTACGCGGCCGCCGACGGCACGCGCCAGCGCCCGGTCATGATCCACCGGGCCCTCTTCGGCACCATCGAGCGGTTCTTCGGCGTGCTCACGGAGCACTACGCCGGGGCCTTCCCGGTCTGGCTCTCGCCCGTGCAGGTCGTCGCGATCCCGGTGGCCGACGAGTACGGCGACTACCTCGACGGCGTCGTCGCGCAGCTGAAGGAGAAGGGCGTGCGCGCCCAGGTCGACCACGGCGACGACCGGTTCCCGAAGAAGATCCGCACGCACACGAAGTCCAAGGTGCCGTTCCAGCTCATCGCCGGCGAGGAGGACCGCGCCGCGGGGGCCGTCAGCTTCCGCTACCGCGACGGCTCCCAGGAGAACGGCGTGCCCGTCGCCGACGCCGTCGCGAAGATCCTCGAGGCCATCGAGACGAAGGCCCAGGTCTGAGGGTGACGGCGAGCACGCCCGCCGGCTCCGGGGGAGAGGGCGCGACGCCCGCCCCCGGGGAGTCGGCGGGCGACTTCGCGGGCGTGCCCGACGCCTTCCAGCGACTCTGGACTCCGCACCGCGCCGTGTACGTCGCCGGCGGGCAGGGCGCGCACGACGACGACTCGTGCCCGTTCTGCCGTGCGCCGTCGCGACCCGACGAGGAGGCGCTGGTCGTCGCCCGCGGCCGCCACGCCTACGTCCTCCTGAACCTGTTCCCGTACAACCCGGGTCACCTGCTGGTCTGCCCGTACCGGCACGTCTCCACCTACGACCTCGCGACTCCCGAGGAGGTCGCGGAGATCGGGGCGCTGACGCAGACGGCCATGCGCGTGCTCACCGAGGTGTCCCACGCGCAGGGGTTCAACCTGGGCATGAACCAGGGAGCCGTGGGCGGCGCGGGGATCGCGGCGCACCTCCACCAGCACGTCGTGCCGCGCTACGCGGGCGACTCGAACTTCTTCCCCATCGTGGCGGGCACGAAGGCGATCACGCAGCTGCTCGGCGACGTCCGCACCGCGGTCGCCGAGGCGTGGCCGCACGACGAGGCCACTTCGGCACCGGCGGCGTCACCGGGGCCCGCAGCCTGACGAGTGCGCCTAAACTAGGCGCATCATGAGCGACAGCACCCCGACCTCCGTCCCCACCTCCGCCTCCTCGTCGACCGCCGCCGGCACGACCGGCTCCGACCGGGTCAAGCGCGGCCTCGCAGAGATGCTGAAGGGCGGCGTGATCATGGACGTCGTCGACGTCGAGCAGGCGAAGATCGCGGAGGAGGCCGGCGCCGTCGCCGTCATGGCCCTCGAGCGCGTGCCCGCCGACATCCGCTCGCAGGGCGGCGTCGCCCGCATGAGCGACCCCGACATGATCGACGAGATCATCGCCGCCGTCTCCATCCCCGTCATGGCCAAGGCCCGAATCGGCCACTTCGTCGAGGCGCAGGTCCTGCAGACCCTCGGCGTCGACTACATCGACGAGTCCGAGGTCCTCAGCCCGGCCGACTACGTCAACCACATCGACAAGTGGAACTTCACCGTCCCCTTCGTCTGCGGCGCGACGAACCTCGGCGAGGCCCTCCGCCGCATCACCGAGGGCGCGGCCATGATCCGCTCGAAGGGCGAGGCCGGCACCGGCGACGTCTCCGAGGCGACCAAGCACATCCGCACCATCTCGAAGGAGATCGCGCAGCTCAAGGGCCTCGCGAAGGACGAGCTCTACGTCGCCGCGAAGGAGCTCCAGGCTCCGTACGAGCTCGTCGCCGAGATCGCCGCGACGGGCAAGCTGCCCGTCGTCCTCTTCACCGCCGGCGGCGTCGCGACCCCGGCCGACGCCGCGCTCATGATGCAGCTCGGCGCCGACGGCGTCTTCGTCGGCTCCGGCATCTTCAAGTCCGGCAACCCGCGTGAGCGGGCGGCCGCCATCGTCAAGGCGACCACGTTCTTCGACGACCCGCAGGTCGTGGCCGACGCGTCCCGTGGCCTGGGCGAGGCCATGGTCGGCATCAACGTGCCCGACCTGCCGGCGCCCCACCGCCTCGCCGAGCGTGGCTGGTAGCCCCTCGACGGAGGCACGGGGCCCCCGGGTGGGGGTCCTCGCCCTCCAGGGCGACTTCCGTGAGCACCTCGCGGTGCTCACGGCCCTCGGCGCCGAGGCCGTGCCCGTCCGTCGCCCCGACGAGCTGGCCTCGGTCTCCGGCCTCGTCATCCCCGGCGGGGAGTCCACCGTGATGGACAAGCTCTCCCGGACCTTCGGCATGGCCGAGCCCCTCCGTGCCGCGGTGGACGGCGGCCTGCCCGTCTACGGCACCTGCGCGGGCCTCATCATGCTGGCCGACCACGTCGTCGACGGCACCCCCGGGCAGCGCACGATCGGCGGGCTCGACGTCTCCGTCCGCCGCAACGCGTTCGGCGGCCAGACCGACTCCTTCGAGACCGACCTCGACGTGCCCGTCATCGGCGGCCCTCCCGTGCACGCGGTCTTCATCCGCGCCCCCGTCGTCGACAGGGTCGGGTCGCTGGCCACCGCGGTGGGCGTGCTCGACGACGGCCGCGTGGTCGCGGTCGAGCAGGGCTCCCTGCTCGGCACCGCGTTCCACCCCGAGGTCACGGCCGACTACCGGTTCCACGCCCGGTTCCTCGACAAGGCCCGCGCCTTCGCCTCCCGCTGACCTCTCCGGCGGCGACGGCCGGTACACTGATCCGGATCATCTGCCGTAGGTAAGGAGCACCGTGTCCGGGCATTCCAAGTGGGCCACGACCAAGCACAAGAAGGCCGTCATCGACAGCCGTCGCGCGAAGTCGTTCGCCAAGCTCATCAAGAACATCGAGGTCGCCGCCAAGCAGGGCGGTGCGGACATGTCGGGCAACCCGACCCTGGTCGACGCGGTGCAGAAGGCCAAGAAGACCTCGGTGCCGAACGACAACATCGACCGCGCGATCAAGCGCGGCGCCGGCCTCAGCGGCGAGGTCGTCGACTACCAGACCATCATGTACGAGGGCTACGGCCCGAACGGCGTCGCCCTGTTGATCGAGTGCCTCACCGACAACAAGAACCGGGCCGCCGCCAACGTCCGCACGGTCATGTCGCGCAACGGCGGCACCATGGCCGACCCCGGCAGCGTGGCGTACAACTTCAGCCGCAAGGGCGTCATCGCGGTCATGAAGACCGACGAGCTGACGGAGGACGACGTCCTCACCGCCGTCCTCGACGCCGGCGCCGAGGAGGTCACCGACCGCGGTGAGGGCTTCGAGATCGTGACGGAGCCGTCCGACCTCGTCCCCACCCGCACCGCGCTCCAGGACGCCGGCATCGACTACGACTCCGCCGACGTGGAGTTCGTGCCCGGCCTCAAGATCGAGGTCGACCTCGAGACGGCCCGCAAGGTGTTCCGGCTCGTCGACGCGCTCGACGACGACGACGACGTCCAGAACGTCTACGCCAACTTCGACGTTCCCGCCGACGTGCAGGCCGCGCTCGACGACGACGACGAAGACTGACGAGGCCGTGCCGCTGCGGGTGCTCGGCATCGACCCCGGCCTGACGCGCTGCGGCGTCGGCGTGGTCGAGGTCGACGCCCAGCGGCGAGCCACCCTCGTCGCCGTGACGGTCGTCCGGTCGGGCGTCGACGAGCCCCTCGAGCAGCGGCTCATGACGATCGGCCGGGGCATCGAGGCCCTCGTCGACGAGCACCGGCCCGACGCGATGGCGATCGAGCGCGTCTTCGCGCAGGACAACCTGCGCACCGTCATGGGCACCGCGCAGGTCAGCGGGCTCGCGCTGCGTGCCGCCGCCGAGCGGTCGATCCCCGTGGCGCTGCACACCCCCTCCGAGGTGAAGGCCGCCGTCACCGGCTACGGGTCCGCCGACAAGGCCCAGGTCGCCGCCATGGTGGCCCGGCTGCTCGGCCTCGCCGAGCCGCCCCGTCCGGCGGACGCCGCCGACGCCCTCGCCATCGCGATCTGCCACGCCTGGCGTCGCGACGGTCGCACGACCACCGTGCCGTCCGGCTCGTCCTCGGCGTCGGGCGGCACCGGAACGGCCGCCGGGCTGACGCCCGCCCAGCGGGCGTGGCGCGACGCGGAGAAGCGCCAGCGGGCTCCTAGGCTGGGGGCATGATCTCGTCCGTCCGGGGAACCGTGCTGTCCGCCTCCGGGACGACCGTCGTCGTCGAGGTCGGGGGAGTGGGCCTCCGCGTCGGCGTCACGGCCCAGCTCGCCCTGACCCTGCGGCCCGGCGAGACGGCGATGCTCCACACCGCCCTCGTCGTGCGGGAAGACGACCTCTCCCTCTTCGGCTTCGCCGACCGCGAGGAGCTCGAGGTCTTCGACCTGCTCCGCAGCGTGACGGGCGTCGGCCCGAAGAGCGCCCAGGGAGTGCTCGGGCACCTCAGCCCGTCGCAGGTCGCCCACGCCGTCGCCGACGACGACGACGCGGCGTTCCGTCGCGTCTCGGGCATCGGCCCGAAGACGGCGAAGCTGATCGTCCTGTCGCTGGCCGGCAAGCTCGACGTCGCGGCGTCCGCGCCCAGCGTCACCGCCGCCTCCAGCACGGCCGCCGACGTCCTCGTCGCGCTCGTCGGCCTCGGCTGGTCGGAGCGCGAGGCCCAGGCGGCGATCGACTCCGTCGTGGCCGCCCGGGGCGACGACGTCGCCGCGGCCGTGCCGCAGCTGCTCCGGGCGGCGCTCGGCCACCTCGGGCCGCAGAAGTCGCTCGGCGCCCGCTCGTGACCGACGCCGACCTGACCCGGCCCACCGTCGAGTCGGAGGCGGAGCTCGCCTTCGAGGGCGCGCTCCGGCCGACCTCGCTCGGCGAGTTCGTCGGGCAGGCGAAGGTCCGTGGGCAGCTGGAGCTGCTCCTCAAGGCCGCCGCGATGCAGGGGCGGTCGCCCGACCACATCCTGCTGGCCGGTCCGCCCGGGCTGGGCAAGACGACCCTGGCGATGATCGTGGCCCACGAGAGCGGCCGCCCGCTGCGCATGTCGTCCGGGCCGGCCATCCAGCACGCCGGCGACCTCGCCGCCGTGCTCTCGGCCCTGGTGCCGGGCGAGGTCCTCTTCATCGACGAGATCCACCGCATGGCGCGCTCCGCGGAGGAGATGCTCTACCTCGCCATGGAGGACTACCGGATCGACATCATGGTCGGCAAGGGCGCGGGGGCCACGAGCATCCCCCTCGAGCTCTCGCCCTTCACCCTGGTGGGGGCGACGACCCGCAGCGGGATGCTGCCGAACCCGCTCCGCGACCGCTTCGGCTTCACGGCCCACCTCGAGTTCTACGACGAGGCGGAGCTCGCCGAGGTGCTCCGACGCGCCGCCTCGCTCCTCGGCATCGCCGTCGACGGAGAGGCCCTGGCCGAGATCGCGGGCCGGTGCCGCGGCACGCCGCGCATCGCCAACCGCCTGCTGCGCCGGGTGCGCGACTACGCCCTCGTCCACGGCCGTGACGCCGACCTCGCGACGGTGCGCGCGGCGCTCGAGCTCTACGACGTCGACGACCTGGGGCTCGACCGCCTCGACCGGGAGGTCGTGAAGACCATCCTCACCCGGTTCGACGGGGGGCCCGTCGGGCTCGGCACCCTCGCGGTCTCCGTGGGGGAGGAGGCCGACACCATCGAGTCGGTCGTCGAGCCCTTCCTCGTCCGGGTGGGCCTCCTGGTCCGGACCCCGCGCGGGCGGGTGGCCACCGCGACGGCGTGGCGGCACTTCGGCCTGTCGCGCGGCTCAGGGGCGCTGTTCGGCGATGAACTATGATCTCCGGAGGTCGGTGAGGCCAGGGGCCCCCGCAGCACCGCCGCCGACGACAACCTCCTAGCTCCGAAAGGCAGTTCCTCATGGACGCCACATCGCTCATCATGGTCCTCCTCCTGGTGGTCCTCGTCTTCTTCATGTTCCGCAACAAGAAGAAGCGCGACCGCCAGCAGGCCGAGCTGCAGACCGCGCTCGTCCCCGGGGTCGAGGTCATGCTGACCTTCGGCGTCTACGGCACCATCGTCTCGATCGACGACGAGACCACCACGGCCGAGGTCGAGGTCGCCCCGGGCACCGTCCTGAAGGTGCACCGCCAGACCCTCGGCCGGGTCGTGACGCCCCCGGTCGCCGCCGACGACGAGACCGTCGTCGACGAGGCCGACGACGTCGACGGCCGTCCCGCCGCCGCACCGGTCAACCTGACCAAGCCCGCCTTCGGCGAGCGTGCCCCGGGCGACCGGGTCGACACCTCGGCCTCCGACGACGAGAACCCCCGCACCGTCTAGACCGCCGTCGCGGGGCCACGACGTGGCCTCGCTCGACCACCGGCGCGCGCTCCTCACCAGGGCGCGCGCTCCCATGAGAAAGCAGACTCCTCCGTGGCACGCTCGACGCCGGTCAAGAAGGCCCTTCGTTCCCTGACCTGGTTGTTGGTCATCATCGCGGGGCTGACCGCCCTCAACGGCACCGCCACCCTGCTGAACGGCAAGGCCGACTGGGCCGCCGGCGCCAGCTGGGTGCCCGAGCTCGCGCTCGACCTGCAGGGCGGCACGCAGATCACCCTCGCGGCACAGCTCGCGAGCGGCGAGTCCGTCTCGAGCCAGCAGCTCGACCAGGCCGTGACGATCATCCGCCAGCGCATCGACTCGGCCGGGGTCTCCGAGTCGGAGATCACCCGCCAGGGCTCGCAGAACATCGTCGTCTCCATCCCCGGCCGGCCCGACAACGCGACCCTCGAGCGCATCGAGGCCTCGGCGCGCCTGACCTTCCGCCCCGTCCTCTACACGGAGGCCGTGAGCACGGCCGCCGTCGGGGGCGACGACACCGACGGCGCCTCGGCGAGCCCGTCCGCCACGCCCTACACGCCCAACCCCGAGCTCAACTCGACCCCCACCGCCTCGCCGACCAACGCCTCCGACCTGGCGTGGATCACCGAGCAGCTGGCCGACGAGTACACGAACTACCAGTGCGCCGCGGACAACGACCTCGCCACCGCGCCGGACGACGAGCCGCTCGTCACCTGCTCGACCGACGGCACGTCGAAGTTCATCCTCGGCCCGGTCGAGGTGCAGGGCAGCGACATCAGCGACGCCACCAACGGCCTCGCCACCGACTCGCAGGGCAACTCGACGAACACCTGGGCCGTGAACCTCGAGTTCAACGGCCAGGGCTCGCGCGAGTTCAGCGACGTCACCTCCCGCCTCGTGACCCTGCAGGCGCCGCAGAACCAGTTCGCGGTCACGCTCGACAACCAGGTGATCACCGCCCCGTCCGCCAACGCCGCGATCACCGACGGCAAGGCGCAGATCACCGGCTCGTTCACGCAGGACACCTCGAAGACCCTCGCCGACCAGCTCAAGTTCGGCGCGCTGCCGATCAGCTTCACGGTGCAGAGCAACGAGAACATCACGGCGACGCTCGGCCAGACCCAGCTCGCCAGCGGCCTCATCGCCGGCCTGATCGGCCTCATCCTCGTCGTCATCTACTCGCTCGTGCAGTACCGGGCGCTGGCCTTCGTCACGATCCTGTCGCTGGTGATCGCGGCGACCCTGACCTACCTCGTCATCGCGATCCTCTCGTGGCGGGAGGGCTACCGGCTCTCGCTCGCCGGCGTGACGGGGTTGATCGTGGCCATCGGCATCACCGCCGACTCGTTCATCGTGTACTTCGAGCGCATCCGCGACGAGCTCCGTGACGGGCGCATCCTCGAGTCCGCCGTCGAGTCGGGCTGGCGTCGGGCCATCCGCACGATCATCGCGTCGGACACGGTCAACTTCCTCGCCGCCATCACGCTCTTCATCCTCGCGGTGGGCAACGTGAAGGGCTTCGCGCTCACGCTCGGCATCACGACGGTCATCGACCTGATCGTCGTGGCCCTGTTCACGCACCCGATGCTCCAGCTGATCGCCCGCACGCGCTTCTTCGGCGAGGGCAACCCCCTCAGCGGGCTCGACCCCAAGGCCCTCGGCGCGGTCTACCGCGGCCGGGCACAGTTCCGCACCCCGGCACCCGTCGGGGCTCGCAAGGGCGCCGGTGGCCGCGAGGCCGCCAAGCGCCAGACCATCGCGGAGCGCAAGGCCGCCGAGAAGAACGGCGACCGTGTCGACGACACGACGCGCACTGACGGGAAGGACTCCTGATGGCCAGTTTCTCGAAGTTCGGGAACGACCTCTACACGGGGGCTCGCTCCTACGACATCGTCGGCCGACGCCGTACCTGGTACATCGTCGCCGTCGTCGTCCTCATCCTGTCGGCCACGGTGCCCTTCCTCCGCGGCGGCTTCCACTTCGGCATCGAGTTCACCGGCGGGTCCGAGTTCCAGGTGGCCCAGCCCGCCTCCCTCGACCAGGACGTCGCGAGCGAGACCGTCGAGGCGACGGCGCCCGGCTCGACACCCCGCGTGACGCAGGTCGGCTCCGACACCATCCGCGTGCAGACCTCGCAGCTGGAGCCGGCGCAGACGAACGACGTCGCCGACGCCCTGGCCGAGGCCTACGACGTCCCCGCCGACCGGGTCACGTCGTCGTTCATCGGGGCCTCCTGGGGCGCCGACATCACCGGCCAGGCCATCAAGGGCCTCGTGATCTTCCTCATCCTCGCCGCGATCGGCATGACGCTCTACTTCCGGACGTGGAAGATGTCGCTGGCCGCCATGGCGGCCCTGCTCCACGACCTCGTCCTGACGGCCGGCATCTACGGCATCGTCGGCTTCGAGGTCACCCCCGCGGCCGTCATCGGCTTCCTCACCATCCTGGGCTACTCGCTCTACGACACGGTGGTGGTCTTCGACAAGATCCGCGAGAACACCACGGAGGACGGCGAGAGCTCGAGGCGGACCTTCGCGCAGTCGGTCAACCTCGCCGTCAACCAGACGCTCGTGCGGTCGATCAACACGTCCGTGGTGGCCCTGCTGCCCGTCGCGGCGATCCTGTTCATCGGCGCGTTCGTCCTCGGGGCCGGCACGCTGCGCGACATCTCGCTCGCCCTGTTCATCGGCATCCTCGTGGGCACCTACTCGACGATCTTCATCGCGTCGCCGCTCTACGCGACGCTGCGGATGCGCGAACCGGCCCTCGCCGACCGCGACGCGAAGAAGTCGGCGGCCTCCGCCCCCGTCACCGTCGACGAGCGCGCCGAGGTCGGCTCGTGACCGCCGCGGCCGGCTCGTCCGACTTCCCCGACGTCACCGCCGCGGAGGCCGTCGCCCTCGTCGCCGACGGCGGCTACCTGCTCGACGTCCGCGAGCGATCCGAGTGGGACGCCGGCCACGCGCCGCAGGCCGTGCTCGTGCCGCTCTCCGAGCTGGGGGAGCGCCTCGACGAGGTGCCGACCGACCGAGACGTGCTCGTCGTCTGCCACTCGGGGATGCGCTCGATGCGTGCCTCGGCGGCGTTGCGTCGGTCAGGTCGCCGAGCCGTCAACGTCGAGGGCGGCATGCTCGCCTGGCGCGACGCCGACGGCGAGCTGACCCGCGACGGCGGGGGGCCGGCGTCGGTCGACTGACCGCGAGAGGGTAGCGTTGTCGGAGCGGGTCACCGCCACGGCCACCACCCACCCGACGGGGCCGAGGAGGCCCCAGGACGAGAGCGAGGCGCGGTCGTGACCGAGATCACCACGAGGAACGACGCGCCGCCCGAGCCGCAGGGCACGGCGTCGCTCCGCACCCTGTTGCCCCGGCTCTTCTCCCGGAGCCAGCCGGCCGGTGCCGTCGACCGCCTGGTCAAGACCGTCCGCATGCACCACCCGAAGGCCGACCTCGTGGTCATCGAGAGGGCCTACAGCGTCGCCGAGCGCGCCCACCAGGGGCAGCTGCGGAAGAGCGGCGAGCCGTACATCACGCACCCCGTGGCCGTCGCCCAGATCCTCGCCGACCTCGGCATCGGCTCCAAGACCGTGGCCGCCGCCCTCCTGCACGACACCGTGGAGGACACCGACTACACGCTCGACATGCTGCAGCGGGACTTCGGCGACGAGATCGCGATGCTGGTCGACGGCGTCACCAAGCTCGACAAGCTGAAGTACGGCGACAGCGCCCAGGCCGAGACGGTCCGCAAGATGGTGGTCGCGATGTCGAAGGACATCCGCGTGCTCGTCATCAAGCTGGCCGACCGCCTCCACAACGCCCGCACCTGGGGCTTCGTCGAGTCAGAGTCGGCGACGCGGAAGGCGACCGAGACCCTCGAGATCTACGCGCCGCTCGCGCACCGGCTCGGCATCCAGGCCATCAAGTGGGAGCTCGAGGACCTCTCCTTCGCCGTCCTCCACCCGAAGCTCTACGTCGAGATCGACAACCTCGTCAAGCAGCGCACCCCGCAGCGTGAGCAGTTCGTGCAGAACGTCATCGACGCGGTGAAGTCAGACCTCAAGTCGACGAAGATCCGGGGCGACGTCGTCGGCAGGCCGAAGCAGTACTACTCGATCTACCAGAAGATGATCGTTCGCGGCCGCGAGTTCGACGAGATCTACGACCTCGTCGGCATCCGGGTGCTGGTGAACTCCCTGCGCGACTGCTACGCCGTGCTGGGGTCCATCCACGCCCGGTGGAACCCCCTGCCGGGTCGCTTCAAGGACTACATCGCGACGCCGAAGTTCAACCTGTACCAGTCGCTGCACACGACGGTGATCGGGCCGAAGGGCCGGCCGGTCGAGATCCAGATCCGCACGCACGAGATGCACCAGCGCGCGGAGTTCGGCGTCGCCGCGCACTGGAAGTACAAGCAGCGGATGAACGGCGGCCGTGACGACTCCAGCACGGGCGCGCGCACCGAGACCGACATGGCCTGGCTCGCGCACATCTCCGACTGGCAGGCCGAGACGGCCGACCCCGGCGAGTTCCTCGACAGCCTGCGCTTCGAGATCGGAGCCAAGGAGGTCTACGTCTTCACGCCGCAGGGCAAGGTCATCGGCCTGCCCTCCGGCGCCACGCCCGTCGACTTCGCGTACGCCGTGCACACCGAGGTGGGCCACCGGACGATGGGCGCCAAGGTCAACGGCCGCCTCGTGCCGCTCGAGAGCGTGCTCAACAGCGGTGACGTCGTCGAGGTGTTCACCTCGAAGAACCCGGACTCGGGCCCCAGCCAGGACTGGCTGAGCTTCGTCAAGAGCCCCCGGGCCCGGAACAAGATCCGGCAGTGGTTCACCAAGGAGCGCCGCGACGAGGCGATCGAGCAGGGCAAGGACGCCATCGCGCGGGCCATGCGGAAGCAGAACCTGCCGCTGCAGAAGCTGATGAACCAGGACTCGATCGCCGAGGTCGCTTCGCAGCTTCGACACGACGACGTCTCGAGCCTCTACGCCGCCGTGGGCGAGGGCCACATCTCGACGCAGTCGGTCATCGAGAAAGTGCTCGCCGCCGTCCAGCAGCAGAACGAGGTCGACGAGGGCGAGTTCGAGTTCCCGAGCAAGGGCGTCACGCGTCCGCTCCGCAACAGCGACTCGGGCGTGCTCGTGCGCGGGGCCCCCGACATCCTCGTCAAGCTCGCCAAGTGCTGCACGCCGGTGCCGGGCGACCAGATCGTCGGGTTCGTCACGCGGGGCCAGGGCGTCAGCGTGCACCAGGCCAACTGCCACAACGTGCAGGGCCTGATGAAGGAGCCCGAGCGGATGATCGACGTCGAGTGGGCGCCGTCCTCGAAGAGCGTCTTCCTCGTCCAGATCCAGATCGAGGCCCTCGACCGCAGCGGCCTGCTCTCCGACGTGACCCGGGTGCTCTCCGAGCACCACGTCAACATCCTCTCCGCGAGCGTGTCGACGTCCGACGAGCGTCTGGCCCTCAGCCGCTTCGTCTTCGAGATGGGCGACACCACGCACCTCGACCGTGTCCTCAACGCGGTGCGTCGCATCGACGCGGTCTACGACGTCTACCGGGTGAGCGCCGGCTGACGGGCCTGGCCTCCGTCGACCCGGTGCCTCAGCCGAGCACCGGGTCGACGAGGGCACGCAGGAGCGCCTGCGCCCGGGCGCGACCGACCGCCGACGAGTGGCGCCGCGAGAGCGACAGGACGGTGCGTGGCTCCACCTCGTGCTCGGCGAGCACCCGGAGGGCCAGTTGCTCCGACCTCCCGCTGGCGTCGCTCAGCCGGAGCAGGTCGAGCACCGTCCGCGCCGGCGACGTCACGAGGGCTCCGCCGAGGTGGACGACCTCGTCGTCGTCGATCCGCACCTCCGACACGCGGCTGCCCGACGGAGCTCCGCGGCTGCGGGCCGATGACGACACGAGGCACTGGAGGTCCGGGGGAGGCGCGGCGCAGGCCCCCCAGATCCAGGCAGCGGTGCGGCGGGCCGCGATCGTCCTCGACGACGACTCCGACAGGACGGACCGGGCCCGTGCCTCCGCGTCGTCGGGGTCGGCCACGGACGACCAGCGGTCACCGAGGGCGTAGAGCTCCCCGTCGAGCACGGCAGCCCGCAGCTCGGCCTCGGGGAGGTCCCGAGGGCTGAGGAGGCGGGGGAGCGGTCGGCGCACGGGCCCAGCCTGGTGCACCGGGGCCGCGACGACGGACCGCCCGCGCTCTCCTGTGGAGAGGGCGGGCGGTCGTGGTCGATCGGGGCGACGCGTCGCGGGCCGGTCAGGAGCCGAGTGCGTCCAGCCAGACCCGGCGGGCGTCGAGGGCCTCGCGGGCCTCCTTGACGCGACGCGCGTCGCCGGACGCCTCGGCCGCCGTCAGCTCCTCCTGGAGCTTCGTGATGGCGTCCTGCAGCTGGCTCGCGAGGCCCTCCGAGCGGGCCTTGCGCTCGGGGTTGTTCTTCTCCCAGAACTGCTCGTCGAGCTCGCGCACGTGCGACTCGACCTTGCGCAGGCGGTCCTCCACCGAGCGGAGCTGCTCGCGGGGCACGCGGCCGATCTCGTCCCAGCGCAGCTGGACGGAGGTGAGCTGCTCGCGGGCCGGCACGCGGTCGGTCACCGTGAGGATCTTCTCGGCCTCGTCGAGCAGGGCCAGCTTGGCCGCGAGGTTGCCCTCGTACTCGACGTCGTCCTGCGCGGCGATCTCGCCCTTGGCGGCGTAGAGGACGTCGCCGGCGCGCTTGAAGCGCGCCCACAGGGCGTCGTCGTACTTCTTGCCGGCGCGGCCCGCGCGCTTCCAGTCGTCGAGCAGGTGGCGGTACTCGGGGATGCCGTCCGCACCGCGGGCCGCCAGGGCGTCCGCGGCCTCGACGAGGGCCTGCTTGCGCTGACGGGCCTCGCGGTGGGTGGAGTCGAGCTCGGCGTAGAACGCCTTGCGGTGCTGGTCGATGGTCGACCGGGCCGCGCGGAAGCGCTTCCAGAGGTCGTTGCCCTCGCCCTTGGGGATGCGAGGTCCGTCCTGCTGGTGCTTCTGCCAGCGGGCGAAGATGTCGTCGACCGAGGCGGTGACCTGCTTCCACTGCACGCGCGCGGGATCCTGCGCGGCGAGCGTCTCGGCCTCGACGACCAGCGACGTGCGGTAGGCGACGGCCTCGGTCAGCGCCTCCTGCGCCTCGGCGCTCTGCTTCTCGGTCATCTCGCCGACGGTCGAGTCGAGGGCGGCCACGCGCGTGCGCAGGGCCTCGATGTCGCCGACGGCGCTCGGCTCGACGAGCTGCTGGTGAAGGGCCTTCACCGTCTTCGCCACGTCGGAGGCGGAGGCGCCGCGCTTCACCCGCTGCTCGAGCAGGGTGACCTGCCCGTTCAGCTCGGTGTACTTGCGCTCGTAGTAGGCGAGGGCCTCGGCGGGCGTCGCGTCGGGG
>NZ_LMOX01000001.1:1333364-1368301 GCF_001423665.1 Frigoribacterium sp. Leaf164
CACGTACACGGTGCCGTCGTCGTCGACTCGGCCCCAGGGTGCCCGATCGTCAGTAGCCACTGTCATCCCTTGCTGGAGGTGCTCGTCGCGGCGCTCAGGACGAGCCCCCGCGATGGGTGCCCAGCCTATTGCACGAGGAGGCGCGGAGGACTACTCCAGGGAGGCGGACGTGATGGTGGTCGGGACGACCGGCGCGCCGTCCGTCTCGCTGGTGCCCGGCGTGAGGCCGGCGTCGGTGACGTTCGCGGTCAGCTGGTCGAGGCCGCTCGTCACCCGGCCCACGACCGTGTACCCGCCGGTCGAGGCGTCGAGGTAGGTGTCGCCGTAGGTGACGAAGAACTGGGTCGACTGCGAGTCGGGGCTCTCGCCCCTGGCCATCGCGATCGTGCCCGCCGGGTACAGGCCGTCGGACGGCACGTTCTCGAGCGGCCCGAAGGTGAAGCCGGCGTCGCCCGTGCCGTCGCCGTTCGCCGAGCCGCACTGGAGGAACTCGGCGGAGTCGGCGTCGCTCATGCGGTGGCAGCTCGTGCCGGTGTAGAAGCCCTTCCGCACCAGGTCGACCAGCACGGAGGTCGCCTGCGGCGCCGCGGCGCCGTCGAGCTCGACGCCCAGCTGCACGTCGTCGTTGAGGTCGAACTGCCCCGTCCAGGTGCGCCCCTCGGCGATCTCGGCGCTCGGGACGTCGCCGGTGCCGGTCGCCTCGGCCGTCGACGAGGCGCTCGGCGAGGGGGTCGACGCCGCCGTGCCGGGGTCGTCCTGGCCCCACACCACCTGCGTGAGCACGGCGAGGCCGACGACGACCACCACGGCCACGACGGCGAGGACGTCGTCGCGGCGGCGCCGGGCGACCTGGGCGGCGTGCACCTGCTGCCGGGCGGTGTACCGCCGCAGCCTGTCGCGGGACTCCCGGTCGTTCTTCGTCGCAGCCACGCGTGTCCTCCGTGCTCGGTCGTCGCTCGGCCCCGTGCGGACGAGCTCGTGCGGTGGGATCGACTGTATCGGGGCGGACGGCGGCGCCGACGACCGCTCCCGTGTCGGGGGCCCGGTCTAGCATGGGTGCCCATGAGCCCGCTCCCGCAGAGCTCGACCCCACTCGCGGTCCGCATGCGCCCCACCAGCCTCGACGAGGTCGCCGGCCAGCGGCACCTGCTGCGGCCCGGCTCGCCACTCGTCACCCTCGCCTCCGACACCACGGGGGAGCAGGGCGCAGTCTCGGTCATCCTCTGGGGCCCGCCCGGCACGGGCAAGACGACCCTCGCGCAGGCCATCGCGCACAGCTCCGGCAGGCAGTTCATCGAGCTGTCCGCCGTCACCGCGGGCGTCAAGGACGTCCGTCAGGTGATGGAGAAGGCGCTGACGAACCGGGACCTGTACGGCACGACGACGGTCCTCTTCCTCGACGAGATCCACCGCTTCACGAAGGCGCAGCAGGACGCCCTGCTGCCCGGGGTCGAGAACGGCTGGGTCATCCTCATCGCCGCGACCACCGAGAACCCCTCGTTCTCGGTCATCACGCCCCTGCTGTCGCGGTCGCTCCTCCTCACGCTCGAGCAGCTGAGCGACGACGACCTCGGCGACCTCGTCCGTCGCGCGGTCCACGACCCCCGGGGCCTCGACGACCGGGTCGTCCTCGACGACGAGGCGCTGTCGACGATCGTCCGGCTCGCGTCCGGCGACGCCCGTCGGGCGCTGACCGCGCTCGAGGCGTCCGCCCACGCCGCGACCGCGACGACGGCCGAGCTCACCGCCGCGGGCGCCGCGACCGAGGAGGTCGACGCCGACGCCGACTACGACCCCGACGCCGAGTACGGCGACGACGGCGACGGGGGCGACGGCCGACCGGTCATCACCGCCGAGACCGTCGCCCAGTCGGTCGACCGCGCCCTGCTCCGCTACGACCGCAACGGCGACGAGCACTACGACGTCATCAGCGCGTTCATCAAGTCCGTCCGTGGCTCCGACGTCGACGCCGCGCTGCACTACCTCGCCCGGATGATCGAGGCGGGGGAGGACCCTCGCTTCATCTGCCGGCGCATCATCGTCTCCGCCTCGGAGGACATCGGGATGGCCGACCCGAACGCGCTGACGGTGGCCGTCTCGGCGGCGACGGCCGTGCAGATGATCGGCATGCCGGAGGGGCGCATCCCGATGGCCGAGGCCGTCGTGTACCTCGCCACGGCGCCGAAGTCGAACCGCTCGTACAGCGCCCTGGACGCCGCCATCGCCGACGTCAGGGCGGGAGGCGCCGGCCCCGTCCCGAAGCACCTCCGAGACGCGCACTACCCCGGGGCCCGCCGCCTCGGGCACGGCAAGGGCTACAAGTACGCGCACGACTCCGAGTTCGGCGTGGTCGAGCAGCAGTACCTCCCCGACGAGATCGTCGACCGCACCTACTACGACCCCACCTCGAACGGCAACGAGCGCGACGTCGCCGCCCGGCTCGAGAAGCTGCGCCGCATCACCCGCGGCCGCTGACGCCCGAGCGCGACTCGCCGCCTCGGTCCTGTCGCGCAGCCGCAGCCGCTCCTGTATGCTCGTGGGGTTGCCTAGAACTCGGGTGTCGATGCGCGGCTGCTGAAGACGTCCCCGAGAGAGGTGCGACGACCTGTAGCCGGTCGCCACCGCGGCACTCACCCCTCTTGTTACGCCTGCCGGCGCTCGCGCGCTGGGCCGGCCCTCCATGATCCACGACAAGAACAGGACGACCGTGTCGACCAAGTCACGTACCCGCAGCAAGACCCGTCTCTCGCGTGCCCTCGGCATCGCGCTGACCCCCAAGGCCGCCCGCTACCTCGAGAAGCGTCCCTACGCTCCCGGCGAGCACGGCCGCACCAAGCGCAAGACCGACAGCGACTACGCCGTCCGTCTCCGTGAGAAGCAGCGCCTGCGTGCCCAGTACGGCATCCGCGAGGCCCAGCTCCGCATCGTCTTCAACGAGGCCCGCAAGGCCTCGGGCCTGACCGGTGAGAACCTGGTCGAGCTGCTCGAGACGCGTCTCGACGCCCTGGTCGTCCGTGCCGGCATCGCCCGCACCACGGCCCAGGCCCGTCAGATGATCGTGCACCGTCACATCCTCGTCGACGGCAAGCTCGTCGACCGCCCCTCCTTCCGTCTGAAGGAGGGCCAGATGATCCACGTCAAGCCCAAGAGCGAGAAGATGGAGATCTTCCAGGTCTCCGCCGCCGGTGGCCACGTCGACCTCCTCCCCAAGGTGCCCGCGTACCTCGAGGTCGAGATCGACAAGCTGCAGGCCCGCCTCGTGCGTCGCCCGAAGCGCGCCGAGGTCCCCGTGACCTGCGAGGTCCAGCTGGTCGTCGAGTACTACGCCGCCCGCTAGCACCTGCTCCACAGCGACTCCGGAGGGAGCGCGCCGCTCACGTGGCGCGCTCCCTTCGTCGTCCCCGGCGGCCCGGGGCCCGCGGCGGCGGGACCGCCCGCCGCAGGCCCCGTGCCCGACCGCCCGACCGTTCGAAGTAAGCTGACGTGTCGACCCGCGCCGTCCCGGCGCAGACCCGTGAGGAGCACCCGTGAAGAGCCTGATCCTGCTGTCCGTCGGCGTCGCCCTCGGGCTCGGCATCGCTCACCTCGCCGTCCGCACGGCCGGGGGGCAGCGCCTCCTCGACGACATCGACGGCAGCGTCACCTCGTTCCGCGCCGCGGTCGTCGACGGCTACAAGACCCGTGAGGCCGAGCTGCGCTCGGCGACCGACCCCACGACCGAGGGCTGACCCGGCCGGGGCCCCGCGCCTCCTCGTCCGCCCCCGCACATCACCGCAGCACCCCTGGGAGAACCATGCAGACCGCAGAGATCCGCCGCCGTTGGCTCGAGTACTTCGGTGAGCGAGGCCACACCGTGGTCCCGTCCGCCTCCCTGGTCAGCGACGACCCGTCGCTGCTCTTCACGGTCGCCGGCATGGTGCCGTTCATCCCTTACCTCACCGGCCTCGTGCCGACGCCCTGGCCCCGGGCCACCAGCGTCCAGAAGTGCATCCGCACCAACGACATCGAGGAGGTCGGCAAGACGCCGCGGCACGGCACCTTCTTCCAGATGAACGGCAACTTCTCGTTCGGCGACTACTTCAAGGACCGCGCGATCGAGTACGCGTGGGGGCTGCTGACCTCGAGCGAGGCCGACGGCGGGCTGGCCTTCTCGCCGGACGACCTCTGGGTGACCGTCTACGAGGAGGACGACGAGGCGATCGAGCTCTGGAAGCGCATCGCGGGGCTGCCCGACGAGCGGATCCAGCGCCTCGGGAAGGACACGAACTACTGGCACACCGGCCAGCCCGGCCCCGCCGGCCCGTGCTCCGAGATCTTCTTCGACCGGGGCCCGGCCTACGGCGTCGACGGCGGCCCCGCCACCGACGACGACCGCTACGTCGAGATCTGGAACCTCGTGTTCATGCAGTACCAGATCGAGAACGTGCGCTCGAAGGTCGACTTCGACATCGTGCGCGAGCTGCCCGCGAAGAACATCGACACCGGCATGGGCCTCGAGCGTGTCGCGTTCCTCAAGCAGGGCGTCGACAACATGTACGAGATCGACCAGGTCCGCCCCGTGCTCGACGCCGCCGCGGAGCTGTCCGGCCGCCGCTACGGGGCCGTGCACGACGACGACGTCCGCATGCGGGTCATCGCCGACCACGTGCGGAGCGCGCTCATGCTGCTCTCCGACGGCGTCCGTCCGTCGAACGAGGGCCGCGGCTACATCCTGCGTCGCCTGCTCCGCCGCGCCGTGCGGTCCATGCGCCTGCTGGGCGTGGAGGGGGCCACCTTCCCGGTGCTCTTCGCCGCCTCGCGGGACGCCATGAAGGCGGCCTACCCCGAGGTCGAGACCGACTACGACCGCATCTCACAGCTCGCCGTCGGCGAGGAGGAGACCTTCCTCCGCACCCTGTCGGCCGGCACCGACATCCTCGACATCGCCGTCGCCGACACGAAGCGCCGCGACGAGGGCTCCGGCTCCCCGCGACTCGCGGGCGACACGGCCTTCCTCCTCCACGACACCTTCGGCTTCCCGATCGACCTGACGCTCGAGATCGCGGAGGAGAACGGCCTGACGGTCGACCGCGAGGCCTTCGACCGCCTCATGAGCGAGCAGCGGGCCCGCGCCAAGGCCGATGCGAAGTCGCGGAAGACCGCCCTCGCCGACCTCAGCGTCTACAGCGCGTTCCGTGCCCACGGCGAGACCGTGTTCACGGGGTACGACGTGCTCGACACCGAGTCGACCGTCCTCGGCATCATCGTCGACGGTGCCTCCGTCGACCGTGCCGTCGCGGGCGACATCGCCGAGGTGATCCTCGCGGAGACCTCGCTCTACGCGGAGTCCGGCGGGCAGGAGGCCGACGCCGGCAGCATCGTCGGCACGGGCTTCGACCTCGAGGTGCTCGACGTGCAGAAGCCGGTCAAGGGCCTCATCAGCCACCGCGTGCAGGTGCGCTCCGGCGAGGTCGGCGTCGGGGACGCCGCCACGAGCGTCGTCGACCCCGTGTGGCGCCGCGGCGCGACGCAGGCGCACTCCGCGACCCACCTCGTGCACGCGGCGCTCCGCGAGGTGCTCGGGCCGGAGGCGCACCAGGCTGGCTCGTACAACAAGGCCGGCTACCTGCGCCTCGACTTCAACTGGAACCAGGCCCTCAGCCCCGCCACGCGGTCCGAGATCGAGGAGATCGCGAACCGTGCCATCCGCGACGACCTCCAGGTCGTCACCCGCGAGATGCCCCTCGACGAGGCCCGGGCGATGGGCGCCATGGCCCTCTTCGGCGAGAAGTACGGCGAGACCGTGCGGATGGTCGACATCGGGGGCCCGTGGTCGCGGGAGCTCTGCGCCGGCACCCACGTCTCGACGAGCTCGCAGGTCGGGCTCGTGAACCTCGTGAGCGAGACCTCCGTGGGCTCGACCAACCGCCGGGTGGAGTCGCTGGTCGGCCTGGACGCGTTCCGCGAGTTCGCGTCGGAGCGCGCGATCGTGGCCCAGCTCACGTCGTCGCTCAAGGCGCCGCGCGAGCAGCTGCCCGAGCGCGTGGGCGACCTGGTGGCGAGCCTCAAGGCCGCCGAGAAGCGGATCGCGGAGTTCGAGTCCGCCCAGCTCGCGACCCGGGTGCCCTCGCTCGCGGCGACGGCCGCTCCGGTCGGCGAGCTGACCGTCGTGGCCGAGGACGTCGGCGCGCTGCGCACCACCGACGAGCTGCGGTCGCTCGTGACGTCCGTGCGCGAGCGACTCGGCTCCTCGTCCTCGTCCGTCGTCGCCCTGGCGGCCGACGTGCAGGGGAAGCCCGCCGTCATCGTCGCCACGACCGACGGGGCTCGTCGGGCCGGCGTGAAGGCGGGCGCCCTGGCTCGCGCGGCCGCGGGCGTGCTCGGCGGCGGGGGAGGCGGCAAGGACGACCTCGCGCAGGGCGGCGGCTCCGACGTGGCCGCCGTGCCGGCGGCGCTGGCCGGCATCGTCGCGGCCCTCCGGGGCTGAGGGTGCGTCGCGGGGTGCGGCTCGGCGTCGACGTGGGCCGTGCCCGCATCGGCGTCGCCCGCACCGACCCGGACGGCATGATCGCGACCCCGGTCGAGACCGTGCCGAGGGCGGCGGACGGCACCGCCGACGTCGACGCCATCCTCGCCCACGCCGCCGAGGCGTCGGCCTTCGAGATCATCGTGGGCCTGCCGTTGTCGCTGTCGGGCGGGGACACCCCGTCCACCACCGACGCGCGCGACTTCGCCGCCCTCCTCGCGGGCCGCAGCGGCGTCCCGGTCCGTCTCGTCGACGAGCGGTTGTCCACCGTCAGCGCACAGGGAGCACTGCGGGCCTCCGGGCGCAAGGGCCGTCGACAACGATCCGTCATCGATCAGGTCGCCGCTGTTATCATCGTCCAGCACGCGCTCGACCTCGAGCGGTCGAGCGGTCGCCCGCCCGGTCACCTCGTGGGCGCACCCGGCCCCGACGACGGCGCCGGGGCCCTCCCCGCACCCGACGAAGGACGATGACCGTGGCCGACGATCCCCAGTGGGACGACCTCTTCGCGTCGCCCCCGCAGTCCGACCCTCCTCGCGGCGCCGACGGCGGCCGCGCCTCCGCCGGTGCCCGCCGAGCCGGGGTCGCCACCGCCGAGCCCGCCGAGGAGGTGCCGGCTGCCTCCCGTCGTGAGCAGCGCGACCGGGAGCGCTCGCCCCGGGGTCGTGAGAAGCGCCCTCGCGGCAGCAGGAAGGGCGGCATCGTGCTGCTCGTGGTCCTGCTCGTCGTCGTGGGCGGCGGCGCCGCGGGCGTCGCCGCGGCGTGGGGTGCCGTGTCGCCCCTGATCGAGAAGCTCCAGGGCGAGCCCGCCCCCGAGGACTTCTCCGGCACCGGCAACGGCACGGAGGTGCAGTTCGCCGTGACCAGCGGCGAGAACGGCTCCGACATCGCGACCAACCTCAACGACGCCGGCGTCACGAAGAGCTACCAGGCCGCCTACTCGCTCATGCTCGCCGACCCCACCATCACGTTCCAGCCCGGCAGCTACACGCTGCAGCAGGAGATGAGCGCCGCCTCGGCCCTCGCCGCCCTGCAGGACTCCTCCAACCGGGTCACGGACCGCGTCGTCATCCCCGAGGGGACGGCCGCCGTCGACGTGTACACGCTGCTCGCCGACGCCACGGGCATCCCGCTCGACCAGGTCCAGGCCGCGGCCGCCGACCCCGCGTCGTTCGGCCTCCCCGCCGAGGCGACCAGCCTCGAGGGCTGGCTCTTCCCGGCGACCTACGAGCTCGACCCCGGCCTCGACGCGCGGGGCTACCTGCAGCAGATGGTCGACACGATGAAGGAGCGCCTCGCGGCCGCCGGCGTGCAGCCCGCCGACCAGCAGCGCATCGTCGTCTTCGCCTCGCTCATCCAGCGCGAGGCGGGCCTCGCGGCCGACTACCCGAAGGTGGCCCGGGTCTTCCAGAACCGCCTCGACCAGGGGATGCTGCTGCAGTCCGACGCGACCGTCGCCTACGGCACCGGCAACACGCACCGCGTGACGACGACGGACGCGGAGCGCGGCGACGCCGACAACCCCTACAACACGTACCAGCACGAGGGCCTCCCCGTCGGCCCCATCTCCAACCCGGGCGACCTCGCGATCGACGCGGCCGTCGCCCCGGCCGACGGCTCCTGGCTCTACTTCGTCACGACGAACCTCGACACCGGCGAGACGGCGTTCTCGACGACGTTCGCCGAGCACGAGGAGGCCGTCGCCGTCTGGCAGGCCTGGATGCGCGAGCACCCCGAGTACCAGTAGGCCCACGGCCGCGCCGTGCCCGCCGTCCGTCCTCCCCCCCCCGGGGCGGCGGGCGGCGGACGGCCACGTCCTCGGCCTGTGCGAGGATTGCCGCATGCTTCGTTGGTTGACCGCAGGGGAATCTCACGGCCCCGAGCTCATCGCCGTCCTCGAGGGGCTGCCCGCGGGCGTGCCCGTCTCGATGGACGCCGTCCGCACCGACCTCGCCCGGCGGAAGCTCGGCTACGGCCGCGGCTCGCGCATGAAGTTCGAGCAGGACGAGCTGGCCATCTCCGGCGGCGTCCGCCACGGCCTCACCATGGGCAGCCCGGTCGCCCTCCGCATCGGCAACACGGAGTGGCCGAAGTGGGAGGAGGTCATGAGCCCGGAGCCCGTCGAGGTCAGCGACGCGTCCCGCGGGCGCAGCGCCCCGCTCACGCGGCCCCGTCCCGGCCACGCCGACCTCGTGGGCATGCAGAAGTACGGCTTCGACGAGGCCCGCCCCGTGCTCGAGCGCGCGAGCGCCCGCGAGACGGCCGCGCGCGTCGCCCTCGGCGCCGTGGCGCGCTCCTTCCTCGCCGAGCTCGGCGTCGAGCTCGTCAGCCACACGCTCTCCATCGGCCCGGTCCGCGTGCCCGAGGGCGCCGACCTGCCGCGACCGGGCGACGTCGACCGGCTCGACGACGACCCCCTCCGCTGCTTCGACCCCGCCACCTCCGCGCTCATGGTCGACGAGGTCGAGTCCGCGAGGAAGGACGGCGACACCCTCGGCGGCGTGGTCGAGGTGCTCGCCTACGGCGTGCCGCCCGGCCTCGGCTCGCACGTGCACTGGGACCGCCGGCTCGACTCCCGTCTGGCGGCCGCCCTGATGGGGATCCAGGCCATCAAGGGCGTCGAGGTCGGCGACGGCTTCGAGACGACGCGTCGCCGCGGCAGCGTCGCGCACGACGAGCTGCACCGCCAGGGCGGCGTCATCTCCCGCGACACCGACCGTGCCGGGGGCACCGAGGGCGGCATGAGCACCGGCACCGTCCTCCGCGTCCGCGCCGGCATGAAGCCCATCGCCACCGTCCCCCACGCCCTCGCGACGATCGACGTCGCGACGGGCGACGAGAGCAAGGCCCACCACCAGCGCTCCGACGTCTGTGCCGTGCCCGCCGCCGGCGTCGTCGCGGAGTCGATGGTCGCGCTCGTCCTGGCCGACGCGGTGCTCGAGAAGTTCGGCGGCGACTCCCTCGCCGAGACCTCGCGCAACCTCCGGGCCTACCTCGAGTCCATCCCCGAGACCCTCCGCACCGAGGCGGCGGCCTCCGGATCGTGACCGGCGCCCCGGAGGGCACGGCGTCGGGGCCTCCGGCCTCCGGGGCTGGGCCCGTCGTGCTCATCGGCCCGATGGGCGCCGGCAAGAGCAGCATCGGGAAGAAGCTGTCCCGGCGGCTCCGCCTCCCCTTCGTCGACACCGACCGCGTCGTCGTCCGTCGGCACGGGCCCGTCGCGGAGATCTTCGCCGTGCACGGGGAGCCCCGGTTCCGGGAGCTCGAGCACGACGTCGTCGCCGAGGCGCTGACGAGCCCCGGCGTCGTCTCGCTCGGCGGGGGAGCGGTCCTCCACCCCGACACGCGGGAGCGGCTCGCCGCGACGACCGTGGTGCTCCTCACGGTCACGCCCGAGGCGGTGGAGGCGCGGATCGCCGGGTCCGCCCGCCCGCTCCTGCAGACCGGCGGCATGGCCGCCTGGCGCGCGATCGCCGACGAGCGGGCGCCCCTGTACCGATCCCTGGCCGACGTCGAGCTCGACACGTCCGACCGGCCCGTCTCGACCGTGGTCGACGACATCGTCGTCTTCCTGGCCGGGCGCACCGACCACCAGACCGAGAGGCCCGCATGAGCGACACCCGCCCCCACGACAGCGCCCCCCAGGACAGCGCCCTCCAGGGCGACTCCGCCCGCCACGACGACGACTCGACGACGATCCGCGTGGGCGGCGACGCCCCCTACGACGTGGTGCTCGGTCGGGGCGTCGCCTCGCGCATCCCCGCGCTGTTGCCGAGCGGCACCGCCAAGGTGCTGATCGTCCACGCGCCCACGCTCGGCCGGAAGGCCGGCGAGCTGCGCGAGAGCCTCGTGGCCGCGGGCTACGAGGCCCTCATCGCCGAGGTCCCCGACGCCGAGGACGCCAAGCGCGTCGAGGTGGCGGCCTTCTGCTGGCAGGTGCTCGGCCAGGCGGACTTCACGCGCACCGACGCCGTGATCGGCCTCGGCGGCGGCGCCGTCACCGACCTCGCGGGCTTCGTCGCCGCGACCTGGCTCCGGGGCGTCGCGCTCGTCCAGGTGCCCACGACCGTCCTCGGCATGGTCGATGCCAGCCTGGGCGGCAAGACCGGCATCAACACGGCCGAGGGCAAGAACCTCGTCGGCGCCTTCCACGCGCCCCTCGCCGTCGTGGCCGACCTCGACATGCTCGACACCCTCGGCCGCAACGAGATCCTGGCCGGGTTCGCCGAGGTCGTGAAGGCGGGCTTCATCGCCGAGCCCGAGATCCTCGACGTGATCGAGGCCGACGTCGACCGGGCGGTCGACCCGACGACCCCGGAGTTCCGGCGGGTCCTCGAGCTGGCCATCGGCGTCAAGGCGCGCGTGGTCGCGGCGGACTTCACCGAGCAGGGGCTCCGCGAGATCCTGAACTACGGGCACACCCTCGGCCACGCCGTCGAGCACGCCGAGCGCTACCAGTGGCGGCACGGCGCGGCCGTCTCGGTCGGCATGGTGTTCGCCGCCGAGCTGGCCCGCCTGAGCGGACGGCTCAGCGACGAGGTCGTCGACCGTCACCGCCGCATCCTCGAGTCCCTGACCCTGCCGACGAGCTACCCGCTCGGCCGCTGGAACACGCTGCTCGCGACGATGCAGCGCGACAAGAAGTCCCGGGCGGGCATGCTCCGCTTCATCGTCCTCGACGACGTCGCGAAGCCCACCGTCCTCACCGGCCCCGACGCGAGCCTGCTCTTCATGGCGTACCAGGAGATCGGCTCCTAGGCAGGCGCGTCCGCCCGTCGCCCTCCCCGCCGGGACGAGCGCGTCCGGTAGACTCGCTCGTCGGCCGGTCTCGGCCGCCTCACCAAGAACTCGGAACGGACCCCGCACGCATGGCGACCACCAACGACATCAAGAACGGCGCCGTCCTCAACCTGGACGGCCAGCTCTGGAACGTGATCGAGTTCCAGCACGTCAAGCCGGGCAAGGGCGGGGCCTTCGTCCGCACCAAGATGAAGAACGTCATGTCGGGCAAGGTCGTCGACAAGACGTTCAACGCCGGCACCAAGATCGACTTCGCGAACGTCGACCGCCGCGAGTACACGTACCTCTACGCCGAGGCCGACGGCTACGTGTTCATGGACACCAGCGACTACGACCAGATCAACGTCCCGGCGACGATCGTCGGCGACGCGAAGAACTTCATGCTCGAGAACCAGAACGTGCAGATGGCGCTCCACGACGGCACGCCCCTCTACATCGAGCTGCCCGCCAGCGTCGTCCTCGAGGTCACGTACACCGAGCCCGGCCTGCAGGGCGACCGCTCGACCGGCGGCACCAAGGCCGCGACGGTCGAGACCGGCTACGAGATCCAGGTCCCGCTCTTCCTCGAGACCGGCACCAAGGTCAAGGTCGACACGCGCGACGGCGGCTACCTCGGCCGCGTCGCCGACTAGTCGGCGCCGACAGCCTCCGTGAGCGCACGCACCAAGGCGCGCAAGCGCGCCCTCGACGTCCTCTACGTCGCCGACGTCCGACAGATCAGCATCAGCGACGCCCTGGTCGCCGAGACCACGCGGGCGATGGCCCAGCCCGAGCGCAGCTCCAGCTGGGGCTACGCCCGCGACCTCGTCCAGGGCGTCGTCGAGAACGGCTCCGAGATCGACGAGCTCATCGAGACATACTCGCAGGGCTGGCCCCTGAAGCGGATGCCCATCCTCGACCGGGGCATCCTCCGCATCGCCATCTTCGAGCTGCTCCACGCCGACGACGTGCCCGACCACGTCGCGATCAGCGAGGCGGTCGAGCTCGCCGAGTCGCTGAGCACCGACGACTCCGCCACCTTCGTCAACGGCCTGCTCAGCAGCGTCGCCGCCAGCCGCTAGGCTGGCGGCACCGCGTCGCGGCCTGCGGGCCGGGTCGCGACGCACCACCCCGACGTCCTTTAAATTCCGTCCCGAGAGGCGGGGAAGGAGGTCCGATTGAGCACCCGTACCGTGCTGAGTCAGGCTGACATCACGCGCGCCCTGACGCGCATCTCCCACGAGATCCTCGAGTCGAACCGGGGCCCCGACGGGCTCGTGGTCCTCGGGGTGCCGACGCGGGGCGTCGCCCTCGCCGAGCGTCTCGGAGCGACCCTCTCGTCGATCGCCGGCGTCGTCGTCCCGGTCGGTGCCGTGGACGTCACGATGTACCGCGACGACCTGCGGCGAAACCCGACGCGGGCGAGCCACCCCACGAGCCTCCCGCCCGGCGGGATCGACGGCGCGGTCGTCGTGCTCGTCGACGACGTGCTCTACTCGGGCCGCACCGTGCGGGCCGCCCTCGACGCGCTCAGCGCGCTCGGGCGACCGCGGGCCGTCCGCCTCGCCGTCCTCGTCGACCGGGGCCACCGCGAGCTGCCGATCCGGGCCGACTTCGTGGGCAAGAACCTGCCGACCTCCTCGTCGGAGCGCATCTACGTGCACCTGTCGGAGGTCGACGGCGACGACGGCGTCGCCATCGAGGGAGGCGCGGGCGACGAGCCCGGCACCGCCTCCGCCGGGCAGACCGGAGGGCCCACCTCGTGAGGCACCTCCTCAGCACGGCCGACCTGAGCCGCGACGACGCCCTCCGGGTGCTCGACGTGGCCGAGGACATGGCCGACGTCGCCACCCGGCAGGTGAAGAAGCTCCCCACGCTCCGCGGCACCACCGTGGTCAACCTCTTCTACGAGGACTCCACCCGCACCCGCATCTCGTTCGAGGCCGCGGCCAAGCGCCTGAGCGCCGACGTGATCAACTTCGCGGCGAAGGGCTCCAGCGTGTCGAAGGGCGAGTCCCTGAAGGACACCGCCCAGACGCTCGCCGCGATGGGAGCCGACGGCATCGTCCTCCGGCACCCCGCCTCCGGCGCCCCTCGCGTGCTCGCCGACAGCGGCTGGGTCGACGCCGGGATCGTCAACGCCGGCGACGGCACGCACGAGCACCCGACGCAGGCGCTGCTCGACGCCTTCACGATGCGTCGTCGCCTCCACGGCGCCGCCAGCCGCGGCCGCGACCTCGACGGGGTGGAGGTGCTCATCGTCGGCGACGTGCTGCACTCCCGCGTGGCCCGGTCGAACGCCTGGCTGCTGCGGACGCTCGGCGCCCACGTCACCGTGGTCGCCCCGCCGACGCTGCTGCCGGTCGACGTCAGCCGCTTCGGGGTCGACGTCCACTACGACCTCGACGAGGCCATCGCGGCCGTCCGGCCCGAGGTCGTGATGATGCTGCGCATCCAGCAGGAGCGGATGCACGAGGCGTTCTTCCCCAACGCCCGCGAGTACGCGCGCTCCTGGGGCCTCGGCGCCGCGCGGTTCCGCACGCTGCCGGAGACGACGATCGTCATGCACCCCGGGCCCATGAACCGCGGCCTCGAGATCAGCGACGAGGCGGCCGACTCGCCCCGCTCCACCGTGCGCGACCAGGTGACGAACGGCGTCGCCGTCCGCATGGCCGTGCTCTACCTGACCCTCGCCGGCGACCGGGAAGGGACCCCGTGACCACCACCTACCTGATCCGCTCCGTCGAGGCCCCGGACGGCGGCCGCACCGACGTCCTCGTCCGCGACGGCGTCGTGGCCGAGCTCGGCTCCGGGCTCAGTCACCTGGGCGCCCGGGTCGTCGACGGCGACGGGCTGCTCGTGCTCCCCGGTCTCGTCGACCTGCACACGCACCTCCGCGAGCCCGGCGGCGAGGGCAGCGAGACGGTGCTCACGGGCTCCCGCGCGGCGGCGGCCGGGGGCTACACGGCGGTCAACGCCATGGCCAACTCGTCGCCCGTGGCCGACACCGCCGGCGTCGTCGAGCAGGTCCAGGCCCTCGGCGACCGAGCGGGCTACGTGACCGTCCGGCCGGTCGGCGCGGTGTCGCAGGGCCTCGCCGGCACGCACCTCTCCGAGATCGGCACGATGGCCCGGTCGCGCGCCGCCGTCCGGGTCTTCTCCGACGACGGCCACTGCGTCTCCGACCCGCTGCTGATGCGCCGCGCCCTGGAGTACATCAAGGGCTTCGGGGGAGTGCTCGCGCAGCACGCGCAGGAGCCGCGGCTGACCCAGGGCGCGCAGATGAACGAGGGCGCCCTCTCCGCCGAGCTCGGCCTGGGCGGCTGGCCGGCCGTCGCGGAGGAGGCGATCATCGCGCGCGACGTGCTGCTCGCCGACCACGTCGGGGCCCGCCTGCACGTCTGCCACGTCTCGACGGCCGGCAGCGTCGAGGTGGTCCGCTGGGCGAAGTCCCGGGGCATCGCCGTGACCGCCGAGGTCACGCCGCACCACCTGCTGCTCACCGAGGAGCTCGTCTCGAGCTACGACTCGCGCTACAAGGTGAACCCGCCGCTCCGGCGGCAGGAGGACGTCGAGGCCCTCCGCGCGGCCCTCGCCGACGGCACCGTCGACATCGTCGCCACCGACCACGCACCGCACACCTCGGAGGCGAAGTGCTGCGAGTGGGACGCCGCGGCCAACGGGATGGTCGGCCTCGAGTCGGCCCTGTCGGTCGTGCACCGCACCATGGTCGAGACGGGCATGATCGGCTGGGCCGACGTCGCCCGCGTCATGTCCACGGCCCCGGCCGTGATCGGGCAGGTCGCCGGCCAGGGCCGCCCGCTCGCGGTGGGGGAGCCCGCCGAGCTCACGCTCTACGATCGAGGGGTGACCCGCACCTTCGGCCTCGAGCACCTCGCGGGCAAGAGCACGAACTCGCCGTACCTGGGCGAACGGCTCCCCGGGCGGGTCGAGGCGACCTTCCACCAGGGCTACGCGACCGTCCTCGACGGGTCCGTGATCGACGCCGAGTCCGTCGCCCGGTCCGCCGCCGAGGTCTCGGCTCGCGCCGTGCTGGCCGCGGGGGAGGCGACCGACCGGTGACCTACTGGCTCATCGGCGCCGCCGTCCTCGTGCTCCTCGGCCTCCTCATGGCCGCGATGGTCCGCGCCTGGCGCGCCCGCGGGCGACGACAGTCGGAGGTGCCCGCCCCCGAGCGCGCCCCCGGCGACCTCGGGCCCGCGAGCGTCGAGCGCGACGGGTTCTACGTCGCCACCACCCGGGCCGGCGACCCCCTCGACCGGATCGTCGTCCACGGCCTCGGCTTCCGCGGTCGCGCAGTCGTCTCCGTGCACCCCGAGGGCGTCCGGCTGGCCATCGCGGGCGAGCCCCCGGTGCTGATCCGCGCCTCCTCGGTCCGCGCCGTCGAGCGCGCCACCTGGGCGATCGACCGCGTCGTCGAGACCGACGGCCTCGTGGCGGTCACCTGGAGCCTCGGCGACACCGTCGTCGACACCTACCTGCGCTTCGCCGACGACCCCCGACCGGTCGTCGACGCCCTGCGCCCCCTCGTCCCCCCGGCCCCCGCGGCCGGCACCCCCACAGGAGAGAAGACCATTGACTGACGCGTCGAACACCCCCCGGGCCGTCCTCGTGCTCGAAGACGGGTCGCGCCACGTCGGCCGCGCCTACGGCGCCGTCGGGCGCACCCTCGGCGAGACCGTCTTCGCGACCGGCATGACCGGCTACCAGGAGACCCTCACCGACCCGTCGTACGCGGGCCAGATCGTCGTGATGACGGCGCCCCACGTCGGCAACACCGGCGTCAACGACGAAGACCCCGAGTCCCGCCGCATCTGGGTCTCCGGCTACGCCGTCCGCGACGCCAGCCGCGTCGTGTCGAACCACCGCGCCCAGGGCAGCCTCGACGACCAGCTCGTCGCCGACGGCGTCGTGGGCATCCGGGGCATCGACACCCGGGCCGTGACCCGTCGCCTCCGCGACGTCGGCTCGATGCGGGGCGGCATCTTCAGCGGGGCCGACTTCGACCTCGCCGACGACGAGCAGCTCGCCCTCGTGCGCGACTCGGCCGACATGCGCGGCCTGAGCCTGTCGAGCGAGGTCTCGACGACGGAGCGCTACGTCCTCCCGGCGGAGGGCGAGGGCGTCGGCACGGTCGCCGTGCTCGACCTCGGGGTCAAGACCTCGACCCTGCGCTACCTCGCCCAGCGCGGCTTCGAGGTGCACGTGCTCCCGCAGGACACGACACCCGAGCAGCTCCGCGAGCTCGCCCCCGACGCCCTGTTCTTCTCGAACGGCCCCGGCGACCCCGCGGCCAGCGACGCCCAGGTCGAGCTGCTCCGCGGCGCGCTGCGCGACGGGGTGCCCTACTTCGGCATCTGCTTCGGCAACCAGCTCTTCGGTCGGGCCCTCGGGTTCGACACCTACAAGCTGCCCTTCGGCCACCGCGGCATCAACCAGCCCGTGCTCGACAAGACCACCGGCCGGGTCGAGATCACCAGCCAGAACCACGGCTTCGCGGTCGACGCCCCGATCGAGGGCGTGCTCGACTCGCCCGCCGGCTTCGGCCGCGTCGAGGTCAGCCACTTCAGCCTGAACGACGAGGTCGTGGAGGGGCTCCGCGCCCTCGACATCCCGGCGTTCTCGGTGCAGTACCACCCCGAGGCCGCCGCGGGCCCGCACGACAGCAACCACCTCTTCGACCGCTTCCGCGAGGCGGTCGTCGCCCGGAAGTCCGGCCAGCCCGTCGACTTCGGCTCCGACCTGGAAAGCAGCAACTGATGCCCAAGCGCGCAGACATCAACTCCGTCCTCGTGATCGGCTCCGGGCCGATCGTCATCGGCCAGGCGGCCGAGTTCGACTACTCGGGCACGCAGGCCTGCCGCGTGCTCCGCGAGGAGGGCGTCCGGGTCATCCTCGTCAACCCGAACCCGGCGACGATCATGACCGACCCCGACTTCGCCGACGCGACGTACATCGAGCCGATCACGTCCGAGGTGCTCGAGGCGATCATCGTCAAGGAGCGCCCCGACGCGATCCTGCCCACGCTCGGCGGGCAGACGGCCCTCAACGCCGCCATCGCCCTCGACGCCGAGGGGATCCTCGCGAAGCACGGCGTCGAGCTGATCGGCGCCAGGGTCGAGGCGATCCAGAAGGGCGAGGACCGCCAGCTCTTCAAGGAGCTCGTGCTCGAGTCCGGAGCCGACGTCGCGAAGTCGTACATCGCGCACACGGTCGACGAGGCGATCGAGTACGCCGAGGACCTCGGCTACCCGCTCGTCATCCGCCCGTCCTTCACGATGGGAGGCCTCGGCTCGGGCTTCGCCTACACGCGCGACGAGCTCGTGCGCATGGTCACCGACGGCCTGCACCAGAGCCCCACCACCGAGGTCCTCCTGGAGGAGAGCATCCTCGGCTGGAAGGAGTACGAGCTCGAGATGATGCGCGACACGGCCGACAACACGGTCGTCGTCTGCTCGATCGAGAACGTCGACCCGGTCGGCGTGCACACCGGCGACTCGATCACCGTCGCCCCGGCGCTGACCCTCACCGACCGTGAGTACCAGAACCTCCGCGACATCTCGATCGACATCATCCGGCGCGTGGGCGTCGACACGGGCGGCTGCAACATCCAGTTCGCGGTCGACCCGACGAACGGCCGCGTCATCGTCATCGAGATGAACCCCCGCGTCTCCCGCTCCAGCGCCCTCGCGTCGAAGGCGACGGGCTTCCCGATCGCCAAGATCGCCGCGAAGCTCGCCCTCGGGTACCGGCTCGACGAGATCCCGAACGACATCACGAAGGTGACCCCCGCCTCCTTCGAGCCCACCCTCGACTACGTCGTCGTCAAGGTGCCGCGCTTCGCCTTCGAGAAGTTCCCGGCGGCCGACACCACGCTGAGCACGACGATGAAGAGCGTCGGCGAGGCCATGGCCATCGGCCGCAACTACGCCCAGGCGCTGCAGAAGGCCCTGCGCTCGCTCGAGAAGCGCGGGTCGAGCTTCCACTGGGAGGGCGAGCCGGGCGACGCGGAGGCGCTCCTCGCGCTGGCGCACACCCCCACCGACGGGCGCATCGTGACCGTGCAGCAGGCGCTGCGTGCCGGCGCGACGGCCGAGCAGGTGTTCGAGTCCACCGCCATCGACCCCTGGTTCATCGACCAGGTGGTCCTGATCAACGAGGTCGCCGACGAGGTCGCCGCGGCCGCGGAGCTGGACGCCGACCTGTTCGCCCACGCGAAGGACCACGGCTTCAGCGACGCCCAGATCGCGCAGCTGCGCGGCCTCGGCGAGCAGGAGGTCCGCGAGCAGCGCTGGGCGCTCGGCGTGCGCCCGGTCTACAAGACCGTCGACACCTGCGCCGGCGAGTTCCCGGCCCTCACGCCGTACCACTACTCGAGCTACGACGTCGAGACCGAGGTCGCCCCGAGCGACCGCCGCAAGGTGGTCATCCTCGGCTCCGGCCCGAACCGCATCGGCCAGGGCGTGGAGTTCGACTACTCGTGCGTGCACGCCAGCTTCGCGCTGAGCGACGCGGGCTACGAGACGATCATGGTCAACTGCAACCCCGAGACGGTCTCGACCGACTACGACACCAGCGACCGGCTCTACTTCGAGCCGCTGACCCTCGAGGACGTCCTCGAGGTCGTCCACGCCGAGTCGCAGAGCGGCGAGCTCGTCGGCGTCGTCGTGCAGCTCGGCGGCCAGACGGCGCTCGGCCTGTCGAAGGGCCTCGAGGCGGCCGGGGTGCCCATCCTCGGCACGACCCCCGACGCGATCGACTCCGCCGAGGAGCGCGGCCTGTTCTCGGCCATCCTCGACCGGGCGGGCCTCCTCGCGCCGAAGAACGGCACGGCGACCGACTACGAGAGCGCCGTCGCCGTCGCGGAGGAGATCGGCTACCCCGTGCTCGTCCGTCCGTCGTACGTCCTCGGCGGCCGCGGCATGGAGATCGTCTACGACAGCCCGTCGCTGGCCGACTACTTCGTCCGCGTGCAGGACGCGGCGATCATCGGGCCCGACGCGCCGCTCCTCGTCGACAGGTTCCTCGACGACGCGGTGGAGATCGACGTCGACGCGCTCTACGACGGCACCGAGCTCTACGTCGGCGGCGTGATGGAGCACATCGAGGAGGCCGGCATCCACTCCGGCGACTCGAGCTGCACGCTGCCCCCGGTCACGCTGGGCAAGGGCGAGATCGACCGCGTCCGCGAGGCGACCCTCGCGATCGCGCAGGGCATCGGGGTCTCCGGCCTGCTGAACGTCCAGTTCGCGATCGCCGCGGGCGTGCTCTACGTCATCGAGGCGAACCCCCGGGCCAGCCGCACGGTGCCCTTCGTCTCGAAGGCCCTCGGCATCCCCCTCGCGAAGGCGGCCTCGCTCGTGATGGTCGGCACGTCGATCCGCGAGCTCGTCGAGAGCGGCCTGCTGCCCGAGCAGGACGGCTCCGACGTGCCGCTCGACTCGCCGATCTCCGTCAAGGAGGCCGTCCTGCCCTTCAAGCGGTTCCGCACGAAGGAGGGGCAGATCGTCGACAGCGTGCTGAGCCCCGAGATGCGGTCCACCGGCGAGGTCATGGGCATCGACCGCGACTTCCCGCGCGCCTTCGCGAAGAGCCAGACCGCCGCCTACGGCGGGCTGCCCACGTCGGGCACGGTGTTCGTGTCGGTGGCCGACCGTGACAAGCGGGCCATCGTGCTGCCCGTGCTGCGCCTGCAGCAGCTCGGCTTCCGGATCCTCGCGACCGAGGGCACCGCGACCGTCCTCGTGCGCAACGGGATCGCGGCCGACACCGTGGCGAAGTTCAGCGCCGGCGGCGAGAGCGTCGTCGACCTGATCAACCGCGACGAGGTCGACATCGTGATCAACACGCCGAGCGGGTCCAGCGCGCGGGCGGACGGCTACGAGATCCGCGCCGCCACCGTCGCGGCCGACAAGGCGCTCTTCACGACGATCGCGCAGCTCGGCGCCGCCGTGGCGTCGATCGAGGCCGTGCACACCGACCTCGAGGTGACCAGCCTGCAGGACTACGGCATCGCCCGGGCCGCTCGCCGATGACCCCGACCGCGCCAGCGGCGCCCGCCCCCTTCGGCGACCGGCTCGCCGACGTCATGGCGAGCGTCGGTCCGCTCTGCGTGGGCATCGATCCGCACCCCTGGCTGCTCGACGAGTGGTCGCTGCCCGTGAGCGCCGCAGGCGCGCGGGAGATGGGCCTCCGCGTGGTCGAGGCGACCCGGGGAGGCGCGGGCATCGTCAAGCCGCAGGTCGCGTTCTACGAGCGGTGGGGCTCCGCGGGCTTCGCCGCCCTCGAGGCGGTGCTCGCCGCGGCCCGCGACGCCGGCCTGCTCGTCGTGGGCGACGCGAAGCGCGGCGACATCGGCAGCACCATGGACGCGTACGCCGAGGCCTGGTTCTCGCCCGACTCGCCCCTGCGCGTCGACGCGCTGACGGTGTCGCCCTACCTGGGCTTCGGGGCCGCGGCCGGCACGATCGCCCTGGCCCGCGCCTCCGGTGCCGGGGTCTTCGTGCTCGGCGCGACCTCGAACCCCGAGGCGCAGGGCGTGCAGCGCGCCGGCTCCGCCGGGGCGGACGGGCGCGTCGTCACCGTCGCGGGCGGTATCGTCGACCACGTGCTCGACGACAACCAGACCGCGGGGGAGACCCGCCTCGGCTCGGTCGGACTGGTGCTCGGCGCCACCGTCGACCTCGCCGCCACCGGCATCGACGTCGCGCGGCTGACCACGACGCCCGTGCTCGCCCCGGGCTTCGGCCACCAGGGCGCCCGGTACGACCAGCTGCGCAGCCTGTACGGCCCCGCGGCCGACGCCGTCGTCGTCTCGACGTCGCGGGGCGTGCTGTCGGCCGGCCCCTCGGGCGTGGCCGCCGCCGTGCGCCGCGACCAGGAGGAGGTCCGCTCGTGCCTCGCATGACCCCGCCCCCGGTCGACCGGGCCGCCGCCGCCCGTGCCGCCGTCGCCGCCCGTCGGGCCCGCGCCGCCGTCAAGGCGTCGATCGCGGAGCGTCGTCGATCGGCGCTCGACGTGGCCGAGTCGGCCTGGGCCGGCGAGGCCACCGAGCCCGAGGCGACGCTCCGCGTCCGCGAGCTCCTCACGAGCATCCCTGGCATCGGGCCGACCCGGGTCGCGCGCATCATGGCCGACCTCGGCATCGCCGAGTCCAAGCGCGTCGGCGGCCTGGGCGTGCGGCAGCGCCGCATCCTCGGCGACTGGCTCGCGCACCGCGAGGCGAAGGGCCGGCAGCGGTCGCGCCTCGTCGTCCTCGCGGGCCCGACCGCGGTGGGCAAGGGCACGGTGTCGTCGTACATCCGCGACAACTACCCCGACGTGCACCTCTCGATCTCCGCGACGACGCGCTCGCCCCGCCCCGGCGAGGTCGACGGCGTGCACTACTACTTCGTCGACGACGCTGAGTTCGACCGCATGATCCGCGAGCGGGAGCTGCTCGAGCACGCCGTCGTCCACAACTCGTACCGCTACGGCACGCCGCGGCCGCCGATCGACGCCGCGCTCCAGGAGGGCCGGAGCGTCCTGCTCGAGATCGACCTCCAGGGGGCGCGCCTGGTCCGGACGGCGATGCCGGAGGCGGTGCTCGTCTTCCTGCTGCCGCCCACCTGGGACGAACTGGTCCGCCGTCTCATCGGCCGCGGCACGGAGGACGCCGCGGAGCAGCAGCGTCGCCTCGAGACCGCCAAGGTCGAGCTGGCCGCCCAGGACGAGTTCGACGTCAAGGTCGTGAACCACGACGTGGCAGAAGCGGCTCGTGAGGTCGTAGACTTGATGACTGCGTCCTGACCAGGCCGCCCCGCGCCTGACCGGCGCCACGATCTCCCGCCCCGGCCCCGGCCGCGGCGGCACCGCCACACGCAGCACCGCCACACGCAGCACTGCGACATGACAAGAGGAGCACCACATGGCCGACAAGAACCAGGGCATCATCGATCCGCCCATCGACGAGCTGCTCTCGAAGGTCGAGTCGAAGTACGCGCTCGTCATCTTCGCGTCCAAGCGCGCCCGCCAGATCAACGACTACTACGCCGACCTGCACGAGGGCAGCCTGTTCGACAACGTCGGACCGCTCGTCGACAGCACCATCGACGACAAGCCCCTCTCGGTCGCCATGCACGAGATCAACGAGGACAAGCTCGAGGTCAAGCCGCTCGCGGCGCCCGCCGAGTAGCGCCCCTCCCGCCGACCGCCGTCATCGACGGTGGTCGGTCGTACCATCAGACGAGGCCCCGCAGGAGTCGATCCCGCGGGGCCTCGCCCCGTCCCCGGGCACCCCCGGGGGCCCGTCCCGACACCCGGAGGACCCGTGACCCTGACCGACCAGACCACCAGCAGCCCGACACCGGCCGCGAGCAGCCTGCGGCTGTTCACGTCCGAGTCGGTCACCGAGGGCCACCCCGACAAGATCTGCGACCAGATCTCCGACGGCATCCTCGACGCCCTGCTGGCGGTCGACCCGGCGAGCCGGGTCGCGGTCGAGACCATGGTCACCACCGGGCTCGTGCACGTGGCCGGCGAGGTGACGACGAAGGGGTACGTCGACATCCCCACGATCGTGCGCGACCTGATCGTCGGCATCGGCTACGACTCGAGCGCCGTCAGCTTCGACGGGCGCACCTGCGGCGTCGAGGTCTCGATCGGCGCGCAGTCGCCCGACATCGCTCAGGGCGTCGACACCGCCCTCGAGGCGCGGGCCGGCACCTCCGACGACGTCCTCGACCGTCAGGGCGCCGGCGACCAGGGCATCATGTTCGGCTACGCGACGAACGAGACGCCCCAGTACATGCCGCTGCCCGTCTGGCTCGCCCACCGTCTCGCCGAGCGCCTCGCCCACGTCCGCAAGTCGGGCGAGCTCGACTACCTGCGCCCCGACGGCAAGACCCAGGTGACGGTCGGCTACGACGGCGTCGTGCCGAAGACGGTCGACACCGTGGTGGTGTCGACGCAGCACTCCCCGCGCGTGTCGATGGAGCAGCTCGAGGCCGACGTCATCGCGCACGTCGTGCGGCCCGTCCTCGACGAGGCGGGCCTCGACTCCCGCGAGACGCGGTTCATCATCAACCCCACGGGCCGCTTCGAGATCGGCGGCCCCCAGGGCGACGCCGGCCTCACGGGCCGCAAGATCATCGTCGACACCTACGGCGGCGCCAGCCGGCACGGCGGCGGCGCGTTCTCCGGCAAGGACCCGTCGAAGGTCGACCGCAGCGCGGCCTACGCCATGCGGTGGGTGGCGAAGAACGCCGTGGCCGCCGGCCTCGCCGACCGCATCGAGCTCCAGGTCGCCTACGCCATCGGCCGCGCCGCACCGGTCGGGCTCTACGTCGAGACCTTCGGCACGGGCCACGTCCCCGACGAGACCATCATCGAGGCCGTCACGGCGGTCTTCGACCTCCGCCCCGCGGCGATCATCCGCGACCTCGACCTGCTCCGCCCGATCTACGCCGCGACGTCGACCTACGGCCACTTCGGCCGCGAGCTGCCCGAGTTCACGTGGGAGGCCCTCGACCGGGTCGACGCCCTGCGGGCCGCCGCCGGGCTCTGACGGGTCCGACGGGCGTGGCGACGGCAGCGGTGTCCCCGTCGGCGGAGGAGCCCGCGTCGGGCGGGTCCGTCGACGTCGCCGCGCCCCGGGCGGTGGCCCGGGTCCTGGTCGAGTCGCCCCTGCCGCAGCTCGACCGGCTCTTCGACTACGCCGTCCCCGCTCACCTCCGCGCCGACGTCGCGCCGGGCGTGCGCGTGCGGGTGCCGCTCCGCTCGGCGGGGCGCATCGCCGACGCGTTCGTCGTCGAGCTCGACACGACGAGCGACCACCGGGGCGAGCTCAGCGACCTGGAGGACGTCGTGTCGACGGTCCCCGTGCTCGCCCCGGAGGTCTACCGCCTCGCCCGGGCCGTGGCCGACCGCGCCGGCGGCTCCGCGAGCGACGTGCTGAGGCTCGCCGTCCCGCCCCGGCAGGTGCGCGTGGAGAAGGCCCACCTCGCCGCCCTCGAGGAGGCCGCGGGCGCCGAGCCGGTCGCCGACGAGGCCGTCGAGGCGCACGCCGTGACGGGGTACTCCGCCGACGCCCTGGCGGGCCTCGTGCCGGCGAGGGGGCGCGCCGCGGTCGACGCCGTGCCGCTGCTCGCCGAGCTCCCCGACGGCACGTGGGTCGGCCGCTGGGCGGTCACGGCCGCCGAGCTGGCGACGGTGGCCCTCGCCGCCGGCGACGACACGATCGTCGCCGTGCCCGACCACCGCGACGAAGACCAGGTGCTGCGCGCGCTGGCGGCCGTCCTCCCGCCCGACCGGGTCGTCCGGCTCGACTCGCGCCAGTCGAACGCCGATCGCTACCGGGCCGTCCTGCGGGCCCGGGGCGCGACTCCTCTCGTCCTGGTCGGCAACCGGTCGGTGCTCCTGGCGCCGGCGGAGCGCCTCGGGCTCATCGTGGTCTTCGACGACGGCGACCCGCTGTTCTCCGAGCCCCTCAGCCCCTACGTGCACGCCCGCGACACGGCGCTGCTGCGGCAGGCCCAGCAGGGCACCGCCCTGGTCTTCCTCGGGCACACGCGCAGCACCGACGTGCAGCGCCTCGTCGAGATCGGCTTCCTCGCCGAGGTGCGCCCCGACCCGCGCTACCAGCCGCACGTCGTCCCGACCTCGCAGCAGGCGGCCCGCGACGGCTTCGCCGCGCAGGCCAGGATCCCCTCCACGGCCTGGACGGAGGCGCGGGCCGCGGTCGAGCACGGGCCCGTCCTGATCCAGGTCGCCCACCCGGGGTACTCGCCGCGACTCGCCTGCACGGAGTGCGGCGACACCGCCCGGTGCCTGCGCTGCAACGGGCCCCTCGTGCAGCGGTCGCAGGGAGCCCAGCCGGCCTGCTCGTGGTGCGGGGCCCTGGCCGTCGGCTGGCGCTGCCAGACCTGCGAGGGCACCGTGATGAAGAGCGTGGGCACGGGCGCCTCGCGGACGGCCGACGAGCTGGGCAAGGCTTTCCCCGGCGTCCGCGTCATCGTCTCCGATGGCTCCCGCGAGATCGTCCGGGTCGACGACGAGCCGGCCATCGTCGTCGCCACCCGCGGGGCGGAGCCGATCGCCCCGGGCGGCTACCGCGCCGTCCTCCTCCTCGACGGCGAGCGGATGCTCGCGCGGGAGAGCCTGCGCGTCGCGGAGGACTGCCTCCGCTGGTGGGCCAACGCGACGGCCCTCGCCGCCCGCCGCGCGCCCGTGGTGCTCGTCGGCGTCGGGGGGGCGCTGGCCTCGGCGCTCGCCACGTGGCAGCTCGCCCGCTACGTGTCGGGCGAGCTCGCCGACCGGCGCGAGCTGCGGTTCCCTCCCGCCGTCCGCGTGGCCACGGTCACCGGCACCGTCGACACCGTCGCCCAGGCCCTCGAGGCGCTCCCGCCCGAGGTCGGCCGGGAGGTCCTCGGCCCGGTCGAGGTGCCCGACGCCGGCGTCCGGGCCATCGTCCGGTTCGACTTCGCCCGGGGCGCCGAGGTGGCCCAGGTGCTGCGCTCCCAGGTCATCCGCGCCGCGACCGGTCGACGCAAGGCGGTCGCGGGCCGTCGCGGCCGACCGCTCCCTACACTCAGGGTGCGCTTCGACGACGTCGAGCCGTTCACCGACTGACCCGGCCGCCGGCTGACCGGGCCGCCGTCCGGGTCGGCCCCGCGCCTCCCCGGTGCCCCGTCCGTCAGCAGCCCGTCACCTTCCGCCCACCGCCCACCACCCACCACCACCGACCCCCAGGACCCCTCGTGCGCCTCGTCTTCGCCGGCAGCCCCGCTGCCGCAGTCCCGTCCCTCACCGCCCTCGCGGCGAGCGAGCACGACGTCGTCGCCGTGCTCACCCGCGACGACACGCCCCAGGGGCGACGTCGCGCGCTGACCGCCACCCCGGTCGCCGTCGAGGCGGAGCGGCTCGGCCTGCCGGTGCTCAAGGCGCGCCGGGTCACCGACGAGGTGACGGCCGCGATCACCGCGCTCGACGCCGACCTCGGCGTCATCGTCGCCTTCGGGGCCCTGCTCCGGGAGCCCCTGCTCTCCGCCCCGCGTCTCGGCTGGGTCAACCTGCACTTCTCGCTGCTGCCCCGCTGGCGCGGAGCCGCCCCGGTGCAGCGCGCCCTCATGGCCGGCGATCCCGTCACGGGAGCCGCCGTCTTCCAGCTCGTGCCCGAGCTCGACGCCGGCGAGGTATTCGGCACGGTCGAGCGCCCCCTCGGCGGCGACGAGACCGCGGGCGAGCTCCTCGCCGAGCTCGCCGCCAGCGGCGCCGACCTGCTCACCGGCGTCGTCGACGCCCTCGCCGCCGGGAACGCCGTCGGCAGGCCGCAGGTCGGCGAGGTCACGACCGCCCCCAAGCTCACGCTCGACGACGGCGCCCTCGACCTCGCGGCCCCCGCGCCCGCGGTGCTCGACCGGTGGCGCGGCACCACGCCCGAGCCGGGGGCCCACCTGCCCCTCGGCGAGGGCCGCCTCAAGGTGCTGGAGGCGCGGGTCGACGACACGGACGCGCCCGCCCCCGCGCCGGGCCGGCTCGAGCTCCGTGGTCGACGTCTCGTCGTCGGCACCGCGAGCTCACCGCTGGAGCTCGTCCGCGTGCAGCCTCCCGGGAAGAAGCCGATGCCGGGCGCCGACTGGTGGCGCGGCCTGGCCTCCGACCCGGGGCCCCTGCTCCGCGCCGCGGCCCCCTCCGCCTCCGCGTCCGCCTCCGCCGCTGCCCCTTCCGCGTCCGCCCCCGCCGATGCCTCGACCCCCACAGGAGGACCCGCGTGAGCCGCGTCCAGCCCGCCCGCCAGATCGCCCTCGACGTGCTGCGGGCGGTGGAGGAGGACGACGCCTACGCGAACCTCCTCCTGCCGCAGCGGATCGCCCGGGCCCGGCTGCAGCCCGCCGACGCCGGCCTCGCGACCGAGCTCACGTACGGCACGCTCCGGCTCCGGGGGTACTACGACCGCGTGATCGCGCTGGCCGCCCGACGGCCCGCCGACGCCGTCGACCCCGCGCTCCTCGACGTGCTCCGCCTCGGGGTGCACCAGCTGCTCTCGACCCGGGTCGCGGTGCACGCCGCCGTCGACGAGTCCGTCGAGCTGGCGCGACAGGTCGGCAGCCGGTCGGGCACCGGGTTCGTCAACGGGGTCCTCCGGGCGGTCTCGCGCAGCACGCCCGAGGAGTGGCGGCAGCGGGTGCTCGACGCCGCCACCAGCGACGACGACCGCCTGTCGGCGGAGTGGTCGCACCCGACCTGGGTGATCCGGGCCTTCCGCCGGGCCCTCGCCGCGGAAGGCCGCGTCGACGAGCTCGCCGACCTGCTCGCGGCCGACAACGACGCCCCCCGGGTCAGCCTGGTCGCCCTGCCCGGCCTCGCCGAGGTCGACGAGCTCGGCCCGCCGAGCGGGAAGCTGTCGCCGCTGGCGGCCACGAGCGCCGGGGGAGACCCCTCGCAGCACCCGGCCGTCCGCGCCGGGCGCGCCCGCGTGCAGGACGAGGGCTCCCAGATGGCCGCGCTCCTCCTGAGCCGGCACCACCCGGCCGCGCCGGGCGAGCGCTGGCTCGACCTCTGTGCCGGCCCCGGGGGGAAGGCGGCCCTGCTGGGGGCCGAGGCCGCCCGCGCCGGAGCGACGCTCGTCGCCAACGAACTGGTGCCCGCGCGCGTCGGGCTCGTGCGGCAGGCCCTCGAGGTCGTGCCCGGGGGCGTCGAGGTGCGGGAGGGCGACGCGAGGCGCTTCGGCACGGAGGAGCCCGGCTCGTACGACCGCATCCTGCTCGACGCGCCCTGCACCGGGCTCGGCGCCCTGCGGCGGCGGCCGGAGGCGCGCTGGCGGAAGCAGCCGAGCGACGTGGGCGACCTCACCTCCCTCCAGGCCGAGCTCTTCGCGAGCGCGCTCGACGCCCTGGCCCCCGGCGGGCTCCTGGCGTACGTGACGTGCTCGCCGCACCTCGCCGAGACCCGGGCGATCGTCGAGACGGGCACGGCCCGCCGCGACGACGTCGAGGTCCTCGACGCCACCGCGACGCTCGCCGAGGTGGCCGGCCGGCCCGTCGACCTCGCCAGCGCGCCGTACGTGCAGCTCTGGCCGCACCGCCACGGCACCGACGCGATGTTCACGGCCCTGGTCCGCAAGCTCGGCTGAGGGGCGGCGGGGTCGGGGCCCTGCCGGGAGCGGGCCGGTAGGCTCCTCCCGTGCCCGTTCGCATCAGCCCCAGCATCCTCTCGGCCGACTTCGCCAACCTCGAGCGCGACCTCGCCCGCATCGCGACCGCCGACCTCGTCCACGTCGACGTCATGGACGGCCACTTCGTGCCGAACCTCACGATCGGGCTGCCCGTCGTCGAGCGGCTGCGGCAGGTCAGCCCCGTGCCGCTCGACGTCCACCTCATGATCGACGACGCCGACCGCTGGGCGCCCCGGTACGCCGAGCTCGGCGCCTTCTCCGTCACGTTCTCCGCGGAGGCCGCGGCCGACCCCGTGGCGACCGCCCGGGCGATCCGCAGCTCGGGCGCGCGCGCGAGCATCGCCGTGAAGCCCGGCACGCCGGTCGAGCCGTACCTCGAGACCCTCGACGAGTTCGACATGATCCTGGTGATGACCGTCGAGCCCGGCTTCGGCGGCCAGTCCTTCCAGGCCGACACGATGCCCAAGCTGGCCCGCGCCCGGGAGGCCGTGCGCGCCTCCGGCCTCGACGTCTGGCTCGAGGTCGACGGCGGCATCGACACCGAGACGATCGTGACGGCCGTCGCGGCCGGGGCCGACACCGTCGTCGCCGGCTCGGCCGTCTACGGGGGCGACCCCGCCGAGCGCATCGCGGCACTGCGGGCCGCCGCCGCGACGGTAGCCTTGTCGTCGTGAAGTCCTTCGACCAACTGTTCGCCGAGCTCAGCGACAAGGCCCGTGACCGGCCCGCGGGCTCCGGCACCGTCGCCGAGCTCGACGCCGGCGTCCACCAGATCGGCAAGAAGATCGTCGAGGAGGCCGCCGAGGTGTGGATGGCCGCCGAGTACGAGGGCGACGTCGCCACTGCGGAAGAGATCTCCCAGCTGATCTACCACGTGCAGGTGCTGATGATCGCCAAGGGCCTGACGCCCGACGACGTGTGGCGACATCTCTGAGCTCGTCCCCACCACCCGAGTCGCGCCGCCGGGCACGCCCCCGGCCGACCAGCAGCTCGCCGCCGACCCGCGGCGTCAGATCGGAACGACCCAGACCATGCTCCGCGTAGCAGTGCCCAACAAGGGCTCCCTCAGCGAGACCGCCTCCGCCATGCTCAGCGAGGCCGGCTACACCGGCCGTCGTGACACCCGCACCCTCCACGTGGAGGACCCGCGCAACGGCGTCGAGTTCTTCTACCTGCGCCCCCGCGACATCGCGACCTACGTCGGCTCCGGCGCCCTCGACGTCGGCGTCACGGGCCGTGACCTGCTGCTCGACAGCCACTCGCCGGCGCACGAGGTCGCCGCGCTCGACTTCGGCGGCTCCACCTTCCGCTTCGCGGGCCCTCCCGGCCGCTTCGGCGACGTCCGCGACCTCGAGGGCACCCGCGTCGCCACGAGCTACGCCGGTCTCGTCGGGAGCTTCCTCGAGCAGCACGGCGTCTCCGCGACGCTCGTGAGCCTCGACGGTGCGGTGGAGAGCGCCGTGCAGCTCGGCGTGGCCGACGCGGTCGCCGACGTGGTCTCGACCGGGGGCACCCTCCGCGCCGCCGGGCTCGAGATCTTCGGCCCGGTCATCCTCGAGTCGACGGCGGTGCTGATCGCCAGCGACCCGGCCGTCGAGGGCCTGAGCGTGCTGCACCGCCGCCTCCAGGGCGTGCTCGTCGCCCGCCAGTACGTGCTGATGGACTACGACGTGCCGCTCACGCAGCTCGAGGCGGCGACCGCGGTCGCGCCGGGCATGGAGTCCCCGACGGTCTCCCCGCTGCACGACCGCGACTGGGCGGCCGTCCGGGTGATGGTGCCGCGCGGCGACACCAACCAGGTCATGGACGCCCTCTACGACCTGGGCGCCCGGGCCATCCTGGTCAGCCCGATCCACGCCGCGAGGCTCTGACCGTGACGGCCTCCGATCCGTCGCTCGCCGTCCGGGTCATCCCGTGCCTCGACGTGGCCGCGGGCCGTGTCGTCAAGGGCGTCAACTTCCTCGACCTGCGCGACGCGGGCGACCCCGTCGAGCTGGCGCGCACCTACTACGAGCAGGGCGCCGACGAGATCACCTTCCTCGACGTGACCGCCACGGTCGACGAGCGCTCGACGACCTACGACGTCGTGCGCGCCACCGCCGAGCAGGTCTTCATCCCGCTGACGGTGGGCGGGGGAGTCCGCTCCGCCGACGACGTCGCCCGGCTGCAGGCCGCCGGCGCCGACAAGATCGGCGTCAACAGCGCCGCGATCGCGCGCCCGGACCTCGTGGGCGAGATCGCCGACCGCTTCGGCGCCCAGGCGGTCGTCCTCTCCCTCGACGTCAAGCGCTCGTCACGGACGGCGTCCGGCTTCGTCGTGACGACGCACGGCGGGCGGACCGAGACCGACCTCGACGCCGTCGCCTGGGCGCGAGAAGCGGTCGAGCGGGGCGCGGGCGAGCTGCTCGTCAACTCGATCGACGCCGACGGCACGAAGCAGGGCTTCGACCTCGAGCTCATCCGCCTCATGCGCGAGAACAGCCGGGTGCCCGTCGTGGCGTCCGGAGGCGCGGGTGCGGTCGAGCACTTCGCCCCGGCCATCGCGGCCGGTGCGGACGCCGTCCTCGCCGCCTCCGTCTTCCACGCCCGCGAGCTGACCGTCGGCGACGTCAAGCGCGAGCTGGCGGCGTCCGGCGCCGTCGTCCGATGACCCCGGGAGCCCCCATGACCGACCAGCCCACGCCTCCCGCGGACGGCGACGACGACCGCGCCGGCACGACGCTCACCCGAGAGACCGTCGAGCCCGTGGTCGCCCGCGCGCGCTTCGACGACGCCGGCCTGCTGCCCGCGATCATCCAGGACGCCGTGTCGCGCGACGTCCTCATGATGGGCTGGATGGACGCGGAGGCGCTCCGCAGGACCCTGACGGAGGGGAGGGTGACCTTCTGGTCGCGCTCCCGACAGGAGTACTGGCGGAAGGGCGACACCTCGGGCCACGCCCAGTTCGTCCGTGCCGCCGCTCTCGACTGCGACGACGACGCCCTGCTCGTCACCGTCGAGCAGGTCGGGGCGGCCTGCCACACGGGCGCCCGGTCGTGCTTCGACGTCGACCCGCTCGACCCCGTCACCGCCTCCGCCCCGGCCGCCGCGACCGGGCCGTTCGACGGAGCCGCCGCGTGAGCGGGCGCACCTCGACCACCCGGCCGGCGTTCGACGCCCTGCTGCCCGACCACCGGGTGGTGCCGGTTGTCCGTGACCTCTTCGGCGACGGCGAGACCCCGGTCGGCATCTACCGCAAGCTCGCCGCGGGCCGCCCCGGCACCTTCCTCCTCGAGTCCGCCGGGCAGGGCGGCATCTGGTCGCGCTGGTCGTTCGTCGGGGTCTCCTCGTTCGGCGTCCTCACGACCGAGGCCGGGCGCCCGCGGTGGCTCGACCACGGCCTCTCGGAGGAGCGAGCCCTGGGCGGCGCCACCGGGGCGCCCCTCGAGGTGCTGAGCGCGCTCCACGACCGGTGGGCGACCCCGCGCATCGACGGGCTGCCGCCGCTGACCGGCGGGCTCGTCGGCTTCGTCGGCTGGGAGGCCGTCCGTGAGCTCGAGCACCTGCCCGACGCTCCGCCCGCGGAGTTCGAGGTGCCCTCTCAGGCCCTGAGCTTCGTCTCGGAGCTCGTGGCGCTCGACCACCGCACCGGGGCCGTGCTCCTCATCGCCACCGTCCTGGCCGACGGCACCGACGACGCCGACACGCTCTGGGCCGACGCGCAGGCGCGGCTCGACCGCCTGCAGGCGGAGCTCGCGGTGCCCACCGAGGCGCACCTCTCCGACGTCGACCTCACCGTCGAGCCGACGCCGGTCCGCCGCACGACCGACGAGGAGTACGCGGCCGCGATCGAGCGGTCCAAGCAGTTCATCCGCGACGGCGACGTCTTCCAGGTCGTGGTGTCGCAGCGCTTCGACCACGAGCTGACCGCCGAGCCGCTCGACGTGTACCGGGTGCTGCGCACGCTGAACCCGAGCCCGTACATGTACCTGGTCAGCCTCGCCGACGCGGCGGGGGAGCCCTACTGGATCGTCGGCTCGTCGCCCGAGGCCCTGGTCAAGGTGGAGGGCCGCCGCGTGTTCACGCACCCCATCGCGGGCTCCGCGCCCCGCGGCGACACGCCCGAGGCCGACCTCGCCTTCGCCGACCGCCTCGAGCACGACGAGAAGGAGCGCGCCGAGCACCTCATGCTCGTCGACCTCGCCCGCAACGACCTGCTCAAGGTCTGCACGCCGGGCACCGTCGAGGTCACCGAGTTCATGCAGGTGGAGAGGTTCAGCCACATCATGCACCTCGTGTCGAGCGTGGAGGGCGACCTGGCCCCCGGCCACGACGCCATCGACGCGTTCCGGGCGACCTTCCCGGCCGGCACGCTCTCGGGGGCGCCCAAGCCCCGTGCCCTCGAGATCATCGACGAGCTGGAGCCCGCCCAGCGCGGCGTCTACGGCGGCGTCGTCGGCTACTTCGACTTCGCCGGCTCGGCCGACGTCGCGATCGCCATCCGCACGGTCCTCATCCAGGGCGGCGTCGCCCGGGTCCAGGCCGGGGCGGGGCTGGTGGCCGACAGCGACCCGGTCGCCGAGAACCAGGAGGCGCGCAACAAGGCCGCGGCGCCCCTCCGGGCGGTCGCCGTGGCCAACGCCATGACGAGGCTCCGCTGATGCGGGGCGGGCGCCTGAAGCTCGTCTCGATCCTCGCCGGAGTGCTGTTCGCGGGCCTGGCGCTGCTCGCCTGGACCCAGCCGTGGTTCGACCTGGTGGTCCAGTCGCCGCAGGGCGGGGAGCTCCGGCTCACCGCGGCGGGCGACGTCGCCGCCGCTCCGCTCTCGGCCCTCGCGCTGGCCGTGCTCGCCTCGGCCGGGGCCCTGACGATCGCCGGTCGTGTCTTCCGCGTGGTCCTCGGCGCCCTGCAGGTGCTCCTCGGGGCGAGCATCGCGACCACCGCCTCCGTCGCCCTCGGCGATCCCGTCCGCGCCGCCGGCAGCGCCGTCACCGACGCCACGGGCGTCGACGGTGACGAGTCGCTGCACCAGCTCGTCTCGAACGCGGTGGCGACGCCGTGGCCGGCGGTGGCGCTGGTCGCGGGGGTCCTCGTCGCCGTGCTGGGCGCCTCCGTCGTCCTGCTCTCCGGGGCCTGGCCCCGGGCCGGGCGCAAGTACAGCGCCACGCGGCTCGTCGCCGCCGACCCCGCCGACGACCCGGCCGCCGCCTGGGACTCGCTGTCCGGGGGCGACGACCCCACGGGCGGGAGCGCCGACGAGGGCGTGGACGGCGACGACGACCCCCTGCGGCGTCCTGACCTCCCGGGGCACGACCGGTAGAGTGGGCCCGTCCCGTCTTGATCCAAGGAGCACCGTGAGCACGCAGACGAAGAACGACAGCACCGAGACCGCCGACGACCTCGGCCACGGCAACTCGCCCGCGGCCTGGACGGCCGTCGTGATCATGCTCGTCGCGTTCTCCATCGGCACCGTGGCCTTCTTCTTCGCCGTCGAGTGGGTCGTCTGGGCCGCCGCCGGCCTCGTCGTCGTCGGCCTGGTCGTCGGCCTCGTGCTCAAGCGCGCCGGCTACGGCGTGGGCGGTCACCGCTACGTGCCGAAGGCGCACAACTAGGTGCTCGACGACCTCTTCGCGGGCGCCCTGGCCGACGCCCAGGCCCGCCGCGCCACGCTGCCCCTCGAGCGGGTCGAGGCCGCTGCCCTCGCCCGCCCGCCCGCCCTCGACGCCCGGGCCGCACTGGCCCCGGCCGAGCGCGTCAAGGTGATCGCCGAGGTCAAGCGCGCCAGCCCGTCGCGCGGCGACCTGTCGGCCATCGCCGACCCCGCCTCCCTCGCCGCCGCCTACGCCCGCGGGGGCGCCAGCGCCATCAGCGTCCTCACCGAGGGGCGACGCTTCAAGGGCACGCTCGCCGACCTGGAGGCCGTCCGGGCCGCCGTCGACGTCCCCGTCCTCCGCAAGGACTTCATCGCCGAGCCCTACCAGGTGCTCGAGGCCCGAGCGGCGGGCGCCGACATCGTCCTGCTCATCGTGGCCGGCCTCGAGCAGGCCCGGCTCGTCGAGCTGCACGACCTCGTCCGCCAGCTCGGCATGACGGCCCTGATCGAGACCCACTCGGCCGACGAGGTCGCCCGCGGCCTCGACGCCGGGGCCGAGGTCCTGGGCGTCAACGCCCGCGACCTGGCCACGTTCGAGCTCGACCGCGACCTCTTCGGCCGCCTGTCCGGGCTCGTCCCCGACGGCGTCACCCGCGTCGCCGAGAGCGCCGTGGCGTCCCCGGCCGACGTGGCCCACTACCGCCGGTCCGGTGCCGACGTCGTGCTCGTGGGCGAGGCCCTCGTCACGCACGGCGACCCCGCGGCCGCACTCACCAGCTTCCTGGAGGTCTAGATGGCACTGCGCGACGAGACGGGGCCCTACTTCGGCTCCTTCGGGGGCCGCTTCGTCCCCGAGTCCCTGGTGGCGGCGCTCGACGAGCTCGACGCCGCCTACAAGGCGGCGGCGG
>NZ_LMOX01000001.1:1368326-1374090 GCF_001423665.1 Frigoribacterium sp. Leaf164
CATCACCGAGGTGCCCCGGTTCGCCGAGCACGCGGGCGGCGCCCGCGTCATCCTCAAGCGCGAAGACCTGAACCACACGGGCTCGCACAAGATCAACAACGTGCTCGGCCAGGCCCTCCTGGCCCGCAAGCTGGGCAAGACCCGGCTGATCGCCGAGACCGGGGCCGGCCAGCACGGCGTCGCCACGGCGACGGCCGCGGCCCTCTTCGGCATGTCGTGCGTCGTCTACATGGGCCAGGTCGACACCGAGCGCCAGGCCCTGAACGTCGCCCGCATGCGCCTGCTCGGCGCCGAGGTGGTCTCGGTCACCACGGGCTCGCGCACCCTGAAGGACGCCATCAACGACGCGATGCGCGACTGGGTCGCCAGCGTCGACACGACGCACTACGTCCTCGGCACGGTCGCGGGTCCGCACCCCTTCCCGGCGATGGTGCGCGACTTCCACAAGATCATCGGCGAGGAGGCGCGTGAGCAGGTGCTCGCCCTCACCGGCGCCCTGCCCGACGCCGTCACGGCGTGCGTCGGCGGGGGCTCGAACGCCATGGGCATCTTCCACGCGTTCCTCGACGACCCGTCGGTCGAGCTCTGGGGCTACGAGGCCGGCGGCGACGGCGTCGAGACCGGCCGCCACGCCGCCTCGATCACGCTGGGCCGGATCGGCAACCTCCAGGGCACGAAGTCGTACCTCATGCAGGACGAAGACGGCCAGACACTCGAGAGCCACTCCATCTCCGCGGGGCTCGACTACCCGAGCGTCGGGCCCGAGCACGCCTGGCTCGCCGAGAGCGGCCGGGCGCACTACGAGCCCGTGACCGACGCCGAGGCCATGGCCGCCTTCAAGCTGCTCACGCAGACCGAGGGCATCCTCCCCGCCATCGAGACGGCCCACGCCCTGGCCGGCACGATCAAGCTCGGCCAGCGCCACCCTGACTGGACGATCCTGGTGTCGATGAGCGGCCGCGGCGACAAGGACGTCGCGACCGCCAGCCGGTACTTCGGGGTCCTCGACGAGGAGGCGCAGCAGCTGTGAGCGACGTCGCCTCCGCCCCCGAGACGGCCAGCAAGGTCTCCGCCGCCATCCGTGCCCGTCGCGACGCCGGCACCGGCGCCGTCATCGGCTACCTCCCGGTCGGCTTCCCCGACCTGCAGACCAGCATCGACGCCGCCGTCGTCCTCGCCGAGAACGGCGTCGACGTCATCGAGCTGGGCCTCCCGTACTCCGACCCCGTCATGGACGGCCCGGTGATCCAGGCGGCGACGCAGCGTGCCCTCGCCGAGGGCTTCCGCGTGCGCGACGTCTTCACCGCGGTGCGCGAGATCACCGCCCGCACCGCGGCTCCGGTCGTGGTCATGACGTACTGGAACCCCGTCGAGCAGTACGGCGTCCAGCGCTTCGCCGACGACCTCGCCGCCGCCGGCGGGGCCGGGCTCATCACGCCCGACCTCATCCCCGACGAGGCGGGCGCCTGGCTCGAGGCCTCCGAGGCCGCGGGGCTCGACCGGGTGTTCCTGGCGGCTCCGTCGTCGAGCGACGCGCGCCTCCGGCAGTCCGTCGAGCGCAGCCGTGGGTTCGTCTACACGGTCTCGACCATGGGCATCACGGGTGCCCGCACCGACGTCGACTCGGCGGCGCACACCCTGGTCGACCGACTGCGGGCCGCCGGGGTCGAGAACGCCTGCGTGGGGCTCGGCATCTCCACGGCGCAGCAGGTGCGCGAGGTCCTCGAGTACGCCGACGGGGCCATCATCGGCTCGGCGTTCGTCCGGGCCCTCGCCGAGGGCGGCCTCGACCGCCTCGCGACCGTCGCCGCCGACCTCTCCTCCGGCGCCGCCGTCCGTCCCTGACGGACGGCCGCGCTAGAGTCGTTCCGCGTCGGCCTGCCGACGTCCTGTCGTTCCCCCTGAAAGGCGCCCCCGCCCGTGTTCGTCCCCCTGAGCATCCCGAGCCCGTCCGCCGACTGGCAGTACTTCGACCTCACGAACTGGATCAACTCGACCTTCGGCGCCTCCGTGCCCGGGTCGCTGCGCATCCACGCCTACGCCATCTGCATCCTCGTGGGCATCGTCGTCGCGGGCCTCATCACGAACCAGCGCCTGCGCGCCCGCGGGGCCGAGAACGGCGTCGTCATCGACGTCATGCTGTTCTGCGTGCCCCTCGGCATCGTCGGGGGCCGCTTCTTCCACGTCGTCACCCACCCCGCCGACTACTTCGCGGGTCAGCCGCTGTGGCACGTGGTCGCGGTGTGGGAGGGCGGGCTCGCCATCTACGGAGCGCTCCTCTTCGGGGCCGTCGGGGTCTGGCTGGGCTGCCGGGCGACGGGTCTGCGGTTCTCGGTCTTCGCCGACTCGCTGGCGCCGGGCCTCCTCGTCGCCCAGGCCTTCGGGCGGCTCGGCAACTGGTTCAACCACGAGCTGTTCGGCACGCCGACCGACCTTCCCTGGGGCCTCGAGATCGAGCAGAGCAACGCCGCGTGGCCCACCGGGCTGCCCGAGGGCACGCTGTTCCACCCCACGTTCCTCTACGAGATCATCTGGATGCTCGCCGGCGTCGCCGTCCTGCTGCTGATAGAGCGTCGCACGCCGCTGCAGTGGGGCCGCGGGCTCGCCTTCTACCTGGTCTGGTACGGCATCGGCCGATCCGTCTTCGAGTCCATCCGCACCGATCCGAGCCTCCTGTTCCTGGGCATCCGCACCAACGTGTGGATGTCGTTCGCGGCGATCGTCCTCGGCGTCGTCATCTGGGTGGTCGCCTCACGCCGTCACACCGGCCGGGTGCCCGGCGCGTACCTCCCCGGGCGGTCGCCGGCCGAGCGTCAGTCTGAGGTAGACTCCTCCGACACGTACACGGAGGACGACGAACCCGAGCTGGTCTCCGCGGGGTCCTCGGCCGACAAGACCGAGACCACGCCACGTTCCTGAGCTCCACGGGGCCGGTGCCGCCACAGGCACCTCCCGCTGACTGCTCACGAGCATCCTCCGCGTCGCACACCGCCTCACGACCGCCACAAGCGGTCCCGGGAAGCCTCTGCTGCGCCGCACGCCAGACGACCACACCTCGTCCGGCCAGCACCGCCGGCGTCTCGCGCTCTCGCGACGACGCCGCCCGCCCGGGCCGACGACGTCCCGACTCGTACAGGATCTCTTCGTGAGGACGGATCACATGGCGCTCACGCCAGCCCACCAGCAGTTCAGCACGGTCCCTGCGGCGCAGGGTCTCTACGACCCCAGCAACGAGAAGGACGCCTGCGGCCTCGCCATGGTCGCCACCCTCCGCGGCACCCCGGGCCACGACATCATCGACGCCGCCCTCGGCGCGCTGCGCAACCTCGAGCACCGCGGAGCCATCGGCTCCGACGCCGGCACGGGCGACGGCGCCGGCATCCTCTGCCAGGTGCCCGACGCGTTCCTCCGCGAGGTCGTCGACTTCTCCCTGCCCTCCGCCGGCGAGTACGCCGTCGGCATCGTCTACCTGCCGCTCGACGACCAGGAGCGCGCCGAGATGAAGACCGGCATCGAGCGCATCGCGGACCTCGAGCAGCTCGACGTCCTCGGCTGGCGTGAGGTGCCCGTGCGCCCCGAGCAGCTCGGCACCCTGGCCCGCAACGCCATGCCCGCGTTCGAGCAGGTCTTCGTCAGCAGCCGCCGTCGCGACGCCGACGGGGCTCCGCTCGCGGGCGTCGCCCTCGACCGTCAGGCGTACCGGCTGCGCAAGCGCGCCGAGGCGAAGCTGTCCGCGTACTTCACGTCGCTCGGCAGCCGCACCATGGTCTACAAGGGCATGGTCACGACGCTGCAGCTCGAGCCGTTCTACCCCGACCTCAGCGACGAGCGCTTCGCGTCGAAGCTCGCCATCGTCCACTCGCGGTACTCGACGAACACGTTCCCGTCCTGGCCGCTCGCCCAGCCCTTCCGCATGATCGCCCACAACGGCGAGATCAACACCGTCCGGGGCAACCGCAACTGGATGCGCGCTCGTCAGTCGCAGCTCGAGTCCGAGCTGATCGGCGACCTCAAGCCTCTGCTCCCGATCGTCAGCCCGGGCGCGAGCGACTCCGCGTCGTTCGACGAGGTGGTCGAGCTGCTCAGCCTCACCGGCCGCTCGCTGCCCCACTCGGTGATGATGATGGTGCCCGAGGCCTGGGAGAACCAGGTCGACATCGACCCCTCCCTCCGCGACTTCTACGAGTACCACTCGATGCTCATGGAGGCGTGGGACGGCCCCGCGGCCATCACGTTCACCGACGGCTCCGTCGTGGGCGCGACGCTCGACCGCAACGGCCTGCGCCCGGGTCGGTACCTCGTGACCGACGACGGGCTCGTCGTGCTCGCCAGCGAGATCGGCGTCCTGCCCGAGCTCGACCCCGCGAAGGTCGTCCGCAAGGGCCGTCTGCGCCCCGGCAAGATGTTCCTCGTCGACACCGAGGCCGGCCGTCTGATCGAGGACGACGAGATCAAGGCGGAGCTCGCTGCTTCCGCGCCCTTCGGCGAGTGGCTGGCCCAGGGCCGGATCCACCTCTCCGACCTGCCCGAGCGAGAGCACATCGTGCACACCCCCGCCTCGGTCACCCGGCGCCAGCGCACCTTCGGCTACACCGAGGAGGAGGTCCGCATCCTCCTCACCCCGATGGCGAAGACGGGCGCCGAGCCCCTCGGGGCGATGGGCAGCGACACCCCGATCGCCGTCCTCTCCGAGCGGCCCCGCCTCCTCTTCGACTACTTCACGCAGCAGTTCGCGCAGGTGACGAACCCGCCGCTCGACTCCATCCGCGAGCAGGTCGTCACGTCCTTGGCGCTCGGGCTCGGTCCGGAGAGGAACCTCCTCTCGGCGACCCCCGAGCACGCTCGCCAGGTGATCCTCGACTTCCCGGTCATCGACAACGACGAGCTCGCGAAGATCCAGCACATCGACCCCAGCCCCGGCTCGCGGGTCACGACGACGATCCGCGGTCTGTACCGGGCCGACAAGGGGCCGCGTGCCCTCGAGAAGCGCATCGCCGCGATGTGCAACGAGGTCGACGACGCGATCGAGGCGGGCGCGCAGTTCATCGTCCTCTCCGACCGCGACTCCAACCAGGACTTCGCTCCCGTCCCGTCCCTGCTGATGATCGCCGCGGTCCACCACCACCTCATCCGGACCGAGAACCGCATGAAGGTCGGCCTGATCGTCGAGGCCGGCGACGTCCGCGAGGTGCACCACGTCGCGACCCTGATCGGCTACGGCGCCTCCGCGATCAACCCCTACCTCGCCATGGAGACCTGCGAGAACCTCGTGCGGGCGGGCATGATCACCGGCATCACGCCGGAGGACGCCGTCCACAACCTGATCAAGGCGCTCGGCAAGGGCGTGCTCAAGATCATGTCCAAGATGGGCATCTCCACCGTCTCCAGCTACGCCGCCGCCCAGGCCTTCGAGGCCGTCGGCCTCAGCCAGGAGTTCGTCGACACGTACTTCACCGGCACGTCGACGATGCTCGGCGGGGTCGGCATCGACGTGATCGCGGCCGAGAACAAGGACCGCCACACGAGCGCCTACCCGACCGACGGCTCGGTCATCGCCCACGAGCGCCTCGCGACCGGCGGCGAGTACCAGTGGCGCCGCGAGGGCCCGCGCCACCTCTTCAACCCCGACACCGTCTTCCGACTGCAGCACGCGACCCGGACGCGTCGCTACGACATCTTCCGCGAGTACACCAAGCTCGTCGACGACCAGGCGGAGGAGCTCATGACGCTCCGCGGGCTCTTCACCTTCAAGCACGGCGTCCGC
>NZ_LMOX01000001.1:1374103-1388219 GCF_001423665.1 Frigoribacterium sp. Leaf164
CGATGAGCTACGGCTCCATCTCGAAGGAGGCGCACGAGACCCTCGCCATCGCGATGAACCGCCTCGGCGGCAAGTCGAACACCGGCGAGGGCGGCGAGGACGTCGAGCGGCTGCTCGACCCCGAGCGGCGCAGCGCGGTGAAGCAGGTCGCCTCGGGCCGCTTCGGCGTCACGAGCATGTACCTGACGCACGCGACCGACATCCAGCTCAAGATGGCCCAGGGCGCGAAGCCCGGCGAGGGCGGCCAGCTCCCGCCGACGAAGGTCTACCCGTGGGTCGCCCGTACCCGCCACGCGACCCCCGGCGTCGGCCTCATCTCGCCGCCGCCGCACCACGACATCTACTCCATCGAAGACCTCAAGCAGCTGATCTTCGACGTCAAGCGGGCCAACCCGGCGGCGCGCGTCCACGTCAAGCTGGTGAGCCAGTCCGGCATCGGAGCCGTCGCGGCGGGCGTCACGAAGGCCCTGGCCGACGTCGTGCTCGTCTCGGGCCACGACGGCGGGACGGGCGCCAGCCCCCTCAACTCGCTCAAGCACGCGGGCACCCCGTGGGAGATCGGCCTCGCCGAGACCCAGCAGACGCTCATGCTGAACGGCATGCGCGACCGCGTGGTCGTGCAGGTCGACGGCCAGATGAAGACCGGCCGCGACGTGGTCATCGCCGCGCTCCTCGGCGGGGAGGAGTTCGGGTTCGCGACGGCGCCGCTGATCGTCGAGGGCTGCATCATGATGCGCGTGTGCCACCTCGACACCTGCCCGGTCGGCGTCGCGACCCAGAACCCCGAGCTCCGGGCCCGCTTCTCCGGCAAGCCGGAGTTCGTCGTGAACTTCTTCGAGTTCCTGGCGCAGGAGGTCCGCGAGATCCTCGCGTCGCTCGGGTTGCGGAGCCTTGACGAGGCCATCGGCCGCAACGACGTCCTCGACGTCGACCGCGCCGTCGACCACTGGAAGGCGTCGGGCCTCGACCTCGCCCCCGTCCTCGTCGGCCCGACCTTCGACGACGACGAGCCCCGCCGCAACCTGCGGGGCCAGGAGCACGAGCTGGACCAGCACTTCGACGTGGCCCTCATCGCGAGGAGCGCCGACGTGCTCGAGAACGGCGGCCACGTCGAGATCGACCTCCCCATCCGCAACACCGAGCGCGCCGTGGGCACCATGCTCGGCCACGAGGTCACCGTCCGGCACGGCGAGAACGGGCTGCCCGAGGGGAGCATCGAGGTGACGCTGACCGGGTCGGCCGGCCAGTCCCTCGGAGCGTTCCTCCCCTCCGGCATCACGCTCCGCCTCGAGGGCGACAGCAACGACTACGTCGGCAAGGGGCTCTCCGGCGGGTCGATCGTCGTCCGTCCCGACCGCGCGAGCACGTTCGTCGCGGAGGAGAACGTGATCGCCGGCAACGTGATCGGCTACGGGGCGACCCGGGGCAGCATGTTCATCCGCGGGATCGTGGGTGAGCGCTTCCTGGTCCGCAACTCCGGCGCCAGCGCCGTGGTCGAGGGCGTGGGGGACCACGCGCTCGAGTACATGACCGGCGGCCTCGCCGTCATCCTCGGCGACACGGGCCGGAACCTCGGGGCGGGGATGTCGGGCGGCACGGCCTACGTGCACCGGCTCCGCCCGGAGAGGGTCAACACGGAGTCGCTCGCCTCGGGCGAGCTCCAGCTCCACGACCTCGGCAGCGCCGACGTCGAGATCCTCTCCGACCTGCTTGCCCGGCACCTCGCCGAGACGGGCTCCCCGGTCGCGGAGCGCATGCTCGCGGACCTCGAGACGGCCGTCTCCGAGTTCGTCAAGGTGCTGCCCCGCGACTACGCCGCCGTCCTCGCCACCCGGCAGACGGCCGTCGACGAGGGTCTCGACCCCGATGGCGACGAGACCTGGAAGAGAATCCTGGAGGTGACCGGTGGCTGATCCGAAGGGGTTCCTCAAGACCCAGAAGCGCGAGCTCCCGAAGCGTCGTCCCGTGTCCGTGCGGCTGATGGACTGGAAAGAGGTCTACGAACAGCAGGAGAGCGGCGAGCTCCGTCGCCAGGCCGGCCGCTGCATGGACTGCGGCGTGCCGTTCTGCCACCAGGGCTGCCCGCTCGGCAACCTGATCCCGGAGTGGAACGACCTGATGTGGCGCGGCGAGGGCCGTCAGGCCGTCGAGCGCCTGCACGCCACGAACAACTTCCCCGAGTTCACCGGCCGGCTCTGCCCGGCGCCCTGCGAGTCGTCGTGCGTGCTCGGCATCAACCAGCCGCCCGTGACCATCAAGCAGGTCGAGGTCAGCATCATCGACCAGGCGTTCCAGTCGGGCTGGGTGACTCCGCACCCCCCGGAGCGCCTCACCGGCAAGACCGTCGCCGTGGTCGGCTCCGGGCCCGCGGGCCTCGCCGCCGCCCAGCAGCTAACCCGCGCGGGGCACACCGTGGCCGTCTACGAGCGCGAGGACCGGATCGGCGGCCTGCTCCGCTACGGCATCCCCGACTTCAAGATGGAGAAGAAGCAGATCGAGCAGCGGCTCGCTCAGATGACCGCCGAGGGCACCCGCTTCCGCGCCGGCGTCGAGATCGGTCGCGACATCACCTGGGACGACCTGCGCGCGCGCTACGACGCCGTCGTGGTCGCCACCGGGGCGACGGTCCCGCGCGACCTGCCCATCCCGGGTCGCGACCTCTCGGGCATCCACTTCGCCATGGAGTACCTGGTCCAGCAGAACAAGGCCGGGGCCGGCGACACGGTGAGCGACCAGATCACGGCCGAGGGCAAGCACGTCGTCGTCCTCGGCGGCGGCGACACGGGCGCCGACTGCATCGGCACGGCGCACCGCCAGGGCGCCCTCTCCGTGACGAACCTCGCGATCGGCCAGCAGCCCCCGGAGGAGCGCCCCGAGGCCCAGCCGTGGCCCATGTTCCCGACCCTGTTCGAGGTGGCCAGCGCGCACGAGGAGGGCGGTGAGCGCATGTACCTCGCCTCCACCGTGGAGTTCCTGCGCAACGAGGTCGGCGAGGTCCGCGCCATCCGCGTCGCGGAGACCGAGTACGTGGACGGTCGTCGCGTGCCCCGCGCGGGCACGGAGCGGGAGATCCCGGCCGACCTGGTGCTGCTCGCACTCGGCTTCACGGGCCCGGAGCGCGACGAGCTCGAGGCGCAGCTGCGGCTGCCCTTCGACGGCCGCGGCGTCCTCGAGCGCGACGCCCGCTACCAGACGACCCAGCCGGGCGTCTTCGTGACGGGCGACGCCGGTCGTGGCCAGTCGCTGATCGTCTGGGCCATCGCCGAGGGCCGGGCCACCGCCTCCGCCGTCGACGCCTACCTGGAGGGCACGACCGTCCTGCCGTTCCCCGTGAAGCCGACGGATCGCTCCCTCTCGGTCTGAGTCCGTCCACCAGCGGGAATAGGGTGGTGGCACGGGCCGGATCGTCCCACCACCCTCACCCCACCAGTAAGGAACCCATGAGACGCGCAAAGATCGTCGCCACCCTCGGGCCGGCGACGTCGAGCTACGAGAACATCCGAGCGATCATCGACGCAGGTGTCGACGTCGCGCGGATGAACCTCAGCCACGGCAGCTACGACGTCCACGAGGCCGTGTACGGCAACGTCCGCCAGGCCGCCGACGACGCGGGGCGGCCCGTCGCCGTCCTGGTCGACCTCCAGGGCCCCAAGATCCGCCTCGGCAAGTTCGCCGACGGCCCCCACGACCTCGCCGTCGGCGACGTCTTCAAGATCACCGTGGAGGACGTCCTCGGCACGAAGGAGCTCTGCGGCACGACCTTCAAGGGCCTCCCGCAGGACGTCGCCCCCGGCGATCCGCTGCTCATTGACGACGGCCGCGTCAAGCTGCGCGTCCTCGAGACCGACGGCACGGTCGTGACGACCGAGGTCGTCGTGGCCGGCACCGTGTCGAACAACAAGGGCATCAACCTGCCCGGCGTCGCGGTGAACGTGCCGGCCCTCTCCGAGAAGGACGAGGCGGACCTCCGCTGGGGCCTCCGCCTCGGCGCCGACTACATCGCGCTCTCGTTCGTCCGCGACGCCGACGACGTCACCCGCGTGCACGAGATCATGGCGGAGGAGGAGCGACGCGTCCCCGTCATCGCCAAGATCGAGAAGCCCCAGGCGGTCGACAACCTCGAGGCCATCATCGAGGCCTTCGACGGCATCATGGTCGCCCGCGGCGACCTCGGCGTCGAGCTGCCCCTCGAGGCCGTCCCGATCGTGCAGAAGCACGCGGTCGAGCTGTCACGCCGCATGGCCAAGCCCGTCATCGTCGCCACGCAGATGCTCGAGTCGATGATCTCCAGCCCGATCCCGACGCGGGCGGAGACGTCCGACGTCGCGAACGCCGTGCTCGACGGCGCCGACGCCGTCATGCTGAGCGGTGAGACGAGCGTGGGGGAGTACCCCGTCATCACGGTGCAGACCATGGCCCGGATCGTCGCCTCGACGGAGGAGCACGGTCTCGAGCGCATCCAGCCGCTCGGCACCCGCCCGCGGACCCAGGGCGGGGCCATCACCCTGGCCGCCGCCGACGTCGCCGAGTTCGTCGAGGCGAAGTTCCTCTGCGTCTTCACCGAGTCGGGCGACTCCGTGCGACGCATGTCGCGCCTCCGCCACCCCATCCCGATCCTGGCCTTCTCGCCCAACGAGGCGACGCGCCGTCGCATGGCCCTCAGCTGGGGCGTGCGCTCGTTCCTCGTCGAGAACGTCACCCACACCGATGCGATGTTCGACCAGGTGGACGACATCCTGCTGGGCAACGACCTCTGCGCCGCCGGCGACAAGGTCATCGTGATCGCCGGGTCACCTCCCGGGATCGCCGGCTCGACGAACGACCTCCGGGTGCACCGAGTGGGCGACGCCCACGGCGAGGCGGCTCCGGCCTACGCGGCCAAGACACCGCCGCCCGTCTCCTAGGCGGCACCGCACCGACTGTGAGGCCGGGTCCGAGAGGGCCCGGCCTCACGGTCGTCAGGGGGGCGGTCGACGAGGTCGATCGCCGACGAGGTGTTCCTCTCCTCCGCCGGGCCCCGCAGTCGACGGGCGTAGTCTCCGCCCATGCCCGTCCCTCCCGGTCACCCCCGGTGCTTCCGCCTCGACGGGCGGCTGTTCGTCGTGCCCACGTGGAGCGACGTCTCCGTGGTCGAGGCCCGGGACGCCTTGTCGAGGTCGCTCTCGGTGGCGCGCCGTCCTCCACGGGGCACGCGCCGACGTGAGCGCTGGGGCCCGTCCGGGGCCGTGGTCGGAGCGGGGGCGATCGTCGTGGTCGCGGTGGCGGCGTGGCAGGTGACCTCCCTGGTCGGCCTCGCGGCGACGGGCGCATCGGGGGCCCTGGTCGGGGGAGTCCTCGCTGTGGGCGTCCGCCGACTCGTCGTCGACGCAGGGGCTGGCGCGGCAGCCTCGTCGACGAGCACGGGGGACGCGGGGAGCGTGTCGACGAGCGACGGACAAGGATGCGGCGCCGGGGTGGCGGCGGTCGAGGTCCCCGACGACGTCGCGGCGGCCGCCCCCGACGACGCGACCGGCGACGAGCTCGCCCTCTGGTCGGCTCTGGTCATGAGGTACCGCGACGCCCGCGAGGCACTGCTCAGCGGTGCACGTCCCGGCTCCGCGGTGGACGACGCCGACACTGATCCCGCGGACGCCACGGCACGCATCCGCCAGGCCGAGGCCGACCTCCGATCAGCGGAGGCCGACTACGAGCCGGTCGCGCGCCTCCTCGGGCTCCCTGCCCCCTGAGGCCGCGGCCCGTCTGGCCCCGAGCGGCCGAGGGCATGCAAGAAGCCCCGACCTGCCGGAGCAGATCGGGGCTTCGTGTCGCTGACGACCAGGTCGTCGGCTGTCGGCGTCTCAGTGGACGCCGCCGAGTCAGATGACGCGGATGTTCTCGGCCTGGAGGCCCTTGTTGCCCTGAGCGGTCTCGAACTCGACCTTCTGGTTCTCCTCCAGGTTGCGGTAGCCGTCGCCGGCGATCGCGGAGAAGTGCGCGAAGACGTCAGTGGATCCGTCGTCGGGGGTGATGAAGCCGAAGCCCTTTTCGGAGTTGAACCACTTAACGGTACCTGTAGCCATTTTTCTTGTTCCTTCAATCAGAGTTGTCGATCCCGACTTCGGGATCGCTCGTCGCGGTGCCTTTTTGTCCGCTCCCTCTGAGAACGCCGCAGCCAGACCGTGCCCCTCGAGAGGAGCTCGCCCCGGCACGTCGCGAGATACAAATGCGTAACACAACAACCAGTCACTCCAGCGTAGTGCACGAGACCCCCGAGAACACCAACTCGGCCGACAAAGTCGTGGACGGGACCGACTCGGACAGTGCGCGTCGCTCACCGGACAGTGAACGAACCACGGCCAGGAGCGCAGGACACGCCCGGCCCAGGGGGGCGGAGGCGGGCCGCCGAGGTCACGAGGACGACTCGGTGCGGCCTGGTCGCGACGGTGCCGGATGCGGGGGTCGAACCCGCACGCCCTCTCGGACAGAGCATTTTGAGTGCCCCGCGTCTGCCATTCCGCCAATCCGGCTCACGACGACCGGGTCGAGAATACCGTAGGCTCTGCTTCGTGAGTGACCAGGAAGCAACCTCAGCAGCACCCCGTCGCGTCGTCGTGGCCGAAGATGAGTCCCTCATCCGGCTCGACATCGTCGAGATCCTCCGCGACAACGGATTCGAGGTGGTCGGCGAGGCCGGAGACGGCGAGACGGCCGTCGCCCTCGCCACGGAGCTCCGCCCGGACCTCGTCATCATGGACGTCAAGATGCCCAAGCTCGACGGCATCTCCGCCGCCGAGACGCTCAGCAAGAACCACATCGCCCCCGTGGTCCTCCTGACGGCCTTCAGCCAGAAGGAGCTCGTCGAGCGGGCGAGCGAGGCCGGAGCGCTGGCCTACGTCGTCAAGCCCTTCACCCCCAACGACCTGCTGCCCGCGATCGAGATCGCCCTCTCGCGCTACACGCAGATCATCACCCTCGAGGCCGAGGTCGCCGACCTGGTCGAGCGCTTCGAGACCCGCAAGCTCGTCGACCGGGCCAAGGGCCTCCTCAACGAGAAGATGGGCCTCACCGAGCCGGAGGCCTTCCGCTGGATCCAGAAGGCCTCGATGGACCGCCGTCTGACCATGCACGACGTGGCGCAGGCCATCATCGAGCAGCTCAGCGCGAAGAAGTAGCTCCACCCGGCTTCCCTCGACGAAGGGCCCGCCCCCACGGGGCGGGCCCTTTGTCGTCCCGGGGCGTCGAACTCAGCCGCGGGAGTCGGTGAGGTAGTTCGTGATGCGGACGGTCGAGAGCAGCCGCCCGTCGTCGTCGGTCATGACCACCTGGTGCGTCGTCAGCGTGCGCCCGAGGTGGACCGCCGTGCACGTGCCGGTCACCCAGCCCGTCGCGGCCGATCGGCTGTGGCTGGCGTTGAGCTCGATCCCCATCGCGAGGCGCCCCGCTCCCGCGTGCACGTTCGCGGCCACGGAGCCGAGGGTCTCCGCCAGCACGACGTGCGCCCCGCCGTGCAGGATCCCCACCGGCTGCGTGTTTCCGGCGACCGGCATCCGCCCGACGGCCCGCTCCGCGCTCATCTCGAGGATCTCGATCCCCATCTTCTCGGCCAGGGCGCCGACGCCCCGGCGACGGAACAGCTCGACGGCCTCGTCGCTGAGCACCGCCTCGGAGGACACGGTGCGGTCGGCGTCGGAGGCGGGCGCGGCAGGACGGGGGGAGGCGGGGGTCGCGTCGGTCACGGGGCTCCGGTCGATCGGGGGTCGGCCCCGGCGGAGCACGTGCTCACGGACTCGGAGGCACGGACCCGGAGGCGCGGCCCGGAGGCGCGGCCCGGACGACCGGGGAGCCTGTCGGACCCGGCCGCTAGGCTGACGGGGTGTCGGACGAAACGAAGCCTACCCTCCTGGTCATCGACGGTCATTCCCTGGCGTTCCGGGCGTTCTACGCCCTGCCCGTCGACAGCTTCGTGAACCGGGAGGGCCAGCACACCAACGCCATCCACGGCTTCATCTCGATGCTGCTGAGCCTGCTCAAGGCGGAGAAGCCCACCCACCTCGCGGTCGCGTTCGACATCTCCCGCTTCTCGTTCCGCACCCGCGAGTACCCCGAGTACAAGGGCACGCGGTCGGAGACCCCGGTCGAGTTCGTGGGGCAGATCCCCCTCCTGCAGGAGGCCCTCCACGCGATGGGCATCACGACCATCACGAAGGAGGACTTCGAGGCCGACGACATCCTCGCCACCCTCGCCGTGCGCGGTCGCGGCGACGGCTACCGCGTCCTCGTGGTCTCCGGTGACCGCGACGCCATCCAGATGGTCAACGACGACGTCACCCTCCTCTACCCGTCGGCGCGCGGCGTCAGCGAGCTGACCCGCTACGACCGCGACAAGGTCTTCGAGCGGTACGGCATCGAGCCCCACCAGTACCCGGAGGTCGCGGCCCTCGTCGGCGAGACCAGCGACAACCTCATCGGCGTCGACAAGGTCGGCGAGAAGACCGCCGTCAAGTGGATCACCCAGTACGGCAGCCTCGACGAGGTCATCGCGCACGCCGACGAGATCAAGGGCGTCGTCGGCGGGAAGCTCCGCGAGCAGAAGGAGCGCGCGATCCGCAACCGCCGCCTGAACCGCCTGGTCACCGACGTCGAGCTGCCCGTGGGCCCCGCCGACCTCGAACGCCGCCCGGTGGACGACGAGGCCGTCCGCGAGCTCTTCGACAAGCTCCAGTTCCGCACGCTGCTCGAGCGCGTGCTCAAGCTCAGCGAGGGCGAGGGGCCGGCCCGTCCCGACGGCTCCGCCGAGGGCACGGTCGTCGCCGCGCCGGCGGGCCTGCCCGTGGTGCGCACGCTGGTCGACGAAGAGCTGGCTCACTGGCTGCGGAAGAACGCCGCCGACCCGTCCTCGCCCGTCGGCCTCGCCGTCGAGTACGGCGCCGACGGCGTGGTCGGCCTGGGCATCTCGTCGCACGACGAATCCGCGTACGTCCCGTGGGCCACGGGCCGCGGCGACTACGTGGCCCTCGAGGCCTGGCTCGACGACGCGTCGCCGAAGGTCCTGCACGACTCGAAGCGCGCCTACAAGGCGCTCTCCCGGGCGGGCCTCCGCCTCACCGGCATCGTCGGCGACACGCGCGTCGCCGCGTGGCTGCTCCGGCCCGGCCGCACGTCCTTCGCCCTGACCGACCTCGTCTACGAGCAGCTGGGCGAGACGCTCCCCGTCGCCGACCCGAACCAGCTCGTCCCGGCCGACGAGCAGGTCAGCGTCGCGACGGAGGCCTGGTACACGCTCCGCCTCTCCGAGTCCCTCACGGAGGCGCTCGACGAGGGGTCGCGGTCCGTCCTCATCGATCTCGAGCTGCCGCTCGTGCCCGTCCTCGGCGACATGGAGCTGACGGGGGTCGCGGCGGACCGCGACGCGCTCGTCGCCCTCTCGAGCCGCCTCGCCGAGAGCGCCGGCGAGTTCGCCGCGGCGGCCTTCGCGGAGATCGGACGCGAGGTCAACCTCGGGTCGCCCAAGCAGCTGCAGGAGGTGCTCTTCGAGCAGCTGGAGATGCCCCGCACCCGAGCCACCAAGACGGGCTTCTCGACCGACGCCGCCTCACTGGCCGACCTGCAGGAGAAGCACCCGCACCCGTTCCTCGGGCTCCTCCTGCAGCACCGCGACGTGACGAAGCTCCGGCAGATCATCGACACCCTCGAGAAGTCCATCGCCGACGACGGCCGCATCCACACGACCTACGACCAGACGGGCACGACGACAGGGCGCATCTCGTCCGTCGACCCGAACCTCCAGAACATCCCGGTCAAGGCCGCCGTGGGCCGGGAGATCCGGTCGACCTTCGTCCACGGGCCCGAGTACGAGACCCTGCTGACGGCCGACTACTCGCAGATCGAGATGCGGATCATGGCGCACCTCTCCGGCGACGAGGGGCTCATCGAGGCCTTCGCGGCGGGGGAGGACCTGCACCGCTTCGTCGGGGCGCGGATCTTCCACGTCGAGCCCGCCGACGTCACGCCCCTCATGCGCACGAAGGTCAAGGCGATGTCGTACGGACTCGCCTACGGCCTCAGCGCCTTCGGCCTGTCCAAGCAGCTGCGCATCGAGAGCGGCGAGGCGAAGCAGCTGATGACCGACTACTTCGCGCGCTTCGGCGCGGTCCGCGAGTACCTGCGCAACGTCGTCGAGAAGGCCAGGGAGGACGGCTACACCGAGACGATCTTCGGCCGCCGCCGCCCGTTCGCCGACCTCAAGTCGCCCAACCGGGTGCTCCGCGAGAACGCCGAGCGCGCCGCGCTCAACGCCCCGATCCAGGGCTCGGCGGCCGACATCATGAAGCGCGCGATGCTCGGGGTCCGGGCGGAGCTCGACCAGCGGGAGATGGCGTCGCGCGTCCTGCTCCAGGTCCACGACGAGCTCATCGTCGAGGTCGCCTCCGGCGAGGTCGACGTCGTCCGCGACATCGTGGAGCGCCGGATGAGCGGCGCGGCCGAGCTCCGGGTCCCGCTCGACGTCAGCGTCGGGCTCGGCGAGAGCTGGGACGCGGCCGCGCACTGACGTCACGCCCTCCGGAGCCTGATCCGCGACTCCCCTGCGTGCTGGGCGTGGGCGCAGCCACGGCCCTGGCCCTGTGGGGGACCTGATCTGTACCCCGAACCGGGCACGATCGGACACGACACGCGCGGGGAGCTTGACCTCCGGACCCGAACGGACTTGTATGACTCCGCCGGTCACGACCGGCGGGGCCGCGCCCCACCATCGCGCCCCCTTCCCGAAACCCCCTCACGGGCCAGCACGTCCGACAACGGAGTCCCGATCCATGTACGCACCCGAGCGTCACCAGCAGATCCTCGACACGGCGCGTCAGCGCGGCCGCGTCGAGGTCGCCGGCCTCGCCCGGGAGCTCTCCGTCACGCCGGAGACCGTGCGTCGCGACCTCACGGCCCTCGAGCGGCGGGGCGTCCTGCGCCGCGTGCACGGGGGAGCGATCGCCGTCGAGCGGCTCGGCATCGAGCGCCCCGTCGCCGACCGTGTGGGCTCGGCGGCCGTCGAGAAGGAGCGCATCGCACGGGCCGCCCTCGACGAGCTCCCCGACGGGGGCTCCGTCATCGTCGACGCCGGCACCACCACCGTGCGGTTCGCCGAGCTCCTGCCGGACGACCGCGAGCTCACCGTCGTCACGCACTCGCTCGCGGTGGCGAACGCCCTCGTGGGCCGACCGACGATCACGCTCCACCTCCTCGGCGGGCTCGTCCGGGCCAGGACCCTCGCCGCCGTCGGCGAGTGGACGCTGGCCCAGATCGCCGAGGTCTTCGCCGACGTGGCCTTCATGGGCACGAACGGCATCTCGGCCGAGCGGGGCCTCACCACGCCGGACATCGCGGAGGCGCGGGTCAAGAAGGCCCTGATGGCCGCCTCCCGGCGCACCGTCGTCCTCGCGGACCACTCCAAGTTCGGACGCGAGGACTTCGCGAGGGTGGCCCCCCTGAACGAGGTCGACACCGTCGTGACCGACGGTGCGGTCGACGCGGACCTCGCCGACGACGTCGAGCGCTCCGGCCCCCGCGTGGTGATCGTGTGACGCGCCCCGCTGGTCCCGTCGCCTCGCCCCCTGACTCCCACCCCACCGCACCACGGCACCCTGCAGCACCGCACCACCCCACCCGCACCCCCATCGACACTCCGCAGTGAGCACGAAGGAGAACTGACAGCCATGTCCGAATTCACCCCCACGGTCACCGGGACCGGTGTGCGCGCCCGCGTACAGCGGTTCGGAGGCTTCCTCTCCGGCATGATCATGCCGAACATCGGCGCGTTCATCGCCTGGGGCCTCATCACGGCCCTCTTCATCGAGACCGGCTGGACGCCCGTCGCCCAGCTCGGTGGCTTCGGGACCGACTCCTCGGGCGAGCCGTACGGCGGCATCGTCGGCCCGATGATCAACTACCTGCTGCCGATCCTGATCGCCTACACAGGTGGACGGATGATCCACGGCCAGCGCGGTGCGGTCATCGGCGCCGTCGCCGTCCTGGGTGTCATCGCCGCCACCGACGTCCCGCAGTTCCTCGGGGCCATGATCCTCGGACCGCTCGCGGCGTGGATCCTCAAGCAGTTCGACAAGCTCGTCGACGGCCGCATCAAGTCCGGCTTCGAGATGCTCGTCAACAACTTCTCCCTCGGCATCATCGGTGCCGCCGTCGCGGTCGCCGCGTTCTTCGGCCTGGCCCCCATCACCACCTGGCTGACGGACCGCTTCGGAGAGGCGGTCGAGTTCCTCGTGAACCTCGGGCTCCTCCCGCTCGCGTCGATCATCATCGAGCCGGCGAAGGTGCTGTTCCTCAACAACGCGATCAACCAGGGCTTCCTGACGCCCCTCGGTGTCATCCAGTCCTCGGACAACGGCAAGTCGATCCTCTTCATGCTCGAGTCGAACCCCGGCCCCGGCCTCGGCATCCTGCTCGCGTTCCTGTTCTTCGGCCCGCGCGCCATCCGCCCGTCGGCACCGGCCGCGATCATCGTGCACTTCTTCGGCGGCATCCACGAGATCTACTTCCCGTACATCCTCATGAAGCCGATCCTGCTCATCGCCGCCGTCGCGGGTGGCGCCACCGGCATCGCGTGGTTCTCGTTCTTCGGGCTCGGTCTCGTCGGGCCTGCCTCGCCGGGCAGCATCATCGCGTACTTCGGCGTCGCTGCCCGTGGGGACTTCCCCCTGATCCTGGTCGGCATCCTCCTCTCCGCCGCGGTGTCGTTCGCCGTCTCCTCCGTCCTCATGGGCTTCGGCCGCAAGGAGGCGCGGGAAGCCGCCGCCGAGGACGACTCGGCACAGGCCCTCGCCGATGCCCAGGCGGCCACCGCCGCGAACAAGGCGACCAGCAAGGGCACGGCCGCACCCTCAGCGTCCAACTGATTGACTCGGGGGGTCGACCTCGGTCGACCCCCCACCCCGATGAAACAAGGAGACTGACATGGCAACCCTCGACGGTTCCTCGATCAAGAAGCTCATCGTCGCGTGCGACGCCGGCATGGGCAGCAGCGTCATGCTCGCCTCGACGCTGAAGAAGCAGCTCAAGAAGAGCGGCGTCACCGTCGAGCATTCGCCCGTCGCCAGCATCCCGGCCGACGCCGACGTCGTCGTGACCCAGAACAACCTCGCCGAGCGCGCCCGCGGCGTCGTGCCGAACGTGCCCGTCGTGCCGTTCCAGCTCTTCATGGGCGACCCGAACGTCGCCAAGGTCGTCAAGGCGATCCAGGACGGCTCGACGGTCGAGGTCTGAGCGTGAGCGACGAACAGGCCCCGGCCCTGACGGCCCTCCTCGCGGAGTCGTCGATCCGCCTCGACGAGACCGCCGCCGACCGCGACGAAGCCATCCGGGCGACCGGCCGGGCCCTCGTCGAGGCCGGAGCCGTCGACGAGAGCTACGTCGACGCGATGTTCCAGCGTGAGCAGAGCGTCTCGACCTACGTCGGCGAGGGCGTGGCCATCCCGCACGGCACGCTCGCCGGCAAGGACAGCGTGAAGGCCGACGCCCTCGTTGTCCTGCGCTTCCCGACCCCGGTCGACTGGGACGGCAACGAGGTCAGCGTCGCGGTCGGCATCGCCGCGAAGGGCAACGGCCACATCGCCATCCTCAGCCAGCTGGCGAGCATCCTGATGGACCCCGACTCGGCCGCCGCCCTCCGCGGGGCGACGACGTCCGCCGAGGTCTACGAGCTCCTCGCCGCGACCGACGACGACGACGACTGACCCACGACGCCCCACCCCTGACGGCCCCGGCCGTCCACCCGACCGACGACCCGACCGGCTCGGTCGCGACCAAGGAGAAGAAATGCCCGAACGTACCGTCACCATCGCCTCGAGCGTCGGGCTGCACGCCCGCCCCGCCTCGCTCTTCAGCCAGGCCGCCGGCAAGACCGGCGCCAAGGTCACGCTGACGACCGCGGCCGGCAAGAGCGTCAACGCCGCGAGCATCCTCGGCGTGCTCTCGCTGGGCATCGGCCACGGCGAGCAGGTCACGCTGGCGACCGAGGGCGAGAACGCCGACGCCGCCCTCGAGGAGCTCGCCGGGCTGCTCGAGACGGACCTCGACGCCGAGTAGCGCCACCCGCCCCGGAGGGCGCCGACGACCCCGGTCGTCGGCGCCC
>NZ_LMOX01000001.1:1388229-1406277 GCF_001423665.1 Frigoribacterium sp. Leaf164
CCCCGGCCTGGCTAGGCTCGGCGCATGACCGTCGAGCCCACGCCCCCCGCCCGCCGCGCGCCCACCCAGGTCGACGCCGTCGCCGAACGCTGGGTCGACACTCTCGTCGACCTCGACCCGACCGTGGCGACCTGGATCGGCCGTGAGGGCCGGACGGGCGAGTACGGCGACTACTCGCCCCAGGGCCACGAGCGCCGCGTGGAGGCGGTGCGCGCGGCCCTCCTCGACCTCGAGGCGGCACCGGCGGTCGACGACGTCGACCTCGTGACGCGCGACGACCTCCGGAGCGAGCTGGAGCTCGACCTCGAGCAGGCCGAGCACCGGCTCGAGCTCCGCGACCTGAACGTGATCGCGTCCCCCGCCCAGGGCATCCGTGAGGTCCTCGACCTCATGCCGACCGACAGCGCCGAGGAATGGTCCGACGTGGCCTCGAGGCTCGCCGGGGTCGACCGTGCCGTGGCCCAGTACGTCGAGACGCTCCGGCACGGGCTGCGGGAGGGCGTCGTCCCGGCCCGTCGCCAGGTCGAGGCCGTGGCGGAGCAGTGCGCGCGGATCGGCGATCCGGACGGCTTCTTCTCCGAGCTGACCGCCCGACCTGTCCTCGCCGACGGGAGCGGCGCCTCCGACGGGCTCGTCCGAGACCTGCAGGAGGGCGCGCGCTCGGCGGGGGCCGCCTACCTCGGCCTGCGGTCCTTCCTGCTCGACGAGCTGCTGCCCGCCGCGGGCGTCGACGACGCCGTGGGCCGGGACGCCTACGCCCTGCACTCGCGACGTTTCCTCGGCGCGACGATCGACCTCGACGAGACCTACGAGTGGGGGCTCGACGAGCTCGCGCGCACGGCCGCCGAGCAGGAGGCGGTGGCCGGGCAGATCGAGCCGGGTGCCTCGGTGGCCCGGGCGATCGCCGTCCTCGACGAGGACCCCGCGCGGCAGCTCGAGGGCACCGACGCGCTCCAGCAGTGGATGCAGGGCCTCAGCGACCGCGCCGTGGCCGGGCTGGCGGGCACCCACTTCGACGTCCCGGAGCCGCTGCGCCGGCTGGAGTGCCGCATCGCGCCGACGAAGGACGGCGGCATCTACTACACGGGTCCGAGCGACGACTTCTCCCGGCCGGGCCGCATGTGGTGGTCGGTGCCCGAGGGCGTCACGCGGTTCAGCACCTGGCGTGAGACCACCACGGTCTTCCACGAGGGCGTCCCGGGCCACCACCTCCAGATCGGGCAGGCCGTCTGGGCCCGGGGCACGCTCAACACCTGGCGCCGTCAGCTCGCCGGCACCTCCGGCCACGCCGAGGGCTGGGCCCTCTACGCGGAGCGGCTGATGGACGAGCTCGGCCACCTCGCCGACCCGGGCGACCGCCTCGGCATGCTCGACGGGCAGCGGATGCGGGCGGCGCGCGTCGTCATCGACATCGGCGTGCACCTGGGCAAGACCGTCCCGGGCACGACGCAGCGGTGGGACCACGCCCACGCCCTGCGGTTCCTCACCGAGAACGTCTCGCTCGACGAGTCGTTCGTGAGGTTCGAGGTCGACCGGTACCTCGGCTGGCCCGGGCAGGCGCCCTCGTACAAGGTCGGGCAGCGCATCTGGGAGGAGCTGCGGGCCGAGCGGACGCGCCGCGCCGGGGGCTCCCTCGACGTCGTCGCCTTCCACCGCGAGGCGCTCCAGCTCGGGGGAGTGGGCCTCGACACGCTCCGACGCGCCCTCCTGCGCTGACAGGTGTCGGCCACCCGGGGGAGGCGCGGCGCGCGGGGCCTCGGTCGTTGCCGCGTGCCCGGGCACGGAGCTATGATGTGGAGGCGCTTCCTGCGCCGATCTGTCCGCCCGCCGTGGCCGACTCCCCCCGACGAGACACTCCTCGGGACGACCGCGGCCCGATCCATGCTTTCACTGGAGCACTAACTACATGACAACCGTAACGACCAAGGCACCCAAGCAGGTCGCCATCAACGACATCGGATCCGCTGATGACTTCCTGGCCGCGGTCGAGAAGACTCTGAAGTTCTTCAACGACGGCGACCTCATCGAGGGCACCGTCGTGAAGATCGACCGCGACGAGGTCCTCCTCGACGTCGGCTACAAGACCGAGGGCGTCATCCCCTCGCGCGAACTCTCGATCAAGCACGACGTCGACCCCACGGAGGTCGTCGAGGTCGGTGACACCGTCGAGGCCCTCGTCCTCCAGAAGGAGGACAAGGAAGGCCGTCTGATCCTGTCCAAGAAGCGCGCTCAGTACGAGCGTGCCTGGGGCGACGTCGAGAAGATCAAGGACGCCGACGGCGTCGTCACCGGAACGGTCATCGAGGTCGTCAAGGGCGGCCTCATCGTCGACATCGGACTCCGGGGCTTCCTCCCCGCGTCGCTCATCGAGCTGCGCCGCGTCCGCGACCTCACGCCCTACCTGGGCCAGGAGATCGAGGCGAAGATCCTCGAGCTCGACAAGAACCGCAACAACGTGGTCCTGTCGCGCCGTGCGCTCCTCGAGCAGACGCAGTCCGAGAGCCGCACCACCTTCCTCAACAACCTCCACAAGGGCCAGGTCCGCAAGGGCGTCGTCTCGTCGATCGTCAACTTCGGCGCCTTCGTCGACCTGGGCGGCGTGGACGGCCTCGTGCACGTCTCCGAGCTCAGCTGGAAGCACATCGAGCACGCCAGCGAGGTCGTCGAGGTCGGTCAGGAAGTCACCGTCGAGATCCTCGAGGTCGACCTCGACCGTGAGCGCGTGTCGCTCTCGCTCAAGGCGACGCAGGAGGACCCGTGGCAGGTCTTCGCCCGCACGCACGCCATCGGCCAGGTCGCGCCCGGCAAGGTCACGAAGCTCGTGCCGTTCGGTGCGTTCGTCCGCGTGGCCGACGGCATCGAGGGCCTCGTGCACATCTCCGAGCTGTCGGCGAAGCACGTCGAGCTGGCCGAGCAGGTCGTCGCCGTCGGCGACGAGGTGTTCGTCAAGGTCATCGACATCGACCTCGACCGCCGTCGCATCTCGCTGAGCCTCAAGCAGGCCAACGAGGGCGTCGACCCCGAGGGCACCGAGTTCGACCCGGCGCTCTACGGCATGCTCACCGAGTACGACGAGCAGGGCAACTACAAGTACCCCGAGGGCTTCGACCCGGAGACCAACGAGTGGCGCGAGGGCTTCGAGACCCAGCGCGAGAAGTGGGAGCAGGACTACGCTGCCGCCCAGGCTCGCTGGGAGGCCCACAAGAAGCAGGTCGCGGCGTCGCTCGCCGAGGAGACCACCTTCGACGTGCCGTCCGGTTCGACGTTCTCGAGCGAGTCGGCCGGCGCCGGCACGCTCGCCGACGACGAGTCGCTCGCCGCTCTGCGCGAGAAGCTGTCGAACAACAACTAGTCACGCCGCACCTGACGGTGCAGCAGACCTGACCACGAGGCGGTCCCCGAGAGGGGGCCGCCTCGCGGCGTTCCCGGGCTCGCCGGTGCCTCACCGGGTAGCCTCGGCGGATGTTCGTCTGTGGGCTGACCGGGGGCATCGCCGCCGGCAAGAGCGTCGTGTCCCGTCGTCTCGCGGAGCGGGGCGCGGCCGTGGTCGACGCCGACCTCCTCGCCCGCGAGGTGGTCGAGCCCGGCACCCCCGGCCTCGCCGCGATCGCGGAGAGGTTCGGCGGCGGCGTCCTGGCTGCCGACGGCAGCCTGGACCGTCCGGCCCTCGGGGCCCTGGTGTTCTCGGACCCGGGGGCCCGCCGTGACCTCGAGGCGATCACCCACCCCGCCGTCCGGGAGCTCTCTCGCCGGCGCATGGCCGAGGCGGTGGCCGACGACCCCGCCCGAGTCGTCGTCTACGACGTCCCCCTGCTCGTCGAGACGCGGGGAGCAGGGGAGTTCGACGTCGTCGTCGTGGTCCACGCCCCTGCCGAGGACCGCGTCGCCCGGCTCGTGCAGCTCCGCGGGATGCCCGAGCAGGAGGCGCGGCGCCGGGTGGCGGCGCAGGCGGGCGACGACGAGAGGCTCGCAGTCGCCGACCTGGTCGTCGACTCCTCGGGGTCGCTGGAGCAGACCCTGCAGCAGGCCGACGCCGTGCTCGACCGGCTCCGTTCGCTGTCAGCGGCGAAGGCGGGGGCCACCCCCGGGCCGTCTGTCGGTGGCGACTCGTAGACTCGGAGGCATGGAACCGACCCGAAGTGTCCGCCCGTTCGAGGTCGTCAGCGAGTACGAACCGAGCGGCGACCAGCCCGCGGCCATCGCCGAGCTGGCGGGTCGCATCAACGCCGGTGAGACCGACGTCGTCCTGCTCGGCGCGACCGGCACGGGCAAGTCCGCCACCACCGCGTGGCTCGTCGAGCAGGTGCAGCGTCCGACGCTCGTGCTCGCCCACAACAAGACCCTCGCGGCCCAGCTCGCCAACGAGTTCCGCGAGATGTTCCCGCACAACGCGGTCGAGTACTTCGTCTCGTACTACGACTACTACCAGCCCGAGGCCTACGTCCCGCAGACCGACACCTTCATCGAGAAGGACAGCTCGATCAACGCCGAGGTCGAGCGGCTCCGCCACTCGACCACGAACTCCCTGCTCAGCCGCCGCGACGTCATCGTCGTCAGCACCGTGTCGTGCATCTACGGCCTCGGCACCCCGGAGGGCTACCTCGAGGCCATGATCGCGCTCCAGGTGGGCCAGCGCATCGACCGTGAGACGCTGATCCGCCGCTTCGTCTCGATGCAGTACCAGCGCAACGACATCGACTTCTCCCGGGGCAACTTCCGCGTGCGCGGCGACACCATCGAGATCATCCCGATGTACGAGGAGCTCGCCATCCGCATCGAGATGTTCGGCGACGAGATCGAGGCGCTGTACGCCCTGCACCCGCTCACCGGTGACGTCGTCAAGACCCTCGACGCCGTCTCGGTGTTCCCCGGCTCGCACTACGTCGCGGGCACCGACGTCATGCACCGGGCGATCGGCACCATCAAGGAGGAGCTGGCGGGTCGGCTCGCCGAGCTCGACCAGCAGGGCAAGCTGCTCGAGTCCCAGCGCCTGCGGATGCGGACGACGTTCGACCTCGAGATGATGGAGCAGATCGGCTTCTGCAACGGCATCGAGAACTACTCAGCGCACATCGACGGTCGCGGTCCGGGGGAGGCGCCCCACTGCCTCCTCGACTACTTCCCGGACGACCTCCTGGTCGTCATCGACGAGTCGCACGTCACCGTGCCGCAGATCGGTGCCATGTACGAGGGCGACGCCTCGCGCAAGCGCACGCTGGTCGACCACGGCTTCCGCCTGCCCAGCGCTCTCGACAACCGACCCCTGAAGTTCGAGGAGTTCCTCGACCGGGTCGGCCAGAAGGTGTACCTCTCCGCGACGCCCGGCAAGTACGAGCTCGGCATCACCGACAGCGTCGTCGAGCAGATCATCCGCCCGACCGGCCTCATCGACCCCGAGATCGTCGTCAAGCCGTCCGAGGGCCAGATCGACGACCTCCTGGAGGAGATCCGCACCCGGACGGAGCGCGACGAGCGCGTCCTCGTCACCACGCTGACGAAGAAGATGGCGGAGGAGCTCACCGACTTCCTCACCGAGGCCGGGGTCCGGGTCCGGTACCTCCACTCCGACGTCGACACCCTGCGTCGCGTCGAGCTCCTCACCGAGCTGCGTCAGGGCGTCTACGACGTCCTCGTCGGCATCAACCTGCTCCGTGAGGGGCTCGACCTGCCCGAGGTCTCCCTGGTCGCGATCCTCGACGCCGACAAGGAGGGGTTCCTCCGGTCGTCGACCTCGTTGATCCAGACCATCGGCCGTGCAGCCCGCAACGTCTCCGGCCAGGTGCACATGTACGCCGACGTCATGACCGCCTCCATGAAGCAGGCCCTCGAAGAGACCGATCGACGTCGCGACAAGCAGATCGCGTACAACACCGAGCACGGCATCGACCCGCAGCCGCTCCGCAAGAAGATCGCGGACATCACGGCGGCGCTGGCTCGGGAGGGCGCCGACACGGCGGCCCTCCTCGCCGGGCGCGACGGCAAGAAGCGGTCTCCCACCCCGAACCTCAGGCGCGAGGGCAAGGGCGCGGCGGCGGCCAACGGCATCGAGTCGATCATCGCCGACCTCAACGAGCAGATGCTCCAGGCCGCGGCCGAGCTGAAGTTCGAGCTGGCCGGGCGGCTCCGCGACGAGGTCGCCGACCTCAAGAAGGACCTGCGACAGATGGAGGCGGCGGGCCATGTCCGCTGACCGCCTCCGAGTCGTCGTCACGGGTGCGACCGCGGGGCTGGGCTACTTCGCCGCCGAGCGCCTGGCCGCCCAGGGGCACCGGGTCGTCCTCGCCGCCCGTGACCCGGAACGCGCCGTCCGCGCGGCGGACGCCGTCCGTGAGCGCGTCGCGGGGGCGGACGTCGAGACGGTCGACCTCGACCTCGCCGACCTCTCCTCGGTGCGCTCGGGGGCGGACGCCCTCGCCGCAGGCGGCCCCGTGGACGTCCTGCTCGCCAACGCGGGCGTCGTGGGCCAGCGGCGACGCCAGACGACGGCCGACGGCTTCGAGCTGCAGTTCGGCACGAACCACCTCGGCCACTTCGCCCTCGTCTCGCACCTGATGCCCGCGCTCGACGCAGCTCAGGCCGGCCGCGTCGTCCACGTCGGCAGCATCAGCCACCGGTGGGTGCGACTCGACCTCGACGACCCGATGATGGTGTCGAGCTACTCGAGCTACGTGGCCTACGCGCGGTCGAAGCTCGCCGTCATGTCGTTCGGCTTCGAGCTCGACCGTCGGCTCCGTGCCGCGGGGTCGAGCGTCACGAGCGTCGTGGCGCACCCGGGCTTCGCCTGGGAGAGCCTCAGCGATCCCCGCCCGCCCGTCGTCGAGCCCCGCCGCCCGCCGGCCGTGGTCACCTCCATGATGCACACCTTCTCGCAGGGCAAGGAGGTGGGGGCCGAGCCGCTCGTCCACGCCGCCACGGCCCCCGACGTCGTCGGAGGGGAATACTGGGGTCCGGCCGGCTGGTTCCAGCTGACCGGGGCGCCGGCCAGGGTCCCCGCGAAGCGGCACGCCCGCGACCCCCAGGCGGCCGAGCGGCTCTGGGCCGTCTCCGCCGGCCTCACCAAGACCCACCCCGCCCTGTGACGCAGGGCACGTCCTCCCACGGAGCAGGCCGACCGGCAGTGTCGGTGGTCTCCGTAGAATGGTAAGAGTGTCAATCTCTCCCGTAGATGGTTCCTCCGTGCTCAGCGTGCGCGGCGCCCGAGTCCACAACCTCGACAACGTCGACCTCGAGATCCCGAGAGACAGCCTCGTGGTCTTCACCGGCCTCTCCGGCTCAGGCAAGTCGTCGCTCGCGTTCGACACGATCTTCGCCGAGGGCCAGCGCCGCTACGTCGAGTCCCTCTCGGCGTACGCCCGGCAGTTCCTCGGCCAGGTCGACCGCCCCGACGTCGACTTCATCGAGGGCCTCAGCCCCGCGGTGTCCATCGACCAGAAGTCGACGAACCGCAACCCGAGGTCCACGGTCGGCACGATCACCGAGATCTACGACTACATGCGCCTGCTCTGGGCCCGCATCGGCATCGCGCACTGCGCGGTCTGCGGCGAGAAGATCAGCCGGCAGACCGTCCAGCAGATCGCCGACCAGCTGATGACCCTCGAGACGGGCACGCGCTTCCAGGTCCTGAGCCCCGTCGTCTCGAAGAAGAAGGGCGAGTTCGTCGACCTCTTCGCCGAGCTCGCGGCCGCGGGCTACTCCCGCGCGATCGTCGACGGGGAGCAGGTCCAGCTGTCCGCGCCCCCCGCCCTCAAGAAGCAGGTCAAGCACGACATCTCCGTCGTGGTCGACCGGCTCGTCGCCTCGCCCGAGGGCCTGACGCGCCTCACCGACTCGCTCGAGACGGCCCTCCGCCTCACCGACGGCCTGGTCACGGTCGACTTCGTCGACACCGACGCGGGCGCGGCGGGCAAGTACCGCACCTTCTCGGAGAAGCTCTCCTGCCCGAACGGCCACCCCGTGCAGCTGACCGAGGTGGAGCCGCGCACCTTCTCGTTCAACGCTCCCTTCGGGGCCTGCCCGGAGTGCTCGGGCATCGGCACCCGCATGTCGGTCGACACCGACCTCGTGCTGGGCGACCCCGAGCTGAGCCTGGCCGAGGGCGTCATCCTGCCCTGGACCAACTCGGGCAAGGGCCTCTACAATTACTTCCAGAAGCTCCTCGAGGGCCTGGCGATCGACCTCGACTTCAGCCTGCGCACGCCCTGGAAGGACCTGCCCGAGCGCATCCGCGAGGCCGTGCTCCAGGGCAACGACTTCGAGGTCACCGTGAAGTGGAAGAACCGCTTCGGCCGTGAGATGAAGTACTCGACGGGCTTCGAGGGCGTGATGCCCTACATCGAGCGCAAGTACGCCGAGGCGGAGACGGACAGCCAGCGCCAGCGCTACTCCGAGTACCTCCGCGAGATCCCGTGCACCGTCTGTGGCGGCAAGCGCCTCAAGCCGGAGGTGCTGGCGGTCACCGTGGCCGACCAGAGCATCGCCGACGTCGCCGACCTCAGCCTCGCCGACGCCTTCGCCTTCATGAACGGCCTGACCCTGACTCCGCGCGAGGCACGGATCGCGGCCCAGGTGCTCCGCGAGATCCGCGTGCGGCTCGAGTTCCTCCTCGAGGTCGGCCTCACGTACCTCTCCCTCGCCCGCTCGGCGGGCTCCCTCTCGGGCGGCGAAGCGCAGCGCATCCGGCTCGCGACGCAGATCGGCTCAGGCCTCACCGGCGTGCTCTACGTCCTCGACGAGCCCAGCATCGGCCTCCACCAGCGCGACAACCGGCGGCTCATCGACACGCTCGTCAAGCTGAAGGACCTCGGCAACACGCTGATCGTCGTCGAGCACGACGAAGACACCATCAAGACCGCCGACTGGGTGGTCGACATCGGGCCGGGCGCCGGGGTCAACGGCGGCCACGTGGTCCACTCCGGCAGCTACGAGGACCTCCTCGAGAACCGCGAGTCCTACACCGGCGACTACCTCTCCGGCCGCCGCTCGATCGAGACGCCGACGAGCCGTCGCCCCGTCGACCCCGACCGGGTCATCACGGTCGTGGGCGCCAAGGCGAACAACCTCAAGAACGTGACCGTCGAGTTCCCGCTCGGCGCGTTCGTCGCGGTCACCGGCGTCAGCGGCTCCGGCAAGTCGACGCTCGTCAACGACATCCTCTACAAGGTCATGGCCAACAAACTCAACGGCGCCCGCCAGATCCCCGGCAAGCACCTCCGGGTCACGGGCCTCGAGGCCCTCGACAAGGTCGTGCACGTCGACCAGGCGCCCATCGGTCGCACCCCCCGGTCGAACCCGGCCACCTACACGGGTGTCTTCGACCGCATCCGCAACCTGTTCGCCGAGACGGTCGAGGCCAAGACGCGGGGCTACCTGCCGGGCCGCTTCAGCTTCAACGTCAAGGGCGGCCGCTGCGAGAACTGCGCCGGCGACGGCACGATCAAGATCGAGATGAACTTCCTGCCCGACGTGTACGTCGCGTGCGAGGTCTGCGGCGGTGCCCGCTACAACCGCGACACGCTCGCCGTCCACTACAAGGGCAAGAACATCTCCGAGGTGCTCGACATGCCGATCAGCGAGGCGGCGGTCTTCTTCGAGCCCATCTCGGCGATCTCTCGCTACATGAAGACCCTCGTCGACGTCGGCCTCGGCTACGTCCGCCTCGGCCAGAGCGCGACGACCCTCAGCGGCGGCGAGGCGCAGCGCGTGAAGCTCGCCACCGAGCTGCAGAAGCGCTCCAACGGCCGCAGCGTCTACGTGCTCGACGAGCCGACGACCGGCCTCCACTTCGAGGACGTCCGCAAGCTGCTCCTCGTGCTCAACGGCCTGGTCGAGAAGGGCAACACCGTCATCACGATCGAGCACAACCTCGACGTGATCAAGTCCGCCGACTGGCTCATCGACATGGGCCCCGAGGGCGGGGCGGGCGGCGGCTCCGTGCTGGCCACCGGCACGCCGGAGCACCTCGCGACGGTGCCGGAGAGCCACACGGGGGTGTTCCTCGCCGAGATCCTCGAGCAGGGCCACGCCGCGCCCGGCCCCGCCGCCGCGAAGCGGCGCCAGGGAGCGGCCGCACGTCGCCGGGAGGCCGTCGAGGCCCGATGAGCAACACCGTCTCCTGGCGCCCCCCGGCGGGCGAGATCCCGACCGACCCCGGGGTCTACCGGTGGCGGGACGAGCGCGGCCGCGTCCTGTACGTGGGCAAGGCGAAGAACCTCCGCGCTCGTCTCAGCAACTACTTCGCGCCGCTGCCCACCCTGCACGAGCGCACCCGGCGCATGGTGCTCACCGCGCGGTCGGTGGAGTGGACGGTCGTCGGCAGCGACATCGAGGCGCTGCAGCTCGAGTACACGTGGATCAAGGAGTTCGACCCGCCGTTCAACGTCAAGTTCCGCGACGACAAGACGTACCCGTTCATGGCGGTGACCCTGGGCGACGAGGCGCCGCGGGTCATGGTGACGCGCAACCCCAAGATCAGGGGCGCGAAGTACTTCGGCCCGTACCCCAAGATCTGGGCCGTCCACGACACCATCGACCAGATGATCAAGGTCTTCCCGATCCGCACCTGCTCCGACAGCAGCTACAAGAAGGCGATGCAGACCGGCAAGCCCTGCTTCCCGGGCCAGATCGGGCGCTGCGGCGGGCCGTGCTCGCACCGGGTCTCGATCGAGGAGCACCGGGTCATCGTCGACGAGTTCGTCAAGTTCATGGGCAGCTACGACAAGCGCGTCATCGCCGAGAAGCAGAAGGCCATGAAGACCGCGGCCCTCGAGCAGCGCTACGAGGACGCCGCCCGGTACCGCGACCAGGTGCAGGCCCTCGAGGCCGTGCTCGACAAATCCGCCGTCGTGCTCCGCGACTCCGCCGACCTCGACCTGTACGCCCTGGCGGAGGACGAGCTCGCCGCCGCCGTGCAGCTCTTCACCGTCCGCGGCGGCCGCATCCGGAGCTCGCGGGGCTGGGTCGTCGACAAGGAGATCGACATCTCCTCCGGAGACCTCGTCGAGCAGGTCCTCCAGGGCAGCTACCCGGCCGGGGCCGAGGTGCCCCGCGAGATCGTCGTCAGCGCCGTGCCCGACGATGTCGAGGCCCTCGAGGCCGTGCTGGGCGACGTCCGTGGCCGAGGGCGCGTGCAGGTGCGGTCGGCGCAGCGGGGGGAGAAGGCCGCGCTCATGCAGACGGCCATGCTCAACGCGCAGCAGTCGCTGATGCTGTACAAGACGCGACGGAGCGCCGACTTCGCCACGAGGTCGACCGCCCTGGCGGACATCCAGGAGGCGCTGGGCATGACCGAGGCGCCGCTGCGGATGGAGTGCTACGACGTCTCGCACCTCTCGGGCACCAACATCGTCGCGTCGATGGTGGTCTTCGAGGACGGCCTCCCGCGGAAGGACCAGTACCGCCGCTTCAGCATCCCGCAGTCCACCGACGACACCGAGTCGATCTACCAGACGCTCAGCCGCCGGCTGGCCCGCCTCGACGACGAGCTCGCCCCGGTGGAGGAGGTCGGCGAGCAGCGCAAGCGCTTCGCCTACCGTCCGAACCTCCTCATCGTCGACGGTGGCCAGCCCCAGGTGGCCGCCGCTCGCCGTGCCCTGGACGACGCCGGCGTGACCGACATCGCCCTCTGCGGCATCGCGAAGCGGCTCGAGGAGATCTGGCTGCCCGACGACGACTTCCCCGTCATCCTGCCCCGCAACTCCGACGCCCTGTTCCTCATCCAGCGCATCCGAGACGAGGCGCACCGGTTCGCCATCACGTTCCAGCGCCAGCGCCGGAAGCGCGACGTGGCGACGCAGCTCGCGGAGATCCCCGGCCTCGGGCCCGCCCGCGTGGCGGGGCTGCTCAAGCACTTCGGCTCCGTCAAGCGACTCAAGCAGGCCGACGTGGACGAGATCTCGTCCATCCGGGGGATCGGTCCGACCCTCGCGGCGGCCGTCGTCGCGCGGCTCGGGTCGACGAGCGACGCCGAGGTCGCCGAGGCCGACGAGGCCCGCCCCGAGCCGGACCAGGCCACCTCGGCCGTCTAGGATCACACCCACCCCGTGCCGACACGATCGAAGGTCACCTCCCCATGAGCGACGCGTCAGAACAGCAAGAGGTCCTCATCGTCTCCGGCATGTCCGGGGCCGGTCGCTCGACCGTCGGCAACGCCCTGGAGGACCTGGGCTGGTACGTCGTCGACAACCTGCCCGCCCAGATGCTCCGACCGCTGCTCGACCTCGCCGAGCGTGCGGGGGACTCCCTCCCGAAGATCGCCGCCGTCGTCGACGTCCGGGGCGGGCGCCTCTTCTCCGAGGCCCAGGAGGCGGTGCGCACGCTCCGCGAGAGCATGCCCAGCAAGGTGCGGGTCCTCTTCCTCGACGCGACCGACGCCGTGCTCGTGCGTCGGTTCGAGCAGGTCCGCCGGCCGCACCCGCTCCAGGGCGACGGCACGCTGCTGGACGGGATCCTCGCCGAGCGGGCCCGGATGGAGGAGCTGCGGGAGACGAGCGACGTGATCATCGACACGTCCGAGCTCAACATCCACCAGCTCGCGACGGCCGTGACGGAGCGCTTCGCCGAGTCCGAGCGACCCGGCGTGCAGGTGACCGTCCTCAGCTTCGGCTTCAAGTACGGCCTGCCCGCGGACGCCGACAGCGTGGGCGACGCGCGATTCCTCCCCAACCCGTTCTGGGTGCCCGAGCTCCGCTCGCAGAACGGTCTCGACGAGCCGGTCACGAGCTACGTGATGGCGCAGGACGGCGCCCGCGAGTTCGTCGACTCCTTCGCGGCGGCCCTCCGCCCGGTGCTCGCCGGCTATCAGCGCGAGAACAAGAGACACGCTACGATCGCCATTGGCTGCACGGGCGGCAAGCACCGATCGGTCACCCTCGTGGGCGAACTGGCTGCGATCCTGCGTGACCTCCCCGGCGTCGCCGTCAGCGTGAAGCACCGCGACCTCGGTCGTGAGTGAGCCGGCGTCCGCACCGACGGGCACCGGCCGTCCGTCCGACCTGACGGCGTCGCCACCAGCCCGACACCCCTCGACGACCGAGCCCCGGAGGCACGCCCCCGTGGCCTCGTCGACCATCGACAGAGACAAGGACCCGCACCTGTGGCACAGACCGCCGACGTCAAAGAAGAGCTCGCCAAGGTCGAGGTGACCCGCACGACCGTGCGCGCCGCCGAGGTGGCGACGATCCTGCGGTTCGCCGGCGGGCTGCACGTCATCTCGGGGCGCATCGCGGTGGAGGCCGAGCTCGACAGCCCTGCCATCGCCCGTCGGGTCCGCAAGGACCTCGCCGAGCTCTACGGCGCCCGGAGCGACGTCTCGATGATCGGGGCCTCCGGTGCCCGGCGCACGGCGCACTACCTCGTGCGCGTCCACGAGGCGGGCGAGACGCTCGCCCGGCAGACCGGCCTGATGGACCAGCGTCGTCGTCCCGTCCGCGGGCTGCCGAACCGGCTGACGACGGGGTCGCGCGACGACCTGGCCGCGATCTGGCGCGGAGCCTTCCTCGCCCAGGGGTCGTTGACCGACCCCGGGCGCTCCGCCTCGCTCGAGGTGGTCTGCCCCGGCAACGAGGCCGCGATGGCCCTCGTCGGCGCGGCGGGTCGGCTCGGCGTGCCCGCGAAGGCCCGCGAGGTCCGGGGGGTGCACCGCGTCCTCGTCCGTGACGGCGAGGCGATCAGCGCCATGCTCGCCGTCATGGGAGCCCACAAGAGCGTGGGGGAGTGGGAGGAGATGCGCCAGCGCCGCGAGGTGCGTGCCACCGCCAACCGCCTGGTCAACTTCGACGACGCCAACCTGCGGCGCTCCGCCGAGGCCGCCGTGGCCGCCTGCGCCCGTGTCGAGCGCGCCATGCAGCTCCTCGGCGACGACATCCCCGAGCACCTCGCCTACGCGGGCCGCCTGCGCCTCGCCCACCGCGACGCCAGCCTCGACGAGCTCGGCCACCACGCCGACCCGCCGATGACGAAGGACGCCGTCGCCGGCCGCATCCGTCGCCTCCTGGCCATGGCCGACAAGAAGGCCTCCGACCTCGGGGTCGCCGGCACGGAGGCCAGCCTGCCCTCCGACCTCGACCTCCGCTAGGGGCACGGCCGGGGCACGTCTCATCACGACGCACACGCACCCCCGGCTGGTACTGTGACAAACGGTCCGGCTCCCCGACCGCACTGGTCTGAGAGCCCTCCGAGGGCCTGGTCGCCCGCCCCCTCCACGCGTCCCCGTGACGCCTGATCAACAGGAGTTCCCTTGACCGTCAAGATCGGCATCAACGGCTTCGGTCGCATCGGCCGCAACTACTTCCGCGCAGCGCTCGCCAAGGGCGCCGACATCGAGATCGTCGCCGTCAACGACCTCACCGACAACGCGGCCCTCGCGCACCTCCTCAAGTTCGACTCGATCACGGGCCGCCTCGACGCCACGGTCGAGCTCGACGGCGACTCGATCGTCGTCGACGGCAAGCCGATCAAGGTCCTCGCCGAGCGCGACCCCGCGAACCTCCCCTGGGGCGAGCTGGGCGTCGACATCGTCATCGAGTCGACCGGTTTCTTCACCAAGGCAGAGGACGCGCGCAAGCACATCACCGCCGGTGCCAAGAAGGTCCTGATCTCCGCGCCCGCCACGGGGGACGACGCGACCATCGTGCTGGGCGTCAACGAGGGCATCTACGACCCCGCCTCGCACCACATCATCTCGAACGCCTCCTGCACCACGAACAGCCTGGCGCCGCTGATGAAGGTGTTCCTCGACAACTTCGGCGTCGAGCGCGGCCTGATGACGACTGTGCACGCGTACACCGCCGACCAGAACCTCCAGGACGGCCCCCACAAGGACCCGCGTCGCGCCCGCGCCGCGGCCGTCAACATCGTCCCCACCTCGACGGGTGCGGCCAAGGCCATCGGCCTGGTCATCCCCGAGCTCGCCGGCAAGCTCGACGGCTACGCGCTGCGGGTCCCGGTGCCGACCGGCTCGATCACCGACGTCACCCTCGAGACCTCGACCCCCGTCACGGTCGAGCAGATCAACGCCGCCTACAAGGCCGCTGCCGAGGGCGAGCTGAAGGGCATCCTGGCCTACTCGGAGGACCCGCTGGTCTCCAGCGACATCACCACCGACCCGCACTCGTCGATCTACGACTCGGGCCTGACGAAGGTCATCGGCAACATGGTGAAGATCACGTCGTGGTACGACAACGAGTGGGGCTACTCGAACCGCCTCGTCGACCTCACCGAGTACGTGGCCGACCGCCTCTAGCCGGTCAGCGAACACCCCCCAGCACGAACCCCCCGGAGGCGGTCAGGCACGAGCCTGACCGCCTCCGTCGCAGAGAAGAGAACGAGAATGACCCTCCGTACCCTCGATCAGCTCGGAGACCTGGGCGGGAGGCGCGTCATCGTCCGGTGCGACCTCAACGTCCCCCTCGCGGACGGCGAGATCACCGACGACGGCCGCGTCCGCGCGTCGCTGCAGACCCTGAACCAGCTCCTCGACCAGGGAGCACGAGTCGTCGTCATCTCCCACCTGGGCCGACCCGACGGTCAGCCGGTCGAGAAGTACAGCCTCCGGCCCGTGGCCCAGCGGCTCAGCGAGCTGCTCGGCAAGAGCGTCGGCTTCGTCGCCCAGACGGTCGGCGACGACGCCACCGCCGCGGTCGACCAGCTCGAGGACGGTCAGGTGACCGTCCTCGAGAACCTCCGCTTCAGCGCCGCCGAGACGTCGAAGGACGCGGGGGAGCGCCGCGCGTTCGCGGAGCAGCTCGCACAGCTGGGCGACGTCTTCGTCTCCGACGGCTTCGGCGTCGTGCACCGCGAGCAGGCCAGCGTCTACGAGCTCCCGCAGCTGCTGCCGAGCGCCGCGGGCACGCTCATCTCCGCCGAGCTCGAGGTCCTGGAGCGCCTGACCGAGAAGCCCGAACGCCCCTACGCCGTCGTCCTCGGAGGCTCGAAGGTCAGCGACAAGCTCGGCGTGATCGAGCACCTCCTGCCGCGCGTCGACTCGCTCCTCATCGGTGGCGGCATGCTCTTCACCTTCCTGGCCGCCCAGGGGCACCCGGTCGGCAAGAGCCTCCTGGAGGCCGACCAGCTCGACCGCGTCCGCGGCTACGTCGCCGAGGCGCAGGAGCGCGGGGTCCGCCTCGTGCTGCCCACCGACGTCGTCGTCGCCTCGGCCTTCGCCGCCGACGCCGAGCACACCACGGTCGCCGTGGACGGCATCGAGTCGTCCGAGCTCGGCCCGGAGGCCCTCGGGCTCGACATCGGGCCCGACACCGCGGCGGCCTTCGCGGAGATCATCTCCTCGTCGTCGACGGTCTTCTGGAACGGCCCCATGGGCGTCTTCGAGTTCGACGCCTTCGCCACGGGCACCCGCGTCGTCGCGCAGGCGCTGACGGAGGTAGACGGGCTGGCCGTCGTCGGCGGAGGCGACTCCGCCTCCGCGGTGCGCTCCCTCGGCTTCACGGACGACCAGTTCGGACACATCTCCACCGGTGGTGGAGCCAGCCTCGAGTTCCTCGAGGGCAAGAAGCTCCCCGGACTGGAGGTCCTCGGATGGTGACCACGCGCACGCCCCTGATCGCCGGCAACTGGAAGATGAACCTCGATCACCTGCAGGCGATCGCCTTCGTCCAGAAGCTCGCCTGGAGCCTCAAGGACGCCAAGCACGACTTCTCCTCGGTCGAGGCGGTCGTCTTCCCGCCCGCGACCGACCTCCGCAGCGTGCAGACGCTGCTCGACGCCGACAAGCTCGAGCTGGGCCTCGGCGCCCAGGACCTCTCGAGCCACGACTCCGGCGCCTACACCGGCGAGATCTCCGGGGCGTTCCTGCGGGCCCTCGACGTGCAGTACGTGCTCGTGGGGCACTCGGAGCGTCGCACCCTCCACGCCGAGGGCGACGACGTCGTCGCGAGCAAGGTCGCGGCGGCCCACCGCCACGGCCTCGTGCCGATGATCTGCGTCGGCGAGACCGCGGCCGACCTGGAGGAGCACGGTCCGAGCGCGGTCCCCGTGGCCCAGCTCCGCGCCTCCCTGGCGGAGGTCCCCGCCGACGCCGAGATCGTCGTCGCCTACGAGCCGGTCTGGGCCATCGGCTCCGGTCAGGCTGCGACGCCCGAGCAGGCGCAGCAGGTCTGCGCCGCCCTGCGCCAGGCGCTCGTCGAGATCGCCGGCCCCGACCGGGCCGCCTCGACGCGCGTCCTCTACGGCGGCTCCGTGAAGTCGACCAACATCGCGTCGTTCCTGCGGGAGCCCGACGTCGACGGTGCCCTGGTCGGCGGAGCCAGCCTCGACGTCTCGGAGTTCACGAGCATCGTCCGCTTCCGCTCGCACGTCGGCGTCTGACGGGACGTCGGGTTCGGCAGCCCGCCCGCGCGGGCGAGCCGCCGGACCCGACGCTCCGGTTATACTCGTCTACGGTCTCACCGCATCGAAAGGCGTTCCGTGGAAATTCTCCAGGTCATCCTGCAGGTGTTGCTCGGCATCACGAGCCTCCTGCTGACCCTGCTCATCCTGCTGCACCGCGGTCGCGGCGGCGGTCTCTCCGACATGTTCGGCGGCGGTGTCACGAGCAACCTCGGGGCGTCCGGCGTCGCCGAGCGCAACCTGAACAGGATCACCGTGTTCCTCGGCCTGGTGTGGATCACCTGCATCGTCGTCCTCGGCCTCATCACCAAGTTCTCGGCGGTGAGCTGATGGCCTCCGGCGGCAGCGCGATCCGTGGCTCCCGCGTCGGTGCGGGCCCCATGGGCGAACAGGACCGCGGCTTCCACGCCGAGCGAGTCACCATCTCCTACTGGGACGCCCTCGGCAACGAGGTCGTCCGTCACTTCGCGGCCAACGTGCCCGACGACGAGATCCCCGAGACCGTCGACTCGCCGTCCACGGGCCTCCCCGCCGGTCGCGACAAGGAGAACCCGCCGACCGTCGCCAAGCTCGAGCCCTACAAGACGCACCTCGCCTACGTGAAGGAGCGTCGCACCGAGGAGGAAGCCGCTCAGCTCCTCGAGGAGGCGCTGCAGCAGCTGCGCGTCCGCCGCGGCAAGGCCTGACCCACCAGCGACACCACGACGA
>NZ_LMOX01000001.1:1406297-1406429 GCF_001423665.1 Frigoribacterium sp. Leaf164
AGCCCCCTGTCCGGTCGGACAGGGGGCTTCGTCGTGGTCCGCGCCTCCCCGGCGGCGGGCGCCACGCCCCGACGAGGAGCGGACGCGACGACGCCCCGCCCTCCGCGAGGAGGGACGGGGCGTCGGCCGTGT
>NZ_LMOX01000001.1:1406446-1409768 GCF_001423665.1 Frigoribacterium sp. Leaf164
TCCGTGTCAGTACGTGGAGGCGATGAGGTTCTCGGGCACCTCGGCGGCGGCGTCGCGGTCGACGAAGAAGACCGTGCGCTTCCGGCCCTTGACCCCGGCGACGGGCACCTGGTCTGCGCCGGCGCCGGCGAGGGCGAGCCCCAGCGACGAGGCCTTCTCGGCCCCGGCGAGGATCATCCAGACGCGCTGCGACTCGTTGATGACCGGCAGGCTCAGCGTGAGCCGCACGGGCGGGGGCTTGGGGGAGTCCTCGACGACCAGGACCGTGGGCTCCGTCATCCGCACCTGCGGTGCGTCGGGGAAGAGCGACGCGACGTGGCCGTCGGGGCCGACGCCGAGCAGGGTGATGTCGAAGCGCGGAGCGAGGTCGTCAGCCTGAGCGTGCTCGTGCAGCTCTCGGCGGTACAGCTCCGCGGCGGCCTCGACGTCGGCTGCGTCGCCGACGGCGGCGAACCGGTGCACGTTCTCGGGCAGCAGCCCGATGTGGTCGAGCAGGTCGATGCCGGCCTGGTGGTCGTTGCGGTCGGGGTGCCCCGCCTCGACCCACCGCTCGTCGGCCCACCAGATCGAGACCTTCGACCAGTCGACGCTGTCGCGGGCCGGCGACGCGTTGATGGCGGCGAGCACGAGGGTGCTCACCGAACCTCCGCTGACCACGACCGAGGCGTAGTTCTGCTCTTCGATCACGTCGATGATCTTGGTGATGAACCGCGCGGCCACCGAGGCGCCCAGCGATTCCTTGTCAGGGTGAACCAGCACCCGGCGTTCGTTCGTCACAGTGTCAGTCTGCCCTAGTTGCTCTCGACGGGGACGTCCAGCAGACGGACCCCGTTCCTCACGACGTTCCCGAAGAGGTCGTCGGCGTCGAGTCTACGGAGTTCCTCGGCGAGGCAGTCACGGAGCGACCGGCGTGGCAGCGAGAGGTCGTGCGTCGGCTGGCCGGGCTGTGTCAGCGTCGCCACGTCGACGACGGAGCGCTCCAGCTCGATGACGCCGGAGTCGCGGACGAGACGCACGCCGTGGATGCCGCTCGAGCCGGTGGCGCCGATCGTCTCGTCGCCCTCGACGGTCACCTGGAGCTGCAGGCGCAGCCACGCCGCGAGCAGCACGGTCGAGGGGGAGTCGGGCGCGCCGCTCACCTGGACTCCGATGACGGGCTCGTAGGGCGGCTGGTCCAGCACGGCGGCGAGCTGAGCGCGCCACAGCGTGAGCCGCGTCCAGGCGAAGTCCGTGTCGCCGGGGGCGTAGGAGCCGCCGAGGTCGATGATCGACCGTCGAGGGTCGGGCTGGCTGGCCGCGTCGGTGATGCGCCGCTGCGCGATGCGCCCCAGCGCCGACTCCGACACGACGTCCGGGTGCTCACGGGGCCACCACACCACGACGGGCGCGTCGGGCAGGAGGAGGCCCGTCACGAGGCCCTCCTCGTCGCTCGCGGTGTCGCCGTAGGCGCGCAGGAGGATGACCTCGCTGGCCCCGGCGTCGCCGCCCACGCGGATCTGCGCGTCGAGGCGCGCGTCGTCGGTGGTCTCCTCGCGGGACGTGGAGATGACGATGACGCGCATCGGGTGCTCGCGGGAGGCCTCGTTGGCCGCCTCGATGGCCTCTTCCTCCTCGCCGAGGTGGGTCGAGATGATGAGGGTCAGCACACGGCCGAGAGCGACCGCACCGCCCTCCTCGCGGATCTTGACCAGCTTCTTCTGGACGCGGCTGATGGTGCTGTCGGGCAGGTCGACGATCACGGACGCCTCCAGGTTCGGCCGTCACGGGCCATCAGGTCATCGGCGGACTGGGGGCCCCAGGTGCCGGGGCGGTACTGCTCGGGCTGGCCCTGGGTCGCCCAGAACTCCTCGATCGGGTCGAGGATGCGCCAGGACAGCTCGACCTCCTCGTGACGGGGGAAGAGCGGGGGATCGCCGAGCAGCACGTCGAGGATGAGTCGCTCGTACGCTTCGGGGCTCGCCTCGGTGAACGCGTGGCCGTAGCCGAAGTCCATCGTGACGTCGCGCACCTGGGTCCCGATGCCGGGCACCTTCGAGCCGAAGCGGAGGGTCACTCCCTCGTCGGGCTGGACGCGGATGACGAGGGCGTTCTGGCCGAGCGAGGTCTGCGTCCCGAAGATGTTCTCGGGGACCTGCTTGAAGACGACGGCGATCTCGGTGACGCGACGGCCGAGGCGCTTCCCGGCCCGGAGGTAGAACGGCACGCCCGCCCACCGCCGGGTCGCGATCTCGAGCTTGACCGCCGCGAAGGTCTCGGTGACGCTCTCGGGGTTCATGCCCTCCTCGTCGAGGAAGCCGAGGACCTTCTCACCGCCCTGCCATCCGCCGGAGTACTGGCCCCGCGCCGTGCCGGCCGCGATGTCCTCCGGGATGCGGACGGCCGAGAGGACCTTCTCCTTCTCGGCACGGAGGTGCGAGGCCTCGAACGTGACGGGCTCCTCCATCGCGGTGAGCGCGAGGAGCTGCAGGAGGTGGTTCTGGATGACGTCGCGCGCGGCGCCGATGCCGTCGTAGTAGCCGGCCCGACCGCCGACGCCGATGTCCTCGGCCATGGTGATCTGCACGTGGTCGACGTAGTTCGAGTTCCAGAGGGGCTCGTACATCTGGTTGGCGAAGCGCAGGGTCAGGAGGTTCTGCACCGTCTCCTTGCCCAGGTAGTGGTCGATCCTGAAGACCGAGTCGGGGTCGAAGACGCTCTCGACGACGGCGTTCAGCTCGCGGGCGGTCCTGAGGTCGCTGCCGAAGGGCTTCTCGATGACGACACGGCGCCAGGCACCGTCCTTCTCCTCCGCCAGGCCGGAGTTGCGCAGCTGCTCCGTGACCATCGGGAAGGCCTTGGGCGGGATCGACAGGTAGAACGCGTGGTTGCCCATCGTGCCCCGCTCACGGTCGAGCTCCTCGATGGTGTCCTTGAGCCGCGTGAAGGCCTCGGCGTCGTCGAAGACGCCCTGGACGAAGCGGAACCCCTCCTTGAGCTGACGCCAGACGTCCTCGTCGAAGGGGGTGCGCGCGTACTGCTTCACAGCCTCGTAGACGACCTGCTCGAAGTCCTGGCCCTCCCATTCGCGACGGGCGAAGCCGACCAGCGCGAAGCCCGGGGGCAGGAGGCCCCGGTTGGCGAGGTCGTAGACGGCGGGCATCAGCTTCTTGCGGGAGAGGTCTCCCGTGACCCCGAAGATGATGAGTCCGCTGGGGCCCGCGATGCGAGCCAGACGGCGGTCGGAGGGCAACCTCAGCGGGTTGGACTCCGGCGTGATCTCCACCGGTGACATCTGTCTCTCGTTCCTTGGTGATCGTGGTGTGCGTGCCGCTGACGGTGGGCG
>NZ_LMOX01000001.1:1409822-1409916 GCF_001423665.1 Frigoribacterium sp. Leaf164
GGCGCCGCGGCGCCCGCCCACCGTCAGCGGAGGGCGCCCCGCAGCGCGGGGAGCAGGGCCGACGGGTCGTCGACCGTGAGGGTGAGCACCGGCC
>NZ_LMOX01000001.1:1409947-1421920 GCF_001423665.1 Frigoribacterium sp. Leaf164
GTCCGTGGGCGGCCAGCACCTCCGCGTCCCCCGCCGCCTGCGCGTGGAGGAGCTCGCCGAAGGTGAAGGGCGCGCCGGGCACGGCGAGGTCGTCCTCGGTGCCCTGGACGATCTGGAGGAAGACCCCCGTCGCCGGACCGCCCTTGTGGTACTGGCCCGTCGAGTGGAGGAAGCGGGGCCCCCAGCCGAAGGTCGTCGGCCGCTCGGCGCGCTCGGCGGTCCACTCGCGGAGCGCGAGCAGGTCAGCGTGCGCGTGGCGGTCGACGTAGGCCTGGATCGCGACGTAGCCGTCCGCCGGCAGCTCCGCGAGCAGGGCGGCGACGGCGGACTCGAGCGAGCCACCGACGACGAGCCCCGACGAGGCACGCACGGCGACGCCGCCCGAGACGAACGCGGGGGGCACGGTCTCGGGCCGAGCGGTGAGCAGCTCCCGGGTGGCCTCCTTCGCCGACTCGACGTCGGGCTGGTCGAAGGGGTCGATGCCCAGGAGACGACCCGCGACGGCGACGGCGTACTGCCAGAGCAGGAAGTGGCCGCCCAGCGACGCGGAGACCTCGACCTCGCCCTCGGCCACGTCGAAGGTCTCCAGCTCGTCCGCCACGAGGCGGATGATCTGGACGTCGGCGAGATCGCCCCGGACCTCGCGACCACCAGGGCCGACGACGACGGGGAGGAGGCCGCGACCGCGCTTGCCCGTCGACTCGGCGAGGAGCTGCTCGGCCCAGTCGGCGAGCCCGACGATGTGCGTCCCGTCGGCGACAAGCGCGATCTTGTCGCGGAGGGGAGAGGTGCCGGCGAGCACCGCGCCGAGCACGAGGCCCGGGTTGGTCTCGTCGTCCTGCGCCAGCTCGACCGAGACCGCACCGGCCTCGGACAGCAGCGACCGGACGTCGGCGCCGGCGAGACCGGCCGGGACGAGGCCGAAGGCCGTGAGGGCGGAGAAGCGACCGCCCACCGTGGGGTCGGCCAGGAACACGCGGTGCCCGGCCTCGCGAGCCCGGGCCTCCAGGGGAGACCCCGGGTCGGTGACGACGACGATGCGCTCGGCAGCGTCGAGGCCTGCCGCGTCGAACGCGGCGGTCCAGGCACGGAGGTGCGCGTCGGTCTCCACCGTCGAGCCGGACTTCGACGACACCACGAGGACGGTGCGGTCGAGACGATCGCCCAGGGCCCGTCCTACCTGCCCCGGTTCCGTGGCGTCGACCACCGTGAGCTCGACGCCCGCGGTCCGGGCGATCACCTCGGGAGCGAGGGAGGAGCCACCCATGCCCGAGAGGACGACATGGTCGAGACCACGAGCGCGGAGCTCCTCACGGAGCGACTCGATCTCGGCCAGGAGCGGTGTCGAGACGGCGACGGCCTCGGTCCAGCCGAGGCGCCGCGCCGCCTCGGGCTCCGCCTCGGGCCCCCACAGGGTGGGGACCTGAGCCGTGATGCCCGAGGCGACGAGGTCGCCGACCAGCTGCGGGACGACCCGCTCGACCGCGGCCGCGGCGTCGCCGCGGACAGCGATCGAGATGGTCACTCGGCGGAGCCGGCCGTCGGGACGGCTGCCTCGAGGGCAGCGCTGACGGTGTCGAGCAGCTCGTTCCAGGAGACGATGAACTTCTCGACGCCCTCCTTCTCGAGCAGCTCGGTGACCTCGTCGTACGAGACGCCCTGGGACGCGATCGCGTCCATGACCTCGTTCGCCGAGGCGTACGACGACGAGATCGTGTCGCCACGGATCTCGCCGTGGTCGAACGTCGCCTCGAGCGTCTTCTCCGGCATGGTGTTGACGACGTCCTGCGCGACGAGCTCGACGACGTAGGTGGTGTCGAGGACGGCCGGGTCCTTGACGCCGGTCGACGCCCAGAGCGGACGCTGCTTGTTGGCGCCGGCGGCGAGCAGGCCCGCGGCACGCTCGGTCGCGAAGGCCTGGGTGTACACCTCGTAGGCCAGCTGGGCGTTCGCGACGCCCGCCTTGCCCTTGAGGGCCGTGGCCTCGTCGGTGCCGACGGCGTCGAGGCGCTTGTCGATCTCGGTGTCGACACGCGACACGAAGAAGGACGCCACCGAGTGGATCTCGCTGATGTCGATGCCGGCGGCCTTGGCCTGCTCGAGACCGGTGAGGTAGGCGTTGATGACGGCGCGGTAGCGCTCGAGGCTGAAGATCAGCGTGACGTTGACGCTGATGCCCTGCGCGATGACGGCGGTGATGGCCTCGAGGCCCTCGACGGTCGCCGGGATCTTGATGAGCGCGTTGGGGCGACCGACCTTGGCGGCGAGCTTGATCGCCTGGTCGACGGTGCCCTTCGCGTCGTGGGCCAGGCCCGGCTCGACCTCGATCGACACGCGGCCGTCGAAGCCGTTCGTCGTGTCGTAGATCTCGCGGAAGATGTCGCTCGCGCGGGTGACGTCGTCCGTCGTGATCTCGAAGACGGCGTCGGTCACGCTGACGCCGGTCTTGGCGAGGAGGGCGACCTGGTCGTCGTAGGCCTCGCCCTTGGCGAGGGCCGAGGCGAAGATCGTCGGGTTGGTCGTGACGCCCACGACGTTGCGCTCGGCGATGAGCTTCTGCAGCCCGCCCGAGTTGATGCGCTCACGCGAGAGGTCGTCGAGCCAGATGCTGACGCCGGCGGCGGAGAGCTGTGCGGTGTTCGAATCGGTCATGTCGTTCTTCTCTTTTCTGCCGGCGCTCAGAGAGCGGCCAGCGAGTCCTTGGCGGCGGCGACGGCGGCTTCGGTGGTGATGCCGAACTCGCGGTAGAGCGTCTTGTAGTCGGCCGAGGCACCGAAGTGCTCGATCGACACGCTGCGACCGGCGTCGCCGACGATGCCGCGCCACGGCATGGCCACACCGGCCTCGATCGAGACGCGGGCCTTGACGGCCGCGGGGAGCACGGCCTCCTTGTACGCGGCGTCCTGCTCGTCGAACCACTCGAGGCTCGGAGCCGAGACGACGCGGGCGTTCACGCCCTCGCCACGGAGGACCTCACGGGCCTCGACGGCGATCTGGACCTCGGAGCCGGTCGCGATGAGGATCACGTCGGGCGTGCCGCCCGGGGCCTCGGCGAGCACGTAGGCGCCCTTGGCGACGTTGGCGGCGGAGGCGAAGGTCTCGCCCTCCGCGTCGCCGGTGCCGCGCTCGAAGACCGGCAGGTTCTGACGGCTCAGCGCCAGGCCGGCGGGGCCGCTGTGGCGGTCGAGGATGGTCTTCCAGGCCCACGCGGTCTCGTTGGCGTCGGCGGGGCGGACCACGTCGAAGTCGGGGATCGCGCGGAGGGCGGCGAGCTGCTCGATCGGCTGGTGGGTCGGGCCGTCCTCGCCGAGGGCCACGGAGTCGTGGGTCCAGACGTAGGTGACGGGCGACTTCATCAGCGCGGCGAGACGCACGGCGGGGCGCATGTAGTCGCTGAAGATGAGGAAGGTGCCGCCGAACACGCGCGTGTTGCCGTGCAGGGCGATGCCGTTCATGATCGAGCCCATGGCGTGCTCGCGGATGCCGAAGTGCAGGACGCGGCCGTAGGGGTTGCCCTGCCACTCGTGGGTGGACCACTCGGTGGGGACGAACGAGCCGCCGCCCGCGATGGTCGTCAGGTTCGACTCGGCGAGGTCGGCCGAGCCGCCCCAGAACTCGGGGACGACGCCGGCGATGGCGTTGATCACCTTGCCGGAGGCGGCACGCGTCGACACCTCCTTGTCGGCGGGGAAGACCGGGAGGGCCTCGTCGAGCCCCTCGGGCAGCTCGCCCGTGAGGACGCGGTCGAGGAGGACCTTCTTCTCGGGGTTGGCCGTGGCCCACGCGTCGAAGGAGGTGCGCCACTCGGCGTGCTGCGCCTGGCCACGCTCGACGGCGCCGCGGGTGTGCTCGAGCACGGCGGGGTCGACGTCGAAGGTCTTCTCCGGGTCGAAGCCCAGGACCTCCTTCAGGCCCGCGAGCTCCTCGGCGCCGAGCGCCGAGCCGTGGATCTTGCCGGAGTTCTGCTTCTTGGGCGAGGGCCAGCCGATGATGGTCTTGAGGACGATCAGCGAGGGCTTGCTCGTCTCGGCCTTGGCGGCCTCGATCGCCTCGAAGAGGGCGGCGACGTCCTCGACGTACTCGCCGGTCTTCTTCCAGTCGACGACCTGGACCTGCCAGTCGTAGGCCTCGTAGCGCTTCTGGACGTCCTCCGTGAAGGCGATGTTCGTGTCGTCCTCGATGGAGATCTGGTTGCTGTCGTAGATCACGACGAGGTTGCCGAGCTGCTGGTGGCCGGCGAGCGAGGAGGCCTCGCTGGTGACGCCCTCCTGCAGGTCGCCGTCACCGGCGATGACGTAGACGAAGTGGTCGAACGGCGAGGTGCCGACGGCGGCCTCGGGGTCGAAGAGGCCGCGCTCGAAGCGGGCGGCGTACGCCATGCCCACGGCGGAGGCGAGGCCCTGGCCCAGGGGACCGGTCGTGATCTCGACGCCGTCGGTGTGGCCGTACTCGGGGTGGCCGGGGGTCTTGCTGCCCCAGGTGCGGAGCGCCTTGAGGTCGTCGAGCTCGAGGCCGTAGCCGCCCAGGTAGAACTGCACGTACTGGGTCAGCGAGCTGTGGCCCACCGAGAGCACGAAGCGGTCGCGACCGATCCACTCGCTGTCGCTCGGGTCACGACGCATGACCTTCTGGAAGAGGAGGTACGCGGCGGGCGCGAGGCTCATCGCCGTGCCGGGGTGGCCGTTGCCGACCTTCTCCACGGCGTCGGCCGCGAGCACGCGGACGGTGTCGACGGCCTTGTTGTCGATGGATTCCCATTGCAGATCTGCCACTGGAAGTTGACCCTTCTTGTTGCGAACTGCGCGGGGTCGATGCGGACCCGCGCGGACATGCGCCTGCCGAGACGTCGTCGGCTGCGGCCGCACGTTCACAACGATGTGGAGATCAGGACAGGGAGGTGTTCGTTCCGGTGTCGGGAATCCAGCGCGGAGCAGACGTGCAACTGGCAAGCACCTGCCAGTATAGGGACGTACCGAGGTCGCGTGCCCGCAGGTGACGCCCGGTGCCGTGTCAACGCGGACGTTCATCGCCTAGACTCTCCTGGCACCCCGTTCGTCTCGTTAGAGGACTCATGACCGCAGCCATCGACACCCGCCCCGACACCGCACCCCGGGGCTTCCGTCGCAAGGCTCGAGCGTACGTGGCCCTCACCAAGCCCCGCGTGATGGAGCTCCTGCTCGTCACGACGGCCCCGACGATGTTCCTGGCCCAGGGCGGCGTCCCGAATCTCTGGCTCGTGCTCGCCACCCTCGTCGGCGGGGCGCTCAGCGCCGGCTCGGCCTCCGCGTTCAACTGCTACATCGACCGCGACATCGACCGCATCATGAAGCGGACCCAGGGCCGCCCCCTCGTCACCGGCGAGGTGACCGACCGCGAGGCGCTCGTCTTCTCGTACGTGGTGGGCGTCGCCTCCATCGTCTGGCTGGCCCTCACCGTCAACCTGCTGTCGGCGGCCCTCTCGCTCGGCGCCATACTCTTCTACGTCGTCGTGTACACCCTCTGGCTCAAGCGCCGGACCCCGCAGAACATCGTCTGGGGCGGCATCGCGGGCTGCATGCCCGTCCTGATCGGCTGGGCGGCCGTGACGAACGACCTGAGCTGGCCTCCCGTCATCCTCTTCATGGTGATCTTCCTCTGGACGCCGCCGCACTACTGGCCGCTGTCGATGAAGTACCGCGACGACTACGCCGCCGCCGACGTCCCGATGCTCGCCGTCGTGCGGGGTCGTTCGCTGGTCGGGCTGCAGGTCATCCTCTACGCCTGGGCCACGGTCGCCTGCTCGCTGCTCCTCGTCCCCGTGGCCGGCATGGGCGTGCTCTACACCGTGGTCGCCGCCGCGAGCGGTGCCTGGTTCATCTGGGAGTCCCACCGCCTCTACAGCCGTGCCATCCAGCAGGTCGCCGAGGTCCGTCCCATGCGCGTCTTCCACAGCTCCATCACCTACCTGACGCTGCTCTTCCTGGCCGTGGGCGTCGACCCGCTCCTGCCCTTCTAGGCCCGTGCCCGCCCCCGGCTGGTCCACGCGTCCGGCGCGCCCCGGCGACGTCGACGCCCTGGCCGACCTCAAGCTCCACGCCCTCCGCGACGACCTCGAGCGGGCGGGCGTCTGGCGCCCGTCGTACAACCGCGCCCGGTTCGTCCACGAGTTCGTCCCGTCCGAGACCACCGTCGTCGTCGACGCCGAGGGCCGTGTCGTCGGCTGCCTCGCCGTCCACCCCGAGGGCGGGACGACCTGGCTGCGCCACTTCTACCTGCGTGAGGAGGCGCGCGGCCGGGGCCTCGGCACCCGTCTCGTCACCGAGGCCGTCGCCGCCGTCACCACGGCCACGGTCACCCTCGACGTGCTGACGGGGAGCCGCGTCGAGTCGCTCTACCGCCGCCTGGGATTCGTCCCGGTCTCGGACGACGGGGTCGACACGATCATGCGGCTGGACCTGCGCCGCTGACGACGACGGCGCCCCGCCCCGAGACCGGGGCAGGGCGCCGAGGAGGCGGTGCGGGCGTCAGACGCGGAGCTCGGCCTCACGGACGGGCGCCTCGACCTCGTCGGGCTGCTGGTCGTTCGTCAGGGAGAGCAGCACGGCCGTCATCGCGGCGACGAGGAGCGCGGCCAGCACCATGTGGCTGCCGACGAGCACGGGCGGCAGCCCCGTGCGGGCCTGGAGCAGCCCGACGGCGATCTGCACGAGCTCCACGGCGAGCAGCAGGAGCGGGAAGCGCCGGGGGAGGCCCGCGCGGAGGGTCCAGGCGACGAGCGCGACGGTGAGCAGCAGGGTCGCGTAGGCGGGCCAGCTGTGCACGTGCTCCATGACCTCGGGAGCGAGGCCGTTGCGGGGGGTCGCGGCGTCGCCGGCGTGCGGCCCGGCGCCGGTCGTGAGGATGCCGACGACGACGGTGACGGCCACGACGACGGCCGCCGCCCGCGCCAGGAGGGCGTAGCCCCGGGGAGTCGCGGCGCGGGTGCCGCGAGGACCGTGCAGCACCCGGTACACCAGCACCGTCGTCAGGGCGACCAGCACGACGGACACCACGAAGTGCGCCCCGACGATGTACGGGTTGAGGCCCGTCAGGACGGTGATGCCGCCGAGGACCGCCTGGAACGGGATGCTGAGTCCCTGGACGAGGGTGATGCGGAAGAGCTCAGGGCGCACCCTGCGGATGCGCAGCACGGCGAGGAAGGCGAGGATGACGACGAGCGTGAGCACGAAGGTCAGCAGCCGGTTGCCGAACTCGATGACGCCGTGGATGCCCATCTCGGGCGTCGACACGAAGGAGTCGTCGGTGCAGCGCGGCCACGTCGGGCAGCCCAGGCCGGACCCGGTGAGCCGCACCGCGCCTCCGGTGCCGATCAGCAGGACCTGGCAGACGAGCGACGCCCAGGCGATGAAGCGCACCCGCGAGTCGACCGTCGTGGGCAGCCACGCCCAGGCTCTCGACAGCACGCCCGGGGTGGTCTGGTCTGCCTTGCTCACAGTCTCCTGCCTTTCGTCGATTTCAGGACTCCGCCCTGTAGAATCGACGGGTTCAGGAACACAACCCGGCACGGCGTCGACGGAGACGCCGCGAGACAGCTGAGGCGGACGAGCACCACGGGGTCGAGAGGCACCGGGTGCGGGTCACAGTCTAGGCAACGCACCCTGGCACTCCGCTCGCGGAGGGCCCGCCGACCACCCGCGACGATCATCGCCCCGGGGGGCCGTCGACGGGGCGGCGATCGTCACGCGGACCGGGGTGTTCGACTCGCACCGCGAGGAACGGCCCGTCGTCGCCCGCGGCGAGCACCATGGGAATGGTGGCTCCGCGCACCGCGTTCGGTCCGTCAGAGAAAGAGGTACACATGTCAGACGTGCTGATCGACCGCCCCGAGCTGGACGGCCTGGGACAATACGAGTTCGGCTGGTCCGACTCCGACGCTGCTGGCGCCTCCGCGCGCCGCGGCGTCTCGCCCGAGGTCGTCACCGACATCTCGAACCTCAAGAGCGAGCCCGAGTGGATGCTCAAGAACCGCCTCAAGGGCCTCACGCTCTTCGAGCGCAAGCCGATGCCGACCTGGGGCGCAGACCTCTCGGGCATCGACTTCGACAACATCAAGTACTTCGTCCGGTCGACCGAGAAGCAGGCCACCACCTGGGACGAGCTGCCCGACGACATCAAGAACACCTACGAGAAGCTCGGCATCCCCGAGGCCGAGCGCAACCGCCTCGTCGCCGGCGTCGCCGCCCAGTACGAGTCCGAGGTCGTCTACCACCAGATCCGCGAGGACCTGGAGCAGCAGGGCGTCATCTTCATGGACACCGACACGGCGCTGCGCGAGCACCCCGAGTTCTTCCAGGAGTACTTCGGTTCGGTGATCCCCGCGGGCGACAACAAGTTCGCGGCGCTCAACACGGCGGTCTGGTCGGGCGGCTCGTTCGTCTACGTCCCCAAGAACGTCCACGTCGAGATCCCCCTGCAGGCCTACTTCCGCATCAACACGGAGAACATGGGCCAGTTCGAGCGCACGCTGATCATCGCCGACGAGGGCAGCTACGTGCACTACATCGAGGGCTGCACCGCCCCGATCTACAAGAGCGACTCGCTGCACTCGGCCGTCGTCGAGATCATCGTGAAGAAGAACGCCCGCGTGCGCTACACGACGATCCAGAACTGGTCGAACAACGTCTACAACCTCGTCACCAAGCGCGCCATCGCGCACGAGGGCGCGACCATGGAGTGGATCGACGGCAACATCGGCTCCAAGGTCACGATGAAGTACCCGTCGATCTACCTCGCGGGCGAGCACGCCAAGGGCGAGACCCTCAGCGTCGCCTTCGCCGGCCCCGGCCAGCACCAGGACGCCGGCGCGAAGATGATCCACATGGCGCCGTACACGACGTCGTCCATCGTCTCGAAGTCCATCGCCCGCGGCGGCGGTCGTGCGGGGTACCGCGGTGAGGTCCGGGTCGACGACTCGGCGCACCACAGCGCCAACACGGTGCGCTGCGACGCGTTGCTGGTCGACACCATGTCGCGCTCCGACACGTACCCGGCCATCGACATCCGCGTCGACGACGTGCAGCTCGGGCACGAGGCCACGGTCTCGCGCGTCAGCGAGGAGCAGCTGTTCTACCTGATGTCGCGCGGCATGGCGGAGGACGAGGCCATGGCCATGATCGTCCGCGGGTTCATCGAGCCCATCGCGCGGGAGCTCCCGATGGAGTACGCCCTCGAACTCAACAAGCTCATCGAGATGAGCATGGAAGGATCCGTCGGCTAGATGTCCGCCGTAGCACCCACCACAACGAGCACGACCCCCGAGGGCGTGCAGCACGGCGCGAAGGCGCACAGCGACGGAGGCTGGGGCGTCGTCCCGGTCCAGACCCGTTCCGAGCGCTTCCGCAGCACCGACCCGGCCGCGTTCCCCGCGGTCACCGGCCGCGAGGTCGACTGGAAGCTCAGCCCGGTCGAGCGTCTGCGCCCCCTCATCGACGGCCCCCTGGACGGGTCTCCCTACGCGTACCTCGCGCGGGAGACCGCCGGGGCGACGGTCGACTGGGTCGACCGGAGCGACTCCCGCGTCGGCCGGGCCGGCCAGCCCGAGGACAAGGCCTCGGCCTCGGCCTGGGCCGCGACCGAGAAGGTGCTGCTCGTGACCCTGAGCGGCGACGAGCCCTCGACCGTGACGATCGGGCGCTCCGGCCTCGACACGGCGCCGCGTGCCGGCCACACCCTCATCCACGCGACGGCGAACTCGACGTCGCTCGTCGTGCTCCGCAACACGGGCGCCGCCCAGCTCGTCGAGAACGTCGAGATCGTCGTCGACGACGGGGCGCACCTCACCGTGGTGACGCTGCAGGAGTGGGACGACGAGGCGATCCACCTCGCCAGCCACTTCGCGACCATCGGGCGCGACGCGCAGCTGAAGCACTTCGTGGTGTCGCTCGGCGGGTCGGTCGTGCGGGTCAACCCCTCGGCGCACCTGGCCGGGCAGGGCTCGGACGCCGAGCTCTACGGCGTCTACTTCGCCGACGCCGGTCAGCACCTCGAGCAGCAGGTCTTCGTCCACCACGACGCGCCGAACAGCCGGAGCCGCGTCAACTACAAGGGCGCGCTCCAGGGCGAGGGAGCCCGCACCGTCTGGATCGGCGACGTCCTCATCGCGCGGACGGCGCCCGGCACCGACAGCTACGAGCAGAACCGCAACCTCGTCCTCAGCGAGGGCACTCGGGCCGACTCCATCCCGAACCTCGAGATCGAGACGGGCGACATCGCCGGGGCGGGCCACGCCAGCGCCACCGGCCGCTTCGACGACGAGCACCTCTTCTACCTCCAGTCGCGGGGCATCGACGAAGCCGAGGCCCGTCGCCTCGTCGTGCTCGGCTTCCTCAGCGAGGTCGTCCAGAAGATCGGCGAGCCCGAGCTGCAGCAGCGCCTCATCGACGCCCTCGAGGTCGAGCTGACCTCGGGCCCGTCCGTCGTGGAGCCCACCGCATGAGCACGCGCGTCTGCTCCTCCGACGAGATCACGCCCGCGCAGGCGCTCCGCGTCGTCGTCGACGGCGTGGCCGTCGCCGTCGTGAAGGACAGCGCCGGGGTCATCCACGCCATCGGCGACACCTGCACGCACGGCGACATCTCGCTCTCCGAGGGCTTCGTCGAGGACGACACCCTGGAGTGCTGGGCGCACGGCTCCAAGTTCGAGCTCACCTCGGGCAAGCCGTTGACCCTCCCCGCCTACGAACCCGTCCCGGTCTTCGCCGTCTCCGTCGTCGACGGCGACGTCTTCGTCGACACCACCGCGTCGCCCGCCGGCGTCGCACAGTAAGGAATGAACGCATGAGCACTCTCGAGATCCGCGACCTCAAGGTCAGCATCGACACCGACGCCGGCCCCAAGCCGATCCTCAAGGGCGTCGACCTGACCATCAAGGAGGGCGAGATCCACGCCGTCATGGGCCCCAACGGCTCCGGCAAGTCGACCCTCGCCTACACGATCGCCGGCCACCCGCGCTACAACGTCGACGGCGGCTCCATCCGCCTCGACGGCGTCGAGGTGCTCGACATGAGCGTCGACGAGCGCGCCAAGGCGGGGCTCTTCCTGGCGATGCAGTACCCGGTCGAGATCCCCGGGGTCACCGTCTCGAACTTCCTCCGCACGGCGAAGACCGCCCTCGACGGCGAGGCCCCGGCCATCCGTGGCTGGATCAAGGACCTGCGCGAGTCGATGTCGGCGCTCAAGATGGACTCGGCCTTCGCCGAGCGCAACGTCAACGAGGGCTTCTCCGGCGGCGAGAAGAAGCGGCACGAGATCATGCAGCTCGAGCTCCTCAAGCCCAAGTTCGCCGTCCTCGACGAGACCGACTCCGGTCTCGACGTCGACGCGCTCAAGATCGTCTCGGAGGGCGTCAACCGGGCGAAGGCCAACACGGGCCTGGGCCTCCTGCTGATCACGCACTACACGCGGATCCTCCGGTACATCAAGCCCGACTTCGTCCACGTGTTCGTCGACGGCCACGTCGCCGACGAGGGCGGACCGGAGCTCGCCGACCGCCTCGAGAACGAGGGCTACGACCGCTACGTCTCCGCTGCTGCGGCTGCGGCGGTCGTCGACGCCCCGGTGGGCAGCTGACCGTGGCGGTCGCTCTGGCCCCGGAGAAGTTCGACCAGGTCGCGGAGGCGCTGAAGGAGGTCGTCGACCCCGAGCTCGGGGTCAACATCGTCGACCTCGGCCTCATCTACGACCTCGCGATGGACGAGGAGCACGAGAACGCCCTCATCATCAGCATGACCCTGACCTCGGCCGGCTGCCCGCTGACCGACGTCATCGAGGCCGACACCGCGAACGCGCTGGACGGCGTCGTGGACGCCTTCCGGATCAACTGGGTCTGGATGCCGCCGTGGGGCCCCGACCGGATCACGGACGACGGGCGCGACATGATGCGCGCCATCGGCTTCTCGATCTGATCCACCCCGGCCGACGCCGGACACGACGACGG
>NZ_LMOX01000001.1:1421929-1422140 GCF_001423665.1 Frigoribacterium sp. Leaf164
GCCCCGGTCTCCTGACCGGGGCCCGTCGTCGTGCGTCGGGGCAGCTGCGCTCAGCGCTCCAGGCGACGGAGCCCGCGCCACGCCAGGGGCAGCACCGAGGCGGCGATCAGCCACTTCGCCACGCCGCCCACGATGAAGGGGACGACGCCGACGGTCAGGACGGTCGCGAGGGTGACCTCGACCCCGAGGCTGCTGAGGACGACCGCGAGGT
>NZ_LMOX01000001.1:1422166-1614763 GCF_001423665.1 Frigoribacterium sp. Leaf164
ACGGCAGGCCGACCACGAAGGGCACGAGGCTGGCGAGGAAGAACGCGACGACCGACAGCAGCCACTTCTTGTCCCAGTCGCGCTGGGAGAGCCAGCCCACGAGCGCCGCCGCCGGGATGAACCCGACGATGAAGCCGAAGCTGGGCTTGAGGACGCTGAGGGGGCCGCCGGTGAACTCGGCGAAGATCGGGAGGCCGACGACGCCCAGCACGAGGTAGGTCAGCATCGACAGGGCCCCACGACGCGCCCCGAGGGTCGCACCGACGAGCATCACCGCGAGCGTCTGGCCCGTGACGGGGACGGGCCAGAGGGGAACCTGCACCTGGGCGAGGGCACTGGTGAAGGCCGCTCCGCCGAGGACGAGGGCGACGTCGGTGGCCCAGCTCCTCGTGACCAGGCGGTCGGCGAGGACCGGCCGTGAGATCGGTGCAGCAGTGTTCGTCATGCAGTCTCCTAGAATGGGTAGGTTGATCGGCCGAGCGGCTGGTCGGCAGCGCAGTGCTGCGACCCCCTCCACGCGATGTCTCATCCTAGAGGCGGCCCCTGCTCGGGCTGCGTTGTGGACATCCTCCCAATCGATTGGAATACTGCTGTGCTCTCCGTGCACGACCTCGAGATCCGCGTCGGCGCTCGCCTGCTGATGGCCGACGTGAACTTCCGCGTCGACAAGGGCGACAAGATCGGTCTCGTCGGGCGCAACGGCGCCGGCAAGACCACCATGACCAAGACGCTGGCGGGGGAGACCCAGCCGACCGACGGCAAGATCGAGCGCGGCGGCGAGATCGGCTACCTGCCGCAGGACCCCCGGAGCGGCAACCCGGAGGACCTCGCCCGCACGCGCATCCTCGACGCCCGCGGCCTCGGCCAGCTCCTGCTCGGCATCCAGGAGGCGACCCTCCTCATGGGCGACCCCGACGCCGACGTCGCCGCCCGCGCCATGAAGCGGTACGGCGACCTCGACGACCAGTTCAACGCGCTCGGCGGCTACGCGGCCGAGGCCGAGGCGGCGTCGATCGCCAGCAACCTCAGCCTGCCCGACAGGATCCTCGACCAGCCGCTCTCGACCCTCTCCGGCGGCCAGCGCCGACGCATCGAGCTCGCGCGCATCCTCTTCTCGGCCGCCGACACGATGATCCTCGACGAGCCCACGAACCACCTCGACGCCGACAGCGTGGTCTGGCTGCGCGAGTACCTCAAGACGTACCAGGGCGGCGTCATCGTCATCAGCCACGACATCGAGCTGGTCGAGGAGGTCGTCAACCGCGTCTTCTACCTCGACGCCAACCGCCAGGCGATCGACATCTACAACATGGGCTGGCGGAACTACCAGCGCCAGCGCGCCGCCGACGAGGAGCGCCGCAAGAAGGAGCGCTCGAACGCCGAGAAGCAGGCGTCGGCGCTGCAGAAGCAGGCCGCGCGCTTCGGCGCGAAGGCGTCGAAGGCCGCGGCGGCCCACCAGATGGTCGCCCGGGCCGAGAAGCTCCTCTCGGGCCTCGAGGAGGTCCGTGCCGTCGACCGCGTCGCCAAGCTGCGCTTCCCGACGCCGGTGGCCTGCGGCAAGACGCCCCTGATGGCCTCGAACCTCTCGAAGAGCTACGGCTCGCTCGAGATCTTCACGGCCGTCGACCTCGCCATCGACCGTGGCTCGAAGGTCGTGATCCTCGGGCTGAACGGTGCCGGCAAGACCACGCTGCTGCGCATCCTCGCGGGCGTCGACGAGCCCGACACGGGGCAGCTCGAGCCGGGCCACGGCCTGCGCGTCGGCTACTACGCCCAGGAGCACGAGACGATCGACGTCGCGCGCAGCGTGCTCGAGAACATGGTCTCGTCGTCGCCGAACATCACCGAGATGGAGGCGCGGCGCGTGCTGGGCTCGTTCCTCTTCACGGGCGACGACTCGGCCAAGCCGGCCGGCGTCCTCTCCGGTGGCGAGAAGACCCGCCTCGCCCTGGCGATGATCGTCGTCTCCGGCGCCAACGTCCTGCTGCTCGACGAGCCCACGAACAACCTCGACCCCGCCAGCCGCCTGGAGATCCTCGACGCCCTCGCCAACTACGAGGGGGCCGTCGTCCTGGTCAGCCACGACGAGGGAGCGGTCGAGGCGCTGAACCCGGAGCGCGTGCTGATCATGCCCGAGGGCACCGAGGACCACTGGACCAAGGACTACAGCGACCTCATCAACCTCGCCTGACCGACGGGGCGGCACGCCGCCCGCGCCGGGTCAGTGGCCGGCGGCGTCGAGCAGCTCGTCCTCCGCGTCGTTGTCGGCGAGCGGCCGGGCAGCGCGCCGGCGGGCACGCTCGGCCTCCCGGACGCGGGCCTCGTCGCCGTCGGCGCCCTCCTCGTCGAGGGCCCGGTTGCGGCGCTCCTGACGGAAGACGTAGAAGAGGAAGGCGAAGGCGCCGACCGCGAACATGATCCACTGCACGAAGTAGGAGAGGTTCAGGCCCGTGTCGATCTCGGGCGCGCTCGCCTTCACGGGAGCCTCGGCCGGCGCCGGCGTCTCGCTCTGCAGCAGGCCGTACGAGGCGCTGTAGATCGTGCCGCTCACCCGGGCCTGCACCTCGCTGAGCTGCACGGTGGCGATCTGGTTCGTGCCGGGGACTCCGGTGCGCGACCCCAGGGCGGGCTCGCCCGGCTTGAGGCGGGCGGTCACCGTGACCTCGCCCTCCGGGGGAGCGGGGACCTCGTCGGGGGCGTCCTGGTCGTTGCCCGTGGGCACCCAGCCGCGGTCGACCACGAAGACGTCACCGCCGGTGACCCGGAACGGCACGAGCACCTCGAAGCCGGGCTGCCCGTTGAGGGGCCGGTTGCGCACGAGCAGGGTCTCGTCGGCGACGTACGTCCCGGTCATGCTCACCGGCTGCCACTCCAGCGCGGGGTCGTAGGAGTCGAGGGCGGGCACGGCCTCGTCGAGCGGCACAGGAGCCGCGTCGTACCGCTGCTCGAGCTGGTGGACGACGACCATCTTCTCCTCGTGGCGGCTCCACTGCCAGTGGGCGAGGAAGCCGCAGACGACGGCGAAGACGACGACCACGCCGAGGTAGCCCAGCCACTTGCGGGCGCCGGTGGTGCGCGCGTCGCTCACCGCGCCTCCTCGGGGACCCGGTCGACCGTGACGCCCGCGGCCGTCACGACGACGGGGAAGTCGCGCGCCCGGAGGAACTCGGCGAGGAAGTCGACGTGCTCGGCGCAGGCCGACCAGACCTTCACCCGGTCGAGCCCGTGGATCTTCGGGTTCCGCCAGTTGACCGCGGAGACGGCGGAGGCGGTGCACCCGGCGCGCGAGCACTGGACGTCACCGGGGCCGTCGAGACCGAGGCCGAGCATCAGCGGAGGACGCCGTCGGCACCCGCCACGGGTGCGTCGTCGTCGGGCTCGTCGTCGACGACGACCGGCCGGACGGGCTCCGGGGCGGGGGCCTCGGCCTCGGGCTGCCACGCCGGGTCGGGACCGCGGTAGAGCTCGACGCCGCCGGGGCGCTCGACCTCCTGCCCGGACTCGTGGCCCACGTTGGCCAGGACGACGGCGACGTAGGGGATGACCACGGCGCCGAGGACGGGGAGCAGCGTCCACCAGGAGAGCGGGATGACGAAGCACAGGGCGATGCACACGATGCGGATCCCGGTGGCCAGCAGGTAGCGGCGCATGCGGGAGTGGCGATCGTCGGTCGGCGACGGGGGGAGGGAGGTGATCGGCTGGGAAGTCTTCATGCACTCACGGGCTCAGAGCGCCACGGGCGGCGCGTGAGCCGATCTTAAGCCCGACAGCCGACAGTAGGCTGGTCGGCGGCCGCGAACGGCCACGACCTCCGGTCGCCCCCCACGCTGCGCCCGACGCACGACCCCGAGGAGACACCATGACCACGCCCCGCACCGTCCTCGTCACCGGCGGGAACCGCGGCATCGGCCGCGCCATCGCCGAGGAGCTCGTCGCCCAGGGCCACCGCGTCGCGGTGACCGCGCGCAGCGGCCAGGGCCCCGAGGGCACGATGACGGTCGTCGCCGACGTGACCGACTCCGCCTCGGTCGACGCCGCCTTCACCGCCGTCGAGGCCGAGCTCGGCCCGGTGGAGGTCGTCGTGGCCAACGCCGGCATCACGAAGGACGGACTCCTCATGCGGATGACCGAGGAGGACTTCACCTCGGTGGTCGACACCAACCTCGGCGGCGCGTTCCGCGTCGTCAAGCGCGCCTCGAAGGGCATGCTCAAGGCCCGCTTCGGCCGGATCGTGCTCGTCTCTAGCGTCGTGGGCCTCTACGGCGGCCCCGGCCAGGTCAACTACGCGTCGTCGAAGGCCGCGCTGGTGGGCTTCGCGCGGTCGCTGACCCGCGAGGTCGGTGCCCGGGGCATCACGGCGAACGTCGTGGCCCCCGGCTTCATCGAGACGGACATGACGGCGGTGCTGCCCGACGAGCAGCAGGCCGAGTACCGCAAGACCATCCCCGCGCAGCGCTTCGGCACCGCCGGGGAGGTCGCGAAGACCATCGCCTGGCTGTCGAGCGACGACGCCGCCTACATCTCCGGCGCCGTCATCCCGGTCGACGGCGGCCTGGGCATGGGGCACTGACCCCGACCCCCGGAGGACGGGGCGTCGCGGCGGGGCCGGTCAGCCGCGGAGCCCCATCAGGGGCAGGAGCTCCGCGAGGTCGCACCGGGCGACGACGAGGTCGGCCTGCTCGCGGACGCGGGGCTTGGCGTTGAAGGCCACGGAGAGCGCGGCGGCCCGCATCATCAGCAGGTCGTTCGCCCCGTCGCCGACCGCCACCGTGTGCTCGAGGTCGACCCGCGACTCCTCGGCCCACTCGCGGAGCGCGGCGGCCTTGCCCTCGGCGTCGACCACGGGGCCGCTGACGCGACCGGTCAGCACGCCGTCGACGACCTCGAGGCGGTTGGCCCGCCAGTGGTCGAGCCCGAGGCGCTCGGCGACCGGGTCGAGGACCTCGTGGAAGCCGCCCGAGACCACACCGATCACGCTGCCGTGGGCGTGCAGGCCCGCGATCAGCTCCTCGGCGCCCTCGGTGACGCGGACCTGGGCGACGGCGTCGGCGAAGACGCCCTCCGACAGGCCGGCGAGGGTGGCGACGCGAGCCGTGAGGCTCTCGGCGAAGTCGAGCTCGCCCGCCATCGCCCGCTCGGTGATCCGGGAGACCTCGGCGTGCGACCCCGCGGCGTCGGCCAGGAGCTCGATCACCTCGTTCTCGATGAGCGTGGAGTCGACGTCGAGGACGGTGAGGAAGCGCGGCACGCCCCCACCATAGTGAGGGCGGGCCGCCCGCCGCGGACGCTGAGGTCACACGGCGTAGCGGCCCGCCCTCCCGGAACGGCCCCGGCCCCTACTGGTCGACGCGGACGCCCTTGCCGACGACGGTGATGCCGGAGGGCGTCACGGTGAAGCCCCGGGCCCGGTCGGCCTCGGCGTCGACGCCGACGGAGGCGCCGGCTGAGATGACGACGTCCTTGTCGAGGATCGCGCGCTCGACGACCGCGCCCGGCCCGATGTGGGCTCGCTCGAAGACGATCGAGTCGACGACGCGTGAGCCCGAGTCGAGCGTGCACCAGGGCCCGAGGACGCTGCGCTCGACGTGCGCGCCCGACAGCAGCGACCCGAGGGAGACGACGGAGTCGATGGTCGTGCCGAGGTTGCCGTGCGCGTCACGGACGAACTTCGCGGGCGGCGAGTTGAGCTGCTGGCTGAAGATCGGCCAGTCGGTGTTGTACAGGTTGAAGATCGGCAGCGCCGAGATCAGGTCGCGGTGCGCGTCGTAGAACGAGTCGATCGTCCCGACGTCGCGCCAGTAGTAGCGGTCGCGCTCGGTGGCCCCGGGGACCTCGTTGCGGTTGAGGTCGTAGACGGCCGCGTCGCCCCGTGAGACGAAGTCGGGCACGATGTCGCCGCCCATGTCGTGGTTCGAGTCGGGCTTCTCGCCGTCGCGGAGCACGGCGTCGATGAGGACGTCGGCGTCGAAGACGTAGTTGCCCATGGACGCGAGGATCTCGCCGGGGGAGTCGGGCAGCCCCGTCGCGTCGGTCGGCTTCTCGAGGAACCGGCCGATGCGGGTCGGGTCGTCGCCGTCGACCTCGATGACGCCGAACTGGTCGGCGAGCGAGATCGGCTGGCGGATCGCGGCGACCGTGACGCCGGCGCCCGAGGCGACGTGCGCCTCGATCATCTGCGAGAAGTCCATCCGGTAGACGTGGTCGGCGCCGACCACGACGACGATGTCGGGCTTCTCGTCGCGGAGGAGGTTGAGGCTCTGCAGGATGGCGTCGGCGCTGCCGGCGAACCAGCGCTTGCCGAGCCGCTGCTGGGCGGGGACGGACGCGACGTACGCACCGAGCAGCCCCTCGATCGACCAGGTCTGCGAGACGTGGCGGTCGAGGCTGTGCGACTTGTACTGCGTCAGCACGACGATCTGGCGCAGCCCCGAGTTGATCAGGTTGCTGAGCGCGAAGTCGATGAGGCGGTAGTTGCCACCGAACGGGACGGCCGGCTTGGCGCGGTCCGCGGTCAGGGGCATCAGGCGCTTGCCTTCGCCACCAGCGAGCACGATGCCGAAGATCTTCTTTGATGCCATGGGGCCAGGATGGCACGATTCAGCGCCGCGCGACTACGGTGATCAGCGTGCGAGTCGATGTCATCACTAAGGAATACCCGCCCAACGTCTACGGAGGGGCGGGAGTCCACGTCTCGGAGCTCGTGAAGGCGCTCCGGTCGTCGATCGACGTGCAGGTGCGCGCGTTCGGCACCGTCGACGCCGAGCCGGGCACGACCGGCTACCCCGACCTGGCCGAGCTGGCCGACGCCAACGGAGCCCTGCGCACCCTCGGCACGGACGTCCGCATCGCGCAGGACGTCGGCGGGGCCGACGTCGTCCACAGCCACACCTGGTACGCGAACGCCGCCGGCCAGCTCGCGCAGATGCTCCACGACGTCCCCCACGTGCTGACGGCCCACAGCCTCGAGCCGCTCCGGCCCTGGAAGGCCGAGCAGCTCGGCGGCGGGTACCGCGTGTCGAGCTGGATCGAGCGCCAGGCGTACGAGACGGCCGACGCCGTCATCGCCGTCAGCGAGGGCATGCGCCGCGACATCCTCCGGTCGTACCCCGGCATCGACGAGCAGAAGGTCAGCGTCGTCTACAACGGCATCGACCTCGACGGCTGGCAGCGCGTCGACGACGCCGAGGTCGTCCGTGGGCTGGGCATCGACCCCGACCGCCCCGCGGTGGTCTTCGTGGGCCGGATCACCCGCCAGAAGGGCCTGCCCTACCTGCTGCGCGCCGCGAAGCTGCTGCCGCCGGAGGTGCAGCTCGTGCTCTGCGCGGGGGCGCCCGACACCCCGGAGATCATGGCGGAGGTCACGGCCCTCGTCCGCGAGCTCCAGGAGGAGCGCAGCGGCGTCGTCTGGATCGAGCGCGTCCTGCCCCGCCACGAGCTGAGCGCGGTGCTCTCGGCCGCCACGACCTTCGTCTGCCCCTCGGTCTACGAGCCCCTGGGCATCGTGAACCTCGAGGCCATGGCCTGCGGCGTGCCGGTCGTCGGCTCCGACACCGGCGGCATCCCGGAGGTCGTCGCGGACGGCCTCACCGGCCGCATCGTGCCGCTGGAGCAGGTGCAGGACGGCACCGGCACCCCCCTCGACCCCGAGCGCTTCGTCCGCGACCTCGCCGGGGTGCTGACGGAGGTCGTCGGCGACCCCGGACTCGCCCGGCTGATGGGCCGCGCGGGCCGGATGCGCGCCGAGGCCGAGTTCAGCTGGGGCCGGATCGCCGAGCGCACGCTCGGCGTGTACGAGGGGCTGCGTCGCTAGGCTGATGAGCATGTCGACCGTGTTGCAGCTCACCGATGTGTCCGTGGTCCGTGGAGGCTCTCCCGTCGTCGACGGCGTGAGCTGGACGGTGCAGTCCGACGAGCGCTGGGTCGTCCTGGGGCCGAACGGCGCCGGCAAGACGAGCCTCCTCCAGGTCGCCGCCGCGCAGAGCCACCCCTCGTCGGGAACCGCCGAGGTGCTCGGCTCCGACCTCGGGTCGGTCGACCTCTTCGACCTCCGCCCCCGCATCGGCTTCGCGTCGACCACGGTCGCGCGTCGCATCCCGGCGAAGGAGAAGGTCGTCGACGTCGTGCTGACCGCGGCCTACTCGGTCACCGGGCGCTGGAACGAGGAGTACGAGACCGTCGACGTCCGCCGCGCGCACCGCGTGCTGGAGGAGTGGAACCTCGACCACCTCGCCGACCGCACGTTCGGCGAGCTCAGCGACGGCGAGCAGAAGCGGGTCCAGATCGCCCGCTCGGTGATGACCGATCCTGAGCTGCTCCTGCTCGACGAGCCCGCGGCCAGCCTCGACCTCGGCGCCCGCGAGGAGCTCCTCGGCATGCTCTCGGGCTACGCGTCCTCCGACGACTCGCCCGCCATCGTCATGGTCACCCACCACGTCGAGGAGATCCCGCGCGGCTTCACGCACGCGCTCCTCCTCGACCGCGGCCACGTCGTCGCCGCCGGGCCCCTCGACGAGGTCGTCACGGCCGAGACCCTCGGCGCCGTCTTCGGCCTCGACCTGACGGTCACGTCGGCGGACGGCCGGTACGCGGCACGCGCTGCCGGCTGACCCCCGCCTCCTGCGATCCGGGCCGCCCGTCTGGTATCGTTGACAGCTGGTCCGGGGCGTTCGTCGCGCCGGGTCCCCCCGACTCACACCACCACTCATCCGCTAGACCTAGGACTCTCATGAAGACCGACATCCACCCCGAGTACAAGCAGATCGTCTTCCGCGACCTCGCATCGGGCGCCACGTTCCTCACGCGCTCCACGACGACGAGCGACAAGACCATCGAGCTCGACGGTGAGACCTACCCGGTCATCGACGTCGAGATCTCGTCCGAGTCGCACCCGTTCTACACGGGCAAGCAGCGCATCCTCGACTCGGCCGGTCGCGTCGAGAAGTTCAACTCGCGCTACAAGAACTTCGGCAAGTAAGCAGCAGCTGTCAGCCGCCAGAGGCGGTCCACTCCGGTGGGCCGCCTCTTCTGCGTCCGCCGACGGGGCGGGCCGTCGGCAGCCCCGGGGGAGTCGCGGGTCGACTGCCCGGGGGAGTCGCGGGTCGGCTGCCTGCGGGAGGCCGGCTCAGACGCCGGGCAGCGACCGGTGCGGCCACTCGCCCGACGCGGTGAAGGACGGGTCCTTCGTGCGGCGCATGTACTCCTGGAAGCTCGCGGCCTGGGTGCCGCACCAGCCGACCTGGAGGTCGTGGAGCTCGGTCGACGGGACGTCGAGACGGTCGGGGAACTTCTGGGCCATGGCCTGCGCGACCCGGCCCGCCGCGACGGCGTCCGCTCCCGCGTCGTGGGCGTCGTCGAGCACGACGCCGTAGACGCCCGCGGCGGCCTCGAGCGTGCGCTTGCCCTTGCGGTAGGTGTCGACGGCCTTGTCGATGACGAGGGGGTCGACGACGCAGCCGATCTCGCCGACGTCGCCGAGCGGCTCGAGGCCGTGGCGCCGGGCCTCTCGGTCGAGCAGGGTGAGGTCGTACGGGGCGTTGTAGACGACCAGGGGCACGCCGCGCGCGAAGACGGCCCGGAGCGCGGCGATGATCTCGGCCACGACCTCGACCGCCGGCCGCCCCTCGAGCCGGGCACGCTCGGTCGAGATGCCGTGCACCGCGCTCGCCTGCTCCGGGATCTCGATGCCGGGGTCGGCGAGCCACTCGCCGTGGGCGATGCTCGCCCCCGTGGCGTCGATCAGCCCCACGTGCGCCGTGACGATGCGCGCCGTCTCGACGTCGATCCCGGTCGTCTCGAGGTCGAAGACGCCGAGCGCCTTCCACCACGACGACGGGACGGGCCCCGGCTCGACGAGACCGGCCGCCGCGGTCGCGGTCGGCTCAGGGGCGGACGGCGCGCCCACGGAGACGGACGAGGCCTGTTCGGTGCTGCTCACGCCCCGAGCCTAGGAGGCGCCACCGACAGCCGGGCGCGTCACGACGGGCACGTCGCCGATGTGCAGCCAGAAGAACGCCTGGGTGCCGAGCGTCAGCGTCACTCGGCCCTCCTCGTCGAACGACGGGAACTGCGCTCCGCCGAACAGGTCGGTCAGCGTGCGCCCCGCGAACTCGGGTGCCGTGACCGTGACGGAGACGGGGTTGTGCGCGAACGAGAACACGCAGAGCACGTCCTCCGGCAGGTCGCCGACCTGCGAGCCGCTGCCCTCGTAGCTGCGCACGAAGGAGAGCACCGACTCGTGGTCGGACTCGACGACCTGCATGGTGCCGAGGCCGAAGGTCGGGTGGGCCTTCCGCACGTGGATGACGTTGCGCACCCAGTGCAGCAGCGAGCGCGACTGCGCCAGCTGCGACTCGACGTTCACGAGGTTGTAGTTGTAGACGAGCGACTGGACGACGGGCAGGAACAGCTTGCCCGGGTCGGCCGTGGAGAAGCCGGCGTTGCGGTCGGGCGTCCACTGCATCGGGGTGCGCGACGAGTCGCGGTCCGGCAGCCAGATGTTGTCGCCCATGCCGATCTCGTCGCCGTAGTAGAGGAACGGGCTGCCGGGCAGGGCGAAGAGCAGGGCGTGCACGAGCTCGAGCTCCGCACGGCTGTTGTCGAGCAGGGGCGCGAGTCGACGGCGGATGCCGATGTTGGAGCGCATCCGGGGGTCGTAGGCGTACCAGCCGTACATGGCCTGGCGGTACTCCTCGCTGACCATCTCGAGGGTCAGCTCGTCGTGGTTGCGGAGGAAGACGGCCCAGGCGGCGCCCGGCGGCACCTCGGTCGTCTCGGAGAGGATGCGGGTGAGCTCCTGGGCGTGCTGCGCGCGCAGCGAGTAGAAGATGCGCGGCATGACGGGGAAGTCGAAGGCCATGTGGCACTCGGGCTCCTCCTCCGTGCCGAAGAACGCGGCGGTCTCGGCGGGCCACTGGTTGGCCTCGGCGATGAGCACGCGCCCCGGGAACTCGTCGTCGACCATCCGGCGCAGCCGCTTGATGAAGTCGTGGGTCGCCGGCTCGCCCTCGCCGTTGCCCTCCTCCGTCTCGAAGAGGTAGGGGATGGCGTCGAGGCGCAGGCCGTCGACGCCCAGCGAGAGCCAGTGGCGGACGACGTCGAAGACGGCCTCCTGCACGGCGGGGTTCTCGAAGTTCAGGTCGGGCTGGTGCGAGAAGAAGCGGTGGAAGAAGAACTGGCGCCGCACCGGGTCGAACGTCCAGTTGGACTCCTCGGTGTCGACGAAGATGACGCGGATGTTCTTGTACTCCTCGTCGGTGTCGCGCCAGACGTAGAAGTCCCCGTACGGGCCGTCCGGGTCCTCGCGCGACTGCTGGAACCACTCGTGGGCGTCCGAGGTGTGGTTGAGCACCATGTCGATGACGATGCGCATGTTGCGCTCGTGGGCCTTCGTCACCAGGTCGCGGAACTCGTCGAGCGTGCCGAACTCGGGGAGGATCGCCTTGTAGTCCTGGATGTCGTAGCCGCCGTCACGCAGCGGCGACTGGAAGAACGGCGGCAGCCAGAGCGCGTCCACCCCCAGCCACTGCAGGTAGTCGAGGCGCGAGAGCAGCCCCTGGAGGTCGCCGGCGCCGTCGCCGTTGCTGTCGACGAACGACCGCACCATCACCTCGTAGAACACCGCACGGCGGTGCCACTGGGGGTCGAGGGTCAGTCCGGGCTGCTGGATCGGGGCAGTGAAGCTCACCCGGCCAACTCTAGGACGCACGGGGCCCCGGCGCGCACCCTCTCCCGCGCGTCGGCACCCGCGCCTCCGTAGACTCGGCGGGTGATCGTCCGAGAGCCCCGCGTCGTCTCGCCCTACCGGGCCCTGCTCGCCGCCGTCCCCGTCCGTGAGGACGTCGTCCGCGTGGCCGGCAGCGAGACGCACGTCTGGACGTACGACCCCCCGGGGGGCGAGGAGGCGCGGGTCACCGTCGTCGCCGTCCACGGCTTCCGCGGAGACCACCACGGCCTCGAGCCGGTCGTGGCGCACCTCACCGGCGTGCGGGTCGTCATGCCCGACCTGCCCGGCTTCGGCGAGTCGACGCCGCTCGACGGCGAGCACAGCGTGGCCGCCTACGCGGCGTGGCTCCGCGAGCTCGTGGCGGCGCTGGGGCTGGGGCCGGACGTCGTCGTGCTGGGGCACTCGTTCGGCTCGATCGTGGCGTCGGCCGCGGTGGCCGGCGGGCTCCGCGCCTCCCGCCTCGTCCTGGTCAACCCGATCGCCGCGCCCGCCCTCTCCGGGCCCCGTGGGGTCCTGACGCAGCTGGCCGTCGCGTACTACAAGGCCGGCGCGGCACTGCCCGAGGCGGCGGGCCAGTCGGTGCTGCGGAACGCCGGGGTCGTCCGCATCACGAGCCTGGCGATGGTCAAGACCCACGACCGGGAGCTGCGCCGCTGGATCCACGACCAGCACGACTCGTACTTCTCGCGCTTCGCCGACCGCCGCGTCGTGCTCGACGCCTTCCGCGCCTCCGTCTCGAGCGACGTGAGCACGTACGCCGCCGAGGTCGGCGTGCCGACCCTGCTCGTCGCCGCCGACCGCGACGACATCACGGCGCTGCCGGCGCAGCACGTGCTGCAGGGGCTCTTCCCCGACGCGCGGCTCGTCGTGGTCGAGGGCGTGGGGCACCTGATCCACTACGAGAAGCCCCGCGAGGCGGCCGCCGCGATCGAGGAGTTCCTCGCGTGAGGCTCGTCGTCGACTGCCGGTACGTGCGCGTGGGGCGCCACGACGGCATCAGCCGCTTCACCGCGGGCGTCGTCGGTGCCCTGGCGGAGCGGCACCCGCTGACCATGCTCGTCAGCGACCCGCGGCAGCTCGAGTCGCTGCCCGCCCAGCCGCACCTCCTGGTCAGCGACCCGACCAGCGTGCGGGAGCCCGCCGTGGCCCGGCAGGTCAACCGGCTGCGGCCCGACGTGGTCTGGTCGCCGATGCAGACGATGGGCTCGTGGGGCCGTCGCTACCGACTCGTGCTCACGCTGCACGACCTCATCTACTACACGAACCGGACGCCGCCGCCGGAGTTCGCGACGCCGATCCGGCTGCTCTGGCGGCTGTACCACCTCGCCTGGTGGCCGCAGCGGCTGCTGCTCGACCGGGCCGACGCGGTCGTGACCGTGAGCGAGACGACGAAGGCCGAGATCGCCCGCCACCGGCTGACGCGCCGCCCCGTCACGGTCGTGACGAACGCCGCCGACCCGGTCGACGCCGCCCCGGAGCGGAGCCGCCCCGCCGGCCGCGAGCTCGTCTACATGGGGTCGTTCATGCCCTACAAGGACGTCGCGACGCTGGTGCGCGCCCTGCCGCTGCTCGACGGCGCACGCCTCCACCTGATGAGCCGGGTCTCCGACCGCGAGCGAGCCGCGCTCGTCGCGCTCGCCCCGGCCGGCTCGCTCGTCTTCCACGACGGTGCCAGCGACAAGGAGTACCGGGAGGTGCTGCTCTCGGCCACGGCGGTCGTCACGGCGTCCCGCGCCGAGGGCTTCGGCATCCCCCTCGTCGAGGGCATGGCCCTCGGCACGCCCGCGGTGGTGAGCGACATCCCGATCTTCCGCGAGATCGGCGGCGACGCGGCGCTCTTCTTCGACGTGGGGTCGCCCGCCTCGGCGGCGGCGGCCGTGCGGCGCCTGGAGGGCGAGTGGGAGGCGCGGTCGGCGGCGTCGCGCCGCCAGGCCGACCGGTTCAGCTGGCGCCGGTCGGCCGACGTGCTCCTCGACCTGCTCGAGCGCGTGGCCGGGTCGTCGAGCCGCTGACCTCCGTCGCACGACGGATGTCGCCTCGCCGTGCGGGCTCGTAGCATCGCTGCATGACCGCGACGCCGACCGACCTCGGAGCCCGCACCGAGGAGCTCTTCCGCCTCCTCGCCGACGACGACGTGGCCGCGGTGCGGTCGCGCATGACGCCCGGCACGGCCCGCGCCCTGACCCCCGAGCGGCTCGACGGCGTGTGGAAGCAGGTCGTGGCCACGACCGGCCCCCTGCGCGCCCTGCGCGACACGACGGCCACGACGCGCGACGGCCGGAACGCCCTCGCCCGCCTCCTGGCGTCGCGCTCGACCGGCACGGTCGTGCAGACGACCCTCGTGCACGAGGCGGGGGAGTGGACGGGGCGGGCGGCGTTCGACGGGCAGGGCCGCGTCACCGGCCTGCTGATCGTCGAGCCGGGCAGCACCGACCTGCCGTTCTGACCGCGGCGCCGCGGGCCTCGTCGGTCGGGCGTCGTCGGCGGGGCCTCGTCGCTCAGGCCTCGTCGGCCGGCCCCTCGAGGGCGTTCTGGTACTCGAAGGCGTAGCGCCCCGCGCGCTCGGACTCCTCCTCGACCGGGTCGTCGAAGGTCCGCAGCTGGAGGCCGCCCTCGACGAGCACGAACGAGTGGATCGACCCGTTGCGGATCGGCACGCCCAGGTCCGCGGGCTCGTCGCTCGAGACGTGGTTGACGACCGCCCTGATGACGGCGCCGTGCGTCGCGACGACCACCGCGCCTCCCTCGCTCCGACCCGCGGCCTCGACGAGGGCGGGGAGCACGCGGGCGAGCAGCTCGCGACGGCTCTCCCGCCCGGGCACGCGGGTGCCGGCCGGGAACCTCTCCTCGACCTCGGAGCCGGTGAGGCCCTCGGCCTCGCCGTAGCGTCGCTCGGCGAGGTCCGCGACGTGCTCGGGGGCGGCCAGCCCGAGACGCGCGGCGATGATCGCCCCGGTCTCGGCGGCGCGGCTCAGCGGGCTCGCGACGACGGCGGAGACGGTGCGGCGTGCGAGCAGGTCGCCCGCCTCTGCGGCCTGACGGCGGCCGAGGTCGTTGAGGGGGATGTCGGTGGCGCCCTGGATGCGCCGGGCGCGGTTCCAGTCCGTCTCGCCGTGGCGGACGAGGTAGAGCAGCGTCATGGTGGCCTCCGGGTCGGCGCCCGCGTCAGGAGAGGCGGCGCGCCAGGGCCGTCAGCGTCTCCGACGTGCCCGCGTCGATCTTAACCGTGGCCCGGGGGTCGCCCTTCGTGACCCCGCGGTTCACCACGACGACCGGCATCTTGCGGCGGGTCGCCTGGTCGAGCAGGCGGATGCCCGAGTTGACGACCAGCGACGACCCGGCGATGAGCAGCGCGTCGGCGCCGACGACGAGCGAGCGCGCCTCGGCGAACCGCTCCACGGGCACGAACTCGCCGAAGAAGACGACGTCGGGCTTGAGCATGCCCCCGCACACGGTGCACTCCGGCACGACGAACGCGTCGATGTCGGCGACCTCGACGTCGCCGTCGGGCGCCAGGCGAACGCTCTCCGGCTCGTCGAGCCAGGGGTTCGCCGCCGAGAGGCGGGCGGCGACCACGTCGCGGGCGAACGACTGGCCGCAGGTGAGGCAGACGACCCGGTCGACGGTGCCGTGCAGGTCGACCACGCGACGGGAGCCCGCCCGCTCGTGCAGGGCGTCGACGTTCTGCGTCACGACGCCGTTCGTGACGCCGGCGGCCTCGAGCCGCGCCAGGGCGCGGTGGCCCTCGTTGGGCGTCGCCGCGCGGAACGACCGCCAGCCGAGGTGGCTGCCGGCCCAGTAGCGCTTGCGGTAGCGCTCGCCCGACAGGAACTGCTGGAAGGTCATCGGGTTGCGCACCGGGGCGCCCTCGCCCCGGTAGTCGGGGATGCCGGAGTCGGTGCTCACGCCGGCGCCGGTCAGCACGGCGACCGTGCGCCCGCCGAGGAGGGCGACCGCCTCGTCGAGGGCGGCCGCGTCGAGTGACGGGGGCGTGGCGTTCGACACGGGCGGTGCTCCTTCGGGTGCGTGACGTTAGCCTAGACGTCGTCTCTGCCCCTCCCGTCCTCGTCGGTCGACCGACCGGGCGCCGCCCCCTGGAGCGCCGTGCGCATCACCCGCATCACCGACCTCGACCACGACGCCCTCGCCGACTACGCGAGGCTCACCGACGTCGCGCTCCGCCGCGTCACCGAGCCCGAGGGCGGCCTCTACATCGCCGAGTCGTCGAAGGTGATCGAGCGGGCGCTGCGGGCCGGGCACGTGCCGCGCTCGGTGCTGATGACCGAGCGCTGGCTCGCCGACATCGAGCCGCTCGTCGCCGACCACGACGGCGAGATCTTCGTGGGCGACGCGGCGCTGCTCGAGACCCTGACCGGCTACCACCTGCACCGGGGCGCGCTGGCGGCCATGCACCGGCCCGTGCTCCCGTCGGTCGAGTCGGTGATCGAGGGCGCTCGTCGGGTCGTGGTGCTCGAGGACATCGTCGACCACACGAACGTGGGCGCGATCTTCCGGGCCGTGGCGGGGCTCGGGGCCGACGCCGTCCTCGTGACGCCGCGGTGCGCCGACCCGCTCTACCGCCGGAGCGTCCGCGTGAGCATGGGGACGGTGCTGCAGGTGCCGTGGACGCGCCTGCCCGACTGGCCCGAGGGCGCGGACCTGCTCCGCGCCTCCGGCTTCGAGGTGGCGGCCCTGGCCCTCTCCGACGACGCCGTCGCGCTCGACGAGTACGCCGCCGCGCCCCCGGAGCGGGTGGCGCTCGTGCTCGGCACGGAGGGCGACGGGCTCAGCCCGGCCGCGCTGCGCGCCTCCGACCGCGTGGTCACCATCCCCATGCTGCACGGGGTCGACAGCCTGAACGTCGCCGCCGCCAGCGCGGTGGCGCTCTGGGCCCTGCGCGTGCCGGCCCCCGCCTCCGCCGCCGGGGCGGACGCCGCGTGAGCCGCGGCGCCCGACCGGCCCGACGTCGCCGACACGGCGTCCGGGCCGTGGTCGCGGGCGCCCTCGTGGTCGTGCTGGCCGCGCTCGTCTACGTGCCCGTCGTCCTGCTCGCCCCCCTCGCCCCGGCGACGGCCGCGGCGGCGGAGTGGACGGCGCCGGCCCAGCCGGGGGCCCAGCTGATGTTCCCGAGCTACGGCGCGACCGCCGTGCAGGCCGTCGGGTGGGACGAGAGCCTGACGACGAGCGGATCGACCACGCCCCTGCCGATCGCGAGCATCAGCAAGGTCGTCACCGCCCTCGTCGTGCTCGACGCCCGGCCGCTCGACGGGGGCGAGGGTCCGTCGCTGACCCTCGACGCCGACGACGTCGCCCTCTACGAGGCCTACCGGTCGCAGGACGGCAAGGTGGCGCCGATGACCCTCGGCCAGCAGCTGACCGAGAAGCAGATGCTGCAGGTGTCGCTGATCGAGTCGGCCAACAACTACGCCGACGCCCTGGCCCGGTGGGCGTTCGGCGACACGGCCGGCTTCGTCGCCGCCGCGACGGCCTGGCTCGCCGAGAACGGCCTCACCTCGACCACGCTCGTCGAGCCGACCGGCATGTCGCCGTCGAACACGAGCACGGCGACCGACCTCGTGCGGCTCGGCGAGATCGCCCTGGCCGACCCCGAGGTCGCCGCGATCGTGGCGACCCCGACGACGACCGTGCCGGGCGTCGGCGTCATCGAGAACTCGAACGAGCTGCTCGGGCTCGACGGCGTCGTCGGCATCAAGACGGGCACCCTCGACGAGGCCGGCGCCTGCCTGCTCTTCGCCGCCGACTACACGATCGCGGGGGAGCCCGTCACGGTCGTCGGGGTCATGCTCGGCGGCGTCGACCACGACTCCCTCGACGCCGACGTGCAGCGGCTGCTCACGAGCGTCTCCGGCGCGTTCCAGACCGTCACGGCCACGACGGCCGGCGACGTCTGGGCGTCGTACGAGCTGCCCTGGGGGGCGGGCACCGAGGCCGTCGCCGCGACGGACGCGAGCCGTCTCGTCTGGGGCGACGTGACGGTGACGGCCTCGATCGAGACCGAGTCGGTGACGACGGGGGCGGCGGGCGACGACGTGGGCCGGGTGCGGTTCCAGATCGGCGACGAGGAGGTCGACGTGCCGCTGGTGCTCGACCGGGCCCTCGCCGAGCCGGACGCGTGGTGGCGGCTGACCCACCCCGACGAGGTGCTGGCGGCGGGCTAGGGCTCGTCGCGGTACAGCACCGACGCGGCCTCGGGCCGCTTGGGCTGCACGCCGTCGCCGGACGACTGGTGGCGGAGGCGCCGGACGACCCACGGCACGAGGTACTCCCGGGCCCACCGGCGGTCCTCCGTCCGAGCCTGCCGCCACGGTCGAGGCGGCAGCGGCTCGGTGCGCCAGGGCTCGAGGTCGTTCTCCACCGCGAGGGCCTGCAGCACGGCGCGGGCGATGGTGTGGTGGCCGAGCGGGCTGAAGTGCAGACGGTCGGGCGCCCACATGCGGGGGTCGCCGAGCTGACGGAGGGCCCACATGTCCGCCACGACCGCGTCGTGCCGGAGGGCGATGGCGTGCACGTGCTCGTTGTAGATGGCGACCTTGCCCCGCAGGCGGCCGAGCACGGGCGTGAGGCCGATGTCGGGGCCGGTGAAGACGACGACCGTGGCCCCCTGCGACCCCAGCGTCTCGACGAGGCCCTCGAAGCCGGCGGCGACGGCGTCCGGGTCGGTGCCGGGGCGGATGATGTCGTTGCCTCCCGCCGACACCGAGATCAGGTCGGGCCGGAGAGCGAGGGCGGCCTCGGCCTGCTCGTCGATGATCTGCTGCAGCAGGCGCCCGCGCACCGCCAGGTTCGCGTAGGCGAAGTCCTCCGTCGACGCCCCGAGCACCTCGGCGACGCGGTCGGCCCAGCCCCGGTGGCCGCCCGGAGAGCGTTCCTCCGGGTCGCCGATGCCCTCCGTGAACGAGTCGCCGATCGCCACGTAGCGCGACCACGGGTGCTGCTGAGTCATGGCCTCCACGTTACCGCCCGCCCTCCGCCCGGCCGAGGGGCTGCCGCCCGGGGCCTCGCGTGGCTAGCCTCGACCCCGTGCCCCCGACCACCCCGCCGACCTCGACCGCTTCCATCCCCGCGGAGACGAGCCCCGAGGAGACGAGCCCCGAGGAGACGAGCCCCGAGGAGATGCTGCCGGACGACCTCCTCGAGCGCTTCCGGGCCCGCGCTGCCGGCCACGACCGGGAGGGCACCTTCCCGCACGACGACCTCGCCGAGCTGCGGGAGCGCGGGTACCTCCGCGCGTTCGTGCCCACGGAGCAGGGAGGCGCGGGCTGGGGGCTCGAACGCGTCGCCGCCGCGCAGTCCCGCCTCGCCGCCGCCGCCCCGGCCACCGCGCTGGCCGTCGGCATGCACCTCGTCTGGACGGGCTGCGCCGCGGTGCTCGCGGCCCGCGGCGACCGGTCGCTCGACCTCGTGCTCGACGACGCGGCGCGGGGCGAGGTCTTCGCCTTCGGCGTCAGCGAGCCGGGCAACGACGCCGTGCTCTTCGACTCGCTCACCCGGGCGGAGCCGACGGGCGACGGGGGCTGGCGCTTCACCGGCGTGAAGTCGTCCACCTCGCTCTCCCCGGTCTGGACGCGCCTCGGCGTCTTCGGGCGCGACGACACGGACCCCGAGGCCCCCGTGCTCGTGCACGGCTTCGTCCACCGCGACCAGCCCGGCCACTCGTCGCTCGAGGACTGGGACACCATCGGCATGCGGGCGACGCAGAGCCACAGCACCCGCCTCGAGGGCGTCGAGGTGCCCGCCGAGCGCGTGGTGCGCGTGCTGCCCGTCGGGCCGAGCGGCGACCCCCTGGTCTTCGCGATCTTCGCCGTCTTCGAGACCCTCGTCGCCGCCGTGTACCGCGGCGTCGCCCGCCGGGCCGTCGAGCTCGCGGTCGAGAGCGCGACCGCCGGGCGCTCCCACAGGGCCGGCGGCGCTCCGCGCTCCCACGACCCGCTGGTCCGCTGGCGCGTCGCCGACGCGGCCGTGCTTCTCCAGGGCATCGAGCCCCAGGTCGACGCGGTGGCCCGCGACGTCGACGGGCTCGTCGACCACGGGGCCGCCTGGTCGGCGATCCTCGTGGGCCTCAAGACCCGCGTCACCGAGACCGCCCGGGCCGTCGTGGACCAGGCGGTCGCGGTCGCGGGCGGGGCGTCGTTCCGCTCGTCGAGCGAGCTGGGGCGGCTGCAGCGCGACGTGCTGGCCGGGCGGTTCCACCCGTCGAGCACGGACTCCGCCCACGCGACGGTCGCGAACTGGCTCCTCGGCCCCGACCACTGACCACTGACCACGCGGGCGACCGGGCGGCCCGGTCGTGGACGACGGCCGGACAGCCGGGGAGGCGCCCGCCGCCCGACGCTGTCGGTGGTGCGTGTGAGGATGCTCGGGTGAGCAAACAGGACGGCAGCGGGCGGCTGGTCACCACCGTCCCCACCGACGACGTGTCGGCCCCGATCCTGCACGTCGACATGGACGCCTTCTTCGCCTCCGTCGAGCTGCTCGACCGGCCCGATCTCCGGGGCCTGCCGGTCGTGATCGGCCAGAGGTCCGACCGCTCGGTCGTCACGGCCGCCACCTACGAGGCCCGCAAGTTCGGGGTGAACTCCGCGATGCCGATGGCGATCGCCCTGCGCCGGTGCCCCCAGGCCGTGGTGCTCGAGCCGCACTTCGAGAAGTACCGGTACTGGTCGCGTCGGGTGATGTCGATGTTCGACGACGTCACGCCGCGGGTCGAGCGACTGGGCATCGACGAGGCCTTCCTCGACGTCTCCGGTGCCGTCCGGCTCATGGGGTCGCCCTTCGCCATCGGCACCGAGCTCCGCCGGCGCGTGCACGCCGAGACGGGCCTGCGCTGCAGCGTCGGGGCGGCCTCCACGAAGTTCGTCGCGAAGCTCGCCTCCAGCGTGGCCAAGCCCGACGGCATCCTCGTGGTGCCGCACGACCAGACCGTCGCCTTCCTGCACCCGAGGCCGATCAGCGCCCTCTGGGGCGTCGGCGGCAAGACCGAGGAGGTCCTGGGCAACCTGGGGCTCCGCACCGTCGGCGACGTCGCCACCGCGTCGCTCGACACCCTCGTCCGGGCCGTCGGGCCCGCGGCCGGCGCCAAGCTGCAGGACCTCGCCTGGGGCCGCGACCCGCGCGTGGTCACCACCGGCACGGAGGAGAAGAGCGTCGGGCACGAGGTGACGTTCTCGACCGACGTGGTCGACCCGGAGGTCATCCGCCGTGAGCTGCTGAGGCTCAGCGACCGCGTCGGATCCCGGCTGCGCGACGCCGGTCTGAGCGGCCGCACCGTCGTGCTCAAGCTCCGCACGTCCGACTTCACCACGATCACCCGGTCGCGCACGCTGGCCGACCCGACCGACCTCGGTCGCCGCATCTACGACGAGGTGCGCTCGGTCTACGAGGCCACGGGCAAGCAGCACGAGCGCATCCGGCTGGTCGGCGTCCGCGTCGAGCAGCTCGGCGCCGGGGGAGGGGGCGGCTCGCTCGCCCTGTGGGACGAGGACGCGGGCTGGCGCGAGGCCGAGTCGACGATGGACGCCCTGCGGGCCAAGTTCGGCTCGACCATGCTCACCCCGGCCTCCCTCCTCGGCGCGCGTCGACGTGACGGGCTCTCGGGCCCCGACACGGGCGCCGACGCGCGGGCGCCGCGGCGCGGCGCCTCGTCCGGCGAGGGCCGCGACGCGCCCGGGCCCGCGGGCCGCGGGCCCCGTCGACCGGCCCCGCGGCCCGACCACCCCGGCCACGGCGAGTAAGATCGGGTCGAGTGAGCACAGCTAGCGCAACCGACCCGGCCGGGGGTGACGACACCGGCCAGCACGACGAGCTCGACCTGGGCGAGGTCGGCGCGACGGCCGGCAACTCGGCCGCCGAGCACCTCTCGCCGGCGTTCCCCGAGCGGGCTGCCTGGGGCACGGCCAGCAAGCTGCGGGCCTGGCAGGCCGAGGCCCTCGAGCAGTACTTCGCGACCTCGCCCCGCGACTTCCTCGCGGCGGCCACCCCCGGCGCCGGCAAGACGACCTTCGCCCTGCGGCTCGCCACCGAGCTGCTCTCGCGCGGCGAGATCGACCGCGTCGTCGTCGTCGCGCCGACCGAGCACCTCAAGCGGCAGTGGGCCGACGCGGCCGACCGGGTGAACCTGCGCCTCGACCCGATGTTCAAGAACGCCGACGTCACGTTCGGGCGGCACTACCACGGCGTCGCCGTCACCTACGCGCAGGTCGGCATGAACCCGCAGGTGCACGCGGCGATGACGGCGGCGGGCCGCACGCTCGTCATCCTCGACGAGGTGCACCACGGCGGCGACGCGCTCAGCTGGGGCGACGGGATCCGCGAGGCCTACGGCCAGGCGACCCGCCGGCTGTCGTTGACGGGGACGCCCTTCCGCTCCGACACCGCGCCCATCCCGTTCGTCACGTACGCCCCCGACGAGCACGGCATCCGCACGTCGAAGTCCGACTACGCCTACGGCTACGGCCGTGCCCTGGCCGACGGGGTGGTGCGGCCCGTGCTCTTCATGGCCTACGCGGGCCAGATGCGCTGGCGCACCCGGATGGGCGACGAGATGAGCGCCTCCCTCGGCGAGGCCGTCACGAAGGACATCACGGCCCAGGCGTGGCGCACCGCCCTCTCGCCCCAGGGCGACTGGATCCCCGCCGTGCTGTCCGCCGCCGACAAGCGCCTCACCGAGGTCCGCCGAGGCGTCCCCGACGCGGGCGGCCTCGTCATCGCGACCGACCACACCGCCGCCCGGCAGTACGCCGCGGTGCTGCAGAAGCTGACCGGTGAGCGGCCCACCGTGGTGCTCTCCGACGAGAAGGCCGCCTCCGACCGCATCCAGGCGTTCTCGGACGGCGACGCGCGCTGGATGGTCGCGGTGCGCATGGTGTCCGAGGGCGTCGACGTCCCGCGGCTCGCGGTCGGGGTCTACGCGACCAGCGCCTCCACCCCCCTCTTCTTCGCCCAGGTCGTCGGCCGGTTCGTCCGGGCCCGGCGACGGGGTGAGACCGCGTCGATCTTCCTGCCGAGCGTGCCCAGCCTGATGGCCCTCGCGGGGCAGCTCGAGCTCGAGCGCGACCACGCGCTCGACCGGCCGGAGACCGCGGACGACGGCATCTTCGCGCCCGAGGACGACATGATGGCGGCCGCGAACCGCGAGGAGAAGGCCTCGAGCCTGCTCGAGCAGCAGCCGTTCGAGGCGCTCGACTCGCAGGCCTCGTTCGACCGCGTGCTCTACGACGGCGGCGAGTTCGGCACCGGCGGCGAGATCGGCAGCCTGGAGGAGCTCGACTTCATCGGCATCCCCGGGCTGCTCGAGCCCGACGAGGTGCGAGCACTGCTGCGGCAGCGCCAGGCGAAGCAGGCCAAGCGCTCGGCCAAGAACGGCATGCCCACGACGGCGCCGGTCGAGGAGGCGCGGCCGATGTACCAGACCATCAAGGAGCAGCGGCAGGAGCTCAGCCGCCTCGTCTCGATCTGGTCGCGGCACTCCGCCGAGCCGCACGGCCTCATCCACGCCGACCTCCGCCGGATCAGCGGCGGGCCGGCGGTCGCGCAGGCCAGCACGGAGCAGATCCAGAAGCGCATCGACGTGCTGCGCGGGCGGATCGGCAACCGCAAGTAGGGCCGCCCGACCCGCACCCGGCCGCCCTCGCCGGGGCGCGCCTAGCGTGGGGCGGGTGCAGACGTTCCTCCCCTGGCCCGATCCCGTCGAGACCGCCAGGAGCCTCGACCAGGCCCGGCTGGGCAAGCAGCGGGTCGAGGCGCTGCAGGTGCTGCGGGCCGTCACCCTGCCCGGCTACGGCTGGCAGAGCCACCCGGCCATCGCCATGTGGCGCGGCCACCTGCCCGCCCTGACCTCGTACTCCCTCGCGATCACCGACGAGTGGCTCGCTCAGGGCCACGCCGACACCGTCCGGCCTCAGATCGCGGAGTTCGCCCCCGAGGTCGACGGCGTCCCGTTCGCGTCGCTCGAGCTGCCCCCGTGGCTCGGTGACGAGTCGGTGCACCGAAGCCACCGCTCGAAGCTCGTGCAGAAGCAGCCCGACTGGTACCGCGCGCGGTTCCCCGACGTGCCCGACGACCTCGACTACGTGTGGCCCCCGGCCGACCCGGCGGCGCCGCTCCCGTCGGACGAGCCAGCTCTGACGGCCGAGCACCGAGCCTGGGTCGTCAGGCCGCTCACCGCCCGGCAGCACGACGACTGGGTCGACGCCGGCGTCGTGACCCTCGCCGAGTCGTCGCCCCGCGGCAAGGTCGGTGCCGTGTGGCAGGCCCAGGTCGAGCGCTTCACGACCCTCCCCGACGGGTCCGAGCTGCTCGTGCCGGATCGCGCACAGCGGTCGTTCCGCCGTGGTCGCGTGGTGGGGGAGGTCGTCTCGGCCCTCGACGACGACCGGGCGCCCGTGCTCCTGCGCCGGGTCGCCTTCGACGACTCCTCGCTCAGCCGGTCCGAGCTGCCCCGACCCGCCCTCGCGCAGGACCCGCGGTCGCTCTTCCCGATCGCGCTCGCCTGACCGGCCACGTCGGTAGCATCGGAGGATGCTCGACCGCGCCGACGACGACCGACTGCTCGTCCGTGCCTCGCCGGAGGCGCCTCCCGAAGCCGTCGTCGAGAGGTTCGGCGGTGGCTGGCGCCTGACCCGGTGGTCGGTCGACCGGGGCGGCGACGAGTCGCTGGGGGTCTACACGGCCGCCGAGCTCGCCGAGGCGGCGTGGTGGCGGCACCTGGACCGCGACCGCGGTCAGCGGACCGCCACGCGCTCCGAGGCCGCCCGGCGGCTCGGCGACGCCTGACCGGCGGGCGCGACGGCGAGGGCCGCCCTCGCCGACGCCGGGGCGGGCACTCCCGTCGGGGCCGTGTCGGACGCTCCGACGTCGATCAGCACGTCGACCCCGTCGTCGGTGCAGGTCGCGACCGCACGGACGCCGCAGGGGCGGTCGTCGAGGCTCCGGAGCAGGGCGTCCCGCCACGCAGTGTCGGAGGCCCTGACCGCGCGGCTCCCGGTCCGCTCGACGACGAAGACCACGCGCGACGCCCCGAACTCGCGCGCGACGGCCTGGACGGCGTCCGCCCACCGGCCCACGGCCTCGGCGGCGGGCCGGAGCGGGATGCCCTCCAGGGGCACGACGACCGGGAGCGGGACGTCGGCGGCGTCGAGGAAGAGGGTCCAGAGCTGACGCCGGATGGCCACCGGGAAGAAGTGCGTGAGCAGACGGTGCAGGTCGGGCGTCGTCCGGAGGGGCCGGTGGAGGTCGAGGGCGGGGCTGGCGGTGTCGGTCATGGGCACAGCCTCGCGGGGGAGCAGGCCGACACTGCCGTTCTCCCCAGCCCGGCCCCTCCGGCCCGGACGAGAGCCCCCTGGGGAGGGACGGCGCGGTCCCTCCCCGGCGCCGCGGTCGGCCTCACGGCCGCGTGACGAAGCCCTTCTCGACCATCCAGTCGAAGGCCACGTCGGCGGGCTCCTCGCCCTCCACGTCCACGCGGCGGTTGAGGGTCCGGAGCTCCTCGTCCGTGAGCGACGGCGAGATGGCGTCGAACACGTCGGCGAGCTCCGGGGTCTCCTCCAGCGCCTCCGCCGAGAAGACGGGCGCGACGTTGTACGCGGGGAAGAAGCCCTGGTCGTCGTCGAGCACCGTGAGGTCGAGCGAGTCGATCCGCCCGTCGGTGGTGAACACCTCGCCGAAGTTGCAGCGACCACGGTCGGTGGCCTCGTAGACGGTTCCCGTGTCGAGGATGCTGACGTTGCTCGTCGGCACACCGTCCGCGGCGCCGAGCTCGAGGCCGTAGCGCTCGAGCATCGGCGCGAAGCCGTCGGCCCGCGAGTTGAACTCGGCCTCGACGCAGAAGGTCCGCTGCTCGACGGGCAGGGCCGCGATGTCGCTCAGCGAGTCGACGTCGCCCAGCTCGGGCACCGCCTCCGAGCGGACGGCCATCGCGTACGTGTTGTTCAGCGGAGCCGGCGGGAGCCACACGAGGCCGTTCGCCACGTCCGCGTCGCGCACGGCGACGTACTGCTCCTCCTGGTCGGGGATCCCCGCCGCCTCGCCGAGGTAGGTGAGCCACGCCGTGCCGGTGTACTCGTAGGTCATGTCGGCGTCGCCGTCGAGCATCAGCTGGCGCACGGCCACGCTGCCGGGCACGTTCGTCATGTCGGTGACGTCGAACCCCGCCGCCTTCGCGGCGAGGACGGCGATCTTGCCGAGGATGAGCTGCTCGGTGAAGTTCTTCGTCGTGACGGTCAGCGAGGCGTCGTCGGGCAGCCCTTCGATCGCCTCGATCGAGCCCGGCGCGACGGCGGGCACGAAGGCGGTGGCCGGCTGCAGGCCGCAGCCGGCGAGGAGGGCCGTCGAGGAGGCGGCCACGAGGGCCGTGAGGGAGGCGCGGCGCAGTCGGCGGCGCGGGGTCGCGGTGGTCGTCATCAGAGTCCCTTCGGACGGGCGACGTGCTCGACGACGCGGCCGAGCCAGTCGATCAGGAGCGCCAGGAGGGCGATCAGCAGGGCGCCCGAGACGAGGACCCGGGGCAGGAAGAGGTTGACGCCGGTCGTGATCAGCAGGCCGAGGCCGCCGGCGCCGATGAAGGTGGCGAGGGCGGCGGAGCCGACCAGCAGGACGAGCGCCGTCCGGATGCCCGAGAGCATGACCGGGACGGCCAGGGGCAGCTCGACCCGGAACAGCACGGCGAGCGACGACATGCCCATGCCGCGGCCCGCCTCGACCAGACGGCCGTCGACGCTCTGCAGCCCGATCATCGTGTTGCGGAGCACGGGCAGCATCGCGTAGAGGACGAGCGCGACCACGGCGGCCCAGAACGAGAAGCCCAGCCAGAACGCCAGGAGCACGACGAGGCCGATGGCCGGCGCGGCCTGGCCGAAGTTCGCGACGGCCAGGATCGGGCCCGAGACCCGGCGGAACGGCCCGCGGGTCAGCACGACGCCGAGCGGAACGGCGATCACGAGCACGATCACGGCCGAGACGAAGGTCAGCGCCAGGTGCTCGCCGGTGTAGCCGAGGAGGTCGGAGGGGTTCAGCGTCGTGCGCTCCGCCGTGGTGAGGTCGGCGGTCGTGAGCCACACGACGAACGCCCCGAGGGCGAGGAGCACGGCGACCGGCTGGACGACGAGGCCGAGCAGCCCCGGGCGGGCGGGGCGACGTCGCTCCGGCCGGGCCGGGGCGGCCACGGCGGGCTCCACGGCGGCGCTCACGCGACGTCCCGCGGGGCGGCCACGTCGGTCTCCGACCCGGCCGAGCCCCTGCCGCTGCCGGTGCCCCCGGCGACCGGCTCGGGGAGGACGGAGAGCGGCCCGGTGTTCGTGCCGACCGGCGCGTCGGTCGCGGCGATCGCCGCGGCCTTCCTGGCCCGGGTGATGGCGTCCATGACGACCTCCACGGTGATGACGCCGACGAACGCGTCACGACGACCGGTGACGAGGGCCGCCCCCGCGCTCGAGACGAGCATCGTGTCGAGCGCGTCGTTGAGGGTGGCGCCGCTGCCGACCACGGGCAGGTCGGCGTCGGGCGTCGCCGGGACGACGTCGACCCGCCGCAGCTGCCTCAGGGAGGGCCAGCTCACGGGCCGGTCGCGCTCGTCGACGACGACGGCGTGCGCGTGCCCGGCGGCCTCGACGCGGGCGACGACCTCGACACCGGGCTCCCCGGGGCGCGCGACCACCGCCTCCGCCAGGTCGACGTCGCCCACGCGGGCGAGCGTCAGCTGCTTGAGACCCGCCCCGGAGCCGATGAAGTTCTCGACGAACTCGTTCGCGGGCTCGGCGAGGATCCGCTCGGGGGTGTCGTACTGCACGATGTGGGCGCCCTCGGAGAAGATCACGATCCAGTCGCCGAGCTTCACGGCCTCGTCGAAGTCGTGCGTGACGATGACGATGGTCTTCTGCAGCTCCTCCTGGATCCGCAGCAGCTCGTCCTGGAGGCGCTGCCGCGTGATCGGGTCGACCGCGCCGAAGGGCTCGTCCATGAGCAGCACGGGCGGGTCGGCCGCGAGGGCACGGGCCACGCCGACGCGCTGCTGCTGGCCGCCGGAGAGCTCCTTCGGGTAGCGGTCGCGGTAGGTGTCGGGGTCGAGCGACACGAGCTCGAGCAGCTCGTCGACGCGCGCGGCCACGCGCTCCCTGCTCCAGCCGAGCATCTTCGGCACGATGGCGATGTTGGCCGCGACCGTCATGTGCGGGAAGAGCCCGCCGGCCTGGATCACGTAGCCGATGCGCCGGCGCAGCTCGTCGCCGTCGATGCTCGTCACGTCGTCGTCGCCGAGGACGATGCGGCCCTCGGTCGGCTCGATGAGGCGGTTGATCATCTTCAGCGTCGTCGTCTTGCCGCAGCCCGACGGGCCGACGAGCATGACGATCTTGCCGGCCGGGATCTCGAGCGTGATGCCGTCGACCGCGGGGGCGGACTGCCCCGGGTAGCGCTTCGTGACGGTGTCGAGGAGGATGCTGCGGCCGGAGACGCCGGAGTCGGCGGTCGCGGCGGCGGGGGAGTCAGTTCTGGACACGGATGCCTCTCGGGATGGTCAGGCGGCCGAGGCCGACGAGGAGGAGGTCGAGCACGAGGGCGAGGACGACGACGCCCACCACCCCGGTGACCACGGAGGCGAGCGCGTTCGCGCCGCCGAGCCGGGAGAGCCCGGAGAAGATGAAGCCGCCGAGGCCGGGGCCGAGGGCGTACGCCGCCACGGCCGCGATGCCCATCACCATCTGGGCGCTGACGCGCACGCCGGTGAGGATGATCGGCCAGGCGAGGGGCAGCTGCACCTGGACGAGCGTGCGGAACCGGCCCATGCCGATGCCGCGCGCCGACTCCACGATCGCGTCGTCGACCTCGGTGAGGCCCACGACGGCGTTCCGGAGGATCGGCAGCGTCGCGAAGAACGTCACGACGATGACGGTCGGCAGGACGCCGAAGCCGACCGGGGCGATGAGCAGGCCGACGACCGCGAACGAGGGCAGCGTGAGGCCGACCGCCGAGACGCCGTTGGCGAGGCCGCGCAGCCACGGCACGCGGTGCACGAGGGCGGCCACCGTCACGGCGATCACCACGGCGAGCAGGAGGCACTGCACCACGAGCGAGAGGTGCTGCCAGGAGGCGAACCAGATCTGGTCCCACCTGTCGCTCACGTAGTCCCACGCCATGTCGTCTCGCCCCTCGTCACCAGTAGTCGTCCCGTTCACACGAACGCCCGGCTGAGCCGGGCGGACGACTACGACCATAACCACGACGCCCGTCGCTGTCACGGTGACGGGCGCCGCCGACGGGGTGCGGACGGCGTCGTCGTTACCGAACGAGTGTCGGAGAAGCCCCGGTCAGGAGGGGGTGGGCCGGAGGGGCGGCGACCGGAGTGTAACGATGTGGGGGACAACGCCGGAGGCGCGGTGCAGGACGCCCCCCACCGCGCCTCCCGAGGGCCCCTGCCTCACTCCGCGGCGGCTCGCGACCCCACCTTGTAGCGCGACCCGTGGTGCTCCGCGGGCAGCCGGTCGCCCCGGCCGAAGAGCTTCTGGCGGAGGGTGCCCGGCTCGTACTCGGTCGGGTAGACGCCCCTCGCCTGGAGCACGGGGACGACGTGCTCGACGATGTCCTCGAAGGTGCCCGGCGTGATCGCGTAGGCGAGGTTGAACCCGTCGACGTCGGTCTCGGCGACCCACTCCTGCAGCTGGTCGGCGATCTCCTCGCCCGACCCCACGATGCGGGGCCCGAGCCCGCCGATGCCCGCTGCCTCGGCGATGTCGCGGATCGTCCACTCCTTCCCGGTGTCGCCCTCCTGGGCCTGGAAGTTCGCGAGCGCCGACTGGATGGCGTTGCTCTCGACGTCGCCGACCGGGTCGTCCAGGGAGTAGCTCGACAGGTCGACGCCCATCCAGCCCGACATCAGCGTCAGGGCGCCCTCGTGCGAGGCGTACCGGCGGTACTCCTCGTGCTTCGCCCGCGCGGCCTCCGGCGTCGCGTCCGTGATGATCGTGAGCAGCGTGTAGATGCGCGCCGAGTACCGGTCGCGCCCGGCCGCCTCGAGGGCGTCGCGGAGCTTCGTCACGGTCGCGGCGAGGCGCTCCTTCGTCGGCGCCGCGACGAAGATCGACTCGGCGTTGCCCGCCGCGAAGGCGATGCCCCGGGGCGACGCGCCGGCCTGGTAGATGACCGGCGTGCGCTGCGGGCTCGGCTCGGCGACGTGGATGCCGGGCACCTTGTAGTACGTCCCCTCGTGCCCGATGTCGTGCACCTTGCTCGGGTCGGTGAACACGCCGGTCTCGCGGTCGCGGACGACGGCGTCGTCCTCCCACGAGCCCTCCCAGAGCTTGTAGAGCACCTCGAGGTACTCGTCGGCCTGGTCGTAGCGCGTGTCGTGGTCGAGCTGGTCGTCGGCGCCCATGTTCCGGGCGGCGCTCGGCAGGTAGCCGGTCACGACGTTCCACCCGACGCGGCCCTCGGTGAGGTGGTCGAGCGTCGACATGCGGCGCGCGAAGGGGTACGGGTGCTCGTAGGCCGTGCCGGCGGTGATGCCGAAGCCCAGGTGCTCCGTCGCGGCGGCCATGGCCGACACGAGGAGGATCGGGTCGCCCACCGGCGTCTGGGTCCCGTTGCGGAGGGCCGCGTCGTGGTTGCCGCCGTAGACGTCGTACGTGCCGAGCACGTCGGCGATGAACAGCCCGTCGAACCGGCCCCGCTCGAGGAGGCGCGCCAGGGAGGTCCAGTAGCTGAGCTTCGTGTAGTCGGGCGAGCGGTCGTCAGGGTGCCGCCAGAGCCCGGGGGACTGGTGCCCCACGCAGTTCATGTCGAAGGCGTTGAACCGGATGCGTCGAGTCATGGCTCGATGGTGGTCGACGACGGCCGCGGCCGCCTCCCTCGCGACACACGGCGTCACACTCCGGCCGTACCCTGGAGTCGTGCCCCGCCCCACCGACCCCGCCGCCGCCTCCGACCCGGCGGAGGCCCGGGGCACCGCCGCCGACGCCTCCGCCGACGACACCGCCGAGTCGACGCCGACGGTCCGCCCGCGGCTCGGGCGCGACGTGGTGGTGCTCGGGGTCATCGCCTTCTTCGTCATGGTCGGCTTCGGCGTGGTCGTGCCGGTGCTGCCCGTCTACGCGCAGAGCTTCGGCGTCGACCACGTGCTCGTGGGCGCCGTGCTCTCGGCCTTCGCCCTGATGCGCCTCGTCGCGAGCCCCTTCGTCGGCCGACTGCTCGACCTCGCCGGCGAGCGGGTGGTGCTCAGCGTGGGCATCGGCATCGTCGCCCTGTCGAGCGCCCTCGCGGGCCTCGCCACCGACTACCCCCAGCTCCTGCTGATGCGCGGCCTGGGCGGCATCGGCTCCGCGATGTTCACGATCTCCGCCATGACCCTCCTGCTCGCGTCGACCCCGCCGACCCGACGGGCCCGCGCCGTGGGCTTCTACCAGGGCGGCTTCCTCGTCGGGGGCATGGCCGGGCCGGCCATCGGCGGCGTGCTCTCCACGATCTCGCTCACGGCCCCGTTCTTCTTCTACGCGGCGACGCTCGCCGTGGCGGGGCTGATCGGCGTCGTGCTGCTCAAGCCGGTGCCGCGCGGCGGGGCCGCGGAGAAGGCGGAGCCGCCGACCCCGCTGCGCGACGTGCTGGCCGACGTGCGGTTCCGCGCCGCCTGCGTCGCGAACTTCGCCCAGGGCTGGTCGTCGCTCGGGGTCCGGAGCGCCCTGGTGCCCGTGCTCGTCGTCGAGGTGCTGCGCGGGCCGACGGCCTGGACGGGCGTCCTCTTCGCCGTCGCGGCCGTCGCCCAGACGGTCGCGCTCGCGCCGGCCTCGCGCTTCGTCGACACCGTCGGGCGACGCCCCGCCGTGATCGGCTCCTTCGCGGTCGCCGCCGTCAGCCTCGCCGCGGTGCCGTTCGCCTCGCACGTCGTCGTGCTCGGCGCCCTCCTCGCGGTCTACGGCGTGGCGACGGCCTTCATGGGCACGGCTCCGGCGGCCCTCGTCGGCGACGCCGCGGGCGCCCGCGGCGGCCGGCCGGTGGCGATCTTCTCGATGTGCTCCGACGTCGGGGCCATCGCCGGGCCCCTGGTGGCGGGCCTGCTCGTCGACGTGGCGTCGTTCCCCGTCGCGTTCGGTGTCGCGGCGCTCCTGCTGGCGGCGGCCTCGCTGGCCGCCGTCCGCATCCCGCGCGAGCCACGCCCCGCCCTGGCCTGACCGACACGACGACGGAGGCGCGCCCCGGTCACCCGGGACGCGCCTCCGTCGTCTGCCTCGTCGCCCGCGGGCGACCCGGCTACTTCGCCGGAGCGGCCTTCGCGGGGCTGGCCTTCGCCGAGCCCGCCCCCGCGTCGTCGCCCTTCGGCGCCACGACCGGGGTCACCTTGAGGAACCCGGCGCGCGGGTCGGCGAGGCCGACCAGCGGCGTCTGGTCGCGCCCGCCGACGAAGTTGGTCACCCAGCCGGTGAGGATGCGCCACTTGCGGTTGACGGTCGGCATCGCGTACAGGTGGTAGCCGCGGTGGGCGAGCCACGCCGCGACGTTCTTGACCTTGACGCCCTTGAGCACGCCCGCGCCCTTGCCGATGCCGTAGCTCGCGACGGTCCCGACCGACGCGTGGCGGTACTCCGCGAGCGGGGCGCCCGAGAGGGCGGCGATCACGTTGTCGGCCACGGTCACGGCCTGGCGGACGGCGTTCTGCGCGTTCGGCGGGTAGAACGCGGGCTGCTTCTCGGCGAGGAGGTCGGGCACCTGCGCGACGTCGCCGAGCGCCCAGATGCCGTCGAGCACCTGGCCGTCGTCGGTCTGCACCTGGAGGGTCGCCTTGACGTCGACGTGGCCCTTCGGGCCGAGGGGCAGGCCGAGGTCGGCGACGACGGGGTTCGGCTTGACGCCGGCCGTCCAGACGATCGTGCCGGCGGGGATGGTCTCGCCGTCGCTGAGGACGACGTCGCCGTCGATGCACGAGGGCATCGTGGTGCCGAGGCGGATGTCGATCCCGCGGCCGCGCAGGTGGCCGAGGGTCCACTTCGAGAGCTCGGGGCCGACCTCGGGGGCGACGCGGTCGAGGGCCTCGACGAGCACGAAGCGGAGCTCGTCGCGCGACAGGGTCGGGTACTCGTCGACGGCGGCCTTGGCCGCGTCGTCGAGCTCCGCCATGGCCTCGACGCCGGTGTAGCCGCCGCCGACGAAGACGACGGTGAGCAGCTTGCGCCGGGTCGCGGCGTCCTGGACGGAGGCCGCCTCGGCGATGTTGCCGAGGACGCGGTCACGGACGTACTGGGCCTCCTCCACGCTCTTGAAGCCGACGCCGTTCTCGGCGAGGCCGGGCGTGGGGAAGGTGCGCGTGACGGCGCCGAGGGCGACGACGAGCTGGTCGTAGGGCAGCTCGGAGGCCACGCCGTCGGCGGTCGTGACCGTGATGGTCTTCGAGTTCGCGTCGAGCGCCGTCACGGCGGCCTCGACGACCTTGGTCTTCTTCAGCGCCTTGCGGAGCGGCACGGTGACGTCGCGCGGCGCGATGTGGCCCCCGGCCACCTCAGGCAGGAAGGGCTGGTACGTGTAGTACGGAGACTGGTCGACCAGCGTGATGCTGGCGCTCTGCGGCGGCTGGCGCTTCTGGAGCTCGAGTGCCGTGGTGAGCCCGGCGGCGCCGCCGCCGAGGATGATGATTCGCTGTGTCATGGTTGTGTTCCTCCCTGGGTCGACCGTACTAGAGACACGCGGCGACGACCCGCCCTCCCGGGGGAGTCGCGGGTCGTCGCCCCGGGGACCGTCAGCGGTCGGCCGGGATGTCCGAGTCGGTGTACGAACCGTCGGCCTCGCCGTCGTGCGGTCCGGTGGTCTCGCCGCCGTCGGCGGGGATGTCGCTGTCGACGTACGAGCCGTCCTGCTCGCTCGTGACGTCGGTGCTCGTCGTCTCGACGTGCTCGGTGTGGACGTGGTCCTCGTGCTGGTGGTCGGACTCGTTGCCGTGGTGCTCGGTGCCCATGCTGGCGCCCTCCGTTCTGTCAGGTCGCGGAGCGTCGTCGCCCGCGTGCGGCTCACACTAGACGCGTGGGGCCGGCGGGGGTCAGAAGCCCTCGTTCTCCCTCGTGACGTACGGTGACTCGAGGGCGTCGAGCTCGTCGTCGGTCAGCCACAGGTCGACCGAGGCGACGGCGTCGTCGAGGTGCTGCATCTTCGTGGCGCCGACGATGGGCGCCGTGACGACCTCCTGCTGGCGGACCCAGGCGAGGGCCACCTGGGCGCGGGAGACGCCCCGCGCCTCCGCCACCGTCGCGACCGCCGCCGCGACCTGCCGGTCGGCGTCCTCGCGCTGGCGGTAGAGGGTGCCGCCGAACTGGTCGGTCTCGGTGCGGGCCGTGGTGTCGTCCCAGTCCCGGGTGAGCTTGCCCCGCGCCAGGGGCGACCAGGGGATCACCCCGACGCCCTGGTCGAGGCAGAGCGGGTGCATCTCGCGCTCCTCCTCGCGCTGGACGAGGCTGTACTGGTCCTGCATGGAGACGAAGCGCGTCCAGCCGCCGAGGTCGGCCGTGTGCTGCGCCTTGGCGAACTGCCACGCCCACATGCTCGAGGCGCCGATGTAGCGGGCCTTTCCCGACTTCACGACGTCGTGCAGCGCCTCCATCGTCTCCTCGATCGGGGTCTCCGGGTCCCAGCGGTGGATCTGGTAGAGGTCGACGTGGTCCGTCCCGAGGCGGCGGAGGCTGTCGTCGATCGCGCTCATCACGTGGGCCCGCGAGAGCCCCGCGCCGTTCGGGCCGGGGCGCATGCGGTTGAAGACCTTCGTGGCGATGACGACCTCGTCGCGGCGGGCGAAGTCGGCGAGGGCGCGCCCGACGATCTCCTCGCTCGTGCCGTCGGAGTAGACGTCGGCGGTGTCGAAGGTGGTCACGCCCTGCTCGAGCGCCCGCTGGATGAACGGGCGGGACTCCTCCTCGGGGAGGCTCCACGGGTGGGCGCCGCGCTCCGGGACGCCGTAGCTCATGCAGCCGAGGACGACGGCCGAGACCTGCAGCCCGCTCGATCCGAGACGTGTGTACTCCATCGTGTTCCCTCTCTCTGTCCGGTCGACTGCGACAGTAGACCGCGCGGGGGGTCGGGAACCGGACGACGACGACCGACGCCGCCCACGACGCCCACGACGCCACCGCCGGGAACGACACGGCAGGCGAAGGCACGGCCGGGAACGACGAAGGGCCCCGCCGGAGCGGGGCCCTTGCCGTGGTGCTGCACTGTCTCAACCAGTGTGTCGATCCGAGGATCGGTGTCCGAGGGGGGACTTGAACCCCCACGCCCTATACGGGCACTAGCACCTCAAGCTAGCGCGTCTGCCATTTCCGCCACCCGGACTGGATGGTGCCTGCCGAAGCCGACCACGAAACATTAGCACGGCTCCGAGGGCCTCGATGACCACGGGCAGGAGGGGGGCTCCGGGTAGCGTGGTCGGCATGACGACGACCCCTGAGTCCGAGCCCGCCACGACCGACCGCGAGGTCGAGCTCGACGAGACGGCGACCATCGCGCGCGACCTGATCCGGTTCGACACGTCGAACTACGGGGGCGGCCGGTCGAACGGCGAGGCGGACGCCGCCGAGTACGTGGCCGACGCGCTCCGGGCGCTCGACCTGGAGCCGCTCGTGTTCGAGTCCGAGCCCGGCCGCGTGAGCGTCCTCGCCCGGGTCGAGGGGGCCGATCGCTCCAAGCCGGGGCTCGTCGTGCACGGGCACCTCGACGTCGTGCCCGCCGACCCGGCGAACTGGTCGGTCGACCCGTTCGCGGGCGTCGTCCGCGACGGCATGCTCTGGGGCCGCGGCGCCGTCGACATGAAGAACATGGACGCCATGATGCTGTCGTCGCTCGGCGACATCATCCGGGCCGGTGAGCGACCCGCCCGCGACCTCGTCGTCGGGTTCCTGGCCGACGAGGAGGCCGGGGGAGTCCTCGGCTCGCACTTCCTGGTGACCGAGCACCCCGAGGTCTTCGAGGGCGCCACGGAGGCGATCAGCGAGGTCGGCGGGTACTCCACCTTCATCGACGGCCGGCGCTCGTACCTGCTGCAGACGGGCGAGAAGGCCCTGATCTGGATCAAGCTCCGAACCCGGGGCACGGCCGGCCACGGGTCGCAGATGATCGTCGCGAACGCCGTGACGCGGCTGGCCGAGGCCGTCGCGGTGCTCGGCCGGCAGCAGTGGCCCATCGCCCTCACCGACACGACCACGGCGCTCCTCTCCGAGGTGGCGCGCATCCTCGACGTCGACCTCGAGCAGACGTCGCCCGACGAGCTCGTGCTGCACACCGGGACGGCGGCCGGCTTCATCCGCGGGTCGCTGCGGACGACCACGAACCCCACGATGCTCACCGCGGGCTACAAGCACAACGTGGTGCCCGACACGGCGGAGGCGCTGGTCGACATCCGCTGCATGCCCGGCCAGGAGGAGGCCGTGCTGGCCGAGGTCCGCGCGCTGATCGGCGACGACGTCGAGATCGAGACGATGCACACCGACATCGGCCTCGAGACCCCCTTCTCGGGCCCCCTCGTCGAGGCGATCACGGGCACGCTCGAGCGGCACGACCCCGGGGCCCCCGTGCTGCCCTACCTGCTCTCCGGCGGCACCGACAACAAGGCCCTGAGCCTGCTCGGCATCGCGGGCTACGGCTTCGCGCCGCTGCGGCTCGACGAGGGGATGGACTTCCCCGCCATGTTCCACGGCGTCGACGAGAGGGTGCCGCTCGACGCACTATCCTTCGGGAGTCGCGTCCTCCGGGACCTGCTGGCGACGTACTAGCACCCCCCGCACCAGAAGGGCCCCCGCGTGGAGCATCTCCTCCAGGCACTCCTGCTCGGCCTCGTCCAGGGCCTCACGGAGTTCCTCCCCGTCTCGTCGAGCGCCCACCTGCGGCTCGTCGGCCTGTTCTTCTCCGAGCCGGGCTCGGCCGCCGACTTCGACCCCGGCGCGACGTTCACCGCGATCACGCAGCTGGGCACCGAGCTGGCCGTCGTCATCTACTTCTGGCGCGACATCACGCGCATCCTCACCAAGTGGTTCCAGGGAGTCACGGGCAAGATCCCGAAGGCCGACCCCGACGTGCGCATGGGCTGGCTGGTCATCATCGGCACGGTCCCGATCGTGCTGGTCGGCTACCTCGCCCAGGAGTACATCCGCACCGTCTTCCGGTCGCTCTGGATCGTCGCCGTGGTGCTGATCGTCTTCGGCCTGCTGCTCGGGCTCGCCGACCGCCTCGGGCGCAAGGAGCGCTCCTTCGAGCAGATGAGCTACGGCCACGGCATCGCGGTCGGGGTCGCCCAGGTGCTCGCGCTGTTCCCCGGGGTGTCCCGCTCGGGCGCCACGACGACGACCGCGCTCGCCCTCGGCTACTCGCGACCGGCGGCCGCCCGGTTCTCGTTCCTGCTCGCCGTCCCCGCGGTGTTCGGCAGCGGCCTCTTCGAGCTCGTCCAGAGCTTCAGCGACCCCGGTCCGTACTCGCTCGGCGAGACCCTCGCCGCGACGGTCGTCGCCTTCGTGGTCGGCTTCGTGGTGATCGCGTTCTTCATGAACTACATCTCGAAGCGCAGCTTCCTGCCCTTCGTCGCGTACCGCATCGTGCTCGGCGTCGTCCTGCTCGTCCTGCTCGGCACGGGCGTGGTGGCCGCGTGAGGGCCTGGACGCGGCCGACGGTCCCGGCGCTGCCCGGCTCGGCGCCCCTCCCCGTCCTGCACGACACCGCGACGGCCGAGCGCCGCCCGACCCGCGTCGTCGACGGCGCGGCCTCCCTCTACGTCTGCGGCATCACGCCCTACGACGCCACCCACCTCGGCCACGCGTCGACGTACCTCGCCTTCGACACCCTCGTGCGGATCTGGCTCGACGCCGGGGTCGCCGTCACCTACGCGCAGAACACGACCGACGTCGACGACCCGCTGCTCGAGCGGGCGGCCGCGACCGGCGTCGACTGGCGCGACCTGGCCGCCTCGCAGACCGACCTCTTCCGCAGCGACATGCAGCACCTGCAGGTGCTCCCGCCCGACCACTACGTGGCCGTCACCGACGTCGTCTCGGACGTGGCCCGGGCCGCGGCGCGCCTCCTCGACCTCGGGCTCGCCTACCGGGTCGACACGCCCGGCTCGAACGAGGGCGACGACGTCTACTTCGACGTCCGGGCCGCCGAGCGGTCGACGAGCTGGCACCTGGGGCTCGAGAGCCGGTACGACCTCGAGACCATGACCCGCTTCTCCGCGGAGCGCGGCGGCGACCCCGACCGCCCCGGCAAGCGGGACCCGCTCGACCCGCTCCTCTGGAGGGCGGCGCGGGACGGCGAGCCCTCCTGGCCGTCCGCGCTCTCCGCCGGCCGCCCGGGCTGGCACATCGAGTGCACCGTCATCGCGCAGGCCCACCTGGCCGCTCCGATCTCCGTCAACGGCGGCGGCAGCGACCTCGTGTTCCCGCACCACGAGATGAGCGCGGCGCACGGGACGGCGATGACGGGCGAGCCGTACGCCGACCTGTGGGCGCACACCGGGATGGTCGCCTACCAGGGCGAGAAGATGAGCAAGTCGCTCGGCAACCTCGTCAAGGTGAGCGAGCTCGTCGCGGCCGGCCACGACGCCCGCGCCGTGCGGCTGGCCGTCGCGGGCCACCACTACCGGTCCGACTGGGAGTGGTTCGACGCCGACCTCGAGGCGGCCGAGGCCCGGCTCGACCGCTGGGCCCGCTGGGCCTCGGCGGCCGACGACGCGGCCGCCGACGACGAGCCGACGCCGCTCCTGGCCGCGCTCCGCCACGCGCTGGCCGACGACCTCGACACGCCCTCCGCCCTCGCGGCGGTCGACGCCCGGGTCGCCTCCGGCAGCACCGCCACCGCGGTCGACCTGGACGCGGTGCAGGCCCTCCTCGGCGTCGACCTGCGCCGCTGACCCGGCCGCGGCCCGCGCGGGCGGTGACGGAACCTCGCGACACATGACCGTCTGACATACTGACGGGGATGTCCTTCGTCGTGCCGCCTCCCCAGGACCCCGGGAGCGTCGATCGCCCGAGGCGTCGCCTCACGCGCCGCGACGCCCGGGTCGACGCCCTCGTCGCCCTCGGCCTCCTGGCCCTCGGGGCGCTCACCGCGGTGCTCGCCCTCGTCGTCGTGGACGGCGAGCCGACCGCGAGCACGGCCCCCGCCGAGACCTTCGCCTGGCTGGTCGCCCTGTGCGCCCCGGTGGCCCTGCGACGTCGACGCCCCCTGGTCGCCATGGTCGTGGTGGCCGCCGTCGTGGTGGGCGCCTCGCTCCGGGGCTACCCGGACGACCTGGCCCCGGCCCTCGCCCTCTTCCTCGTCATCTCCACCGCCAACGCCTGGGCCGCCTCCCGCCGTCGGGCGCTCGTGACGAGCGTCGTCGTCTCGGCCGCGCTCTTCGCCCTGCTGGTCGTCGGCCTCGCCCGGCGGGCGGGGGAGGTCGAGGGCGTGCCCGTCGGCCCGCTGACCGCCTCCGTCGTCTACTCCGTGGTGTTCACGGCGCTCTTCTTCGCGGGGGCCGTCCTGGTCGGCCGCTCCTCCCGCGTCTCGGCCGCGCGCCTCCACGCCCTCGAGCGGGCGGGCGTCGACCTCCGGGCGGCGCAGGAGGTCGTCGCCGACCAGGCCATCGACGAGGAGCGCTCCCGCATCGCGCGCGAGCTGCACGACGTCGTGGCCCACAACGTCGCCGTGATCGGCATCCAGGCGGGCGCCGCGCGTCGCACCCTCGACCGGCCCGACGTGGCCCGCGGTGCCCTCAGCGCCGTCGAGGCCACGGCGCGCACGACCGTCGACGAGCTGGAGCGACTGCTCCGCGTGCTCCGCACCCGCGACGGCAGCTGCGCCGCCCCGGCGGGCCTCGCCGACCTCCCGCAGCTCGTGGACGACACCCGTCGGCTCGGGCTCGACGTCCGCTGGGGCGTGGAGGGCGACGTCGCCGACGTGCCCGAGAGCACGGGGGTGACGGTGTACCGCGTCGCCCAGGAGGCTCTGACCAACACGCTGAAGCACGCCTCCGCCTCCGTCGCGGTCGTCCGGCTCCGGCGTCACGACCGCACCGTCGAGATCGAGGTCGTCGACGACGGTCGGGGCTCCGGCGACCGCGGGTCGCCCGGGACGACGTCCGCGACGGGCACCGGGCTGGGGCACCGGGGGATGCGCGAACGGGTCGACCTGCACGGCGGCGAGCTCGAGGTCGGGCCGCTGCCCCGCGGCGGCTACCGCGTCCGGGCGGTCCTCCCGGTCGCGTCGTGCGCGGTGCCCGGCCGCGAGCCCACGCCGGCGAGCCCCGCGCCCCGGTCGTCCGGGGTCGCCCGGTGACGGCCCGGCAGCCCGTCCGAGTCCTCCTGGTCGACGACCAGGAGCTCGTCCGGGCCGGGTTCCGCATCATCCTCGACACGGCCGACGGGCTCGAGGTCGTCGGGGAGGCCCGTGACGGGCTCGAGGCGGTCGACGTCGCCCGCGAGACGCGGCCGGACGTCGTCGTGATGGACATCGAGATGCCGCGCCTCGACGGGCTCGAGGCCACCCGGCGCATCCTCGCCGAGCGCCCCGTCGACGGACCCGCCGTGCTCGTGCTCACCACCTTCGGGCATGGCGACTACCTCTTCCGGGCGCTCCAGGCGGGGGCGAGCGGGTTCCTGCTCAAGACCTCGGGCCCCGAGGAGCTCATCGACGCGGTGGGCGTCGTGCACCGCGGCGACGCGCTGCTGGCCCCGGAGGTGACCCGCGACGTCGTGGCGCGCGCCCTCGCGGGGCCGGAGCGCCGCCCGCCGGCCCCGAGCCCGCGCCTCGCCCTCCTCACCGAGCGGGAGCGGGAGGTGCTCGACCGGCTCTCCGTCGGCGAGTCCAACGCGGAGATCGCCCGGGCGCTCTACCTCGGCGAGGCGACCGTCAAGACGCACGTCTCGAACGTGCTCGGCAAGCTCGAGCTGCGCGACCGGACGGCGGCGGTCGTCTTCGCCTACGAGAACGGCGTGGCCGTCCCCGGCGAGAAGCGCTGACGGCCCCGCCTCGCCGGGGCCTCGCTCAGACCGCGGGCGGGAACCGCGGGTCGTCGCGGCCGTCGCGCCCGTCGCCGGCCTTGCCGTCGCGTCGGCGCAGGTACCGCTCGAACTCCTGCGCGATCGCCTCGCCGCTCGCCTCGGGGGAGTCGACGGTGTCGCGGGCCTGCTCGAGCTGCTCGATGTAGCCGGCCATGTCGTCGTCGTCGGCGGCCAGAGCGTCGATGCCCTGCTCCCACGCGGCGGACTCGGCCTCGAGCTCGCCCCGGGGCACCTGCACGTCGGCGACCTCCTCGAGCTTCTCGATGAGGGCGAGGGTCGCCTTCGGCGACGGCGACGCGTGCACGTAGTGCGGCACGGAGGCCCAGATGGCGAGCGTCGGCACGCCCGCCTGCTCGAGGGCGTCGCCGAGCACGGAGAGGATGCCCACGGGGCCCTCGTAGCTGCTGCGCTCCAGCCCGAGCCGCGTGCGCACGTCGTCGTTGTCGCTGCTCACGAAGACGGAGATGGGCCGCGTGTGCGGGACGTCGGCGAGCATGGCGCCGAGGAAGACCACCGACGTGACGTCGTGCACGTCGACCAGGTCGACGATCTCGGCCGCGAAGCTGCGCCAGCTGCGCGACGGCTCCGCGCCGAGCAGCACGAAGACCTCGGTGCCCGGGGCGTCGACCGGGGCCGCCGCGAGCGACGTCGAGGAGTCCGGCGTGGCGTGCAGCTGGATGCGCGGCCAGACGAGGGAGCGCCCGCCGTCGTCGTCGAGCCCCACCTGGGGCCGGTTGAACTGGTAGTCGATGTACCGCTCGCCGTCGAGCTCGGCCACCGCCTCGAGCGACAGCGACTCGATCACGCTCCTGGCGACGCCGCTGGCGGCCTCGCCGGCGTCGTTCCAGCCCTCGAAAGCGACGACCAGGAGTCGTCCCGTCGCGAAGTCAGACGTGTCAGTCACCGTGTCCTCACCGAGTCGGGGAGAGGCCCTCGACGTCTCGGACCACGATAGACCGAGCACGAGGAGGCGCGGGTCGCCCGCCGGGGGAGCCCCCTCCCGTAGACTCCTCCGTCGTGACCGATCTCCTGCCTGCCGCCGTCCTCTGGGACATGGACGGAACCCTCGTCGACACGGAGCCCTACTGGTTCGAGTCCCAGGTCGCCCTGGTCGGCTCGTTCGGCGGCACCTGGACGAAGGCCGACGGCGACACGCTGATCGGCTCCGGCCTCTGGCACTCGTCGCGCGTCCTGCAGCAGCACGGCGTCGACATGTCGGAGGACGCCATCATCGACCACCTCACGACCGCGGTCCTCGAGCGCTGCGCCGTCCACGTCCCGTGGCGCCCGGGCGCGAAGGAGCTCCTCGCCGAGCTGCGGGCCGCCGGTGTGCCGACCGCGCTCGTCACGATGTCGATCCGCCGCATGGCGCTCTTCATGGTCGACGCCATCGAGTTCGACGCCTTCGACGCCGTGGTCGCGGGCGACGACGTGGAGCACGCCAAGCCCCACCCGGAGGCCTACCTCCGGGGGGCGGAGCTGCTCGGCGTCGACGTCGCCGACTGCGTCGCCGTCGAGGACAGCGTCCCGGGCCTCGCCTCCGCCGTCGCGGCCGGCGCCGTCGCGCTCGGCGTCGAGCACCACGCGCCCCTCGCCGACGACGCGGGCTACGTCCGCCGCACCACGCTGGTCGGCACCACCCTCGCCGACCTCCGCGAGCTGCACGCCGCGGGGCGCCGCCTGCGCGAGCAGCGCACGACCGACTCCTGACCCCCGGGGCGCACCCCGCGCCTCCTCGACGCCCCCGCCCTCCGGGCGCGCGCACCGACCGAAAGCAGCACCGCATGACCGCCACCCGCCGCCAGTCCGGGCCGTTCCTCCAGGGCGACAAGGTCCAGCTCACCGGCCCGAAGGGCAAGATGAACACGGTCGTGCTGACGCCCGGCGCCGTGTTCCACACGCACCGGGGCATGATCGCCCACGACGACATGGTCGGCCTGCCCGACGGCTCGGTCGTCGCGAGCACCACCGGCGACGAGTACCTCGCCCTCCGGCCGCTGCTGAGCGACTTCGTGATGTCGATGCCCCGGGGCGCGGCCATCGTCTACCCGAAGGACGCCGCCCAGATCGTCGCCTTGGCCGACGTCTTCCCCGGGGCGACCGTCGTCGAGGCGGGCGTGGGCTCCGGCGCCCTGTCGCTGTGGCTGCTGCGGGCGATCGGCCCGGAGGGCCGGCTCGCCTCCTTCGAGCGCCGCCAGGAGTTCGCCGACGTGGCGCTCGGGAACGTCACGAGCTTCTTCGGCGCCGAGCCCGAGAACTGGTCGGTGACCGTCGGCGACCTCGTCGAGAGCCTGCCCGACGTCATGCCCGACGGGACGGTCGACCGCGTCGTGCTCGACATGCTCGCGCCGTGGGAGTGCGTGGAGGCGACCACCGCGGCCCTGAAGCCCGGCGGCCTGGTGATCTGCTACGTCGCCACCGCCACGCAGCTGTCGCGGGTCGCGGAGGCCCTCCGCGCCTCCGGGTCGTTCACCGAGCCCGACGCCTCGGAGACGCTCGTGCGCGGCTGGCACGTCGAGGGCCTGGCCGTGCGACCCGACCACCGCATGATCGGCCACACCGGGTTCCTCATCACCGCTCGTCGGCTCGCCCCCGGCGCGGTGCTGCCGCAGCTCAAGCGCCGCCCGTCGAAGTCGGACTACTCCGACGCCGACGTCGAGGCCTGGACGCCCGGCGCCCTGGGCGACCGCTCGGCCAGCGACAAGAAGCTCCGCAAGACGGCCCGTCAGGCACGCACCGCCGCCGACGCCGCGATCGGGGCCGCCGAGGCCGTCGCCGCGGGCAGCGCGCCCGACGCCGAGGCCGCAGCCCCGGCGAGCGAGGCGGCCGACCCCTCGCGTGACGCCCAGTAAGCTGTCCGACGCATCCCGCGGCTCCCGGCCGCTCCTCGCGGCCCCGCCGCCCCCGAAGCACCCGCGGCCCGGCCGCACCATGGAAAGAGGCCCCGTGCGCACCATCCCCGCCCTCGTCGTCGCCGTCGGCCTGCTGGCCTCCCTGACCGCGTGCGCCGGCGACTCCGGACCGGGCTCGTCGGGCTGCCCGCCCACGGGCGACGCCGCCTCGGTGGTCACGGCCACGGGCTCGTTCGGGGAGAAGCCCGACGCCGACGTGCCGAGCCCCATCGTCACCACCGAGACCCAGGTGTCGACCCTCATCGAGGGCGACGGCGAGCGTCTCGTCGACGGCTCGCCCGTCATCATCGACTACACGCTCTACGACGGAGCCACCGGGCGCGAGGTGGAGGACAGCGGCTACGACGGCACCGCCGCCAACCCGATCACGGTCGGCGGCCAGGCCCTCGCCCCGCTCGCGGCGGCGCTCGAGTGCTCGACCGTCGGCTCCCGCGTGGTCGTGGCCGTCAAGGCCTCCGAGCTCTCCGCCTCGATCCAGGGCTCGGCCGTCGAGCCGACCGACGACCCCGATGCCGCGTACGTCGCCATCGTCGACGTCAAGCAGGCCTTCCTGCCGAAGGCCGACGGCCGCCCCGTGCCCGGCGAGAGCGGCCTGCCGGCCGTCGTCACCGCCCCGAGCGGCGCTCCCGGCATCTCCGTCCCCGACTCCGACGCGCCGACCGCGCAGGAGACCCACCTCGTCCGCGAGGGCTCGGGCCACGAGCTGACCGCCGACGACACCGCCGTCGTGCAGTTCACGGCCGTCACCTGGGCCACCCCCTCGACGGTCTCGGCCTCCACCTGGAACAACGGCGACACGGCCACGACCGTCGACCTCGGCGACCCGGCCCTCCCGGCCTCGATCCGCGACGCGCTCGTCGGCCAGCAGGTCGGCTCGCAGGTCATGACGGTCATCCCGGCCGCCGAGGCCGGCGGCGCGGACAGCTACGTGTACGTCTTCGACGTGCTCGGCTCCCTCTGAGCCCGTCCGCGGCCCCGGAGGTCGGTGCCCCGCACGGCGGGTCGCCGACCTCGGCCGTGGCCTAGGATCGATCGCGTGCCCGCCGCCCGCGCCCCCCGGATCCCCGTCGAAGAGCGCCTGTTCAGCCTCGTGCTGGCCCTGCTCGCCACCGACACCGGGCTGACCAAGTCGGAGGTCCTGTCGACCGTCCAGGGCTACCGGCAGAAGTACTCCTCGGCCGGTGACAACGCCGCCCTCGAGCGTCAGTTCGAGCGCGACAAGGACGACATCCGCGAGCTCGGCGTCCCTCTCGAGACCGTCGACGACCCCGCGGCCTCCGGCAACAACCAGCTCCTCCGCTACCGCATCCCGCGCGGCAGCTACGAGCTGCCCCTCGACATCTCGTTCTCGCCGGAGGAGACGGCCCTGCTGACCCTCGCGGCCATGGTCTGGCGTGAGGGCACGCTCTCGGGCGAGTCCCGCCGGGCCCTCCTCAAGCTCCGCTCGCTGGGCGGGACGGCCACCGTGCCCGAGCTCGAGTACGCGCCGCGCATCCGGTCCCGCGACGCCGCCTTCGAGCCGCTCCGCACCGCCCTCGACCGCGGGGTCGTCGTGCGGTTCGACTACCTGAAGCCGGGGGAGGCCCGGCCCCGCCGCCGCGAGGTCGCGCCGTTCGCGCTCGTCCAGCACCAGGGGCGCTGGATGGTCCCGGCGATCGAGCCCGACACCGGCTCGCGGAAGAACTTCCTCCTCTCGCGCATCGTCGGCCCGGTGACGGTCACCGGCCGCTCCTTCCCGCGGCCGGCGGACGCGACCGCCGACTCCGCCCTCGCGGGGCTGGAGGAGCTGCGCCGGTCGAACACCGCGCTCGTGCGCGTGGTCGAGGCGTCGGACGCCGAGACCCGGCTCTCGAAGCGCCGGGGGACGGAGTCCCGGGGCGCCGACGTGCTGGCCGTCCACTACTCCGACGCGTCCATCCTCGCCGAGGAGCTCTCCTCGTTCGGCCCGGAGGTCACCGTCCTCGAGCCCGCGAACCTCCGCGAGCTGGTCGTGCAGCGCCTGCGACGCCTCGTCGCCGACCACGACGACGACGGAGCACGGCCCGTGGGCTCCTCGATCGAGACCGGGGCCCGATCGTGAGCGACCGCCGACCCGCGCTGCAGGCGACCGACAAGCTGGCCTTCCTGCTCGCCCTCGTCCCGTGGCTGATCGACCACGAGCGCGTGAGCGTCGCCGAGGCGGCCGAGCACTTCGCCGTCAGCACGGCGGAGATCCGGCGGGCGGTCGAGCTGATCGCGGTCTCCGGCATCCCCGGAGAGACATCGCAGTACCAGCACGGCGACCTCTTCGACATCGCGTGGGACGACTTCGAGCAGAACGACGTCATCGTGCTGACGAACCTCGTCGCCATCGACGAGTCGCCGCGGTTCTCGTCCCGCGAGGCGGCGGCGCTCATCGCCGGGCTCCAGTACCTGTCGTCCCTGCCCGACCACGCCGACCGGGCCGCCGTCGCCTCGCTGACCGCGAAGCTCTCGCGGGGCGCGTCGAGCGAGCCGAGCCAGGTGGCCGTCGCCGAGAGCGAGTCGGACGAGGCCCTCGCCGTCGTCGGCCGTGCGGTGGAGGCGGGGGTCCAGCTGGAGTTCGACTACGCCGGGGTCCGCGGCCGTGCCGAGCGTCGACGGGTCGACCCGCTGCGGGTCGAGTCCCTGGACGCCGACTGGTACCTCCGCGCCTGGGACCACGTGCGCGAGGGGCTGCGCACCTTCCGCGTCGACCGGATGTCACGACCGGCGCTCACCGACGCGCCCATCACGCACCGCGCCTCCGACCTCTCCCTCCCGGACACGCTCTTCGAGGGCTCTCCCGACGACGTCGTCGTCACGATCGAGATCGACGACGCAGCCGCCGCCCTGCTCGACGACTGGTCGCCGACCGACGTCGAGCGAGCGGACGAGGGCCGCACGCGCCTCTCGCTCCGGGTGTCGCACCACGGGACGGTGGCCCGCCTGGTCGCCGGGCTGCCGGGGCGGGCCTGCGTCGTGGCACCGCCGGAGGTGCGGAGGGCCGTCGCGGAGTGGGCACGTCGTGCCGCGGCCGAGTACGACGCCGAGGGAACCGCCGCGGGCTGACCGAGGCCGCCCAGGGACGGCACGGTACACTTGCCACTCATCCGTCCCGCGAGGAGGACCTCATGCTCGGCAACCTCACCGGCTTCCACCTGATCATCATCCTGGCGATCATCCTGCTGCTCTTCGGTGCGCCCAAGCTCCCCGGGCTCGCGAAGAGCATCGCCCAGTCGATGCGCATCTTCAAGAACGAGATCGGCGACGACAAGAAGACGGCCGACGACGACGTCCGCCGTCCGACGGTCGACGACGCACCGCGGTCGACGTCCTCGACGACCACCCGCCCCGTGCACGGGGACGATCTGCCGCCGAAGCTCTAGCGCGTGGCCGCGACCACCAGCACCGGCACGAGCGAGGGCGGCGGTGCTCCCCGTCAGCGGTCCCGTGACGGCCGGATGTCGCTCGGCGCGCACCTCGTCGAGCTCCGCAAGCGGCTGTTCCGGTCCGCCCTCGCGCTGATCCTCGCCAGCGTCGCCGGCTTCGCGCTCTCCTCCTGGGTGCTCGACGTGCTCCGGGGGCCCATCACGCAGATGGCGGTCGCGCGGGGCACCGAGGCGACGCTCAACTACCCGACCATCGCGGGCAGCTTCGACCTGCGCCTGCAGATCGCGGTGACCGTCGGAGTCATCCTGTCGAGCCCCGTCTGGCTCTACCAGGTCTGGGCGTTCATCGTCCCCGCGCTCGTCCGACGTGAGAAGGTCTACGCGGTCAGCTTCATCGGCTCGGCCATCCCGCTCTTCCTCCTGGGCTGCGCCAGCGGCTACTACGTCCTGCCGCACATCGTCGAGGCGCTCACCGGCTTCGTCGCGGCGGAGGACGCGGCGATCATCGACGCGAAGCAGTACTTCGACTTCGTCCTCAAGCTGATCCTCGCGGTGGGCATCGCGTTCGTCCTGCCGGTCTTCCTCGTGCTGCTCAACTTCGTCGGCGTCATCTCCGCCGTGGGCATCATCAAGGGCTGGCGCGTCGCCATCCTGCTCATCGCGCTCTTCACCGCGATCGCGACCCCGGCGGCCGACGTGTTCTCGATGTTCCTGCTCGCGATCCCGATGGTGGTGCTCTACTTCGCCGCGGCCGGGGTCGCCTGGCTGCACGACAGGCAGGTGGCGAAGAAGGTGGCGGCCCTCGACGCCGAACTCGCGGGAGGATAGCCAGATGACCAGCAGCGACCTCAGCCCCGCCGAACGGTTCGCCGCCTCGAAGACCCGGGTGCGGTCGCCGCAGCTGCAGTCGTTCCGCTCCCGTCTCGGCTTCGCGCTCGATCCCTTCCAGGAGGCCGCCTGCGCCTCCGTCGAGGCGGGCAACAGCGTGCTCGTGGCCGCGCCGACCGGGGCCGGCAAGACCCTGGTCGCGGAGTTCGCGATCCACCTCGCCATGCAGCACCCCCGCGACAAGGTCTTCTACACGGCGCCGATGAAGGCCCTGAGCAACCAGAAGTTCCAGGAGCTCGTCGCCGAGTACGGCGCCGGCGAGGTGGGGCTGCTGACCGGTGACACGAACGTCAACTCGCGGGCGCGCATCGTGGTCATGACGACCGAGGTGCTCCGCAACATGCTCTACGCGGGCTCGGAGATGCTCGACGACCTCCGCTACGTCGTCCTCGACGAGGTGCACTACCTCGCCGATCGGTTCCGCGGCGCGGTGTGGGAGGAGGTCATCATCCACCTGCCCCTCGACGTCCGCCTGGTGTCGCTGAGCGCGACCGTGTCGAACGCGGAGGAGTTCGGCGACTGGCTGCAGACCGTCCGCGGCGGCACGGACGTCATCGTCAGCGAGGACCGTCCCGTCCCGCTCGACCAGCACGTGCTCGTCGGGGGCAAGTTCCTCGACCTCTTCGACTCGAGCGGGCAGGCCGCCACCAACCGGGTCAACCCGGAGCTCCTGCGGGCGACCTCCATGTCGCGGCGGGGCGGAGGGCCCGGCGGGCGGGGCCGCGGCACGAGCGACCGCTGGTCGGGGCGCAGCCCCCGAGGCCACGTCGTGCCGCCGACCCCGCACCAGGGCGGCCGCCTCGACCGGTGGCGGATCGTCGAGATGCTCGACGACCAGAACCTGCTGCCCGCCATCTTCTTCGTGTTCAGCCGGGTCGGCTGCGACCAGGCCGTCAAGCAGGTGCTGCGCTCCGGCATCCGCCTGACGACCGCCGAGCAGCGCGACGAGATCCGCGAGATCGTCGAGGCCCGCTGCCGCACCCTCCGCGACGAGGACCTCGCCGTGCTCGGCTACTGGCAGTGGCTCGACGGGCTCGAGCGCGGGGTCGCCGCCCACCACGCGGGCCTGCTGCCCGCGTTCAAGGAGGTCGTCGAGGAGCTCTTCCAGAAGAAGCTCGTCAAGGTCGTCTTCGCGACGGAGACACTGGCGCTCGGCATCAACATGCCCGCCCGCACGGTCGTGCTCGAGAAGCTCGAGAAGTTCAACGGCGAGGCCCGTGTGCCCATCACGCCGGGGGAGTACACGCAGCTCACCGGCCGGGCCGGCCGCCGCGGCATCGACGTCGAGGGCCACTCGTTGATCCAGTGGCAGCCGGGGCTCGACCCCCAGGCGGTCGCGAGCCTCGCCTCCCGCCGCACGTACCCGATGAACTCCAGCTTCCGGCCGACGTACAACATGGCCGTCAACCTGATCGAGCAGTTCGGCCGGTCGCGCACGCGCGAGATCCTCGAGACCTCGTTCGCGCAGTTCCAGGCGGACCGCGCCGTGGTCGACCTCGCGCGGAAGGTGCGCACGCAGCAGGAGAGCCTCGACGGCTACGCCCGCAGCATGACCTGCCACCTCGGCGACTTCGGCGAGTACACGCTGCTCCGGCGTGAGCTCGGCGACCTCGAGAAGCAGGGCGCGGCCCGCGCCGAGGCCCAGTCGCGCGGCGAGCACGACAAGCGCCAGCGGAAGCTCACCGAGCTGCGCAAGCAGCTGCGCCAGCACCCCTGCCACGCCTGCCCCGAGCGCGAGCAGCACGCCCGCTGGTCTGAGCGCTGGTTCAAGCTGAAGAAGCAGACCGACCAGCTCTCGGCCCAGATCCGCAGCCGCACCGGCGCGGTCGCGAAGGTCTTCGACCGCGTCACCGACGTGCTGCTCGACCGCGGCTACCTCGTGCCCGCGGCCTCCACCTCGGCCACGCCCACCAGCCGGGGAGGCGCGGGGCGCGACGGGCGCACCGCCGAGGTGGCCGTCGCCCCGGCCGGCCGCACGCTCCGCCGCATCTACGGAGACCGCGACCTGCTCGTCGCCGAGTGCCTCCGGCTCCGGCTCTGGGACCAGCTCGACGTGCCGTCGATGGCCGCCATGGCCGCGACCCTCGTCTACGAGCCGCGACGCGACGAGGGGCAGCTGTCGGAGCGCTTCCTGCCGCGGGGCGCCTACCGCGAGGCCCTCGACGCGACACAGCTGCTCTGGGCAGAGCTCGACGACCTCGAGCAGGAGCACCGGCTGCCCGGCAGCACGCCGCCGGCTCCCGGCCTGGCCCTGGCCATGCACCGCTGGGCCCGGGGCGCGAGCCTCGACTCCGTGCTGGAGGACGCCGACCTCGCCGCCGGCGACTTCGTGCGCTGGACGAAGCAGACGATCGACCTGCTCGACCAGCTCTCCGTCGTGGCCGACCTCCCGGTGGGCCCCGTGGCGCGTCGGGCGCTCGACGCCGTGCGGCGCGGCATCGTCTCGTACTCGGCCGTCTGAGGCACGGGGGCCGGGCGCCCGGGCCGACCCGCGCCTCCCAGCGACGGCCACCTAGAATCGCACGGTGCCCACCCGAGTGACCGCCCTCCGTCTGCCGCTCTGGCTCGCCCTCGTGGTCGCGGCCGGGTCAGGCGTCGTGCTCGACGCCGGGTTCCCCGACGGCGACGTGTGGCCCCTCACGTTCGTCGGCATCGGCCTGGTGCTCGTCAGCCTCCGCGGCCGACGGGCCGGGTCGGCCTTCCTGGTCGGGCTCGTCGCCGGGCTCTCGTTCTACCTCGTCCACATCTCGTGGACGAGCCTGTACCTCGGAGCCCTGCCGTGGGCGGCCCTGTCGACGCTCGAGGCCCTGTTCTTCGCCGGGGGAGCGGTGCTCGTCACGCTCGCGTACCGCTGGGTGCCCCGCATCTGGCCCGGGGCCGTCGGCACGACCGTGCTCCTCCCGGTGGTCGTCGCCGGCCTCTGGACCCTGCGCGAGTTCGTCGCCGGCAACTGGCCCTACGGCGGGTTCGCCTGGGGCCGCGTGGCCCTCAGCCAGTCGCAGAGCCCCTTCGGCCCGCTCGTCGCGTGGGTCGGCATCTCCGGTCTCTCGTTCCTCATGGTGGCGCTCGTGGCGGCGGTCCTCGAGCTGGCGCTCCGGGCCGACGTGCGGGCGTCGACGCGGGTCCTCGCCGGCGCGGTCGCCGTCACGGCCGTCCTCGCCGTCCCCGCGTGGCCGACGACGTCGTCGGGCACGGCCACGATCGCCGGCGTCCAGGGCAACGGGCCCGCGGGCTACTTCGACGAGCGCGAGCCCGGCGACCTGCTCAACTCGCAGGTGCTCGCCATGTCGGGGCTGCCGGCCGGCTCCGACCTCGACCTCATCGTGTGGCCCGAGGGCGGCAGCGACCGCGACCCCACCCGCGACGCCTACGGCCGCTACGTCTTCGACGCCGTCAGCGACGGCTACGACGCCCCGCTCCTCTCCGGCGTCATCACCCAGTCCGACGACGGCGAGGAGGCCTGGAACTCGTCGATCCTCTGGGAGGACGGCGCGGTCGCCGGCCAGTACGACAAGAAGCACCCCGTCCCCTTCGGCGAGTACGTGCCCGACCGCTCCTTCTGGCGGCCCTTCGCCCCCGACCTGATCGACCTCATCGCTCGCGACTACACGCCGGGCACCCGCCCGGAGGCGATGCCGATCGGCGACTTCGTCGCCGGCATCTCGATCTGCTTCGACATCGTCGACGACCAGCTCATCACGAACATGATGCGCGACGGCGCCCAGGTGATCGTCGCCCAGACCAACAACGCCGACTTCGGCGACACCGACGAGAACGCCCAGCAGCTGGCCATCACGCGACTACGGGCCCTCGAGACGGCCCGGCCCGTGGTCAGCGTCTCCACGGTGGCCTCCAGCCGGGTCATCGACGCCGACGGGCAGATCGTGGCCGGCGTCACCGACTTCACCGCCGGCACCATGGTCCACACCGTCGACCTGGGCACCGGCACGACGCCCGCCGTCGTGGCCAGCCGCGCCGTCGAGCTGTTCGTCTCGTTCCTCGGGCTGGCGGCCCTCGTGCTCGCCCGGGTCATGATCGGTGGTCGCCGGTCGCGCCGACGCCGCGCCCTCGAGACCGCGGCCTGGCCCGAGCTGGCCGACCCGCGCCTCCGCCCGGGCCGTCGGCCGCGCTCGCTCGAGGAGGAGCTGGACGACCCGAGCCAGTTCGACCTCCCTGCCCGGCGCTGACCATCCCGGCACCGACCGCCCCCGGGCACGACGACGCCCGGCCACCGTACGGTGACCGGGCGTCGTGGGGGAGCGGCGTCAGGCGCCGATCGTCGGGCGCCGAACTTCAGGCCCCGATCTTCACGCGCCGATCTTCTCCTGGCCGCGCCGGGCCCGGAGGAACGTCAGACGCTCCTGCAGCAACTCCTCGAGCTCGTCGCGTGAGCGGCGCTCGAGCAGCATGTCCCAGTGGGTACGGGGCACCTTGACGACGCCCTCCTCGATCTCGACGGGCTTGCCGTCGGCCGACAGCAGCCGGCCTTCCTGCCCGCTCTTCGGCGACTGCCAGATCTCGGGCACCTCTGCCTCAGCAGAGAACACCATGTCGAACGTCTGGCCGTCCTCCGTCTGGTAGACGGCTTTCTTCCGGGGGGAGAACTCGACTCCCTCTTCGCTCTGGAGGCTCTGACTACCGAGTCTCATCCCGCGCAAACTGCGATCTGCCATGCGTGTGGTCTCCTCTCGCGGTGCGATCTCCCGTTCTAACGTCAGAGCGTGCCGTGATGTTTCAGGTGAGAGACATTCACAGTCTGTTCACAGAGGATCGGCAGCACCCCGACCGACCTCGACGAGGGCGAGGTCGGCACGATCGGTGACGATGCCGTGCACGCCGAGCGCGAGCAGTCGGCGCATCACGGCGGGGTCGTTGACCGTCCAGACGTGCGTCTCGACGCCCACGGCCGCCAGGTCGGCGACGCGGGCCGCCGTCACGACGCGCAGCCGCCCCCAGCTCTCCGGCACCTGCACGGCGCCGCAGCCGCGCAGGACGCGCCGGAGCAGGGCGTGCCGCACGGCCGTGACCGGGACGAGGGAGGCGGCCATCACGCCCACGACGCCGGGGGAGGACGCCGAGGTGGCCACGCCGGGCAGCGCGTCCACCACGCGACGACGGATCCGCTGGTCGAACGACGTGAGCAGCACCCGGCTCTGCGCACCCACTCGACGGATCGCGCGCACGGTCGGGTCGACCGCCTCCGCCACTTTGACGTCGATGTTGAAGCGGGTCTCCGGGAACGCGTCGAGGGCCTGCTCGAGCGTCGGCACCTCCTGGTCGTCAGGCAGGCGCACCAGGCTCAGCTCGGCGAGGGTGAGGTCCCGGACGCGCACGGGCCGGCCGGCGACGCGACGGAGGTCGTCGTCGTGACAGACCACGGCCACATCGTCGCGGGTGGCGTGCACGTCGGTCTCGACGTAGTCGGCACCCGCCGCCACGGCCCGGGCGAACGCGAGCATCGTGTTCTCCGGTGCGTCGACCGCGAGGCCGCGGTGCGCGAGCACCCGGGGCCCGGCCGGGCCGAACCAGCCGGAAGCGCCCGCCTCCACTACGGAGCGGCCGGGGCCGCCGGCGGCGTGGTGCCCTCGTCGGGCGTCACCGCGTCAGGCGCGGCCGTGCCGGTGCCCGAACCCGAGCCGGTGCCCGTGCCCGTCGCGCCGGTCTCCGACCGGCTCGTGCTGCCCGGCGTGGTCGCGGTCGGGAACCCGAGGTCGGGCTCCGCCTCGAGGTCGACGGTCGTCGCGAGGTCGGGGGTGGTCGACATCTCCGAGACCTTCGTGGTCGGCTTCGGCGTCCAGCCGGGGGCGTCCGGGTTCTTCGGGGCGAAGAAGCCCTGGCCGATGCCCGACAGCGCCTCGGTCAGCTCGCTCGGGATGATCCAGAGCTTGTTGGCCGACCCCTCAGCCAGCTTCGGCAGGGTCTGCAGGTACTGGTAGGCGAGCAGCTTGGGGTCGGGGTCGCCCTGGTGGATGGCGTTGAAGACGGTGTCGATGGCCTCCGCCTCGCCCTGGGCGCGGAGCACCTGGGCCTTGGCCTCGCCCTCGGCGCGGAGGATGGCCGACTGGCGCATGCCCTCGGCCTCGAGGATCTGCGACTGCTTGGTGCCCTCGGCGGTCAGGATCGCGGCCCGGCGGCTCCGCTCGGCGCGCATCTGCTGCTCCATGGAGTCCTGGATCGAGGCGGGCGGGTCGATGGCCTTGAGCTCGACGCGGCCGACGCGGATGCCCCACTTGCCGGTCGCCTCGTCGAGGACGATGCGCAGCTGGCCGTTGATGTTGTCGCGGCTCGTCAGGGCCTCTTCGAGGTTCAGGCCGCCGACCACGTTGCGGAGCGTGGTCGTCGTGAGCTGCTCGACCGCCCCGAGGTAGTTCGCGATCTCGTAGGTCGCGGCCCGGGCGTCGGTGACCTGGAAGTAGACGACCGTGTCGATCGACACGACGAGGTTGTCCTCCGTGATGACCGGCTGCGGCGGGAAGGAGACGACCTGCTCGCGCATGTCGATGAGGGGACGGACCCGGTCGATGAAGGGCACGAGGAGGTTCAGCCCGGGGAGGAGGGTCTTGTGGTACTTGCCGAGCCTCTCCACCACGCCGGCGCTGGCCTGCGGGATGATGCGGACGGCCCGGAAGAGCACGACCAGGACGAGGACGACGACGATCGCGACGACCACGATCGTCGCGATGGTGCCGGCGCTGACGGAGGAGTCCATGCAGGGTCCCTTCTAGGCGGGGACGACCAGGGCGGTCGACCCCTCGATGGCGGTGACGACGACGGTGCTGCCGGTGTCGAGGACGGCCGGGGGCAGGGCGCCGGCGGGCGCCTTCGCCGAGCCGGTGGGCAGGAGGCGCGCCGTCCACGTGTCGCCGTTGGTGAGCTTGACCTGCCCGGCGTCGGGGCCGAGCGCGACGACGACGGTGCCGCGCAGGCCGAGGAGGGCCTCGACGTTGCTCGGCGTCGGGTCGCCGCCCCGGCCGAGGGCGCGGAGCAGGGGAGGCCGGACGGTGAAGAGGAGGAGCACCGCGAGCACGGCGGCCACGACGATCTGCAGCCACCACGGTGCTCCGAAGAGGTCGGCGAGCAGGCCGCCCACGCTGCCGATCGCGAGCATGAGGAAGGTCAGCTCGAGGGTGGTGACCTCGACCACGACGAAGAGCAGGACCAGGGCGATCCAGATGATCCACGCGTACTGGGTGACGACGTCCACGTCGGCCTCCTTCGTTCCCTCGACGCTAGCGCACGTCGCCGACATCCGTCGGGCGGTACGCTCGGACGGGTCGCCTGGCGACCCCGAGCCGCCACCCCGGCGCCGCGACCGAGCCGGTGCCGCCCCACAGACTGGAGCCCCCGCCGTGTCCAACCCCCTCGCCGCAGGATCCCTCACCGGCACGCGTGCCCTGGTCACCGGCTCGTCCCGGGGCATCGGGGCCGACACGGTGCGCTACTTCGCCGAGGCCGGCGCGTCGGTCGTCGTGAACTACCGCAACAAGGAGAAGCGCGCCCAGCAGCTCGTCGAGAAGATCGCGGCCTCGGGCGGCACCGCCTTCGCGGTGGGCGCCGACCTCACCGACCCGGAGAGCGTCGACGCGATGTTCGCGACGGTCTCCGAGCGCCTCGGCGGCCTCGACGTCCTCGTGATGAACGCCTCCGGCGGCATGGAGAGCGGCATGGCCGAGGACTACGCGCTCAAGCTCAACCGCGACGCCCAGGTCGCCCTCCTCACCGCGGCGCTGCCCCTGCTGCAGCCGGGCTCGCGGGTCGTCTTCGTGACGAGCCACCAGGCGCACTTCATCCGCACCACCGAGACGATGCCCGAGTACCTCCCCGTGGCCCTGAGCAAGCGTGCGGGGGAGGACGCGCTGCTCGAGATGGTGCCGCAGCTCGAGGCCGCCGGCGTCGAGTTCGTCGTGGTCTCCGGCGACATGATCGAGGGCACCATCACGGCGACGCTGCTCGAGCGCTCGAACCCCGGGGCCATCTCGTCGCGCAAGGAGAGCGCCGGCAAGCTCTACAACGTCGCCGAGTTCGCCGCCGAGGTCGCCGCGGCCGCGGTCGACCCGGTGCCCGCCGACCGCACGCGCCTCGTCGGCGACACCTCCGACTTCGTCCCCGTCGCGTAGGCGGCGCCTCGTGACCGAGCGGATCGTCCGGCCGACGTCGCGCCTCCTCGTCCTCGACGAGCACGATCGACTGCTGCTCATGATGACGAAGGCGCCCGACACGAGCGGCGCGGCCCGCTGGATCACGCCGGGAGGCGGCGTGGACCCGGGGGAGTCGCACGAGGAGGCGGCGGTCCGGGAGCTGCACGAGGAGACCGGCCAGGTGGTCGCCGAGGTCGGCCCCGTGGTCAGGGTCGACGACTTCGAGGTGCCCTGGGACGCCGCCGACCATACGCACGGGCACGCCGAGTTCTTCGTCGTGAGACTGCCTCATTTCGAGGTCGTCGACGACGACTGGACCGACGACGAACGGGTCGACATCCTGGAGTCGCGCTGGTTCAGCCTCGACGAGCTGGAGTCGACGACCGACCCCGTCGAGCCCGTCGACCTCGCCGCCACGGTGGCCGAGGCGCTGCGCGCAGGTCGCTGAGCGGCGTCCTGCACGAAGCGGGCTCTGACGGCGTCGACCCCACCCCTTCTGGCCGCTCTCGGTGTGACCGATAATGCACATTATGTCAGCTCGAACGTGAACGAGGAGCGCTCAGGCCCTCCCCGGGACCCTCACGGCATCTCGCGGGCCGCCTCCTGAGCGACCACGGCCTCGAGGTCGTCGAGCCCGCGCATCTGCCGCAGCGGGTTCCGCATGCGGGCGTTGTCGCGGAGCGCCGGCTCGGCCCGGTGCAGGAACGCCCAGTAGCCCGCGGTGAACGGGCACGCGTCGTCGCCGACCCGCACGGTCGGCGAGAACCGGCACGAGCCGCAGTGGTCGCTCATCTTGTCGATGTAGCGACCGCCGGCCGCGTAGGGCTTGGTCGCGACGACTCCGCCGTCGGCGTGCTGCGACATCCCGACGATGTTCGCGGGCATCACCCAGTCGGTGCCGTCGACGAAGACGTCGGTGAACCACTCGGTGAGCTGGTCGGGCCGGTAACCGCGCTGCAGCGACCAGTTGCCGAGGATCATCAGGCGCTGGATGTGGTGCGTCCAGCCGTGCCGCGAGACGACGTCGAGCGCGTCCGACAGGCAGGCCGCCTCGACCCCCGACGAGTCGAGACCCCGCCACCACACGGGCAGCTCCACCCGGGCGCCCAGGGCGTCGTTCTCGTCGACGTACGACTCCCCCAGGTGCCAGTAGAGGTGCCACACCCAGTCGCGCCAGCCGACCACCTGTCGGACGAAGCCCTCGACGCTGGTGAGCGGCGCGCCTCCCTCGAAGGCCCGCAGCACCCGCTCGACCACGTGGCGCGGGTCGAGCACGCCGAGGTTCATCGGCACGCTCAGCAGCGAGTGCGCCATCGTCCAGTCGCCCGACAGCATGGCGTCCTCGAAGGGGCCGAAGTCGCCGAGCCGCGTCTCGACGAAGTCCTCGAGCGCCGCCTCCGCCTCCTCGGCCGTGACGGCGAACCGGCGACGGTCGTCCTCCCCCACGAACGTCACGAGGCCGGCGTCGCGCCAGGCGTCGAGCTGCTCGCGTACCTCGGCGTCGATCTCGTCCTCGACGGGCCAGACGGGGTCGGGCAGGCCCAGGCCGGCCGCGCCGCGGGGAGGCGCGTGGCGGTTCTCGTCGTCGTAGCTGAACCGGCCGCCGACCGGGGCGGGCCCCTCCATCAGGAAGCCCTCGCGCCTCCGGACGGCCTCGTAGAAGTCCTCCATGAGGAGGCGGCCGGGGCGGGCGGCGACCCAGTCGGCGAAGTCGGCCTCGCTGGTGACGAAGCCGCGGCTCGGCAGCACGACGACCGCCGGGGAGGCGGCGCGCACGACCGCGCGGAGGTGGCGGCTGGGCGGGTCCACCACCTCGAGGTCGCCGCGCCCGGCGAGGGCGTCGGCGAGGCGGTCGACCCTGACGTGCTCCGCGCGGTCGCCGAGCTCGGCGACCCGGTGACGGAGCGCCGAGAGCCAGAGGTGCGCCTTGGCCCGGTGCAGCGGCCGACGCGAGAACTCGTCGAGGGCCTCGACGACGAGCACCTCTCCCCCGTCGTCGAACGCGGGCCCCCACTGGCCGGGCAGCAGCAGCCGTCGTCGGGCGGGGCGCTCCGGGGTCGTCGTCACCCCGCGGACGCTACCCGCCGCCCCGGTGGTTGGGTCGGGTCATGGACGACGAGACCGCCCCCGTGACCCCCGGCTCCCCCGACACGACGACCCGCGACTCCCCCGCGCCCGTGCCCGACGACGGACCGGACGACGCGCACGTCCGCCCGGCCGGCGTCGACGACGCCACCGTCGAGGCCCTCGGCAAGCTGTCGGAGGCCCTCGAGGCCGTCGAGCACGCCCGGGGCCTGCTCTACGGCTTCCACCGGTTGACCGGCACCGCCGACCTGGCGCTCGGCGAGGCCGTGGACCTCCTCCGCGAGGCGGGGCACCACGAGCACGCCGGCCGCCTGGAGCGCGACGTGGTGGGGCGCAACGTCGTCGAGGGCCGCTGGACCTTCCAGGTCGTCGAGGACTACGACGCCGGCTACTGGAGCGCCCTCCGGGCGGGCGAGGCGGCCGTCCGCGAGGACCTCGTCGGCGGGCGCCGTCACCTCTTCGAGTCCGAGATGAAGGAGGCGCGGCGCAGCCACGGCCGACGCCACCACGAGTCGCGCCCGGGCTCCGACGGCTGACCGCCCCAGCGGTCGACCGCCCCCGGCCGCCCCGTCGGTCGAGGACGGTGACGCCCGGCTGACGTCCGGGCGGGGGCCTGCGACACTGGCTCCATGAGCCACTCCCCCGTCGACCGGCCCCGCATCGAGGCCGCCGTGCTCGAGATCCTCGCGGCCGTGGGCGACGACCCGGGGCGCCCGGGCCTCCACGACACGCCCCGGCGCGTGGCGGAGGCGTACGCGGAGTTCTTCTCGGGGACGGGCACCGACGCGACCGAGCTCGTCCGCGCCTCCTCGGTGCCGGCCGAGCCGGGCCAGCTCGGCGAGGTCGTCGTCGTGCGCGACGTGCAGTTCCGCTCGGTCTGTGAGCACCACCTGCTGCCGTTCCTCGGCGTGGCCCACGTCGCGTACGTCCCCGGCGCCTCGATCGTCGGCCTCGGAAGCGTGCCCCGCGTCGTCGACGCCCTCGCCTCGCGGCCGCAGCTGCAGGAGAAGCTGGGCGAGGAGATCGCCGACGCCTTCGACGAGGGGCTCTCCCCCACGGGCGTGCTCGTCGTGCTCGAGGCGGTCCACGGCTGCGTGACGACGCGCGGCCCGCGCCAGACGCAGAGCTCGACCGTGACGCTGGCGAGCCGTGGCAGCCTCGGCGACGCGGCCGCCCGCACCGAGGCGATGGCGCTGATCGGGGCGCCCCGTGGCTGACCCGGCACCGCTGCCGGCCGCGCTGGGCACCGTGCCGCTGCGGGTGCCCGTGCGCCGCATCGGCCGTCGCACGTTCGACTTCTCGCGGCAGGTCGCGGTGATGGCGATCGTCAACCGGACGCCCGACTCGTTCTTCGACCAGGGGCGCACCTTCGCCCTCGACAGCGCGGTCGCGGCCGCCGTGGCCGCCGCGGGGCAGGGCGCCGACTGGGTCGACGTCGGCGGCGTGCCCTTCAAGCCGGGGCCCGAGCTCTCGGCGGCCGACGAGATCGACCGCGTCCTGCCGGTGGTGGAGGCGCTGGTCGCCGAGTCGGACGTGGTCGTGTCGGTCGACACCTTCCGCCCCGAGGTCGCGGCCGCGGCGATCCGCGCCGGTGCGTCGGTCGTCAACGACACGACCGCCCTGCACGACCCGCGTCTCGCCGACGTCGTCGCCGACAGCGAGGCGACCCTCGTGGTGACCCACAGCCTCGCGCCGCCGCGCACCGCGTGGCCGCACCCCCGCTACGACGACGTCGCGCGCGAGGTCGTCGACCTCCTGTCCCGGCGCGTCGACCTCGCACTGGCCCGGGGGGTGCCCGAGGAGAGGATCGTCGTCGACCCCGGCCACGACCTCAACAAGGCCACCGTGCACACCCTCGAGCTGACCCGGCGCCTCGGCGAGGTCGCGGCCCTCGGCTTCCCCGTGCTGGCCGCCGTCTCGAACAAGGACTTCATCGGCGAGATGCTCGACCGCGAGAAGCCCGACCGCCTGGCCGGAACGCTGGCGGCGGCGACCGCGTGCGTGCTGCTCGGCGCGCGCGTCGTGCGGATGCACGACGTGCCCTCGGCGGTGGACGCCGTCCGCATGCTCGAGGGCATCCTGGGGTGGCGGGCCCCGCTGCTCGCCCGACACGACGTCTAGGAGCCCCCGTGCCCGACCAGCCCGCCCGCGACCCGGTCGCCGACCCGGCCGCCCTCCGCCGCCTGCTGCCGCCCGACCCGACCGGCGTCGACCTCGACGACGACCAGCTGCTCGCGATGATCGACCCCGGCGACCGCGACGAGCCGCGCCTCCGCGTGAACTTCGTCTCGACGCTCGACGGCTCGTCCACGGCGGACGGCCTCTCGGGCAGCCTCGGCGGGCCGGCCGACAAGAGGGTCTTCGACCTGCTGCGCCGCGTCTCGGACGTCGTGGTGGTCGGGGCGGGCACGGTGCGCGACGAGGGCTACGGCCCGATGCGCCTCGACGACGCCTCCGTCGCGTGGCGCCGCGGGCGCGGGCTGCCCGACCACCCCGTCTTCGCGCTGGTCTCCGCGACGCTCCGGCTCGACCCCGGCAGCCCCGTCCTCCGCGACGCGCCGGTGCGCCCGGTCGTGCTCACCACCGACCAGGCGGACCCGGAGGCGCGGAGGGCCCTCGAGGGCGTCGCCGACGTCGTCGCGTGCGGCCGCGACCGCGTCGACCCGCGCCTCCTGCGTGAGGCACTGGTCGCCCGGGGCCTCCGACAGCTGCACTGCGAGGGCGGGCCGACCCTCTTCGGCGACCTCGTCGCCGCGGACGAGGTCGACGAGCTCTTCCTCACGCACTCGCCGACCCTGGAGGGCGGCGTCGGCCCCCGCATCGCCCGCTCGACGACCGGGGTCGCCGGCGACCTCCGCGAGCTCGAGCTGGCGCACGTGCTCGTCGCGGGCGACCTCCTGCTCACCCGCCACGTGCGACGGCGGGCACCCCGGGCCTGAGCCCGGGACGCCCGCCGTCGTCGTCGTCGTCGTCGGCGCCGCCGTCGTGGCGGCGTGGCGACGTCGGATCAGCCCTCGCCGAAGCCGCCCTCCACCAGGGCCACGAGGTCGTCGACGGCCTGGGCCGCGTCGGGGCCGGTGGCCATGATCGCCACCGTCGAGCCCTTGCCGAGCCCGAGGCCCATGATGCGCAGGAGGCTCTTCGCGTCGACGCCGTTCACCGTGACGTCGGCCTGGAAGCGCGACGCGTGCGTGACGAGGTCGGCGGCCGGCCGGGCGTGCAGCCCCGACTCGTTGACGAGGACGACCGAGCGCTCGACCGCGTCGCCGCCGCGGAGCTCGCGTTCGTCCCGGTGCGGGTCGGCGACCCCGGAGGCGGTGCGGGCGGCCGCGGCGACCTCCTGCAGCGTGCCGCCGGTCTCCGCCGAGACGGCCGCGGCGACGGTGCCCTCGACGACGGGCGCGTCGGCCAGCACGACCCGCGCGGCCTCCTCGTCGTCGAGGAAGTCGACGGCGGTCTCGGTGGTGAGGATCGCCGAGCCCAGGTCGCAGAGCACCACGACGCCCTGGCCCGTGTCGGCGGCCGAGAGCGCCGCGGAGATCTTGTCGAAGCTCGTGCCGAGGCCGCCCTCGTCGGTGCCGCCCGCGGCCACGAGGGTCGTGGTCGGCGCCATCTGGCGAGCGAGCTCGACGGTGCCCTCGGCGATCGCCGCGCTGTGCGAGACGACGACGATGCCCACGCCGGCCACGGTCACGCCTCCCCGGTGGTCGCGGCGGCGGCGGGGGTCGCGGCGGCCTCGGCGGCCGCGGCGAGGATGAGCGACGACGACTGCGCCCCCGGGTCGCGGTGCCCCACCGCCCGCTCGCCGAGGTAGCTGGCCCGGCCCTTGCGGGCGACGAGCGGCTCGGTCGACGCGGCGCCCTCCGCGGCGGCGTCGGCGGCGGCACGCAGCACGGCGGCCGGCTCGGCCCCGTCGCCCGCCGCGAGGCCGGCGGCCTCGACGGCCGGCGTCCACGCGTCGATCATCGTCTTGTCGCCCACCTCGGCCTTGCCGCGCAGCACGACGCCGTCCCGTGCCGCCGTGAGGAAGGCCACGACCGCCGCGGAGTCGAGCTCGGTCGCGTCGCCGAGGGCCGCGGCCCCCTTGAGGTACGCCGTGCCGAGCAGCGGGCCGGAGGCTCCCCCGACGGTGGAGATGAGGGTCGTGGCGACCATCTTCAGCAGCTGGCCGGGCGTGGCGTCCTCGGGCTGCTGGCCGAGCTTGGCCCGCACGGCCGAGAAGCCGCGCTCCAGGTTCTCGCCGTGGTCGCCGTCGCCGATCTCGCGGTCCAGCTCGACCAGCGCGGCACGCTGCTCGCGCACCACGTCGGCCGTCCGTTCGATGAAGGCGCGGGTCCAGGTCGCGTCGAGTGTCATGCGTCTCCTCCTCGTGGGGGTGCGGTGCGGGGGGCGGCGGGGCGGAGCAGCGGGCTCACCGGCCCCACCGGAGGGCGGCCGTCTCGACCGGAGCGTCCCAGAGCTCGGTCAGCTCGTCGTCGAGACGGGTCACGGTGATCGACATGCCCTGCATCTCGAGCGAGGTGACGTAGTCGCCGACGAGCGTGCGGGCGACCTCGACGCCGCGCTCGGCGAGCAGCTCGGCCGCCCGGCGGAAGGCGACGTAGAGCTCGACGAGCGGGGTGCCGCCCATGCCGTTGACGAACAATAGGACGCGGTCGCCGGAGGCGGTGCCCAGGTCGTCGAGGACGGCGCCGAGCAGGCGGTCGACGATGCGGTCGACGGGCTCGAGCGGCACGCGCTCGCGACCGGGCTCACCGTGGATGCCGATGCCGATCTCGACCTCGTCGTCGGCGAGGGTGAAGCTGGGCTCCCCCGCGTGCGGCACCACGCCGGCGGTGAGCGCGACGCCCATCGTGCGGGTGGCGGCGTTCGTCCGGCGGGCGATCTCGGCGACCTGCTCGAGGCCGTCGCCGCGCTCGGCGGCCGCGCCGGCGGTCTTCTCGACGACGACCGTTCCGGCGACGCCGCGACGGCCGGCCGTGTAGGTGGAGTCCTTGACCGCGACGTCGTCGTCGACGACGACCGTCTCCACGGTGACGCCCTCCGCCTCGGCGAGGTCGGCGGCCGTCTCGAAGTTCAGGACGTCGCCGGTGTAGTTCTTCACGATGTAGAGGACACCGGCTCCCCCGTCGACGGCCTGCGTGGCCGCGACGACCGGGTCGGGCGTGGGCGACGTGAAGACGGGGCCGGGCACCGCGGCGCTCAGCATGCCCGGGCCGACGAAGCCGGCGTGCAGAGGCTCGTGGCCGCTCCCTCCCCCGCTGACGATCGCGACCTTGCCGCTGACCGGGCCGGAGGCGCGGGTCACGAAGGTCGGGTCGTGAGACACCCGCAGGAGCCCCGGGTGGGCGAGGCCCATGCCGGCCACCGCCTCCTCGACGACGTCCTTCGGATCGTTGATGAGCTTCTTCATCGAAGTTCCTCCCTGGAACGGGCGGCGGTGCGCAGGCTCGCACCGTCCTGGTCAGAAGCTACCCCCCGAGCCGTACGCACCTGCTCCGTGCACATATGTGCATCTCGGGTGATTCGGCTACCTTCCTGAGGGTTGCCCGGGTCTATGGTGAGGCCACACGCTCACCGCGGTGGTGCACAGTCGCACCCCGCCCGACGACTAAGGAAGGTCGACGTGGACCTGGGACTGATTTTTCTCTCTGAAGTGGTGGGCACGGCCATGCTCATCCTGCTCGGTGGCGGCGTCGTCGCCAACGTGGCCCTCACGAAGTCGAAGGGCTTCAACGGCGGGACGCTGATGGTCAACTTCGGCTGGGGGCTCGCGGTCTTCGCCGCGGTCACGGTGTCGTACTCCTCCGGCGCGGCCCTCAACCCGGCCGTCAGCCTCGCGCAGCTGATCCTCGGCAACATCGACTTCGTCGCGTTCCTCGTGTACCTGGCCGCCCAGATGATCGGAGCCGTCATCGGTGCCGTCCTCGTGTGGCTCGTGTACAAGAACCACTTCGACGAGGAGCCCGACCCCGCGGCCAAGCTCGGCGTCTTCTCCACCGGCCCTGCCATCCGCAACTACGGCTGGAACCTCGTCACCGAGATCATCGCGACGTTCGCCTTCGTGTTCGTGGTCATCGGCTTCACCAACGGCGGCACCCCGGCCGAGCTGGGCGCGATCCCCGTCGCCTTCCTCGTGATCGCGATCGGCGCCTCCCTCGGTGGCCCGACCGGCTACGCCATCAACCCGGCCCGTGACCTCGGCCCGCGCATCGCCCACGCCTTCCTGCCCATCAAGGGCAAGGGCTCGAGCGACTGGTCGTACGCCTGGGTCCCCGTGGTCGGCCCCCTGGTCGGCGGCGCCCTCGCCGCCGTGGTCTCGGGCGCGCTGCTGCCCCTGGCCGCCTGACCCCCACACCGACTCACCGCTGACCGCGGCACGGCCGTGCCCACCCGAGGCGCACCCGCCGTGCCGTGGTCGACACCATCAACGACGAAGGAGAACCACCCGTGAGCGACGACTACATCCTGGCGATCGACCAGGGCACCACCAGCACCCGCGCCATCATCTTCGACCACTCCGGGTCGATCGTGGCCACCGGCCAGAAGGAGCACGAGCAGATCTTCCCGCGCGCCGGGTGGGTCGAGCACGACCCCGCCGAGATCTGGGAGAACGTCCGCGAGGTCATCGGCCAGGCCCTGTCGCGCGCCGACATCACGCGCCACAACATCAAGGCCGTGGGCATCACCAACCAGCGTGAGACCGCCGTCGTGTGGGACAAGACCACCGGCAAGGCCGTCTACAACGCCATCGTCTGGCAGGACACCCGCACCCAGTCGATCGTCGACCGCCTCGCGGCGGACGGCGGCGTCGAGCGGTTCAAGCCGATCGTCGGCCTGCCGCTCGCGACCTACTTCTCGGGCACCAAGGTCGTCTGGATCCTCGAGAACGTCGAGGGCGCCCGCGAGAAGGCCGAGGCCGGCGACCTGCTCTTCGGCACGACCGACACCTGGGTCCTCTGGAACCTGACCGGCGGCACCGACGGAGGCGTGCACGTCACCGACGTCACCAACGCCTCGCGCACCCTGTTCATGGACCTCGAGACGCTCGAGTGGCGCGACGACATCCTCGAGGCCTTCGACGTCCCCCGCTCGATGCTCCCCGAGATCAAGAGCTCGTCCGAGGTCTACGGCACCGTCGAGGCCTCCAGCCTCCTCCGCGAGGTCCCGATCGCCGGCATCCTGGGCGACCAGCAGGCCGCGACCTTCGGCCAGGCGGCGTTCGACCAGGGCGAGTCGAAGAACACCTACGGCACGGGCAACTTCCTCATCTTCAACACGGGCGAGGAGATCGTCCACTCGAAGAACGGGCTGCTCACGACGCTGGGCTACAAGCTCGGCGACGCGGCTCCGCACTACGCGCTCGAAGGTTCCATCGCTGTCACCGGCTCGCTGATCCAGTGGCTGCGCGACAACCTCGGCATCATCGGCTCGGCCCCCGAGGTCGAGGAGCTCGCCAAGACGGTCGACGACAACGGCGGCGTCTACTTCGTGCCCGCGTTCTCGGGCCTGTTCGCCCCGTACTGGCGCTCGGACGCCCGTGGTGCCCTCGTCGGCCTCACGCGCTACGTCAACAAGGGCCACATCGCCCGTGCTGCGCTCGAGGCGACCGCCTTCCAGACCCGCGAGGTGCTCGACGCGGTCAACGCCGACTCGGGCGTCGACCTCACGGAGCTCAAGGTCGACGGCGGCATGACCGGCAACGACGCCCTGATGCAGTTCCAGGCCGACATCCTGAACGTGCCCGTGGTGCGTCCGGTCGTCGCCGAGACCACCGCCCTCGGCGCCGCGTACGCCGCGGGCCTCGCGGTCGGCTTCTGGGAGACGCTCGACGACCTGCGCTCGAACTGGCAGGAGGACAAGCGCTGGACTCCTGCCATCGAGTCCGACGAGCGCGACCGCACGCTCCGCCTCTGGAAGAAGGCCGTCACGAAGACCTTCGACTGGGTCGACGAGGACGTCAACTGACGTCGGTGCTGACGACACGGTGCTGACGACACGGCGCTGACGCGTCGACGGCAGGGAGAAGGGCCCGTTCCTCGGAACGGGCCCTTCTTCCGTACTCGGGGGCGTCGACCCCGGCGCTCGGCGGGTCGAGACGGTCCGGTCAGGACCCGGGGGTCAGGACCGTCGGGTCGCTGCGACCCACTCGTCGAGCTTGGCGGCGGCGGCGCCGCCGTCGATCGCCGCGCGGGCCACGGCCAGCTGCTCACGGAAGCGGGCGACGATCGGACGGTCGCGTTCCGACTGGTCGGCCGCCAGCCGGTAGCTGACGAGGCCGGCCGCGGCGTTGAGCAGGACGATGTCGCGGACGGGCCCGGTCTCCCCCGCGAGGACGCGTCGGGCGATCGCCGCGTTGTGCTCGGCGTCCCCCCCGACGAGGTCCGCGATGCGGGCCCGCGGGATGCCGAGGTCGAGGGGGTCGAGGTCGTGCTCGGTGACCGATCCGGTCGAGACCTCCCAGATGTGGCTGTGGCCGGTCGTGGTCAGCTCGTCCAGGCCGTCGTCGCCGCGGAACACGAGAGCGGTCGCGCCTCGGGTCTGGAACACGCCGACGATCAGGGGCACCTTGTCGAGCTGGGCCACCCCCACGGCGCTGGCCTCGGGCCGGGCGGGGTTGACGAGCGGGCCGAGGAAGTTGAAGACGGTCGGCACGCCGATCTCGCGCCGGACCGCCGCCGCGTTCCCGAAGCCGGGGTGGAAGGCCGCCGCGAAGGCGAAGGTGAGCCCGGCGTCGGCGAGCACCTCCGCGACGCGCTCCGCGCCCAGCGTGAGGTCGATGCCGAGCGCCGCCAGCACGTCCGACGACCCCGACGACGAGCTGGCGGCGCGGTTGCCGTGCTTGATGACGGGCACGCCCGTCGCGGCGACGACGATCGACGCCATCGTCGAGACGTTGACCGTCCCGAAGCGGTCGCCGCCGGTGCCCACGATGTCGACGGCCATGGACGGCACGGGCAGCGGCACGGCGTGCGCGAGGACGGCGTCACGGAACCCGACGATCTCGTCGACGGTCTCGCCCTTGGCCCGCAGGGCCACCAGGAAGGCCGCCAGCTGAGCCGGCGTCGCCTCCCCCGTCATGACCTGCTCCATGGCCCACGTGGCCTCGGTGATCGAGAGGTCACGACGCGCCAGGAGGGCGTCGATGAGGGCAGGCCAGGCGAGCTCGTGGGTCATGTGCCCAGGCTAGCGTCGGGCCGGAGCACGCCAAGTAGCTCGTCGTCAACAGAAATTCCCGGCGCGGAGTTTCCTGCGCAAACCCAGGGCGACTTACCAGGCATAATGGACGGCGTGACAAGTACCTCTCTCTCCAGGCCTTCCAGCGCGCCGGTCGTCAACCGCCCGAGCACGGTCGCCGTGGGCACCATCGTGTGGCTCGGCAGCGAGGTCATGTTCTTCGCCGGGCTGTTCGCGATCTACTTCACGCTGCGCAGCACGTCCCCCGGTCTCTGGGCCGCCGAGACGGCCAAGCTCGACGTCCCGTTCGCGCTCACGAACACCATCACCCTGGTGCTCTCGTCGGTCACGTGCCAGTTCGGCGTCTTCGCCGCCGAGCGCATGCAGGCCCGCCGCACCGGTCGCCTCTTCCAGGTCGGCAGCTGGGGCATGGTCGAGTGGTTCTTCCTGACGTACTCCATGGGCGCGGTCTTCATCTGCCTCCAGGTCTTCGAGTACGCCCACCTCATCTCCGAGCACGTGACGCTCAGCTCGAGCGCCTACGGCTCCGCGTTCTACATGACGACCGGGTTCCACGGCGCCCACGTCATCGGCGGGCTGATCGCCTTCCTCCTGACCATCGGTCGCGCGTTCGCGGCCAAGAACTTCGGTCACAAGGAGGCCACGACCGCCATCGTGGTCTCGTACTACTGGCACTTCGTCGACGTGGTGTGGATCGGCCTCTTCATGGTCGTCTACGTCCTCAAATAGGCATCGGAAAGTTCGCACAGCATGTTCACCAGAAGCTCCTCCTCGCGACGCACCGCCAAGACCGGCCGCCGCAGCCCCGTCGCCACGGCGTCGCTCCTCCTCGTGGGCCTGCTCACGACCGGCGGCGCCTACGCGCTCTTCTCCTCCACCGCCACCGCTGAGGAGTCCGCCCCCGCAGCGGCCTCGCAGCAGAGCGTCGACGAGGGGCAGAAGCTCTTCGCGTCCAACTGCGCCACCTGCCACGGCCTGTCGGCCGACGGCACCGGCGAAGGCCCCAGCCTGATCGGCGTGGGCGCTGCCTCCGTCGACTTCCAGGTCGGCACGGGTCGCATGCCGATGGCGGCCAACGGCCCGCAGGCCGAGGAGAAGCCCGTCCAGTTCACCGACGAGCAGGTCTCCGACCTCGCGGCCTACGTCGCGTCGCTGGCCCCCGGCCCCGCCATCCCCGACGAGGAGTACCTCGCCGCGGACGGCGACACCACCAACGGCGCCGAGCTCTTCCGCATCAACTGCGCCATGTGCCACAACGTCGCCGGCGCCGGCGGTGCCCTGACGGAGGGCAAGTACGCGCCCTCGCTCAAGGGCGTCAGCGAGGCCCACATCTACGAGGCCATGCTCACCGGCCCGCAGAACATGCCGGTCTTCAACGACCTCAACCTCTCCCCGCAGGACAAGGCTGACGTCATCACGTACCTCAAGTACCTGGAGAAGAACCCGTCGCCCGGCGGGTTCGAGCTCGGCAGCCTCGGCCCGGTGGCCGAGGGCCTCTTCATCTGGATCTTCGGCCTCGGAGCGATCGTCGCCGTGACCATCTGGCTCACGGCCCGCTCCAACTAGCGGCCCTCCTCGTACTTCACTGAAAGGCAGCACCCATGGCACAGCACGACGACGAGGCCCCGGAGACGGGCTCGGCTGTCGAGAAGCACGAGCCCCGACGGGTCTCGGCCGGCACGGCCGTCCTGACGACGGACGTCTTCGAGAACCCGGGCGAGCCGCCGCACCGCGACCGCGTCACCGACATCGACCCGCGGGCCGAGAAGCGTGCGGAGCGCCAGGTCAGCACCTGGTTCTTCCTCTCGATCGTCGGCAGCATCGCGGCCATCGGCGCCTACGTGGCCTTCCCGATCACGTCCGGCGACTCGGGTTCCGTCCGGCTCAACAACCTCTTCCTCGGCCTCGGCATCGCTCTCGGGCTCCTGTCCGTCGGCATCGGTGCCGTGCACTGGTCCAAGACCCTCATGCCCGCCCGTGAGATCACGGAGATGCGTCACAGCACCCGTGGCACGGACGAGACGCGCGGGAAGGCCGTCGAGGTCTTCGCCCTGGGCAACCAGGAGTCCGGCTTCGGGCGCCGTGCGCTGATCCGCAACAGCCTCATCGGCGCGCTCGTCGCCACCCCGCTCCCCGCGGTCGTGCTCTTCCGCGACCTCGCTCCCGCCGAGGACCCGAACGAGGTCCTCCGTCACACGTTGTGGGAAGAGGGCATGCACCTCACCCGCGACCCGTCCGGTGCTCGCATCAAGGCCTCGGACGTCACCCTGGGCTCGGTCTTCCACGTGATCCCCGAGAGCCTGAACGAATCCGAGCACCTGCTCGAGGAGAAAGCCAAGGCTGCAGTCCTCCTCATGCGTCTCAAGCCCGAGGACCTCAACATCCCCGAGGGACGCGAGGACTGGCAGTACGACGGCATCGTCGCCTACTCCAAGATCTGCACGCACGTGGGGTGCCCCGTGGCCCTCTACGAGCAGCAGACACACCACCTGCTCTGCCCCTGCCACCAGTCGACGTTCGACGTGACCAACAACTGCGAAGTGATCTTCGGGCCGGCCAAGCGCCCGCTGCCGCAGCTGCCGATCGCCGTGGACGCTGACGGGTACCTCGTCGCGCAGAGCGACTTCCACGAACCTGTGGGCCCGAGCTTCTGGGAGCGCGCCAAGTGACCACCACCACCCCTGCACCGGGTACCGACACGACGACCCCGTCGTCGCACGGCACCACAGTCTCCGCGCCGGCCTTCGCGCCGACCCGGACGAACAAGATCTTCGGCGCCACGGCGAACTACATCGACGAGCGCACGAGCATGTCGGGCCTCGTCCGCGAGGTCGGTCGCAAGATCTTCCCCGACCACTGGTCGTTCATGCTGGGCGAGGTGGCTCTCTACTCGTTCGTGGTGATCCTCCTGTCGGGCACCTTCCTGACGTTCTTCTTCCAGCCCTCCATGGCTGAGGTCAACTACAACGGCTCCTACGTGCCGCTGAAGGGCCTCAACATGTCGGCCGCCATGGCGTCGACGCTCGACATCTCGTTCGACATCCGCGGTGGTCTGCTGTTCCGCCAGATCCACCACTGGGCGGCACTGCTCTTCGTGGCGTCGATCATGCTGCACATGCTGCGCGTGTACTTCACGGGCGCGTTCCGCAAGCCCCGCGAGATCAACTGGGTCGTCGGCTTCACCCTCTGGGTGCTCGCCATGGCCGAGGGCTTCACCGGCTACTCCCTGCCCGACGACCTCCTCTCCGGCAACGGGGCGCGGATCATCGACGGCATGGTCAAGGGCATCCCGGTCATCGGCGTCTGGATCTCGTACCTCCTCTTCGGCGGCGAGTTCCCCGGCACCGACATGGTGGGTCGCTTCTACTCGCTGCACATCATGCTGCTGCCCGCCCTCCTGATCGCCCTGCTCGGCGTCCACCTGCTGCTGCTCATCATCAACAAGCACACGCAGTTCGCGGGCCCCGGCAAGACGAACGAGAACGTCGTCGGCGTCCCGGTCATGCCGGTCTTCGCGGCGAAGGCCGGTGGGTTCTTCTTCATCGTCTTCGGTGTCCTCGTCCTCATCGCGTCGCTCTTCACGATCAACCCGATCTGGAACTACGGCCCGTACGACCCCTCCCCCGTCTCCGCCGGCACCCAGCCGGACTGGTACATCGGCTTCGCGGACGGCGCCCTGCGCCTCGTGCCGCCGGGCTGGGAGTTCGTGGCGTTCGGCTACACCGTCTCGATGAACATCCTGGCTCCCATCGCGGTCCTGGTCGTCTTCATCCTGGCCGTGCTGCTGTACCCGTTCCTCGAGGCCTGGGTCACCGGCGACAAGCGCGAGCACCACATCCTGGACCGCCCGCGCAACGCCCCGACCCGCACGGCCATCGGTGCCGCCGGCATCGTGGTCTACGCCAGCCTCTGGGCGGCCGCCAGCTCCGACCTGATGGCGACGCACTTCCACCTCAGCCTCAACTACGTCATCCACACGGTGCAGGCCTGCCTCATCCTCGGCCCGTTCATCGCGTTCATGATCACGAAGAGGATCTGCCTCGCCCTCCAGAAGAAGGACCGCGAGATCGCCCTCCACGGCTACGAGTCGGGCCGCATCGTCCGCCTCCCCGGCGGCGAGTACGTCGAGGTCCACGAGCAGCTCGACGAGTACGAGCGCTGGAAGCTGCTCAACTTCAACGAGTACGAGCCCCTCATGGTCCGTCCGAACGCCAACGGGCAGATCACGCCCGTACAGCGTCTCCGCGCCTCGGTGTCGTCGTTCTTCTTCGAGGACCGCATCGCCCCGGTGAAGCGCTCGGAGATCGAGTCCTCGCACCACGAGGCCGTCCCCTCCGGTGACGAGCGCCGGTCGATCGACCAGCACTGATCCCTGCACCACAACGAAGGGCCCGACTGCTCCGGCAGTCGGGCCCTTCGTCGTTCGTGGTCCACGGGTCTGCTGCAGCCGGCGACGGGCGCCCCGTGGCCGGTGGCCCGTGACACGCGGCTCGGGCCTGCTCGGGCGTGCTCGGGCCTGCTGAAGCCCGCTCGGGCGGAGGCCGGACAGCAGAGCGGCCAGATGACCGTTCCCTCCCCTCGCCACCGCGGCGGGTCCGTGTCCCTCGCGGCGGGTCGACGCTGACGAGCCCGAGATGACAGGAACCCGTCCACCCGTGTTCCACGGGTGACCCTCCACTGATGGGGCAGTGATGGCCACCGGCTGACGGGCTCGAGGGTCGCGGCACGTAGGCACTCACCCGAGTGCTCCGGCCCTCTCTTCCTCGACGTTCACGAGCGGGAGAGCATGGACGGCGCCTCCCGATCCGACACGAGACGGGCCCGGCGCCGTCCCTTCCACTCGGCGCAGGCTGAGCGCGCGGCGCGCACGGTCAGCCCCTGCTCCCCCAGTCACCGGACCGGAGACTGCTGACCGCGGGGGTCCGGTGTTGCCTAGGGACCCCTCGGCGGGTCCGTGTCCCTCACAGCGGGTCGACGCTGACGCGCCCGCGATGACGGGAACCAGACCCACCCGCGATGCAGCGACGGCAGTGCATCGCGTGAGCACCGGCTCAGCGGCTCACGTGGTCCTGCACCGCGGGTCCTCCGGCGTTCATGGCCAGGAGAGCATCCGCGAAGCCTAGGGACCCGGGCCGTCCTGTGTTGCCCCCCGGTCCCTTCGGCGGGTCCACGTCCCTCCCGGCGGGTCAACGGTGACGCGCCCGCGATGACGGGAACCCGCCCTACCCCTGCAACAACGGCCCCCCTGGGACCGCTCAGCCCTCGCACGCCCAGAAGCACACCCATGGAGGGGCCCGAGGAGCGGGTCGGGCTCGAAGTGTCGACAGGCAACGGGCCCGCACACGGCGTTCGCGGTCATCCTGAGCGGCCACGGTGACCGTGCGCCCTCCACCAGGGCACCGACAGGGCTCAGGCTGTAGGCGAGACCGCCCCACCCCATGGTCAGGGGTCAGAGCCTGTCGCACGCCCCGCTGCCGCCCCTGAGAGCGTCTGGGCACACGACGACGGCGCCCACCCGGAGAGGGTGAGCGCCGTCGGCGTGGTCGTGCTGAGGGACTAGTGGGCGAAGTTGCCGCGGTAGTACTCGTAGACCCAACCGACCAGCGACACGGCGATCAGCGCACCGCCGATGTAGATGATCCACATGCCGACCGCCAAGGCCAGGAAGACCAGGCCGCACGAGAAGGCCAGCAGGATGGGCCACCACGACCACGGGCTGAAGTGCCCGAGCTCGGGGTCGCCGTCGTCGATGTTGGCGTCGAGACGGTCCTCGGGCAGCTCACCGCCCTGGGCGGCGTGCGAGCGACCCATGTAGAAGGCGAGGAACACACCCAGGGCGCCAGCGAGGCCGATGCCCATGGTGCCGGCCCACTCGACGCGGTTGACGTCGATGATGTTCCACACCGTGTACACGGCGCAGAGCGCGAAGAAGAAGATCGCGAGGATCCAGAACAGCGTGGCGTTGGTCTTCATCGGGGTCCTACTTCACCTTGTCGCTGGAAGCGTCGTACGTCGGGGCATCCGGGGCGTCCTTCGCCGGGCCGATGCCGACGGGGAGGCCGGCCTCGGGGTGGTTCAGGTCGAACGCCGGCGACTCCGACCGGATGCGCGGGATCGACGTGAAGTTGTGGCGGGGCGGCGGGCAGGACGTGGCCCACTCGAGGGAGCGGGAGTAGCCCCAGGGGTCGTTCACCTCGACCTTGGGCGCCCGACGAGCCGTGATGTACACGTTGTACAGGAACGGCAGGATCGAGATGCCGAGCAGCATCGAGCCGATCGTCGAGAGCTGGTTCATCCAGGTGAAGTGGTCCTCGGGCTGGTACGTCGCGTAGCGACGGGGCATGCCCATGACGCCGAGCCAGTGCTGGATGAGGAACGTGGTGTGGAAGCCGACGAACAGCATCCAGAAGTGGATCTTGCCGAGACGCTCGTTGAGCATCTTGCCCGTCCACTTCGGCCACCAGAAGTAGAAGCCGGAGAACATCGCGAAGACGACGGTGCCGAACACCACGTAGTGGAAGTGCGCCACGACGAAGTACGTGTCGGAGACGTGGAAGTCGAGCGGGGGCGAGGCGAGGATGACGCCCGTCAGCCCACCGAAGGTGAACGTGATCAGGAAGCCGATCGCCCAGAGCATCGGGGTCTCGAAGGTGACGGAACCGCGCCACATCGTCCCGATCCAGTTGAAGATCTTCACGCCCGTGGGGACGGCGATGAGCATCGTCATCAGCGAGAAGAACGGCAGCAGCACCGAACCGGTCACGTACATGTGGTGAGCCCACACGGTGACGGACAGGGCCGCGATCGAGATCGTCGCGTAGACGAGGGTCTTGTAGCCGAAGATCGGCTTGCGGCTGAAGACCGGCAGGACCTCGCTGATGATGCCGAAGAACGGCAGGGCGATGATGTAGACCTCGGGGTGGCCGAAGAACCAGAAGAGGTGCTGCCAGAGGATGGCGCCGCCGTTGGCCGGGTTGAAGACCTGGGCGTCGAACACCCGGTCGAAGCCGAGGCCGAACAGGGCCGCCGCCAGGACGGGGAAGGCCATGATCACGAGGATCGAGGTGATCAGCGTGTTCCAGGTGAAGATCGGCATGCGCCACATCGTCATGCCGGGCGCACGCATGGTCACGATGGTCGTGATGAAGTTGACCGAGCCGAGGATCGTGCTGAAGCCCGTCATGCCGAGGCCGAAGACCCACAGGTTGCCGCCGAGCCCTGGTGAGAACGTGGTGTCGGACAGCGGTGCGTATGCGAACCACCCGAACGAGGCCGCGCCCTGCGGGGTGAGGAAGCCGGCCACCGCGATGAGCGAGCCGAAGAGGTAGAGCCAGAAGGCGAAGCCGTTGAGCCGCGGGAAGGCGACGTCGGGGGCACCGATCTGCAGCGGCATAAGCACGTTGGCGAAGCCGGAGAACAGGGGCGTCGCGAACATCAGCAGCATGATCGTGCCGTGCATGGTGAAGAGCTGGTTGTACTGCTCCTTCGTCGCGACGACCTCGAGGCCCGGCGCGAACAGCTGCGCACGGATGATCAGCGCCATCACGCCGCCGAGGCAGAAGAAGAGGAACGACGCGATCAGGTACATGTACCCGATCGTCTTGTGGTCGGTCGACGTGAGCCAGCTCACGACGACGTTGCCCTTGCGGCCGACCTTGGAGGCCCCGAAGTCCTGACCTGAGGGCGTCCCACCGGTGGTGGGACGCGTGGCGGTGGCTGTCATCGAACCGTGCCCTTACTTCTCGTCGGAGCCGGCGGCGACGGGCGCCTCGTTGTTCGGCTCGTTGGTGTTGGTGTTGTACTGGTCGCCCAGCAGGCCGGTGTTGCCCTGCTGCGCGAGGGTCGCGAGGTAGTCGTCGTACTCGGACTGCGACACGACCTTGACGTTGAAGAGCATCAGCGAGTGGTACTCACCGCAGAGCTCGGCGCACTTGCCGGTGAAGGTGCCTTCCTTCTCCGGCGTGAAGTACATGTAGTTCGTCTTGCCGGGGATCGTGTCCTTCTTGTAGAGGAAGTCGACGACCCAGAAGGAGTGGGCCACGTCGCGCGAGTTGAGGTCGATCTCGACCGACTTGCCGACGGGGAGGTATAGAACGGGCAGCTGGCTCTCGTCGATGTTGCCGTCGCCGAGCTCCTGGGCCTGGATGCCCTGGTAGTAGACGCTGTCGTCTTCGTTCTGCTGGTCGATGTAGTTGAAGTCCCACGCCCAGCGCTTGGCGTAGACGTCGATCTTCACGTCGGGGCTGGCGGTCGGCGCCTCGATGGCGGCCTGGTCGCGGGCCGTGAAGGCGAAGAAGCCGAGCACGAGGATCAGGGGCACGACCGTGTAGAAGATCTCGATCGGCATGTTGTAGCGCAGCTGGACCGGGAGGCCGGTCTGGCCCTTCCGACGGCGGTAGGCGATGCACGCCCAGATGACGAGGCCCCAGACGATGAGACCGACGATGAGCAGCACGATCCACGACGTGACCCAGAGGCCGATGATGCTGTCGACGTGGTTGGTGGTGCCCGCGGTGGTGGGCAGCCACCCCTGGAGCTGGTCGGTCGTGCAGCCTGCCAAGACCAGGGCCATGACGGCGGCCACGGGGATGGCGGCCCAACGAAGACGGCGGTTAGAACGCACTGTTACCTCTCGGATGACACGACAGCAAGGGGGATCTCCCAGTCTAGGACGGGACTTCCCTAGCCTACTCGCAGGTTGCACCGTCGATCGAACGCAGCACGCCGTTCGTTCGACATCGAGACGGGAGCCCTGCTCACGGACGACGACGGGGACCGCCCCTGACGAGGCGATCCCCGGGACCGCGGTGCTGATGGTGGCCCGGACCGGCAGCCCGGTCGGGCGGGAGCGATCTAGTGGAAGCTGTCGCCGCAGGCGCAGCTGCCCTGGGCGTTGGGGTTGTCGATCGTGAAGCCCTGCTTCTGGATGGTGTCCTCGAAGTCGATGGCGGCACCGTCGAGGTAGGGCACGCTCATCTTGTCGACGACGACCTCGACGCCGTCGTAGTCGACGGTCGCGTCGTTCTCGAGCAGTCGCTCGTCGAAGTACAGCTGGTAGATGAGCCCCGAGCAGCCGCCGGGCTGGACGGCGACCCGGAGGCGCAGGTCGTCGCGCCCCTCCTGCATCAGGAGGCTGCGGACCTTGTCGGCCGCGGTGGAGGTCAGCTGCACGCCGTGGGCGGCGGCCTCGGCCGTGCTGGCCGTCTCGACGGGGGCGGTGGTCGCGGTGTCGGTCATGGTGTCTCCGTTCGGGCGGTGGGAGTGTCGGACACTCGTCGTCGACCAGTGTAAGCAGCACTCCCCCGCTTTTGTTCCTCGTACGGCGGACGAGCAGGGAGGCGGGCCTCAGCCCCGGGCGTCGAGGCGCGCCAGCAGGATGGCCTCGCTGAGGACGGCCCGGTGCAGCACGCCGAGGTGCTGCGACTCGTTCGGGCTGTGGGCGCGCGTGTCGGGGTCCTCCACGCCGGTCACGAGGATCTGCGCCGCGGGGAAGGTCCGCACGAGGTCGGCGATGAAGGGGATGGAGCCGCCGATGCCGGTCTGGAGCGGTGCCTCCCCCCAGCCCTCGGTCATCGCCACGGTGGCGTCGGCGATGGCCCAGCCGGTGGTGTCGACCAGGAAGGGGTCGCCCTTGTCGACGTCGGTGACCTCGACGTGGGCGCCGAACGGGGCGTGCGCCAGCACGTGCGCCTCGAGCGCCTCGTAGGCGGAGTCCGCCGTCTGGCCGGGGGCGATGCGCGCGCTGACGCGGACGGAGACCTCGGGCAGGAGCGTGTTCGACGCGTTCGCCACCGACGGGGCGTCGATGCCGGTCACGGTGATGGAGGGCTGCGACCAGACGCGGCTGAGGAGGGGGCCCGTGCCGATCGGGGCGACGCCGTCGAGCAGGCCGGACTCTTCGCGCAGGGTCTCCTCGGTCTGCTCCGGGTGGTCCGCGTCGCGGCTCTCCAGGCCCGCGACCGCGACGCTGCCGACCTCGTCGTGGAACGTGCCCAGGAGGCGGACCATGGCCATCATGGCGTCCGGGACGGCGCCTCCCAGCATCCCGGAGTGCGAGGCATGGGCCAGCGTGCGGACGGTGAGGCGGAAGGTCACGTTGCCGCGGAGGCCGACCGTGATGGCCGGGACCGTCGTGCTCCAGTTGTCGGAGTCGGCCACGACGATGACGTCCGCCTCGAGGTCGTCGTGGTGCTGACGGAGGAAGTCGGCGAACGAGCGGGAGCCGAACTCCTCCTCGCCCTCGATGAAGAGGGCGACGCCGACCCCGAGGTCGTCGCCGAGCACCTCGTGGACGGCCCGGAGCGCGGCGACGTGGGTCATGACCCCGGCCTTGTCGTCGGAGGCGCCCCGCCCGTACAGCCGGTCGCCCTTGAGGGTGGGCTCGAAGGGCGGGGTCTCCCAGTCCGCGTCGTCGCCCTGGGGCTGGACGTCGTGGTGCGCGTAGAGCAGGACGGTCGGCTTGCCCTCGCGCGCCGCACGACGGGCCAGGACGGCGGGCTGCCCCGTGGTGCCGGAGTCGCCGATCGGAGCGCTGCTGACGCGGACCTCGTCGAAGAGGCCGGTGCTCCGCACGAGCTCGGCGACGGCGTCGGCGCTGGCGGCGACGTGCGACGGGTCGTAGGCGTCCCACGAGACCGAGGGGATCCGCACGAGCGAGCTCAGGTCGGCGATGGTCCGGGGCAGGCCGCCCTGCACGGCCTCCGCGAGTTCGCTGACAGTGCGGGGGTCGGTCGGGGAGACGGGATGCTGCGAGACGGTCATGCAGGTAATCTTAGGAACTCGACGAGACCCGAGGACACCGTGGCGAAGGCATCAGACAAGACCATCACGACGACGCAGGTCGCCGACCCCGAGTCGACGACGGCGGGCAAGGGCCGCCCCACCCCGTCGCGTCGCGAGCGGGAGCAGGCCAACGTCCGCCCCCTCGTGGCCAAGGGCAAGGAGGCGCAGAAGGCCCAGCGGGCTCGCCTGGCCGAGCAGCGCGACCGGGCCCGGATCGGCCTCGCCAACGGCGAGGAGAAGTTCCTCCCCGTCCGCGACAAGGGGCCGCAGCGCCGCTTCATCCGCGACTACGTGGACGCCCGGTACAGCGTCGGCGAGGCGATGATCCCGCTCATGGTGCTCGTCATCGTGATGAGCCTCGTCAACGTCACCGCCGTCCAGGCGGCCACCCTGTTCGTCCTCTGGGGCTTCTTCATCGTCGCGATCGTCGACTGCCTCGTCGCCGGCCACCTGGTCACGAAGAAGCTCACGGCGAAGTTCGGCGCCGACGCCGTCCAGAAGGGCAATCGCTGGTACGCCGCGATGCGCTGCATGCAGCTCAAGCCCATGCGCCTGCCGAAGCCGCAGGTGAAGCGCCGGGAGTTCCCCGTCCTCTGAGACGGGCCCGCGCCTCCTCGGGGGCGCCTGGACCACGACGACGTCCCGTTCCTCTCGAGGAGCGGGGCGTCGTCGTGTCGCCGGGGCGGGCGCCCCCGCGTCAGCCTCGGCGTCGGAGCGCCCGGAGGCCGCGGTTGACATGGCGGGCCCAGAGCGGACCGCGGTACAGGAACGCCGTGTAGCCCTGCACGAGGGTCGCACCGGCCCGGAGGCGGTCGGCCACGTCGCGCGCCGTGCTGACGCCGCCGACCGAGATGACGCAGACCTCGGCGGGGAGCACCTCGCGGAGCAGGCGGAGCACCTCCAGGGACCGCGCCGCCAGCGGCGCGCCGGAGACTCCCCCGGCGCCCGCGGCCTCGACCACGGACGCCGGCGTCGTGAGCCCCTCGCGGGACAGGGTCGTGTTGGTGGCGATGACGCCGGCGAGCCCGAGCTCGGTGACGAGCCCGCCGATGCGACGGACGCCGTCGTCGTCGAGATCAGGGGCGATCTTGACGAGGACCGGCGTCCGGCCCGCGGCGTCGCGCACGGCGCTGAGCAGCGGCGAGAGCCGGTCGAGCTCCTGGAGGCCGCGGAGGCCGGGCGTGTTCGGCGAGCTGACGTTCACGGCGAGGTAGTCGGCCAGGGGCGCGAGGAGGCGCGTGCTGACCAGGTAGTCGTCGACGGCGTCGTCGACGTCGACCACCCGGCTCTTGCCGATGTTGACGCCCACCACGGGGCGGACGGCGGCACGGCGGGCCCGCGTGAGCTCCTCGGCGGCCTGCTCCGCGCCTCCGTTGTTGAAGCCCATGCGGTTGACGACCGCCTCGTCGGGCACGAGCCGGAAGAGACGCGGGCGCTCGTTGCCGGGCTGTGCCCGCGCGGTGATCGTGCCGACCTCCACGTGGCCGAAGCCCAGGGCACCGAGGCCGGCGATGCCCCGCGCGTCCTTGTCGAAGCCGGCCGCCACGCCGAACGGCGACGCGAACCGGAGCCCGAGCGCCTCGACGGCGAGCGAGGGGTGGGGAGCCGTGAACCGCCGCACCACGGGGGCGAGGCCGAGGCGCGGCACGGCACGGATGACGCGGAAGGCGAGGTGGTGGGCGTCCTCCGGGTCCATGCGCGCGAACACCACGTCGAAGAGGACCCGGTACGGCGTCCTCATTCGTCCACCGACCGGGCCGGACGCGGACGCGAGGCGTGCTCGGACCGGAGCTGCGAGATCGACGCCTCGAAGTCGTCGAGGGAGTCGAACGCCTGGTAGACGCTCGCGAACCGGAGGTACGCGACCTCGTCGAGCTCGCGCAGCGGCGGCAGGATGGCGAGGCCGATGTCGTTCGCCTCGATCTGGGACGTGCCGGAGGCCCGGACGGCCTCCTCCACCTTCTGGGCCAGCAGGGCGAGGTCGCCGTCGGTCACCGGTCGCCCCTGGCAGGCCTTCCGCACGCCCGAGATGATCTTCTCCCGGCTGAAGGACTCGAGCACGCCGTTGCGCTTGACGACGTTCAGGCTCGCCGTCTCGGTGGTGCTGAACCGTCGACCGCAGTTCGGGCACTGGCGTCGGCGGCGGATGGAGGTGCCGTCGTCGCTCGTGCGCGAGTCGACGACGCGGGAATCGGGGTGGCGGCAGAAGGGGCAGAACATGGTGCCCTCAGCGTACTGGCAGCGGGGACGGCCGACGGCGGAGCGACGGCGAGGGCGGTGACGGCCCTAGGGCCGCGAGAGGCGGGCCGCGACGGCCTCGCCGTGCGCCGGCAGGAGCTCCGCCCGCGACAGGGCGACGAGCCGGTCGGCGACCTCGGCGAGGGCGTGCGGCTCGTAGCGGACGATCTGCTGGGGCCGCAGGAACGTGTAGGCGCCGAGGCCGGACGAGAAGCGGGACTGGCCGCTGGTCGGGAGGACGTGGTTCGAGCCCGCGAGGTAGTCGCCGAGGCTGACGGGCGTGCTCGCGCCGACGAAGACGGCCCCGGCGCTCGTGATGCGCGCCAGGACGGCGTCGTCGTCGGCCGTCTGGATCTCGAGGTGCTCGGGCCCGTACGCGTTGCTGAAGTCGGTCGCGGCGGTCATGTCGTCGACGAGGACGATGGCCGACTGGCGGCCGTCGAGGGCGGTCTGCACCCGGTCGGCGCTCAGGGTGCGCGGGACGAGGCGCTCGAGCTCCGCCACGACCGCGTCGGCCAGCTCGGGCGAGTCGGTGACGAGCACGGCGGAGGCCACCTCGTCGTGCTCGGCCTGGCTGATGAGGTCGACCGCGACGAGCGTGGCGTCGGCGCTGGAGTCGGCGATCACGAGGATCTCGGTGGCGCCCGCGACCGCGTCGATCCCGACCTGCCCACGGACGTGCTGCTTGGCCGCCGCGACGAAGTTGTTGCCCGGCCCGGTGATGACCTGGACCGGCTCGAGGCCGATCTCGGGCACGCCGTAGGCGAGGGCCCCGACGGCGCCGGCCCCGCCGACGGCGTAGACCTCGTCGATGCCCAGGAGCCCGGCTGCCCCGAGGATGACGGGGTGCACCCCTCCCCCGTGCTCGCGCTGCGCCGGCGAGACCAGGGCGATCGACCGCACGCCGGCGACCTGGGCGGGGACGACGTTCATGACGACGCTCGACGGGTAGACGGCCTTGCCGCCGGGAACGTAGACCCCGGCGCGGTCGACCGGCTGCCAGCGCTGCTCGATGACCGCGCCGTCGGCGGGGCGGGTGACGCTGCCGGACGGCACCTGGGCCCGGCTGGCCTCGGTCACGCGGACGATCGACTCCTCGAGGGCGGCGCGGACGAGCGGGTCGAGCGCGTCGACCGCGGCGCGGACCGCCTCGACGGGCACCCGGAGCTGCTCGGTGCGGACGCCGTCGAACCGCTGGGCCTGGTCGCGGAGCGCGGCGGCCCCCCGCTCGCGGACGTCGAGGACGAGCTGCGCCGCCGACTCGGCGGCGGCGCTGACGTCGACGTGCGAGCGGGGCACGAGGGCGAGGAGGTCGGCGTGGGTAGGCTCGAGGCCCCGGAGGTCTGTGGTCTGGATCATGGCCCGGCCAGCCTAGTCACCCGCGCACGGCGGTGGCCCGGCCCGGGCAGACCCGCAGGAGGACCTCCCCCATGACCGACCAGCCCGTCCCCGAGCCCCCCGTCTCGCACGACCTCGACGCTTTCAAGCAGGCGTTCCGTCGACACGCCGCCGGGGTGGCCATCGTCACCGCGCGCGACGCGGGCGGCTCGCCCGTCGGCTTCACCGCGACGTCGCTGGCCTCCCTCGCCGCCGTGCCGCCCCTCGCGACCTTCAACATGGCGCGGACCGCGAGCTCCTGGCCCGCCGTCGCGGAGACCGACCACGTCATCGTCCACCTCCTGGGGCTGCGCAACCGCGACCTGGCGGCGAAGATGGCCGGCCCCGCCGCCGAGCGCTTCGTCGGCGACCACTGGGAGGAGGGACCTCACGGGCTGCCCCTGCTCCGCGGGGTGACGGCCTGGATGTCGGGCCGGGTCGTCGAGCGCTTCCCCGTCGCCGCCAACGCCGTCGTCGTCGTCCAGGTGGAGCAGGGCGACGTCGGGGTGGACGACGACGCCCTGCTCTACCACGACCGCCGGTACCTGCGGCCCCTGCACCTGGACGAGTAGCCGGAGCTAGACCAGGCAGCCAGGGCCGAGGAGGCTCTTCAGCTCGCCGAAGAGGTCGGCGGTCACGTCGACCGGCATCGGGATCTCGAACATGCGGGCGAGGTCGCCCTTCACCAGGCGGAGGCGGACCTCGGTCGAGCCGGAGTGCCGACCGAGGACGGCCGCGAGCTCCGTCACGGTGTCGGTCGTGGCCCGGTGCTCGGGCATCTGCAGGACGAGCGGGCCCTGGTTCACGCCGACCCCGAGATCCGGCGTGAACATGCTCGCCGCGTGCATGTTCATGCCGTCGTCACGCACGCTCACGCGGCCCTTGAGCACGATGATCGAGTCGCCGACCAACGACGGCCCGAACTCCTGGTACGTCTTGCCGAGGAACATCGCGGAGATCTCGCCGCCGAAGTCCTCGACGGTGATGATGCCGTAGGGGTTGCCGGAGTTGCGGGCCACGCGGTGCTGGACGCTCGTGATGAGCCCCGCGATGGTCACGGTCTCGCCGTCGATCGTGGCGGGGTCGCTCGACAGCACGTCGGTGACGGTGGTGCTGGCGTGCTTGGCCAGCGGCAGCTCCAGGCCGGCGAGGGGGTGGTCCGAGACGTAGAGGCCGAGCATGTCGCGCTCGAAGGCGAGCTTGTCGCGCTTCGTCCACTCCGGGCGCTCGGGCACGTGCTGCACGTCCTGCGGCTCGTCCCACAGGGAGTCGAAGTCGAAGCCGACCTGGCCGTTCGCCTCGGCCCGCTTCTCGCTGACGGCGGCCTCGACCGCGGACTCGTGGATCTCGACGAGCGCGCGGCGGGTCGACCCGAGGCTGTCGAAGGCCCCGGCCTTGACGAGGGACTCCACCGTGCGCTTGTTCGCGACGGGCAGCGGGACCTTGCGCAGGAAGTCGTGGAACGACGAGAAGGCGCCCTCCTTCTGCCGCGCTGCGATGACGTGGTCGACGACGTTGAAGCCGACGTTGCGGACGGCGCCCATGCCGAAGCGGATGTCGTCGCCGACGGCGGCGAAGAACCCGATCGACTCGTTGACGTCGGGCGGCAGCACCTTGATGCCCATGCGCCGGCACTCGTTGAGGTAAAGGCCGAGCTTGTCGCGGGAGTCGCCGGTCGAGGTGAGCAGGGCGGCCATGTACTCGGCGGGGTAGTGCGCCTTGAGGTAGGCCGTCCAGTAGGAGACGACGCCGTAGGCCGCCGAGTGGGCCTTGTTGAAGGCGTAGTCGGAGAACGGCAGCAGGATGTCCCAGAGCATCTTCACGGCGTCGGGTGAGAAGCCGTTGTCGAACATGCCCTGCTCGAACCCGGCGTACTGCTTGTCGAGCTCCGACTTCTTCTTCTTGCCCATCGCGCGGCGGAGGATGTCCGCCTGGCCGAGGGAGAACCCGGCGACCTTCTGCGCGATCGCCATCACCTGCTCCTGGTAGATGATCAGGCCGTAGCTCGTCGAGAGGATCTCCTTCAGGGGCTCCTCGAGCTCGGGGTGGATCGGTGTGATCTCCTGCGCGCCGTTCTTCCGCAGCGCGTAGTTGGTGTGCGAGTTCGCGCCCATGGGCCCCGGGCGGTAGAGCGCGATGACGGCCGAGATGTCCTCGAAGTTGTCGGGCTTCATCAGCCGGAGCAGCCCCCGCATGGGGCCGCCGTCGAGCTGGAACACGCCGAGCGTGTCGCCGCGGCCCAGGAGGTCGTAGGCCGCGCGGTCGTCGAGCTCGAGGTCCTCCAGGACGAGGTCGAAGCCGCGGTTCGTCCGGATGTTGTCGAGGGCGTCGTTGATGATCGTGAGGTTGCGCAGCCCCAGGAAGTCCATCTTGATCAGCCCGAGCGACTCACAGGCCGGGTAGTCGAACTGCGTGACGATCTGGCCGTCCTGCTCGCGCTTCATGATCGGGATGATGTCGATCAACGGGTCGCTCGACATGATGACGCCCGCGGCGTGCACGCCCCACTGGCGCTTCAGCCCCTCGAGCCCCAGGGCGGTGTCGAAGACCGTGCGGGCCTCGGGGTCGGTCTCCACGACCGTCCGGATGTCGCCCGCCTCCTTGTAGCGGTCGTGCTGCTTGTCGAAGATCCCCGTGAGCGGGATGTCCTTGCCCATGACGGCGGGCGGCATCGCCTTGGTGAGCTTCTCGCCCATGCCGAAGGGGAAGCCGAGCACCCGACTGCTGTCTTTCAGGGCCTGCTTCGCCTTGATCGTGCCGTAGGTGACGATCTGCGCGACGCGCTCGTCGCCGTACTTCTCCGTCACGTACTGGATGACCTCGCCCCGGCGACGGTCGTCGAAGTCGACGTCGAAGTCGGGCATCGAGACGCGGTCCGGGTTGAGGAAGCGCTCGAAGATGAGCCCGTGACGGAGCGGGTCGAGGTCGGTGATGCGCATGGCGTAGGCGGCCATCGAGCCGGCGCCCGACCCGCGACCGGGGCCCACCCGGATGCCGTTCTCCTTCGACCAGTTGATGAAGTCGGCGACGACGAGGAAGTACCCGGGGAACCCCATGCCCGTGATGACGCCGATCTCGTACTCGGCCTGCTTGCGCACGTCGTCGGGGATGCCCGCGGGGTAGCGGTACACCAGGCCCTTCTCGACCTCCTTGATGAACCAGGTCTCTTCGGTCTCGCCCTCCGGCACCGGGTAGCGCGGCATGTAGTTCGCCGAGGTGTTGAACTGGACGTCGCACCGCTCGGCGATGAGCAGGGTGTTGTCGCAGGCCTCCGGGTGGTCGCGGAAGAGGTGGCGCATCTGCTTCGCGGACTTCAGGTAGAACTCGTCGGCGTCGAACTTGAAGCGGTTGGGGTCGTTCAGCGTCGAGCCGGACTGGACGCAGAGCAGGGCGGCGTGGCTGGTCGCGTCGTGCTCGTGCGTGTAGTGCAGGTCGTTCGTGGCGACGAGGGGCAGACCGAGGTCCTTCGCGAGGCGCAGCAGGTCGCCCATGATCTGCCGCTCGATGCCGAGGCCGTGGTCCATGATCTCGGCGAAGTAGTTCTCGCGGCCGAAGATGTCGCGGAAGTCGGCCGCGGCCTTCACCGCCTCGTCGTACTGGCCGAGGCGGAGGCGCGTCTGCACCTCGCCGCTCGGGCAGCCCGTCGTCGCGATGAGGCCCTCGGAGTACTGGGAGAGCAGCTCGCGGTCCATGCGCGGCTTGAAGTAGTAGCCCTCGAGCGATGCCCGGGACGACAGCCGGAACAGGTTGTGCATGCCGGTCGTGTTCTCGGAGAGCAACGTCATGTGCGTGTACGCACCGGCGCCGGAGACGTCGTCACGCCCGCCGTCGCCCCAGCGCACGCGCGTCTTGTCGCCGCGGTGCGTGCCGGGCGTGATGTAGGCCTCGGTGCCGATGATCGGCTTCACGCCCGCCTCGGTCGCGGTCTTCCAGAAGTCGTACGCCCCGAACACGTTGCCGTGGTCGGTGACCGCGACGGCCGGCATGCCCTGGGCCGCGGCCTCCGTGATGAGCGGCTTGACCCTCGCCGCCCCGTCGAGCATCGAGTACTCGCTGTGCACGTGCAGATGGACGAATGAGTCTTCGTTCGAGGCCACTCGGCTCCCCGTCTCCTGGTGTTCCTGACTACTGGAGGAACAGCCTAACCGGCACGGAGGACATCGAGCGCGTGCTGCAGGTCGGCCGGGTAGGTCGACCGGTAGACCACGGGCTCACCCGTGCCGGGGTGCCGGAACCCGAGCTGGACGGCGTGCAGCCACTGCCGCGTGAGGCCGAGCTTGGCGGAGAGCGTCGGGTCCGCCCCGTAGGTGGCGTCGCCGACGCAGGGGTGCCGCTGGGCGGCCATGTGGACGCGGATCTGGTGCGTGCGACCTGTCTCGAGGTGGATCTCGAGGAGGGACGCGGAGGGGAAGGCCTCCACGGTCTCGTAGTGGGTGACCGACGGCTTGCCGTCGACCACGACGGCGAACTTCCAGTCCGACGACGGGTGACGCCCGATGGGCGCGTCGACCGTGCCGGTCAGGGGGTCGGGGTGCCCCTGCACGACCGCGTTGTAGATCTTCTCCACGGTGCGTTCGCGGAACGCCTGCTTCAGCTCCGCGTAGGCGCGTTCGGTCTTCGCGACGACCATGAGCCCGCTCGTGCCGACGTCGAGGCGGTGGACGATGCCCGCACGCTCGGCCGCGCCCGAGGTGGCCACGGTGAAGCCCGCGGCGGCGAGGCCGCCCAGCACGGTCGGCCCCGTCCAGCCCACGGACGGGTGCGCGGCGACGCCCACAGGCTTGTCGACGACGACGATCTCGTCGTCGTCGTGCACGATGCCGAGCCCGGGCACGTCGACCGGGACGACGGACGGCGCCTCCTTCGGGGCCCACGAGACCTCGAGCCACGCGCCGGCCTCGAGGCGGTCGGACTTGCCGACGGTGCGGCCGTCCACCTCCACGCCGCCGCTCGAGGCGACCTCGGCGGCGAAGGTCCGGCTGAAGCCGAGGAGCTTGGCGAGGGCGGCGTCGACGCGCTCACCCGCGAGGCCGTCGGGGACGGGCAGGGACCGCTGCTCGCTCATCGGGGCTCCGTCGTCGGGGTGGCCGCGACGTCGGCGTCGCCCGGGGAGGCGGTGGCCTCGCCCTCGACGGCGCGGTCGTCGGCCTCGGTGTGGCCCCCGCGCGGCGTCCGGCTGCCGTCGAGGCCGACGCCGAGCAGCGTCAGGAGGACGAGGAGGCCCATGCTGGAGACGATGAAGATGTCGGCGACGTTGAAGATCGCCGGCAGCAGCTTCGGGAAGTACAGGAAGTCGACGACGTGCCCCTGCCCGAACGACGGCTCCCGGAAGAGCCGGTCGGTGAGGTTGCCGAGGGTGCCGCCGAGCAGCATCCCCAACATGATCGCCCAGGCGACCGACCTGATGCGCTTCGCGAAGACGACGATGGCGACGACGACAGCCGAGGCGGCGAGGGAGAAGACCCACGTCGTGCCGCTGGCCAGGGAGAACGCCGCGCCGGGGTTCTTGACGAAGAGGAGCTGGAAGAAGGAGCCGAGCACGTCGACCGCCCGGCCTTCGACGAGGTCACGCGTGACGAGGTGCTTGGTGCCCTGGTCGAGGGCGTAGGCCACGACAGCGACGAAGGCCAGCGCCGCGATGACGCGGACGCTGACCTTCGCAGCGGGATCTCGAGGTGCCAAGACCCTAGTTGGAGCCGAAGCCCTGCGCGCTGGCGGGCTGGGGCTCGGAGGCGCCCTCGCCGTCGAGCTCGTGCAGCTGGCCCTCGATGTAGCTCTTCAGCTTCTGGCGGTAGTCGCGCTCGAAGGTGCGGAGGTCGTCGATGCGACGCTCCAGGCCCGTGCGCTCGCCGTTCAGCTGCTCGAGGACCTCGCGGCGCTTGGTCTCGGCCTCGCTCACGACCTCCCGCGAACGGGTCTCCGCGTCGGCGACGACCTCCCGCGAACGGTTCTCGGCGTCGCCGACGAGCTCCGCGGAGCGCGCCTCGGCCTCGGCCACGACACGGGCGGCGGTCGACTGCCCCTCGGCGATGAGCGCGTCGCGCTTCTCCGCGCCTTCGCGGACGTGCTCCTCGTGGAGGCGACGTGCCAGCTGGAGCAGGCTGTTGGTGCTCTCGGTCTCGTCGGCCGACGGGCCGGCGAAGGCCGGGACGGGCGTGACGGCGGCGGGAGCCGCGGTGACCGGAGCGACGGGCTCCGGGGCTGCCACCGGCTCGGCCTTCTCGAGGACCGGCTCGGGCGCGGACGCCGGCTCGGGCACCGACGCCGGGGCCGGAGCGCTGGCGACCGGGGCCGCGACGGCGGCGTCACGCTGACCGTCGCCGGCGGCGGACTCCGCCGAGGCGAGGCGCTGGCGCAGCTCGTCGTTCTCCGCGCCCAGGCGCCGGAGCTCGGCGACGACCTCGTCCAGGAAGTCGTCGACCTCGTCCTGGTCGTAGCCCTCGCGGAACTTGGTCGGCTGGAACCGCTTGTTGACTACGTCTTCCGGCGTCAAAGCCATTGCCGTCACCTCGTGAATCTGTTGGATCGTGTGATCGTGGTCTGGGTCGTGCACTACACCGTAGCGAACGATCGCCCGTCGGGACGGGGAGGGGCACCGAGGCCCCGCGGAGAGCCTACCCTCTCGGGCGGCGAGGACGGGCGTCGCGCGCGGCGCCGTGTCAGATGCGGGCGAAGACGCCCATCAGGACGACGACCGCCAGCATGATGAGGCTCCAGCCGAAGTCGAGCGCGACCGAGCCGAGCCGGACCGGGGGCAGGACCTTGCGGACGGCCTTGATCGGCGGGTCGGTGACCGTGTAGGTCACCTCGGCGAGCACGAGCACGGCCCCCCGGGGCCGCCAGCCCCGGCTGAACGACTGGGCGAGGTCGAAGACGAACCTCGACCACATGAGCAGGAAGAAGACCAGGAGCGCGTAGTACACGATCGAGGAGATCAGGGAGACGATCATGGGGGTGTCATCAGCTCGCACGAGTCGGCGCGGCGGAGGCCGCGGGAGGGGGGCGGACGGCGGCTCGGCCGCACCCGGTCAGGACTGCGAGAAGAACGACGCCTCGATGTCGGACTCTACCTCAGCCTGCTCACCGCTCACTGCGATGTGGGCGGGCGACAGCAGGAACACCTTGTTCGTGACGCGCTCGATCTTGCCGAAGAGCCCCTGCGAGAGGCCGCTGGCGAAGTCGACGAGGCGACGAGCGTCGGCCTCCGTCATCTGGGAGAGGTTGATGATCACGGGGATGCCGTCGCGGAAGCTCTCGGCGATCGCCTGGGCGTCCTTGTACTCCCGGGGGTGGACGGTGAGGATCTCGTTCATGTCGTGGGGCACCGTGTTCTTCGTGGTCGGGGTCGTGGCGCGGCGGAGCGGCGTCACGGGGGCGCGAGTGGGGGTCGGGGCGGAGGCGGCGGCCGGCACGGCGACGGGGGCGACGGGCGACGGCGCGGCGGCGGGCGCGGCCGACCGTGCGGCAGGCTGGGCAGCGGCCTGCTGGGCGGGCTGCTCGTCGTACTCGAGCTCTTCGTCGGCGAGGCCCAGGTAGACCATCGTCTTGCGCAGGGGGTTGGCCATGGGGGTGTCCTCCGGATCGTGGATCGTCTAGACCGACATTAACCAGCGTCGGGCCGAGAACCCGTGATTGCCGTGCCGATGCGGAGGTGTGTCGCGCCCTCGGCGATCGCGTCGGCGAAGTCCTGCGACATCCCGGCCGAGATCTGATCGGCGTCGGGCGCCACGGCCCGGACCCGCTCCGAGACGAGCCGGAGGCGCTCGAAGGCCGGGCGGGCCGGTGCGTCGAGGGGCGCGACGGCCATGACGCCCCGGAGCCGCAGGCCCGGGGTCGCGAGGACCCGCTCGACGAGCGCGTCCACCTCCGCCGCGGCGACGCCCCCGCGGCCGGGGTCGTCGGTGAGGTTCACCTGCACGAAGCCGTCCACCCACGTCCCGTCGTCCGACCCGAGTGCGTCGACGACGCTGGCGCGGTCGAGCGAGTGGACCGCCGCGGCGTAGCGCCGTGCCTGGCGGGCCTTCTTCGACTGCAGCTGGCCGACGAAGTGCCACCGGAGGCCCTCGAGGTCGGCCGTCTCCGCCGACTTGGCCTGCGCCTCCTGGTGTCGGTTCTCCCCGACGTCACGGACGCCGAGCGCGTGGAGCTCACGCACGAGCGACGCGGGGTGGAACTTGGTCACGACGATCGTCATGACCGAGGCCGGGTCGCGTCCGGCCGCCCGAGCCGCGTCGGAGACGCCGGAGGCGACACGGGCGAGTCGCTCGCCCGTGTCGCCTCCGCCGAGGGGGTCGCCCGTCACTACTTCAGGAAGTCGGGGACGTCGAGGTCGTCGTCGCCGTCGTCGAAGGCGGGGTCGGAGGCGCGAGTGGCCGCGGGCTCCTCCGGACGACGCCACGAGTGCGAGTCCGAGCCGGCACCGCTGTCGGCGATGGCCGAGACGCCGGGCACCGCGGCGGACGAGGAGCCCTCCGACTCGACGAAGCTCGAGCGACGCTCCTTCGACTTGGCCTGGGGCTCTCCGCCGTCGAAGCCCGCGGCGATGACCGTCACGCGGACCTCGTCCCCGAGGGTGTCGTCGATGACGGCGCCGAAGATGATGTTGGCCTCGGAGTGGACGGCCTCCTGCACCAGGCGGGCCGCGTCGTTGATCTCGAAGATGCCGAGGTTCGAGCCGCCCTGGATGGAGAGCAGCACGCCGTGCGCACCGTCGATGCTGGCCTCGAGCAGCGGCGAGGCGACGGCCAGCTCGGCCGCCTTGATGGCCCGGTCGGCACCGCGCGACGAGCCGATGCCCATCAGGGCGGAGCCCGCCCCCTGCATGACCGACTTGACGTCGGCGAAGTCGAGGTTGATGAGGCCGGGGGTCGTGATCAGGTCGGTGATGCCCTGGACGCCGGCGAGGAGGACCTGGTCGGCGGTGCCGAAGGCCTCCACCATGGAGATGCCGCGCTCGGAGATCTCGAGGAGGCGGTCGTTCGGGACGACGATGAGGGTGTCGACCTCGTCCTTCAGGGCTGCGACGCCCGCCTCGGCCTGCGCCTGACGACGCTTGCCCTCGAAGCCGAAGGGCTTCGTGACGACGCCGATCGTGAGCGCGCCGATCGACTTCGCGATCCGGGCCACGACGGGTGCGCCGCCGGTGCCCGTGCCGCCGCCCTCGCCGGCCGTGACGAAGACCATGTCGGCCCCGGCCAGGGCCTCCTCGATCTCCTCCGCGTGGTCCTCCGCCGCACGGCGGCCGACCTCGGGGTCGGCGCCGGCGCCGAGGCCCCGGGTGAGCTCGCGGCCGACGTCGAGCTTGACGTCGGCGTCGCTGAGCAGGAGCGCCTGGGCGTCGGTGTTGATGGCGATGAACTCGACTCCGCGGAGCCCGAGCTCGATCATGCGGTTGACGGCGTTGACGCCACCGCCGCCGACACCGACGACCTTGATCACGGCTAGGTAGTTGTGGTTCGTTGTCACGTCCGGGCCTCCGCTGGAACCTTAACTCTGTGATTGAAGGTCAAGGTTGTACATTGTATTCGAGTGGGTCAGTCACAAGGTATGGGTCGCGCCTCACCGCCGACCACTCCGAGACGGGCGTGTCGCGAAGGCCGGTCTCAGCGAGTGCGGATGATGCCGTTGTCGGGCGCTGAGACGTCGTACTCGACCGAGGCCGCCGGGTCGCGCTTCGCCTGGTCGGCGACGAGGCCGGCGAGCACCTGCGCCTTCTTCTCCGAGTGCTCGGCGCTGCCCCAGACGACCTGCTCCCCTGAGGTGAGGGCGAGCGTGACGTCGTCGGCCGTCGACGCCGTGACCGTGTCGACGGTGCTGCGGAGCGTGAGCGGCAGGGCGAGGAGCACCTCCGCCGCCGACCGGAAGGCCGTGCCGTCGAGGGGTGCGCCGCCGACGTCGACCTGCGGCACGCCGTCCTGACGACCGTCGAGGCGCTGCACGACGATGCCCGCGGGGTCGACCAGGTCGACGCCGTCGGCCGTCGCCACCGTGGCGATCGGCTGGCGCTCGGTCACGCGGATGACGAGGGTGTGGGGCGGGGCGGTCTCGGTGACGTAGCTCGCGATGAGGGGGAACTGCTCCAGCTCGCCGGTGATGCGGTCGAAGTCGACGAGGGCCAGGGGCGTGCCGAGCTGGTCGTCCACGGCGGCCGTCACGGCGCTCGCGTCCACGCGGCTCGTGCCCTCCACCCGGATCTCCTGCAGGGAGAGGAGCGGCGAGAAGACGGCCACGGTCACCGACGCCACGAGGACGACGACGACCGCGCCGACGGCGGTCCAGGTGGCCCGCCGATGGCGCGAGCGGCGCGTGAAGCGACGCACCTCGGACTTCTCGACGCGGCGACGCTGACGCGACGCCCGCCGGGCCGCACGACGCGCCTCCGCGGCTCTCTCGCGCGCGGCGGCCGCCGTCGTGTCGGCCGGCCCGATGCGCGGGGGCTCGGCCGGGTGCACGGCCTCGGGGCGGCCGTCCCCCGGGCGGGCGTCCGCAGGCCGAGCGACCTCGGGGCGCGCCGCGGCAGGGCCGACGGCCGCAGGTCGGCCGGTGCGGGCCGAGCGGGAGGCGCGGGGAGGCCCGGTGACGACGGACACGGGGCCCGTGTCGACGTCGTCCGAGGCCCCGGGAGCCGACGCCGGCGTCTCCGCGCCGCGGCGGCGCCGCGCCAGCCGGTCGGCGAGGGACGGTCGGCCGTGGCCGTCCGCCGGCGGCTCGGGGGCGGGCTCCGGGGGCGGCTCGAAGCCCTCGGGGCGCTTCACGCTCCGGTCTCCTCCGCGGTCGACGGGTCGGGGGCGGTGGCGGCGTCGAGCGCGCCGAGCAGCTGGGGCACGATGCGGTAGACGTCGCCGCAGCCGAGCGTGATCACGAAGTCGCCCTCCCGAGCGACCTCCGCCGTGCGGACGGCCGCGGACTGCCAGTCCGGCACGAAGTCGACGCGCTCGGGGTCGCGGAAGGCCCCCGAGACGAGCGCGCCGGTGACGCCGGGCTCGGGGTCCTCACGGGCCCCGTAGACGTCGAGGACGATCGTGTGGTCGGCCAGGCGCTCGTAGGTCTCGGCGAACTCGCCTGCCATCATCCGCGTTCGGCTGTACAGGTGCGGCTGGTGCACGGCGATCAGGCGCCCCTCCCCCACGACCGACCGGGCGGCCTGCAGCGCCGCGGCGACCTCGGTCGGGTGGTGGGCGTAGTCGTCGTAGACGCTGACGCCCCGCACGGTGCCGTGCAGCTCGAAGCGTCGCTCGGTGCCGCCGAAGGCCTCGAGCCCGCGGACGGCGGCCTCGGCCTCGACGCCGAGGCCCACGAGCACCGCGAAGGCGCCGGCCGCGTTCACCGCGTTGTGGAGGCCCGGCACGCGCAGCTGGACGGGCAGGCTGCGGCCGTCGTGGTGGAGCGTGAACGACACCGGCCCGCTCGACGCGACGTCGGTGATGCGGACGTCCGCCGACCCGTCGAGCCCGAAGGTCACGACCCGCGGGTGGTCGAGCGCCTCCGTGACCCGCCGGGCGCCGGCGTCGTCGCTCGAGATGACGACGAGCTCGGAGGCGGCGCCCGCGAACTCGACGAAGGCCCGGTCGAACGCCTCGTGCGACCCGTAGTGGTCGAGGTGGTCGGCGTCGACGTTGGTGACCAGCGCGATCGCCGTGTCGTAGAGCAGGAAGGAGCCGTCGGACTCGTCGGCCTCGACGACCACCAGCTCCTCCGAGCCGCCGGCGGCGCTCACGCCGAGCGACTGGATGACGCCGCCGTTGACGAAGCTGGGGTCGCGCCCGGCGGAGAGCAGCGCCGTCACGATCATCCCGGTCGAGGTCGTCTTGCCGTGCGCGCCGGCGACCGAGACCAGGCGCTGGCCGCCGATCAGGGAGGCGAGGGCCTGCGACCGGTGCAGCACGGGCACGCCGTCGGCGAGGGCCCGCTGGTACTCCGGGTTGTCCTGCCAGAGGGCGCCGGTGACGACGAGGGTGTCCGCGTCGCCGACGTTCGCGGCGTCGTGGCCGATCGCGATCTCGGCGCCGAGCTCGCGCAGGGCCGAGACCGACGCCGACTCGCGGATGTCGGAGCCGGTGACGCGGTGGCCCGCGGCCAGGAACACCCGGGCGATGCCGCTCATGCCCGAGCCGCCGATGCCGACGAAGTGGACGGCCCCGAGGTCGGAGGGGATCTGCTGCTGGAGGTCTGGCTTGATCATGCGTTCTCGGCGTCCGTCTCGGAGGGGCTGGTCGGGGTCACCGTCGATCGGCCGCGCGCGTGGGCGGCGGGGCGGGACGACGAGGAGGCGCGGTCGACGGCGTCGAGGACGAGGTCGACCGTGCGGTCGGTCCCGTCCAGCACCCCCACCGTGGCCGCGCGGACCGCCATGTCGGCGATCGCGGCGCGGTCGAGCAGCAGGCGCACGAGCTCCCGGTCGACCCACTCCGGCGTGAAGTCGGCGTCGGCCACCAGCAGGGCGCCGCCCGCCTCGACGACGTCGGTGGCGTTGAAGCGCTGCTCGCCGTTGCCGACGGGGTACGGCACCAGGACGGAGGGCAGGCCGAGCGCGGTGAGCTCGCTGACGGTCGCCGAGCCCGACCGCGACACGACGAAGTCCGCGGCCGCGAGGGCGAGGTCCATGCGGTCGCAGTAGCGGAGCAGGTGGTGCCCGGCCAGCCCGGTCGACCGGAGGTCGGACTTCTCGCCGGTGATGTGGAGCACCTGCCAGCCGGCGCCGACGATGCTGGCGGCGGACCGCGCGACCGTCTCGTTGAGGCGACGGGCTCCGCTGGAGCCGCCGGTGACCAGCACCGTGGGCAGCGCGGGGTCGAGGCCGAACTCGGCCAGCGCCTCCTGACGTCGTGCCCGACGGTCGAGCGTCTCGATCTCGTCGCGGAGCGGCATGCCGACGCGACGTGCCCCTCGGAGCTTCGTCGACCGGAAGACGACGCCGACGTGGGGCGTGAGGAACGAGCCCAGCACGTTCGCCATGCCGGGCTTCGCGTTCGCCTCGTGCACGACCAGCGGGACGTGCTCGCGACGCGCGGCGACGTAGGCGGGTGCCGAGGCGTAGCCGCCGAAGCCGACCACGACGTCGACCGCGTGCTCGCGGAGCAGGCGACGGACGCCGTCGACGGCGCCCTTCAGCGCGGCCGGGAAGCCGAGCGCCGCCCGGGAGGGGCGTCGCGGGAAGGGGAGCCGCGGCACGGTGAGCAGCTCGTAGCCCCGCTGCGGGACGAGCCGGGCCTCGAGGCCCTCGGCGGTGCCGAGGACGAGGATCGTCGCGGTGGGCTCGCGACGCCGCAGACGGTCGGCCACGGCCAGGAGCGGGTTGACGTGCCCGGCGGTGCCGCCGCCGGCGAGGAGGTACGTGGTCATCGGAGAGACCCTACCCGCTGCCCGACGGGGGGCATGGGCACGGTCGGGTCCTCCGGACGACGGGCGAACGACAGGACGACGCCGATGGCGGCGAGGGTGACGATGAGCGCCGAGCCCCCGGCGGAGATGAGCGGCAGGGGGACGCCGAGCACGGGCAGCAGCCCGAGGACGACCGCGATGTTGATCAGGGCCTGGCCGATGATCCACGCCGTGACCGCGCCCGTGACGACCCGCACGAACGGGTCGTTCGTGCGGCGGATGATCTTGACGAACCCGACGGCGAGCACGACGAAGAGCGCGAGGACGACGATCGCCCCGATGAGACCGAGCTCTTCACCGACGATGGCGAAGATGAAGTCGTTGTCGGCCTCCGGCAGCCACGACCACTTCGACTTCGAGTTGCCGAGGCCGACGCCGAACAGGCCGCCGGAGGCCAGGGCCCAGGTGCCGTGCAGCGACTGCCAGCAGGCGGCCTGGTAGTCGCTCGAGTCGGTGCAGCCGGACATCCACGCGGCGATCCGCTCGTTGCGGGAGTCGGAGCCCGAGGCGATGATCGGCACCACGGCGAGCAGGAAGAGCACGGGCACGGCGAGGAAGCGGAGGCGCACCCCGGCGAACCAGACGGCCGCGAAGACCAGGAGGAGCATGACCATCGTCGTGCCGAGGTCGCCGCCGAGGATGACGAGGCCCACCGACACCCCGACGACGGGCACGAGCGGGATCGCCAGGTGCTTCCAGTCGTCGAGGAGGTCGCGTTTGACGCTGAGGATCATGCCGAGCCAGACGGCCAGGGCGAGCTTGACCGCCTCGGACGGCTGCGCACTGAAGGAGGAGCCGAGCTCGATCCAGTTCCGGTTGCCGCCGACCTCGTAGCCGAGGGGGGTGAAGACCAGGAGCTGGAGGACCACGGCCGCCAGCAGGATGTGCCAGGCCCAGCGCTTCCAGAACCAGATCGGCACGCGCGAAGCGATCAGCATGAGCGGCACGCCGATCGCGGCGTACATGCCCTGGCGGATGAAGGCGCCGAAGAAGGAGGTGTGCTTCGACGAGATGTACTGCTCGACGCTCGACGAGGAGAGCACCATGACGAGGCCCAGCACGACCATGAAGAGGGTCGTGCCGAGGATCAGGAAGAACGAGCCGGTCTCCGCGGCGAAGAGCTTCTTGACCGCGACGACGGCGGCGGCCTGCCGCACGTCGTGCGGGTGCGCGCCGTGCTCGCCCTCGCCGTGCCCCCGAGCCCCGCGGGCGCCCGGGGGGCGGACGGACGGCGGGGCTGCGGCGGGGGCCGACGGGGCGGCGGACCGGGTGCGCGGCGCCGCCGCGCGGGGACGCGACGCGTCAGTCGGTCGCCGGCGCGGGAGGCTGGACGGCAGGTCGGCCATCGGCGTCACCCCTCAGGTGCTCGTGGACGGCGGCGGCCCAGGCTCGGCCGCGTGCCGTGTAGTCGGTGAACTGGTCGAAGGACGCCGCGGCCGGTGCCAGCAGCACCGTGTCGCCCGGGAGCGAGGCCTCCGCCGCGAGGCGGACCGCCGTCGGCATCACCCGCTCAGTGTCGGCCTCGTCGACCTCGAACACGGGGACGTCCGGCGCGTGTCGCCGGAGAGCCTCGAGCACGACCTCGCGGTCGACGCCGATCACGACGACGGCACGGAGGCGGTCGGCGACGTCGGCGACGAGCGGGGCCGGGTCGACTCCCTTGAAGGTGCCGCCGACGACCCAGACGACCGAGGGCGCTGACGTCAGCGAGGCCCGGGCCGCGTGCGGGTTGGTGGCCTTGGAGTCGTCGACGAAGCGGACGCCCCCGGCCTCGGCGACGAGCTCCGTGCGGTGGTGGTCGACGCGGAAGCCGAGCACGGCCTCGCGGACGGCCGCGGGGTCGACGTCGACGGCCCGCACGAGGGCGGCGGCGGCGAGGACGTCGGCGACGAGGTGGTCGGCGCCGAGGCCGACCGCGTCGAGCTCGGTCGTGGTCGCGAGCTCGAGGGCCCGGTGACGCCGGTCGTCGAGGAACGCCCGGTCGACGAGGACGCCGGCGTCGTCGTCGCCCGCGACGACCCCGAAGTCGCTCGGGCCCGGTGCGGAGAGCCCGAAGCCCACCGCGCGGCAGCCCTCCTCGACGTCGGCCTCCTCGACCATGCGCAGCGTGGCGTCGTCGGCCTTGTTGTAGACGCAGGCGACGACCGTGTTCTCGTAGACCTTGGCCTTGGCGTCGCGGTAGGCGCGGGCGCTCCCGTGCCACTCGAGGTGGTCGTCCTCGAGGTTGAGGCAGACGGAGGCGCGGGGCCGGAGGGCGCCCGGGCCGGCGGTCGGCAGCTGGTGCAGCTGGTGGCTCGACAGCTCGACGACGAGGACGTCGAACCCGTCGGGGTCGCGGACGGCGTCGAGCACCGGCACGCCGATGTTGCCGCACGCGGCGGCCCGGCGACCGCCCTGGGTCGCCATCGCGGTGGCGAGCTGCGTCGTCGTCGTCTTGCCGTTCGTGCCGGTGACGAGCAGCCAGTCGGCCACGCGCTCCGTCTTGTCGCGCAGGCGCCAGGCGAGCTCGACGTCGCCCCAGACGGCCGCGCCGCTGGAGGCCGCCCAGCGCGCGAGGGGGTGGTGCGGGGCGAAGCCGGGCGAGATGACCACGAGCTCCGGGGCGAGCTCGACGACGGCGGCCGGCGGCTCCTCCATCGCGGGGTCGAGCACCAGCTCGGCGCCGATGAGCGACAGCAGCTCGGCCCGGTCGTCGTCGACGGTCGGGGCCAGGACGACGACGCGCGCGCCGAGCTCGGCGAGCGTGTCGGCCACGGAGAAACCGGTCACGCCGAGGCCGAGGACGAGCACGCGGAGGCCCCGCCAGTCGGCGTGCCAGCTGCTCAGGCCGTCGAGGCGCGCGGCCAGGGCGGGGTCGAGGGTCGCGTCGCTCACGAGGTGCGCGAGATCCACTCGAGGTAGAACACGCCGACGCCGGCCGCGACGAACAGGCCCGCGATGATCCAGAACCGCACCACCACCGTGACCTCGGCCCACCCCTTGAGCTCGAAGTGGTGGTGCAGGGGGCTCATCAGGAAGATCCGTTTGCCCTTGGTGATCTTGAAGTAGGCGCGTTGCAGGATCACCGAGCCCGTGACGACGAGGAAGAGGCCGCCGATCAGGACGAGGAGCAGCTCGGTGCGGCTGAGGATGGCGAGGGCGGCCAGCGCGCCGCCGAGGCCGAGCGAGCCGGTGTCGCCGAGGAAGATCTGCGCGGGCGAGGTGTTCCACCACAGGAACCCGATGAGACCGCCGCAGATCGCGGCCGCCACGACCGCGAGGTCGAGCGGGTTGGCCACCGTGTAGCAGGCCGACCGCGTGGTCTCGTCGAGGCGCGTGCTGAAGCACGACTGGTTGAACTGCCAGAAGCCGATGAAGATGTACGACGCGATGGCGAGGATGGACGACCCCGTCGCGAGGCCGTCGAGGCCGTCGGCCACGTTGACGCCGTTCGAGGTGCTCACGGTGATGAGCACGACCCAGATGAGGAAGAGCCCTCCGCCGATCACGCTGCCGAACACCATGAAGTCGAGCCACGAGATGTCGCGGATGCCGGAGATCGCGGTGGAGGCGGGGGTCAGGCCGTTCGCGTTGGGGAACGACAGCGCGAGGACGGCGAAGACGGCCCCGACCACGACCTGGCCGGCGATCTTCGCCCAGCCGCCGAGCCCGAGGCTCCGCTGGTTGCGGACCTTGAGGAAGTCGTCGAGGAACCCGACCGTGCCGAGCCCCACCATCATGAACAGCACCAGCAGCCCGCTGAGCGTGAGCTCGTCGCGCGCCACCAGGTGGCCCAGGAAGTAGCCGATGACGGTGCCGAGGATGAGGACGATGCCGCCCATGGTCGCCGTGCCGCGCTTGGTGTGGTGCGACTGCGGGCCGTCGTCGCGGATGAACTGGCCCCAGCCGAGGCGGTGGAAGAGCCGGATGAACAGCGGCGTCATGAGCAGGGTGAAGACCAGCGAGAACCCGCCGGCGATCAGCAGCGCGATCACTCGGTCACCCCCGCGAGGCGGTCGCCGAGGAAGCGCAGGCCCGCCGACTTCGACGACTTGACGAGCACGACGTCGCCCGGGCGCAGCTGCTCCCGGAGCAGCTCGTAGGCGGCGTCGACGTCGTCGACGAGGACGGACTCGCCGTCCCACGAGCCCTCGAGCCCGGCCGCGGTCGAGATGTGGCGGGCGGCGTGGCCGACCACCACGAGCTGGCTGACGTTGAGCCGCACGACGAGGCGACCGACACGGTCGTGCTCCTCGCGCGCGGCGTCGCCGAGCTCGGCCATCTCGCCGAGGACGGCGATCGAGCGGCCGCCCTCGGGAACGATCTGGACGAGGGTCTTGAGCGCGGCGGCCACGGAGTCGGGACTCGCGTTGTACGCGTCGTTGACGACGGTGACGCCGTCGCCGCCGTCGAGCACCTCCATCCGCCAGCGCTCGGCGCGGGCGACGCCCTCGAGCACCGTCGCGGCGCGGTCGAGGTCGAGGCCCCACTCCCCCGCGACCGCGAGGGCGGCGAGGGCGTTCATGACGTGGTGCTCGCCGAGGATGCGCAGCGACACCCGTCGGGTCAGGTCGCCGTGGGCGAAGGTGAAGGAGGTGCCCTCGGCCGTCACGTCGACGTCGGAGGCACGGTAGTGCGCCGACGAGGAGAGCCCGAAGGTCACCACGCGCGCGGCCGTGACGGACGCCATCCCGGCGACGCGGTCGTCGTCGGCGTTGAGGATGGCCGTCCCGGTCTCGGGGAGGTCGGTCACCATCTCGGACTTCGCGGCGCGGGTGCCCTCGATGCCGCCGAAGCCGCCGGCGTGGGCGAGGCCGACCTTGAGCACGACGCCGGTGTCGGGGCGGGCGATCTCGACGAGGCGGGCGATCTCGCCGGGGCCGGAGGCCCCCATCTCGACGACGAGGTACTCGGTGTCGTCGTCGATGCGGAGCATCGAGATCGGCGCACCGACGTGGTTGTTGAACGAGCCCTGGGGAGCGACCGTCGCGGCGACGTCGCCGAGGACGGCGCGGAGCATGTTCTTCGTGCTCGTCTTGCCGTTCGAGCCCGTCACGCCGACGACGCGCAGGGCGCCGCGGCGGCGGACCCGCTCGACGACCGCGGCGGCCAGGCGGGAGAGCGCCGTGACGCCGTCGTCGACCACGACGACGGGCACGTCCACGTCGACGGCAGCCTCGGCGACGACGAGGGCGGCGCCGCGCTCGACGGCGGACTCGACGAACAGGCGGCCGTCGGTGACCTCGCCGCGCAGGGCGACGAAGACCGAGCCGGGCTGGACCAGACGGGAGTCGGTCTCGACCGAGCCTGACACGACCTGCTCGGCCCGCGACTCCTGCCCGGGGGCGAGGGAGCCGCCCGTGATCTCGACGATCTCGGCGACGGTGAGGGCGATCACTCGGCCCACCCGGCCTCTCGCAGCGCCGCTCGCGCCTCGTCGCGCGCCGAGTACGGCGTGCGCTCGCCCCGGATGTCGCGGTAGTCCTGGTGGCCGGGCCCGGCCCAGAGGATCGAGTCGCCCTCGTCGGCCAGGCCGACGGCGGTGCGGATCGCGGCCTCGGGCGGGCTGACCTCGTGGATCTCATGCTCCGGGAAGGCGGCCCGGGCGGCCTCGACGAGCGTCGTGCGGATCGCCTGCGGGTCCTCGAAGCGGGGGTGGTGGTCGGTGACGACGAGGACGTCGGAGCCCGCCGCCGCCACGCGCGCCATCTCGGCCCGCTTGGTCTTGTCACGGTCGCCGTCGGCGCCGAACAGCATGATGACCTTGCCGGGGGTGAACCGGCGCACCGCCGCGAGCGTGGTGAGGAACGCGTCGGGGCTGTGCCCGAAGTCGACGTAGACGCTGGGGCCCCGGTCGCCGGAGACGCGCTCGGTGCGGCCGGGCAGGTACGCCACGATGCCGTCGTCGGCCGCGAGGGCCTGCTCGATGGCACCGAGCTCGAAGCCGGCCTCGACCAGCATGACGAGCGCGAGAGCCGCGTTGGCGACCATGTGCCAGCCGATCAGCGGCACCCGGGTGACGAGCTCGCGGGACTCGGGGCCGGTGAGGCGGAACTCCGTCCACGCGGCCTGCTCGTCGAGGATCTCGACGCGCCAGTCGGCCTCGACCTCGGGGAGGATCGTGATCGTGGTCAGCGGCACGCGCGCGCTGTCGACGACGCGCTGCCCCCACGGGGAGTCGAGCGAGATGACCGCGCGGCGCGAACGGTCGGGCTGGAAGAGCGGGAGCTTCGCCTGGAAGTACTCCTCCATGTCGGCGTAGTCGTCGAGGTGGTCGTGGCTGAGGTTCGTGAACGCGGCCACGTCGAAGACGAGACCGTCGACCCGGTTGCGGCTGAGCGCCTGGGCGCTGACCTCGACGGCGACGGCGCGGACCTCGCTCTCGCGCATGCGGGCCAGCAGGGCGTGCATCTCGCTCGCCTCGGGGGTCGTGAGACGGCTGACGACCGTGAGGTCGCCGATGTGGCGCTCGGCGGTGCTGCTCAGCCCCGTCACGAGGCCGAGCTGACGGAGGACGCCCTCGAGGAGGTAGGAGGTGCTGGTCTTGCCGTTGGTGCCGGTGACGGCGAAGAGGAGGGGCGAGTCGGTGCCCTCGCCCGTGCGGTAGATCCAGGCGGAGACGTCGCCGAGGGCCGCACGCGGCGAGTCGACGAGCACGACCGGGAGCCCGACGTCGCGCGCGATCTCGAGGCCGCGGCGGTCGGTCATCAGGGCGACGGCGCCGCCGTCGCGGGCCTGGGCGGCGAACTCGGCGCCGTGCCGGTGCTCGCCGGGCACGCCGACGTAGAGGTCGCCCGGGTGCAGGTCGCCGGTGCTCAGCGTCACGCCGGTCACCTCGACGCCGTCGAGGGAGCCGTCGTGCTCGAGTCCGAACTCGCTGACCAGCTGGCCGAGCGACCTCGCGGACGGATGTTCCGGTCGGAGGACCGGGGGGATCCGGGCGTTCAAAGAATCCTCTTCTCTCACCAGGTCTGGGGGATGACCGGTGCGGGCTCCGTCGACGGAGGGACGCGGTACATCTCGAGGACCTGGGACATGATCTTGTTGAAGGTCGGAGCCGCAGCAGCCGACGTCTTGATGGTACTGGGCTTGGTGAACGTCACGACGACGACGTACTGCGGGTCCTCCGCGGGGGCGAGGCCGGCGACCGAGACGATGCGGTCGGAGCCGTACCCCGTGCCGTCGGACTTCGCGACCTCGGCGGTGCCGGTCTTGGCGCCGACGCGGTAGCCAGGGATGGTGAGGACGTCCTTGAGGTCGCCGTCGCTGACGACCTTCTCGATCATGTTCACGGTCGAGTCGGCCGCCGCGGGAGAGACCGCCTGGACGCCCTCGGTGCTCGGGGCCATCGTCACGGTGCCGTCGGGAGCGGTGCAGCCCTCGACGAGGGAGGTGGGGAGGCGCAGGCCGTGGTTGCCCAGGGTCTGGAAGATGCCCGCGACGTGCACGGCCGTCGTCTGGACGCCCTGGCCGAACATCGTGTTGATGCTCGTCTGCTGGTCCCAGTCGGAGGCGGGGCGGACGCCCGAGGTCGGCTCGCCGAGGAAGCCCACGGCGGTGGGCTCGTTCAGGCCGAACTTCACCATGTAGTCACGGCGCTGCTCCGCCGACAGGTTCTGGCCGAGCAGCGAGATGCCGACGTTCGAGGAGTCGCGGAGCACGCCCGTGAGGGTCAGCTGCTCGGTGGGGTGGAAGGTCGCGTCGTGGATCTCGCCGCCCCACGGGAAGGTGCGCGAGTAGGGCACGGTCACCCGGCTGGTGGGAGCGGCCTTGCCGGAGTCGAGGAGCATCGCGGCCGTCATCGCCTTGAAGGTGGAGCCGGGCTCGTAGGACGACGTGAACGCCTTCGAGCCGAGGTCCGCGACGTCCTTCGTGAGGTTCACGTCGTTGGGGTCGACCGCGGGCCAGTCGGCCACGGCGAGCAGCTTGCCCGTCTTGACCTCCTGGACGACCGCCGTGGCCGACTCCGCCCCGATCGCCTGGGCCTGCTCGGCGACGGCCTGCTGCGCCATGTACTGGAGGTCGGAGTCGATGGTGAGCGCCAGGGTGCCGCCGGGGGCCGCCTCCTGCGTGGTCACCGTGCTGCCGGGCAGCTGCACGCCGTCCGCGCCGCGCTCGTAGGTCTGGAGGCCGTCGGTGCCGGCCAGGCACTGGTCGGCGCTCAGCTCGAGCCCCGCCTGGGGGCCGTCCGTGCCGATGAAGCCGGTGAGGTTGCCGGCGACGGAGCCGTTCGGGTACGAGCGGGCCGACTGGCGCTCGTAGTAGAGCCACGAGACGCCGCTGTTCTTCAGGTCACGGACCGCGCGGAAGGCGTCGACGTCGACGCCCTTCACCAGGTAGGCGAAGTTCGCCTCGGGGTCGTCGGAGATGCTCTTCTGCATCGCGGCCTCGTCGCCGCCGGTGATGTCGGCGACGCGCGCCAGCACCTGCTCGACGGTGAGGGGCTGCTTGGAGGTCGTCCCGTCGGCCGCGGTCTCCGTGACCGTGACGTCCTCGGCGAAGGCCGGCGCGGCCGTGATGTTGTAGCGGGTGACGCTGCCCGCGAGGACGGTGCCGTCGGAGGAGACGATGTCGCCCCGGTCGCCGTAGGTGACCTGACGGATCTCGCGCTTGTTCAGCGACTGGGCGTTCAGCTCGGAGGCCTGGACGATCTGGATGTCGGCCAGCCGGACCACGAAGACGCCGACCAGCGCGATCACCACGGCCATCGCCAGGGTCGCGCGGAGTCGGCGGCTGCGGAGCTCGCTGTGCGGTCGGCCGCGACGGCCGCCGGTGCGGGGAGCAGGGTTCACGAGAGGTTCCTCACCGCGGACGGGCCGTCGTGCACCCACCGCTGTCGTCGTCCGGCACGCCCTCGCGGGCGCGCCGCTAGCGGGTCTCGGGAGCCGCCAGCTGGTTCGGGGCCGAGGCTACCGACGCATCGGCGTTCTGCGCGCCCGCCGCGCCCGGCGCGGCGGAGTCGGCGGCGGGAGCCGCTGCGGCGCCCGTGGCGTCGGCCGGGTCGGCCGTCGACGAACCGGCGGCGGCGCCGTCGGCGGCCTCGGCGGGGGCACCCGCCGGCGGCTGGGTGACGAGCGGGACGCCGTCGAGCAGCGTGTTCGGGATGAGGTTGTCGGTGCCGTCCGCCGCGCCGTCGGCGGGGGCGGGGACGCCGTGCACCGCACCGGTCGCCGGGTCGAGGTAGACCGGGTTCGAGTTGCGCACCATGCCGAGGCGCTCGGCGTTGTTCGCCACGTTCTGCGGCGACGACAGCACGTCGAGCTGCTCGGAGTACTTCTGCTGGTCGCGGGTCAGCTCGGACTTCTCGGCCTGCAGGTCGGAGATCGTGTAGGCGCCGTCGCTCAGGGCGATGCTGATGGCGAGCTGCCCGAGCAGCAGGACGAAGAGCGCCGCCGTGGCCACGAGCGCGTAGGCGATGCGCGGGCGGGCCCGGCGCTGCGCCCGGGTGGTGACGATCTCGACCGGAGCCCGGCGGGGGGCGCGGGCGGGCTGCGGGATCGGGCTGACGGCCGCGGTGCTCATGCTGCTCTCCGGATTCGTTCGGCGGCGCGGAGCCGCACGGGTCGTGCTCGGGGGTTCTCGTCGATCTCGGCGTCGGTGGCCAGCTCGGCACCCCGCACGAGGAGCTTGAACTCGGGGCGGTGCTCGGGCAGCTCGACGGGCAGCCCCTGGGGGGCCGTCGACGTCGTCCGGGCCGCGAGCTCGCGCTTGACGAAGCGGTCCTCGAGCGACTGGTACGCGAGGACGACGATGCGCCCGGCCTCGGCCAGGCGGTCGAGGGCCGCCGGCACCGCGGCCTCGAGCGAGGCCAGCTCGCCGTTGACCTCGATGCGCAGCGCCTGGAACACGCGCTTGGCCGGGTGACCGGCCCGCTGCAGGGCCATGGGCGTCGCCGCGATGAGGAGGTCGACCAGCTGGCCGCTGCGGACGAGCGGCGCCTCGAGGCGCTGCTCGACGATGCGGCGGGCGTAGCGCGGGGCCAGCTTCTCTTCTCCGTACTGGTAGAAGATGCGCCGCAGCTCGGACTCGGGGTACTCCGCGAGGATCCGCTCGGCCGTCACCGGGGCGGTCGGGTCCATGCGCATGTCGAGCGGGGCGTCCTTGGAGTAGGAGAAGCCGCGCTCGACCCGGTCGAGCTGGAGGGACGAGACGCCGAGGTCGAAGAGGACGGCGTCGACGGTGTCGTAGCCGAGGCCGTCGAGGGCGTCGGCCACCCCGTCGTAGCGGGTGTGGACGAGGCGCGCCCGCCCGCCGAAGCCGGCGAGCCGCTCCCCCGCGATGGCCAGCGCCTCGGTGTCGCGGTCGAGGCCGACGACGGTCAGCTCGGGGAACCTCTGCAGCATCGCCTCGCTGTGCCCGCCCATGCCGAGGGTCGCGTCGACGACGACGGCGCCGGGGCGAGACAGGGCGGGGGCGAGGAGCTCGAGGGTGCGCTCGAGGAGGACGGGGGTGTGGATCTGTTCTGCCATGGCGACGACGGTCTCGGGCTCCCGGGGCCTGATCCCCATCCCTCACGACCTGGCACCGGGGAAGGTGCGCCAGGGCGGACGGCTGGGAGTCAGACTCGAGGAACTAGAAGAGGCCGGGGATCACCTCCTCCGTGGTGTTGGCGAACGCGGCCTCCTGGGCCTCGTAGTAGGCGTCCCACGCCTCGGTGGCCCAGATCTCGGCACGGTTGCCCGCGCCGATCACGGTGAGCTCACGGCCGAGGCCGGCGTAGTCGCGCAGCTGCGCGGGGACGGTGACGCGGCCCTGCTTGTCGGGGACCTCGTCGCTGGCACCGGAGAGGAAGAGGCGCATGTAGTCGCGGCCCTCCTTGCTCGTGATCGGTGCCTGTCGGATGCGGTCGTGCATGCTCTCGAACTCGGCCTGGCTGAAGACGTAGACGCAACGCTCCTGGCCCCGGGTCATGACGAGGCCGGAGGCCAGCTCGTCACGGAACTTCGCGGGGAGGATGATGCGGCCCTTCTCGTCGAGCTTGGGCGAATAGGTGCCGAGGAACATGCCCTCTCCCCCTTCGCCCCCGCACCCGGTGGCACGTGCCTCCACTTTACTCCACAACGCACCACTCAGCAACGAGAAACGGCCCCGGAGGCGCGGGTCACCCCCTTCGATCCGCTCCAGTTCGGGGGTCACGAGAGTGGAGGACATCGGGCGTGCCCTGGGCGCGGCGGCGGGCCGGGAGCCCTCGAGCGGCCGCGGGCCTGCCCGCCGCAGGCGTCGGTGGAGCGAAGTGGAGGCGGGGTGGACGCGACGTGGAGACCCGTGGCCGGAGGCGACGCGCGCGACGACGCCCCCGGACACGACGAAGGGGCCGGCCCGGAGGCCGACCCCTGAGGTCGTGGTGCGCCGCGTGCGCGGGTGGGGCGTTACCGCCGGTCGCCGTCCTGTCGACGGTCCCAGCGGTCAGAGAAGCGGTCCATCATGCTGCCGCCACCGCCGCGCTGCGGGCGAGCCGCCGACGGACGAGCCGAGGTCGTGGGGGCCGGGGCGGGCGCGCCCCTGCGGCGAGGAGGTGCGATCGCGAACAGCGCGCCGGCGACGAGGATGACGAAGCCCAGGACGCCGACGAGCGGCCCGATCGGCGGGGTGCGGAGGATGACGCCGGTGACGATGACGGCGATGCCGACCAGAGCTGCGAGGACGCCCACGACGACCATCGTGTAGTTGGGACGGCCGCGGCCGCCGACCGTCGCCACGAAGTCGGAGTCGTTGCTGTAGAGGCTCCGCTCCATCTCTTCGAGGAGGCGCTGCTCCTGCTCGGAAAGCGGCATGGTGTTGTTCCCTTCGAACACAGGCCCCTCGGCCTCGGGATCGGCGCGATCGGTACGTGCGAGTGTATGCCTGGCCCCTGTGGCTAGGCTAGGCGCGTGGCTGAGAGTACGCGGTTAGTGGACGTCGTCCAAGAGCGCATCGACGCGTTCCTCGAGGGGCAGCGTCCTGCGCTCCGGAGCATCGCTCCGGACCTCGACCCGTTCGCCCTCTTCTCGAGCGATCTGCTCCGGGGCGGCAAGCGGTTCCGCGCGCTGTTCTGCTACTGGGGGTGGCAGTCGGTCGCCGGGCTCGACGTGGGCTTCGACCCGCTCGCCCGCAGTGTCGACGAGCGCTCCCTCGACGCCGTGATGGCCGCCTCCGTCGGCCTGGAGTTCTTCCACGCCGCCGCCCTCGTCCACGACGACATCATGGACAACTCCGACACCCGGCGCGGGCTGCCCGCGGCGCACCGCCGGTTCGAGGCCCTGCACCGCGACGGCGCGTGGCTCGGGTCGCCCGGGGCGTTCGGCACCTCCGGCGCCCTGCTGATGGGAGACCTGCTGCTCGCCTGGAGCGACGAGCAGGTGAGCGCCGCCCTCGACTCCCTCGCCTCCCGCGACGCTGCACGCTCGGCTCGCCGCGAGTTCAACCGGATGCGGACGGAGGTGACGGTCGGCCAGTACCTGGACATCCTCGAGGAGGGCGCGTGGCGGAGCGTGCCCGACGCGGAGCTCCTGCCGCGCGCCCAGCGCGTCATCGTCTACAAGTCGGCCAAGTACAGCGTGGAGGCGCCCCTCACGATCGGCGCCGCCATGGCCGGCGGGAGCGACGAGGCCCTCGCGGGCCTGCGCGCCTTCGGCCTGCCGCTCGGCATCGCCTACCAGCTGCGGGACGACATGCTGGGCGTGTTCGGAGACCCCGCCGTCACCGGGAAGCCCGCCGGGGACGACCTCCGCGAGGGCAAGCGCACCGTCCTGGTGGCGACCGCACGGCGCGAGCTGCCGTCGTCGGCGGTGCGGCTGCTCGACGAGCTGCTCGGCGACCCCGACCTCGACGACGACCAGATCGGCGTGCTGCAGGCCACGCTCCGCGAGAGCGGGGCGGTCGACGCGGTGGAGCGATCGATCTCGGACCAGGTGGAGCGGGCCCTGCAGGCCCTCGACCGCGCCGACCTGGCGCCGTCCGCCCGGTCGCAGCTGGCACGTCTCGCGGAGACGGTCACCCGCCGCGACTACTGAGCGTCCGTCGCCGACCGGGAGGGCCCGCCAGCCGGGCGCGGCCGCGCTAGAGCAGGCTCTGGGCGACGCGCCGCACCTCGGCCTTCCGGCCGGCGCGCAGCGCGTCGACCGGGCTGGTGCCGAGCGACTCCTCGACGGAGAGCATCCAGTCGATCGCCTCGTCGTCGGTGAAGCCGTTGTCGGCGAGGACGGTCGCGGTGCCGCGCAGCTCGTGCATCGGCTCGCCGTCGACGACGAAGACCGCGGGGACCTTCGTGACGCCGCCGACCTTGGTCGCGAGCAGCACGTGCTCCTCGACGAGGCGGTGCACGCGGCTGACGCTGACGCCGAGCATCTCGACGAGGTCGGGGACGGTCAGCCACTCGGCGTCGGCGAACCAGGGCTTCTGGGAGAGATCTGTCACGTCACAACCTTGCCACGGCCGAGCCGCGGAGGGGAACGTCGTGCGCGCCGAGTCACATCCGTCACTCCCGTCACACTGATTGACTTGGTTCTCCTTCTGTGTCAGCTTGGTGCGATCGAGACATGTCGCCGGGGGCCAGGCCACGGCCGTGTCGGACTCCCCGAGCCGAGGATCACCTCATGAACGACAACGCCCCGACCGGCACGACCGCCGCCGCCACGACCACGGCGGGCACGGCCTTCGCGCGGCCCGCGCTCGTGCCCGACGACGGCCGCGCGATGAGCAGGGTCGCCCGGTCGATGCTCAACACCGTCCCGATCGTGCTCGCGGGCTCGATGGCCCTCGGGCTCACCGGCCCCGTCGCCTCGGTCGACCACGCGCCGCGCCCCGTGAAGGAGCCTCACGCGACCCCCCGCCCCACGCTGCCGACGACTCCCCCGGTGGCCGAGGCAGCGCAGGAGGCGGTGGTCCAGACCGCGGCCGCGACCGCCCCGTCGAGCTACACCGTGAAGTCCGGCGACACCGTCGCCAGCATCGCGGGCTCGTTCGGCCTCAGCACGGCCAGCGTCCTCGCGCTCAACGGCCTGAGCTGGAAGTCGACCATCTTCCCCGGGCAGACGCTGAGCCTGGTGGCCGGCGCCGTCGCGGCCCCCAGCGTCCCCGTGAGCAGCACCCGCGCCTCCTCGTCACCGACCCGCTACACGATCGCCCGCGGCGACACCCTCAGCTCCATCGCGGGAGCCCACGGCGTCAGCACGAGCGCGCTCCTGCAGGCGAACGGGCTCTCCTGGTCGAGCATCATCTACCCCGGCCAGCAGCTCGCCCTGCCCGGTGCCGCCGCCCCCGCACGCAGCACGCCGGCGCCGACCACCTCGACGCCGCCCGCCGCGTCGACGGGCTCCTCGTCGTACATCATCCGGTCGGGCGACACCGTGGCGTCGATCGCGGCCCGGACGGGCGTCAGCACGAAGGCGCTCCTGGCCGCAAACGGCCTCAGCTTCACCAGCACGATCTACGCCGGGACGACGCTGACGATCCCCTCCACGAGCAGCACGGCGAGCGGCACGACGTCGGCGCCCGCGACGACCGTCGTCGCCACGTCGGCGACGCCCCTCACGGTCGGCACCGCCCTCACCGCCGAGCAGCAGGGCAACGCCCGCACGATCATCCGCGTCGGCCGGGAGCTGGGCGTGGGCGACCGCGCGATCGTCGTCGCCCTGGCCGCGGCGGCGCAGGAGTCGAGCCTCCGGAACATCGACTGGGGCGACCGCGACTCGGTGGGCCTCTACCAGCAGCGCCCCAGCACGGGGTGGGGCACGGTCGCGCAGCTGACCGACCCCGTCCACGCGACCAAGCTCTTCTTCGGCGGCCGCACCAACCCCAACGTCGGCAAGACCCGGGGCCTCCTCGACGTCAAGGGCTGGTCGGGCATGTCGCTCACGGCGGCGGCCCAGGCCGTGCAGCTGTCGGCGCACCCGACCGCGTACGCCAAGTGGGAGGGGCCCGCCGCCTCCTGGCTCGCGACCCTGGGCTGAGCCCCGCCGGCGCGGGCGTTGTTGCGACCCCGCCGGTGAGTCCGCGCTGCCGGGACGGGGCGAGTCCGTAGAATCTGCGGGGTGAGCGTGAACCAGACTGACCCGATGATCGGCCGTCTCATCGACGATCGTTACCAGGTCCGCTCTCGCATCGCCCGGGGCGGCATGGCCACCGTGTACCTCGCCACCGACCTGCGGCTCGAACGTCGCGTCGCGATCAAGATCATGCACGGCCACCTCGCCGACGACGCCTCCTTCAAGGAGCGCTTCATCCAGGAGGCCCGCTCGGCCGCCCGGCTCGCCCACCCCAACGTGGTCAACGTCTTCGACCAGGGGCAGGACGACGACAGTGCGTACCTCGTCATGGAGTACCTGCCGGGCATCACGCTGCGCGAACTGCTCCAGGACCACTCCGTGCTCACGAGCGAGCAGGCGATGGACATCCTCGAGGCGGTGCTGGCCGGCCTCGCCGCCGCGCACCGCGCCGGCATCGTGCACCGCGACCTCAAGCCCGAGAACGTGCTGCTGGCCGACGACGGCCGCATCAAGATCGGCGACTTCGGGCTCGCTCGCGCCGCCACCGCGAACACCGCCACCGGTGCGGCCCTGCTCGGGACGATCGCGTACCTGTCGCCCGAGCTGGTCACGCGCGGCATCGCCGACACCCGCAGCGACATCTACGCCCTCGGCATCATGCTCTACGAGATGCTCACCGGCGAGCAGCCCTACAAGGGCGAGCAGCCGATGCAGATCGCCTACCAGCACGCCAACGACACGGTGCCCGCACCGAGCCTCGTCGCACCGGGCGTGCCGGTGGAGCTCGACGAGCTCGTGCTCTGGGCCACGGCCCGTGACCCCGAGCACCGCCCCCGCGACGCCCGCGCGCTGCTCGAGCAGCTCGTCGACGTGCAGCGGGCGTTGGCCGACCCGGCGGGCGCGAGGCCCCCGCAGCGCACGATGGTGCTGCCGCCCGCCCCCGCGACGTCGCCGACCTCGGCGACGTCCGTCCTCCCCCACGGGGCGACGGGCGAGACGCACGTCCTCCCCCGGGCGCGCCACCGGACAGGGCCCGTCCCGCCCCCGCAGGCCGCGAACGTCGACAAGCTCGCCGCCGTGGCTGCCCGGCGGCGGCGCCGAGGCGCCGTGTGGCTCTCACTCGTCGTCGTGCTCGCCCTGCTGGCCGGCGGCGCCGGCTGGTGGTTCAGCGCCGGCCCCGGCGCGCAGGTCGCCGTCCCGGACGTCGCCGGCCAGGACCCGGCCACGGCGACGAGCGCCCTGCAGGCCGCGGGCCTCACCGTGGCGGGCGACCAACGACCCGACTTCTCGCCCACCGTCCCGGCGGGCCAGGTCACGGGGACCGATCCGTCGGCCGCCTCGCGCATCACGCGGGACCGCCCCGTCACGCTCCTCGTCTCGCAGGGCCCCGAGCAGCTGGACTTCCCCGTGGTCGTCGGACTGTCCGAGGACGACGCCCGCTCCGCCCTCGGGCAGTTCACCGTCCAGGAGTCCGCCCGGCAGTTCGACGACTCCGCCCCGGAGGGCACCGTGCTCGCCGTCAGCGGCGTGGACGCCGCCGGCGCGCCCGTCGATCTCGCCGCCGCCCCGCAGTACGGCGATCAGCAGCCGGTGACCCTCACGGTCTCCGCCGGCGCCGTCCCGGACGTCAGCGGCCAGCCGCTGGCTGATGCCCAGGCGGCCCTCGCCGCCGTGTCGCTGACCGGGGTCGAGGCGGGCACCGAGTTCAGCGACACCGTCGCCTCCGGCTCGGTCATCCGCAGCGCGGCCCAGGGCGAGGGCGCCGTCGTCCCCGGCGCCTCGATCGACCTCGTCGTCTCGAAGGGGCCGGCACCGGTCACCGTCCCGGACGTCACGGGCAAGACCATCGACGACGCCGTGGCCGACCTGCGTGCCCTCGGCCTCCGCGTGACCTACGACAAGTGCACGAACTTCACCTGCGCCTTCTTCGACTGGGAGGCGCGCCTCACCGTCACCGCGACGGACCCCGCCGCGGGCGCCACCGCCTCTCGCGGCTCCACCGTCACCCTGAGCTACCGGGTCGAGTAGCTCGCCCCCGACGCCTGACGCCCCGCCCTCTCGAGGAGGACGGGGCGTCAGGCGCAGGGGGATGCGGGAGGCGCGGGTCAGACGGCCGCCAGCTCCTCCGCGACGAGGAACGCGAGCTCGAGCGACTGCATGTGGTTGAGCCGCGGGTCGCAGAGCGACTCGTACCGCGTCGCCAGGGTGGCCTCGTCGATGTGCTCGGACCCGCCGAGGCACTCGGTCACGTCGTCGCCGGTCAGCTCGATGTGGATGCCGCCGGGGTGGGTGCCCGCGGCACGGTGCGACTCGAAGAAGCCCTTGACCTCGTCCATGATCTCCTCGAACCGACGCGTCTTGTAGCCCGTCGGCGTCGTGAGGCCGTTGCCGTGCATCGGGTCGCTGACCCAGAGCGGCGTGGCGTCGGCGGCCGTGATGGCCTCGAGGAGGGGCGGCAGGGCGTCGCGGATCTTGCCCGCGCCCATGCGCGTGATGAAGGTCAGGCGGCCGGGCTCGCGGTCGGGGTCGAGCACGTCGATCAGCCGCAGCATGTCGTCGGGGGTCGTGCTCGGGCCGAGCTTGACGCCGATGGGGTTGCGCACCCGGGAGAGGAAGTCGACGTGGGCACCGTCGAGGTCGCGCGTCCGCTCACCGATCCAGACGAAGTGCGACGAGAGGACGTAGGGCGTGCCCGTGCGACTGTCGATGCGCGTCATGGGGCGCTCGTAGTCCATCAGCAGGCCCTCGTGGCTGGTGTAGAACTCGACGCGCTTGAGCTCGTCGAAGTCGGCCCCGGCGGCCTCCATGAAGCGGATGGCCTTGTCGATCTCACGGGCGAGGTTCTCGTACTGGGCGTTGGCGGGGTTCCGGGCGAAGCCCTTGTTCCAGCTGTGCACCTGGCGGAGGTCGGCGAAACCGCCCTGCGTGAAGGCCCGGATGAGGTTGATGGTGGACGCGGAGGTGTGGTACCCCTTCACGAGCCGTGCGGGGTCGGCACGCCGGGACTCGGGCGTGAAGTCGTAGCCGTTGACGATGTCTCCGCGGTACGCGGGCAGGGTCACGCCGTCACGGGTCTCGTCGTCGCTCGAGCGGGGCTTGGCGAACTGGCCGGCCATGCGGCCCATCTTGATGACGGGCATCGAGGCGCCGTAGGTCAGCACGACCGCCATCTGGAGGATGGTCTTGACCCGGTCTCGGATCTGGTCGGCTGTGGCCCCGGCGAAGGTCTCGGCACAGTCGCCGCCCTGCAGCAGGAACGCCCGCCCCTGCGCCGCCGCCGCGAGGCGCTCGCGGAGGGTGTCGACCTCGCCGGCGAAGACGAGGGGCGGCAGCGTGGCGAGCTCGGCCGAGGCGGCCTCGACGGCCGCGCCGTCGGGCCAGCGGGGCTGCTGCTTGATCGGCAGGGTGCGCCAGCGGTCGAGGCCCTCGAGCACGTCGGCGTCGGCGATGGCTGCGAACGGTTCAGGGGGCTGGACCACGGTCGTCCTTGCGTCTCGGCGGGGCGGAGCCAGTCGGTTCCGACGAGCGAGCTTATCGCGAAAGGGCCGCGCGCTTCTCCTTGACCGAGGAGGCGTACACGTCGGCGTACTCCTGGCCGCTCAGGGCCGCCAGCTCGTACATGATCTCGTCCGTGATGGACCGGAGGATGAACCGGTCGCCCTCCATGCCCTCGAACCGGCTGAAGTCGAGCGGCTCGCCGAAGACGACCCCGACGCGGCGGATCTTCGGGATCTTCGTGCCGGTCTGCATCACCTTCTCGGTGTCGATCATGGCGACCGGCACGACCGGCACGTGCCCCTCGAGGATCATCCGGGCGACGCCGGTGCGGCCCCGGTAGAGGCGGCCGTCGGGGCTGCGCGTGCCCTCGGGGTAGATGCCCAACTGCTCGCCCCGCGCCAGGACCGCCAGGCCCGTCGCGAGCGACGCCTCCGACGCCTTGCCCCCCGAGCGGTCGATGGAGAGCTGGCCGGTCGCGGTGAAGAAGAGCCGCATGGCCCAGCCCTTGACGCCGCGCCCCGTGAAGTAGTCGCTCTTGGCGAGGAAGGAGATGCGGCGCTCGAGGGCCAGGGGAAGGAAGATCGAGTCGACGAACGACAGGTGGTTGCTCGCGAAGATGACGGCACCGGTCGCGGGCACGTTCTCGAGGCCGCGCACCCACGGGCGGAAGACGGTGAGGACGAGCGGGCTCGCCACGAACGTCTTGAGGAACCAGTACAGCATCGGGCGGAGCCTCTCTTCTCTGAGCGGTCGGAGCCTAGCGGCTCGCGGCGTGCACCCGCGCGAGGTCGGCGGCGCCGACGACGCCCGCGTCGTTGACGAGCTCGGCGATGACGAACTCGGGCTCGGGGTGGTAACCGCGCGCCGGCAGGTGCTCGAGGTAGGCCGCGCGGACGGGGGCGAGCAGCAGTTCGCCGGCCTGGGCGACGCCTCCACCGAAGACGAAGACCTGGGGGTCGAGGATGGCGCTCAGCGACGCCGCGGCCTGGCCCAGCCAGGTGCCGAGCTGGCGGAGGGCCTCGAGGGCGCCCGGGTCCCCCGCCGTGAGCAGGTCGCTGACGTCGTGGCCGGTCAGCTCGCCCTTGCGCGTGCGCACCTCCGCGAGGGCGCTGCCGACCCCTCCCTGGTCGGCGACCTCGCCGGCCATCCGCAGGAGGGCCCGCCCCGAGCCGTACTGCTCGATGCAGCCGCGGGCCCCGCAGCCGCAGGGCAGCCCGTCGGGGACGATGCGCATGTGGCCGAGCTCGCCACCCGTGCCGAAGCCGCCGCGCATGAGGCGGTCCTGGGCGACGACCGCCCCGCCGACGCCGGTGCCGATGGTGAGCATGGTCATGTCGCTGGCGAGGCGCCCGGCGCCGAACCGGAACTCGGCCCAGCCCGCGGCGTTCGCGTCGTTGTCGATCGTGATCGGGAGGTCGATGCGCTCCGCCAGGCGGGCGCGCAGGGGCTCGTTCCGCCACGCGATGTTCGGCGTGTAGTAGACGGTCGACTGCGAGGCGTCGATGAAGCCGGGGGCGGCGACGCCCGCGGCGACGACGTCGGGGTGGGCGGCGCGGAGGGCGGTGATCATCTCGACCACGGCGTCCACGATGGCGGCGGAGTCGCCGGCCGGGGTCGGCACGCGACGCTCCTCGACGATCTCCCCGAGTTCGGTGACGACGCCACCCGCGATCTTCGTACCACCGATGTCGATTCCGATTGCCTGCACGAACAGGGAGTCTAGCCTCGCCCCGCCCCCGGGCTCGCCACCGGACGGGCCGGTCCGGCTAGGGTGTGGTGACCGTCGTTCGGTACCGAAGGAGCTGCCGTGAACGAGCACACCACCCCCCTGGCCGTCGAGCCGGACCCCGCCGCCAACGCCACCGACCTCCTGGTCGAACGAGCGGCCCTCACCCCCGACGCTGCCCTCTTCGCCGTCCCCGACGGCGTCGGCGGTTGGCGTGACGTCACCGCGGGCGACTTCCTCGCCCAGGTCCGGGCCCTCGCGAAGGGCCTGGTCGCCGCGGGCGTCGAGCCCGGCGAGAAGATCGGGCTGATGTGCCGCACTCGCTACGAGTGGACGCTGGTCGACTTCGCGACGTGGTTCGCGGGCGCCCTGCTCGTGCCCGTCTACGAGACGAGCGCGCCGAGCCAGGTCCACTGGAACCTCAGCGACTCCGGGGCCACCGCGGTGATCGTCGAGACCGCCGACCACTTCGCCAAGTTCGACGAGGTCCACCCCGAGCTGCCCGACGTGCGGCACGTCTGGCAGATCGACCTCGGCGACCTCGAGAAGCTCGCGGCGTCGGGCGGGGGCGTGCCCGACGAAGAGATCGAGCGGAGGCGACGCCTGGCCACCGCGGCGGACGTCGCGACCATCATCTACACGTCGGGGACGACGGGCCGACCCAAGGGCTGCGTGCTGACCCACGGGAACTTCGTCGAGACGAGCCGCAACGCCGCCGTCGCCATGGGCGAGGTCGTCGCACCCGGGTCGTCGACCCTGCTGTTCGTCACCACCGCCCACGTCTTCGCGCGCTTCATCGCCGTCCTCTCCGTGCACGCGGGGGTCAAGGTCGGGCACCAGGCCGACACGAAGCAGCTGCTCCCCTCCCTCGCGTCGTTCCGGCCGACCTTCCTCCTCGCCGTGCCGCGGGTCTTCGAGAAGGTCTACAACTCGGCGGAGCAGAAGGCGGAGGCCGGCGGGAAGGGCGGGGTGTTCCGGCGGGCCGCGGCCGTCGCGGTGGCCCACAGCAAGGCGCTCGACGCCGGCGAGGTGCCCCTCGGCCTCAAGCTCCGCTTCGCCCTGTTCGACCGGCTCGTCTACAGCAAGCTCAAGAAGGCGATGGGCGGCCGGATCCGGTACGCGGTCTCCGGCTCCGCCCCGCTCGGCACGCGCCTCGGGCACTTCTTCCGCAGCCTCGACATCCGCGTGCTCGAGGGCTACGGCCTCACCGAGACGACGGCCCCGGCGACGGTCAACCTCGTCTCGCGCTTCAAGATCGGCACGGTCGGCCCGGCGCTGCCGGGGGTCTCCGTCCGCATCGACGACGACGGGGAGGTGCTCGTGCGCGGCGAGAACGTCTTCGCCGGCTACTGGCGCGACGAGACGGCGACCGCCGAGGTGCTGCGCGACGGCTGGTTCCGCACGGGCGACCTCGGCAGCCTCGACGACGAGGGGTACCTGACCATCACGGGTCGGAAGAAGGAGATCATCGTCACCGCGGGCGGGAAGAACGTCGCCCCGGCGGCCCTCGAGGACCCGATCCGGGCGAACCCGCTCGTCGGGCAGGTCGTCGTCGTCGGCGACCAGAAGCCGTTCGTCAGCGCCCTCGTGACCCTCGACGCCGAGATGCTGCCCGTCTGGCTCAACAACGCGGGCGAGGCGGCGGACATGCCGCTGGCCGAGGCCGCCCGGCACCCCAAGGTGCTCGCCGAGGTGCAGCGGGCCGTCGACGTGGCGAACGACGCCGTCTCGAGGGCCGAGTCGATCCGCAAGTTCGTGGTGCTGCCGGTGGAGCTCACCGAGGCCGCGGGCCACCTGACGCCGAAGATGAGCGTCAAGCGCGCGGTGGTCGTGCGCGACTTCGCCCAGGAGATCGCCGACCTCTACACGGTCTTCCCGACCACGGAGTCCGTGCGCACCGTCCCGGACGCCCCGACGGGGCGCCGGGGCCGCTGACGACCCGGGCCGGCGGCGCCGCGAGCTACGCGCGCCACCAGTCGCTGGCCCGGATCTGGCGCATCGCGTCGCGCTTCGTCTCGGGCTCCAGGGTCATCACGTAGAGGGTGCCGGCCAGGTGGTCCGTCTCGTGCTGCAGCGCCTGGGCCATCAGGCCCGTGCCCTCGAGCACCACGCGGTCGCCGGCGAGGTCGACCCCCTCGACCCGGGCGTACGACCACCGCGGGGTGGGGAACCAGAAGCCGGGCACCGAGAGGCAGCCCTCGTCGACGAGCTCCCGCTCGCCGGAGGCCTCGACGACCACGGGGTTGAGCACGTAGCCGACCTCTCCGTCGACGTTGTAGCTGAAGGCGCGCAGGTCGACCCCGATCTGGGGCGCGGCCACGCCGGCGCGCCCCGGCTCCCGCACGGTGTCGAGGAGGTCGGCGACGAGGGAGTCGAGCCGGGGGTCGCCGACGACGACGGGGTCGGCCGGGGAACGGAGGACGGGGTCGCCGAAGAGGCGGATGGTTCTGACGGTCACCCCCCTACTCCACCATGCCGCGCCCCCTCCGCGCGTCCACCCGCCGCGTGCCGCGCGGACGACGTGCAGGCGTCTCGACGCCGGGGACGGTATCGTCGTGGTCGTGCATGTACTCAGCGTCAGTTCTCTCAAGGGCGGCGTCGGCAAGACGACCGTGACGCTCGGGCTCACGTCGGCGGCCTTCGCCAAGGGCCTCCGTACCCTGGTGGTCGACCTCGACCCGCAGTCCGACGTCTCGACGGGCCTCGACATCACCGTCGCGGGCCACCTCAACGTGGCCGACGTCCTCGCCTCCCCCAAGGAGAAGACCGTCCGCGCCGCGATCGCGCCGAGCGGCTGGACCAAGGGCCGCCAGGGCAAGATCGACGTCATGATCGGCAGCCCGTCGGCGATCAACTTCGACGGCCCGCACCCGTCGATCCGCGACATCTGGAAGCTCGAGGAGGCCCTGGCGAACGTCGAGGCCGACTACGACCTCGTCCTGATCGACTGTGCCCCGTCGCTCAACGCGCTCACCCGCACCGCCTGGGCCGCGTCCGACCGCGTCACCGTCGTGACCGAGCCCGGCCTGTTCAGCGTGGCCGCGGCCGACCGCGCGCTCCGGGCCATCGAGGAGATCCGTCGCGGGCTGTCACCGCGCCTCCAGCCCCTCGGCATCATCGTCAACCGCGCGCGCGTGCAGTCCATCGAGCACCAGTTCCGCATCAAGGAGCTCCGCGACATGTTCGGCCCCCTCGTGCTGAGCCCCCAGCTGCCGGAGCGCACCTCCCTGCAGCAGGCCCAGGGCGCCGCGAAGCCGCTCCACGCGTGGCCCGGCGAGAGCGCCCAGGAGATGGCCCGCAACTTCGACCAGCTGCTCGAGCGCATCATGCGCACGGCGAAGATCGGCGACTACGCGGAGCCCGCGGCCCGCTGATCGACGGCGCCCCTCCACGACGACGGCCCCCTCGCACCTCACGGTGACGAGGGGGCCGTCTCGACGTGGAGGCCGGCGGGCCGGTCAGCTGGCGCGGGTGCCGCGACGCGCCGCGAGCTCGTCGGAGGGGTCGGCGGCGGGCGTGCTGTCGAGCTCGACGAGACTGGTCTCCACCTCGCGGAGGACCTTGCCCACGGCGATGCCGAAGACGCCCTGGCCGCGGCTGACGAGGTCGATGACCTCGTCGTCCGACGTGCAGAGGTAGACGCTGGCGCCGTCGCTCATCAGCGTGGTCTGCGCGAGGTCGTTGACCCCGGACTCGCGGAGCTGGTTCACGGCCGTCCGGATCTGCTGCAGCGAGATGCCCGTGTCGAGGAGGCGCTTCACGAGCTTGAGCACGAGGATGTCGCGGAAGCCGTAGAGGCGCTGCGAGCCGGAGCCGGCGGCGCCGCGGATGGTGGGCTCGACGAGCCCGGTGCGGGCCCAGTAGTCGAGCTGGCGGTAGCTGATCCCGGCGGCGCGGGCGGCGACGGTGCCGCGGTAGCCGCTGTCGGAGTCGAGCTCGGGCAGGCCGTCCGTGAACAGGAGTCCCAGCTCGTAGCGGGAATCCTCGGGGGACCCTGACTCACTCATGCAGCTGCCTTCCACTGTTCTTCGTCCAGACCCGTAACGTTCAACATCGGGTTGATGGTTTGACCAAGACCCAAGGTACCCACACGAGGCGTCGGACGAGGCGACATCCGCCCGGAGCAGTCGGCGTGTCGAGGATATTCCTCCGCCGCCCCGCCGTCTACGTGTCGAGGCGCTCGAGGGCGGTGCGGAGCAGCGCGCCGCGGACGACGTCGAGCTGCTCGGTGATCTCGCGCGAGAGCTCGGCGACACGGGCACGGCCGGCGGCGTCGCGGCGACGAGCGACCGACGAGAGCGCGTTCTCGACGAGGCCCAGGTCGCGTTCGACGGAGGATCGGACGCCCCGGAGGTGCCTCGGCTCGATGCCCGACCGCGACAGCTCGACGAGGGCGGAGAGCATCGTCACGGCGTCGTCGCCGTACACGTCGGACGGGGCCACGAGGGAGGCGCTGATCGCGTCGTCGAGGAGGCCCGCGGAGGCGCCGGTGCGGTCGAGCAGCTCGTCGCGCGTGACGCGGCGGGGGTGCGACACGATCGACACGGGGGCCGAGCCGGTGGGCAGCGAGGTGGGGCGGCCGGCGTCGAGGTCGTCGAGGTGCTGGCGGATGACCTTGAGCGGCAGGTAGTGGTCGCGCTGCAGGCCGAGGATGAAGCGCAGGCGCTCGACGTCGGCCGGCGAGAACTTGCGGTAGCCGGAAGGCGTGCGCACCGGCGTGACGAGCTGGCGCTCCTCCAGGAAGCGCAGCTTGCTGTTGCTGAGGTCGGGGAACTCCGACTTGAGCCGCGCGAGCACCTGGCCGATGGTGAGCAGGTCGACGGGACCCGACTCGGCGGAGCGAGCGGCGGAGGAGCGGGGCACTACCCGATCGCCAGCTTGGCGAGGTCGACGCGCGAGGCGTAGAAGGTCAGACGGAACTTGCCGACCTGCACCTCGGCGCCGTCGCTGAGCAGGGCCTCGTCGATGCGGGTGCCGTCGAAGTACGTGCCGTTCAGCGAGCCGAGGTCACGGACGGTGAACGTCGTGCCCGAGCGGCGGAACTCCGCGTGCTTGCGGCTGACCGTCACGTCGTCGAGGAAGATGCCCGCGTCGGGGTGGCGACCGGCCACGGTGACGTCGGAGTCGAGGAGGAACCGGGCGCCGATGTTGGGGCCGCGGCGGACCACGAGGAGGGCGGACCCGGAGGGGAGGGCCGTGACGGCCTCGCGCTCGTCGGTGGAGACGCCGCCCTCGAGGGCGGCGAGCTGCGCCTGGAACTCCTCGTTGAAGCTGAGGGTCGTGTCGACCCCCGACGGTGCCGGGTCGGACGCGTGGCCCTGGTGAGCACGGGTGTGAACGTCGTCACCGTCGTGCGTGCCGGGGACGTTGTTGTCGGGCTCTGCCATCGTGGACCTCCTTCGGCGTCCCAGCGTATAGGAACTCGGACCGCCGACGGGAACCGGATCCGCCCTCGGAGGCCGCCCGGGGGCGACGGGGCGTCCGAGGGCGACGCCCTTCACGGCTCCTCCTCATGCGACTCCCGACGCGTTCATGGACTCGTCATCGGGAACGGACAGGGTGCCGACGTCTGATGGGGGCACGTCACCACGACAGCCACAGGAGGCACCCCATGGACCACCCCGAGCGCGACGAGAACGCCCGCACCGACGCCGTCACGGACGACGTCCGCCAGCCCACCCCGACGACACAGCCCGCCCCGACGCCGTCGGCCGCCGGCGACGGCTCGCCGACCGCCCACGTCCTCCCCCACGTCACGGGCTCGTCGGACGCCCGGTACGTCTCCGCGGCCCGCCCCGTGGCCGACGACGGGCACCAGTCGTACGACGCGGCTCCCGGCTCGGCCGTCCCGCCCACCTTCGCCGGGCCGGGCGCGTCGCCCGTCGCCGCGGGGGGCCGTCGACGCTCGCGGCGCTGGCTCGCGCTGACCGGGGCCGCCGCCGCGGTCGTGCTCGTGGCCGGCGGCGCCGGTGCGGGAGCCTGGGCCGTCGGCCGCACGGCCGGCGAGGCCGCCGCGGCCTCCGCGGCGGCCCAGCGGCAGGCGCTCGAGCTCGCTCCGCAGCTGCTCGGCCCCCGCTCGGGCAGCACGGGCGGCTCGGGGAGCGCTCAGGGCGGCACCGGCAGCGCGCTGCCGGGCGACGGGACCCAGGGCGGGACGGGCACGACCGAGTCGTCGGCCGTGCCCGCGACGGAGGCGGAGACCGCGGGCGTGGTCACCATCGTCTCGACGCTGAACTACGACGAGTCGTACAAGTCGGCCGGCACGGGCATGGTCCTCACGGCGAACGGGCTCGTGCTGACCAACAACCACGTCGTGCAGGGGTCGACGAGCATCCAGGTGACCGACGAGGCCTCCGGGCGGACGTACACGGCCGACGTCGTCGGCACCGACGCGACGAACGACGTCGCCGTGCTCCAGCTGCGCGACGCGAGCGGGCTCACCCCCGTGACGTTCGACGACTCGGGCGACGTCGCCGTGGGCGACGCCGTGCACTCGACGGGCAACGCGGGCGGCACCGGAGACCTCGTGACGGCGACGGGCACGGTCCTGTCGACCGACGAGTCGATCCAGGTCCAGAGCGAGTCGGGCACGGGGACGGAGTCGCTGAGCGGGCTCATCGAGCTCCGGTCGGACGTCGTCTCGGGCGACTCCGGCGGGCCCCTCCGCGACGCCTCCGGCGACGTCGTCGGCATCGTGACCGCCGCCTCCTCGGGGACCACCCCGATCACGGGCTACGCGATCCCGATCGACGACGCGCTCGACATCGCGCGCCGGATCGAGTCGGGCACGTCGAGCTCGACCGTCCAGATCGGCCTCCCCGCCTTCCTCGGTGCCGAGATCGCCAGCACCGCCACGGGCGGCGTCGCCGGCGTGCCGATCGCCGGCACGGTCGACGGGAGCGCGGCCGAGTCGGCGGGCCTCGTCGCCGGCGACGTGGTGACGGCCCTCGACGGCACGCCCGTGACCACGGCCGAGGCCCTGACCGCGGCGGTGACGGCGCACGCCTCGGGAGACCGCGTGACGGTCACCTGGACCGACGCGACGGGCACCTCGCAGACCGCCACGGTCACCCTCGGGGACGGCCCCGCGGCCTGACCCGTGCGGCACCGCCGACGCGACGCCGTGGTCGCCCTCCGGGGCGACCACGGCGTCGCGTCGGCGTGTGCGGCGTTCGGTGGGCGGCGTGCGGTGGGTCGCGTGCGGCGCCGCCGGCGCCTCAGCTCGCGGGCAGCGCGTCGAGGGCCGCGAGCAGGCGGCCCGGGCCCACCACGTCGGCCCCCCGGGCCCGTACCCTGTCGCCGAGCTCGCGGTCGGCCGTCACGACGACGACCTGTCCGCCGCCGGTGCGCAGACGGTCGACGACCTCGACGATCGCGGCGTCGCCGTCGGCGGGCGCCCGCACGACCGTGACGGGGTGGGCCGCGGTGCCCGAGGTGCGGGCCTCGGGGCCGTCGGCGGTCTCCGCCGCGCCCCGCGCCTCCCCCTCGAGGACGACGGTGACGTGCGGCCACCAGGAGGTCGCGGCGCCCGCCCCGGTCGGGGGCTCCGCCAGCACGAGGTCGGCCGGCAGGCCCGTGCGGGCCGCGGCCGAGAGCGCCCCGAGGAGGCGCGTGGCGGCCCCGGCACGGTCGCGCCACCAGCCGTCCGGGCGAGAGCCCACGACGTTGGCCGCGTCGACGACGAGGTGCGGGGCGAGGTCGAGCTGGGCCTCGAGCCCCGGCCAGGACGCCGCGAAGCCGGGGTGCAGCGGCAGGGCCGCGACGTCGGCGCGGGGCACCCAGGCGAGCTCGATGCTCTCCGCGTCGGAGATCACGGCCTCGAACGGCCGCTCGACCCGGGCCACGACGGTCGTGTACGACCACGGCGGCACCTCGAGCACGGACTCGAACACGAGCCGCAGGGCGTCGCCGGGCACGGCGGCCTCCTCGCCGCTCTCGCGGAGGGCGCCCTCGACCGCGGTCTCGTCGAACTGGCGGGCGCCGCCCGGCAGACCCCAGGTGCCGCCGTGGTGGCTCCACTCGACGCGGTGCTGCAGGAGGACGCGGTCGTCGGCGTCGACGACGAGCAGGCCGGCGGCGCCCGCTCGGCCCCAGAAACGTCGGCCGTCGGAGGTCTCGACCCAGCCGTCAGCGGGTCCGTGGATGGTCACCCCGCGAGCTTGCCACACGCCGCCGGGAGCGGACCCGGCGAGGTGGCGGGCACGACCCATCCGATCCGGCGGAGGCTCCGAACGAGAACCCGGGGGCTGGTCCGGAACCCGATGTCGGACCATCCCCCACCCTCCCGCCCGGGGCGGGGACGACGAGGTCGCCGCCCGGGGCCGGGCCAGGGCCGCTGGTCGACGCGTCAGCCGGGCGTTCCGTGGAACGACCGGGCGGCCGCCACGGCCTAGACGAAGCGGATGGACTGCTGCAGTCGCTCGCGCACCTCGAAGACGTCGCTGATCGAGGTCCGGTCGCCGAGCTCGGGCCCGTACGTCAGGACGTGCGCCAGCAGCGACCGACGCAGCACCCAGGTGGAGCCGCGTCGACCGCGGCCGACCTGCTCGAGGGCCGGCGGGAAGTCGTCGTCGGGCACCACGATCAGCTGGTGCGTGAACGAGACGCGCGTGGCACGTCGCACGGCGCGGGCCTGGCGGGTGAGGTCGCGCACGGGCTGCTCGTGCTCGGGCACGCCGCTGCCGACCAGCTCGCCCCGGGAGACGACGAGCTCGCTCCCCCAGTCGGACGACTGGACGGCGAACAGGCCCGACGGGCCGAGCACGACGTGGTCGAGCTTGCCCTCGTCGCCGGCGTCGACGTCGCTCCAGATCGTGTAGCCGATGCCCAGGCCCGTGACCACGGCCACCGTCGCCTCCTCGGCGAGCGCGTCCGCCAGGACGTGGCGGATCTCGGGCGGGGCGGTGCGGACGAGCTGCTCGTCGTAGGGGTCGTCGAGGGGCACGCCGCGACCGACCCACTCCCGCATGAGGTCGAGGTACCGCTCGCGGTTGGCGCCCCCGGGGTGGCCGTGCACGCGGGCACGCGGCTGGGAGCCCGTGCGCGGAGCGTCGCGGGCCGGAGGGGCCCAGCTGAACGGGACGCCGCCGGCGGTGCCGGGCCCCGGGGCGCGGGACCCTGACGTGGCGGGGCCGCGGCGGCGGTCGTAGGCGGCCCGCGCCTCCGGAGTCCCGACCTGCTCCCAGGCGAGCTGGAGGGAGCGGAAGGCCGCCGCGCTGCCGCCGAGGTCGGGGTGCGTCTCGCGCGCGAGGCGGCGGTAGGCGCGGCGGAGCTCGTCGTCGCTGACGCCGGCGGGCACGCCGAGCACCTCGTACGGGGTCGCGGAGGCAGGGCTGGGCGTCACCTGACGGACTTTACCGGGAGGGGCCTGAACCGCGGGTCCCGGCCCGCCGGGAGGCGGCTGGGCGTCGCCAGGGGCCGTCCAGAGCCGCCGCGTACCGTCGGGCGCGACCCCGTCGAGAGAGGAAGACACGATGACCACACCGGTCCGCACCGTCATGAGCCCCGCCCGCTACGTCCAGGGGAAGGACGCGATCACCCGCCTCGGCGAGTTCGTCGCCGCCATCGGCTCGTCGCCCCTGATCGTCTCCGACGACGTCGTCTGGGGACTCGTCGGCGACGCCGTCGAGACGAGCTTCGGCGGCTCGGAGCTGCGCGTCGAGAGGGTCGGCTTCGGCCGGTTCGCGACCCCGGCCGCCATCGACGAACTCGCCGGGCAGATCCGGTCGACCGAGGCCGACGTCGTCGTCGGCATCGGGGGCGGCAGCGCCATCGACGCGGCGAAGGCGGCGGGCCACCTCGCCGGCGTCCGGTGGGTGAGCGTGCCCACGGTCGCCTCGACCGACGCCCCGACCTCCGCCCTCGCCGTCGTGTACTCGGAGGAGGGCGAGTTCCTCGAGTACCGCTTCTTCCCCCGGAACCCGGACCTCGTGCTCGTGGACACCCAGCTCGTCGCGAACGCCCCGGAGAAGTTCCTGGTCGCCGGCATCGGCGACGCCCTGGCGACCTGGCTGGAGGCGCGGGCCTCGTCGCGGGCACACGCCACGACCATGGCGGGCGGCCTGGCGACGAAGACGGGCGTGGCGCTGGCCCAGCTGTCGTGGGAGATCATCCACGAGAACGCGTTCTCGGCCCTCGAGGCGGTGCGCGACCACGTCGTCACGCCGGCCCTGGAGGACCTCGTCGAGGCGAACACGCTCCTCTCGGGCCTCGGCTTCGAGTCGGGGGGCCTCGCCGCCGCCCACGCGATCCACAACGGGCTGACCGCGGCTCCGCAGACGCACGGCCTCACCCACGGGCAGAAGGTCAACGTCGGCTCGATGACGCAGCTCGTGCTGGAGGGCGCTCCCCGTCAGGAGATCGAGGAGTTCGTCGTCTTCACCACCCGCGTCGGCCTTCCCAACACCCTCACCGAGATCGGGCTCTCCGTCGACGACCACGACGAGCTCCGGGCGGTGGCGGAGGCCGCCACGGTGGAGTCGGAGACGATCCACTCGATGCCGTTCCCCATGACGGCCGACGACGTCGTCGCGGCGCTCACCGCGATCGAGCGGCTCTCGCGGAGCATCCGCGCCCAGGCCGGCCTGCCCGAGCCCGTCGCGTACGTCGCTCAGCACTAGCCACGCCGACGACGAGGGGCCCCCTGCTCAGGCAGGGGGCCCCTCTCGTGCGTCGGCTGGACGGACGGGCGCGCAGCCTGCGCGGTGCGTCAGGCGGCCCGGGCGGAGCGGGCGACGCGCCAGGCCCGCCAGCGCAGGTGCAGCCGGCGGCCGAGCCGTCGCACGGCCTGCGTGACCCGGTGGGCCGCGGGGAACTCCGTGCCGAGCACGGCCACCCCGACGAAGACGATCAACCACCCCGGGCCGGGCAGCGGGACGAGCACGAGCCCGAGGGCCACGACGAGGAGGCCCACGAGCGCGACGAGCACCTTGTAGGCGACGCGGAGGCGCGGCCACGCGTCGAGGCGGGCCCTGGCCGCGACGTAGCGGTCGCGGGCCCGGGCGCGTCGGGTGCCGGAGGCGGTGGTGCTGCGGGTCGACATGCCCCGACGGTAGGCGGTCGGGCTGGCAGGGCCCGCCGTGCCGCCTGCCAAGCGCCTGGGCACGCGGGGGTCAGCGGGCCCGCGGGCCGGCGCAGGTGGGGATCAGGCACCAGCTGTGAGCGGTCACCGGCCCGAGGGCGTAGCCAGGAGCCATGGACTACACACATCTGGGACGCACGGGGCTGTCCGTCTCGAGGGCGGTGCTCGGCACGATGAACTTCGGGCCGCAGACCTCCGAGGCCGACTCCCACGCGATCATGGACCGCGCCCACGACCTGGGCGTCAACTTCTTCGACACGGCGAACGTCTACGGCTGGCAGAAGGGCGAGGGCGTCACCGAGCAGATCATCGGCCGCTGGTTCGCCGGCGGCGGCGGCCGCCGCGAGAAGACGGTGCTCGCCACCAAGCTCTACGGCGACATGAGCGACTGGCCGAACGGCGGGAAGCTCAGCGCGCTGAACATCCGGCGGGCGCTGGACGAGAGCCTCACGCGGCTGCAGACCGACCACATCGACCTCTACCAGTTCCACCACGTGGACCGGGAGACGCCGTGGGAGGAGATCTGGCAGGCGATGGAGGTGGCCGTGCAGCAGGGCAAGGTGCTCTACGCCGGCAGCAGCAACTTCGCCGGCTGGCACATCGCGCAGGCGCAGGAGGCGGCGAAGGCCCGGCACTTCACCGGCCTCGTCAGCGAGCAGTCGATCTACAACCTCATCGTCCGCGACGTCGAGCGTGAGACCCTGCCGGCGGCCCGCGCCTACGGCCTGGGCATGATCCCGTGGTCGCCCCTGAACGGCGGCCTGCTGGGCGGAGTCGTCCGGAAGGCCGACCAGGGCGTCCGGCGCCTCGAGGGCCGGGCGGCCGAGTACGTGGCCGAGCACCGCGAGCAGCTCGAGCGCTACGAGGCCCTGGCCGACGACCTCGGCCACGCCCCGGGCGAGCTCGCCCTGGCGTGGCTGCTGCACCAGCCGGGTGTCACCGGGCCCATCACCGGCCCGCGCACGATGGAGCAGCTCGAGTCGGCCGTCGCGGCCGTCGACATCCGACTCGACGACGACGCCCGCGGGCGTCTCGACGAGATCTTCCCCGGGCACCGCACGGCGCCCGAGGACTACGCGTGGTGAACAGGAGAACAGCATGAGGACACGGACCATCGGAGACGTCACCGTCAGCGCGATCGGCCTCGGGGCGATGCCCCTGTCGATCGAGGGCCGGCCGGAGGAGAAGCAGGCGGTGGCGACGATCCACGCCGCCCTCGAGCAGGGCATCACCCTGATCGACACCGCTGACGCCTACCACCAGCCCGGCGCGCACGAGGTCGGCCACAACGAGTCGCTCGTCGCCCGGGCGCTCGCGAGCTACCACGGCGACACGTCGGACGTGCTCGTCGCGACCAAGGGCGGCCACCTCCGCCCCGGGGCCGGCGACTGGTCGCAGAACGGCGACCCGGCCTACCTGAAGGAGGCGGCACGCGCGTCCGCGCAGCGCCTCGGCGTCGAGACCATCGGCCTCTACCAGTTCCACCGCCCGGACCCGGCCGTGCCGTACGCGGACTCGATCGGCGCCCTGGCGGAGCTGCTCGACGAGGGCGTGATCCGCATGGCGGGCATCTCGAACGCCGACGTCGACCAGATCCGCCTCGCGAACGAGGTGCTCGACGGCCGTCTCGTGTCGGTGCAGAACCAGTACTCGCCGGCCTTCCGGTCGAGCGAGGTCGAGCTGGCCCTCTGCGACGAGATGGGCATCGCCTTCCTGCCGTGGAGCCCCCTCGGCGGCATCACCGACGCGGCTGAGCTCGGGTCGAAGCACGCCGTCTTCGCGGAGATCGCGAACGCGCGGCGCCTCAGCCCCCAGGTGCTGACGCTCGCTTGGGAGCTCTCGAAGAGCGAGCTCGTCGTGCCGATCCCCGGCTCGCGACGACCGCAGACCATCATGGACTCGGCGACGGCGGCCACGGTCAAGCTGTCGGCCGACGAGATCCAGCGGCTCGACGCCGCGGCAGGAGGAGACGAATGAGCGACCCGCGCACGAACCCCTACGACAGCATCTCCGAGGTGCCGTCGTTCACGTTGACGAGCACCGACCTGGTCGACGGCGGGGTGCTGTCGACGCCCCAGGTGAGCGGCATCTTCGGCGCGGGCGGCGAGGACGTCAGCCCGCAGCTCTCGTGGTCGGGCGCCCCCGAGGGCACCAAGGGCTACGCGGTGACCGTGTACGACCCCGACGCCCCGACGGCGGCCGGCTTCTGGCACTGGGCCGTGGCCGACCTGCCCGCGACGACGACCTCGCTGCCCTCCGGGGCCGGTGACGACGACGGCTCGGGGCTGCCCGAGGGCGCCTACCAGCTGCCGAACGACGCGGGCCTCCGCCGCTTCCTCGGCGCGGCCCCGCCGCAGGGCCACGGGCCGCACCGCTACTTCGTCGCCGTGCACGCGCTCGACGTCGAGACGACGGGCGTCGACGCCGGCGCCACCCCCACGCTGCTGGCCTTCACGATCCGCGACCACACCCTGGCCCGCGCGGTGGTGCACGCCACCTGGGAAGCGGCCTAGCCGCACACGGGCCCTCGCGGCCCGCTCGAGGAGGCGCGACCCGGCACCCGGCCGGGTCGCGCCTCCTCGTGTCCGTGGCCGAGCAGCGCTGGTGGTCGGGCCGCCGCTCAGTGGTGGGGGTTGCGCATCATCACCGGCCGCTGGTCGGGCAGCAGGCCGGCCATGCCGTCGGGCAGCACGTGCTCGGCCAGCTCGCCGCTGAGCGGGCGGGCCGGGGCGAACCCCGACGGCGACCGGTGCACCTGACCGTGCAGCCGCAGCCCGCCCGACGCCAGGCGATCGGAGACCCCGCGGGCCCAGGTCGAGACGGCGAGGTCGTCGAGGTCGGACTCGAGGGCCCGCTGCCAGACCAGCGCCAGGCCGCGCGCGCGACAGGCCGACGCCTGGTCGCGGAGCAGCCGCTCGAGCACGTCGACGTCGCGGCCGTACGGGAGGCGGGGCTGGCCGCGGAGGCGCAGCACGCTCTGGCAGGGCTCGCGCGCCACGTCGACGAGGACGACGTAGAGCAGGTCCTCGTCGCAGGGCTCGTCGCAGACGACGGCAGCCCACTCCTCCAGGGTGGTGGCGGAGTCGCGGTCGGGCAGGCGGGGGACGGTTCTCTCGGTGGGGGTCATGCCGACCACCGTGGCGGCCCGGAGCCGAGGGAGGCGGTGGCCGGCGCGCGCCCTGGGGACCACCCGCGCGGCGCCCCGGTGTGGAGGGACGCCGCTCAGCCGCCCTGGGGAGAGACCGCGGGGCCTGCCTACGCCTGCCCGGCCCGGGCCCCGGCCCCGCGCCGCCGGTGCTCGGCGTCGACGGCGTCCGCCCGCAGCTCGGCGAGGCGGGCGCGACGGGCCACGCGCTGCAGCACCGCCGCGACCACGGCGGCGAGGACGACGAAGGCCCCGTACGCACTGAGCACGGCGTCGAGCCCGTCGACGGGGACGAACACGCCGGCGAGCACGCTCGGCACGCCGAACGCCAGGTAGCTCGCCACGTAGACGCTCGACAGCACGCCGGCCCTCGCGTCGACGGGCGCCTCCGCGAGCACGAGCCGCAGCGCCGCCTGGAACCCCGCGCCGAACCCGACGCCGCCGACCACGGCCGCCACGACGAACAACGGCACGGAGGCCGTCCAGAGCGCCGCGACGATGCCGATCGGCCCGACGACGAGGGCCACGACCCCGACGCGCAGCGCCTTCGCGGCGTCGACGCGCTGGATGGCGAGCCCCGTCAGCGCCCCCGAGCCGGTGAAGAGCGCGATCGCGGCCCCGGTCAGCGCCGGGCTCGACACGTCGAAGGTCGTCCGCAGGATCGTGCCCGCGAAGGCGAGGAACATGCCGCCGAGGCCCCAGCTCGCGATCATGCAGCCGACGACCGCGACGAAGACGCGCCGCGCCTCCCCCGGCACCGTGACGGTGGGCACGAGCGACCGCAGGGCCCCGGAGGCGCGGGGCACGCGCTCGGGGACGAACGCCACCGCGACCCCGCACGCCACCATCGCGGCCGCCAGCACGAGGAAGACGAGGCGCTCGGGCAGCGGCCCGAACTCGACGAGGAGCCCGCTGGTCAGCGCCCCGACGGTGAGCGCGACCGGCGGGGTCACGCCGTTGAGGAAGGCCGCGAGGGCGGGGCGGGAGGCCGGCTGGTGGTCGATCATGCCGGCGCCGAGGGCCCCGGTCGCGAGGCCGATGGCGAGGCCCTGGAGCACGCGGGCGACGACGAGCGCCAGGTCGCCCGTGGCCACGGAGAAGACGAGCATCGCCGACACGGAGACCGCGAGGCCGGCCAGCACGAGGGGCCGACGCCCGACGTGGTCGGAGAGCCGGCCCGCGGTGAGCAGGGTCGCCAGCAGGCCCGCGACGTAGACCGCGAAGACCACCGTCAGCGCGAGCGGCGAGAGCGACCACTCCTCCTGGTAGATCGGGTAGAGCGGCGACGGGGCCGAGCCGCTCGCGACGAGCACGAGCAGCGTGAGGGCGTACACGACCAGCCCCGCCGACCCTCCGCCGCCGCGGCCGCCGGACCGCCGGGAGGCGCGGGGGCGGGGGACGCTGCCGGTGGCGGGCTGGGCTCGTTCTGTCGTCTGCACGGGGAGGGCCAACCGCCCGGCCCGCCCGCGTGTTCCCGGCGCAGACTGGTCGGGTGACCACGACCGCCCCGCCCACCGTGACCTTCCCCGACGGCCGCACCGCCCCCGCCCTCGGCCAGGGCACCTGGTACCTCGGCGACGACCCGCGCCGCCGCGCCGCCGAGCTGGAGGCCCTCCGCACCGGGCTCGACCTCGGCCTCACGCTCGTCGACACCGCTGAGATGTACGGCGACGGGGCCGCGGAGGCCCTCGTCGGCGAGGCGATCGCCGGCCGCCGCGACGAGGTCTTCCTGGTCAGCAAGGTGCTGCCGGGCAACGCCAGCCGCCGCGGCACCGTCGACGCCTGCCACGCGAGCCTCCGACGCCTCGGCACCGACCGTCTCGACCTCTACCTGCTGCACTGGCGGGGCGGCCACCCCCTCTCCGACACGGTGGAGGCGATGGAGGCACTGGTCGAGGAGGGCGCCATCGGCGCCTGGGGCGTCAGCAACTTCGACGTCGACGACCTGGACGACCTGGCCGTGGCGACCGGCTCCGGCGGCCCGGCCCGCGCCTCCGGCCCCCAGACCGACCAGGTGCTCTACAACCTCGCCCGCCGCGGCCCCGAGTTCGACCTGCTGCCCCGGCTGCGCGCCGACGGCGTGCCGCTGATGGCGTACTCCCCCGTCGACCACGGCGAGCTGCTCGACCACCCGGTCGTCGTGTCGGTCGCCCACGACCTCGGCGTGACGCCGGCCCAGCTGGCGCTCGCCTGGGTGCTGCGCCTCGCCCCGGACGTCTGCGTCGCCGTGAAGGCCGGCAGCGCCGCCCACACCCGCGAGAACGCGGCGGCGCTCGACGTCGACCTCGACGACCAGGCGTTCGTGCAGCTCGAGCGGGCCTTCCCCGCCCCGACCGCGGCCGTACCGCTCGAGGTGCTCTGACCCGTGACCGGTCCGCGACCGGCCCCCGACCGACCCGACCGACCCGGCCCGCGTCGGCGACGCCCGGTACGCTCGGCCCATGTCGGTCGTGCGCGAGTTCGGGTCGGGCGCGGCCCTGCTCGGCCGCGGGCTGCGCCTCTGGGGCACGTCGCCGCGCCTGATGCTGCTCGGCGCCGTCCCCGCCGTGATCGTCGGCCTCGTCTTCGTCGGGCTGCTCGTGCTCGTCAACGGCTACGCCGACGACGTCGCCGTGGCGCTCACCCCGTTCGCCGACTCGTGGCCCGAGTGGGAGGCCCAGGTCGTCCGCCTCGTCATCGGCCTCGCCGTGGCGGCCCTCGCCGTGCTGCTCGCCGTGTTCACCTTCACCGCCGTGACCCTGCTGGTGGGAGACCCGTTCTACGAGAGGATCTGGCGGCACGTCGAGCGCCGCGAGGGCGACGCCCCGGCCGACCTCGGCACCGGGTTCTGGCGGGGGCTCGCGAAGAGCGTCGGCGACTCGCTGCGGCTGCTGCTCGCGACCGCCTCGATCGGCCTCCTCCTCTTCGTCGGCGGCTTCGTGCCCGTCGTCGGGCAGACGGTCGTGCCGGTGCTGGCCGCCGTGACCGGCGGGTGGTTCCTCACCGTCGAGCTCACCGGCTTCGCGTTCGACGCCCGCGGCCGGACCCTCCGCGAGCGGAGGCGCGCGCTGGGCCTCCGACGGGCGCACACGCTGGGCTTCGGCACCGTCACCTGGCTCTCGTTCCTCGTGCCGTTCGGAGCCGTGCTCGTGATGCCGGCCGCGGTGGCGGGGGCGACCCTGCTCGCGCGGGAGGCCGACGCGGCCGCCCGCGGTGCGGCGCCCGCGCTGTCCGCACCGCCCACGCCGCCGTCTCCGCCCACCCCGCCCGTGCCGACCGCGCCGCAGAAGGGCCGAGCGGGCTGACGCCCGGCCGGGCGGCCTGCCAGACTCGGTGGCACCACGCCCGCCGACGAAGGAGTCGCCCCGCATGAAGATCGACAAGGCCGAGGTGATCGTCACCAGCCCCGACCGCAACTTCGTGACCCTCAAGCTCACGACCGACGACGGGGTCACCGGCCTCGGCGACGCCACCCTCAACGGCCGCGAGCTCGCGGTCGTCGCCTACCTCTCCGAGCACGTCGTGCCGCTCCTCCTCGGCCGGGACGCCGCCCGCATCGAGGACACCTGGCAGTTCCTGTACCGGAGCGCCTACTGGCGGCGCGGCCCCGTCACGATGGCCGCGATCGCCGCCGTCGACGTCGCCCTCTGGGACATCAAGGCGAAGGTCGCCGGCATGCCGCTCTACCAGCTGCTCGGGGGCGCCTCCCGCACCGGCCTGCTGGCCTACGGCCACGCCTCCGGCAAGGACCTCCCCGAGCTGTTCGACAGCGTGCGCGAGCACCAGGAGCAGGGCTACCGCGCGATCCGCGTGCAGACCGGCGTGCCCGGGCTCACGTCGATCTACGGCATCGCCTCGAACGCCACCTTCGACGCCAACGCCGGGGTGCGCTACGACCACGAGCCGGCCCAGCGCGGCGCCCTGCCGAACGAGGAGGACTGGGACACCCGCTCGTACCTGCGCCACGTGCCCACCGTCTTCGAGGCCGTGCGCGCCGAGTTCGGGCCGGAGATCCCCCTCCTGCACGACGGCCACCACCGCATGACGCCGATCCAGGCCGCGTCGCTCGGCAAGAGCCTCGAGCCCTACGACCTCTTCTGGCTCGAGGACGTCACGCCCGCCGAGAACCCCGAGGCCCTGCGCCTCGTGCGGCAGCACACGACCACGCCGCTCGCGATCGGCGAGATCTTCAACACCGTCTGGGACTACCAGCAGATCATCCGCGAGCAGCTGATCGACTACGTGCGGAGCGCCGTCACCCACACCGGCGGCATCACGCACCTCAAGCGGGTGCTCGAGTACGCCGCGCAGTACCAGATCCGGTCGGGCATGCACGGCCCGACCGACATCTCGCCGGTGGGCATGGCGGCGGCGATGCACCTCGGGCTGTCGATCCACAACTTCGGGATCCAGGAGTACATGCAGCACGGCTCGCGGACGGACAGCGTCTTCCGGCAGTCGTTCACGTTCGAGGGCGGCATGCTGCACCCGGGCGAGCAGCCGGGGCTCGGCGTCGAGCTCGACGTCGACGAGGCCGGGAAGTACCCGTACGAGAAGGCGTACCTGCCCTACAACCGCCTGGCCGACGGCACCATCCACGACTGGTAGCCCCGGGGAGGCGCGGGTCGGGTCAGGTGCCCGCGTAGGCGGCTCGCAGGTCGTCGACCACGAGCCGGCCCATGCCCATCATGGCCGCCATGGCCCGGGCCGCCCCCTCCGGGTCCGGGCCGCCGAGGGTCTCGCCGAGGGCGCTCGGGACGATCTGCCAGGAGAAGCCCCAGCGGTCGGTGAGCCAGCCGCAGCGGCCCTCCTCGCCGCCGTCGGCGACGAGGGCGTCCCACAGGCGGTCGAGCTCGGGCTGGTCGGAGACCGGCACCGAGAACGACACGGCGTCGGAGGGGGCGTGCCCCGGCCCGCCGTTCAGCCCCTGGAAGCCCTGGCCGTCGAGCTCGAACTCGACCACGAGCGCCTGGCCGGCGAGGGCCGGGTCGGGGAAGTCGTCGGGGTACCGGGAGACGTCGGTGACACGGGAACCGGGGAAGAGCGAGACGTAGAACGTCGCGGCGGCCTCGGCCTCGCCGTCGAACCAGAGCACGGGGGTGATGCGGGGCACGGTGCGCCTCCTCGGTCAGGGGCGGCAGCGTCGTCGCCGCCGCGTGCCGCCCACGGTACCGCCGCCCCGCTCAGCCGACCAGGGCCTCGATCGGGCCGCGCACGAAGTAGACGAGGAACCCCAGCGACACGATCCAGAGCAGCGGGCTGATCTCGCGCGCCTTGCCGGAGGCGGCCCGGACGATCACCCAGCTGATGAAGCCGACGCCGATGCCGTTGGCGATCGAGTAGGTCAGCGGCATGGTGATGATGGTGAGGAAGACCGGCAGGGCGACGGAGAAGTCGGTCCAGTCGACGTCCTTGATCTGCGAGACCATGAGCGCGCCCACGATGACGAGCGCGGAGGCGGCCACCTCGAGCGGCACGACCTGCGTCAGCGGCGTGAAGAACATGGCGAGCACGAAGAGCAGGCCGGTGACGACCGAGGCCGCGCCGGTGCGGGCGCCCTCGCCGATGCCCGAGGCCGACTCGACGAAGACCGTGTTCGACGACGAGCTGGTGGCGCCGCCGGCGATCGCGCCGACGCCCTCGATGACGAGCGCGCTCTTCAGGCGGGGGAAGGTGCCGTCGGGTCGGGCGACGTCGGAGGCCTTGGCGAGGCCGGTCATCGTGCCCATCGCGTCGAAGAAGTTCGTGAAGACCAGCGTGAAGACCAGCATCACGGCCGAGAGGACGCCGATGCGGGCGAAGGCGCCGAAGCTGATGTCGCCGATGAGCGACAGGTCGGGCAGGGCCACGATCTGGGTCGGCATGACGGGGGCGTTGAGGTTCCAGTCGTCGAGGTTCTGCCCGTTCGACGTCGGCACCTGGAAGATCGCCTGCAGCACGATCGCGATGACCGTGGTGGCCACGATGCCGATGAAGATCGCCCCGCGCACGCGGCGGGCCATCAGCACGCCGATCACGACGAGCCCGATGACGAAGGTGATGGTCGGCAGCGTCGCGACGGAGCCGGCGGAGCCGAGCTGGAGGGGCGGCGACGCGGAGCCGCTGGTGCGGACGAAGCCGGAGTCGACGAGCCCGATGAACGCGATGAAGAGGCCGATCCCGACCGTGATCGCCGTCTTGAGCGCGGCGGGGACGGCGTTGAAGATCAGGCCGCGGAGGCCGGTGACGGCGAGGATCGTGATCACGAGGCCGTTGATGACGACGAGGCCCATCGCCTCGGGCCAGGTGACGTCCTGCACGACGGTGACCGCGAGGAACGAGTTGATGCCGAGGCCGGCCGCGAAGGCGAACGGGAGGCGCGCCACCGCCCCGAAGAGGATGGTCATGACGCCCGCGGTGAGGGCGGTGACGGCGCCCACCTGGGCGTTCTGCAGCCAGCCGCCCGCGACGTCCTGCGCGGCCTGGTCGGCGCTGAACCCGCCGAGGATCAGCGGGTTGAGGATGACGATGTACGCCATCGTCACGAAGGTGACGACGCCGCCGCGGATCTCGCGGGCCCAGCTGGAGCCGCGGGCCGTGACCTCGAACCAGGAGTCGAGGCGTCCGGCGACGCCGGAGCGGGGTGCCGGCGCGCCCGTGGGCGCGGACGACGACGAGACGGGAGAGGACATGGCGGCGGCTCCGGTGGTGCGGGGGACGGTGCGGGCACGCGCTCGGCTCTGGGCGCTCTCCCAGCTTACGGGGCCGTGACGTGTCCCCCGTCGTCGGGGCGGTCGACGGGGTCGTCCTCGCCGACGACGGCGGCGACCATCGCGGCCACGACCTCGACGTCGGCCAGCTCGGCGGGCAGCACGACGGGGACGCGGCGGCCCGCCACCTCGACCCAGGTGCGCAGGACGACGGGCGTGGCCCGCGCCTCCGGCGTCCGGACCGCGAGGCCGTCGAGCCAGGGGCACTCCGTCTCGATCCAGCGGGTGTGCACGGTCGGGGCCTCGTCGCCGGGCGGGGCGAAGGCGGGGTCGTCGAGGAGGCGTCGGTGGAAGGGCGCGGAGGTCGCGGGGCCGTCGACGACGAGGTCGTCGAGGGCGCGTCGGGAGCGGCGCAGCGCCTCGTCACGGTCGCGGCCCCAGACCGAGAGGGTCATCAGCAGCGAGTCGCGGCCGGGCGGGACGTCGTCGCCGGGGGCCACGCCGGCGTCGACGCGGACGCCCGGCCCGCCGGGGAACTCGAGACGGGCGACCGGGGCCGGAGCCGGCAGGAAGCCGCGGCCCGGGTCCTCCGCCGTGACGCGGAACGAGAGGGCGTGCCCGAGCACCGGCGGGGCCGCGGCGACCTCGAGGGGCCGCCCGTCGGCGAGCAGCAGCTGCTGCCGGACGAGGTCGACCCCGGTCGTCAGCTCGGTGACGGCGTGCTCGACGGACAGCGCCGTGCCGACCTCCAGGAAGGACACCTGGCCGACCTGCGAGACGAGGAACTCCACGGTGCCGGCGCCGCGGTACGAGACGGCCCCGCAGACGGCCGTGCTGACGTCGACGACGACGGCCAGCTGCTCGTCGGTGAGGAAGGGCGCCGGGGCCTCGGCGAGGAGCTTCTGGTGCCGGCGCTGCACCGAGCACTCGCGCGTGCCGACGACGACGACCCCGCCCTCGCCGTCACCGAGCACCTGGGCCTCGACGTGCCGGGGCCGGTCGAGGTACTGCTCGACGAAGCACTCCCCGCGGCCGAAGACGGCGACGGCCTCGCGCACCGCGCTGTCGTGCAGGTCGGCCACCTCGTCGAGGCGACGCGCGACGCGGAGCCCCAGGCCGCCTCCCCCGTTCGCCGCCTTGAGGGCGATCGGGAGCCCGTGGCGCTGGGCGAACGCGACGGCCTGGTCGGGCCGCCGGACCGGCCCGGAGGTGCCCACGACGAGCGGGGCGCCGACCGAGTCGGCGAGGGCGCGCGCGGCGATCTTGTCGCCGAGCACCTCCATCGTCGCGGGGTCCGGGCCGACCCAGGTGAGCCCGGCGGCGACGACGCGGCGCGCGAACTCGGCGCTCTCGGAGAGCGGGCCCGCGCCCGGGTGCACCGCGTCGGCGCCGCTGCGCACGGCGGCGTCGAGCATCGCCTGCATGTCGCGGTAGGCGTCGGGCCGGCCGACCGGGAACGCGCCGGCGGAGCCGCCGCCGGGCGAGCCGCCGCCGGGGCCGACGGCCGGGTCGGCGCCGAGGGCGTCGGCGGCGTTGATCGCGTCGGCGGGCTCGAGCGCCCAGGCCTCGTCGGCCGCGCGCACGTGCAGGGCGGCCGCGTCGTCGGCCGTGTAGACGGCGACCGAGGGCAGCTGGAGGTCGGCGCAGGCGCGGGCGATGCGCACGGCGACCTCGCCGCGCTCGGCGATGAGGAGCTTGATCACCGTTCCGTCCCCCGCTCGGCCGCGAGGCGCTCGTCGAGGTGGTCGTCCTGCCGGTCGCCGCGGCGGCCCCGCCCGAGGTCGGGCCCGGGCACCACCCGGAACCGCACGCGGGCGCCGATCGGCACCTGGGCGGCCCGGTCGAGCTGGTCGCCCACGACGCACGCGACGACCGGGTAGCCGCCCGTCACCGGGTGGTCGGCCATGAAGAGCACGGGGTGGCCGGAGGGCGGCACCTGCAGGGCCCCCGAGACGGTCGCCTCGCTCGGCAGCTCGGCGGGCAGCCCGTCGGCGACGAGGCGCTCGAGGGGCCGCTCGCCCTCGAGCCGGAGGCCGATGCGGTTCGACTGCGCGGTGACGGTGAAGCGCTGCTCGGTCAGCAGCTCGACGGCCTCGGGCGTGAACCAGTCGTCCCGCGGCCCGAGCACGACGTCGAGGAAGGTCACCTCGTCGGGCGCCGAGACCGTGCGCTGCACGTCGGGCGCCGCGGCGGCGACGCTCTCGGCCCAGGCTCGGCCCACCGCGAGCTCGTCGCCGGGGCGCACCCGCTGCGGGCCGAGCCCGGCGAGCACGTCGCCCGAGACGCTGTCGAGCACCGGCTCGGCCTCCCAGCCGCCGCGGACGGCGAGGTACGAGTAGACGCCCCGGGGAGGCGCCCCCACGGTGAGCACGTCGCCGTCGTCGAGCGCGAACGCGGCGCCCACCACGGCAGGGCGCGGGCCGGCGGGCCCGGTGACCGTGATCGGCACGGGAGCGCCCGCCACGGCGAGCACGAGGTCGCCGCGCGCCGTCGCCTCGAGGCCGCCGTAGGCCAGCTCGAGCGCGGCCGAGCCGGTGGCGGCGCCGACGAGGCGGTTCGCCTCGCGGAGCGCCCGGTGGTCCATCGCCCCGGAGCGGGAGACCCCGAGGCCGGATCGGCCGGGGCGGCCGAGGTCCTCGAGGATCGTGTGCGGGCCGGGGCGGTCGACGAGCAGGGCCCGGTCGGGACGGGGCGGCGGCGCGACCGGCGACGACGCGGCCCGGGTCGACGCGGAGCGCACCACGGCCCCGTCGGCCGGCGCCACGGCCGCGTCGGGCCGGTCGCCGGTGCTCGCTGTGACGTCGACGAAGCGCACCCGCATGCCCGGCTGCAGCAGCGCGGGCACCCGCTCGGCGAGGTCCCAGAGGGCGACCTCGGTGCGGCCCACGATCTGCCAGCCGCCCGGGCTCTCGCGCGGGTAGACGCCGCAGAACTCGCCCGCGAGGGCCACGGCGCCGGCGGGCACGTGGGTGCGGGGCACGGCCCGTCGCGGCACGGCGAGGGCGGGGTCACCGCCGGAGAGGTAGGCGAAGCCCGGCGCGAAGCCGGTGAAGGCGACGGTGTGGACGGCGCCGGTGTGGCGGCGGACGACCTCCTCGACCGTCAGCCCGCTGAGCTCGGCGACCTCCGCGAGGTCGTCGCCGTCGTAGTGCACCGGGATCTCGACGAGGCGCCCCTCGGTCGCGGCGTCGCGCGAGCTCGGCAGCGACCGGATCACCGAGAGCAGGGAGGTGACCGGCAGCAGCGCGGGCAGGAAGCGGACGGCGACGGTGCGCGGCGCGGGCACGACGTCGAGGATCCCCGCCACGGGCTGCGCGAGGAGCGCGCCGAAGAGGGCCAGCGACTCGTCGAGGTCGGCGGTCTCGATGAGGACCCCGTCCGTGCCGAGGGGCAGGATGCGCGGCTCCCGCGGGAGGCCGCCGTGCCGGTCGGCGGAGCCGGAGCGGTCGTCGCCGCTCACGCCGACGCCCCCGGGACGGTGACGAAGGAGTGCAGGGCGACCCCCGCCTCCTCGAGGCCGGTGCGCACGGCACGCGCGACCTCGACCGCGTCGGGCGAGTCGCCGTGCACGCAGACCGTGCGCGCGTCGACCTCGACCTCCTGGCCGTCGACGGAGGTGACCCGCCCCGTCTCGACGAGCTGGAGGACGCGGTCGCGGATCTCGGCGGGGTCGTGCAGCACCGCCCCGGGCTCGCGACGGGGCACGAGCTCGCCCGACGCCGTGTAGGCGCGGTCGGCGAAGGCCTCGGGCACGGTGACGAGTCCCGCGGCGGAGGCGCGGCGGAGGAAGGCCGACCCGGCCAGCCCCACGACGGCGAGCGCCGGGTCGACCCGCAGCACGGCCTCGACGACCGCGTCGGCGTGGGCGGCTCCGCGGTCGTCGTCGCGGGCGATGGTCGTGTAGAGCGCCCCGTGCGGCTTGACGTACCGCACGGCCGTGCCGGCGGCCCGGGCGAGGCCGTCGAGGGCGCCCACCTGGTAGGCGACGTCGCCCACGAGCTCCGCGGGCGAGGCGTCGAGGTAGCGGCGCCCGAAGCCGGCGAGGTCGCGGTACGACACGTGCGCGCCGACGACGACACCGCGCCGGTGCGCCTGCCCCACGACGCGGAGGAGCGACTCGGGGTCGCCGGCGTGGAAGCCGCAGGCGACGTTCGCGCTCGTGACGACGTCGAGCAGGGCCTCGTCGTCGCCCAGGGTCCACCGGCCGAAGCCCTCGCCGAGGTCGGCGTTGAGGTCGATGGTCGTCATGGTGGGGCCTTCCGTGCGGCGGGGCCGTCGGTGGGGGGCGGGGTGGGCGGCGTGCGGTTCCTAGCGCCGGGCGGCCGGGCGGTGGTCAGCCCGGTCGGTCGGCGTCCACCGTACCGGCAGGTACGGTCGCGCCCGGTGGGAGCGCGTTCAGCCGGCCCGCCGCACGAGCAGGGCCCGCGTCACGAGCGGCACCTGGAGCGGCAGGCGCACGAGGGTCACGACGCGGCGCACGCGGGAGGCGCGGGCGCTTTGCAGGGACCGCGTCGCCATCGACACGTTGGCCGGGAACACGGCGACGAACAGGGCCGCGGCGAGCGCGCCCCCGACGCGGCGGGTGGGGCGGGAGGCGAGCGCGGCCGCGACGACGATCTCGGCGACCCCGGAGGAGACGGTCCAGAAGCGGGCGGGGCCGGGCATGCTGCGCGGCACGACGGCGTCGTAGGTCGCGGGTGCGACGAGGTGGAGGACGCCGCTGCCGCCGAGGGCCGCGGCGAGGAGGCGGGCGGTGCGGGCGGCGGAGGCGTGCTCGGTGCGGGCGGCGGCGGTGCGGCCGGGGCGACCGGGGCGGGGGCGTCGGGGGCTCATGCGGTCCATCTTCCTCGCCCGCGACTCCTCGGTGCCTGCCCCGTGCCCGCCCGTGCCTGCTCCGCGCCGGCCCGTGACCGGGGCGTGCTCAGACGGCGGGGGTGCGGCCCGAGCCGCCGAAGCGGATCGAGACGTCGAGGCGCCAGGCCTTCGGCTCGCCCGTGACGTGGGTCGTGCCGACGAAGCGCAGCCGGTCGCCCGCCCCGAGGCTCAGCACGCCGTGGACGTCCTCCCGGCCCTCGAGCCAGAAGGCGATGTCGTGCTCGTCGAGCAGGTCGTCGTCGACGGTCGCGCCGAAGGTGGCCCCGTCGAACTTCAGGGGCACGTCGCGGAAGTGCAGGCGGGGCGGGGCGTCCGACCAGTCGACGTCGGCCGGCAGGCGCTCGGCGACCACGGTGGCGTCGACCACCCCGTCGCTGCCGAGCGTCACGGACGAGGCGCGCAGGTCGATGCCGAGGTCGTCGCCGTCGACACGGAATCGGTTCTCCACCCCGCCCACGCTAGCGGCGCGGCCCCGTCTCGTCACCTGTGCCGTCATGACGGAATGGGGGCGGGGCCCGCGGGGTTGGCGCTGAGCATGGAGAAGAGCATCGGGTTCCTGTCGTTCGGGCACTACCAGGACGTCCCCGGGTCGAGGACCCCGACCGCCCGGGAGGCGCTGGTCCAGTCGATCGAGCTGGCGGTCGCCGCCGAGGAGATCGGCATCGACCAGGCGTCGGTGCGCGTGCACCACTTCGCGAAGCAGCTGGCCAGCCCGTTCCCGCTGCTGGCCGCCATGGCGACGCGGACGAGCCGCATCGAGCTCGGCACCGGCATCATCGACATGCGCTACGAGAACCCGCTCTCGATGGCCGAGCAGGCCGCGGCCGCGGACCTGATCAGCGCGGGTCGCCTCCAGCTCGGCGTGAGCCGGGGGTCGCCCGAGACCTCGCTGCGCGGCTACGAGGCGTTCGGCCACGTGCCCGCCGACGGCGAGACCGACGCGGACATGGCGCGTCGCCACACCGCGCTGTTCCGCTCCGCGATCGCGGGCGACGCGGTCGCGACGAGCGACCCCCGCATGACGGGCTGGTCGAGCCCGCTCGCGATCGAGCCGCTCTCCCCCGGGCTCGGCGAGCGCATCTGGTGGGGCTCCGGCACCCGCGCGACGGCGACGTGGACGGCCGAGCAGGGCATGAACCTGATGAGCAGCACCCTCCTGACGGAGGACACCGGCGTGCCGTTCGACGAGCTGCAGGCGGAGCAGATCGCGCTCTACCGCGAGGCGTGGGCCGCCGCCGGGCACGCCCGTGAGCCGCGCGTCTCGGTGAGCCGCAGCGTCATCCCGATCACCACCGACGAGGACGTCCGGTACTTCGGCGTCCGGGCCCAGCAGGACTCGCGCGACCAGGTCGGCCTGCTCGACGGGGTGCAGTCGCACTTCGGCAAGAGCTACGTCGGCGAGCCCGACGTGATCGCCGCGCAGCTCGCCGGCGACGCGGCCGTCCGGGCGGCCGACACCGTGCTGCTCACCGTGCCGAACCAACTCGGGGTCGACTACAACGCCCGGCTGCTGCGCACGGTGGCCGACCACGTGGCGCCCGCGTTCGGCTGGGCGCCGGCGCACGCGGCGACGCGCCCGCGCTGACCGCCGCGCGTCGAGGTGACTCGTCCTGCGTCCTCACCGGCGCAGGGGCCCCGGGACGGGTCACCTCGACGGGGACGACGACGTCGGAGGCGCGTGGCTGGGAACAGCGCCGGGCCCGGGGTCGTTGACTGGCCCCATGAAGTCGATCATCTACACCGAGACCGGTCCCGCCTCCGACGTGCTGCACCTCGTCGACCGCGACGTGCCCGAGCCCGCCGCCGGCGAGGTGCGCGTGCGCGTCGTCGTGTCGGGCGTCAACCCCACCGACTGGAAGTCGCGCCAGGGCTCCGGCCCCGGCGAGGCCACGCCGTACCCCGAGGTCACCCCGGACCAGGACGGCGCGGGCGTCGTCGACGCCGTGGGCGAGGGCGTCACCGACCTCGCCGTCGGCGACCGGGTCTGGTCGTTCATCTCCGCGAACGGCCACGCGACCGGCACTGCGCAGCAGTACACCGTCCTCCCCCGCGAGCGCGTCGTCCCCCTCCCCGACGGGGCCTCGTTCGACCTCGGCGCGAGCCTCGGGGTCCCCGCCATGACGGCGCACCGCGCGCTCACCGTCCACGAGGACGGCCCCAGGCGCCTGTCGCCCGGCGCGCTCGACGGCGTCACCGTCCTGGTCTCGGGAGGCGCGGGCGCGGTCGGCCACGCCGCGATCCAGCTGGCCGCCTGGGCCGGAGCCACGGTGATCACCACGATCTCGAGCGACGAGAAGGCGGCCCTCGCCCGCGCCGCCGGAGCCCACCACGTCGTGAACTACAGGGAGCAAGACGCGGCCGCCGAGATCCGCCGCCTCGCCCCGGACGGCGTGCAGGTGGTCGTCGAGGTGTCGATCCGGCAGAACGCGGAGCTGGTGGCCGCGGTCGTCGCGCCCCGCGCCTCCGTCGCGATCTACGCGAACGACGGCGGCGACGAGGTCTCGCTGCCGCTCCGCGCCAACATGGGCACCAACACCCGCTACCAGTTCGTGCTGCTGTACACGGTCGGCGAGGACGCCCTCCAGGCCGCCGCCGAGGACGTCACGGCCGCCGTGCGCGACGGGGCGCTGCCCGTCGGCGAGGAGGCCGGGCTGCCGCTCCACCGGTTCCCGCTCGAGCGGACCGCCGCCGCGCACGAAGCCGTCGAGGCCGGCGTGACCGGCAAGGTGCTGGTCGACGTCGCCCCCGAATGAGCTGACGCACGGCGAGGCGCCCCGTCCTGGGCCCGGGGCAGCCCCGGCGGCCCAGGACGGGTCACCTCGGGGGTGCGGCGCCAGCGTTAGGCTCGCCGGGTGCCCGCTCCCGCCCCGATCAGCCCCGTGCAGGCCGAGGCGCTGCGCCCCCGCACGCTCCCTCCCCTCGAGGAGGTGCGGCACGGCGTCTGGTCGCTGTCGTCGACCGTGGGCGACCGCGTCGAGGGCCACTCGTTCAGCTACCTCGTCGAGGGCTCCGACGGCTCCCTCGCGCTGATCGACCCGGGCTGGGCCGGGCCCGACGCCGTCCCCCGGCTCGAGGCGGCGCTGCGGTCGGTCGACCACGAGCTCTCCGACCTGACGCTCGTCGTGGTCACCCACCTGCACCTCGACCACCTGGGGGCCGCTGACGACGTGCGCCGCGCCTCCGGGGCCCGCGTCGCGATGCACGCCCTCGAGGCCGCCGCCCTCGACCGGCGCGCCGCCGACGGGGCCGCCGCCGATGCCGACGTCGCCCGCTGGGGCGCCCCCCGGGAGCTGACGGAGGCGCTGGTCGCCTCCTGGGGGTCCGGTCGCGCCCTGCCCGCGGTCACCCCCGACCTGCTGCTCGCCGACGGCGACGAGCTGCCGGTCGCGGGCCGCCGCCTGCGGGCCGTGCACACGCCGGGCCACACCGCCGGCCACCTGTGCGTCGTGGAGCCCGAGCAGCGCCTCGTCTTCACCGGCGACCACGTGCTGCCGACGATCAACCCCGGCATCGGCCTCGGCGGCCGCACCGCGTCGAACCCCCTCGACGACCACCTCGCCTCGCTGCGGGCGATGGTCACCCTCGACCGGCCCGGAGCGGACGCCCTCGAGGTCTGCCCCGGCCACGAGTACCGGTTCGTCGGCCTGGCCGAGCGGGCGGAGGCGCTGGTCGCGCACCGCGCCGACCGCACCCTCGACGCGGTGACCGCGCTCGACGCCCTGCACGCCGGGGGCGCGGGCGCGGCCTCCCCCACGGTCTTCGAGGTCGCCGAGCACATGACCGGCTGGCGCGGCGGCCTCCGGTCGATGACGGGGTTCGTGCTCGCCTCCGCGCTCGTGCAGACGGAGTGGCACCTCCGGTCGGCCGGACGCGGCGACGAGCTCGCGACGGGCTGAGGACGCCTCCCGGGCCGGAGTCGACGACCCGGGCCAGACTCGGCGCATGACCACCGACTCCCCCGCTCGCGACGCCGACGCCGGCACCGGCACCGGCACCGGCTCTGACGCCCGCGCCGCCGCCGCCGTGCCGTCGATCACCGACCCCGTCGCCCCGATGCTCGCGAAGGCCGTCGCGACCATGCCCGACGCCGACAGCGTCGAGGGCGGCCTGTCGTACGAGCCGAAGTGGGACGGCTTCCGCGGCCTCGTCTACTTCGACGGCGAGACGGTCGAGCTCGGCAGCCGCGGCTCGAAGCCGCTCACCCGGTACTTCCCCGAGCTCGTGGCCGCGCTCGCCGAGGGGCTGCCCGGCCCGTGCGTGCTCGACGGCGAGATCGTGCTGCGGCAGGGCGAGCCCGGCGACGAGCGGCTCGACTGGGACGCCCTCTCGCAGCGCATCCACCCCGCGGCCTCGCGCATCGCGACGCTCTCGGTCTCGACGCCGGCCTCGTTCGTCGTGTTCGACCTGCTCGCCGAGGGCGACGAGAGCATCTCGGAGCGCCCCTTCGGCGAGCGCCGGGCCGCGCTCGAGCGCCTCCTCGCCGACGCCGCTGCCCCGCTGCACCTGAGCCGCACGACCACCGACGCCGAGGTCGCTCGCCGTTGGCTGATGGAGTTCGAGGGCGCCGGGCTCGACGGCGTCGTCGCCAAGCCCCTAGCGAGCCCCTACCGGCCGGGAAAGCGCACGATGCTGAAGGTCAAGCACCACCGCACCGCCGACGTCGTCGTGCTCGGCTACCGGGTGCACAAGAGCGGGCAGGGCGTGGGGTCGCTGCTGCTCGGGCTGCACGACGCCGACGGCGAGCTCCGGAACGTGGGAGGCGCCTCCGCGTTCTCGGACGCCCGTCGCCTCGAGCTCGTCGACGAGCTGGCCGACCTCGTCGTGCACGACGACGACGGCGGGGTCGCTCACGCCGAGACCGACCGCAGCCGATTCTCGTCGGGGAAGGACGTCTCGTACGTCCCGCTCCGCCCCGAGCGGGTGGTCGAGGTGCGCTACGACCAGATGGAGGGGCAGCGGTTCCGCCACACGGTGCAGGTGGCCCGGTGGCGGGCCGACCGCGAGGCGCGCTCGTGCGGGTTCGACCAGCTGGAGGTGCCGACGGCGTACGACCTGGGCGAGGTGCTCGTCCGGGCCTGACGGGTCGGCGAGGCGCCTGCGGGGGCCGACCCGCGACTCCTGCCGTCCTGCTCTCGGGCCTACTCGACCGGCGCGACCTGGTCGCCCTGCGGCGCCGCTTTCGCCCGGCTGGGCTGCACGCGGGGCGGCTCGCCCGGCATCTTCGGGAAGTCGGGCGGGAAGGGCAGCTCGCCGAGGCCCGCCTCGACGTCGCGCTCCCACCAGCTGAGCAGCGCGTCGATCGTGCCGGGCTCGTCGTGCATGTGCTCCCACGGATCGCCCGTCGCGGCGAGGCGGCCCGGCACGGTGAGCACGGTGTGCACCGCCGGGTCGGTCGCGTCGAGCTCGCTCCACTCGAGCGGGGTCGAGACGGAGGCGCGGGCCAGCGCCCGGGGAGACCAGGCACCCGCCATGGTGCGGTCGCGGTTCGCCTGGTTGTAGTCGACGAAGACGCGGCGGCCCCGCTCCTCCTTCCACCAGTTCGTGGTCACGGCGTCGGGCATGCGGCGCTCGAGCTCGCGCGCCGCGGCGATCACCGCGTGCCGCACGTCGAGGAACTCCCGGGTCGGCTCGATCGGCGCGAAGACGTGCAGGCCGCGGTTGCCGCTCGTCTTGACGAACGCGGTCAGCCCGGCGTCGGCCAGCACGCGCCGGAGCTCGTGCGCCGCGGGCACCGCGTCGGAGAAGTCGGTGCCGGGCTGGGGGTCGAGGTCGACCCGGAGCTGGTCGGGCAGGTCGCTCGCCCCGGCCCGCGAGGCCCAGGGGTGGAAGACGACCGCGTTCATCTGCGCCGCCCAGACGGCCCCGGCCGGCTCGTCGATGACGAGCTGGGGGTGCGAGCGGGCGCTCGGGTAGGTCACGACGACGCTGCGCACGTGGTCGGGAGCGCCGCGGGGCGGGTTCTTCGAGAAGTAGTCGTCGCCGTCGACGCCGCCGGGGAACCTCTGCAGCGAGATCGGGCGGTCGCCGTTCGCGCGGACGAAGGCGTCGCCCACCTCGACGAGGTAGCGCGCGAGGTCGAGCTTCGTCACGCCGAGGTCGGGCCAGAGCACCCGGCCCGGGCTCGAGATCCGGACCTCACGGTCGCCCACCTGCAGCATCGTCGCCTCGCTCGCCATGCCTCACCCTAGCTCCGGGGCCCGGGGCGGGGCCGGGCGGGGCGGGCTCGGCTGGGCCGGGCGAGCGGGGCCGGGCGAGCGGGGCGGGGCGAGCGGGCAGGCAGGGCCCGGCGGGGGCGAGCGGCGCGGGGGCGCCCGCCGCGGGGCGGGTACGCTCGGGCGGTGACCTCCCCCCTCCGCATCGCGCTCGTCTCGCTGCACACCTCCCCCGGTGCCGAGCCCGGCTCGGGCGACGTGGGCGGCATGAACGTCGTCGTCCGCAACCAGGCCGAGGCCCTCGGCGCAGCCGGGCACCGGGTCGAGATCCTCACCCGGCGCTCGTCGCCCGACGGGCCTGACACCGTCGAGCTCTCGCCCGGGGTCACGCTGCGCGTCCTGACCGCCGGCCCGGCCGAGCCCGTCACGAAGGGCCGCCACGAGGAGTTCGTCGACGAGTTCCGCGAGCGCCTGGCCGAGCAGGGCCCCTGGGACGTCATCCACTCGCACCACTGGTTCAGCGGCGTCGCCGCGCTGCCGGTCGCGCGCGAGCGCGGCGTGCCGCACGTGCAGAGCTTCCACTCGATCGCCGCGGGCGACGAGACGCCCCTCTCCGACGGCGAGCGTGCCGAGTCGCCCGGCCGCCTCGCCGGCGAGGCCCTGCTCGCGCGGGAGAGCGACGCGGTCGTTGCAATCAGCCGCGCGGAGGCCGAGACGGTCGCCACGCGGCTCGGCGGCGACCCGGCCCGGCTCTGGGTCGTGTTGCCCGGCGTCGACGCCGAGCTCTTCCGGCCGGCGACGCCGGGCGAGCCCCGCTCCGACCGGCCCTACGTCGTGGTCGCCGGTCGGCTCGAGCCGCTGAAGGCGCCCGACCTCGCCGTGGCCGCGGTCGCGGCCGTCCCCGCCGACCTGCGCCCCGAGCTCGTGATCGCCGGCGGAGCCAGCACCGAGCACGCCGGCTACGAGCACGAGCTGGAGGACCTCGCCGCCCGCCTCGACCTCGACGTGCGCTTCCTGGGGCCGCGGACGCGAGCGGGCCTCGCCGCCCTGCTCCGCGACTCCCGCCTGGTGCTCGTGCCCTCGCACTCCGAGACGTACGGGCTGATCGCCCTCGAGGCCGCCGCGAGCGGCGTCCCGGTCGTCGCCGCCGCGTCGGGGGGCCTGCGCGAGTCGGTCGTCGACGGCGTCACCGGCGTCGTGCTCGACAGCCGCGACCCGGCCCGCTGGGGCGAGACGCTGACCCGCCTGCTCGGCGACGACGCGACCTGGCAGCGCCTCGCGACCGCCGCCCGGGAGCGCGCCCTCCAGCACCCGTGGTCTCTCTCCGCCGCCGAGCTGGCCGACGTGTACTGCCGCCTCACCGGCAGCGACGACTGCACCGAGCTCGTGGCCGCGGGCGGGCGGCGCTGACCTCGCCGCACCGCGCCGACGCCCAGCCGGACGGCGCTCAGGCCGCCCTCCGGCCCGCGGCCCTAGGCTCGGGGCGGGCGACGACGCCCGCACCACCCGACTCCCCGGAGGCACCCATGACCGACGACACGCTGCTGCGCACCCTCGAGGAGCAGGAGGAGCGCCTGACGTTCCGCCGCTTCACGACCGAGACCGCCCTCGACCTCGGCGCCCACGTGCTCGCCGAGGCCCGCCGCCGTCAGCTGCCCGTGGCGATCGCGGTGATGAAGGGCCGGCAGCGCGTCTTCCACGCCGCCCTGCCCGGCACCTCGCGCGACAACGACGAGTGGCTCGACCGCAAGGCCCGCGTCGTCGAGCGCTGGGGCCAGAGCTCGTACCGCGTCGGCGAGACCTTCCGCGTCGCCGGCTCGACCTTCGACGAGAAGTCGCGGCTCGACCCGGGCGTCTACGCCGCCCACGGCGGGGTGTTCCCCGTCATCGTGCGCGGCGTCGGCCCGGTCGGCTCGGTCGGGGTCTCGGGCCTGCCCCAGGCCGACGACCACGCCCTCGTCGTCGAGCTCGTCGAGGACTTCCTCGCCCACGGCTACGACAGCTGACCCGACCGACGACGGCACGACACCGACCGAGGGAGGCGCGGTGAGCGACGACGAGGCCACGCGCGCGGCCGTGGCCCTGGCCGGGCTGCTCGACCGCACGGTCGCCGAGCTGGCGGCCCGCGACGCCCGCCAGGAATCGCTCGCGACCGTGAAGGCGTCACGACGCCTGCTGCTCGTGCACACGTCGGCGTCGCTGCTGCCCGCGGGCCGGGCCTGGCGCCTCGGGGTGCTGCTGCTCGGCCCCGAGGGGCAGGTCTGGGCGACCGGCACCATCACCCGCGCCACCGAGCCCAAGCGCGAGCAGCACCTGTCGGCCTCGGTCGAGGAGCGGCGCGACGCCCGACGGGCCGCGTCGCGGAAGTTCGCCGAGGGCGAGGTCGTCAACTACGGCCACGTGCCGGTGCGGACCGACGCCGAGGCCCTGCGCTCGGGCGCGGCCGAGCCCCTCGTGCTCGTCGGCGACGCCGTGCACGTGCGCTGGGGCCGCGGCCCGGGCGAGCTGCGCGAGCTCGGCGCGTACCTCGCCGACCGGGCCGACCTCCTCTGAGCCGCGGTCGCCCGCGCCCGCCCTGCCCCGCGCGTCCGCCGCCCTGCCGCTCGGGCACCACGTCTTCGCAGGCGAACCACGCCGCGGCGTGGTTCCGGTGCGAGGACGTGGTTCCGCACGAGACGGAGCGACGGGCTCAGCCCGTGGGCTGACCCGCGCCCGGCGCTGCCGCGGTCTGCCAGCTGCCTCGCCTAGCATCGGGGGCGACCCTGGCCCGACCCCCTGGAGGACGCACCGTGCGCCGTCTGCTCATCGCCGCCTCCGTCGTGTTCTGCCTCGGGGCCGTCGGGCTCGTCGTCGCGGTCGCGATGGTCGTGTCGTCGCTGAGCGCACCCCGTGACGAGCCGACCGCCGCCGCGGTCACGAGCCAGCCCACCTGCCCCGACGTGCCGCCCGTGCAGATCGGAACGATCTCGGTGCCCGCCGGCCCCGTCGCCGGCTACTGCCAGGACCGCCTCGTCAACGCCGCCTGGATCATGGAGGCCGCCAAGGCGCAGGGCATCGGCACCCACACGCAGGCCATCGGCGTGATGACGGCGATGGGCGAGTCGAGCCTCCGCAACATCGACCACGGCGACGACGTCGGCCCCGACAGCCGTGGGCTCTTCCAGCAGCGCGACAACGGCCTCTGGGGCACCTACGAGCAGCGGATGGACCCGTACACGGCCGCCACGATGTTCTTCACCAAGCTCGTGCGCATCCCCGGCTGGAAGGAGCTCTCGCCCACCGAGGCCGCCCACGCCGTGCAGGTCAACGCCGACCCCGACCACTACACGCGGTGGTTCGCCGACGCCGAGGTGGTCGTGGCCGAGCTGACGGCGCGCACGACGCCGTAGCCGCCGGACGCGGCGACCCGCACGGGGCCGCCGGCGCCGCCGGGGCCGCCGGGGTCGCCGGCGTCGCTACCAGCCCATCGTGCCGGGCGCGCCCTTGAACGGGCCGACGACCGACGCCGTGATCCAGCCGCCGTAGAAGTCGCCCTCCTGGGCCTGGACGACCTCGCCGTCGATCTCGCACGAGTCCATCCGCCCCGGGTAGAGCGCGACGTGGTCGACGAGCACCTCGTAGCCCGCCCACGGGCTCGGGTACGTCCAGCCCGCCGAGGAGGCGCGGGCCCCGCCGCCGACCACGTCGACGTACTTCGCGCGGCCCTTGTACTCGCACATGCTCGTGCCGGAGGCCGGCTGCAGGGCCCCCTCCGTGAAGGCCGTGCGCGGCAGGTACCAGACCGGCGGGTGGCTCGTCTCGAGCACCCGATACGCCGCGGTCGTGTCGGCGACGACCTGGCCGCCGAGGCGGACGACCACCCGCTCGGAGCGGGCCTCGACCCGCGGGGGCCGGGGGTAGTCCCAGACGGACTCCTGGCCCGGGCCGGGCTCCTGACGGCGGACGGGCTCGCGCTTCGCTCTCATGCCGCCATCATGCTCGCGGCGGCTCGGAGGCCGCTGCCCGGGCACCTGAGCTTGGGCTGCAGGTGTCGCACATCGGGCGGACCACCTGGTTCGGTCAGGTCTACCGTGCACCCCATGAAGGCACTCCAGTACACCCAGGTCGGACAGCACCCCGTCGTCGTCGAGGTCGAGAAGCCCTCGCCGGGGCCGGGGCAGGTGCTGCTCCGCGTCACCGCCGCCGGCGTCTGCCACAGCGACGAGTACGTCATGAGCCTCTCCGAGGAGGACTACACGGCGCAGGGCTACCCCCTGCCGCTCACGCTCGGGCACGAGGGCGTCGGCGTCGTCGAGGAGCTCGGCGAGGGAGTCGAGCACGTCTCGGTCGGCGACGCGGTCGCCGTCTACGGGCCGTGGGGCTGCGGGCGCTGCCACCAGTGCGCGCAGGGCAAGGAGAACTACTGCGTCAACGCCGCCGCCGAGGGCATCAAGCCCCCCGGGCTCGGCGCCCCCGGCTCGATGGCCGAGTACATGATCGTCGACGACCCGCGCCACCTCGTGCCGCTCGGCGACCTCGACCCGGTCGAGAACGTCTCCCTCACCGACGCCGGCCTGACCCCGTACCACGCGATCAAGGCGTCGCTGCCGAAGCTCGGGGCCGGCACCTTCGCCGTCGTCATCGGCACGGGCGGCCTCGGGCACGTCGGCATCCAGATCCTCAAGGCGCTCTCGGGCGCGCAGGTCATCGCCCTCGACGTCAACGACGAGAAGCTCGAGCTGGCGACGCACGTCGGCGCCGACCACGTCGTGATCAGCGACGAGCACGCCGCGGAGGCCGTCCGCGCCCTCACCGGCGGCGTCGGCGCGAACGCGGTGTTCGACTTCGTCGGCGCGCGCCCCACGATGGCCACGGCGGTCGCGGTGGCGGCGACGGAGGCGGACGTCACGATCGTCGGCATCGGCGGCGGCACGGTCGAGCTCGGCTTCGGCTCGATCGCGTACGACGCGGCCGTGCGGGTGCCCTACTGGGGCAGCCGCAGCGAGCTGATCGAGGTGCTCGACCTCGCGCGCGCCGGTCGGGTGAGCGTCGAGACGCAGCGCTACTCGCTCGACGACGCCCCGTCGGCCTACGAGGCGCTCGCGGCCGGCACGGTGCGCGGCCGGGCCGTCATCGTCCCGTAGGGGCGGGCAGGTCGGGGTCGGGCTGGCTGGGCGGGCCGAGCTCGACGGGCCGGTGCGGTCAGCCGGCCCGGCTCGGCCGACCGAGCTGGTCGTCGAGCCACTCGGCGCAGTCGCGGGTCCACGCCGCGGCCGGCCCGGCGCCCTCGGCGAGCCCGAGCCCGTGCCGCCCCGACGCGTAGACGTGCAGGGCGTGCGGCACTCCGGCCTCGGCGAGGGCCGCCCCCATCAGGTACGCGTGCTCGACGGGCACCGTCTCGTCGTCGGCCGTGTGCCAGACGAAGGTCGGCGGGGAGTCGCGGGTCACCAGGGCGTCGAGCGACGTCGCGGCCCGGAGGTCGTCAGCGGCGTCGAGGCCGATCAGCGCCGCGCGCGAGCCGCCGTGGGTGGGCGTGCGCATGGAGACGACCGGGTAGGCGAGCACGACCAGGTCGACCCGCGCCTCCCCCGTGGCTCCGGGAGCGAGGGCGGCGAGCCCCGCGGCGTGGCCGCCGGCGGAGAAGCCGAGCAGACCGACGCGCTCGTGGCCCGCCCCCCGGGCGGCCCGGACGGCCTCACGCACGTGCAAGAGGGGGCCGGGGTGCCGCGTGTCGAGCGGGTACCGGACGACCTCCGCGCTGTGCCCGAGAGACCGCAGCCACTCGGCCACCGGCTCGCCCTCGTGGTCGGCGAGGTGCTGGTAGCCCCCGCCGGGCAGGACGAGGACGTGCAGCGGGCGGGCGGTCGGCTCGGGGCTCCGGGCGTCGGCCGGGCGGTGGTCGGTCACGGGCAGGACGCTACTCGAAGCGGCCGGGCGGCGCCGCCCGGACGTGCATGCGCTCGCCCTGGCGGCCGAAGAGGCTGAGGAACTCGACGTCGCCGGGCCCCACCCGGCCGAACCAGTGCGGCGTGCGGGTGTCGAACTCGGCCGCCTCGCCCGCGGGCAGCACGAGGTCGTGCTCGCCGAGCACCACGCGGAGCCGGCCCTTCAGCACGTAGAGCCAGTCCCAGCCGTCGTGCGTGCGCAGCTCGGGGGTGCCCTCCGGCACCGACGCCGGGATGACGTGCTTGAACGCCTGCAGGCCGCTCCCCCCGCGCGACAGCGGCAGGATCGACCCGCCGCGCCAGGCGACGGCCTTGAGGTGCACCCGCGGGTCGCCCGTCTCCGGCGCGCCGACGAGCTCGTCGAGCGGCACCCCGTGCACCCGGGCGAGCGGCAGCAGCAGCTCGAGCGCGGGGCGGCGCTGCCCCGACTCGAGGCGCGACAGGGTGCTGACCGAGATGCCCGTCTCGGCGGAGAGCTGGTCGAGGGTCGCGCCCCGGGCGGTGCGCAGGGCGCGGAGGCGCGGGCCGACCCCGGCGAGGACGGCGTCGGTGTCGTCGGCCGGGGCGGGGGCGGTCGGGCCGTGTCGGTGCGGGTCCATGCCCGCATCTTGCCACTTCGGCAAGAGAGCTTGTCACCGGCGGAGGCGCGGGGCGACCATCGAGGCAGGAGGTCACCACCATGACGAACGACCACAGCACCCCCGCCCCGAGCGGCTCCCCCGACCCTGCCCGTGACGCCGGTCACGCCGGTGACGCCCCCGACGTGGTCCGCGACGTGCTCGTCGTCGGCGGCGGCGCCGCCGGGCTCAGCGCGGGCCTCACGCTCGCCCGCGCCCGCCGCGACGTCGTCGTCGTCGACGCGGGCGAGCCCCGGAACGCCCCCGCCGCGGGCGTGCACGGCTTCCTCACCCGCGACGGGATCGCCCCCGCCGAGCTGACGCGCCTCGGCCGCGCCGAGGTCGAGTCCCACGGCGGCGAGGTCGGCGCCGGGACGGTCACGGCCCTCGACCGCGTCGAGCCGGCCCCGGGAGTCGCGGCCCGCTTCCGGGCGTCCGTCACGCACGCGGGCGGCCGGGTCGAGACCGTCCTCGCCCGGCGGGTCGTCGTGACGACCGGCGTCAGCGACCAGCTGCCTCCCATGGCCGGCCTCGCCGAGCGGTGGGGCCGGGACGCCGTGCACTGCCCGTACTGCCACGGCTGGGAGGTGCGCGACCGGCTGATCGGCGTGCTCGGCGGCGGGCCGCTGTCGGTGCACCAGGCCCTGCTCTTCCGGCAGTGGAGCGATCGCGTGGTGCTGTTCCTCAACGACGCGCTGGAGCCCACGGAGGAGGAGTGGGAGCAGCTCGCCGCGCGGGGCATCGGTGTCGTGACGGGAGCCGTCACCCGGGTGCTCGTCACCGACGACCGGATGAGCGGGGTCGAGCTCGCGTCGGGGCGCACCCGCCCGGTGGAGGCCCTGGCGCTCGGGGCTGCCCTGCGCGTGAACTCGGACCTGCTGACCGGGCTGGGCGTCGAGCAGGAGCCCCACCCGCTGGGCGTCGGGCTCGTCGTGCCGTCCGACCCGGCCACCGGCGCCACGAGCGTCCCGGGCCTCTGGCTGGCGGGCAACGTCGCCGACCCGATGATGCAGGTGGTCGCGGCGGCGGCGTCCGGCGTGAGGGCGGCCGCCCTCGCGAACGCCGACCTCGTGGCGGAGGACACCGCCCTCGCCGTCGCGGCCCGGCGGGCTCCGTTCAGCGCGGCCGCCGAGTCGGCGGGCACCGCCCGGCTGCTCGGCGAGCGGCGGTACGGGGTCGCGCCCCGGTCCGGCGACGCCGACGGGCCCGCACCGGGCCGCCCCGAGCAGGAGGTCTTCGACCGCGCGTACTGGGAGGAGCGCTACGGCTCGGAGGGCTTCACCTGGAGCGGCGAGCCCAACGCCCAGCTCGTCGCCGAGACGGTCGACCTGACGCCCGGGCGGGCGCTCGACGTCGGCAGCGGCGAGGGCGGCGACGCGATCTGGCTGGCCCGCCGGGGCTGGACGGTGACCGGCACCGACATCGCCGAGGCGGCGCTCGCCAAGGCCGCCCGTCGCGCCGAGGCCACCGACCCGGCCGCCGCCGCCCGGATCACCTGGGAGCAGCACGACGTCACGACCTGGGCACCCGAGCCGGGCGCCTTCGACCTCGTCTCGGCCCAGTTCATGCACCTCGCCGACCCGGAGCGGGCCGTGCTCTTCCGGGGGCTCGCGGCGGCGGTGGCTCCCGGCGGGACGCTGCTCGTCGTCGGGCACGACCTCACCGACGACCCGGAGCGCATGGCGCACCGGCGTGACCTCATGTTCACGGTCGACGACGTCCTCGCCGCGATCGAGGGCGAGGGGCTCGAGGTCGAGGTGGCCGGGTCGCGCGAGCGAGCCGCCACCTCGGCGCACCACGGGGGCGGCCCGATGCGCGACGTGGTCGTCCGCGCGCACCGCGCCTCCTGAGCCCGGCCACCGAGTGGTCGCGATCTGCTGCTCCCGGCGGGGGGACGAGCCGTTCGCGACCACTCGGCGTGCACGGTCCCGACCGACCGACCTCGCGTCGCCCGGGCTGCCGGGCTGCCGGGCTAGCCCAGCGCGCTGAGGCGGAGGCGCAGCGCGTGCGCGCCGGGGCGCAGCACGTGGGGCGCCGACACGTCGGGCCCGCAGGCCCGGGAGCCGAGCCCGTGCTGTGCGGCGTCGAGCCACAGGTGCGTGGCCGTCGGCGCCGGCAGCTCGTGCGGGTGAGCGGCCGCGTCGACCTGCTGCGCGGTGTGGCGGCGCAGCGTGAAGCCGGGGCGACGACCCGCCGTGTCGGGCAGGGCCTCGACGCGCAGCCACGCGCCTCCCTCGGCGGTGGCGAGGTCGAGCTGTCGGAGGTCGCTGCGGTGGCCGCTCTCCTGCGGGCGGGCGTAGTCGACGACGAGGTCGTCGACCGCCGACTCGAAGCGGCCGACGACGGCGGCGTGCCGCGAGTCGGGGTACGACTCGGCCGGTCCGGTGCCGAACCACGACGCCCGCTCGACGTCGACGGGCAGGTCGAGCCGCACGCCGACGCGGGGCCAGGTGACGTCCCAGCCCGCGGTCGGCACGAGGTCGAGGGCGAGCCAGACGTCGTCGCCGTCGAGCGTCCAGCGCTCGTCGACGGTGACGGCCTGACCGGCGTCGGCCGCCGCCCAGCGCGTGCGGACCTGCACCGAGGTCGGCGTCGTCGAGACGGCGAGCACGCGGCCCGTGAGGCGGTCGAGGCCGGCGCGGCGCCAGACCGTCTCGGCGCTCGGCTCGAGGCTCTCGAGGTAGCGGTCGCTGCGGTGCCGGTCGCGCATGACGTCGGCGTCGCGGTCACGAGGTGCCCACCAGTGGCCGCGGTCGTTGTCGGTGGGGGCGCGCCACAGCTCGAGGCGGGGCCCGTCGACCGGCCGGCCGGCCAGGGCGACCAGACGGCCGTCGACGAAGCTCGCGGGGCCGAGGTCGAGCCGACCGGAGGCGATGCCCGCCGCGGTGTCGAGGGCCGTCGCCACCGTGGGCCGCGGCGCGGCCGACGCGACCGGGGCGGAGCCCGGCAGCGTGAGGTCGAGCTGCGCGGTCGAGACGACGTGGCCGGCCGGGGACCAGGCCGCGTCGGCGACGGTGACGACCTCGATCGTCAGCCAGGTCTCGCCGAGGGCCGCGACCGGCACCTCCGGCAGGGCGAGGCGCGCGACCTCGCCCGCGGCGAGGGCCCCGCCGCCGAGGCCGACGACGTCGAGCACGCCCGAGGCCGCCTCCACGCCGTCGTGGGCGACCGACCAGCGGAAGGCCACGTCGGAGGCGTCGGCCGAGTGCCGCCGGTTCGACACGACCACGACGGCCCCGCCGCCCTCGACGGCCTCGAACCGCACCCGCAGGGGCGCGACGACCTGGGCCCACTCGGCGAGGCCGGGCGACGCCGTGTCGTCGCTGAGCACCATGCCGTCCATCACGAAGTTGCCGTCGTGCACCACCTCGCCGAAGTCGCCGCCGTATCCGAAGAACTCGGTGCCGTCGGCCGCCCGCGTGCGGATGCCGTGGTCGCGCCACTCCCAGACGAAGCCGCCGTGCAGGCGGGGGAACTCGTCGACGAGGTCCTCGTACTCGTCGATCGCGCCGGGGCCGTTGCCCATCGCGTGGACGTACTCGCAGAGGAGGAACGGCTTCGAGCGCTGGCGGGCCGCCTCCGCCGCCGTGGTGCCGAGCAGGGGCACGCTCTCGTCGCCGGCGCCGATCGCGCGCGTCTCGTCGACGAACGAGTACATGCGCGAGTAGACGTCGGTGTAGGCGCCCGTGTAGTCGCCCTCGTAGTGCACCGGGCGGCCGGCGTCGCGGGCGTGGGTCCACGCGGCCATCGCGGCGAGGTTCTGACCCGTGCCCGCCTCGTTGCCGAGCGACCACATCACGATCGACGGGTGGTTCTTGTCGCGCTCGACCGTGCGCACCATCCGGTCGACGAGGGCGTCGTGCCAGGCCGGGTCGTCACTGGGGTTGCCGACCCAGGCGCCGCGCTCGAAGCCGTGCGTCTCGAGGTCGTTCTCGAGCACGACCCAGAAGCCGTACTCGTCGGCCAGGTCGAGGAGGCGCGGGTGCGGCGGGTAGTGCGACGTGCGGATCGCGTTCACGTTGTGCCGCTTCATCTGCTCGAGGTCGCGGCGCGACCACTCCTCGTCGAACACGCGGCCGCGGTCGGGGTGCGTCTCGTGCCGGTTCACGCCGTGGAACACGACGCGGCGGCCGTTGACGGTGAAGAGGTCGCCGTCGACGCGGACGGTGCGGAAGCCGAGGCGGAGCGAGATCGTCTCCGCTCCCCCGGCGCTCGTCACCGTGGCGTCGTACAGGCGGGGCGTCTCGGCGCTCCACGGCGCGACGCCCTCCGCGATCTCGACCGGGGCGACGTCGGCGGGCGACGACCAGGTCACCTCGACGCCCAGCTCGGGCACCGAGAGCCCCACCGGCCAGGCCGCGGGGCCGGCCGTGACCTCGGCGACGATCGACGCGCCTCCCTCGGGCTCGCCGGCGGCGCCGTGCCACGGCGTCTGCAGCCAGACGTCGTCGAGGCCGCCGACCGGCCGCGCCTGCAGCGTGACGCTGCGGAAGATGCCGGGCAGCCACCACTGGTCCTGGTCCTCGACGTAGCTCGACGCCGACCACTGGTGCACGCGCACCGCGATGACGTTCTCGCCGGGGCGGACGACGTCGGTGACGTCGAACTCCTGCGCGAGGCGGCTGCCGACGCCCATGCCGACCTCGACGCCGTTGACCCAGGCCACGTAGCGGGACTCGACGCCCTCGAAGCGGAGGAGCACGCGCTCGGCGCCGGCGAAGCTCGCGGGCAGCGTGAAGCGGCGGCGGTGGTCGCCCGTCGGGTTGGCGTCCGGCACGGCGGGCGGCTCGGTCGGGAAGGGGAACTGCACGTTGGTGTAGATCGGCAGGCCGCGCTCGCCGTCGCCGGTCAGCACCCAGTGCGACGGCACCGCGACGGTCTCCCAGCCGGAGTCGTCGTGGTCGACCGCGGCGAAGTCCGTCGGGCCCTCGCCCTCGGGCAGGACGCCCCGGCCGCCGGGCGTGCCGGGCGCGCCGGCCAGCAGGCGGAAGGCCCACTCGCCGTCGAGCGAGAGGGTCGGCGCGTCGGTGTGCAGCGCGGAGCGGGCGGGGCTGCGGAGGCCCGTGCCGGGGCCCGTGTCGGTGAGGTACGAGGCGGTGTTCGTCACGGGACGAGTCCTTCCGGGGCCGCCGCGGGAGGGCGTCGACCGTGCTGAGGGGGCGGGCGGGGCGGCCGTCGACGACGACCGGGGCGCAGGCGCGGGCCCCCGGCGACGTGGGCGGGACGCGACGACGCTAACACAGTGTCGAGTGGTCGCTCGAAATTCGCGGGGCACGTCGCCGGGCGTCGTAGGCTGCCCCCCATGACCGCCTCGCCCGCCGACCCCGCCGACCCCGCCGCCGCGCCGGGCAGCGCCGACGCCCCGCGGGCTCGCCGGGGCCCGTACGCCAAGTCGGCGGAGCGCCGGGCCGCGATCGTCGCGGCCGCGTTCGAGGTCTTCGCGGCCCACGGCTACGCGGGGGGCTCGCTGCAGAAGGTCGCCGACGTCGTCGGCATGAGCCAGACGAGCCTGCTGCACTACTTCCCCACCAAGAGCCACCTGCTGCTCGCCGTCCTCGCGCGCCGCGACGAGGTCTCGGCGGGGCCGATGCCGGCGACGCCCGCCGAGGGCTCGATGGTCGAGGCCGTCGTGCGACAGGCCCGCGCGAACGAGTCCGTGCCCGGGGTCGTCGAGCTCTACGCGGTGCTCTCGGGCGAGGCCGTCACGGCGGGCAACCCGGGTCGTGACTACGTCTCCGCCCGCCTCGCCGGGCTCCGCCGCGAGTTCGGCGACGCCTTCCGCGGGCTCGAGGCGGCCGGGCTCCTGCGGGCCGGCGTCGACCCCGACCGGGCCGCGACCGCCCTCGTCGCCCTCTGGGACGGCCTGCAGCTGCAGTGGCTGCTCGCGCCCGACGAGGTCGACGTGCCGGGGCAGCTGCGCGACCACCTCGAGCTCGTCGTCGTGCCGGAGGCGCCCGCCGCCCCCTGAGGCCGGCGTCGGCCGGGCCGGGGCCGGCAGGGTCGGTGGTGCGTGGCACCATGGCCCGATGACCGACACCGCCGCCCCCGCCGTGACCGACGTCGACGCCGAGGCCCTCGAGCTGCTGCGACGCCTGACCGGACGTGACGACGCCGTCTTCCACGACGGCCAGCTCGAGGCGATCCGCGCCCTCGTCGCCGACCGCCGACGCGCGCTCGTCGTGCAGCGCACCGGCTGGGGCAAGTCCGCGGTCTACTTCATCGCCACCCTGCTGCTGCGCCGTCGCGGCACGGGGCCCGCCCTGCTGGTCTCGCCGTTGCTCGCGCTGATGCGCGACCAGGTGGCCGCGGCTGCCCGGGCCGGCGTGCGGGCAGTGGCCCTCAACTCGGCGAACGCCCACGAGTGGGCCGACGTGCAGCAGGCGCTGCTCGCCGACGAGGTCGACGTGCTGCTCGTGTCGCCGGAGCGCCTCAACAACCCGAGGTTCCGGGACGAGCAGCTGCCGCTGCTGGTCGACCGGCTCGGCATGCTCGTCGTCGACGAGGCGCACTGCATCAGCGACTGGGGGCACGACTTCCGCCCCGACTACCGGCGCCTCGCCGAGCTCATCCGCACGCTGCCGGCCGGTGTGCCCGTCCTCGCCACGACGGCCACCGCGAACGAGCGCGTCGTGGCCGACGTCGAGGAGCAGCTGACCGAGGGGCCGGAGACCTCGGTGCTGACGATCCGCGGCTCGCTGGCCCGCGCCTCCCTGCGGCTGGGGGTGCTCGACCTGCCCACCTCGCGCGACCGGCTCGGCTGGCTGCTCGCCCACCTCGGCGACCTCGCGGGCAGCGGCATCATCTACACGCTGACCATCTCGGCGGCCGACGACACCGCCCGGCTGCTGCGCGAGGCCGGCCACGACGTCCGCTCGTACACCGGCCGCACCGACCCGGAAGAGCGCGAGCAGCTCGAGCAGCGCCTCAAGACCAACGACCTCAAGGCGCTCGTCGCGACGAGCGCGCTCGGCATGGGCTTCGACAAGCCCGACCTCGGCTTCGTGGTGCACCTCGGCGCGCCGTCGTCGCCGGTCGCCTACTACCAGCAGATCGGCCGCGCCGGGCGCGCGACCGACAACGCCGACGTGCTGCTGCTGCCCGGGCGGGAGGACCGCGAGATCTGGCAGTACTTCGCGACGGCGTCGATGCCCTCCGAGGCGCGCGCGAGCGCCGTGCTCGCCGAGCTGGGCGAGACGCCGCTCTCGACGCCGGCACTGGAGGCGCGGGTCGACATCAAGCGCACCCCGCTCGAGCTGCTGCTCAAGGTGCTCGACGTCGACGGCGCCGTGCACCGCGTACAGGGCGGCTGGGTCTCGACCGGGCGGCCGTGGGTCTACGACCGCGAGCGGTACGACCGGATCGCGACCGCCCGGCTCGCCGAGCAGGAGTCGATGATCCGCTACGAGGAGGGCGCCACCTGCCGCATGCAGATGCTGCAGCTCGACCTCGACGACCCCGCCGCGGTGCCGTGCGGTCGGTGCGACGTCTGTTCGGGCCCCTGGTACCCGAGCGACGTGACGAGCGACGCGGCCGCGTCGGCCGCCAGCTCGCTCGACCGCGTGGGCGTCGAGGTCGAGCCACGGGCGCAGTGGCCCACCGGCGCCGACCGGGCCGGCGTGCCCGCCAAGGGCAAGATCGCGCCCGACGAGCGCGTCGAGCAGGGGCGGGCCCTCGCGCGCCTCACCGACCTCGGCTGGGGCACGACGCTCCGCGAGGTGTTCGCGCCGTCGACGCCCGACCAGCCCGTCACGCGGGCGCTCGTCGACGGCTGCGTGCGGGTGCTGGCCGACTGGGGCTGGGCCGAGCGGCCCGTCGGCATCGTCGTGATGCCGTCGCAGGGGCACCCGCAGCTCGTGGCCTCGCTGGGCGAGGCCCTCGGCCACGTCGGGCGGCTGCCCGTGCTCGGGCAGCTCACGCCGACCCGCCAGCGCTCGTCCGACGCCCCGCGCGGCGGCGGCAACAGCGTCTACCGCCTCGCCGACGTGTGGGGGTCGGTGGAGGTCGGCCCCGAGCTCGCCGCGGCCCTGGCGGCCACGCCCGGGCCCGTGCTGCTCGTCGACGACCTCGTCGACAGCCGGTGGACGGTCACCGTCGCGGGGCGCGAGCTCCGTCGGGCGGGTGCCTCCGCGGTGCTGCCGTTCGCACTCGGGGTCGTCGCGTAGCGCGCGGGCCGGGCGTCGGGCCCGCCGAGCGCCGGGCCCGACGAGCCCGACGAGCGCCGCGCTGGCCAGGCTCGGTGAGCGGTGGTCTCAGCGCACCGTGACCTGGTGCTCGTCCCAGCCCTCGGCGCCGTTCGGGGCGGGGGCCATCCGGGCCTCCCGCTGCACCTCGCCGTCGACGCCGGTCGCCCGGACCCTCACGGTGTGCCGCCCGCTCGTCGCCTCCCAGCGGTGCACCCACTGCACCCAGGTGTCCGCCGAGACGGAGTCCGCGAGCTGGGCGTCGACCCACGGCTCCTCGTCGATCTGCACCTCGACGCGCGCGACGCCCGTGTGCGGGTGCCACGCCACGCCCGCGATCGGCACGGTGCCCGCGTCGACCGACGTGCCCGACGCCGGCACGTCGACCCGCGACTCCAGCTTGACCGGGCCGAGCGCGTCCCAGCCGCGGGGCGTCCAGTACCCCTCGGCGTCAGCGAAGCGGGTGACCTCGAGGTCGACGACCCACTTCGTCGCCGAGACGTAGCCGAAGAGGCCCGGCACGACCATGCGCACGGGGAAGCCGTGCTCCTGCGGCAGGGGCTGCCCGTTCATGCCCACGGCGAGCAGGGCGTCGGTGCCCTCGTCGGTGAGCACGTCGAGCGGGGTGCCCGCGGTGAAGCCGTCCTCGCTGGTGGAGAGCACCATGTCGGCGCCCGCCGTCGGCACGGCCCGGGCGAGCAGGGTGCGGATCGGGTGGCCGAGCCAGAGGGCGGTGCCGATCAGGTCGCCGCCGACCTCGTTCGACACGCAGCTGAGGGTGGCGAGGTGCTCCTCGAGGGGCAGGGCGAGCAGCTCGTCGAACGAGACGACGATCTCGTTCTCGACGAGGCCGTGGATGCGCAGGCTCCACTCGGCGGGGTCGATCGAGGGCACGCGGAGAGCCGTGTCGATGCGGTAGAAGTCCTCGTTCGAGGTCACGTAGGGCGTGATGCCGGGCACGTCGAGGGAGGCGCCGGCCGGCACGGGCTCGGCGGTGACGGCCGCCTCCGGGAGGGCGATGCCGTCGCGCAGGGCCGCGACGTCGGCGCGGCCCGCGTTGATCACGCGGGCGCCGGCGCCCACGACGACCGCGACGGCGCTCGTGAGCCCGATCGCGGTGAGGAAGCTGCGGCGCTCGACCGGGGCTCCGCCGAGCGGCGGCGTGGGCTCGGTCGCGGCGGCCCAGCCGGGGGTGGTCGAGAGGCGCCAGCGCCACAGCCGTCGGAGCAGGCCGGGCAGCACCACGACCGCCACCACCGTGCCGATCACAGCCGGGGCCGCGTCGAGGCTGCCGCTGCCGGCCCGGGTGAGCACCGCGGCGACCGCGAGGGCCCCGCCGACGCCGAAGACGACACGGCCGAGCGGCGGGCGGTGCTGCTCGGCGACGCCGGCGAGGCCCGTGACGATGACGAGCACCACGGCCATCAGCACGCCGAGGGCGACCTTGTCGCCGGTGCCGAACAGGCCCACCATCGTGTCCTTGGCGGCGGCCGGCGCGAGGTCGATCACGGCGGAGCCGACGGCGGGCAGCGGGCTGCCCCCGGGCCCGGTGACGACGGCGGCCGCCTCGGCGGCGCCGGCCCAGGCCACGAACGAGACGACGCCGGCGAGGGCGGCCCACCCCGAGGAGGCGCGGGGCGGCATCCCCGCGGAGGCGGGCTCGACGGGGGTCTCCAGGCGCACGGACATGCCCCGAGGCTAGGCCCGGGGACGGGGAGCCAGCTGACGGCGGCGCGAGCCGTCAGCGGTCGCGACGCCCTGGGGCTCAGTCCTCGTCGACGAGGCTCTCGGTCAGCTCGACGATGAAGGCGGCCGACGACTCCGACCCGGCGGCCGGCTCGACGTCGTCCGGCGCGTCGACGACGAGCAGCGGGATGCCCGGGCCGAGCAGCAGCTGCGCCATGTGGGCCACGCCGTCGAGGCGGCAGGCGACCGGCACGCGGAAGGTGCGGTCGTCGTCGCTGAACTCCATCGCCGCGGCCAGCAGCACCTCGGCCAGCTCGTCGGTCACGATCAGCTCCTGGCCCGCGTAGTACAGAGTCTTCATGCGCCCACCCTACGGGCGGTGGCCCTTGCGCTGGAGCGCACTCCAGCTCGTACGGTCGACCCATGAGGACCACGACCGCCCACGCCCTGCTCGCCCCCGGCGCCCCGCTGCAGGAGGTCGCGCTCGACCGCCGCGACCTCCGCCCCGACGACCTCGCCGTGCGGGTCGACTTCTGCGGCGTCTGCCACAGCGACCTGCACGCCCTCGAGCAGGCCCGGCCCGGCCAGCTGCCGCTCGTGCCGGGCCACGAGTTCGTCGGCGAGGTCGTCGCCGTGGGCCCGGCCGTCACCGGGTTCTCCGTCGGCGACCCGGTCGCCGTCGGCAACATCGTCGACTCCTGCGGCGCGTGCGAGAACTGCCTCGCCGACGAGCAGTCGCTCTGCGTGGAGTTCCCGACCCTCACCTACGGCGGGCGCGACCGCCACGACGGCAGCCGCACCCAGGGCGCCTGGTCGGGCGAGTACGTCGTCCGCGAGTCGTTCGCCTACCACCTGCCGGCGGGCCTCGACCCGGCGGCCGTCGCCCCGCTGATGTGCGCGGGCGTGACGACCTGGGCTCCGCTCGCCCGGGCGGGCGTGGGGCCCGGCGACCGGGTCGGCGTCGTCGGGCTGGGCGGCCTCGGCCACCTCGCGGTGAAGTTCGCCGTCGCCCGGGGCGCGGAGGTCTCCGTCTTCACGACGTCGCCGCGCAAGCGGGCCGACGCCCTCGCGCTCGGCGCCGTCGAGGTCGTCGTCTCGACCGACCCCGCGGCCATGGCGGCCGCCGCCCGGCGCTTCGACCTCGTCGTCGACACCGCCTCGGGCGACCACGACCCGTCGCCGTACCTCGAGACGCTGCGTCGCGGGGGCACCCTCTGCATGCTCGGCATCCCGCCGCGGTACAGCGTCTCGGCGATGAGCCTCCTGCCCCACCGATCGCTGACCGCCTCGGGCAGCGCCGGTCGGGCCGACACCCAGGCGATGCTCGACTTCGCGGCCGAGCACGGCGTCGTCGCCGACGTCGAGGTGCTGCCGGCCGCCCGGCTCGCCGCGGCCCTCGACCGCCTCGCCCACAACGACGTGCGCTACAGGTTCGTCCTCGACCTGCGACCGGGGGCTGGCCCGCAGGCGGCCGCGGCGGCCTCGGGCGGCCGGGAGGACGGACGTACCCTGTGACGATGACGCTCGCGACGCCTCCCCCGCTCCGTCCCCTCGACGGCGCGGGTCGCGCCCACGACGCGGCCGACCTCGACGACGTCCTCGAGGAGGCGCGGGTCGCCCCGGTCGGCATCGGTCGCGTCGCCGAGGCGACCGGCCTCAGCGTCGACGCCCTGCGCTGGTACGAGCGGGAGGGGCTGCTCCCCCTCGTCGGGCGGGGCGGCGACGGCCGACGCCGGTACGGCCCGGCCGCGGTGCGCTTCGTGCGGCTCGTCCAGGCGCTCCGGCGGACGGGCATGCCCGTGGCGGACGTGCGCGCCTTCGTGCAGGCGGGCCGGGGCGAGCTCGCGACGCACCCCGTGCGGCTGGCCCTGCTCGAGGCCCAGGTGACCGCGATCGAGCAGCAGATGGCGCAGCTCCGGGCCGACCTCGGCGTGCTCACCGCGAAGTGCGACGACTACCGCGGCCTCATCGCGCGCGGGCTCGACTGCGAGGACGAGGTCGGGGACTGAGCGGGAGCGGGGCGGAGTGCGACGCTGCGGAGTGCGACGGCGCGGCCCCGGCAGCGCACGGCCTCGACGCCGTGCCGTAGCCTCGGCCCATGGCTGACGAACGTGCACCGCAGATCGTGACCGGCGACCCCGACGTGACCCGCGCCTCCCTCGAGCTGAAGCTCCCGGCCGCGCTGCTGCCGGGGCTCGTGCGCCGGGCCGTGCAGTCGACGCCCGGCTTCAGCGTCACCTCGGCCGACGAGGAGGGCGCCGAGCTGCTGCGCCGCAGCGCGACGGCGAGCGACCGCGACGTCGTGCGCCTGGTGTTCACGCCGACCGACCAGGGCATCCGCGTGACCGGCGAGGTGCACTCCCCCGCCGGCACGATCGGCGCGAGCGTCAAGAAGCGCGACGCCGACACGACGGCGCTCTTCCAGGCGATCGCCTCGGCGGCCGGGCCCTTCTAGGCCGGGCTCCGCTTGCACGGAGGCATCGGCGCACGGGGCCGCGATCGGCCGGGACCGATCCGCACCGCGGGCCCAGCCCTCGACGCGACCTCGGGAGACCCGCCAGCATCGCTCATCCACTCCGGAGTGGATCAGCGATCCGGGCCAGCACCTCCCGCCGGCCCCGGGCCCGGGCCGTCTCGGTCGCGGAGCAGCCGTGGCTCGGGCCACCGCCAGCCCCCGGCGGGAGCGTGTCCTCGCCGGCCGGTCAGCGCCCGCCCGGCCGGGAGGACGGCGACCCGCCGCTACGACGTCGTGTCGTCGTCGTCGTAGCGGTCGATGCTGATCGTCGGGATCGACGCCGTGATGACCGATCCGTCGGCGCGCATCAGGCCGCGCAGGTCGCTCGTCGTCGGCACCTTCGTCGTGATGCGGGGCCCCTGGTCGTCGAGCGCCACGCGCACGGGGAGCTCGCCGACCTCCACCCGCTCGCCGCGGACGCCGACGCTCACGCCGGTGCCCTCCTCGACCGTGAAGACGATCTCGTGCTGCGCGAGGTCGACGCGCACCCGCGAGCCGTGGATGGTGAGCTTGAAGCTCAGCTCCTCCCAGTCGGCGGGCAGGCGCGGGTCGAAGGTGATGTCGCCGAGGTAGTCGCGCATGCCGCCGTAGCCGCTGACCAGCGCGCTCCAGATGCCGCCCGTCGAGGCGACGTGCACGCCGTCGGACGTGTTGCGGTGCAGGTCGGCGAGGTCGACGTACAGCGACGACAGGAAGTACTGCTGCGACAGCTGGTGGTGGCCCACCTCGGCCGCGATGATCGACTGCACGACGCCCGAGAGGGTCGAGTCGCCGGTCGTCAGCGCGTCGTAGTACTCGAAGTCGCGGAGCTTCTGCTCGGCGGTGAACTCGTCGCCCTGGAGGAAGAGCGCGAGCACGACGTCGGCCTGCTTCAGCACCTGGAAGCGGTAGATCACGAGCGGGTGGTAGTGCAGCAGCAGCGGGCGCTTGCTGGCCGGCGTCGACTCGAGGTCCCACAGCTCCTTGTCGAGGAACTGCGCGTCCTGCGGGTGGATGCCGCGGTGCTCGTCGTAGGGGATCTCCATCGCCTCGGCGGCCACCTGCCAGCCCGTGACCTCGTGGTCCTCGAGGTCGAGGCGGGTGACCATCCTCGAGTAGGCGGCGGGCGACTCCTCGGCCAGGCGGGTCACGTAGCGGACGGCGGCCCGGAGGTTCGCGCGCGCCATGACGTTCGTGTAGAGGTTGTCGTCGACGACCGTCGTGTACTCGTCGGGGCCGGTGACCCCGTCGATGTGGAACCGCTGGTCGCCGTTCGAGCGCCAGAAGCCCAGGTCGGCCCAGAGCCGGGCGGTCTCGACGAGGATGTCGACGGCGCCGCGCTCGATGAAGTCGAGGTCGCCGCTCGCCTGCACGTACTGGCTGAGGGCGTGGCTGATGTCGGCGTCGATGTGGTACTGCGCGGTGCCGGCGGCGTAGTACGCCGACGACTCGAGGCCGTTGATGGTGCGCCACGGGAAGAGCGCGCCGCGCTGGTTCAGCTCGACCGCCCGGTCACGGGCCGCGTCGAGCATGCCGAGGCGGAAGCGCAGGGCGTTCCGGGCGACGTTCGGCGCCGTGTAGGTGAGGAAGGGCAGGACGTAGATCTCGGTGTCCCAGAAGTAGTGCCCGCCGTAGCCCGAGCCGGTGACGCCCTTGGCGGCGACGCCCTGGCCGTCGGTGCGCGCCGTGGCCTGCGCGAGCTGGAAGAGGTTCCAGCGCACGGCCTGCTGCACCTCGGGCTGGCCGCCGACGACGACGTCGGTGCGGGCCCAGTAGTCGTCGAGCCACGCGCGCTGCGCGTCGAACATCGCCGACGGCGGCTCCTCGGCGACGCGGTCGAGGGTGCGGTCGCAGCGGTCGGCGAGCTCGCGCGGGGGCACGCCGCGGCTGGTGTGGTAGGTGATCGTCTTGACGATGCGCGTCGAGACGCCGGCCTTGGCCCGCACCCGGTAGACGTGCTTGGCGAGGTCGTCGTCGATCGACGACGACTCGTCCCACTCGTTCTCGGTGTCCATGACGTGGTCGGCGCCGACCGCGATGGTCATGCCCGAGTTCGTCGTGCGGTAGCCGAGCACCGCCCGCGTGCCGCCGTTGCGCTTCAGCACCGGCTGGAGCACGCGCGAGTCGAAGGCCTCGGCACGGCGCGGGTCGAAGGCGCCGGCCGCGGCTCGCATGCCCGCGTGGTACTCGTCGCCCATGTCCTGTCGGTTGAGGATCTGGCTCGAGATGAGCAGCGACGCGTCGGCGTCGAGCACCGTCACCTCGTACTCGATGATCGCGAGGTGGCGGTCCTCGAAGCTGACCAGGCGACGGCTCGTGACGAGCACGCGCTTGCCCGAGGGGGTGCGCCACTCGACGTCGCGGGTGAGCACGCCGTCGCGGAAGTCGAGGCGACGCGTGTGGTCGAGGATGTCGGCCTCGAAGAGCACGAACGGCTCGTCGTCGACGTAGAGGCGGATCACCTTGGCGTCGGGCACGTTGACGATGGTCTGGCCGACGCGGGCGAAGCCGAAGGCCTCCTCCGCGTGGCGGATCGGCCACGTCTCGTGGAAGCCGTTGACGTAGGTGCCGAACGAGTGGCCGCCGCGCCCCTCGTCGGGGTTGCCGCGGAGGCCCAGGTAGCCGTTGCCCACGGCGAAGATCGTCTCGGTGACGCCCTCGTCGCCCTGCACGTACTCGTCCTCGACGAGCGCCCACTCGTCGACCGGGAAGCGGTGCCGGTCGAGCGGGTCGGTGGTGATGGTGTTCACGAGGGGTCCTCTGCGTCGCTGCTGGTCGTGTCGCTGCTGGTCGTGTCGCCGGAGCTGCCGGAGCCGGCGGAGTCGCGGGTCGCGCCGAGCGCGTCGACCACGTCGCCGAGGTCGTCGACGACCACGTCGGCGCCCGAGGCGAGCAGGGCGTCGTGGCCGGCCCCGCGGTCGACGCCCAGGACGAGGCCGAACGACCCGCGCCTCCCGGCCTCGACGCCGGAGGTGGCGTCCTCGACGACGACGCAGTCCTCCGCGGTGAGGCCGAGGCGGCGGGCGCCCTCGAGGTAGGTGTCGGGCGCGGGCTTGCCGGCGATGCCCTCGGCCGCGGCGACGGCGCCGTCGACGACGACCTCGAAGCGGTCGCGGAGGCCGGCGGCCTCGAGCACGGGCACGGCGTTGCGCGAGCTCGAGACGACGGCGACGTGCACGCCGAGCGCGATGGCCCGGTCGAGGAAGGCGACGCTGCCCGGGTAGGGCTCGACGCCGTTCTCGGCGAGCTCGGCGGCGAAGACGGCGTTCTTGCGGTTGCCGAGGCCGCGCACGGTCTCGGTGTCGGGGCTGTCGTCGTCGTGGCCCTCGGGCAGGGTGACGCCGCGGGCGGCGAGCATGGCGCGGACGCCGTCGAAGCGCGGTCGCCCGTCGACGTGCTCGAAGTAGTCGGCGTCGGTGTAAGGGCCGAGGTCGTGGGCGGCGAACCACTCGGAGAAGAGGCGCGACCAGGCCCGCATGTGCACCTCGGCGGTCGGCGTGAGGACGCCGTCGAGGTCGAACAGGAGGGCGCGGAGCTCGCCCAGGCGCGAGGAGTCGCGGGGCAGGAGGGAGGACATGGCGCGGTTCCTTCAGTGGATCGATGTCGGTCGGGGCAGATGCGCGGGAACGACGTCGGTCCGCGGCAGCTCTCGGTGCTCCGGCAGGGATCAGGCCGGGGTCGACGAGCACGGGGTCGGACTCGTCGCGACAAGTGTGGCACCCCGTGAGGGGCCCGCGCGCCCACCCGGCCGAGGGTCGTCCGCCCTCGGGACGACGACAGGGCACGACCGCGCCGGCGGTCGTGCCCTGTCTGGCGCTGGCGTCGCCCTGCGACTGAGCTTCACGGGCAGGGGTGCAGTGCGACACCGGCCAGTGGGAGCGCTGAACGCTTCCAGCCCGTGGAACGGTACGCCCTCACCCGCGGTGTCACCCAGGTCGCGGTCAGCGGGGTACGCGGCGCGCCCCGCACCGCCCCGAGCTGTCCCCCGTCGCGCTCTCGGGGTCTCACTCGGGGTGCGTCCTCAGCGGAGGGCGCGGACGACCTTCGCGACGCCCCGCACCGCGACCACCCCGGTGACGACCCACGGCCCGGCGACGATCAGCGGGTCGAGCCAGCGGTGGCGGCGGTCGACGCGGGTGCGGTCCCGCGACGTGGCCCGCGCCTCCTTCCGGGCCTCGGCCGTGACGCCGGTCTCGCGCAGCAGGTCGTCGGGGCGGCCGCCGACCTGCGACCGCAGGTGGGCGCCGGTCGAGTCGACCCGGTCGCCGACGACGAGCAGGAGCCAGTGCGCGAGCCGGCCCTCGCTGTAGCGGTCGTACGCCACGCGGCGGATCGCGCCCGAGAGCCCGTGCAGAGGCTGCGCCGTGCCGAAGACCGGCGTGACGAAGGCGTGCTCGATCGAGCGCTCCCGCCCCTCGCCGCCCGGCTGCCGCTCGGGGAACTCCCAGTGGGCTCCGGAGGCGCCGGGCGCGTACTGCAGCTTCGGGTGCGACGGGCGGTCGGCCGGGTCGAGGTCGGCACCCCAGCCGGGCACGCGGGCCCGGAGCTGCTCCTGCGTCGGGACGGCGCGGGGTTTCGAGGGGAGGTAGGCGAGGGGGACGTCGTCGTGGTCGCTCATGGGGGGCCTCCGGGTGCGGGGATGTCGGTGGGTCGTGAGGGTCGGGGGGCGGGGTCAGGCGCCGGGGACGACGAGGGTCTTGATGTTGCCGTCGAGCTTCGCGGAGAAGAGGTGGTACCCCTCGGCGATGTGCTCGAGCGGCACCCGGTGGGTGACGACGTCGCTCGGCCGGAAGTGCCCGGCGCGGATGTGCTCGAACAGGCGCGACCACTGGCGCTTGACCGGCGCCTGGTTCATGCGCAGCGTGAGGCCCTTGTTGAGGGCGTCGCCGAACTTCACGGCGCTGGGGATGGGGCCGTAGGCGCCCAGGACGGAGACGGTGCCGCCCTTGCGGACGCCGTCGATCGCCCAGTTCAGAGCGAACGGAGACCCTCCCTGCAGCTTGGCCTTGGCGCTGGTCAGGTGCTGCACGAGGTCGCCGTCGGCTTCGGCGCCCACCGCGTCGATCACGACGTCGGCGCCGAGGTAGTCGGTCTGCTTCTTCAGCTCGACGACCACGTCGTCGTGCTCGGCGAAGTTGATCGTCTCCGCGTGGGCGAACGTGCGGGCCTTCTCCAGTCGGTACTCGACGTGGTCGACGACGATCACCCGCGCGGCGCCCATGAACCACGCCGAGCGCGCCGCGAAGAGGCCCACGGGCCCGGCGCCGAGCACGACGACCGTGTCCCCCTGGCTGATCTCGCCGAGCTGCGCGCCGAAGTAGCCGGTGCTGAGCGCGTCGGTCATCAGCAGGGCGTCCTCGTCGGCGATGTCGTCGGGGATGATGCTCGGCCCCACGTCGGCGAACGGCACGCGGACGAACTCGGCCTGGCCGCCGTCGTAGCCGCCCGTGGTGTGCGAGTAGCCGTAGATGCCGCCGACGGCCGTGGCGTTCGCGTTGACGTTGTGGCAGTTGGACCACAGCCCGCGCGCGCAGAACCAGCACGAGCCGCAGTAGATGTTGAAGGGCACCATCACGCGGTCGCCCCTCTTCAGGGTCTCGACCGACGACCCGACCTCCTCGACGACCCCGATGAACTCGTGGCCGAAGGTGTGCCCGATCCGGGTGTCGGGCATGAGCCCGTGGTAGAGGTGCAGGTCGGAGCCGCAGATCGCCGCCAGCGTCACCCGGACGATCGCGTCGTTCGGGTGCTCGATGCGCGGCACGTCCTTCTCCTCCACGCGGATCTTGTACGGCCCCCGGTAGGTCATCGCTCGCACGGCTCGTCCTCCCTCGTCGTCGGGCCCGGCCCCTCGGCGCGGCGCCCCTGGTCGACGCCAGTGAACGACGGGAGTCGCGGTGAGGGCCGACCGGGCCGGGGGCCTTGCCTCCGGCGCACGTCCCCGGTTGCCATCCGCGGCGGCCCCGCGGGGGCCGGTGCGCGGCGGCGGCCGGTGTCGGCGGTCGCTGCGAAGATGGTCGTCATGCCCCTCCTCGACGTCGCGCCGCTCGTCGACGCCGTCGACGTCATCCGGTTCGTCGGCCCGCGCCCGTTCGCCAAGGGGCGGCAGTACTCGCGCGAAGACCGGGTCCGCGACATCACCTACGACCCCGTCGACCAGGTCGTCACCGGCACCGTGCGCGGCAGCAGCGCTGAGCCCTACCGGTGCGAGATCGTCCTCCAGCCGACGCGCGGCGAGCAGAGCCGCCCCTCGCGCAGCACCTGCACCTGCCCGCTCGGCGGCGACTGCAAGCACGTCGCGGCCGTGCTGCTCGCCAACAACGCGGCGGCGCTGGCCCCGCCCGCGGCCGCGCCGCTCGGCGGCGACGGCGACCTCCCCTCGCCCCGGGCCGGCGGCGGCGCGGCCGGCGACGCGGCCCCGTCCCCCGACGACTGGCGCGCCCGGCTCGGCGGCCTCACCGGCCGGCCGGCGCCCCGCGACGCCCGCACCACCTCCATGGGCCTGCTGTTCGAGCTGCGGCCGCGGGTCGCCCCGCTCCGCAGCGCCCGGTGGGACGCCCCGCGCGTCGACCGGCATGAGCGCTCGACGGGCGGTCTCGGCGGGGGCCTCGTGAGCGGCAGCTCCCTCGCGGGCGCGGGGGGCGCCTCCCCGGCTCCGGTCCGGCCGTCGGGGGCGGCGAGCTGGCGTCTGGGCGTGCGGCCGGTCAGCCTCAGTCCGACGGGCAACTGGGTGCGGGGCGACCTCACCTGGACGTCGCTGCCCTACCAGATGAACCGGCTCGCGATCGGGGCGGAGCAGCACGCCTGGTTCGGGCAGTTCGCCGCCCTGCACCGGTCGGTGCACGCCTCGTACGTGCCGGGCGAGGCCGACTGGCTGATGCTCGACGACTTCACGAGCCCGCTGCTCTGGCCCCTGCTCGCCGAGGCCCGCCGGCTCGGCGTCGCCCTCGTCACCGGCAAGCGCGCCACCGACGTCACGGTCGCCGCCGGGGCCCGCGTCACCGTCGACGCGCGCACCGTGCCGGGCCGCGGCCTCGTGCTGAGCGCCGGGGTCACGGTCGACGGCGAGCCGCACGCCGCCGCCGACACGGGCACGATCGGCGACCACGGCGTGTACGTGGCGACGCCCCAGCCGCACCTCGCCGTCGTGCTCGCCCCGACCGTCGCCCCGCTGGCCCCCGAGCAGAGGCAGCTGCTGACGAGCACGGCCGAGATCACGGTGCCCGAGGCCGACGCCGAGGAGTTCCTCCGCGACTGGTACCCGGGCCTGCAGCAGGCGGTCGCCGTGACCAGCCGTGACGAGTCGGTCGCGCTGCCCGAGGTGCTGCCTCCCCAGCTCGTGCTCACGGCCTCGTTCAGCGCCGGCGACGCTCTCGCCCTGACCTGGCGCTGGGTGATCGCCGGCCGCACCGAGCCCTTCTCCGCGCACGAGACGTCGCTCGACCTGGAGGCGCTCGGCGTCCCCGCGCGCGGGGCGACCCTGAAGGGCGTCGCCGCCGCCGAGTTCGTGGCCACCCGCCTGCCCGAGCTCGAGGCGCGCGACGACCTCCGCGTCGTCGTCGACGGCGAGCGCCTCGACTACCGCGAGCTCACCGAGGCGCCGCACCTGACGGTCACCACGGTCGAGACCGACAAGAGGGACTGGTTCGACCTCGGGGTGCTCGTCACGGTCGAGGGGCGGACGGTGCCGCTCGTGCCGCTGCTCACGGCCCTCGCGAGGCGGCGCGACAAGATGCTGCTCGTCGACAAGTCGTACCTGTCGCTCGCCCACCCCGCCTTCGACGAGCTGAAGCGCTTGATCGACGAGGCCACCGGCCTCGACGAGTGGGAGGCCGGGCCGCGCATCAACCGCTACCAGGCCTCGCTCTGGTCGGAGTTCGACGACCTCGCCGACGCGACGGTGCAGGCCGACGCCTGGCGGAGCGCCGTGGGCGGCCTGCTCGAGCTCGCGGCCGGCGACCAGCTGCCGGGCGTGGCCGACACCCCCGTGCCGGCCGGCCTCGACGCCGAGCTGCGGCCGTACCAGCTCGACGGCTTCCGCTGGCTGGCGTTCCTGCACCAGCACGGCCTCGGCGGGGTCCTCGCCGACGACATGGGCCTCGGCAAGACGGTGCAGACGCTGGCGCTCGTCGCGCATGTGCGCGAGGAGGAGGCGCGCGGGCGGGAGGCGCGGGCCGGGTCGGCGGGGCGCCCGCCGTTCCTCGTGGTCGCGCCGACCTCGGTCGTGCCGAACTGGGCGTCGGAGGCGGCGCGCTTCACCCCCGGGCTCCGCGTGCACGTCGTCACGGAGACCGAGGCGAAGAGCCGACGGCGGCTCGCCGCGGCCCTCGCCGGCGGCGACGTCGACCTCGTCGTCACGTCGTACGCGCTGTTCCGGCTCGACGCGGCCAGCTACTCCCAGCACGCCTGGGCGGGGCTGGTGCTCGACGAGGCGCAGTTCGTCAAGAACCCCTCCTCGCAGGCGCACCGCTGCGCCGTCGAGCTCGACGCGCCGTTCAAGCTCGCGATCACGGGCACGCCGCTCGAGAACTCGCTGACCGACCTCTGGGCGCTCTTCCACGTCGTGGCCCCGGGGCTGCTGTCCACGCACGTCCGCTTCTCCGACGACTACGTCAAGCCGATCGCGACCGGTGAACGACCGGAGCTGCTCGCGCGGCTGCGGGCGCGCATCCGGCCCCTCATGCTCCGCCGCACGAAGGAGCTCGTCGCCGCCGACCTGCCCGCCAAGCAGGAGCAGCTGCTGCGCGTCGACCTCGCCCCGGCGCACCGCGAGCTGTACGACGCGTTCCTCCAGCGCGAGCGACTCAAGCTGCTCGACCTCATCGACGACCTCGACCGCAACCGGTTCATCGTCTTCCGGTCGCTGACGCTGCTGCGCATGCTCGCGCTCGACGCGGCGCTGATCGACCCCGAGTACTCCGACGTGCCGTCGGCGAAGCTCGACCAGCTGCTCGACGAGCTCGACGACGTCGTGGCCGAGGGGCACCGGGCCCTGGTCTTCAGCCAGTTCACCTCCTTCCTCGGGCGCGTGGCCGAGCGCCTCGACCAGCGGGGCACGGCGCACGAGTACCTCGACGGCTCGACGCGGCGACGGGGCGAGGTGATCGAGAGGTTCAAGGGCGGCGCCTCCCCCGTGTTCCTGATCAGCCTCAAGGCGGGTGGCTTCGGGCTCAACCTCACCGAGGCCGACTACGTGTTCATGCTCGACCCGTGGTGGAACCCCGCGTCGGAGTCGCAGGCCGTCGACCGCACGCACCGCATCGGGCAGACGAAGAACGTCATGGTCTACCGGATGATCGCGAACGACACCGTCGAGGAGAAGGTCCTCGCGCTGCAGCAGAAGAAGGCCGCGCTCTTCGACGCGGTCGTCGACGACGACGCCGTCTTCAGCTCGGCGCTGACGGCCGACGACATCCGCGGGCTGCTCGACTAGGCGGTCCCGCCCCGCCGTGTCAAGGCGTCACCGGCCCGCGCGCCCCGGTGCTTGCGTGGCAGCCATGTCTCCTCTGCGCCCCCGTGCCGTGCTCGACCGCGACGTCGCCCCCGGGGTGCACCGGCCCGAGCACGCCGACACGAACCTCTACCTCGTCGAGCACGGCGACCGCGTGCTCATCGTCGACGCGGGCCTGCCGGGGGTGTGGCCCCACCTCGTCGAGTCGCTCTTCGAGCTGGGCCACGGCCTCGGCGACGTCGACGGCGTGCTGCTCACGCACGCGCACTTCGACCACGTCGGCACGGCCCGGCGGCTGCGCCAGCAGTGGGGACTGCCCGTCTGGGTGCACCCCGACGACGCCCGGCTCGCGCGGCACCCGTACTCGTACCGGCACGAGCGGCCCCGGTGGCGCTACCCGGTCGAGCACCCCGCCGCGGTGCCCGCGCTGACCCGCATGGCCCTGGCCGGTGCCCTCTCCGTGCCCGCCGTGCTCGACACGCGCCCGATCACGGAGGCGGCCCTGCCCGAGGGCGCCGTGCTGCTCGAGACCCCGGGGCACACCGACGGCCACGTTTCGCTGCACCTGCCCGACCGCGACGCGGTCATCGTCGGCGACGCCGTGGTGACGCTCGACCCGTACACAGGCCGGCGGGGGCCGCAGATCGTCGCGGGCGCGGCGACGGCCGACAGCGAGCTAGCCCTGGCGTCGCTCGACACGATCGCGGCGACGGGGGCGCGGGTGCTGCTGCCCGGCCACGGAGCGCCGTTCCGGGGAGGCGCGGCGCAGGCGGTCTCGGAGGCCCGGCGCCGCGGGGCGCACTGAGGGCCCGAGCGCGCTGGGGTCCCGAGCGCGCTGAGGTCTCGGACTCGCTGACGTCTCGGACTCGCTGAGGCGCGTGCCGGGGCGACCGACCACGGGTCGCCGCTCCGCGCCTCCGAGGACGCCGACAATGCGAGGGACCCTCCGCGTAGCGTCACGCGCATGGACTCCGACGACTCGACCGCACCGCGCACGCCCGAGCAGGACGCCGCCGAGCTCGCGCTCGCGATCGTCTCGCACGCCACCGCCATCACGCAGGAGGACGACGCGGCCCTCGACGCGAGCGACGAGAACCTGCGGGAGGTCGTGGCGGGGCAGACCGACCAGCCCCTCACGGAGCGGCAGCAGGAAGTCGTCACGACCCTCGGCACGGCCGGCGGGGCCCTCGCGGCCGGCCTGAGCCACGCCCTGGCCGACGCCCGCGGCGTCGACGCCGCCGAGGTGCTCGGCGCGACGGCCCGGTCGGTCGTCGCCCACGCGCGCGACGGCGAGGCGCTCGACGACGCCGTGCGTGACGCAGCCGACGACGAGCTGGAGGCACGTCGCGGCGGCGCCTCGTCGCCGTCGGACGACGACCTCGAGGCCGCCGACCCGCGCCGGGGCACGCTGCCCGCGGGCGAGGCCGACCGCCGTGACCTCCACGACGCCGGCGACCAGGGCCAGCGCTCGTCGGGCAGCGAGCGCCAGCACGGCGAGGGCGACTCCCCGCGCTGACGCTGCTCCCCCGGGTCGCCGGCCGAGCGCCCGGCCCACCCCGGTTCCGCCCACCGGACCAGTCCGCCTAACCACCGACTGATCAACGAACCACGTCGTTGCGTGGTTCGTTGATCAGTCGGTGGTTCGCCGGCGTGACGAGTGGGCCGATGGCGGACGAGGGGCGGTGGGCGGCGGGGCCGGGCGCTACGCGGAGACGGGTGCGGGGGCGCGGGCCGCGTCGGCGACGACGGCCGACATCCGCCGCAGCAGCTCCTCGCCGGCCAGCACGCCGTCGGCGTCGGTCACCGTGAGGTGCGACGCCGTCCAGCCGAGGTCGTGCAGCTCGCCGTGGGCGGGGCGGAAGGCGTGGTCGGCGACCTCCAGCATGGCCTGGTCGAGCAGCGAGTCTCCCGCGGCGAGCACGAGGTCGGCGCCCGTGCGGGCCCGCACCTCCTCGAGGGCCGCCGCCTTGGTGACCGGGCTCGGCACGCAGTAGACCTTCCGGCCCTGCACCGAGACCGTCCAGCCGAGCTCGTCGCAGCGCGCGGCCAGATCGGCCACCGCCGTCTCGGGCATCTCCGCACGGTCGACGACCGCGTAGACGAAGAGGTCCTCCGCGACCTTGACCGAGAGCGTCCACGTGCTCCAGTGCGCGTCTGTGAGGAGGGCCTCGACCTGGGCGAGGGGCGCGCACTCCTCCGCGACGCGGGCGTCGAGCCGGCGTCGCCAGTCGAGGTCGGGCACGCCGTCGACGAGCAGCGCGCCGCCGTTGGTCGTCACGGCGTGCGTCGGCCGGACGCCCGGCAGCCGCACGCGCTGGTACTGGGCCACGGTGCGCGTCGTCACCGGGACGAGGTGCGCCGCGGCCGCGAGCGAGACGAGCAGCCCCTCGGAGGCGCGGGTCGTGAACGAGATCGGCACGCCCCCGTAGACCTCCGCCACGAGCAGGTCGGGCGCGTCGCGGTCGTCGCCCTGCAGGCGCAGCGCGGCGGCGGAGTAGATCAGGGTGCGGTCGAGGTCGCAGGCGACGACCACGGGGGCGCGGCTCATCGGGCACCTCCGTCGGTCGGGGCGGTCGGGGCCGGGTCGGCGCGCACCGCACGCCCGTCGGCACCGGTCGCCCCGGCGGTGTGCACGGGGTGGATCAGCCCGACGCAGCTGTAGGGCAGCTCGTCGACGACCTCCACCGGCACGCCGCGCTGCTCGGCCAGCAGCAGCACGTGGCGGACCTCGTCGAGGGCGTCGGCGCGCACGAGCACCTTCCAGGGGACGCGCCGCAGCAGCACGCGGGTCGTCTCGCCCACGCCGGGCTTGACGAGGTTCACGTCGTGCACGCCCTGCTCGTCGCTGATGCGCTCGACGGCCTCCCAGCCGGCCCAGGTCGGGCCGGCGGCCCGGTCGGGCTCCGTCGCCGCGGCCGCGACGCGGCGGTCGACCTCGTCGACGACGGCGTCGAAGCGCGCCGAGACCGTGTCGACGAAGGCGCGCGACACGTCGGTGTCGGCGAGCTCGGAGTAGAACTTGCCGCCGTGGAAGTCGTGGTCGCCGATCAGCCGGCGGTTGTAGACCGTGCGCGACACGAGGCCCGAGACCGTCGAGTTGAGGCAGGCGGACGGGATGAGGAAGTCGTCGCGAGTGCCCCAGGTCGACGCGCAGCGGCCCGGGTCGGCGAGCACGGCGAGGTCGTCGCCGAAGCGCACCCCGTCGGTCTCCTCGAAGCGCGCCAGCGCCTCGGTGAGCTCGCGGGTGATGGCGCCCTTGCCCGTCCAGCCGTCCACGAAGACGACGCGCGCCGGGTCGTGGTGGGCGACCAGCCAGCGCAGGGCGACCGGGTCGAGGCCCACGCCGCGCACGATGCTCATCGTGAGGTGCGGGGCGTCGACGCCGCGCACGCGGGCGGCCCAGCGGCGCATCAGCACCCCGACGGGGGTGCCGGCCCGCGCGAGCGAGACGAGCACCGGGGCCTGGTCGCGGGCGGCGAGCACGAGGTCGGTGACGACCCCGACGGCCGTCGCGACACGGTCCGCCGACCGAGCCAGCGCCTCCTCGTACAGGGCCTGGTACTCGGGGGTGGGCTGGTACTCGATCGGCAGCGACTCGGCGTAGTTGGCCGTCCCGCCCTGCAGCGTCGCCTCGCGCTCGTGCGCGGGCGCCTCGAGCTGCGCGTCGCCGAGGTCGGTGAGCAGCCACGAGACGTCGTCGGCGTCGTACGAGCCGAACGCCGGGCCGACGAGCGGCTCGGGCAGGCCGGGGCGCTCGGCCAGCTCGGGCAGCTCGTCGGCGGGGCGCGACGCCCCGGTCGGGGCGGCAGGGGCGGTGGAGGCGGGGCTGGGCTGCACGGCGGATCTCTCGGTGAGGCGGTCGGCGGGGCGGGCGGGCGCGGGGGCGGGGGCGGGGGCGGGGGCGGGGGCGTCGTCGGCCGCCGCGAGCAGCACGACGAGCACGTGCTCGGCGACCTCGCGGAGCGCCTCGGTGACGCTCCCGGCGCCGACGAGCTCGGCGGGGTCGGTGCCCGGCTCGGGCATCAGCACGACGACGCGCGGCCGCGCGCCGGCCCGCGACAGGTTGTAGGCGTGCCGCGGGCCGGGGCCGTCGAGGGTCACATCGTGGCTGCGGAAGGTGACGCCCGAGGCGACCGCGTAGTCGGGGCGGTCGAGCACGGCGATGGGCGACCGCGTGGTCGACGAGGCCCGTGTGGGCACGTGCCCGTCGAGCTCGTGCGCGACGGCGAGGGGGACGGAGAGGAACTCCTCGGTGCCGAGCACGACGACCGGGTCGTCGCCGCGGACGCCCTCGCGCAGCTCGGCCGGCAGGGCGTCGAGCACGGCCGCCACGACGCCGCGCACGTCGACGTCGGCCGTCGCGGCCGGGGCGTCGACCCCGAACCGCTCGCTCCGCACCGGGGCGACCACGTCGCGGAGGTCGAGCAGCGCGACGGCGTCGGCCGCCGAGGCACGGCGGAGGGTGGGCACGGCCTCGCCGAGCCCGGCCGCCACGTCGGCCCCGACGGTCAGCACGTCGGCGGGCAGCTCGACGCGCCCCTGCCCGAGCGCCACGACGTCGACGCGGGTGCCGAGCTCGCGCGCGACGGCGTCGAGCGCCGCCCGGTCGTCGTCGCCCCGGAGGTCGACGAGGGCCGCCACGACGAAGCGCTCCTGCGGCACCCGCGCGTGCAGGTCACGGACGGTGTCGACCACCGTCGCCCCGGTGCTCAGCTCGTCGTCGACGAGCACCACGGTGCCGCCGGCGCGGAGGCGCGACGGGTCGGTCGGCAGCAGCCGGTGGCTGGTGGCGTGCGAGTGGGCCTCCTCGAACGCGCCGAACGCGACCGCGCCCGCGGGGTCGTGCCGGGTCGAGTGGAGATACCAGGAGCCGAGGGCGTCGGCGACGAGGCGCCCGAGCCCGGTCGCCGTCTCGGCGTAGCCGAGCGTCGCGACGCCGGGGTGCCCGGTGCGGAGGGCGGCCAGCTCACCGCGCAGGGCGGCGAGGTCGCCCCGGAGTCGCGCCCGCGCCTCCCCCTCGGCCTCCCGCTCGGCCAGCAGCCTGGTGAACTCGCCCGCCAGCCGCCGGAGCTCGGCACCGCGGGCGCCCGCGTCGCCCTCGGCCAGCGCGAGGTCCGCCGCCGTGCCGAGCAGCTCGCCCGCCACCACGGCGAGGCCGGGGACGGTCGGCACGTGCTTGGCGAGCACGGTGGAGACGAGGAGGTGCGCCCGACGGGGGTTCCGGCGGAGCGCGAGGCCGACGAGGAGCTCGACGGGCACGAGGCCGTCGCCCTCGGAGCGCACGACGATGCCGACCCGGTCGTGCACGAAGCCGCTCTCGAGCGACATCGGCAGGGCGGGCGGCGTCGAGGGGGCGGCGGGTGCGGCGGCGGCGGGCGCGCCGGACCGCACCGCCTCGGAGACCGGGCCGGGGCTCGCGCTCACGCCGCGCCTCCGGCCAGGCTCAGCGAGGTCGCCCGCATGCTGAGCTCGAGCAGGTCGACGTACGTGGTCTCCTCCGCGGCGACCCCGAAGGCCGCGGCGCGCAGCAGCGTGCGCTCGGCCCAGGCGCGGTGCGGCTTCATCTCGTTCATCTTGTTGCGGTAGGGCGAGGCGACCGCGCCGCCGCCCTGGCGGCCCGTGATCGCGAGGGCGTCGTGGTACTCCTCGTGGCTGACGACGCTCATGGCGTGCACGAGCGCGACGTGCGACGGGTGGATGACGGTCTTGCCCGTGATGCCGTTCGCCTGGTCGAGCGCGATCTCGCGCAGCAGGCCGTCGAAGTTCTCGAGCAGCAGCCGGCGGCGCAGGTCGACGTCGTCGGCCTCGACGAAGGGCGTCATGCGCAGCTGGGGGCGCAGGAGGCGCTCGGTGTCGGCGTAGTGCTCCCAGACCGGGCCGCTGATGACGAAGCCGCGGTCGTGGCGCCCCAGCCGGTTGACGATGTCGGCGATCATCGACGCGACGACGCCCACGTCGTAGATCGTGAGGTCTCGCGACCGGCGGAGGCCGAAGGCGCTCGAGAGATCGGTCGCGCCGATCCGGACGGCGAGCACGTCGTCACGGTGACGCTGCAGCACGTCGGTGATGCCCTCGAGCGCCGCGGTGCGCGTCTCGGCGTGGATCATCACGGGCGACTCGAGGATGGGCATGACCCGGAGCCGCCGACGGGCCGCGTCGCCGCCCTGGTCGAAGCGCTCGTGGATCTCGTGCAGCACGGCGAAGAAGCGGTCGGCGTAGCCGTCCTGGTTCTCGAACTTCGGCAGCACGAAGCCGCTGAGCACGTCGAGCGCGGAGCCCGACCGCTCGGCCACGCGGAGCATCTGCTCGGGCGTCCGCACGCGCACGAAGAGCAGGGGCGCGGGCAGCGGCGCCGCGTCGGGCGCGAGGTCGCCGGCCTGCTCACGGTGCAGCTCGGCCAGGGCCGCCACCACGGCGTCCTCGGCCTGGTCGACCTCGTCGTCGGCGACGCTGTCCTCCAGGCAGAGCACCATGCTCATCACGCCGCGGGCCGCCTGCTTGTGCACCGCACCGACGAGGTCGGGGCGCGTGCCGGGGCAGTAGAGCGTGGCCCCGAGGGCGACCGCGAGCAGCGGCGCGGGCGACGAGAGGTCGAGCCGCTGCGGGATCGTGTGGAAGACGAGCGACAGCTGCTCGTCGCTGAGGAAGCCGAAATGGCGCATGGGCGATCATCTCCCGTTCGGGGCGCTGTCACCGGGACGCTCGGGGATCGAGTACCCGAATCTCTGGTGGACGAGAGGTGGCGTGAGGGTGTCCGGCAGGGTCACCCGGCGCAGCTCGAGGAGGCCGTCGACGACGAGCATCGCCAGCGCGACCCGCTCGCCGGGCTCGGCCGGGTCGACGGAGAGGCGGCGGTCGCCGGGCAGCTGGACCTGCAGCCAAGCGCCGTCGCCCGCGACGACCAGGGCCCGGCGCAGCTCGCGCACGTGCCGCAGGGTGACGAGCACCTCGTCGCCGTCGAAGGCCACGAGCGGGCGGTTGCCGCTGGTCGTCACGACGTCACCCATGCGCTGGCCGGTGGAGAACGCCGCCCCGTCGACGAGCTCCGTGCTCTCCCACACGGCGTGCACGCCGCCGGTGACGACGAGCGTGCCGATGGCCGACCGCCGCGGCGAGAGCCGCACGACGGGCTGGTCGCGGCTCAGCTCGCGGACGTCGGTGACGTCGGGCGCGGGGAACGGCGCGGGGCGCGACGGGCGAGCGGGGCGGGCGGGGCATGTCGGGCCGGTCGCACCGGACGCGCTCGACGCGGCGGGCGGCGTCGAGCTGCGGGGGCCACCGAGCGACAGGCCCGAGGAGGCGCGCCCCGGGTCGCCGACCCGCGCCTCCGGAGCCGGGGCGGGACGAGCCACGGAGACCGGAGCCGAGACCGGCGCCGGTGCCGGCGCCGGCGCCGGCGTGGCGGGGAGGTCGGGCACCGCGACCTGCGGCTTCACCCGCCGTCGCAGGAAGACGAGGTCGGTGCGCGTCGGACGCTCGGCCACGGCTAGAGCGTGACCTTGTAGTCGCGGGCCACCCCGGCGAGGCCGGTGGTGTAGCCCTGGCCGAGGGCGCGGAACTTCCAGTCGTCGCGGTGGCGGTAGAGCTCGCCGAAGAGCATCGCGTTGATCGCGTGGTTCTCGTCGCTCGGCACGACGAAGCGGACGAGGTCGCGGCCGTCCTTCGTGGCGACGCGCATGCTCGCCTGGCGGACGGCCCCGAAGGTGCCGAGGCCGCGGCGGTCGGGGTCGACGTAGACGACGAAGACGATCTTGGCCACGTCGTCGGGCACGAGGGCGAGGTCGACGTCGATCTGCTCCTGGTCGGCGTCGCCGTCGAAGGCGACGGCGCCGTCGGCCGAGACCAGCTGGTTGAAGAAGACGACGTCGTCGCCGGTGCGGGCGGTGCCGTCCGCGCCGCAGAGCACCGCGAGGGGCACGAGCTCGGGCTGCGGGCCGCGGCTCGGCGTGGTCTGCCACGAGAAGCCGACGAGCAGCTCGTGCACGTCGGGGTTCTCGGCGGTCAGCGCGGCGTTGCTGCCGGGCACCATCTCGCCCATCAGGGTCCTTCCAGTCGGAGGGTCGGCTCGTCGAACTTGGAGCGGAGGAAGCGGCCGTGGGTCGACAGCTCCTCGATCGCGCCGAGCCTGACCTGGTTGGTGAAGTCGAGCACGGTCCCGTGGACGATGCCTAGCTGCTCGACGAAGAGGGCGGTGGGGCGGGAATCGTCGGCGCGGTCGGCCGCGGGCAGCGAGAGGTAGCGGCCGAGCGGCGTGGGCACGTGGTCCTCGACGAGCTGCTCCATGAGCACCCGCTGCTCGGTCGAGGCGCCCTGCGACTCGATCAGGGCCGCCGACTCGCGGAGCACGTCGACGATCTGGAGCAGGCGCGAGGTGACGAGGGTGGGCAGGCGGCCTCCGCCGGCGTCGATCGAGCGCGACAGCTCCTCGAGCCGACGGGCCTCCGGCGTCGTGGCGCCCTGCCCGAGCGCCGACGCGACGGCCTCCCCGGCCGCGGCCACCGCCTCCCCCGGGGTCGACGACGGACGCGCCGGGACGGAGTCGTCCCGGTCGCGCCCGAAGATCCTGCCGAAGACCATCGGCTAGGCCGAGGGGCCGCCCAGCGCCGGGCGGGCGGTCGCGCCGCCGAGCTCGGCGGCCTCGCCCTGGCGGCTGCGCTCCAGGTAGGGCTTGGCCCGGGTGATGCCGGCCTCGAGGGCGGCCACCGTGCCGGACATGTTCTGCGCGGCCTGCGAGCGGAAGGAGTCGATCGAGTCCATCGTCGCGAACACGTTGTCGAAGGCCTTCTGCAGCGTGTCGACGCTGACGCCCGACGACGACGCCTGCTCGTGGATGCGGGCGGTCTGGTCCTTCAGCATCTCGCTGGTCTGCAGGATCATGTTGTTCGTCGTGGTGTTGATGGCGTCGATCTGATCGAGCACCATCTTCTGGTTGGCCAGGGCCGCCGCGACCGTGACGGCCGTGCGGAGGGCGGCGATGGTCGTCGTGCGGGCCCGGTCGACGCCCTTCACCAGCTCGACGTTGTTCTTGCGGATGAGGTCCATGGCGAGGTAGCCCTGCACCGACACCGCCAGCTGCGTGAGGATGTCCTGTCGGCGCTGGCGGATCGGGAAGAGGACGTCGGCCTCGAGCTTCTGCGCCTGCTCCAGCTGGCCGGCGGCGCGCGCGGAGTCGATCTTGGCGGTCGCGGCCTGGTCGAGGGCGTCGGCGAAGACGGCGTACTCGCTGAGCTGCCCCATCGTCTCCCAGAGCTGCTGCTTCTCGCCAGCCAAGGCGGCGTTGTCCTTGAGCAGCTCGTCCTTGCCCGACATGAGCGACTTGATGATCGCGTCGAGCTGCGTCTGGGCCGACTCGTACTTCTGGAAGTACTTGGCCAGCTTGTTCCCGCCCGGGATGAACCCGAGGATCTTCCGGCCCACGCCGAGGTCGGCCTGGTTCGGCGTGAGGTCCTCCACCGTCGACCGCAGGTCGCCCAGGGTGTTCGCGACCTTGATCTGCGCGCTGTCACCGCCGCGCTTGGCCCCGGCGACCGACGAACTCGACCGCTCGAGCATGCGCGTCGAGTAGCCGCTCGACGAGGTCATCTCGGCGCTGGCGAGGCTCGAGATGCCCTCGACCTTCTCGGTGAACTCGGGCGCCCGCGGGTCGAGCGTCGACACGTCGCGGATGAACTCCTGCGCCTGGCGCCGGATCTCGACCTGGCGCTCCTCCGGCACGGGGATCATGCCGGGCGCCGTCTCGGGCTCGACGATCGCCGGCGCCTCGGGTGCGCGCAGGACGAGCTCGCCGCTCTCGTCGGGGTCGGGAGGGGTGAGGGTCATGCTCATGGGTGATCCGATCCTGAGGTGTCGACGGGGTGGAACCGGGTGGTGGGGGCGGCTCAGCCGAAGGTGACGCCGAAGTCGCCGGCGATGCCCGCGAGGCCGGTGGTGTAGCCCTGGCCGACGGCCTTGAACTTCCACTCCGAGCCGCTGCGGTAGACCTCGGCGAAGACCATGGCGGTCTCGGGCGCGGCGTCCTCGCTGAGGTCGAAGCGCACGATCTCCTTGTCGTCCTGGTCGAGCACGCGGCAGTAGGCGCCGCGGACCTGGCCGAAGTTCTGGCGGCGCTCGTCGGCCTGGTCGATCGAGACCGCGATGACGACGCGGTCGACGTCGGCCGACACGCTCTGCAGGTCGATCGAGATCTGCTCGTCGTCGCCGTCGCCCGCGCCGGAGCGGTTGTCGCCGAGGTGCTTCACCGAGCCGTCGGCGGCCTCGGTCTGGTTGTAGAAGATGAAGTCGGCCGACGAGCGGACCTTGCCGGCCGGGCCGACGAGGAGGGCCGAGGCGTCGAGGTCGAAGGCCTCGCCGCTGGTGGTGCGCGGGTCCCAGCCGAGGCCGACGGTGGCGACGGTCAGCCCGGGGCTGGTCTTCGTGAGCGAGAGGTTGTTGCCCTTGGCGAGCGAGAGTCCGGCCATGGTGTCGTCCTTATGTCGTGGTGGTGCGCGTACGGGGTGCGGTGGTGCTGGCGGTGCTGGTGCTGGTGCTGGTGGTGCAGGGCGGTGCGGCCTTGGCTCAGTCGAGCACGATGCCGAAGTCGGTGGCGATGCCGTAGAGGCCGGTGGAGTAGCCCTGGCCCACGGCGCGGAACTTCCACTCGGCGCCGTGCCGGTAGATCTCGGAGAAGATCATGGCCGTCTCGGAGGCGGCGTCCTCGCTGAGGTCGTAGCGCACGACCTCCTGCCCCGTGTCTTCGTTGACGACGCGGCAGAACGCGTCGCGCACCTGCCCGAAGTTCTGCCGACGGACGTCACCCTGGTCGATCGTGACGCAGATGACGATGCGGTCGACGTCGGGGGGCAGCAGCGACAGGTCGATGCGGATCTGCTCGTCGTCGCCGTCGCCCTCGCCGGTGCGGTTGTCGCCGAGGTGGGCGACGGAGCCGTCGGGGGTGGCCAGCTGGTTGTAGAAGATGAAGTCGTCCTGCGACCGGACCTTCCCATCGGCGCCGAGCAGCAGCGCCGAGGCGTCGAGGTCGAAGGCCTGGCCGGCGGTGGTCCGCGGGTCCCAGCCGAGGCCGACGACGGCACGGCTCAGGGTCGGGTCGGCCTTGGAGAGGGAAAGGTTGTGGCCCTTGGAGAGGGTGAGGCTCGCCATCGATGTGTTCCTTCCGTGCGGGGTGCCTGGTGCGGGGCGCTGTCGGCTCGGCCGACGACCTAGAGCGCGGCGGCGGCGGGGCCGACGAGCTCGGGCACGGCCCGGCCGTTCGCCCGCTCGCCGATGGCGGTGAAGGTCCAGCCCTCGGGCGTGCGCGCGACCTTGGCCATGATCATGGCGGTGTGCGTGCCCGAGTCGGTCAGCTGGTAGCGCGCGACCTCGGGGCTGCCGGCGGTCGAGTCGTCGACGACGCGGCAGAACGCGTTCTTGACGAGGTCGAAGGTCTGGCGGCTGTAGCTGCTGATGACGAAGACGATCTGGCTGACGCTCGGCGAGACGCGGGTGAGGTCGATCATGATCGTCTCGTCGTCGCCGTCGCCCTCGCCGGTGAGGTTGTCGCCGGTGTGCCGGGCCGAGCCGTCCTTGCTCGCGAGCTGCTGGAACCAGACGAGGTCGAGCACCGCGCCGTTCGCGTCGAAGAAGATCGCCGAGGCGTCGAGGTCGACGTCGGCCTCCTTCTTGAGGCCGCCGAAGAAGCCCTTCTTGGCCGGCGTCGCGCTGTCCCAGCCGAGGCCGAGGCGCACCTTCGACAGCTGGCCGCCGTCGGCCTTCTTGAGGCTCAGCGACTGGCCCTTCTGCAAGCTCAGACCCATGATGTTCTCCTTCGATGATCGTGGTGGAGAGCTGCCGCGAGGCCCGCTCCTCCTGTTCGTTGCCTGTGTGACTGGTGACATCCTGTCCGAACGACCTGGGCTGGTGCTGACCGCGGGCGATGGAGCAGCTGTCGGAGCCCTGTGACCGGGGAGGCGCGGAACGGCCCCCGGAGGCCGCTAGCGGGAGGCCGTGACCGGCGCCTCCGCCGCCTCCTCGCGCGCCACGCGCCGGTTGCGCACCAGCGACGACGCGAACGCGGCGAGGATGAACACGACCCCGATGAGGCCCGTGACGACCTCGTTGACGTGGACGCTGATCGACACGAGCAGGATCGTGGCCAGCGCGCCGATCGCCCAGTGGGCGCCGTGGTCGAGGTAGACGTAGTCGTCGAGCGTGCCGGCCCGGACGAGGAAGACCGTGAGCGAGCGGACGAAGATCGCGCCGATGAGGCCGAGGCCGAGCGCGATGAGGATGGGGTCGCTCGTGATGGCGAACGCGCCGATGACCCCGTCGAACGAGAACGACGCGTCGATGACCTCCAGGTAGAGGAAGAGCAGGAAGGCCGCCCGGCCCACGACCTTGCCGCCGGTGTTGCGCGGCCCGCCGGCGCTGATGCGCTCGGCGCGTGCCGCGACCTCCTCGGGGTCGATGTCCTGGTCGTCGTCGTCGTCCGACACGTCGAACAGCGCGCCGAGGCCCGTGACGAGGAAGTACGCGACCATGCCGAGCGCGCCGGCGACGAGCACGACGGCCTGCTTCTCGCCCGCCGCGAGGGAGGCGACGACGAGGGCGACGAGGCCGATGACGACGGAGGCGCTGCTCAGCTTGCCGACCCAGGCGAACGCGAGCTCGGGGATCTTCAGCCAGCGGATGTCGCGGTCCTCGAACATGAAGTCGAGGAAGAGCATGAGCAGGAAGATCCCGCCGAAGGCCGCGATCTGCGGGTGCGCGTCGTTGAGGATGTACGCGTAGGTGCCGGGCTCCTCGATGCTGCCCTGCTCGAGAGCCAGGCGGATCGCCTCGACCGGGTTCAGCTGGGCCGTGACGGCCACGATCAGCAGAGGGAAGAGGATCCGCATGCCGAGCACGGCGATGAGGATGCCCACGGTGAGGAACATCTTCTGCCAGAAGGCGCTCATGCGCTCGAGGATGCGGGCGTTGACCACCGCGTTGTCGAAGCTGAGGCTGATCTCGAGGATGCCGAGCACCGCGACCAGGATCAGCGCCTCGACGCCGCCGTACACGAAGCCCACCGCGAGGGCCAGCACCGTGACGACCAGCGACCCCGCGAACGTCTTGAAGAACACCTGGCGACTCCCCCTCGGCCGGTCGTGCCGGCCTGCTCGTGACCGTGCGGGCCCGGGCCCCCACGGGGTGCCCCGGCGGTCGGCCCGGGCACCCGCCGAGTATATGGGCGTGCCGCGGGCTCGGCACGGCGGTCGTGCACATCGTGCAGCCGGGCGGGGCCGGTGGTCGGCCGAGGCCGGCCGGGCCCGCCGGAGCGCGGGGCTACGGGATGAGGCGCGCCTCGCGGTAGCGGGTGAAGAGCCGGGCGAAGGCGGTCTCGGTGCGGACGAAGCCGAGGAAGCCGGCCTCGCGGCTCTTGCCCATGTCGGTCACGACCTCCATCTCGCGGCCGAGGTCGGCGTCGGTGTGCCACCACGAGGCGACCCGGGAGAGGTCGGCCTCCGCCAGGCCGAGGCGCCCGGCGATCTCGGCCCAGTCGGCCTCCCGCCCCGCGAACTGCTGCTCGAAGGGGCGCGGCGCCCCCTCGTAGCCCTGCACGAGGGCGGGGTCGACGCCGAGGTGCTCGGCGAGGCGCGGCCACATCCAGCGCCACCGGAACACGTCGCCGTTGACGACGTTGAACGGCTCGTCGGCGCCGGCCGGGTCGGTGGCGGCCCAGACCATGTGGTCGGCGAGCAGGCCCGCGTCGGTCATGTCGGTGAGCGAGTTCCACTGCGTCTCGCTGCCGGGGAAGGTGAAGGGCAGGCCGAGCTCTCGGCTGAGCGTGGCGGCGGCCGCGACGGTCAGCCCCATGTTCATGGCGTTGCCGACGGCGTAGCCGATCACCGTGTGCGAGCGGTGCACCGACCAGGTGAAGCCCTGGCGCTCGGCGGCCGCGAACAGCTCGTCCTCCTGCGCGTAGTAGAAGTTCGGGGTGTCGAGCCGCGGCTCCTCCTCGTGGAAGGGCGTGTCGGGCATCTCGCCGGCCGCGTACGCCTCGAACGGCCCGAGGTAGTGCTTGAGGCCGGTGACGAGGGCGACGTGCTGAAGGGGCGCGTGCGCCAGGGCCGCGAGCAGGTCGCGCACCATGCCGGCGTTGACGGCGATGTTCTCGGCCTCGGTCTCCTGTCGCGACCACGCCGTGAAGAAGACGTGCGTCGGCCGTTCGTCGCGGAGCGCCTCGGCCAGGCTCTCCGCGCTGCGCAGGTCGGCGGCGACGCCGCGCACGCCGGGGGCGGAGGAGGCGCGGCGCGAGAGCGCGAGGACCTCCCACCCGTCGCGCGTGAGCGCCTCGACGAGCGCGGTGCCCGTGATGCCGCTGGCGCCGACGACGAGCGCGGTGCGGTCGGCCTCGCCGGAGGCGCGGGCGGGGCCGGGCCCCGCCTCGCCCTCGGTCGACGGGCCGGTGGTCGTGGGGGTGGTCGTGTTGTCGGTCACGTGTCGTGAAAGTACGCGGCGCCGCTCCGTGTTCCCCCACAGCCCCGCCCGGGCGCGTCGCCCTACCGGCCGCCCCACGGTCGACGACCCGTCCCCCGGTCGCGCTTACAGTGGAGGGACGCCCCCGGGCCGACCCGCCAGACCGATCCGCTCGGTCGCCCGACCGAACGGAGCGCTGATCGCGCTGAGCACCACCTCGACGACCCTCGCCGGCCTCGGCGGCCCGACCCGCGCCTCCTCGGGGGCCCGGCCGTGAGCGACGGCCCCCGCGCGTACGACCCGCCGCCGCGGCCGGTCGCGCCCGAGACGTCCGCGCCCTCGCCCGCGACCGCGGTGACCCCGGCCTCGGGCGCGCCGCTCCGCGACCCGTCGGCGCCGCCGCCCCCGCGCCGCCCGGACGCGGCCGCAGCCGTGGGCAAGCCCGCCGCCCGCCCGGCCCGCCAGCGCCGCCGCCGGGTGAACCCGCAGGAGATGCGCGACGTCCGCGCCCGCCTGCGCGGCACCATCTACGAGGGCACGACCCCGCAGCACGGCCGGCTCGGCGACCTCTACTCGCCCCGCCAGATCGTCGACTTCTGCCTCGACCTCGGCGAGGTGATGCTCGCCTCCGGCGCCGACGTCCGCACGGTCGAGGTGGCCATCGTCGCCGTCAGCACCAAGTGGAACCTCGCCCCGCTCGAGCTCGACATCACGGGCACCGCGATCACGCTGCAGTACGCGCCGGCCGAGGGCCCGCCGCTCGTCAAGATGCGCGTGGTGAGCGCGGAGGGCAGCGACCTGCACCGGCTGTCGCTCGTCTACCAGATCGTCGACGAGCTGCTGCACGACGACCGCGACATGACGAGCGCCGTCGAGGGCCTGGTCGAGGTGCTGCAGTCGCCGCCGCGGTGGCCGTCGTGGATCACCGACGGGGCCATGGGCCTGTTCGGCGTCTCGGTCTCGCTGCAGGCCGGCGGCTCGATCGTCGGCGCCGTCGGGGCCTTCGTCCTGATGATCGGCGTCATGACGCTGGGGCGCTGGCTCGCGCGCAAGGGGATCCCGCAGTTCTTCGCGGTCGTGCTGCAGTCGGCCTGCGTCGCCGCCCTCGGCACCCTCGCGATCTGGGCGGGGGCGATGCCCGCGGGCAGCGCGGCGGCGATGGTGGCCGCGGTGGTCGTGCTCATCCTGCCCCACGTGACGATCGTCACCTGGGCGCAGGACGCCATCTCGGGGTTCCGGGCCATGGCCGTGTCGCGCGCGCTCGTGATCGTGCTGATCGTGGCGGGCATCGTCGTGGGGATCCCCGGCGGCCTCGCGCTCACCTCGGGCGTCGCGCTCGAGGTCGACCCGACCGACATCACCCTGCGGTCGCTGCCGATCTGGCTGTTGCTCATCACCACCTTCTTCGCCGCCGCGGCCACCGCGGTGACGCAGGGCGCCAACGCGCGCGTGATGCCGGTCGCGATCGGGGTCGCGATCGTCGGCACCGTGTCGCTCTGGGGGCTGAAGCAGCTCGGGCTGCCGCTGCTCGGCGCGACCTTCCTCGTCGCGGTGCTGCTCGGGGCGCTCAGCACGGTGGTCGCGGCGCGGCTGCGGGTCTCGGCGACGGCGATCGCGGTGCCGGCGTTCTGCGGCTCGCTGCTGCCCTCGCTGGCGGTGGCGTCGGCACTGCTCAACTTCATGGCGGGCACCGACGGCGCGGCGGTCGACTTCGTCGCCTCGATGTCGACGACGCTCGCGATCGGCGCCGGGCTCGTGCTCGGCAGCCTCCTCGCGACGCCCGGCGCGCGCCGCTACCTGCGCCGCCGCACGAAGCGCGTCGTCGTTCAGTCGCAGCGGCTCGACACGTCGCCGATCGCGATCGTGCCGCCGGCGCCGGCCGTGCCGCCCGTCCCGCCGACCTGAGCGCGCTGCGCGGCGCGGCGCGGCGCGCGGCGGCAGCGGCAGCCCGCGGGCCGGCGGGCCGGGCTGGGCTGGTCGTCAGGCACCACGGGCCGGGTCCGGCCGGGCCGGGCAGCGGGGTCGCTAGCCTGGCGTCGGTCGTGCACCGCGGCGCGGCCGGACCCCCAGGAGGCGCTCGTGACCACCCAGCTCCGTGCCGCGACGGCCGACGACGCCGAGTTCCTGGCCGAGGTGCTGTTCCAGGCCTTCACCTGGCGGGGCCAGCCCGACGGCCTCGACCGCGCGGGCCTCCGTCAGAGGCCCGAGATCTGGCACTACGTGGCGGGCTGGCCGCGGGCCGGTGACGCCGGGCGCGTGGCGGTCGTGGACGGGCACCCTGCCGGTGCCGCCTGGTGGCGGACCTTCGACGAGCGCGACCGCGGCTACGGCTGGGTCGCCGACGACGTCCCCGAGCTCAGCATGGGCGTGGCGCCCGCGCACCGTGGTCGCGGTCTCGGCGGGCAGCTGCTCGACGCCCTCGTCGCCCACGCGCGCGAGGCCGGCCTGCCCGGCCTGAGCCTCTCGGTCGAGGACGGCAACGACCCGGCGCGTGCCCTCTACGAGCACCGCGGCTTCGTCCCCGCCGGCCGCGACGGCGACTCCGACACCCTCCTGCTGCGCCTGCGGTGATCGGGGAGGCCCGCAGAGCGGGTCTCCCGCGGCCCGGGCG
>NZ_LMOX01000001.1:1614781-1616425 GCF_001423665.1 Frigoribacterium sp. Leaf164
CCCGATCTCCCGGCACGCCCCGGTGTCGATCAGGACGTCGACCCTCTACCCTTGCAGGATGAGCCCCACCGAAACGCGCGACGAGATCGACGCCGACACCCCCGACTCTGCGCCGACCTTCTCCGACCTGGGGCTCAGCGATGCCGTCCTCAAGGCCGTGAAGGAGATCGGCTACGAGACCCCCTCCGCCATCCAGGCGGCCACCATCCCCACCCTCCTGTCGGGTCGCGACGTCGTCGGGCTCGCCCAGACGGGCACCGGCAAGACGGCCGCCTTCGCGCTGCCGATCCTCAGCCGCCTCGACGTCTCGGCCAAGAAGCCGCAGGCGCTCGTGCTCTCCCCCACCCGTGAGCTCGCACTCCAGGTGTGCGAGGCGTTCGAGCAGTTCGCCTCCGGCATGCGCGGCGTCCACGTGCTCCCCGTCTACGGCGGCCAGGCCTACGGCGTCCAGCTGAGCGCGCTCCGTCGCGGCGTCCACGTCGTCGTCGGCACGCCCGGCCGCATCATGGACCACCTCGCGAAGGGCACGCTCGACCTCTCCGAGCTCAAGTACCTCGTGCTCGACGAGGCCGACGAGATGCTCAAGATGGGCTTCGCGGAGGACGTCGAGACGATCCTCGCCGACACCCCCGACGACAAGCAGGTCGCGCTCTTCTCCGCGACGATGCCGCCCCAGATCCGTCGCATCTCGAAGCAGTACCTCAACGACGCCGAAGAGATCACGGTCAAGCAGAAGACCACGACCTCGGCGAACACCACGCAGCGCTACCTGATGGTGTCGTACCCGCAGAAGGTCGACGCCCTCACGCGCATCCTCGAGGTCGAGAACTTCGAGGGCATGATCATCTTCGTCCGCACGAAGAACGAGACCGAGACCCTCGCCGAGAAGCTGCGGGCCCGCGGCTACTCCGCCGCCGCCATCAGCGGCGACGTGGCGCAGGCCCAGCGCGAGCGCACGGTCAACCAGCTCAAGAGCGGCAAGCTCGACATCCTCGTCGCGACCGACGTCGCGGCCCGTGGTCTCGACGTCGACCGCATCAGTCACGTCGTCAACTACGACCTGCCGATCGACACCGAGTCGTACGTCCACCGCATCGGCCGCACCGGCCGTGCCGGGCGCAGCGGCGCGGCGATCAGCTTCGTCACGCCCCGCGAGCGTCGCCTGCTCGGCGCGATCGAGAAGGCCACGCGTCAGCCGCTGACGCAGATGCAGCTGCCCACGCTGGAGGACGTCAACGTCACGCGTCTCGCGCGCTTCGACGACCAGATCACGGAGGCGCTGGCCCAGGAGAGCCGGATCGCCGCCTTCCGCGACATCATCGGCCATTACGTCGAGCACCACGACGTGCCGGAGGCCGACGTGGCCGCCGCCCTCGCCGTGGTCGCCCAGGGCGAGACGCCGCTGCTGCTCGACCCGAAGGACGAGCGACCGGCCCGGCGCGAGCGTGACGACCGTCCCGCTCGTGACGACCGCGGCGGCGACGACCGGGGCGGCCGCTTCGACCGCGACGACCGTGGCTCGCGCCCCGAGCGCGACCGCGGCCCCCGCACGTCGAAGCCGATGACGGCCTACCGCATCGAGGTCGGTCGTCGTCAGCGCGTCGAGCCCCGCCAGATCGTCGGCGCCCTCGCCAACGAGGGCGG
>NZ_LMOX01000001.1:1616461-1671185 GCF_001423665.1 Frigoribacterium sp. Leaf164
TCGGACGTCAGCAAGGAGATGCTCGACCGTCTCGTCGACACCCGCATCAGCGGCGTGCTCATCGAGATCAAGCCCGACCGCCGTGGCGGCGGCTCCGGTGCGCCCCGTCGCGACGACCGCGACGAGCGCCCCCGCAAGCCGCGCCACTCGTAGGCTCGGCTCCGCCTCCCCGGACGGCGCCCGCTCGCAGGTGACTGCGACGGGCGCCGTCCGTCGNCCGGCCGTCCGCCCGTCCGTCGCCCTGGAGTACCCGTGGTCCCCCTCCTCACTGCTGCACCGTCCGGCCCCAGCGGCACCGGTGCCCTGTTCGGCCTCGTGCAGACGACGCTCATCATCGGCAGCGTCGTGCCGCTGCTGCTCGCGGTGGTGGCCCTCGTGCTGTGGGCCAGGATGCGGCTCCGTCGCCCCGACCTGGCCGGTGACGACGACGGCGGGCAGCGACGTCACGACCTGGGGCGGGTGAGCCTGCTCGGCGCAGCCTTCGCACTGGTGCTGCTCGCGATCGGCGAGGTCGTCGTCGGCTACGGCCGACCGGGCGGCGTCGTCGGGGCGTTCGGCGACGGCGTCTCGCCGCTCGTGCCGGTCGCGGCGGCCCTCACGGTCGTCGCGGCGGTCGTCTTCGCCATCTCCCCGGCGCCGCGGCGCTGACGAGCGCCGGCCTCCGGCGTCAGCGCCGCCGTCAGCCCTGTCGGCGCCCGGTCAGCCGTCGCACGCTCTGCACGACGCCGAGCACGCACATGGCGGGCGCCAGCCAGATGAGAACGCCGCCGAGCCCGCTCTCGGTCGACCCGAGGCCGGCCGGGTCCTGCGTGAGGAGGCGCGACACGACGAGCAGGACGACCCCGGCGATCGCGGTGAGCAGCGTGCCGACGGCGGCGAGCCCGAAGACGCGCAGCCCGCGACCGCGGATCATCGCGACGACGCCGTCGATGAGGAACGACGCGACGAGCGGCACGCCGACCGCGAGGGCGACCAGCCCGGCGATCATGAGGAGGACGGCGACGAAGCTCTCGGGGTCGAGCACGGCACACCTCCTTCGTCTGCGTCGACGTTAGCGAGGGCGTGCTGGGGGAACGCCCTCGGCGAGGCGACGGGTGTCGGCGGGGCGACCCGCGACTCCCCCCGTCCGGCCGCGCCGGGGCCCGCGATCGTCCCGGACGGCCCCGGGGGCGAGGTCAGCGGTCGGCGAGGGCGCGGAGCTCGTCGGGCGTGACGGCGACGGAGCGCTCCCCCGGCTCGACGACGACGCCAGCGTGCCCCTCGGCGAGCGCCACGCCGGCCAGGTCGGCGAACGAGACCGCCCGGGCCGTGGAGCCGGGCGCCCAGGCCCAGGCGGCCGCCGGGGTGGCGTGGACGACCGACCAGGTCTCGCCCTGCTCGCCGGTGGCCGTGGCGACGACGGTCGAGGTGGCTTCGCCCTCCGCGTCGCGCTGCTCGACCTCGGCGACGTACAGCGACGGCGAGGTGCGGAGCAGCTCGAGCATGTCGGGCCAGGCGATGGTGCGCTCGGCGAGCGCCCGGGCGACCGGGACGGAGGCGGTGACGTCGTCGCCGAGGCCGCGTCGGAGCTCGTCCGAGTACGCGATGAACTGCGTCTCGGGGGTGCCGGGGTCGAGGGCGAGCCCCTCGTACTCGCGCACGGCCTGGTCGACGACGACGGCCGCGGGCTGGGCGAACGACACGGGGGTCTCCCCGTCGCGGTAGCGGGCGAGGCGGTCGGCGCTGGTGAAGGCGAGCAGGAGGCGCTTGCCGGCGTTGTCGGTCTGGTGCGCGATGGCGACGACGTCGCCGTGCTGGGGCCCGGCGGCGGGGTCGGCGAGGGTCGAGCGGGTGAGGTCGACCAGCAGCTCACCGGCGGTCAGCTCGGCCATGACGGCGCCCAGCGTGACGGAGTTCTTCTCCCGCCCCCACCCGGTCAGGGCCCGCTGCAGGGCGGTGTGGACGACGGGCCCCGAGGAGTCGCGGGTCGGCTGCCCAGCCCCGGTCACCTCGGTCTCAGCGCGGCCGGCCTGCGCGGGGCCGACCTCGTCGGCCTGCGACTCCGTGCTCGGGGGCGCCTCCGCGGGTCGGACTGACGTGCGGCGCGAGAAGAGACCCATGGAGACGAGCCTACGACGGGTGGGCGCGGGGCCCGGCCAGTCCGTGCCGGACGGCGACTCGCGGTCCTCGCCGTCGTTCGACCGGCAGCAGCCAGCATCAGTAGGTGTCGTGGACCGATTCATCGTCGCGGAGCAGGAAGCAGCGGGACGCGGACGCGACGTAGAGTTCGTCCGCGTCGCTGACCCGGGCGGCGAACGCCAGACCCTCGGGCCCGGAGACGAGGATGCGCTCGCGTTCTCCGTTGTCGTCGACCGTCGACCGGAAGCCCTCCTGGGACGTGAAGCCGGTCGCGACGGCGTCGAGGACGTCGTGCTCGGAGCGGCTGCCGTCGAGCTGGAAGGTGATGCTGCCTGCCCACTGATGCGCGTCGCCACTCCGACGCCGCATGAGCCGGATCCGCCGTCGTGACACGCGCCCCGAGCTCGCTCTGCGACGCGGGCTGCACGCGAGGGGCTGGCGGTACTTCGTGGACCGCCCCGTGGCGGGGGTCTCACGGTGTCGCCCCGACCTGCTCTTCCCGCGCCTCCGCGTCGCCGTCTTCGTCGACGGCTGCTTCTGGCACTTCTGCGTCGAGCACACGCACCTGCCGATCGCGAACGCGGCCTACTGGCACGCCAAGCTGCTCGCCAACCGGCGGCGCGACGCCGCCCACGACCACGAGCTGAGCTCGGCGGGGTGGGCGGTCGTCCGGGTGTGGGAGCACACGCCCCCGGCCGAGGCGATCGACGCCGTGGAGGCGGTGCTGCGGCGCGCGGCGGCGGACGTGTGACGCCGGTGCTCCACGACGTCCGCACCGAGAAGTGAGGATCGCAGGACCGACGGCCCTCTCGGATCGGTCTCCATGAGCTGCGAGCTCGAGGCGACGACGATGAACCACTTCTTCGCAGGGGAACTACGCCGCGGCATGGTTCGGGTGTGAGAACGTGGTGCCGCTCGGGCCGAGAGGTCGGCCGCTCGCCGAGATGAACCCTGTTCTTGCAAGGGAACCCTGCCGCGGCGGGGTTCCCGTGCGAGAACGGGGTGTCCCGCGGGCCGGAGCGGCGCGCGCCGCCCGCGGGACACCCGCAGGCCAGCACGGCGCGCGCCGCCGGGCCCACTCGCCCCGCGCGCGCGTCAGCGCCGCTCGACCAGCTCGATGAACCGCGACAGCGTGCCGAGCCCCGCGATCGACGTCGGCATCGAGCTGGCCAGCGCGGGCGAGTGCACGAGGTACGCCGCCCACTGCGCGCGGCTGATGCCGACGTTGAGCCGGTTGGGCATGAGCAGGAAGTCCAGGCCTCGCGGGATGTCGGCGGCGCTCGACGCGGCCAGCGAGAGGATCGCGACCACCGCCTCCCGCCCCTGGAAGAGGTCGACGGTGCCGACCGTCGTGCCGGTCAGGCCGGCGGCGTCGAGCGCGTCGCGGATCACGGCGCCCTGCGCGTTGTACGGCGCGACGACGATCACGTCGTCGTCCGTCAGCCGACGCGTGCCGTGCTCGTCCGACCACTCCCGACCGACGACCGACCGGGCGAGGTCGACCACGCGCTCGGCCTCCTCGACCGACGACGTCGTGTTGCCCGCGTGCTCGACCGGCACGGCGTGCAGCCCGGGCTGCACGCCCTCGAGGTGCCGCTCCGGCGCCCTCGACTCGAGCGCGCCCTCGTACGAGAGCCGCGACACCGGCGCCGTCACGGCGGGGTGCATCCGGTACGTCCGCGACAGGAAGTAGCCGAGCTCCGGCGGCAGCACGTCGTGCCCGTCGGCGAGCCAGCCGAGCGACGACGTGTCGACGGGCTCGGGGTGGGAGCCCTGGCTGACCTGCGGCAGCTGCTGCGGGTCGCCGAGCAGCAGCAGGCGCTGCGCGGCGACGGCCGACGCGATCGTCGGCGCGAGCGAGAACTGACCGGCCTCGTCGACGACGAGCAGGTCGAGCGAGTGCCGCGCGACGTAGTCCGGGTTGGCGAAGGTCCAGGCGGTGCCCCCGACGACTCCGCCGGTCTCGCCCGGGCCGGTGAGGAACTCGGCCAGGCCGGCCCCGTTCTTCACGGGCGTCCACGCGGCGGCCTCGACCGCCTCCGCACTCGCTCCGCTCTTCGGCACCTTGACGACCAGCGCGGGGTCGACGCCCTTGCCGACCACCGCCTCCAGGAAGTTCTCCACCACCGCGTGCGACTGGCCGACGACGCCCACGCGCCAGCCGTGCTCCCGCACCAGCCGCGCCACGACGGTCGACCCGACGTACGTCTTGCCCGTGCCGGGTGGGCCCTGCACCGCCAGGTACGACCGGTCGAGGCCGAGCAGCGTCGCCGTGACGGCGCCGACGGTGTCGTCGCCGACGACGGGCACGACCCCGCCCCGCGGGGGGACGCGACGCAGCAGGTCGAGCACCGCGTCGTCGACGAAGGCGGGCAGGCCGTCGAGCACCGAGCGACCCCACTCGGAGATCGCCGCGGGCTGCGGGGCCGCGCGCGGCGGCGCCGCCGGCGTGATCGCGAGCGGGAACGCCTCGTGCGGGTCGGCGCCCCCGGGCAGCGACTCCTTCACGAGCATCACGACGCCGTCGTGGTCGGCGTCGACGTCGAGCACCGCGACCCGCGACGTCGCGCCGCGCAGGCCCGGCCCCGACGCCGTGATCGAGGGAGGCAGCGGGGCGTCGTAGACGAGGTGCGGTGCTCCCCCGGGCGTCAACCGGCTGCCGGGCGCGAGCGAGCCCCTCAGCCGCAGGTCGCGCGACAGGGTGCGGGCGCGCGGCAGCTTCTCCCAGTCGCGGACCACCTCGGCCTGCTCGACGACGAACACGTCCCGCGTGTCGGCCCACTCGTCGAGCGGGTCACGGAGCCGCCCGAAGTGCTCCTGCCAGAACGTCTTCGCCTCGCGCCGGTGGTAGTCGATCGCGGCCGCCGCGAGCGCGAGGGCCGTCTGGTCGGGCGTGCGGTCGAGCGGGTCGACGTCGGCGAGCAGGGCCGACAGCTCGACGAAGACCGGGTCGGGCTCGGCGCGCACGCGCTCGTCGTCGACCAGGGCGACCGCCTCGTCGGTCGTCGACCCGGGCGGCACGAACGACAGCAGCCAGTCGCGCAGCCGGAGCGTCGACCGGCAGTCGTACTCGTTGTAGTCGGCGACCTGGTCGAGCCGCGCCTGCCCGGCCGGGTCGCCGGCCCGCACCGCCGCGATCGCCTCGACGTAGGCGGTGATGCTGTCGGCACCGTTGAGGACCCCGTCGCCGTCGCGGAGGTCGCCGCCCATGTACAGCGGCTCCAGCTTCTTGATCGAGTAGCTGCGCGAGCCGACGACGAGCGCCTTCCGCACCACCGGGTAGAGGTCGACGAGCACGCCGTCGCGCAGCAGGTCGTCGACCTCCTCCTCTCCGACGCCGTGCCGGGCGGCGAGCGAGAGCAGGTGGGTGCGCTCGTAGGAGGCGTAGTGGTACACGTGCATGCCCGGGTGCGCCGCCCGTCGCTCCCGCACGAAGGTCAGGAAGTCGACGAGCGCCTGCCGCTCGGCCCGGAGGTCGTGCGCCCAGAAGGCGGTCGACCGCGCCTCGACGTCGACCAGCCCGAAGAGGTAGTCGAGGCCCCAGGTGCCGCCGTCGCCCTCCGTGTACAGCGGGTCGCCCTCGAAGTCGAAGAACACGTCGCCGTCGTCGGGGGCGGGGATCGCCGCGAGCGCCCCGGGGTCGACGAGGCGCACCTCGGGCACGCCGCCCTCGCTCGCGACCTGCAGCTGCGCCTGGGCGCGCAGCCGCGACAGGGCGGCCCCGCCCACGCCCGGCACGCCGCCCGTGCTCCGGGCGAGCGCGTCGATGCTGTCGACGCCCGACGCGATCAGCGCGGCACGCTGCCCGAGGCTCAGCCCGGCGACGAGCACGAGGTCGCGGTGCGCCTCGACCTGCGCCGCGCACTGGGAGCACCGGCCGCAGGCCGTCACCCCGGGTGCGCCCCAGGGCAGGGCCGAGGAGGCGCGCTGCCGTCGTTCGACCGCGTCGCGCAGCCGAGACCGCTGGGCCCGGTGCACGGGGGCGATGTCGGCGAGCTGGTGCGTCGACCGCGACCCGTCGCCGAGCACGAGGTGCACCTGCGCACCGACCGGCACACCGAGCGCCTCGATCTGCTCGGCGTAGGCCGCGAGCTGGAGGAGGGCGGGGATCTTCGCGTGCCGGGCGAGCTTGGTGTCGTAGACCTCGTACTCGCCGGCGTCGTTGCGCACGAGGAAGTCGGAGAAGCCGATGAAGGTCGGGTCGTGGAACGTGGCCTGGTAGAGCACCGGCACGCCGTCGCGCATCGCCTGCTCGGCGGCGGCAGCGGCTGCCGGGTAGCCCTCGCGCGACGGGCGCTCGAACTCGACCACCTCGTGGCTCGCGCGCAGCTGCTCGAGGAAGCGCACCTCGTGGTCGTCGCCCATCCGCGCCGTCCGGTCGAGCATGGCGTCCGACACGGCGTCGATCCGGTCGATGCGCCCCAGGGCGGCGTCGAGCCGCCGGAGGAACGCCCACTCGCACGCCGCCCAGGTGGTGAGGTCGGACGGGCTGGTGACGACGAGGTCGGTGTCGGGGTCGATGTAGATGGCGGCCTCCTCGGCGGGCGGTGCGGGCGGTGCGTGGCAATGCGGCGCGTGGCAGTGCCGTGCGGTGCGGCGCTGCGCTGACCGGCAGGTCGGGCCCGGGCAGCGACCCGGCCGTGCTCGAACGTTAGCGGGCGCGACCGACAGCGGGGGCGACTCCCCCGGGCTCCCGGAGCCGCGGTCAGCGGGTCGAGCGTCCGTGCAGCAGCCGGGGCGCGAGCGTGACGCGGCGGGCGCCGCCGGAGTCGTCGCGGTCGCCGCTCGCCAGGGCGTCGAGCAGCAGCCGCACGGCCTCCCGGCCCATGGCGGGCCACGGGTGGCGGAGGGTCGTGATCTCGCGCTCGTCGTCGCCCTCGACCGACGACACGTCGAGCAGGCTCGCGACCTGCACGGCCCCCGGCACGTCGACGCCGTTGAGGCGGAGCACCGTGACCAGGCCGTGCGCCACGTCGTCGTTGGCGCAGACGATCGCGTCGAGCCGCGCGAGGTCGCCGCTCGCGACGAGCTCGTTCGCGGCGGCGACACCCCCGGCGAGCTCGGCCCCGGCCGGTCGCGCGCCGTCGAACCGCACGCCGCGCAGCTCGCACGAGGCCCGCACGGCCGCGATGCGGCGGGCGTCGGCGGGGTCGGCCGGCGACAGGCCGACGGTCACGAGCTCCGTCGCCCCGCCGTCCGCGAGGGCGCCGACGAGCAGGTCGGTCGCCCGGTTGTCGTCGAGGCCCACCGAGTCGGTGCCGTCGCCGAAGATGTGGCGGCCCACCTGCACGACGGGCACGCGGTCGGCGGCCGCGACGGCGTCACGGCTGACCTCCTCCGTCGGGGGGCAGATGACGAGGCCGTCGACGCGGCGGCTGAGGAGCGACTCGACCGTGCGGGCGTCGTGGTCGTCGCCCTCCGCGGAGTACCGCAGCACCAGCGAGAGCCCGGCGTCGTCGAGGGCCTCGCTGACCGACTCGATCAGGGCGGAGAGGAAGCCCGTCGTGTACCGGGGCAGGATGAGCCCGACGGTCTCGGTGCGCTGGCTCCGCAGGGCGCTGGCGACGGCGTTGTGCCGGTAGCCGAGCTCGGTGATGGCCTTCCGCACCGCGCGGGCCCGGGCCTCCGAGACGTGCTGGGCCCCGGAGAGCACGCGTGAGGCGGTCGCGATCGACACCCCGGCCTCCCGGGCCACGTCGACCAGGGTGGGGACGGACGTCGGGCTCACCGCGCCTCCGCCCGGCCCGCGAGCACACCGGCGACGAAGTCGTCGAGCACGGCGAGGCACCCCTCCACGGTGGCCGCGAGCAGCCGCTCGCCCTTCTCGGCGGTCGCGAGGGCGGGGTCGCCGAACACGCCGCTGGGCGAGAACGGGTGCAGCGGCATCGGCGCGGTGCCGAAGTGCGACGGGAACACCGGGTAGCAGGCCTCGTACCGGTCGGGGTGGACGTCACCCGGCGCGAGGCGCAGCATGATCGAGGTCTCGACCTCCTCCGCGTGGGCCAGGCCGGGCGCCGCGGGGGCGCTCTCGCGCACCTCGTCGATCGCCTCGGCCATGCCGGGGTGGTCGAGCGTGACGACGGGCAGCACGCCCTCCTCCGTGAGCTGCTGGGCCGCGACGAGCAGCGGCGCCCGGTTGCCCCAGTCGCCGTTCACGACGACGAGGCCGCCCGCGCCCGACGCGGCGAGCGCCCGCCCCAGGTCGACGACGATCGCGGTGACCGTCGCGGCCGAGAGCGAGAGCGTGCCCGGCCAGCCCGAGGTGCCCCAGGTCGCGCCGTAGTGCACCGGGGGCAGCAGCACGGCGTCGAGGCGCTCGGCCAGGCGGCGGGCGACCTCGACGGCGGTGGCCGTGTCGGTGCCGAGGGGCAGGTGCGGCCCGTGCTGCTCGTGCGCGCCGACGGGCAGCACGGCGAGGCCGGCTCCGCGGCGGTGGGCGGCGGCCACGTCGGGCCAGGGCGTGTGGTCGGCGTCGATCATCACTAGGGAGCGTACGTCTGCACGGTGCGGCCGTGCGACCGGTCGGTGAGCCCGGGCAGGCGCTCGTTCATCTCGGTCATCAGCGGCCCGAGGTCGACGTCGACGAGGCGGCCGAGCTCGACGACGACCCGGCCGGCGACGATCACCGTCTCGACGTCGCTCGCCCGCACGCTGAGCACGAGGGCGGCGGCGAGGTCGTTCATCGGCTGGAGGTGCGGCTTCCAGGGGTCGATCAGCACTATGTCCGCGGCGAACCCGGGCGCGAGCGACCCGAGGTCGTGCTCGCGCCCGATGACGGCGGCGCCCTGGCGGGTCATGAGGTCGAGGGCGTGGGCGCTCGTCATCCAGGTGGCGTCGCCCGTGTGGGCCTTCTGCACGAGGGCCATGGTGCGGGTGCTCTCGAGCACGTCGAGGGTGTTGCCCGACGCGCAGCCGTCCGTGCCGATCCCCACCGGCACGCCCGCGTCGTGCAGCAGGCGGATCGGAGTGGGCCCGTGCGTGTGCTTCTGGTAGACCTTCGCGCAGCACGCGACGCCGACCCGGTCGGCGACGGGCGTCAGCCACTCCAGGTCGCTCTCGACGATGCCCGTCCCGTGCGCGATCAAGGCTCCCGCGTCGAGCACGCCGGTGTCGTGCAGCACCTGGATCGGCGTCGCCCCGCGCCGGGCGAGCGACGACTCCGTCTGGTGCATCGTCTCCGACGCGTGGATGTGCGTCCGCACCCCGATAGCCCGCGCGGCCTCGGCCGTGCGGGCCAGGTCGGCGTCGTCGACGGTGTAGACGGCGTGCGGCCCGAGCATCGTGGTGATGCGCCCGCCGGCCGCGCCGTCCCACTCGGCCGCGAAGGAGGCGCTCCGGTCGAGGCCCTCCGCGCCCTGCGACGAGAAGAAGGTGCGGGCGAGCACGGCCCGCATGCCGCCCTCGTCGACCGCCGTGGCGATCTGCTCGGTCGAGAAGTAGTGGTCGGCGACCGTGGTCACGCCCGCGAGCAGCATCTCGGCGACCGCGAGGCGCGCGCCGAGCAGCACGTCGCGGTCGGTGAGGTTGACCTCCATCGGCCAGATGTGGTCGTTGAACCAGGAGGCGGTGGGCACGTCCTCCGCGGAGCCCCGGAAGAAGGTCATCGACGAGTGGCTGTGGGCGTTGACCAGGCCGGGGATCGCGACGCGGCCCGGCGCGTCGACCACCCGGGCGCCGGCGAGGTCGGCCGGGCCGAGGTCGGCGTCGGGCACGATCCAGGCGATGACGCCGCCCGCGACGCCGATCGCCTGGTCGGCCACGAACACGGCCGGGGCCGGTCGCCCGGGGTCGCCGGGGTCGAGGTCGGGGTACCCGACCGGCGGCCGGACGGTCGGCGCGAGCACGGTCACGCGACGGACGACGAGGTCGACGGGCACCGGAGCGGCGCCGGGAGCTGCGGGGGTCATGTCGCCAGCGTGCCACGGACGCGGGAGTCGCTGAGAACGTTTACCCGACTCCTTACGTCCCCGAAACACGTCGGTAACACGAGCCGGTCTACGGTTGCAGCACCCCTGCACCCCCTCGGAGCCGATCCTGCGAGCGCCCGAGGCCACCTGCCGTGAAAACGTTCACAGAACCGGAGCACCCCATGCCCCTGCGTCGCCCCCGTCGCCTCCTGATCGTCTCGGGAGCCGCGCTCAGCGCCACGCTCCTCCTCGCCTCCTGCTCCGGCCAGACGGCCGCGACGGCCCCCTCGGCCGACCCCGACGCCGCGACGGTCGCGCTGCTCTACGGCACGACGGGCGACTACTCCATCATGGACGGCGGCTACGCCGGCTTCACCGCGGCGCAGGAGGACCTGGGCTTCAACCCCCTCGAGCTGTCGAGCCCGAACACCGACGACTACCAGGACCGCCTCGACCTCGCCGTCTCGCAGGGCGCCGACCTCGCCGTCGGCATCGGCTTCCAGTTCGCCCAGCCGATGGGCGACACCGAGCACCCCGACACGGCGTTCGTCGACGTCGACACCGACATCGGCACCGAGATCGACGGCGTGACGACCATCTCGTTCGCCGCGAACGAGTCGTCGTACCTCGTCGGGGTGGCCGCCGCGCTGACCTCGACCACCGGCCACATCGGCTTCGTGGGCGGCGTCGACCAGCCGTCGATCCAGAACTTCTTCGTCGGCTACGAGGCCGGGGCGAAGAGCGTCGACCCCGACGTCGTCGTCGACTCCACCTACCTCTCGCCGCTCGGCGACTTCACCGGGTTCTCCGACCCGACCAAGGGCAAGGAGGCCGCCGCCTCGATGTACGCCGGCGGCGCCGACGTCGTCTACGCGGCCGCCGGCGGCTCCGGCCAGGGCGTCTACGAGCAGGCTGCGGCCGCGAGCACCGACTCCGCCAAGGTCTGGGCGATCGGCGTCGACGGCGACGCGTACGCGCAGGTCGACGACGACATCAAGCCGTTCATCCTCACCTCGGCGCTGAAGAACGTCGACGTGGCGGTCAAGGACGTCATCACCTCCTTCGACGAGGGCAGCCTCGAGCCCGGCGAGCAGGTCTTCGACCTGGAGACCGGCGGCGTCGGCTACTCGACGAGCGGCGGCTTCGTCGACGGCATCGCCGACCAGCTCGAGGCGGCGAAGACGGCCGTCGTCGACGGCGACGTCACCGTCCCGACGGCGCTCTGAGACCGTGGGGGCGCAGGAGGCGGCGGTCCGGCTGACCGGGATCGTCAAGCGCTTCGGGACGTTCACCGCGAACGACCGGATCGACGTCCTCGTGCGCCCCGGCACGGTGCACGCCGTCGTCGGCGAGAACGGGGCCGGCAAGTCGACCCTGATGAAGGTGCTCGCCGGCGAGGAGCGCCCCGACGAGGGCACGATCGAGGTCGAGGGAGTCGCGCACGACTTCCGCTCGCCGCGCCAGGCCCAGCAGGCCGGCGTGGGCATCGTCCACCAGCACTTCCTGCTCGCGGGCGCCCTCCGCGTGTGGGAGAACGTCGTCCTCGCCGACGAGCCCGGCTCGACCTGGCGCATCGACGCGGCGGCGGCCCGCCGACGCGTCGGCGAGCTCGCCTCGGCCAACGGCTTCGACGTCGACCCCGATGCGTTCGTGTCCGACCTCGGCGTCGGCGACCGGCAGCGGGTCGAGATCCTCAAGGTGCTCTGGCGCGAGGCCCGCGTCATCATCCTCGACGAGCCCACGGCGGTGCTCGTGCCGTCGGAGGCGACCGCCCTCTTCGCGTCCATCCGGGCGCTCACCGCGAGGGGCGCCTCCGTCGTCTTCATCTCGCACAAGCTCGACGAGGTGCTCGCCTTCGCCGACGACATCACGGTCATCCGGGCAGGGCGCGTGGTGGGGCGGACGACCGCGGCCGAGACCACGCCGCGCGAGCTGGCCGGGCTGATGGTCGAGGTCGCGATGCCGACGGTGGAGCCGCGCAGCACGCCGCCGGGCGACGACGTCGTGCTCGCCGTCGAGGGGATCACCGTCGGCCGACCCGGCGAGCGCCCCCTGGTCGACGACCTGTCGCTCACCGTGCGCCGGGGCGAGGTCGTCGGCGTCGCGGGCGTCGAGGGCAACGGCCAGTCGGAGCTGCTGGCCGCGCTGCTCGGCCGGGTCGAGCACACGGGCAGCGTGTCGCTCGGCGGGCGCGTCATCGACGACCTGCCCACCCGCGAGCGCCGCGCGCTCGGGCTCGCGTACATCCCGGAGGACCGCCACCGCGACGGGGTCGTGCTCGACCTGAGCCTCGCCGAGAACGCCGCGCTCGGCTACCAGGGCCGGGCACCGATCCGTCGGGGCTGGTGGTTCAGCCGCTCGGCCGCCACGGCCGCGGCCGCCGAGATCATCCGGCGCTTCGACGTGCGCGGCGGCACCCCGTCGACCCGCGCCCGGGCGCTCTCCGGCGGCAACCAGCAGAAGTTCATCATCGGCCGCGAGCTCGGCTCCGACCCGACCGTGCTCGTGGCGGCGCACCCGACCCGCGGCGTCGACGTCGGCGCGCAGAGCGCCGTCTGGCGCGAGCTCGTCGAGGCCCGCGACGCCGGTCTCGGCACGCTGCTCGTCTCGGCCGACCTCGACGAGCTGCTCGCCCTCAGCGACCGGCTGCTCGTCATGTACGGCGGCCGCGTCGTCGCCGAGCTCGACCCCCGACACGTCACCGCCCTCGACCTGGGAGAACACATGACCGGCGCCCACGCCCCCGCGACGGGAGGGGCCAGCTGATGCGCCGCGTCGTCGTCACCGCGGCCGGGCCCGTCGTCTCGGTGCTGCTGGCCCTCGCCGTCACCGCCCTCTTCCTCACCGTCGGCGGCTACAGCGCGTCGAGCGCCTTCTCGGTGATGTGGTCGTACGGCACGCAGCCGGCCTCGCTCGTCGCGAGCCTCGACTCGGCCGTGCCGCTCTACCTCGCCGCGGTCGCGGGCGCCTTCGCGGTGCGGATGGGCCTCTTCAACATCGGCGTCGACGGGCAGTACCGCATGGCGGCCCTGGCCGGCGCGGTCGCCGCCGCGTCGCTGCCCTTCCCGCTGGCGGTGCGCCTGCCCCTGACCCTGCTGATCTCGTGCGCCGTGGGCGCCGGCTGGGCCCTCATCCCCGCCCTGCTCAAGATCCACCGTGGGGTCAACGAGGTCATCACGTCCATCCTCCTCAACGCGGTCGCGACCACCGTCGTCGCCGTGCTGCTCAGCGGCGTCTTCCGGTCGGGCGGCGGGCAGAACACCGGCACGGCCATGATCGACGCCGGCGGGCTGATGCCCGCCCTGCCCGGCACGGGCAGCGGGCAGGGAGCGGTCTCGAGCTTCGTCGTCGTCGCCGTGCTGGTCGGCGTCGTGTACCACCTCGTCGTCGACCGCAGCCTCTTCGGCTACGGCCTCCGGGTCGCGGCCCGGTCGCCCGAGGCGGCGGAGTCGGCCGGCATCCGGGTCGACCGCAAGATCGTCCAGGCGATGCTCGTCAGCGGCGCCGTCGCCGGGCTCGTCGGGCTGCCCCACGTGCTCTCGGTCGCCGGCCGCTTCGACGGCACGCTGCCGACCGACCTCATGTTCACCGGGCTGGCCGCGACCCTCCTCGGCCGTCAGCACCCGATCGGCATGGCGCTCGGCGCGTTCGTGCTCGCCTTCGTCGAGCGCAGCAGCCAGGTGCTCGGCCTCGTGCAGCTGCCGACCGAGGTGGGCCAGGTCTTCCTCGCGGTCGTCCTGCTCTCGTCGGCCGTCGGGTACTGGCTCACCGAGCGCGTCGACCAGCGCGTCGCCCTCGCCGCCGCCGTGCGCCGCCGCCTCCGGGCCGCCCGCACCCCCGACGCCGCCCCGACCGGAGGAGCCTCCTGATGAGCACCGGCACCGATCCCCTCGCCGCGGTGACCCCCTCGGGGGCCGGGCCCGCCCGCGCCTCCGTCGACCGCCTCCGCCCGTCCGCGCGCCACGTGCGCGCAGCACTCCGCTGGACCCTGCTCGGCCTCGGCCTGCTCATCCTCGCCCGCTACCTGGCCGACGCCCCCGGCATCACGGCGTCGGCGACCTGGGGCTCGGCCCTGCGGCTGACGGTGCCGATCGCCGTCGTCGCGATGGGCGGCCTCCTCTCCGAGCGCTCGGGCGTCATCAACGTCGGCCTCGAGGGCATGATGATCGGCGGCACGTGGACGGCCGGCCTGCTCGGCGCCGTCGCGGGCCCCTGGGCCGCCCTGGTCGGCGGCGTCGCCGGCGGGCTCGTCTTCGGGGTGCTGATGGCGGTGCTCTGCATCGAGATGGGCATCAACCAGCTGATCGTCGGCGTCTCGATCAACGTCATCGCGGCGGCCGTCGCGCGCTTCGCCTCCGACATCGTCTTCAGCGGGATGGACGGCGGCACCATCGCGCGGTCGCCCCGCATCGGCGCGGACGTGCCGCACCTGTCGCTGCCGTTCGTCAGCGGCGGCCTCGGCACGCCCGACCTCAGCCGCACGATGGAGGCCTCGGAGCTGCCCGTCGTCGCCCAGGTCGGCGGCCTCGTCGGGGGACTGACCCGCGACGTCTCGCTCGAAGCGGTGATCGGCCTGCTGATCATCCCCGTCGTCGCCTGGGTGCTCTGGAAGACGCCGTTCGGCCTCCGCTGGCGCGCCGCCGGCGAGGAGCCCGCAGCCCTGCAGGCGCTCGGCGGCAGCGTGCACCGCACGCGCTGGATCGCGGTGCTCGTCGGCTCGGGGCTCGCGGGCTTCGCGGGCGGCTACCTCACCCTCATCTCGCAGGGGTACATCGAGAACCAGACCGCCGGCCGCGGCTTCATCGGCCTCGCGACGCTGATCTTCGGCAACTGGACGCCGTCGGGCGTGTTCTTCGGCGCCGCCCTCTTCGGCGTCAGCGACGCCGTCGGCATCGGCCGGCCGGAGACGCTGCGGGCGCTCGTGGTCGTGCTCGCCGTCGTCTTCACCGCCCTCGGGCTGCTGCGGCTGCGCCGCACCGTGCCCGGCCGCAAGCTGCGCGAGGGCCTGCCGCCCCTGGTCGTGGGCATCGTGCTGCTCGTCGTGTTCGTCGCCGTGCCGCTGCCCGCCGCGGTCTCCAGCGCCACCCCGTACGTCGTGACGCTGGCGGTGCTGGTCGTCGCGGGCACCCGCATGCGGCCCCCGGCGGCGCTCGGGCGGCTGGTGCCGCGACGTACGCGCCGCAGCTGACCCCGTCCTGCCCCGTCCTGCCCCTGCCCCTGCTCCTGCTCCTGCTCCCCCGACCTCTCGAGGACCCACCGTGCTCCACCATGCCTCCCCCACCTCCCTCGCCGGCGTCGACGTCTGGGACGGCCACGGCGCCCTCGGCTCGAGCACCGTCAGCTGGGGCCCCGCGCGGCCCGGCATCGCGACGGACGCCGTGGTCACCGCGGTGGAGCCGGCAGAGCCGTCGGCCCGCTTCGAGGGGCTGTCGCTCGTGCCCGGCCTCGTCGACACCCACGTCCACCTGATCGGGAACGCGGGAGGCGCCTCCTCGGGGTTCCTGACCTGGCCGCTCGTGACGCCCCCCACCGAGCAGGTGCTGCACGGCCTGGCCCACGCCCGGCGTGCCCTGGCCGGCGGGGTCACGACCCTGCGCGACCTGTCGGCCGACGAGGTGCAGTTCTCGCTGGCGCGCGCCGTGGAGGAGGGGCTCGTCGAGGCGCCGCGGATCCTCGCGCACGGCATGGTGAGCATGACGGGAGGGCACGGCGACATGTTCGTGCCCCCGGGCGTCGACCCGCGCCTCCGGAAGCCCACCGCCGACGGCGTCGACGCCTGCCGCGCCCTGGTGCGGACGCACGCGCGCGCGGGGGCGACGGGCATCAAGATCGCGACGAGCGGCGGGCTGCTCTCCGAGGGCGACGCCCCCTCCTGGCGCAACCACACGAGCGCCGAGATCGACGCGATCGTCGACGAGGCGCACGCGCTCGGCCTGCTCGTCGCGGCCCACGCCCACACCGCCGAGGGCATCCGCGTGGCCCTCCGCGCGGGTGTCGACTCGATCGAGCACGCCACGCAGCTCGACGGCGACCTCGCCCGGCAGGTCGTGGCGGCCGGGCTGCCCGTCGCCCCCACGCTGCTGATCAACGACGCCATCGCCGACGGCTCGGTGCCCGTCTCGGCCGAGCAGCGCGAGACGGCGGCCGCGCTCGTCGCGACCCGCGACCCCGCGTTCCGCGCCGCCGCCGACGCCGGCGTCGACTTCGTGCTCGGCACCGACGCCAACGGGTTCCACGTCGCGTTCGGCGACCAGATGCGCGAGCTGCGGCGGATGGGCGACGTCTTCGGCTGGTCGCCCGAGCGGGTGCTCCGGGCGGGCACGTCGCGCGCGGCGGCGGCGATCGGCCGGTCGACGCAGCTCGGCCGCGTGGCCGTCGGGGCCGCCGCCGACTTCGTGCTGCTGCGCGGGCGCCCGTGGGAGGACGCGGCGGCGCTCGATCCTGACGCGATCGTCGCGGTCGTGGCCCGCGGGCGGGTGGTCGCGGGGGCGCTGCCCGCGGCCTGAGGACGGCGCTGCCCACCCCGTGCGGGCCGGCCCCGCCCTGACCTCAGCCCTTCCGCTGCGCCCGGTACCCCACCGGCGTCGACCCGTGCACCGCCTTGAACTGGCGCGAGAAGTAGAAGGGGTCGACGTAGCCCACCCGCTCCGCCACCAGCCCGACCGGCAGGTCGGTGGTGTCGAGCAGCTCCCGGGCCCGCGCCATGCGCAGCTGCGTCTGGTACCGCAGCGGGGTCGACCCGGTCTCCGCCTTGAAGCGCGCCGCGAAGTGCGACGGGCTGAGCCGGGCGAGGGCCGCGAGCTCCTCGACCGAGACGCGCTCGGTGACGTGCTTCCGCAGGTAGTCCTGCGCCTGCTCGACCGCCGACTCCCGCGGGCTGCCGACCCGCCGCTCCGAGCAGAGCAGGGCCATGAGGTGCCACGCGGCGCCCGACGCGGCGAGCACGCTGGCGAAGGTCTGGTCGCGCTCCATCGCCTGCACGACCTCCTCGATCAGCGCGACGACGCGGTAGACGTCGGTGAGCTGCCGCACCGGCGCCGACGCGGTCAGGCCGGCGACGCGGAGGAACTCGGCGAGGTCGCGCCCGTCGAGGTGCAGCCACCAGAGCGTCCAGGGCGCCGCGTCGTCCGAGCCGTACTCGTGCGCCGTCTCGGGCGGCACGACGACGACCTGCCCGGCGCTGACGACGTGCCGCACACCGCCGACCTCGCACCAGCCGCCGCCGCGCACGCAGACGAGCACGACGCTCTGCGGCACCCCGGCGGGGCGGGCCATGCCGTGCGCCCGGGCCTCGGGGAAGTACCCCGCGTCGGTCACGACCAGGTGCGACGTGCCCGGCTGCGTGAGGGCGGTGCGCACCGCCTGGCGGGGCATGACGAGCAGCCGCTGCCCGGGGAAGCCGTCCTCGATGGTCATGGGTCGATGATGGCGGGCGATCGTCGTTTCGTCCAGGGACGCCGGTGGATCGGGCGTTCCGGAGGCGCGGGTCGGCTCCGTACGCTGGCCCCATGCTCACCGCCGAGTCGAGGTTGACTCTTCCCCCCGTGCCCGCTGACCAGGCCTCGGCAGGCGTCGCCGCCTGGTCGGAGCCCCTCGTCGTCGACACCTACCTGCCGGGCGAGCCCGACAGGTACCCGGCCTTCCTCGACTCCCGGGTCTACCAAGGATCGTCCGGGCGGGTCTTCCCGCTGCCGTTCCACGAACGCATCGAGGCCGAGAAGCGGCCCCACGCGTGGGACGCCGTGCACCTCGAGAACGAGTGGCTGCGCCTCGTCGTCCTGCCGCAGCTCGGCGGCCGCATCCACGTGGCCTACGACAAGTCGGCCGACTACGACATCTTCTACCGCAACAACGTCGTCAAGCCCGCGCTCGTCGGCCTCGCCGGGCCCTGGATCTCCGGCGGCGTCGAGTTCAACTGGCCCCAGCACCACCGCCCCGCGACGTTCCTCCCCACCGACGTGTCGATCGAGCGCGAGGCCGACGGGGCCGTCACCGTGTGGTGCTCCGACCACGACCCCTTCGCGCGGATGAAGGGCATGCACGGCATCCGCCTGCGGCCCGGCTCCTCGCTGATCGAGGCCCGCGTGCGGCTCTTCAACCGCAGCGACGAGACGCAGACCTTCCTCTGGTGGGCGAACGTCGCCGCTGCGGTCAACGACGACTACCAGTCGTTCTTCCCGACCGACGTCCGCCACGTGGCCGACCACGCGAAGCGCGCCGTCGTCGACTTCCCGCGGGTCGCCGGCGAGTACTACGGCGTCGACTACCCCGCGCGCGTCGACGCCGACCACCCCGACGGCGACCGGCTCGACTGGTACCGCAACATCCCGGTGCCGACCTCGTACATGGTCACGCACACCGACGACGACTTCTTCGGCGGCTACGACCACGGCCGTCGGGCGGGCTTCGTCCACTGGGCCGACCGGGCGATCTCCCCCGGCAAGAAGCAGTGGACGTGGGGTGATGCTCCCTTCGGCTGGGCCTGGGACGACAACCTCACCGACGGCGACGGCCCCTACGTCGAGCTCATGGCCGGCGTGTACACCGACAACCAGCCCGACTTCTCCTTCCTCACGCCCGGCGAGACGAAGACCTTCAGCCAGTTCTGGTACCCGATCACCGAGATCGGCCCGGCCCACCAGGCGACGCGCGACGCCGCGCTCCGCGTCGACCTGCCCGAGGAGGGGCCCGCGGTGCTGCGCGTCGGCCTCGCCGTGACGCACGCCCACCCCGCGGTCGACGTCGTCGTCCGGGGCCGCGACGGCCGGGTGCTCGACCAGCACCGCGTCGCCGTCGCACCCGGCTCGCCCGCGGTGCTCGACCGCCCGCTGCCCGAGGGCACGGTGCTCGACGACGTCCTGGTGGAGGCGCGGGCCGAGGGGCGCGTGCTCGTCGCGGTCGACGGCCGCAGCGTGGCCGCCCAGCTCGACGCCGAGGCCGGCGCGGACGGCACCGACGGCACGGGCACCGTCGACGCCCCGGCCGCCGCGGTCGCTCCGCCGGCCCCCGCCGACGTCGCCACCGTCGACGAGCTCTTCCTCGTCGGCCAGTACCTGCAGCAGTACCGCCACGCGACCCGGTCGCCCGAGCCGTACTGGCGGGAGGCGCTCCGTCGCGACCCCGGAGACGTGCGGGTCAACGTCGCGCTGGCGACGCTCCTGCACGACTCCGCCCGCTGGGGCGAGGCGCTCGACCTGCTGCGCACGGCCGTGACGCGCCAGCTGGCCTGGGCGCCGAACCCCGCCGACGGCGAGCCGCTCTACCGGCTCGGCCTCGCCCTCACCCGTCTCGGCCGCGGGGCGGAGGCGCAGGAGGCGCTGGCGAAGTCCGCCTGGAACGCCGCCTGGGCCGGGCCCGCCTCGCTGGCCCGTGCGCGCCTCCTCGGCCGCTCCGACCCCGCCGCCGCGGAGCAGCTGCTCCGCGCTGTGCTGCGCCGCGACGCCGACAACCTGCAGGCCCGCGACCTCCTCGTCCTGACCCTCCGCGACCTCGACCGACGCGAGGAGGCCGACGACCTGCTGCACGAGACGCTCGCGCTCGACCCGCTCGACCAGTGGGCCCGCCACCTCGCCGGCCGGGTCCTCTCCGACGACTCCCCCACCCTCCTCGACGTCGCCCTCGAGTACGGCTCGGCCGGGTACCTCGACGAGGCCCTCTCGGTGCTCGACCTCGCCCAGGCGCAGCTCCCCCGCGCCGCGCAGGGCCAGGTGAACGTGGGCCCCCTGCTCGGCTACCACCGCGCCTCCCTGCTGGCCCGGGCCGGCCGCACGGCCGAGGCCCGCCGCGCCCTCGTCTCGCTGCACGCCGTCGACGCCACCCGCTGCCTGCCGTCGCGGCTCGACGACGTCACCGTGCTGCTCGAGGCCGTGCGGGTGGTGCCGGCCGACGGCCTCGCCTGGTCGCTTCTCGGCAGCTGGTACTACGCCCACGGCCGCGGCGCCGACGCCGCCGACGCGTGGCGTCGGGCTCTCCAGGGCGACCTCGACGACGCCCAGGCCGCGGTCGTCGAGCGCAACCTCGGCGTGGCCGCCTACAACGTCGCCCACGACCCCGAGGCGGCGGCCGAGCACTACGCCGCGGCCCGCCAGCTCCGGCCCGACGACTCACGCCTGCTCTTCGAGAGCGACCAGCTCGCCGAGCGCCGTGGCGTGCCCGCGGCCGAGCGACTCGACGCCCTCGAACGGCAGTCGGCCCTCGTGCTCGAGCGCGACGACCTCAGCGTCGTCCGCGCCCGGCTGCTCACCGCCGTCGGCCGTCACGACGACGCCCTCGCCGCGGTGCGGGCTCGTCGGTTCCAGCCCTGGGAGGGCGGCGAGGGCCAGGTGCTCGGCGCCTGGGAGGCCGCCTCGCTGGCGGCCGCCCGCGAGGCGCTCGCCGCGGGCGACGCCGACACGGCGCACGACCACGTCGTCGCCGCGCTCGAGCCCCCGACGACCCTGGGCGAGGCCCGCCACCCCCTGCAGACGACGGCGGAGCTCCACCTCGCCCTCGGCGACGCCCTCGCCGCCCGCGGCGACGACGACGCCGCCCGGTGGGCCTGGCGGCAGGCGGCGGACGCCACGGGCGACTTCGCCGGCATGGCCGCCCAGGCCTTCACCGAGCGGAGCGCCGCGTCGGTCACCGCCCTGACCAGGCTCGGCGCCGACGACGAGGCGCGGGCCCTGCTCCGCCGGTTCGACGCGTTCGTCGACGAGCTGGCCGCCACCCCGGCCGAGGTCGACTACTTCGCCACCTCGCTGCCCACGATGCTGCTCTTCCAGGACGACCCGCAGCAGGGGCGCGACGCCGAGGTCACCCGGCTGCGCCACGTGGTCGCCGAGCTGTGGACGGGGCTGGGCCACGAGCCCTCCCCCGTCGACCCCACCACCCCCGACCCGACCGCCCCCGCGGTCACGTCCGGCGACGACGCCGGGCGCCCCTAGGAAGGAACCATGACCACCATGTCGACACCGATCAGGCCGAGGGCGCGACGCCGCGTCCTCTCCGCCGCCGCGCTCCTCGCGGCGGCCGCCGCCCTCACGGGCTGCTCCATCCCCAGCGCCGACGGCGGCGAGGGCGGCGCCGAGCGCATCGGCGCCCTCTACCTCGACTCGCAGGGCTTCTACGGCGGCGTCAAGAAGGGCGTCCAGGACGCGGCGGACGCCGACTCGAAGAAGGTCGACTTCCTCGAGTCGACCTCGGCGGGCGACGTCTCGAAAGAGAGCTCGTTCATGAACACGCTCACCTCCTCCGGCGTCAGCGCGATCATCATGTCCGCGGTCTCGACCGACGGCAGCGTGCCCGCGGTGCGCCAGGCCAGCGAGGCCGGGATCCCGGTCATCTGCTACAACACCTGCGTCAGCGACGACGCCGTCGACCAGTACGTCACGGCCTGGGTGCTCGGCGACCCGCTGAAGTTCGGCGGCGACCTCGGCACGCAGGCGGCGGCGTACTTCACCGAGGCCGGCATCACGGCCCCGAAGATGGGCGTCATCAACTGCGAGCAGTACGAGGTCTGCCAGCAGCGCTTCAAGGGCTTCTCCGAGGCCCTGACCGCAGCGCTGCCCGGCACGGTCTTCGTCGCGAACCAGGAGGGCGCCGAGGTCGACCAGGCGGTCTCGACCGCCGAGCAGATGCTCAGCGCGAACCCCGACCTCGACGGGCTCTACGGCGAGGCCGGCGGCGCGACCGTCGGGGCCTACAAGGCCGTCCAGACCCGCGGCCTCACCGGTCAGGTCGCCGTCTTCGGCTCCGACATGACGTCCGACATCGCGGCCGAGCTCGCCGACGGCTCCGTGCTCAAGGCCGTCGTCGACATCAGCGGCATCGAGGCGGGCAAGCTCGCCTTCGCCGCCGCGCAGGACGCCATCGACGGGAAGACCCCCGACGAGAAGGTCGTCGCGGCGCCGATCGACCTCTACCTGCCCGCCGACGCGGCCGGGTGGACCGAGACCCACCCCGACGGTCTCCCGTGATCGGCACGGTGAGCCCGGCCCCCGCCGGGCTCACCGTCGCCCCTCTCATCCACCACCACCCGATCCCCGGAGGATCCCCTTGTCAGAGTCGACAGCCGACACCCCGATCGCGCCGCTCGATCCCGCCCGCGACCGCGGCGCCCCCATCGCCGAGGCCCGCGGCGTCAGCCAGGTCTACCCCGGCGTCACCGCCCTCGACGGGGTCGACTTCGCCGTCCACGCCGGCGAGGTCCGCGCCCTGCTCGGCCAGAACGGCGCCGGCAAGTCGACGCTGATCCGCCTGCTCAGCGGCGTCGAGACCCCCAGCGCCGGTGAGGTCCTGCTCGGCGGGCAGCCGCTCGGCGACGGCGGCGTCACCGCCGCCTCCGCCGCGGGCGTCGCCACGTGCTACCAGGAGCTCAGCCTCGTGCCCGGCGTCACCGTCGCCGAGAACCTCGCCATGGGCCGCTGGCCCCGCGGCCGGTTCGGCATCGACACCCGCGCGATGGTCGAGCGGGCCCGCGCGACCTTCGAGCGCCTCGGGGCCGACATCGACGTGCACGCCGAGGTCGCCGGGCTCACGCTCGCCCAGCAGCAGATCGTCGAGATCGGCCGTGCCCTGCAGGACGACCCGCGCCTGCTCATCCTCGACGAGCCGACGAGCGCGCTCGCGGCGGCGGAGGTCGACCTCGTGCTCGACACCGTCAAGCGGCTCGCCGCCCAGGGCGTCGCGGTGCTCTACGTCAGCCACCGGATGGACGAGATCCGTCAGATCGCCGACACCGCGACCGTGATGCGCAACGGCAAGGTCGTCGAGACCGTCTCCATCGCGGGCAGCGACACCGCCCACATCATCGAGCTGATGATCGGCGCCGACCCCGAACAGCGGGCCGTCGCGACGCGACCGGTCACCTCGGGCGAGGTGCTCCTCCGCGTCGACGACCTCGACGTGGCCCCGAAGCTCCGGGGCGTCAGCTTCGAGGGCCGGGCCGGCGAGGTGCTCGGCATCGCGGGGCTCCTCGGCTCCGGGCGCACCGAGCTGCTCCAGGCGATCGCGGGCTTCCGGCCGGCGACGGGCGGCACCGTCTCGATCGCGGGCTCCGTCGTCGACCGGCCCACCGCCTCCCGCATGCTGGCCCTCGGGGTCGGCATGACCCCGGAGGACCGCAAGGGCCGCGGCGTCGTGCCCGGCCTCGGCATCGACGAGAACATCGTCATGAGCGACTTCGGCCGGGTCACCCGGGGAGGCGCGCTGTCGGCCGGTGCGATCGCCACCGCCACGAAGGCGCTCGCCGACCGGCTCAGCATCAAGGCGCACGACCTCTCGCGCCCGATCAGCACCCTCAGCGGCGGCAACCAGCAGAAGGCGGTCATCGCCCGCTGGCTGCACGCCGACAGCCGGGTGCTCCTCCTCGACGAGCCCACCCGCGGCGTCGACGTCGAGGCGAAGGCGCAGATCTACGAGATCATGCGCGCCGTCGCCGACACCGGCAAGCTCGTCGTCTTCGTCTCGAGCGAGATCGAGGAGCTGCCCCTGGCCTGCGACCGCGTGCTCGTCCTCCGAGACGGCGGCCTCCGCGAGGAGTACCGCGCCCCCGACATCTCCCTGCCCGTGCTGCTCCAGGCCTCCATGGTCTCGAGCTGAAGAAGGACGACCCGATGACCTCCACGCTCGACCCCACCACCACCTCGGCCACGCCCGGCGGCCGCCCCCGCGGCGGCGCCGTCGGCCGCGTCCGCGACGCGTTCCGTCGCAACACGACCCTCGTCAACATCGTCGGCCTGCTGGTCGCGATCGTCGTGCTGTACCTCTACCTGATGTTCAACGCGGTGGGCTTCTTCACCGTCGCCAACCAGAGCGGGCTGCTCCGCGACGCCGCGCTGATCGGCATCGCCGCGACGGGCATGACCCTCGTGATCATCGCCGGCGAGATCGACGTGAGCACCGGCCCGGCCGTCGCCCTGTCGTCGGTCATCGTCGCCGTGGCGATGACGCAATGGGGGCTGCCCGCGCTGCTCGCCATCCTGATCACGCTCGTGGTCGGGGCGGGCTGGGGCGCCCTCGCCGGCGTGCTGCGAGCCCGCTTCCTCGTGCCGTCGTTCATCGCGACGCTCGGGCTCTGGAGCGTGCTGCGCGGCCTCGGCCAGTTCAGCACCGACGCGCTGCCCGTGCCGCTGCCCCTCGACGAGCCGGTCATGCCGTTCCTCACCGGCACCGTGCTCGGCGTGCCGACCCCGGCCGTCATCATGATCGTCGCCTTCCTGGTCTTCGCCTTCGTCGCCCGCAAGACGGCCTTCGGCCGCTCGGTGTTCGCCATCGGCGGCAACGCCGCGGCGGCGAGGCTCGCGGGCATCAAGGTCGCCCGGGTGCGCGTCCTGCTCTTCGCGATCATGGGCATGCTCGGCGCCCTGAGCGGCGTGCTGCTCGCCGCCCGCCTCGGCTCGGGCAACGCCGGTGCGGCCAACGGCCTCGAGTTCGACGTCATCGCCGCGGTCGTGATCGGCGGCACCGCGATGTCGGGAGGGCGCGGCAGCCTCGTCGGCACCTTCCTCGGCGTGATCTTCATCACGCTGATCGGCAACGGGCTCGTGCTGCTCGGCGTCGACTCCTTCCTCCAGAGCGTCGTGCGCGGTGTGATCATCGTGCTCGCCGTCCTGCTCAACGTCACCCTCTCCCGCAAGCGCGGGTCGATCGAAGAGAGCTAGGCCATGACCACCACCGTCCCCTCCCCCGAGGCCGCGACCCGCGCCTCCTCGCCCACCGGCACCATGCAGGGTGTGTTCCTGCCCGGCGACGGCACCGCCGAGCTGCGCACGCACGACGTGCCGACGCCCGGCCCCGGGCAGGTGCTCGTGCAGGTCGGCGCTAGCGGCATCTGCGGCAGCGACATCGGCTTCATCTACAACGGCTACAAGACGCACAAGGGCCTCGACGGCGCGCCGGCCTACAAGGGCGTCGTCGCGGGCCACGAGCCGTGCGGGCGCATCGTGTCGGCGGGGCCCGGGGTCACCCGTTTCGGCGTCGGCGACGACGTCATCGTCTACCACATCCAGGGCTGCGGCCGGTGCCGCAACTGCCGCGCGGGCTACTTCATCAGCTGCACCGACCAGCCGCACAAGGCGTCGTACGGCTGGCAGCGCGACGGCGGCCACGCGGAGTACGTGCTGGTCGACGAGTCGACCTGCGTGCCCCTGCCCGACGGACTCTCGTACGTCGACGGCGCGCTGATCGCCTGCGGCTTCGGCACGGCCTACGAGGGCCTCCGCCGCACGGGCGTCCACGGCGGAGAAGACCTGCTCGTCGTCGGCCTGGGCCCGGTCGGCCTCGCCGCCGCCATGCTCGGGCGGATGCTCGGCGCTCGCCGCGTCATCGGGGTCGAGCGGTCGGCCGAGCGCATCGAGTTCGTCCGCGCGACCGGACTCGTCGACGACGTCGTGCTGGCCGACGCCGACGCCGTCGAGAACGTGCTCGCGCTCACCGACGGCGTGGGCTGCCAGGTCACGGTCGACTGCTCGGGCAGCACGCCGGGTCGCCTCACCGCGGTCGAGGCCGCGGCGGAGTGGGGCCGGGTGGGGCTGCTCGGCGAGGGCGGCCGGCTCGAGACCGAGGTCTCGGACACCCTCCTGCACAAGCAGCTCACGATCACCGCGTCGTGGGTGACGTCGCTGCAGGGCATGGAGGACGTCGCGCGCATGATCGCCGAGGGCGGCCTCAGCCCCCAGATCGTCGTCTCGCACACCCTGCCGCTCACCGACGCCGACGAGGCCTACCGGATCGCCGCGGCCGGCGCGACCGGCAAGGTCGTCCTCGTGCCGGCCGGCGCCCCGGTGCGCGAGGAGCCCGCCGCCCGAGCCACGACGATCGGTCACCCCGCCTCGTGACGGTGCGGGTCGAGTCGGTCGGTGCCGGGGAGGCCGACGGCCTCCCACTGATCAGGGTCGTGACCGGCGAGCTGGCGCTCGCGTTCGCACCGACCCGCGGGGGGCGCCTCCTCTCGCTCGTGCACGGCGGCCGGGAGCTGCTCTGGCGTAACCCCGCCCTGCTCGACGACGCGCTGCGGCCGGTCGTGCCGGTGTCGACCTGGCCGGCCGGAGACGGCGGCATGTCGACCTGGGCGAACGTCGGCGGGTCGAAGACCTGGCCCGCCCCCCAGGGCTGGTCAGGCCCCGACGAATGGGCCGGGCCGCCCGACCCCGTGCTCGACTCGGGCACCTGGTCGGCATCGTGGACGGTCGACGAGTCCGTCGTCGTGGTCACGCTCACCAGCCCCGACGACCCGCGCTCGGGCCTGCGGGTGACGCGTCGGTTCACGGTGCGTGACGGGTCGACTCGCCTCGACCAGCACGTCACCTTCGAGAACGTGTCGTCGACGACCCGGCGATGGGCGATCTGGGAGGTCTGCCAGGCCGATACGGCCGCCGGCGCCGTCTCCCCGTCCGCCGGGTCGTCGGTGGTCGTGCCCCACGACCGGGCCGCCGACGAGCTCGACCTCGGCACCTACGAGGGCGAGCTGCCCAGCGGACGACGCGGCCACGACGTCGTCCTGCCCCTCGGCACCGGCGTCGCCAAGCGGGGCTACCCCGGAGCCTCGGGGTCGGTCGCCCTGCACGACGAGGGCGGCCCCGTGCTCGCGCTGTCGACGACGCCCGCGACGACGGGCACCTGGCCCGACGGCGGCGCGAAGGTCGAGGTCTGGCTCCAGCGCCCGACGGCCGAGCCGATCGCGTCGCTGGAGGGGCTCCACCCGTCGGCGCACCTCGTCGAGCTGGAGGTGCTCGGGCCGCTCGAGACCCTGCAGCCGGGCGACGCGTCGACGCTCGAGATCGAGTGGCGGGTCGGGCCGGCGTAGCCGGCCGATCCGGGCCGAGGTGCGACGACGTCGCCGAGGTGCTCCGCTCGGGGCCCGACGCGGCGAGCGCGTGCGCCCGCCCCGACGATCCGTGCGGGCGGGTCAGCGTCCCCCCGGGCGGGTCAGCGCCCCTCCGGGCGGGTCAGCGTCAGCGACGCCGAGCAGTGGGGCGGGTCCACGTCCCTCTGGGCGGGTCGGCGCCGACCCGCCCATGAGGACACCGACCCGCCGCACCCCACCACGAGCCACCCGACGGCCCCGTGACGGCACCGACCGGGCCGCCTGCGTCCGACGCCCCTCCGCCCCCGCGGTATCGTCGTCCGTCGACGATCAGGGAGGCTGGGCAGTGGAAGAACCGTCGGGGCACGACGCCCTCAGCCGCGACGGCGTGCGCGAGGTGTTCGGCACCGACCCCACCTGGGCGCTGCTGCGCAGCTCGAACAGCCGCTGGATCCTCCCCCTCTTCTCCCGCCACCTCGAGCGCGCCGAGGGCCCCGTCTCGGCCGACTGGTTCCACCAGGCCGTCGCGGAGGCGCTGGCCGAGAACGCCGCGGAGACCGCGGAGGCCGCGGCCGGCGAGACGGCGAACGTCAGCGACACCACCCCCGGGGAGGCGCCCGCCGGCCCCGCAGAGACGGCCGACCTCCCCGAGGCCAAGACCCCGGCGGACTACTGCCGCGGCTGGGTCGACAGCCGGTGGCTGATCCGCACCCGCGCCTCCGGCGAGGAGGACGGCCAGGCCGCCCGGGCCCGCTACCGCCTCTCGCCGCACGCCCTCAAGGCGCTGCGCATCGTCCGCGAGCTGGCCGAGGCCGACAACGCCGTCTCCGAGGCCCGCTTCGGCAGCATCGCGCACGCCGTCCGCCAGCTCGCCGGCCTCGCCGACCCCGACCCCGCGTCGCAGGTCGCCCGGATCGACGAGCAGATCGCCGAGCTGCAGCGCCGCCGCGACGAGGTCGAGCGGCACGGCCCCGTCCCCGCGACCGCCGACGTCGTGTCGCGCCAGGTGCGCGAGGTCGTGCGGCTGACCGCGTCGCTGCCCGAGGACTTCCGCCAGCTCAGCGCCATGGTCGAGCAGCGCCACCGCGAGGTCGCCCGCCGCGCGACCCACGAGCACGTCGGCAAGGGCGCGCTCGTCGAGCAGTACCTCCGCGAGAACGACCTGCTCGAGCAGACCCCCGAGGGCCGCGCCTACCGCGGCTTCGCCCAGATGCTCTCGTCACGCGAGATCGACGTGATGCGCGCCGACATCGACAAGGTGCTGTCGCAGCCCGGCGCCGCCGAGCACCTCACCGAGCGGCAGCGTGAGCAGCTCGAGCAGCTGATCTCGTCGCTGCTCGCCGAGGAGCAGTCCGTGCAGGAGACCTACGGGCGTTGGACGTCGTCGCTCCGCCGCTTCCTCAGCCGGTCGGGCGCCGAGAAGCACCAGCGCCTCCTGACCCTCGCCGAGCGCGCCCTCCACGCCGGCGCCGCCTGGGCCGAGCGTCGCCCCGGCGCCGCCGTGCTGCCCGAGGACGTGCTCGGCCTCGGCCCGGTCGACGTCGTCGACGTCAGCCAGGTGCAGCTCTGGAGCGAGCGCGGCCGCCCCACCGTCGAGGTGCGCGTGGCCGAGGGCGACGCCGCCCTGCCCGCCGCCGACCGCGCCGCGCTCCGCCTCACCGCGGGCACCAGCCCGGCGGCCGTCGCCGCGACGATCGACCGCCTGCTCGACGAGGGCGACGGCCGCGACGAGGTCACGAGCGCCGACGTCTACCGCGCCACCGAGCCCGAGTTCCGCCGTCTCGCGCTCGTGCTGAGCATGCTCGACCTCGCCGTCGAGCGCGGCGTCGTCACCGACGAGACCGAGTCGGTCGTGCTGACGCCCGACGACCCGTCCGGCACCGGGGCCGGAGCACCCCGGGGAGGCGCCCCCCGCGAGGTCACGCTGCCCCGGTTGGTCTTCACCCGGGACGCACCCCCGCCCGGCGCCGACGCCCCCGCCCCCGACGACACCGCCCGCACCCTCCAGGGAGACCCCGCATGACCGCCGCCCCGACCGACGACCTCCGCCCGGCCGACGCGACGCCCGGCGCGGCGGCCGACGCGACGCTCGACGTGGCGCCCGACTCCGACGACGCCCCCGCCCGCCCCGTCTCCGACGAGCTCCCCCTCGCCGGCCGCAAGGCCCTGGTCACGCTGATGACGCACCGCTTCATCAGCCGCGCGACGCAGAAGGAGGCGTGGGCCGGCCTCCTGGCGCACGAGCCGGAGGTCCGTGCCCGCCTGGCCGAGATGTTCCTCGAGCTCGAGGTCGACCGCGGCTACGAGGTCGCCTTCAAGCGCCAGGTCGGCGGCGACGACGCCCCCGTGCTGCTGCGGCGCGAGAAGCCGCTGTCCCGTGACGCGTCGTTCCTGCTGATCTTCCTGCGCCGCGAGCACGCCTACGCCGACGGCGACGACGACGCGGTCGTGGTGTCGCGCGACCAGGTCGCCGAGTTCCTCGGCCGGTTCCACGACGACACCGCCCACGACGAGGTGCGGGCCCTGCGCCGCGTCGACGCCGCGATCGCCGCGATGGTCGCCCGCGACCTGCTCGAGCCCGAGCCCGACGACCCGTCGCTCTTCGTCGTCGCCCCCGCGATCGTGCCGCTCGTCCGCCCCGAGCAGCTGCGGCACTTCGAGCGCGTGTACCTCGAGGCCGCGGGCGCCGAGCCGGAGGCCGGTGCGCCCGCGGCGAGCGCCGCCGCTCCGGGCGAGCTGGACGAGCCCGACGAGCTGACCGACCCCGACCCCGACCCCGAGCTCGACGCGGGTGACGACCTGACCGAGCTCGACCCCGACGCCGCGCACGACGCCGGTGACACGCCCGCCCCCGACGACGCGCCCCGCGCCTCCGACACGGCCCTCGACCTGCCGCTCGACCTCCCCCTCGACCCGGAAGCAGACCAGGCATGACCCCCGCCTCCCCCGCCGACGCGCCCCGCGCCTCCCGCACGCCCGTCGAGGCCGGCACCGCCCCTGCCGCCGACGCGACCGCCGCCACCACGCCCGCGCCGCCCGTCACCCCCGCGCTCGACGTCGACGTCGAGCCCGACGCCGCGCCCGACCTCGGCATGTTCCACTCGGGCCAGTACCGCATCGAGCTCGTGCAGCTGCTCAACTGGGGCAGCTACGCGGGCCTGCACCGCATGCCCGTGGGGCGGGGCGGCATCGCCATCCTCGGCCCGACCGGGCGGGGCAAGTCGACGGTGCTCGACGCGATGGCCGCGGTCATCATGCCGAACCCGCAGGAGTTCAACCGGGCCGCCCGCGACGACTCGCGCCAGCGCTCCGAGCGCACCGTCTACAGCTACGCGCGGGGCAAGACCGACGAGGTGCGCGACGCCGACTCCGACCGCACGACGACGCGGTTCCTCCGCCCGCTGGGCGAGTCGTTCGCGAGCGGCGCCGCGATCACCTGGAGCACCGAGCTCGGCGAGACCCTCACCGCCGTGCGCCTCGCCTGGATCGGCCCCGACACCGCCAGCCAGGACGACGTCACGCAGGCGAGCGTCTACCTGCTCGTGCGCGGGCGCTTCGACCTCAGCCGGCTGACCGACGTCCGCCGCGACGAGACGAGCACCTCGCCGCTGACGAAGAGCTCGCTGACGCGCCTCGTCGACCCGGCGCACGACCTCGTCACCTACTCGCAGCCCGAGCTCCGCGTGCAGCTCTGCGCGCGGCTCGGCATCGGCGGCAGCGACGAGTCGCAGCTGAAGGCGCTGACGCTGCTGCGGCGGGCGCAGGCGTCGAAGGGCGTCTTCTCGATCGACGAGCTGTTCAAGCAGTTCGTGCTGACGCAGCCGAAGGCGCTCTCGCGGTGGGAGACGACGCTGGCGACCTACCGCGAGGCGTCGCAGCTCTACGACGTGTTCGAGACGACGCGGCGGAAGCTGGACGTGCTCGAGCCGGTGCCGGGCCTCGCCGAGCGCTGGCGCACCGCGGGCGACGACGCGACCGCCAAGCGCCGTCTGCTGGCCGGCGGCGACGACGAACCGCGCCGGCTCGACGTCTGGCTGGCCGAGGCGGTCGGCAGCTGGGTCGGCGGCGAGGTCGACCGGGTGCAGACCGAGAAGCGCGGCCACGTCGAGACGAGGAGGCGCGCCGCCGAGGCCGCGGAGGCCGCCCTCCGTGCCCGCGAGCAGGCCCTGGCGCAGATCGCCGACCTCGGCGGCGACCCCTCGCACTCGCTCCGTGAGCAGGTGCGCTGGGCCGGGGAGGCGCTCGGTCGCGTCGAGAAGGAGCACCGCCGCTTCGCAGCCCCGCTCGAGGGCGTCGGCGAGCCGGTGCCCACGACCGCGGACGAGCTGGAGTCGCTGCGCACGCGGGCGACGGAGCTCGCGGCCGAGGAGGCGGCGGCCCGCCGGGAGCACGACGAGCTGCGCGGCGACCTCGCGGCCCGGATCGCCGAGACGCGGCGGTCGGTCGGCGAGCGCCAGCGCGAGAAGGAGTCGTTCGAGCGGCGCCGCAGCAACGTGCCCGACGACGCGGTCGAGCGACGTCGGCGCATCGCCGACGGCACGGGCGTGCCGGTCGCCCGGCTGCCCTACGCGGGCGAGCTGTTCGAGGTCGCCACGGAGCACCGCGACTGGACGACCGCGATCGAGAGGGTGCTCGGCGACCTGGCCACGCACCTCCTCGTCGACCCCGACGACTTCGACGCCGTGCGCCGCTTCGTCGACCGGGAGGACATGCGCGGCCGCGTCACCCTCGTGCCCGCGACGCCGGGCCTGACGCCGACGCGCACGCCGCTCGCGCGCACCGTGCCGTCGATGCTCGTGTTCGACGAGGCGAGCCCGTTCGTGGGCTGGCTGCGCGACGAGGTCGTCGACGACCGCAGCGTGCTCTGCGTCGACGACGCGTCGGCGCTCGACGACCCGCTGCCCGTCGGGGCGAAGGGCGCCGTGACGCGCTCGGGCCTCCGCACCGGCTCGCGCCGTCGGGTGACGAAGGACGACCGGCGGGTCCGCTCCTGGATCGGCCTCGACAACGCCGGCCGGGTCGCCGAGCTGACGGCCGAGATCACCGTGCTGACGGAGTCGCTCGACGCGGCGCGCGCGGAGTGGGACGCCGCCGAGACGGTCGCCACCGCCCGCCGCACGGTCGTCGAGACCGTGGCGCGCGCCGCCGCCGTGGAGTGGTCGGACGTCGACCCCGCGCCGGCGCGGGCCCGTCTCGCCGACCTGCAGGCGCAGCTCGAGCGGGTCGCGGTCGAGCGCCCCGAGGTGACGGCGCTGCAGGCCGAGGCCGCGGCGCAGGACGAGGCGCGGCTCGAGGCCGTGCGTCGCGGGGCCGAGGTTCAGCAGGTGCTCGACCAGCTCGAGGCGACGCACGCGACGCTGGTCGACATCGAGGACGCGTTCAGCGACGCCTCGGGCGCCGACCCGCTGACCGACGACGAGCGCGTGCTGCTCGCGCCGCTGCCGTTCGCGGCGCCGCGCGAGGTGGCCGACGTCGAGCGCACGCGCCGTGAGGCGGCCGCGCAGCTGCGGGCGCAGGTCGACGCGCACGACCGCGAGCGGACGCAGCACGAGCTCACGCTCGAGCTCGTCTTCACGCGCTACCTCGAGCTCGACCCGAACGCGGGGTTCGACGCGTCGATCGAGAGCCTGCCGGCCGTGCTGGCGATCCACCGCACGCTGGTCGACGACGACCTGCCCCACGCGAAGCAGCGCTGGCTGGCGAAGGCCGGGGCGAGCGTGGGCGACAGCCTGCGGGCGCTGCTCGTGCAGATCGAGGAGGACGGGCACGTCATCCGTCGTGGCGTCCGGCCGATCTCGCAGGCGCTGGCCGCGATCGAGTTCCGGCAGGGGTCGACGCTCGACATCGAGCCGCGGCCGGTGTCGAACAGCGACCTGGCGGAGTTCAAGCGGACGCTGCGCGAGCACACGGGCGGCGGGGGCGGCGGTTCTGCGGTCGGCGGCGGCTCTGCTGCCGGCGGCTCTGCTGCCTCGGCCGTCGATCTGCGTGACCCCGCCGAGATCGAGCGCCGCTTCCTGCGCCTGCGTCGCGACCTGGCCAGCCTCGAGGAGCGCTCGAAGTCGGGCGAGGCCTGGCGTCGCCGGGTGCTCGACGCGCGCGAGCACTACCAGTTCCGGGCGATCGAGACGAGGCGAGACGGCACGCAGATCGTGCACGAGGGAGTCGCGGGCAAGTCGGGAGGTGAGGGCCAGGAGCTGATCGCGTTCGTGCTCGGCGCCGCGCTGCGCTTCCGGCTCGGCGACGGCACCGACCGCGTGCCGACCTACGCGCCGATCGTGCTCGACGAGGGCTTCGTGAAGGCCGACACCGAGTACACCGGCCGGGCGCTCTCGGCGCTGCGGTCGCTGGGCTTCCAGCTGGTGGTCGGAGCCCCGCGAGACAAGGTGAACGCCTTCGAGCAGCACGTCGAGAGCGTCGCCTACATCTCGAGCGACCCGGTGAACCCCGAGCTGTCGCGCATCTACCCCCTCACGATCCGCGAGGCGATGGAGGTCGAGCGCCACGGCCTCGACCCCGCCGCGCTCGGCTAGCCCGCCGAGTGGTCGCGATCTGCGCCTCCCGCCCCTCGGGAGCAGCAGTTCGCGCCCACTCGCCCCGCGCCTCCCCCTCACCCCCTCCCAATTTGAGAGGGATCTGTCCCCGCCGAGTGAACAGGCGTCCCGTCCCCTCCGAATCTGAGAGGGATCGGAGCCTGACGTGCCGGTGAGCCCGAAGGAGTCGCGGGTCGGCACCCGGATCCCTCTCGCTCTCCGCAGACCCTAGGCTCGGCCCGTGCTCTTCTCCCCGCCGCCGGAACCGCCGCCGTCCGACCCGGCGCTGGTGGCGCCCACCCTGTACCGGATGTCGCTGTCGGGCGAACCCGGAGTCGTGCGTGGCTGGTTGTCCGTCACGAGGGCGTGGACCTGGGACGTGGAGGGCCCCTGGTGGAGGCGGCGGCGCGTGAGGCCGCACCTCTACGGCGAGTGGGCCCTGAACTGGAACGAGGACCTGGACTACTCCGTGTTCTACGCACACCCCGACTACTGGAACCCGCACTCCTGCGGCCTGCCGCTCGACGCCCCGGACCTCGCGGAGATCGACCGTGGCGAGTTCACCTTCAGCGACCGTGTCCTGGCGCTGGAGCCCGTCGACCCCCACGACGAGCCCGACGTCTGGCGGGCCCGCTGGGACTCCTGCGCGGGCTGACCCGAGTGCGGCCCGGCTGGCGGACAGTGCCGCCCGTCAGCTCACCGCCCGGCGACCTCGGCGTCCCGCTCGACGCGCCCCGCCGCCCGGTGCGCGGCGACCCCGCCCACGGCTGTCCCGGCGAGCAGCGCTCCGCACGCGGCGAGGATGCTCGCCGCCGCCTCCCCGTCGGTCCACCCCGTGACGAGCGGCAGCACCGAGGCGACCGTCGCGACGGCGCACCCGACGACGACCGCCGGCACGGCGGCGCGGTGCCCGGCCCGCCAGGTGGCCGCGGACTCCATGACGGACGGGATGCGCAGACCTGCCAGGGCGTTCGGGGCGAGGCGTCCGCGGGCCGCGGCGACGACGACCGCCACGACGAGCGCGTTGCTGAGGACGAGGATGACGACGGCGACCAGCATCGCTCCAGGCTAGGACCGGGCGCCTCCGCGGCGCCTCCCCCGTGCGATCGACCGGCAGGCCGGTGGCTGCCGAGCGGCAGGAGTCAGCAGGTCGGCATCGGCTCGGCCGCGGCGGACGCGATGCGCTCCTCGGTCCAGTAGGTCGGGCCGTTGACCGGGGCGGCCGTGGCGACGACGGGCCCGGCTTCGCCGTCGCTGACAGAATCCGTCGAGCCCCCGCCGCACGACGACCCGCCGAAGACGACCACCAGCACGACGAGCACGACGGCGACGACGAGCACGCCTGCGACCACCCCGGTCACCACGCGCTGCAGCTGCATGACGCTGAGCCTAGGCGGCGGGAGCGGCGCCGTCGCCTGTCGTGCGGGTCGAAGGTGTCGTCGCGGGCTTCCCCTGTGACATCCACACCGCCCAGAAGGCGCCCGCTGCTCCCCCGACGACGCCGACGACCACGCCGGCAACCGCTTCGCCAGGGTGGTACGACCAGAACTCGAACGCCCGGAGCAGGCAGGCGATGGACGCGCCCCCGAGCACGCTGGCGACCGTGACCGTCACGACCGCCCGGCCCCGCGACTCCGGCCGGCCGATCGTCACGAGACAACCTGCTCCCCACGAGGCGAGTGCGGCGACGACCCCGACGAGGGTGCCCGCCACGAGGAACCAGAACGAGAAGTAGCTGAGCATGAGCGCGTCACCGCCGAGCGGATCGTCGGCGACGAGCAGCGACACGACGACGCCGGATGCTGCGCCCCCGAGCACCCCGCCCCACACGACGTGGCGCATCCGCAGCGGTCTCAGTCTCGTGCTCATGTCACCCCCGACATCAGATCGTGACCGCGACGACCACGGCCCCCACTCGACGTCCATGGTCACAGTCTCGACCACACGACGTCCTGTCGTGGACGCCGCGGCGAGACCGGTGCTCAGCGTCCGCCGACGCTGACCTCCTGGGCGACGGGCGCGACGACGGTCAGCTCGCTGCGGAGCACGCGGCGCAGCTCCACCCCGTCGGCGGTGACGACGTCGTAGCTGCGGACGACGCTGCCCATGTGGCCTTCGTGGGTGACGACGGAGGTGCCCGAGTCGAGCTCCGGGTCGGTGTAGGTCGTGGTGGTGAAGGCGACGGGCTCGGTGACGTCGACGCGGGTCGTGCTGATGACGGCCCCGGGAGGCGCGGTGGGCGCAGCCGTGGAGGTCGCCTCCGGTGCCGTGGGGGCCGTCTCGGCCTCAGCGCTGGTCTGCGCTCCCATCGTCTCCGCGGTCGCGCTGACCCCGCCGCCGATGACGATGCACGCCGCCAGCACGCCGGCGCTGCGCAGCACACGGCTCTTGGTCGTCATGTCGTTCCACCACTGCATCACTGTCGTTCTCCGAGTATCTGACGACTGTCGGGTAGCCGTCCTCTCGATGCTGGCCGGTATGCGCGGCGGGCGGCACACCCCGTTCGGGTCGGGAGGCCGCGGGGCTGGCCCCAGTCCGGGGCAGCGCCGCCCGCGCCCGCGGCCGCACTGCGGCTCCGGCTAGCGAGGAGGCGTCGCTCACCGCCGGAACCGTGCCCCCGTCTCCTGCTCCAGGAACACCCACATCCACTCCAGTGCCCGCCTCGGCGTCAGCCCCGGCGCCTTCTGCGCGAGCTGCGTCGCGACGCCGTCGCTGTAGGCGGCGAGCTTCAGCGCCAGCTCGGACGCGTCGTCGACGGCGAACGTGCCCGCCTCGGCACCGCGCCGGAGCGTCCGCGTGAGGCACGCCTCCCACACCCGGATGCGGTCGACGTACTCGGCCGCGACGGCGGGTGTCGGCACTCGTCGGCGCCCTTCTCTTCACCGTGGCCGTCATGTTCTTGCTGATGCTCGTCGCGTTCGCGATCGGCCTCGTCGCGGGCACGCCGCTGTCGATCCCGGGGGTCGCGTCGTGGTCCGCGGCCTTCCCCGGCGGAGCCCCCGTGTTCGGGTTCTCGGCCGGGGGGCCCGTGCTTCCCGGCGCGGCGGTGGCGCTCGCGGCCGTCACGGTGTTCGTGATGCTGCGGGATCGTGTTCGCAGGCGCGTGGCGTGACGCTAACAGCCGCTGTGACCGACGCGTGATGAATGCGCCCCTCAGGCCGCGGTCGGCGCGGCCGAGCAGCCGATCCGTGCCGGACCACTGAACGAATGGTCACCGTGCTCACTCCGAGCGAAGACCCTGCCTCCCCAAGAGCCGTCGTGGACGACATCGATCTGGCGGAGCAGCTCGTGACGCGAGCGGCGTCACTGGCGAGCGAGCTGCGCCGCGAGGGGCTCACGAGCGAACGGAAAACGTCGAACGCCGACCTCGTCAGCGCCGCCGACCGTGGGGCCGAAGACCTTGTCCGGCGCACGCTCGCGCGCGAGCGTGTCGGCGACGGCCTGCTCGGCGAAGAGGGCACCTCGTCCGCCTCCCGGAACCGACGCCTCTGGATCGTCGACCCCGTCGACGGCACCTTCAACTTCCTGTCGGGCCTGGCCTCGTGGTGCAGCGCGGTGGCGCTGCAGGTGGACGACGAGCTCGTCATCGGCGCTGTGCACCGCCCGGAGCTCGGTGAGACCTGGCTGGCTGATGCCCAAGGCACGCGTGTCAACGGCGAGCGCGTCGCTCCCCTGGCCGATTGTCCGCTGGCGGACACCAGTGTCGCCACCTACGTCAACCCCGCCGACATGGTCGACCCCACAGTGGTCGCCGTCATGACGGGCCTGCTGGACTCGGCGGCGACCGTGCGCATCAGCGGGTCGGGAACGTGCGACCTGGCGGACGTCGCCGCCGGGCGCATCGGACTGCGGGTGCAGTGGGACTGCGACGACTGGGACTGGCTGCCGGGGCGCGCCCTCGTCGAGGGAGCGGGTGGACGCACCGAGGCGATCGAGCATCTCGGGCGGCGCTGGCACCTTGCAGGGTCCGCTCGGGCGGTAGGCGAGGCCTCGGAGGTGCTGCGCGCGGTCACCTGCTGAGCACACCGCGGCGGAAGTGTCGCTGCGGCCTACGTCCCGCCGCCCGCTCGATGGCTAGCAGTCATGGCGGTGCGAATGGACATGGGCGGCGTCTCGAGCTCGGGCGTGAAGGTCATGTCGATCCAACGGGCGGGGCGTCGGCCCTCTCATCTGTGACGTGGACGGACACCCCTGACCTATAGCCTGACCATCAATCACGTTCAAGAACAAAGCACGTCAACCGGGGGCATCATCCATGAGCAGTCAACCGCATCTTCTCTTCCTGCACGGTGTCGGGACAGGAGATCCGGATGACCGATGGATGGTGGCTCTGTCGGGCTCACTGGTCAGTCTCGGCTACCCCTCGTTGGACACTGACCACCTCATTGCGCCGAAGTACGCACACGCTCTGAAGGGGTGGGACACCAAGCAGAAGATGCCCCCCACCGGGGTCAAGTCACCTGCTCGGGAAGACGCCCGACGCAACCGGCGCGAATTCGAGCTCCGCACCGGCGCCCTCGAGTACCGGCTCGGGCGCACCGCGGCGGGTCGCGTCGTGCCGGGCTCAGACACCGTTGTCGATGTCGCGTTCACGATGCCTCCCTTCAGGCAGGCGCACAACTACCTCCACGATCCAGCCGTCCGGGCCCAGGTCCTGAACCTCGTCCTGGCAGCGCTCCCGTCCGAGGGCGAGATCGTCATCGTCGGCCACAGCCTCGGATCCGTCATCGCTGCCGACCTCCTGCGTCGTCTTCCCGAGCGGATCCGCGTGGTCGGCATGGTCACGATCGGGAGCCCTCTCGCCAACGGAGGCGTCGACGTCGACGACCTCCGGTCGATCCTGGCCGAGCCCCCGGTCAACCTCGACTGGTGGGTGAACTTCTGGAACGGGTGGGATCCCGTCGCGGCGCATCGCGGCCTCTCATCCGTGTTCCCCTGGATGCTCGACTTCCGCGTCCCGTCTATTCCCCACGTTCATGTCCATGATGCTGTGCAGTACCTGGTCGATCCGATCGTGGCGAAGGCCGTCGGCTTCGCGATGTTCGGTTCGCTGTCTCGCGAAGTCGTCCTCACCCACAACGACGTCGACGTCCCGCTGGATGAGACCGAGAAGATCGTGTTGCTCGCCCTGCGGTACTCGCACCTGGTCCTCGCGCAGCTCAAGGGCGACGTCCGCTCGCGCTACGCGGGCGCCCTCCGGCAGGTCCAAGCGAAGGTCGTCGACGACCTGATCGAGCAGAGGCAGGTCGTCGGGGCGCTCCTGCCGAGCCGACTCGTCGAGCTGACCTTCGACCCCGCTGACGCCGATGCCGCTGCTCCTCTGCCGTCTCCTGTCAGTCACCTCGACAAGGAGCAGGCTGTGGTCTCGATGACCGTGCTCGCGTCGGAGAACGTGATCCGCCCGTTCGAGATCACCGTTCCCCGAGAAGCGTCGAGAGCGGCCCTCATGGAGTTGAGCGCGGAGTCGGGCCTCACGAGCGCCTTCGGCGGGGATGTCTTTCGAGCCACCCAGGAGGCACAGAACGCCCTCAGCGCGAGCAAGGGCGCCAACTGGCTGAAGATCGGTGCTCTCGGAGCCGGTGCTGCAGCCATCGTCGTGGCCACGGGCGGCCTCGCACTCGCGGCTGGGGCGGGGCTCGCCGGCGCCGCCGCCGTGACGAGCGCGCTCGCCGCCTTCGGCCCTGGCGGAATGATCGGCGGACTCATCACTGCAGGCAGCCTCGTCGGTGCCGGCGGTGGCGGGATCGCCTTCGGACTCGCAGGCTCCGGGACCACATCAGAGGTGGTGGAGGCCGTCGTCATGCGACAGCTCGCAGCCGCGAAGCTGCGTCAGTCGCACGGGCTGGACCAGGACCCGGGTGTGTGGCGCGGCCTCGTCGAGATGGAGCGGCTCGTCCGCCGAGAGCACGAACGGCTCGACGAGTTCTCGGACCCGACCTCGCCGAGCCTCAAGGACCTCGACGAGAAGATCCAGATCCTTGCTCGTGCACTGAAGTACCTGCGTGACCACGGCCTGGAGCCGGGAGCCGACGTTCGCCTCGACGGTGCCAGAAGCTCGGACGGTCGAAATTCCACCGTCTGACAAGTTGTCGGTCGGTCGGCAGTCTGCCTTGACCAGGCAGCACCGAGCTGAGGGCGGCACGGCCACCTCGGCATCCAGTAACCCCGAGAAGAGGATCGAAGGAGCTCCATGAAGGTCACCATCAACGGGTCGGTGTTCGACATCACGCCCGAGGACGTCGAGATGGCCGTCGCAGGACGCCCACCGGACGCCATCTCCACGTACTGGACCGTGATCGGCGGCCGCCGCTTCCCCGTCAAACAGGTGCTCTCGCTCGTGACAGGTCTCACCCACGCGGAGTTCGACTCAGGACGGGCGCAGCAGGTCCTGCGACGACTCGGCTTCGACGTGTTGTCCGAGGGGGCGACCGACGGCGCTTCACCCGCGAGGACGGGTCGCGCGGAACGCTCTGCGATCTCGCTCGCCGCACGGGTCGTTCTGGATCCAGGCCTTCGCGGACAGGCGTCACCGCTCGACGGCAAGACGGTGACCTGGACGTCGGTAACGGCGGAGGCCCTGCGAGAGGCCATGGAGTCCGACGTAGGATCAGGCACCTTCGCTGATCGATTGACTCGACAGCTGGCCGATCAACCGCGCGCCGTCGTCCTCCTCGCCGCCGAGCTCTGCTTCATCCAGAGGCTGCCCCTGGTCAACGTCCGGGCGGACACGAAGCGTGCTCTCGTCGAGACCATCCTCGGCGTTCTCGACGAGCGGCCTCAGCTTCCCGACGAAGTCCTGGACGCGCTGAGCACACCAGGAACTTTCCACGGCGGTCAAGGCTTCAACCAGCAGCTCCCGCAGCACATCCAGTGGCTTTGCCGTTTCATCGCCCACTGGGTCGACCTTGAGGAGCCCGTGAAGGAGGCGGCGCTCACGGACGCATGGGAGTTCCGTTCTCAGGCGCAGGCCGCTGGAGAGGATGGCGCCCCCATCAGGAACTCCTTGCTGGCGCTCATGTGGCCCGCGTACTTCGAACGGATCGTCTCGGTCGCCGACAAACGCTCGATCTGTGACGCGTTCGCTGCAGTACTGGACGGAGTGACTGGCGACGTCGACCGTGACCTCCTTCGTCTCCGGGCCCGTGTCGACCCGGACGGCAGCCTCGACCCGGATTGGTACGCCCCGCCGTGGCGGAACGAATGGAGGGATGCCCAGCCCGAGGTCCATCGTCGCGGTTGGGCCGCTGCGTCTGTGACCCCAGGCGAGTCCCTCCTTCCTCCGGTCGCGGACTTCCACGCGGAGCCAGGCTGGGATCGCTCACGCATCCGCGACGAGGCCTTCCGCTCCTGGGACGGTCAGCGTGACGTGGTCGACCTCCTCGGGCAGATCGAGTCCGTCACGGCACATGTGTCGATCATGTCGCCAGGTGACCAGATCCTGACGACACGCGACGGCGACGTGCACGTGGGTGTGGTCGGCGAACTCGGCGACGGGCTCACCCGCAGCGTCGACTGGTGGCCGAGGACGGCTGCCACCACGGTTCCTCAGGCCGTCCTTGATCGCCTGTCCTCGGGGGCTATCTACGTGGATCTCGACTACGTCGTTCCTGACGACCTGCAACCGACGCCGGTTCCGCCAAGACCAATCCATCAGGTAGTGCGACTCCCGCGAGCGACGCCTGAGCTGGCCGCGCGCCTGCACTACGACGCCCCGTGGCTCGACGACGTGGTCGACCTCCTCGAAGAGCGCCGACAGTTGATCTTCTTCGGCCCTCCCGGTACCGGCAAGACCTACCTCGCCCGGGCTCTCGCTGACTTCATCGCCCCGGAAGGCGCGATGAGCATCGTCCAGTTCCATCCCTCCTACGCCTACGAGGACTTCTTCGAGGGCTTCCGCCCGACCGTCGACGAGAACGGCACGGCGACGTTCCGACTCGCTCCGGGCCCCGTGCGACTCCTGGCCGCAGCCGCGGCAGCCAATCCGACGGTCCCGCACGTACTCATCATCGACGAGATCAACCGCGCGAACATCGCCAAGGTCTTCGGCGAGCTCTACCTCCTCCTCGAGTACCGCGATGCGCGGGTCTCGCTGCAGTACTCACCCGAGGAAGACTTCCGCCTGCCGGAGAACCTCTTCGTGATCGGCACGATGAACACCGCCGACCGATCGATCTCACTCGTCGACGCCGCCATCCGTCGTCGCTTCTCGTTCGTCGAACTCCACCCCGCCGAGGAGCCGGTTCGCGGACTCGTCGACCGGTGGTCCGCCGCACAAGGTCACGACATCGCCCGCGGGGCCCTCCTGCACGAGCTGAACGGCAGGATCGGCGAGGTCGACCGCGACTTCCAGATCGGCCCGTCGTACCTGATGGGCGCCAGCGCCCGGACTGAGACGGGCCTCTCGCGCATCTGGGAGCACGACATCCTGCCGCTGCTCGACGAGCACTACTACGGGCGGTTCTCCCGGGTCGAGGTGCGGGAACGCTTCGGGCTGGCGGCGCTGCGACCGGTCATCGATCTCGTGGTCGAGCGGGCCCCCGGAAGTGCGGACTTCGAGGGGTCGACGGAGGCGTGACCCGCCTGGAGCTCCGCGAGAACAGTGAGTGGACCCCGGCGCCCTTCCCGGCTGACGTCATCGAGCGCGCATGCCTCACGGGCCTGTTCGAGTCGCGGCTGACGGCCGCGGGCGCTCAGGTGAGACCACAGCTCAACCGGGTCGGTTCCGTGGCGGTGGGCGAGCACGAGCTCGTGGTCCAGCCCAAGGCGCCCTTCGCCTCCGTCCTGTTCATGCTCGGCTACGCGGCCGACCCAGGATTCCGGCCTGACGAGGTCTCGGGTGCCGGCGACTCCCTCGTCCCCGCCGTCGCCGAGACGTACGCGCGCCTGCTGGAGCGGGCGCTCGGGCGAGGCCTCCTCCAGGGGTACCGGCGGTCCGACGAGAGCGCGGTCACGGTGAGGGGCCGCATCCGCTTCTCCGACCAGATGTCGCGGCACGGTGGGCAGCTCCTCCCGGTCGAGCTCACCGTCGACGACTACACCGTGGACATAGCTGAGAACCAGATCCTGAGGGCGGCCGTCCGGGTCCTGCTGGCCCTCTCGCGCATCTCAGCTGCTGCCCGGCGCCGCCTCGCTCACCTCGACGGCCAGCTGGCAGCGGTCTCGTCGCTGCCCGCCGGGCGAGAGCTGCCTCGCTGGCGACCATCGCGTCTCAACGAGCGGTACCACTCGTCACTTCGCTTCGCGGAACTCGTCCTGGCGAGGCTCGCCCCGACGCAGACCGATGGTGGCGTACCTGTCGCGTCGTTCGTCGTGAACATGGCCGAGGCCTTCGAGGGTTTTGTGACCGCAGCTCTCACGGCGGCGTTCGCCGAGATCTCGCCCGGCGTCAGCGTCGGCCAGTTTCCGACCCACTTGGACGAGGAGCGTCACCAGCCCATCCGTCCCGACTTCGTCCACACGGTAGGAGGAGCCCCCACCGTCGTGATGGACGCCAAGTACAAGACGGGCTCACCACGCGTCGAGGACAGTTACCAGATGCTCGCGTACTGCACGGTGCTCGGCCTCGCCGAGGGCACATTGGTCTACGTCGCGGACCGAACACGTGACCACGAGAAGATGGCCACCATCCGCCGGTCGGGCATCACCATACGGACGTGGCGACTGGACGTGGGCGCCGCGCCTGCTCGGATGCTGGCCCAGCTCCACGGGTTGGTCGCCGACCGCGTCGCCGCGGTTCGGCCCCTGCAACGCTCCGGCCTCGCATCGCCTGTGTCGGGCCCCCTCGATACGCTCGGGCCAACGATCGACGTCGACACGACCCGGGGGCTGAAATGACCGAATCGAGCATGCCTGAGAAGGCGAGAGACAACGTGGTGAAGACGGTGGGTGACATCGGACAGTTCGTCCGCACCACGTCCGCGAAGGTCGTCGAGCAAGCGGGCGACGTCCGGGAGGCCGCCGTCGACACCATCGAGAAGTTCGCCACGAAGAAGGCTGATCCGTACGCGGAGGCGATAGCCCACTACAACGATGCCTTCACCCTGATGAACGACAAGGGCCTCGCCCTCCTCGGACAGCGCGACAGGTCGACAGATCTCATCGGGTTCGTCGAGCTCCTGGTGAACAGCGTGGCGAACACGCCGAAGTCCTTCGACGCTGACTTCGAGCAGATCGCCGTCGACAGTGCAGAGTTCCTCGACGCCGAGGAGTTCGCGCGGCGGGATCTCGACGCAGCCCGCACATCGGCCCTGGGTGTCGGCGCCGGGTTCACCACCGGTGCAGCTGTCGCGAGCCTCGCCCCGACGGCAGCGCTCTGGGTCGCCACTACCTTCGGCGCCGCGTCGACCGGGACCGCGATCTCCACCCTCTCCGGCGTAGCCGCGACGAACGCTGCCCTCACCTGGTTGGGGGGAGGAACCCTCGCCGCCGGAGGTGGCGGGGCGGCCGCGGGCGGCGCCCTGCTCGCGCTGGCAGGGCCGGTCGGCTGGACGATCGCAGGAGCAGGCCTCCTTGCGTCGATCGCGCTCTTCACGAAGAAGAAACTCGAGAACCGGGAAGCACACGAAGAAGCCCTGAGTGCCGTGAAGCGGAACACCGCGATCGTGAAGGGCATGGACGCCGAGATCGGCGATCTCCTCACCAGAACGACGGTGATCCGCGAATCGCTCGCGAAGGCCTACGGCGAGAGCCTGTCCGCATTCGGCTCCGACTATCTCTCCCTGACTCCTTCTCGACAGAGTCAGCTCGTCGCCCTGGTGAACAACACCAGGAGCTGTGCGGCCCTCCTGGGTCGACGCCTCGCGGAGAGCGTTGACGGTGAGTAAGGCATCCGAGCTCGCCAAGAGCAACCAGGAGCAGGCGATCGCCGCCTGGATCGGCCATCTCAACCAGCTGAGGCTCGACACGCTGCTCCGTCGCTTGGCGGAGCAGGACACGAACATCGTGGACGCTCTCTCGAGCATCGACTCCGCGATCAAGAAGATCGATCTGGAGGTCGTGGCCACGAACCGTGGCGGGGTGAAGGGCATGCACGGCTTCATCGCCGAGGTCGCCGAGGTCGGTGTCGGGAATGCGCGACGTCAGGTCGTCGGTGACGGTGCTGTCTACCAGTGGGTCAACGACAACGGTCCGGTCGATCTGCTGCGAGAGGGGATAGCGATCCAGCAGAAGTTCGTCGCCGCCGGCGGTCGTCTCGGGCTCGGAGCCATCACCGATCACCTGAGCAAGTACCCGGACTTTATCAAGAACGGCGGTCGGTACCAGATTCCCGCAGACCACTTCGACGTGATCCGGGAGCTTTACTCGATGAGCCCGGAGGACACGGCGACGCACCTGTCCCGGAGCGGCGACGGCCCTTCGCTGACGGACTGGAGGCGAGTGCAGGCGTTCTTCGCGACTGGAACCGTCGACATCAACTCGCTGGAACCATCCCGTCTCGACTATCACGAGGTCCAGAGGGGCGCCTACGGAGAGACCCTGCGGGGCGAGAAGGACGCCTTGGCCTCGACCGATGAGACACGCCGTTACGAGATGCGCCAGGACAGTCGACCAGGATTCCAGGAGGGCATGGAAGCCACCCTTCTCAGCGCAGCCGTCGAAGGTGGCGCCGCCTTCGTGATGGCCGTCGTGGAGAAACGGCGTGGCGGCAAGAAGCTCCAGGAGTTCACGAGCGATGACTGGGCGGACGTCGCAGGTACAGCGGGTCGTGGTGTCGCCAAGGGAGGCCTCCGAGGAATCACGATCTACTCACTCACGAACTTCACCGCGACGTCCGCAGCTGTCGCCAGCTCCGTCGTCACGAGTGCGGTCGGCATCGCCGAGCAAGCGAACAAGCTCCGTCGCAGCGAGATCACCGAGACGGAATTCATCGAGAATGCGGAGCTGATCTGCCTGGACACGGCAGTGAGTGCTCTGTCGTCCCTGATCGGTCAGATGCTGATCCCCGTGCCTGTCCTGGGTGCCGTGATCGGGAACACCGTCGGCACTGTCATGTACCAGGCGACCCGCTCGTCCCTGTCTCAACGGGAGACCGCTCTCATCGAGCGCTATCTGGCCGCGCAGGCACATCTGGATGATGAACTCAAGGCCGAGCACGAGGAGTTGATCGAAAAGCTCAACCTCACCATCACTGACTACTTCGCGGTCCTGCAACGGGCGTTCGCCCCCGACGTCGTGGTCGCCGCCCTCGGTTCCGTCGAGCTGGCGCTGAAGATCGGAGTCGACGAAGCCGACGTCCTGGACTCGGAGGCGAAAGCCCTCAGTTTCTTCCTCGACTGACGGAACGGCCGGAACCGTGGGCTATCTGCACAGGCCCGCCGTCAAATCTGGCCCTTGGTGATCTGGACAATATCCCACCGCCTTCCGACGGCGATGCGGCTCGTCCTGCGGCCCCCAGAACTGGGTACCCTTGCCGCCCGTCTCGACCTGGGGAGCATGTCAGCATGGCTGAGGGACCTGCGGTCAGGCAGGACGCAATACGGGGGAACACCATGATTCGCAAAAACCACGTCATTCAACGCGCCACTCAGCGCCCGCTACTCGAGACGGCGTAGCCGACCGTGGCAGCAGCAGGCGCGTCCGCCACCAACGAGGCCCACCGACAGCAGGCTCTTGCCGAGGCCCACGAGCGCGAGGCTGCGCTCGCCCACGACAGAGCGGCCCGGTTCGGGCTCGCCGGAGTGACCGAGAAACGTGTGGCCAGCGAGCTCGCGCCACTCAGCGCACTCGGCTACCACCTCCTTCCCGACCGTGCGTGGCCGGGAAGCCGCAGCGCGCAGGTCGACCTGATCGTCGTCGGCCCGTCGGGGGTGCACATCGTCGACACGAAGGCGTGGAGGGAAGTGTCGATCCACGACGGCCGCATCTTCCGCGGACAGGCTGACGTCACAGAAGACCTAGCGTCGCTCGCCGACCTCGCCTACAACACGGAGGGCATCCTCGTCGAGGTGGGCCTCGCACCGACCGAGGTGCACGCAGTCGCCGTTCTCGCCGGGCAGAAGGGCGTCAGGGAAACTGTCGGTCCGGTGGCCGTGGTGGGCGAGCGCGACGTGCTCCGTCACATCGCCTCCCCCGGGGCTCGGCTCACGTCGAGCCAAGTCGACACCGTCCTTCACCGTGTGCTCGACCACTTCCCCGTCCTGCACGCCACGGCGAACATCGACGTCACCGTGCCCGAGCCGGTCCTGTCGCGTCCGATCGATTCCGTGGCCGAGACGCTCGCGGACGTCGTGTCTGCGGACGAGGTCGACGCGGCTCTGCTCGACAGCATCCTCGCCGCTCCGATCGAGGAGTGGATGTCGTACCTGGACCCTGCCCAGGCGAAACTGGTGCGGCGGAGCTTCAACGGCCCCGCGCGCATCCGTGGCTCCGCGGGCACGGGCAAAACGGTCGTCGGACTCCACCGGGCTGCCTACCTGGCCCGCAACGGCAGCACGCGAGTCTTGTTCACGACCTTCGTGCGCACGCTCCCTCAGGTGCTCAGCAACCTCCTTGCACGTCTCGCGCCCGACACGGTCGACGCGGTGGACTTCCATGGGATCTACGGCTTCGCCCTCGACCTCTTGGCAGAGCGCGGCTGCACCGTCCGTCTGAACAGGAAAGCAGCCGACAGCGCCTTCGACGAGGCGTGGGCGGGCCGCACCCGAGGAGGCGCTCTCGACTCGTCCGGGACCACCTCCCGCTACTGGCGCGACGAGATCGACCACGTCATCAAGGGCCGCGGCATCCGGACCTTCGAGCAGTATGCCGACCTCGCCCGTGTCGGCAGGCGCTACCGTCTGACCGTCGTCCAGCGCCGCGACGTCTGGTCGCTCTTCGAGCGCTATGAACGGGGCCTCCGCCGCCGTGACGCGCACGACTTCGCGGACGTCATCCTCCTGGCCCGCGACAGCCTCCGCGCGACGCCGCTGGAACGCTACGGAGCCGTCATCGTCGACGAGGCGCAGGACCTCACCTGCGCCATGGTGTCCCTCCTCCACTCGCTCGTCGGCGACCGCTCCGACGGCTTGACGCTCATCGGCGACGGCCAGCAGACGATCTACCCGGGCGGCTACACGCTGTCCGAGGTCGGGATCTCGCTCAGCGGCCGCGGCGTCGTCCTCGACGTCAACCATCGCAACACAGCGGAGATCCTCGCCTTCGCGAACGCCGTCGTCGCGGGCGACCAGTACACCGACATCGAGGGCACTGGGCAGCTCATGGACAGGGTCGACACCGTGACCCGGAGCGGCCCTGTACCCATCCATAGCCGACACCGTTCGTGGCCCGATCACGACGCCGCTCTCGTCGACCGCGTGCGCGGAGTCACTCGGCTCGTGGGTACGTCGTGGGGCGACGTCGGAGTTCTCTCCACCACGCACTGGCAGGTGACGAAGACGAAGGAGGCGCTGGTCGCGGCCGGCATCCCCGTCATCGCCCTCGACCGGTACGACGGCCGCCCCGTGGACGCCGTCAAGGTGGGCACCGTCAAGCGCGCCAAGGGTCTCGAGTTCAAGCAGGTGCTTCTTGCCCGGGTCGAGCCTGCTCTGCTGGCTACAGGTGCGGAGCCCACCTCGGAGACGGACCGCGAGCGCCGCGACCTCGACCGCCGTGAGCTCTACGTGGCCATGACCCGGGCCCGCGACGGACTGTGGGTCGGCGTCCGTTCTCTCACCTCTCAGCCAGCGGGAACCCAAGATGCTGCATCGTGATGGCGGAAGCTGATGCCACCGGGATACCAGCACCCGGGGCAAGAGACGAGCGCAGACATGCCGAGCACCCCGGCCGCTCTCTGCGCGCGCAAGATGGCCACTAACCTTGGGCAAACAAGGCGAAACTTTCGTCCCGTGGCAGGAAGACCGATGACTGCTCGGCTCAAGGACGAACATGCCTCATGTAGCTTGAAGGGCTAGTGCACTTGAATACTATTGGGCCGAAACTCTGGAAATACTGCAATGTTCTTCGAAATGATGGCATGGACTATGGCCAATACCTGGACCAAATTACCTACCTATTATTTCTAAAGATGGCCTCGACAAAAGCTGGCGGTAAAGCTGGCTCGGCCTGGTCCCTTCTGGAAGAACAACCCGTCGCAGGGTTGACATCCGTCTACGAAACTCTCCTTGGCGAACTAGGCTCCGCGGAGAGCGAGGTGTCGGCCATCTTCGCGGGCGCTCGTTCGGAGTTCGCCTCCGACGCAAGCCTAAGAACCCTCATGACAGAACTCAATTCATTGGAATGGGAAAGTTTAGAACGAGACGTTCAAGCGGACGCTTTTGAATATCTCCTCGACCAGGCGGCGTCTGAGGGAAAAAAAGGGGCTGGCCAGTATTTCACGCCCCGAGTTCTGACGAAAGCTATTGTGGCGTGCCTGAAGCCTGGCTACTTTGAAGGCGACAGCGAGGTCCTCGATCCGGCGGCTGGAACGGGGGGATTTTTAATCGCGGCTCATGAGTGGCTTGTTAGGCAATCCGGCACGAGCACAAAGATCAAGTACCGCGGGAATGAACTCGTCCAAAGGCCACGTCGGCTGGCGCTCATGAATGGCCAATTGCATGACATTAGGGATTTTGCAGTCACATTGGGGGACGCACTGCAGTCGCCCGCCAGTGATGCGTCACGAATAATTTTGGCCAACCCACCTTTTGGAAGCCAGGGGCATCAGATTCCCGACCGGAAAGATTTCTGGTTTCGGACAACGAATAAGCAAGCTAACTTTGTCCAGCATATTGTGCAGTCTCTCGGACAAGGCGGGAGGGCGGCGATTGTGGTGCCTGACAGTAGCCTATTTGGTGAGACAGCGAGGGGCCTGCTGCCGGAGATGTTGCGGCGATGCAAACTTCATACGGTACTTCGCCTTCCAGATGGCACATTCGCGCCTTACACCGCTGGGACCAAGACCAACGTTCTATTCCTAAGCAACGAAAACCCAAGTAGCGACGTTTGGATATACGACGCACGGTCGAGGGAGAGTGCTGGTCGTAAGCCTCTAGGCGCTACGGAACTGGCGGAATTCGTCGACGTGTACGGACCGGATGCGCACGGGAGATCTCCTCGCTCCGAGAGCCAGTCGCCAAGCAAGCGCTGGACCAAATTCACTGCGGGTGATGTCGAGCAGGTTCAATACGAACTCGACCGTCTCGAGTGGAGGTCGACCGCCGAAGATGTAAGCGTGCCCGAGTCCGAAGAACTCCTTCGTGAAGCACGCGACCAACTAGATGTCGCTCTTCGCAGCCTCGAACGGCTGCAGTCAATTTTGGTTGACAATGATGCGTAGCGTCCCTCTTTCCGAAGTGGCGGACATTTCGGGTGGGTGGACGTCCCCTGCCGCGGCGGAGGGAGACGTGCGTCTGGTCCGAACTAGTGATATTCCCACAGGGGAAGTTGATTGGGCGGAGGTCCCTTATGCGGCCAAGAAGCCAAATAGTGTTGGGCATTATCTTGAGGATGGCGACATTGTGGTCGCTCGGACTGGCGCTGGCTCTGTGGGCAACGTCGCCATCGTTAGGAAGCCGCCCCGGGCAGTGGCAGCTAGTTACCTCATACGAATTCGAGTAACAACTGATATTAAAGCGGAATACCTCCTTTGGTTTTTGCGCACTCCAGCCGGCCAGGAGCAGTTGGCTCAGCGTGCCGTTGGTTCTGTGGTCCCAAATCTCAGCAGTCAACGACTAGCGACTGTCGTCATTCCGTTGCCTACGCCCGCCGAACAACAAATGATTGCCGACCGTATCGTAAGAGCTAAGGGCTACTTGGACTTAAGTTCGAGCGCCCTGAACCGGGCACGACGCCTCTTGGCGCGGGCGCCCTCCAGCATGTGGAGGGATCTTGTGGACGCGTCCCAGGCCCGTGGTGAAGCTTGGGTAACGAAAGAGCTAGACGACATCGTTTCAGTCCACGACAGGAAGAGAGTCCCCCTCAATAGAAACGAACGCGCCCGTCGCCCCGGGGGCACGCCATACTTTGGGGCATCCGGAATCATCGACTACATCGACGGGCACACTCACGAAGGCAATTTCCTCCTGCTAAGCGAGGACGGTCAAAACCTAGAGTCTCGCCGGCAAAGTATCGCCTTTCAAGCTACGGGTCGCTTCTGGGCCAACAACCATGTGCACGTCCTAGGCGTTATCGATTCGGTCAATACTGCTTTCTTGGCACAGGCTCTCAATGAGAGCGACCTGCAAGCCTTCCTAACAGGTTCGACGCAACCAAAACTGCCCCTCAATCGCCTGCGGGGCATCAACGTGGCTCTACCTGACCGAGAATTCCAGGACACCATAATGAAGTCGTTCGCAACGACTGCGTCTTTGATAGCCCAAGCAAAGGCCGCCGTAGACTCCGCGGACGACAAGCTTGCGTCAGGATGGACCGCATTTCTTGCCCATTGCTTCTCGAGTTCGCCAGTAACACCCACTGCGCCGCCCCAGGTAACGGAAGTAGCGAGGAATTCCATGAACAACCGACGAGCGCCGGGCCGGAATACTTTTAAATCCGTACTTGCCGCCCTTGACCAGTACCCGCAAGGCCTGACACCCGAAGAGCTTTTCAGCAGTTTGGATAGGCCGAGGTCCTCGGTGGACCAAGACGTCGACGCTTTTTATTTCGAGTTACGCCGACTTGTCGAATATAAGGACGTGGAGGAAGTCCGGACAGACGGCGCCTCGCTCATTAGGAGAATCAAGTGAGACTTAAGTCGGTTCATATTCGTAAGTTTAAGAACTTGAGTGATTTCGACGCTAACTTCGATGCTGCCTCGCCGGTTTCTGTCCTAGTAGGCCGAAACGGAACAGGCAAATCAAACTTGCTTGAGGCTCTTACTATTATTTTTCGCGACTTAGACCTGGGACGCGTGCCTTCAATACCGTTTCGAATCCGATACGAATGTCGTGGTCTCGATATCCAGATGGATAACTACGTCCAAGGCGACAAATTGAGTGTCCTCGTCGATGGAAAGAAAACGCCGAAAAGCCGTCTCGGAGGCAGTTCCGCTAGCCCCAGGCTCCTGCCGGATTTCGTCTTCGGCTATTACTCAGGTCCATCGGATCGGCTACGAGAGCACTACAACCATCACCAGGAGGCTTTTAGCAAAGAACTTCGCGACGGTGTCGAAGCACCGTTGCGTCGGCTTTTTTATGCACAACCAATCCACAGTCAATTTGTACTTCTTGCGTTCTTCTTGTCTGACACTTTGGAACCCGTCTTACGGGACTATCTGGGAATCGATTCTTTCGATTCGGCTCTCTTTGTACTGAAGGAACCCTACTGGGCCCATCGTAAGGTGACTGGAAGCTCGGGTAACGACAGATTCTGGAATGCACGAGGCACCGTGGCTTCTCTGTTGGACGAGTTGTGGGACCTTTCCCTAGCCCCTCTCCGGCACAAGGTGGCCAGTTCGGGTCGAGAGCGCGGGCGGGAACAAATCTTTCTCTACCTCAAGGATCGAATGAGTTTGCAAAAGCTCGCTGAATCTCGATACGCCGGTAGTCCGCAACAGCTCTTTAAGGCCTTTGAAAGCATCCTTTCAGCGGATCTGTTGGCCGAAGTTCGTGTACGAGTTCGGATGCGAGGTGGCGAACACTCTCTTGTTTTCCGCGAGCTCAGCGAGGGCGAACAGCAGCTCTTGATGGTGTTGGGGCTACTTCGCTTTACGGCGGAAGCTGAATCGCTGTTCCTGCTCGATGAGCCTGACACTCACCTTAACGCTGCTTGGAGTCTGGATTACGTTCGAATGTTGGAAAGCGGGACTGGAACGTCAGACGCAACAAGTCAGCTCTTGATGGCGACCCACGATCCGTTGGTTATATCTGGTCTGCTGAAGGAGCAGGTACTGCTGCTTCAAAAGGATGCAGGTAAGAGCTACGCGCGTCACCCGGAGGTCGACCCGCGGGGGCTAGGGGTTGCTGGTTTGCTCACAAGTGAGATATATGGACTCGCTAGCGACCTCGACGCCATAACACTTGCCAAAGTTGAGCGACATCGCAGACTCGCTGCGGAGACGTCGCTGAGTTCGTCGGAGAAACAAGAATTAGGCGAGCTGTCGAACGAACTTCGTGACCTCGGGTTCACGTTCATGACGCATGACCGGCTCTATAACGAGTTCGAGAAAGCGATGCTGGACCGCGCGGTGCCCGTGACACTAGTTCGATCGCGTGAAGAGCAACTCGAAGAAGCCCAGCTGGCTCGTCAGGTATTGAATGAGCTCCTAAATGGAAGCGCTGAAGTTTGATTTTTGTGGATACGGACTTAGTAGATGTTCCAACAGATTGGCTGGAAAGGGCCGCACTACTAAAGCTGGAGATTACGGAAAAGTACAAGCTGGAAGACAAAGAGCCATTTAAAAAAACCATGGCCAAAGCAGCTAAGTTGTGGTCTGAGCTCAAGATGCCCTTGGCATTTGCCAGCCACGGCAAATGCTGGTATTGCGAATGTCGGCAGATAAGGTCCGACCTCCAAGTCGATCACTTTCGACCTAAAGGTCGTGTAGCCGAGGATGCTGCCCACAGTGGATATTGGTGGCTCGCGCTCGAACCCGACAATTTTCGCCTCGCATGCCAGTACTGCAATCAGTACCGACGGGGGGTTAAAACTTCAAAAGGAGGTGGAAAAGCTGATCGCTTTCCGTTGAGGGATGGTAGTGCGCGTGCAACAAATGCCTCTGACGCCATTAGCGCCGAAAGCGCGACTCTACTTGATCCGACGTCCGCTCAGGATGTTCACCTCCTGACCTTCGGTCTCGATGGGCGTCCGAGCAGCAACACGCTCTGGTGCACCCCGGACTCCTGGGCTGAAAGTAGGGCGACAAGCAGTATTGAGATCTATCACTTAGATCACCCCGGCATTGTCGACCAACGAAAAAAGCTGAACCGCACTCTTGGGCGCACGTTCGACGACACGCTGAGCGCACTAATCGGCGGCGGGGGGGATGCCCAGGCCAGGGCAATCCTCAAAAGGAACTTTGATGCCCTTGCGCGAGCTATTCGACCTCAGTCAGAGCACTCTTCGGCAGCTCGGGCGTACTTGAGGAGCCGCCGGGCCGATAGTCCGGCAGCAGAGCAACTTGTCGAGACGATCCTCGGGTAGGAGTTTTTACGGGGGCTACCCGCCGCCGCCGTCTGGATTGAGCTCACCATGCCAAAACGCGCTAAAGAGTGACGAATGCGCTTTTCGAGCAGCGCATCTTTGTACCTATGTCGCCGGCTCTTCACTCATGCGACCAGTCACTAAATCGTTTGGTCGGGCTGACAGGATTTGAACCTGCGACCCCTTGACCCCCAGTCAAGTGCGCTACCAAGCTGCGCCACAGCCCGAGAATTCGTTCCGGAGAAACGATTTCTTGGTGTTGCCCCGACCGAGGCAACCCGACAAGCATAGCGGATCGCGAGGGGTGCTGAGTGCACCCCCAGCCTGACCCACGAGCTGGGGACGTGAGTGATGCGCGAGATCCCGCATACGTGAGTCATGATCTTCTTCGTGGGGATCGCCGAGTGGACTCAGGGCGAGCATCAGCGACGCCTGACCCTGTGGAGCCAGCTCTCCGAGACAGGCACCGCCACCGGCCTCGAACCGTCCGCAGTCCGTGCCCTCGGGCTCTACGCCGGCCAAGCGGGCATCTTCTTCGATGGCAGCGGCGACTGGACCATCGGCGGGCCGGGCCGCGTGGCCCTGACTCTGAAACACACCGGCCGCACGTACGCCGACGATCTCAGCGACGAACATCTCGACTACCACTATCCGAGCACCCAACGGCCTGCCTCCTTCGACCGCAACGAGATCGAATCCGTCAAGCGCACCCAGTCGCTCGGCCTGCCCCTCTTCGTCGTGACGCCTAACGCCCTCCGTGAGCGACTCAAAGATGTCCGCCTCGGCTACGTCAAGGGATTCAACGACGACGAGGCCGTCTTCTTCGTCACCTTCGTCGAAGGGGTCCTGCCCCTCGCCCCAGCCCACGAGCTGCCCGACTCGGAAGACGACGTAAATCTCTTCGACGGACTGCCGATGCAAATTCTTCGCCTCGTTCAGCAGCGGACCCAGCAACGACGCTTCAAGATCGACGTGCTCAACCGCTACGGCACGACCTGCGCCCTCTGCGACATCGCCGTTCCTCGACTCATCCAGGGTGCGCACCTCATCCCCAAGAGCATCGGCGGCCCCGACGAAGCCGTCAACGGGCTCCCTCTTTGCCTCAACCACCACGTCGCCTTCGACGCCTTCCTCCTGCGGATCGAGCCGGACGGCAGCCGGATCACCTATGCGCCGACCGTGTCGAAGGAGGCCCTCCAGGTCACCCGCGACGACCTCGCGCACCTCCCCGCCGCTCCCTCCCCCGCGGCCCTGAGGAAGTTCTACCGAACGGATGCGGCCCGGGCAGCCTTTGCCGAGTGGCCCTGATCAGGGACGCATGTTGCGGCGGG
>NZ_LMOX01000001.1:1671194-1681941 GCF_001423665.1 Frigoribacterium sp. Leaf164
CCGCGCCTCCTCGGCCCTGCCGATCCGCCTGCGCGGCGTCGGGAGGCGCTTCGGCGAGCGCCCCGTGCTCGCCGCCCTCGACCTCGACGTGACGGCCGGCGAGATCGTCGCCGTGCTCGGCCCGTCGGGCTGCGGCAAGTCGACCCTGCTGCGCCAGATCGGCGGGCTCGACCAGCCCGACGTCGGCACCGTGCACATCGCCGACGACGCCGCACGACCGGTCGACCAGCGGTGCGCAGTCGCGTTCCAGGAGCCGCGCCTCCTGCCCTGGCGCACCCTCCGCGGCAACGTCGCCCTCGGCCTGCCCCGGCGACGGCCCGACGGGTCGTCGCTGAGCAAGGCAGCGAAGGAGGCGCGCCTCACCGAGCTCCTCGACCTCGTCCAGCTCGGAGCAGCAGGCGACCTGCGCCCCCGCGAGGTCTCCGGCGGCATGGCCCAGCGCGCCAGCCTCGCCCGGGCCCTCGCCCGCGAGCCCGCGGTGCTGCTGCTCGACGAGCCGTTCGGCGCCCTCGACGCCCTCACCCGGCTGCGCATGCAGGACCTCCTCCTCGACGTCCACGCGTCCCTGCCGACGACCGTCGTGCTCGTGACGCACGACGTCGACGAGGCGCTCTACCTCGCCGACCGCGTCGTGCTGCTCGCTGATCTCGCCGCGAGCGCCGGAGGCGCGACCAGCGTCCAGCGCATCGTGACCGTCCCCGGCGGCCGCCCCCGCGACCGCGACGCCCCCGAGCTCGCCGCCCTCCGGCAGGAGCTGCTCGAGGGCCTCGGCGTCCACCGCGCCCACGCCCGGACCGCCTGACAGGGCCCCGCCCTGGCCTGCCAGCCATCCACCCACGACCACATCACCCCACCAGACCACCCCACCAGCCCCGCCCCCGACAGCACGGAGACGACCATGACCCGCCACCGCACCTCCCCCTCGCGCCGCACCCGCGCCTCCTTCGCGGCCCTCGGCATGACGGCCGTCGCGGCGCTGGCCCTCACGGGCTGCGTCGCCGGCGAGGACTCCGACGGCGACGCGGCGGACGCGGCCGGGGGCGACGCCAGCGCGAGCACCGCCGAGTGGAGCGCCGACACCCTCGACGTCGACTTCGCCACCTACAACCCGCTGAGCCTCATCGTGAAGGACCAGGGCTTCATCGAGGACGCCCTCGGCGACGACGTCACCGTCACCTGGACCCAGTCGGCGGGCTCGAACAAGGCCAACGAGCTGCTGCGCGCCGGGGCCGTCGACGTCGGCTCGACCGCCGGCTCGGCCGCGCTCCTCGCCCGCTCGAACGGCTCCCCCATCAAGACGATCGACATCTACTCGCAGCCCGAGTGGTCGGCCCTCGTCGTGCCCGGCGACAGCGCGATCACCGACGTCGCCGACCTCAAGGGGAAGACCGTCGCCGCGACCAAGGGCACCGACCCCTACTTCTTCCTGCTGCAGGCGCTCGAGGCCAACGGCTTGAGCCCGCAGGACGTCACGGTGCAGAACCTCCAGCACGCCGACGGCCGCGCCGCCCTCGAGAACGGCAGCGTCGACGCCTGGGCCGGGCTCGACCCGATCATGGCCGCGAGCGAGGCCGAGTCGGGCACCAAGCTGCTCTACCGCAACGTCGACTTCAACACCTACGGGTTCCTCAACGCGACCGAGTCGTTCCTCGACGAGTCGCCCGACCTCGCCCAGGTCGTCGTCGACGCCTACGAGGAGGCCCGCACCTGGGCCGAGGAGAACCCCGAGCAGACCGCCGACATCCTCGCCGGGGTCGCCAGCATCGACCCCGCCGTCGCGACGAGCGTGCTCGAGCGCACCCACTTCGACGTCGACCCGGTGCCCGGCGACGACCAGCGCGCCGTGCTCGAGAAGGTCGCGCCCATCCTCGTCGAGTCGGGCGACGTCGCCTCCGAGGGAGCCGTCGACGACGCCCTCGACTCCCTCTTCGACGACACCTACGCGAAGGCCGCGACGGCGTCGTGACCGACCAGTCGCTCCCGGTCGACGGCCGCCGGGCCGAGTCGCACGCCGTCGTCGAGGCCGCGGCCGCGGACGCGCGCGCCGGCGCTGCTGCCGGGTCCGGAGCCGGGGCCCGGTCGGGCTCGCAGGAGTCGCGGGCCGGCACCCCCGCACCGGCCCGCTCCCGGCGCCGCGGCCTGGCACTGCTCGGGGCGATCCTGCCCGTCGCCCTCGTGCTCGCGTGGGTGCTCGCCACCACGGTCGGCGACGTCCCGGCCTACAAGGTCCCCTCGCTGCTCGACGTCTGGACGGCGGGCGTGCAGCTCGCCGGCACGGGGCAGCTCGGCCAGTACGTCGCGATCTCGGTGCAGCGGGTGCTGATCGGCTTCGCGGTCGGCTCGGTCGTCGGCCTCGTGCTCGGCGCGGTGGTCGGGCTGTCGCGGGTCGGCGAGGCGCTGCTGGCGCCGTCGATCGCCGCGGTGCGCGCGGTGCCGTCGCTGGCCTGGGTGCCGCTGCTCATCCTCTACCTCGGCATCGGCGAGGACTCGAAGATCACCCTGATCGCGATCGGTGCGGCCTTCCCCGTGTTCACCACGGTCGCCGGCTCACTGCGGCACGTCGACCCGCACCTCGTCGAGGCGGGTCGCGCCTACGGCCTCGGCCCCGTCTCGCTCTTCGCCCGGGTGCAACTGCCGGCCGTGCTGCCCTCGCTCGTGTCGGGCCTGCGGCTGGCGCTCGCGCAGTCCTGGCTCTTCCTCGTCGCGGCCGAGCTGATCGCGTCGTCCATGGGCCTCGGCTTCCTGCTCAGCGACTCGCAGGCGAACGGCCGCGTCGACCGGATGTTCCTCGCGATCATCCTGCTCGCCGTGCTCGGCACGCTCACCGACGCGGTGCTGAACCTCCTGCAGAAGGTCCTGCTCCGCCGCTGGCGCTAGCCGCGACGGCAGCGGCGGCGACAGCAGCAGCAGCAGCAGCGACACCGTCAGCGCCGCTCGCGCCCGCCCTTCGCCGGCCGCGGGAACGCCTCGCGCATGTGGTCGCTGGTCAGCAGGTCGCCGATCCCGATCATGATCAGCGAGAAGACGATCTGCTCGACGACCATCCAGAACGGGTACAGCCCGGGGATGGTCGCGACGACGAGCGTCACGATCGGGAAGATGCGGCTGAACAGCCTCAGCCGGGCGTACGCCCACCACCAGCCGAGCTGCGCCCGCCAGGCGAAGACGTAGAGAGTCGCGGTGAGGAAGAGCACGACGGTCGACCGGAACCACACCGCCCACGGCACGTGCTCCCCGCGGGCCGTCAGCACGGCCGCGATGAAGATCGCGGTGAGGCCGACGACTGTCTCGGCGAGCAGCAGCCAGCGGATGCCCATGAACGCCCGCACCGTGCGCGGGTGCTCCCGCATGTCTTCATGGATGACGTAGCTCGCCTGGCGCCCGCCCGCGAGGCGGTCCAGCCGGAGGCGCCGCCACAGCTCGTCGGCCGCGTCGCTCAGCCGCGTGGTCGCCTCGGCACCCTCCCGGGTTCGCACCACGCCGTCTCGCACAAGTCGCACGACCCCATCGTGCACCATCCCGCCCGCTACTCCGCCCGGATGTCCCACGGGTAGCCGTCGCGCTCGGGCACGAGCTCGAAGCAGGGCCCGAACGACATGATCTGGACGACGTCGCCGAGCATGCCGACCATGTAGCTCTGCGCCCCCGACCCCACGAGGTAGAAGCCGTCGCCGGCCTGGCGGGGGTCACCGACGACGACCGAGAACTCGGGGGCGCGCGCCCACGTCGCCCGGAGGCGCTCGGCCATCTCCTCGAAGTCGGGGGGCCGCGACACCCGCACCGTCGTGTGGCTCGCCCACGAGACGCCCCCGTTCGAGCAGTCCATGATGACGCCGCTCGTGTCGGGCTCGACGGCGAGCACCAGCTCGGCGGGCACGAACAAGGCGAGGTCGGCCTCGACGGCCTTGACGTCGACCTTGATCTCCGCCAGCGGCTGCCGCGAGATCGGCACCGGCGTCCGGTCGGCACGGGGCCCTGTCAGCATGGAACATCCTCCCGTCGCCACCGCGACCGCCGAGGCCACGGCGATGACCGCGACCGACCTGCGCAGCACCCTCATCGGGGCCACACGTCCTTGCGCTCGAGCTCCGCCAGCAGCTGACCGAGCACGAGCCTGTTCTCGACCTCGGTCGTCGCGACGAGGCCGTGGTTGGTCGCGAGCACCTCGAACCACTCCGAGACGGGCGAGCCGAGCTCGAGGGCCCGGTCGCCGTCGCTCTCGAACACCTGGTCCTCGAAGACCACCATCGACTGAGGGTCCCTCCCCTCGTAGACACCGCCGGTCGCCTGGGCCAGCCCGAGGGCGTCGCGGTAACGCAGCGAGTCGTACTCGGTCGACGGGTCGGGCTGCCAGTCGTCCACGGCGCCCGCCCCCGCGAGCGACACCACGTGGTCGTACCGGGCCCCGGCCACCTCCGAGGCCAGCACGTCGGCGAGGCCCCAGCTGTGCCCGACGGCGACCTCGACGGGCGGCGCCGACCGGAAGAGCGGGTCGGCGTGCAGGCCCCGCTGGAAGGCGGCCAGGCGGTCTCCCGACCTGCGGGCGTAGCCCTGGTCGTTCGCCTCGAGCAGGCCGGGCACGAGGCCCATCGTCTCCGTCGGGGCGACCACGCCGCCCCCTCCGGGGAAGCGGCCGTCCTTGTAGACGAAGGCGACGCTGTCGAGGGAATCGGTCTCGACGAGCCAGGTGCCCACCGACTGCGTGCCCCCGCTCTCCGCCCAGAACCCCGTCATCTCCGAGAACGTGCCGGGCACGTACGTGTAGACGCGCTCGGGCGGAGCCTCCCAGTCGCCGACCATCTCGACGATGCGGTCGCCCTCGCGGTCCCACGTGTAGAGCTGCACCGCCGGCGGCACCGCCGCGGCGCGCGACAGGTACTCGTTCTCCCTCCGCAGCGCCGTCACGAGCCCGTCCATCACGGCGCCTCGCTCCGGGTCGTCGAGCACCCCCGCGATCGTCCTCTCGTTCTCGGCGATCTGTCGACGCGCGGCGGTCCCGTTGGCCCGGACGCGGGCGCCCGGCGGCAGGCCGTCCAGCGCGCCGAAGAGGCCAGGCGCCCCCGCCAGCAGCGCCCGCTGCGCCGCGGAGAAGCCGTCCTCATCGAGCGCGACGTCGACGCCGAGCGACTCCCACCAGCCGCGCACCTCCTCGGGCGACGCCTGGCCGACGAGCACGGCCAGCAGCGGCACGTCGGCCAGCAGCGACGCCAGCTCGAACGGCGTCAGCCCCGTCACGACCCCCAGCGCACCCTCCGGGCTCGTGACGCCGCGGGCGGCGTCGGCGGCCTCGACGAGCGCTCCGACCGCTCCCCCGCCGTGCAGGGCCGAGAGGAGGCGGTGGTCGGCCGCCCGCCGCCGGTCGACGAGCTCGGCCCACCGTCGCCCCACCACGCCGAGCTCGGCGACCGCGTCGACGATCCGCCGCTCGAGGGCCGACCGCTCGACGTGCCGGTGATCGGCGGGCGTCGAGACCCCGGGCAGATCGACCCGCAGCTCCGCCTCCGCCTCGAGGACGACCAGGGTCGCCGACGCGTCGTCCCGCGCCTCCTCCGCCCTCGCCCGCGCCTGCTCGAGCAGCCGCTGAGCGGCGGCGATGTCGACGAGCTCCCTCGCGTAGCCCTCGAGGGCGGCGCCGTGCTCGTCGACCGTCGACAGAAGCACGTCGAGCTCCCGCACGATCGCCTCCGCCTCCGCGACGAAGGCACGACCCGACTCGGCCTGCCACGAGGTCGCCGCCCACTCGCCACAGCGCACCGCGTGGTAGCGCCCGAGGTCGAGGTCGTCGACCTTCTCCCGTCGCCGGCGCGCGAGCCGCTCGACCTCGCCGGCGTCGCCCCGCCCGGGGTCGCCCTCGTGCCCGGTCACCGTCGACCGCCCCCTGCCACGCCCGCCACGCCCGCCGTGCCCGCCGCCCCCGTCCGGCCCGCCACCACGCCCACCAGCGACTCGTCCGCCGCGCGCAGCTCCTCCGCGAAGCGGCGCGGCAGCCGCGCCGCGTCCGTGATCGCCGCGACCAGGCGGTCGACCCGGCGTGCCAGGTGGCGGCTCACCTCCGCGAGGGCGGCCGCGACCTCGCCCGAGCCGAGCGCCGCCGTGCAGTCGCCCGTCAGCTGATGCGAGAAGGGCAGGTCGTCGCGCGCGTGCGCCATCACCTCGGCCATCTCGCCCAGCGCGTCGAGATCGACGCTCACCCCTGTCGTCATGCCGCAGCCCTCCGCATCGTCATCGATATACGTCATGTGACGTACGGACGACCCTAGCAACATGAACGCCCGGCGTGGACGGGGTCCACACCGGGCGTCGCGCTCCAGCGGCTGTGAGGGGAACGGCCCGGAGGCCGCCCGGTCAGGGGCGCTTGCGCTTCTCGCGCACCCGCATGTTCACCGTGATGGGCGTGCCCTCGAAGCCGAAGATCTCGCGCAGGCGACGCGTGATGAAGCGACGGTACTGCGGGTCGAGGAAGCCGGTCGTGAACAGCACGAAGGTCGGCGGGCGGTTGGCCGCCTGGGTGCCGAACAGGATGCGCGGCTGCTTGCCCGAGCGCAGCGGGTGCGGGTGCTCCGCGACCAGCTCGGCGAGCAGGGCGTTGAACTTGCCGGTGGGGATGCGGGTGTCCCACGAGTCGAGCGCGAGCTCGAGGGCGGGCACGAGCTTCTCGAGGTGGCGGCCGGTGCGGGCCGAGATGTTGACGCGCGGCGCCCACGACACGTGGTCCAGGTCCTGCTCGATCTCGCGCTCGAGGTAGCGGCGGCGGTCGTCGTCGAGGAGGTCCCACTTGTTGAAGGCGAGCACGAGCGCGCGGCCCGACTCGAGCACCAGGTCGATGATGCGGAGGTCCTGCGTCGAGATCTGCTCGGTGACGTCGATGACGACGACGGCGACCTCGGCCTTCTCCAGCGCGGCCGACGTGCGGAGCGACGCGTAGAAGTCGGCGCCCTGCTGCAGGTGGACGCGCTTGCGGATGCCGGCCGTGTCGACGAAGGTCCACACGCGTCCGGCGATCTCGACCTGCTCGTCGACCGGGTCACGGGTGGTGCCGGCCAGCTCGTTGACGACGACCCGCTCCTCCCCCGCGGCCTTGTTCAGCAGCGAGCTCTTGCCGACGTTCGGGCGCCCGAGGATGGCGACGCGGCGGGGGCCGCCGATCTCCTCCTTCGCGACGGTCGAGACGGCGGGCAGCTTGGTCATGACCAGGTCGAGCAGGTCGGCCACGTTGCGGCCGTGCAGCGCCGACGCGGGGAAGGGCTCGCCGAGGCCGAGCGACCAGAGCGCGGCGGCCTCCAGGTCCTTCCGGGCGTCGTCGCTCTTGTTGGCGACGAGGATGACGGGCTTGTGCGAGGCGCGGAGCATCCGCACGACGGCCTCGTCGGTGGCGGTCGCCCCGACGTTGACGTCGACGACGAAGAGCACGGCGTCGGCGAGGTCGACGGCGATCTCGGCCTGGAGGGCCACGGACCGGTCGATGCCGATCGCGCCGGGCTCCCACCCGCCGGTGTCGACGAGGGTGAAGCGGCGCCCGCCCCACTCGGCCTTGTACGAGACGCGGTCACGGGTCACGCCGGGCTTGTCCTCGACGACGGCCTCGCGGCGGCCGAGGATGCGGTTGACCATCTGGCTCTTGCCGACGTTGGGGCGGCCGACGATCGCCAGCACCGGCAGGGCCGGCGCGTAGGTGAGCGCGTTCGGGTCCCACTCGCCGCCGTCGAGAACGTCGAGGTCGGTGTCGTCGAGCTCGTAGTCGGCGAGGCCGGCGCGGAGGGCGCGGGCGCGCTGCTCGGCGTCCTCGTCGGGGATTGTCTGGATCCGCTCGACCATCGAGTCGTCGAGCGCGGGGTACTTGTCGTCGTCTGCCATGGAGGCTCCTAGGAAGTGGGGGTGCTCGTCTGCACGAGCTCGACCACGGCCTGCACGGTCTGGTCGAAGTCGAGGTGGGTGGAGTCGACCGTCGAGACGCCGGGGGCGGCGGTCATGAAGTCGACGACCTTGCTGTCGAGCCGGTCGCGGGTCGAGAGCTGCCGAGCGGTCTCCTCGGCGCTCTGCCCGGTGACCTCGGCTGAACGCCTGGCCATCCTAGCTTCTTCGCTCGCCGTCAGCAGGATCCGCACCTGGGCGTCCGGCGCGACCACGGTCGTGATGTCCCGGCCCTCGGTGACGATGCCGGCCTTGTCGGTCGAGGCGATCACGCGACGGAACAGGTCGACCATGTAGCGCCGCACCTCCGGCACCTTCGCGACGTGGCTGACCGCGCCGGTGACGCGGGGCGTGCGGATCTCGTCGGTCACGTCGACGCCGTCGACGGTCACCGAGGAGGCGCGGTGCGGGTCGATCTCGATCGCGTACCGGAACGAGGGCAGCGCGCCCACGATCGCGTCCGCGTCGTCGAGGTCGACGGCCGTCTGCAGGGCGTGCAGGGCGAAGGCCCGGTAGGCGGCGCCGGTGTCCTGGTAGTCGAAGCCGAGGGCGATCGCCGAGGCGCGGCTGACGCTCGACTTGCCGCTGCCGGCGGGGCCGTCGACGGCGACGACGACGTGGCGGTGCACGGCCTCGGCGGTCTCGTCGCGCAGCTCGGCGGTGTGCGCCTCGCCGGCGGGGCCGCCGACGCCGTGCTCACCCGGCGAGCGCTCCACCCCGAGGTCGGCACCGGTCAGGTCGGCACCGGCGGGGTCCGCGGCGGCGGCGCCGTCCGCGGCGCTCACGCGACACCTCCGACGACGGTCCAGCCGCGCTGCTGCAGCTCGGCGACGAGCCGGTCTTCTTGTTCGGGCACGATGGACACCTCCGCGAGTCCGACCAGCGCGCCGGGCGAGTGCTCCAGGCGCAGGTCTTCCAGGTTGACGCCGATCTCACCGATCTCGGTGAGCAGGCGGGCGAGCTGGCCCGGCGTGTCGTCGACCATGACGACCACCGAGCGGAACTGGGTCGACTGGCCGTGCTTGCCGGGCAGCCGTGAGACGCCGGCGTTGCCGGCTCCGATGAGGTCGGCCACGGCGCGCCGCGCGCCGGGGGCCGAGGGGGCGTCGAGCGCCGTGACGACGCCGTCGAGGTCGTCGCGCAGCTCGCGGAGCACCGCGGCGACGCGCGGCGCGTTCGCCCCGAGGATCTGCACCCACAGGGCCGGGTCGCTGCTCGCGATGCGCGTGACGTCGCGCACCCCGCCGCCGGCCAGGGCGAGGGAGGCGTCGGGCGCGTCGCGCAGACGCGCCGCCGTGAGGCTCGCCACGACCTGCGGCACGTGGCTGACGAGGGCGACGCCGGCGTCGTGCTCCTCCGGCGTCATCTCGATCGGGGTCGCCCCGAGGTCGAGCGCGAGGTCCTCGACGAGGGCCGCGCGCCGGTAGCTGATGTCGTCGTGCCCGGCGATGACCCACGGGCGGCCGACGAAGAGGTCGGCGCGGGCCGAGACGGCCCCGCCGCGCTCGCGCCCGGCCATGGGGTGCGAGCCGATGTAGCGCGAGACGTCGGCGCCGAGCGCGACGAGCTCGTCGAGGGGCAGGCCCTTGACCGACGCGACGTCGGTGACCAGCGCCTCCGGGTGGGCCTGCAGCTCGCGGTGCACGATCTCGGCGGTGACGTCGGGCGGCACCGCGACGACGACGAGCACGGGGGCGTCGTCGTCGGCGGGCACGCGGCCGGCGCCGTAGTCGACGGCGAGCGCGCGCGCCGACGGCGAGACGTCGTCGAGCACGACGTCCACCCCGTGCTGGCGCAGGCGCAGGCCGATGCTGGTGCCGAGCAGGCCCGCGCCCACGACGCGCACCTGGCCGGAGAGGCGGCGGCTGCCGTCGACGAGGTCGCCGACGGTCACCGCCGTCGCCGGCTCAGGCAGCGTCGAGGAGTCGCGGGTCGGGACGGTCACGACCGGCCGCCTCCCCGGGGCCCACGGCCGTCGCCGTCGGGGCGGCCGCGGTACGGACGGTCGCCGCCGCGGTCGTCACGGCCGCCACGGTCGTCGCGGCCCTGGTAGCCGCCCCGCGAGGGCCCGCCACGGTCGTCGCGACCCTGGTACCCGCCCCGCGAGGGCCCGCCACGGTCGTCACGACCCTGGTAGCCGCCCCGGTCGCCCGAGCGGTCGTCGCGACCCTGGTAGCCACCGCGCGAAGGCCCGCCACGGTCGTCACGACCCTGGTAGCCACCCCGCGACGGTCCACCACGGTCGTCACGACCCTGGTAGCCACCACGGTCGCTCGACCGGTCGTCGCGACCCTGGTACCCGCCGCGCGAGGGGCCGCCACGGTCGTCGCGACCCTGGTACCCACCCCGTGAGGGCGCACCACGGTCGCCCGAACGGTCGTCGCGACCCTGGAAGCCACCACGCGAGGGGCCGCCACGGTCGTCACGACCCTGGTACCCACCCCGCGACGGCGCACCACGGTCACCCGAGCGGTCGTCACGACCCTGGTACCCGCCGCGGTCGCCCGTGCGGTCGTCGCGGACGGGGTAGTCACGGCCTCCGCGGCCGGCGCCGGGGCCACCGGCGCGGACGCCGGAGGGACGGCCCGTGCGCGGATCGCGGTTCGCGTCGCGGTTCGGGTAGCCCGCCGCGCGCTCCTCGCCGGCGCTCAGCGGACGGTCGCCGCCCCGCGACGCACCGCCACGGTCGTCGCGGGAGACGAAGCCCCCGCGCTCAGGACGCGAGCCACGGTCGTCGCGCGACACGAAGCCACCGCGGTCGGGCCGCCCGCCACGGTCGTCGCGACCCTGGTAGCCGCCACGCTCGGGGCGTCCGCCCCGGTCGTCGCGACCCTGG
>NZ_LMOX01000001.1:1681962-1695302 GCF_001423665.1 Frigoribacterium sp. Leaf164
ACCACGCTCGTCACGGGCAGGACGCCCGCCGCGGTCGTCACGGCCCTGGTACCCGCCCCGCTCGTCGCGCGCGGCCGGACGGCCACCGCGGTCGTCGCGACCCTGGTACCCACCGCGGTCGTCGCGCGCCGGGCGTGCACCGCGCTCGTCGCGGGGCTCGCGGCGGCCGGCCTGCTGGCGGCGCACCTCGGCCCGGCGCGACGGAGCGGCCGAGGCGTCGCCCTTGAAGCCGGACGGCCCGCGGCGGCGCTTCGCGTCGCGGGCGTCGGTCTCGGGGTCGAACTCCTCGTCGTCCTCGTCGTAGTACTCCTTCTCGACCTCGGCCTCGTCGAGGGGCACCTCGACGACGTCGGCCTCGTCGACCGGCGCGTCGGCGCTCTCGGTGACGGGCATCGCGTCGATGCGGGGCGACGGGGAGGCGTCGCGCGAGATGGTGAGGATGGCCCCGAGCTCCGCCTTGTTCAGCGAGCGCATGTGGCCGACCTTGAGCGTGCCGAGGTGCAGCGGCCCGAACGACCGGCGCACCAGGTCGATGACCGGGTGCCCGACCGCCTCGAGCATTCGGCGCACGACGCGGTTGCGCCCCGAGTGCAGGGTGATCTCGATGAGCGACGAGTCGGCGGAGCGCGACAGCCCCGCGCCTCCCCCGACCACCGCGGCCTTGTCGGCCGCGATCGGGCCGTCGTCGAGCTCGACGCCCGAGAGCAGCTCGGCGATGACGGCCGGGGTCACGAGGCCCTTGACCTTCGCGATGTAGGTCTTGGTGACGCCGAACGACGGGTGGGCCAGCACGTGCGCGAGCTCGCCGTCGTTCGTCAGCAGCAGCAGTCCGCTGGTCTCGACGTCGAGGCGGCCGACGTTGAACAGGCGCTCCTCGTAGTCGCTGGTGAACTGGGTCAGGTCGGGGCGGCCGTTCTCGTCGCTCAGGGTGCTGACGACGCCGACCGGCTTGTTCAGCATCACGTAGCGGCGCGTCGAGTCGAGCTGCACGGCCGTGCCGTCGACGACGACCTTGTCGGTCGCGGGGTCGATGCGGCGACCGGCCTCGGTCACGACCTTGCCGTTGACCGTGACGCGGCCGGCGGCGATCAGGTCTTCGGAGACGCGGCGCGAAGCGACGCCGGCGGCGGCCATGACCTTCTGGAGGCGCTCGCCCGAGGGCAGGTCGTCAGAGGTGGGGGTGGTGTCAGTGGGCATCGTCGAATCCTCCGGATCCGTCGGAGAGGAGCGGGGAGATCAGCGGGAGCTCGTCGAGCGAGCTGATGCCGAGGTGGGTCAACAGGAGTTCCGTCGTTTCGTAGGTGGTGGCGCCCGTCTCGGGATCGGTGGACGATTCCGTGACCAGGCCTCGACCCAGCAGCGTGCGGACGACCGAGTCGACGTTCACCGCGCGGATCTGCGCGATGCTGCTGCGGGTGATGGGTTGCTTGTAGGCGATGACCGCCAGCGTCTCGAGAGCCGCCTGCGACAGTCTGGACGGGTTCTGCGTCATCACGAAATCCCTGACGACGGGGTCGTGCTCCTCGCGGACGTAGAACCGCCAGCCGACGCCGACCTCGCGCAGCTCGAAACCGCGCCGCACGCCGCCGTCCACGCCGTCGAAGTCGGCGACCAGCGCCTCCACCGCCCGGCGCACGACAGGGACGGGCTCGCCGACCGCGGTGGCGAGGTCGACGAGCGACTGCGGCTCGTCGGCGACCATCAGCAGCGCCTCCAGGCGCCGCTCGACGGAGCCGACGACAGTCGTCACAGGGTCAGCCGTCATAGTCGGCCCCCAGCGCGGCGAGGCTCTCGTCCGTCCAGGTCTCGGCGACCCAGCGCACGCTGAGCTCCCCCAGCGGCTCGATCTGCTCGAACGACACCGACCCGTGCCGGTAGAGCTCGAGCAGCGCGAGGAAGCGGGCGACGACGACGCCCTTGACGTCGACCCCGGAGACGAGCTCGCGGAAGGTCAGCAGCCCGCGCCCGCGCAGCAGCGCGACGACGACGGCGGCCTGCTCGCGGATGCTGACGAGCGGCGCGTGCAGGTGGTCGAGGCCGATGGTCGGCACCTCGGCCGGGGTCAGCGCGAGCGTGGCGAGGGCGGCGAAGTCGTCGGGGCTGAGGGTCCAGACGAGCTCCGGCGTCGTGACCCGGTACTTCTCCTCGAGCCGCACCGACCGGGCGTGCCGTGCGGCCTCGGCGACCGACCGCTCGGCGAACCACTCGGCGGCGAGCTTGAACGCGCGGTACTGCAGCAGGCGGGCGAAGAGCAGGTCGCGGGCCTCGAGCAGGGCGACGTCCTCCGCGTCGACGAGCTCGCCCTGCGGCAGCAGCCCGGCGACCTTGAGGTCGAGCAGGGTCGCGGCGACGACGATGAAGCCGCTGGCCTGGTCGAGGTCGGCGTCGGTGTCGAGCCGTCGGAGGTGGGCGAGGAACTCGTCGGTGACGGCGCTCAGCGCGACCTCGGTGACGTCCATCTCACGCTTGCTGATCAGCGTCAGCAGCAGGTCGAACGGGCCGGTGAAGTTGTCGAGGGCCACGGCGAAGCCGGGCACCTCCGGCGGCACGGGCGCGTCGCCCCGTGCCGAGGCACCGCCGTGCGCGACGTCGCTCCGCCCGGGAGCGACGTCGACCGTCACCGTCGTGGCCGGCTCAGGCTGCGGCACCACGCGCGATCAGCTCTCGGGCCAGCTGGCGGTACGCCTGGGCCGCGGGGTGCTCGGGCGCGAACTTCGTGATCGGGGTCCCGGCGACGGAGGCGTCGGGGAACTTGACGGTGCGGCCGATGACGGTCTCGAGCACCTCGTCGCCGAACGCCTCGACGACGCGCTCGAGCACCTCGCGGCTGTGCAGCGTGCGCGAGTCGAACATCGTCGGCAGGATGCCGTCGAGCTCGATGGCGGGGTTGAGCCGGTCGCGCACCTTCTCGATGGTCTCGACGAGCAGCGCGACGCCGCGGAGGGCGAAGAACTCGCACTCGAGCGGGATGAGCACGCCGTGCGCCGCGGTGAGGGCGTTGACGGTCAGCAGCCCCAGCGAGGGCTGGCAGTCGATCAGGATGACGTCGTACTCGGCGCTGACCTGCCGGAGGATGCGCGCGAGGATCTGCTCGCGGGCGACCTCGTTGACGAGGTGCACCTCGGCGGCGGAGAGGTCGATGTTGGCCGGCATGACGTCGAGGCCCTCGACGCGGGTCGGCACGATGACGTCGTGCGCGTCGCGGACGGCGCCGATCATGAGGTCGTAGATCGTCGACTGGTCGTGCGACTGCACGCCGAGGCCGGCGGTGAGGGCGCCCTGCGGGTCGAAGTCGATGGCGAGCACGCGGCGGCCGTACTCGGCGAACGCGGCGCCCAGGTTGATGGTCGTCGTGGTCTTGCCCACGCCGCCCTTCTGGTTGCAGAGCGTGATGATGCGCGCGGGGCCGTGGCTCGCCAGCACGTCGGGCGTCGGGAACTCGGTGCGGGGGCGCCCCGTCGGGCCGTTCGCGGGGACGGCCGCCGGAGCGCTCTCGAAGAGGGCGGGTGTGCTCGGGGTCGGCTTGGTGCTCACGGGCTCCATAGTACGAGCGCCCCCGAGCGGGGCGCGGCTGCCGCGCCCGGCCCGTGCACAGGAAGCCTCATGCGGCAGGTGAAGGTCTGACGGCCTTCCGGGCCCGGGGGTGGGCAGTCGAGTACATGTCGCGGAGGGCGTCCGCCGTGACCAGCGTGTAGATCTGCGTCGTGGCGACCGACGAGTGCCCGAGCAGCTCCTGCACGACTCGCACGTCGGCCCCGCCCTCGAGCAGGTGGGTGGCGAACGAGTGGCGCAGCGTGTGCGGCGACACGTCGAGGCCGAGCTCGGCCCGGTCGGCCGCGCCGCTGATCACCAGCCAGGCGTTCTGCCGCGAGAGCCGGGCGCCCCGAGCGCCGAGGAAGAGCGCGGGGGTCGCGTCGCCCCGGGCCGAGAACTCGGGCCGGCCGCGCACCAGCCAGGCGTCGAGCGCCCGCCGGGCGTAGCTGCCGAGCGGCACGAGCCGCTGCTTGCCGCCCTTGCCGAACAGCCGCACGACGTCGCCCTCGACCACGTCGTCGACGTTCAGCGACACCGCCTCGCTGACCCGGGCACCGGTCGCGTAGAGCAGCTCGAGCAGCGCCTTGTCGCGCACGCGCGCGAGCTCGTCGCCGTCGGTCGCCGCGAGCAGCGCCTCGACCTGGGCGACCGAGATCGCCTTGGGCAGCCGCGACGGCAGCTTGGGCGGCCGGGTCGTGGCGGCCGGGTCGACCTCGAGCAGCCCCTCCTCGACCAGGAACCTGTGCAGGCCCCTGACCGACGACAGCACCCGGGCCACGCTGGAGGCGCCGAGCGGCTTCTCCGGCCGGGTCGCCAGCGCGACGGGGAACGACGCCACGTCGCCCGGCTCGACCTCGTCGACCGAGTCCCGCCCGAGCGCCGCCAGGTGCGCCTGCCAGAGCACGAGGTCGCGGCGGTAGGCCGCGGTCGTGTTCGGGGAGAGGCCGCGCTCGACGGTGACGTGGCGCAGGTACCGGGCCACCGCCTCCTCGACGGTCGTCACGGCCTGCCGCCCCGTCGGGCCGTCAGCGGGCCGCGACCGCGGCGAGCGCCGCGATGCTGAGGATGGAGTTGTGCAGCCGGCCGGCGAGCACGCCCTCCACGACCTCGTCGAGGCTGACCCACCGCGTCACGATGTCGGCCTCCTCGTCGGAGCGGTCGAACGCCCCCTCGGTCGCGCTGACGCCCGTGGCCCGGTAGACGGTGACCATCTCGTCGTTGCCGCCGGGCGAGGTGTGGAACGAGACCAGCTCGTCCCACGTGGTCGCCTGGAGGTCGGCTTCCTCCATCAGCTCGCGCTTCGCGGCGTCGAGCTTGCTCTCGCCCTCGGCGTCGAGCAGCCCCGCGGGCAGCTCCCAGTCGCGCGAGCGGATGGGGTGGCGGTACTGCTGGATGACGAGCACGCGGTCCTGGTCGTCGACCGCCAGGACGGCGACGGCGCCCGTGTGCGCGACGTACTCGCGCACCATGGGCGAGCCGTTGTAGTCGACGGTGTCGCGGACGACATTCCAGACCGCGCCCTCGAACACCGTCTCCGAGCTCGTCACCTCGGGCGCTGCGGGCTCGTCGCGCAGCAGCTCGCCCTCGGCGCCCATCAGGCCACGACCTCGGCGGCGTCCGTCACGCCGGGCGTCGCGCCGTCCGCGTCGTCGGCGAAGAGCTTGCTCGAGTTCTGACGCTCGAGCGACGCCTCGACCAGGCCGCTGAAGAGCGGGTGGGCGTGGTTCGGGCGCGAGCGCAGCTCGGGGTGCGCCTGCGTGCCGATGTAGAACGGGTGCACGGCGCGGTCGAGCTCGACGTACTCGACGAGGGTGCCGTCGGGCGACGTGCCGGAGAAGACCAGGCCGGCGTCGGCGATCTGCTGGCGGTACTGGTTGCTGACCTCGTAGCGGTGGCGGTGGCGCTCCTCCACGAGCTCCGAGCCGTAGAGCTCGGCGGCGAGCGAGCCGGTCTGCAGAGCGGCCGGGTAGAGGCCGAGGCGCATGGTGCCGCCGAGGTCGCCGCCCGCGATGATGTCGACCTGCTCGGTCATCGTCGCGACGACGGGGAACTCGGTCTCGGGGTCGAACTCGGACGAGGAGGCGCCGGTCAGGCCGGCCTCGTTGCGCGCGTACTCGATGACCATGCACTGCAGCCCGAGGCAGAGGCCGAGCGCGGGCACGCCGTTCTCGCGGGCGAACTTCAACGCGCCGAGCTTGCCCTCGATGCCGCGGATGCCGAAGCCTCCGGGCACGCAGATGCCGTCGACCTGGCTGAGCGCCTTCGCGGCGCCCTCCGGGGTCTCGCAGTCGTCGGAGGGGATCCACACGAGCTTGGCCTTCGCCTGGTGCGCGAAGGCGCCGGCCCGGAGCGCCTCGGTGACGGAGAGGTAGGCGTCGGGCAGGTCGATGTACTTGCCGACGAGGCCGATGGTGACCTCGTGCTTCGGCTGGTGCACCGCGTCGAGCACGGTCTGCCAGCCCGACCAGTCGACCTCGCCGGCCTTCTCGGCGAGGCCGAGGTGGCGGATGATGTAGCTGTCAAGGCCCTGGTCGTTGAGCATCGACGGGATGTCGTAGATGCTCGCGACGTCCTTCGCGTTGACCACGGCGTCCTCGTCGACGTCGCACATCAGCGCGATCTTGCGCTTGTTGGCGTCGCTGACGGGACGGTCGCTGCGGAGCACGAGAGCGTCGGGCTGGATGCCGATCGAGCGGAGCGCGGCGACGGAGTGCTGGGTGGGCTTGGTCTTCTGCTCGCCCGAGGCGCCCATGTAGGGCACCAGCGAGACGTGCACGAAGAAGACGTTCGATCGGCCGAGCTCGTGGCGCACCTGGCGGGCCGACTCGATGAACGGCTGGCTCTCGATGTCTCCGACGGTGCCGCCGACCTCGGTGATGATGACGTCGGGCTTCAGCTCGCCCTCGGCCTGCTGCCGCATGCGGCGCTTGATCTCGTCGGTGATGTGCGGGATCACCTGGACCGTGTCGCCGAGGTACTCGCCGCGGCGCTCCTTGGCGATGACGGTCGAGTAGATCTGGCCCGTGGTGACGTTGGCGGCCTGGTCGAGGTTGATGTCGAGGAACCGCTCGTAGTGACCGATGTCGAGGTCGGTCTCGGCGCCGTCGTCGGTCACGAAGACCTCGCCGTGCTGGAAGGGGTTCATCGTGCCCGGGTCGACGTTGAGGTACGGGTCGAGCTTCTGCATCACGACGCGGAGGCCGCGGGCGGTCAGCAGGTTGCCGAGGCTGGCGGCCGTGAGGCCCTTGCCGAGCGACGAGACCACGCCGCCGGTGACGAAGATGTGCTTCGTGACGGCCGCGGGAGCGGCTGCCGTGGACGAGGGGACCTCAGAAGGGCCACCCCCGTCGATCGAGGAGGAATCAAGGCCCGAGTTCTGTTCGTTCACCACGGGGTTCCATCCTATGTCACGCGGGGGCCCGTCGGCACCCCGCTGTCGGGTCACGGGCGCCGGTCGGCGCCGGCGGAGGCCAGCTGGAGGAGCTCGCGGGCGTGGTCGAGCCCGCTCGCGCTGTCGGGCAGGCCCGAGAGCAGGCGTGCCATCTCGGCCACGCGCTCGTCGCCGTCGAGCTGCTGGACGCTGCTCGCGGTGACCTCGCCCGAGGCGTCCTTGACGACGCGGAGGTGGTTCGTGGCGAAGGCGGCGACCTGCGCGAGGTGCGTCACGACGATCACCTGGGCCCGTTCGGCGAGAGCCGCGAGGCGGCGGCCGATCTCGATGGCCGCGGCGCCGCCGACGCCGGCGTCGACCTCGTCGAAGACGAACGTCGGCACCTCGCTCGACCCGGCCATGACGACCTCGAGGGCGAGCATGACGCGCGAGAGCTCGCCGCCCGAGGCGCCCTTGCCGAGCGGGCGCGGCTCGCTGCCCGGGTGCGGGCGCAGCAGGAGCGCCACGGCGTCGGCCCCGGACGCGCCCAGCTCGCCGCGGGGCGAGACCTCGACGACGATCTCGGCGCCGGCCATCGCCAACGCGCGGAGCTCCGCGCTGACCCGGCTCGACAGGTCCGCTCCGGAGGCGCGGCGCAGGTCGGTGAGGACGCTCGCCCTGGCCTCCGCCTCCGCCCGGAACTGCTCGACCTCGTCGTCGAGCTGCACCAAGCGGTCGTCGTCGCTGTCGAGCTCGACGAGACGGCGGCTGCCCTCGTCGAGCAGGCGCAGCGCGTCGTCGACGGTCGGGCCGTGCTTGCGGAGCAGCGAGCCGATCTCGGCCCGCCGCGTCTGGACGACCTCCAGGTCGCCGGCCGCGTCGGCGTCGAGGCTGCCGAGGTAGCTGGAGAGCCGCGACGACGACTCGCTGACCTGGACGCTGACCTCGGCGAGCAGGTCGGCGATCGGCTGCAGCGCGGCGTCGTGCGGGGCCACCCGCTCGACCTGGCGCCGTGCCTCCTCGACGAGCGAGAGGACGTCGCGGGTGCCGTCGACCGCGTCGGTGGACAGGATCTCGTGGGCCAGCACGGCGGCGAGCCTCAGGTCTTCGGAGTTGCTGAGCCGCTCGGCCGTGGCGTCGAGCTCGTCGAGCTCGCCCGCGACGGGCGAGACCGCCTCGATCTCGTCGATCGCCTCGCGCAGCGCCTCGGCCTCGGCCCGGCGGGCGTCGCGGTCGCGGGTGATCTCGTCGAGCTCCGCCCGCGCCGCTTGCCAGGCGTCGTAGGCCGACCGGTACGACGTGGCCGCCTCGGCGAGAGGGGCGCCGCCGTGGGCGTCGACGGCGGCGCGCTGCGCCTGCGCCGACTTCAGCCGGATCTGCTCGCTCTGACCGTGCACCACGACGAGGTGGTCGGCGAGGTCGCCCAGGACGCCGATCGGGGCGGTGCGCCCGCCCACGACGGCCCGGCTGCGGCCCTCCGCCGAGACGACGCGGCTGAGGAACAGCTCGCCGTCGTCGACGTCTCCCCCGGCGTCGCGCACGCGCGAGACCACCGAGCCCTCCTCGGGCACGACCCAGCGGCCGTCGACGACCGCCTGGGCGCTGCCGGAGCGGACGATGCCGCTCTCGGCCCGCTGGCCGAGCAGGAGGCCGAGGGCGGTCACGACCATGGTCTTGCCCGCGCCGGTCTCGCCGGTGACGGCCGTGAACCCGGGGCCGAGGGGCAGGGTCGCCCGCCCGATGACGCCGAGGTCGCGGATCGCGATCTCCTCGATCACTCGGCGGCCGCCTGGTCGGGCCCGCGCCAGCCGGTGACCGGGAGGTGGAACTTCGCCACGAGGCGGTCGGTGAACGGCCCCTGGCGGAGGCGCGCCAGCAGCACCGGCTGCGTCGAGCGGGTGCACTCCACCCGGGCCCCGGGCGGCAGGTCGTGCTCGCGTCGGCCGTCGCACCAGAGGATGCCCTTGGCGTCGGTGCGGTTCATCACCTCGACGGCGAGGGTGGAGTCGGGGCCCACCACGAGCGGGCGGGCGAAGAGCGCGTGGGCGCTCAGCGGCACGAGGAGCAGCGCCTGCACCTCGGGCCAGACGACGGGGCCGCCGGCCGAGAACGAGTAGGCGGTCGACCCGGTCGGGGTCGACATGACGACGCCGTCGCAGCCGAAGGAGGAGAGCGGCCGCCCGTCGACCTCGATGACGACCTCGAGCATCCGCTCGCGGGACGCCTTCTCGACCGTCGCCTCGTTCATCGCCCAGGTGCGGTAGACGACCTCGCAGTCGGTGGTGACCGTGACGTCGAGGGCGAACCGCTCCTCCACGTCGTAGTCGGCGGCGAGCACGCGCTGCACCGTCTCGGTCATCTCGTCGCGCTCGCTCTCGGCGAGGAACCCGACGTGGCCGAGGTTGACGCCGATGATGGGCGACCGGGTGCCGCGCACGAGCTCGGCCGCGCGGAGGATGGTGCCGTCGCCGCCGAGCACGATGACGCACTCGAGCTGGTCGGCCACGACGTCGTCGCCGAGGATGTGGACCTCGCCGACCTCGGGGGCCGCGACGCGGATGTCGTTCCACTCGTCGAGGGGCAGGACGGGCACGACACCGGCCGCGCGCAGGAGGCCGCAGACCTCCAGCGCCGCCCCGATGGAGTCCGGTCGCCCCGTGTGCGAGACGACGAGGATGTGTCGTGTCGAAGTGATCTCTCTCACGCTCCCGTCGTGGTGTCTGCCGTGCTCAGCCATTCTGTCGGATTCGTCCCGGTCGAGGCCGAGAAGTGCACCACGTACTCCTTGTTGCCCGCCGTCCCGACGATCGGTGAGGGGATGAGCCCCGCCGTGCCGAGGCCGAGGTCGTGGGCAGCCCAGAGCACGGTCGTCACGGCCTCGGCGCGCAGCGCCGGGTCGTGCACGATGCCCTCGCGGACGCCCTGGCGGCCGACCTCGAACTGCGGCTTGACGAGGAGCACGAAGTCGGCGCCGGTGCCGAGCGACGCGGTGAGCGCGGGGAGGACCATCGTCAGCGAGATGAACGAGAGGTCGGCCACGACGAGGTCGACGTCGTCGGCCCGGTCGGTGAGGCCGCGCAGCTGCTCGGCGGTGAGGTAGCGGGCGTTGACGCCCTCGACGACGGAGACGCGGCGGTCCGATCGCACCGACGGCGACAGCTGCCCGTGGCCCACGTCGAGGGCGACGACGTGCTCGGCGCCACGCTCGAGCAGCACCTGGGTGAAGCCGCCGGTCGAGGCGCCGACGTCGAGGGCGGTGCGACCGGCCGGGTCGACGCCGAACGCGTCCAGGGCGCCGACGAGCTTGTGGGCGGCTCGGCTGACGTAGTGGTCGAGGCCGGCGACCTCGACGCGGTCGGTGACCGAGACACGGGCGGAGGCCTTGACGGCGCCCGTGCCGTTGACGGTCACGAGGCCGTCGGCGAGCAGCCGGGCGGCGTGGGTGCGGGACCGCGCGAGGCCCCGGCGGGCGAGCGCAGCGTCGAGGCGCTCGTCGACGGCCTCGGCCGCGACCGGCTCGTCGGCCACGGGCTCGGGCGCCGAGGTGCCGCGTCCGGAGCGGAGGGGCTTCCCCGAGGCGTCGACCGTCACCGGGGGCCTGCCGCGCCGTCGGCCGTCGTGCCCTCGAGCACGCCACGGAGCTCGTCGTGGAGGGCGGCGAACGAGTCGGCCCGCGACTCCAGCGGGGACTCCTCGACCTGGCGGAGGCGCGCTTCCAGGCCCGGCACTGCCGGCGGACGGTCGTCCGTGCGCTCGCGCTCGGAGCGCTCGTGCCCGGGGTCGTCGATCTGCTGCATGGTGGCGTCCACCCTAACCGTCGGGGTGGAGGGCCGGGTCGATGTCGAGCCCGTAGATCGCACGCCCCGTGCCCCACACGGCGGCCGCGCCGGCCCGGAGCAGGTCGACGGGGTCGGGGCCGGGCGTCATGACGCGGACGGTGCCGCCGCGCACGGCTACGCTCGCGCCGCGCACGGTGACGACGTGCACGTCCCCCTCGTCGTGCTCGACGACCTGGGGGTAGGGCTGCGAGAGCTCACGGAGGTCGCCGAGCACGAAGTCCGGCCGCGACCGCGCGTCGGCGGCGAGGAGCTGCTTGGCTCCGTCGATGCCGGTGAGCACCAGCACCGAGACGAGGCCGGCCTCGTTCGCGCCGACGACGTCGGTGTCGAGGCGGTCGCCGATGAACAGCGCCTTCGTGGCGCCGAAGCGCTCGACGGCAGCGTGGTAGATCGGGGTCTCGGGCTTGCCCGCGGTGACCGGCAGTCGCCCGACGGCCGTGTGCACGGCCGACACGAGGGTGCCGTTGCCGGGAGCGGTGCCGCGCTCCTGCGGGATGGTCCAGTCGGTGTTCGTGGCGATCCACGGGATGTCGGCGGCCAGGGCGTACGACGCCTCGGCGAGGTCGGCCCAGCCCACGTCGGGGCTGAAGCCCTGCACGACGGCCGCGGGGTGGTCGTCGGCCGACCGCGTGACGACGAAGCCCTCCTGTTCGAGAACGGAGGTCAGGCCGACCCCGCCCACGACGAGGACGGTCGAGCCGGCCGGCACGGCGTCCGCGAGGAGGCGCACGGCCGCCTGCGGGGAGGTCACCACGTCGTCCTCCCCCACCGTCAGCCCGTAGCCGGAGAGCTGCTCGGCCACCGTGGCCGCGGTGCGCGACGCGTTGTTGGTGATGTAGCCGACACGGTGGGTGCGGGAGGCGGCGGTCAGGCTCTCGACAGCGTGCGGCACGGCAGCGCGGCCCCGGTACACGACGCCGTCGAGGTCGGCGAGGACGGTGTCGACGCCGTCGAGCGGGGACGGACCGTCAGCCACGGTCGCCGGCCTGCTCGTCGTGGGGCTGCTCGTCATCGCCGTGCTCGTCGTCGCCGTGGTCTTCCTCAGCATGCTCGTCCGCAGCGTCCTCGTCGTCCGAAGGCGAGTCGACGACGCCGTCCGTCGCCTGCTCGTCCCCGGCAGGGCCGTCCGCGTCCCCGGGGTCCTCGTCGTCGGCGGTGACCTCGGCGGTCACGCCCTCGACGTCGATCCACTCGTCGTCGAGGTCGACCTCGAGCTCCTCCTCGACGATCTCGACGGTCTCGAGGTCGTCTCCCCCGGCGAGAGCGTCGAGAGCAGCGGACGCGCGCTCGGAGAGGGCACGCCACTCGTCGCCCTCGGACTCCCGACCGAGGTCGTCGAGCACCGTCGCGTACGCGTCGAACAGCGCGGGGCTGTACGAGAAGGCCTTCTTGCGGTCGAGCTGGGGGATCTCGAGCTCACGCAGGGCGGCGTCGGGCTGACCGAGATCGAGGCGCGCGCCCGACATCGCGATGGCGAGCTGGACGCGGACGGGCACGTCGAGCGTCGCCACGTCGACCGAGCGGCCCAGCTCGAGGGCGCGCTCTGGACGCTCGAGGCCCCGCTCGCTGTCGACCATCAGGGGCAGGTGATCGTCACGACCGGAGATGCGACGGTAGGTGCGCAGCTCGCGGAGGGCCATGGCGTAGTCGCCAACGGTGTAGGCCGTGATGGCGATCGTCTCGCGGACGACGCCGATGCGGCCCGCACGACGACCGGCCGAGAGGGCGTGCTTGTGCGCCTCCTCCGGGTCCTCGTCGATGAGGCGACCTGCCATCACGAGGTGCTTGGCGACCCAGTCGGCGTTCTCCTTGCTCAGCGTCTTGAGCTCGCCACGAGCGACCTTGTCGAGGTCGCGGGGCTCCACGTCGTCAGGGACGTGGGCGACCTCCTGGGCCGGCCGGACGGACTTCAGGCCGTACGGGTCGCGCTCTTCCGGGGTCTGGCGATCCCGCGAGTTGAAGGAGTCGCGGCCACCGCCACGACCGCCGGCTGCGGCCCCGCGGCCGGGCGCGCCCCGACGGTCGCCCCCGCCCGGGCGGTCGGACCGCTGGGGGCGGTCGCCGTAGGACGGACGGTCCGAGCGCTGCGGGCGATCACCCGAAGGGCGGTCGGACCGCTGCGGACGGTCACCGTACGACGGGCGATCTGACCGCTGCGGTCGATCACCCGACGGGCGGTCGGACCGCTGCGGACGGTCACCGTACGACGGACGGTCAGAACGCTGCGGTCGGTCGCTGGACGGACGATCGGACCTCTGAGGCCGATCTCCCTGACGGGGGCCAGAACCCGGCCGGCGGTCAGCCGAGCCGCGCTGCCCGTCGGGGCTGCCCTGTGCCGGGCCTCGCGCGTCACGGCGTCCGCCGTCACGACCGCTGCCGGAGCCCGTGGAGCCGCCAGAGGAAGGGGAACGTCGGGGCCGGTCGTCTCGGTCGTCGTCGCGGTCGCTCACAGAGGTTCTCCTCGGGTCTTCTGGCTGCTGTTGTGTTGTGGCGCCCCGACTCTATCTCAGGGCCTTCGCCCGGGAAGGGCGGACAAACACGAAAGGCCCCTCCTGTGGAGGGGCCTTTCGGTGTGCCAGTCATGCTGGGCACTAAAG
>NZ_LMOX01000001.1:1695409-1695483 GCF_001423665.1 Frigoribacterium sp. Leaf164
CAAGGGGTGGCGGTGAAGTCTGTTCCAGACCATGCCCACCACGAGGTGATGGGACTTGTCTGTTCTGTTGTCCC
>NZ_LMOX01000001.1:1695592-1695727 GCF_001423665.1 Frigoribacterium sp. Leaf164
TGTTACCGTAAAGAACGGGTCGTTACCGACCGTCTTCCGGGAACCACATAGTGGACGCGAAGCAATCTTTCCTCCCCTCTACAAGGGAAGAGTGTTGTCAAGTTATCGGCTTATTAGTACCGGTCAGCTCCATGG
>NZ_LMOX01000002.1:0-136 GCF_001423665.1 Frigoribacterium sp. Leaf164
GAGGCCCTTGGCGTTGGTGACGGTGAGGGTGCTGCCGGGCTCGGCGGTGCCGGTGAAGGTGAACGGGGCGTTCGGGGTGTAGCCGGTGGTGACGTCGGCCGGGGTCGCGATGGTCACGGGTGCGGCCGGTGCGGGG
>NZ_LMOX01000002.1:458-555 GCF_001423665.1 Frigoribacterium sp. Leaf164
GTCTCCTCGCCGCCGTCGCCGTCCTCCGCGACCACGAACGAGCGGGTCGACACGATCGGGTCGAGGTTCTCCCAGTACGGGGTCTCCGTCACGGTCA
>NZ_LMOX01000002.1:571-22524 GCF_001423665.1 Frigoribacterium sp. Leaf164
CGGTCTGTTCTCCGGTGGCCAGCGGCGCCGCGATCTCGGCGGTCCACGTGCCGTCGGCGAGGACGGAGGTGCTGCCCAGGGGTGCGGACCTCGTCAGGTCGTCTCCCGCGAGGAGGATGCGCGAGCCGGGGATGCCCTCACCGCTGAACGTCCGGGTGTCGGCCCCGACGGTCTCGCCCTCCTTCGGTGACACGACGTCGAGCGGGAAGACCTCGGGGGCGGTGTTGCCGTCCGTCTCAACGAGCGTGACGGTCGTGACGGGGGACAGCAGGCCGTCTCCGCGGACGGTGTAGAGGTCGATCTCTTCGCCCGCGTGCTCGGAGTCCAGGGAGACGAACGTGGCACCGTTCCAGGACCCCTCCGACGCGCCGATGAACTCGTCGCCCACCTTCGCGATGACGCCCGGCACGAGGTACTCGTCGGGGAAGTAGCTGGTCGTGGCGTAGATGGTGAACATGTCGTCGTCGTCGAGCTCCGCGACCTCGTGCACGAGGGGGGCCTGGAGCGGGGCGCCGGCGGGTGCCTCGAGCAGCGTCAACGATGCCTCGAGCGGGGTGCTCTCCACTCCTCTGCTGACGCCGGTGAAGACGGCGGTCTCGCCCAGCAGTGCGGGGTCGACGTGGAAGATGAAGCGGCCGTGGCCGCCCCCGACCGTGTCGATCTCCTCGCCGTCGACGGTCATCCGCAGCTCACCGGCGTTGTGGGCGATGACCCGCACGGCGAGCTCGCCCGTGTTGTCGAGCTCGACCGAGCTCAGCTGCGGCGTGACCGGCATCTCGCCGGGCAGCAGGCCGGACTCGACGGAGAACGCCGCTCCCGCCGTCTGCGTGGGCGCCGACTTCCAGGTCGGAGTCTCGGTGACGGTCGTCTCGTAGCTGCCGATCTGGAGGCGCGTCGACGTGCAGCTCCAGTCGCCCGAGGCGGCGACACGCGTCTCGCAGAGGGTCCCTGCGGTGCGGCCGGTCTCGGCGTCGCGGGTCACGACGATCTCGGAGTTCGGGATGGCAGTGCCGGAGAAGGTCGTCGTGTCGTCCGTCACGACGTCGCCCACGGCCGGCGACTCGATCTCGAGCGGGAAGACCTCGGAGGCGGTGTTGCCCTCGGTCGGGACGAGCTCGATCGTGGCCACGTCGCTCGTGAGGCTCGAGCGCGAGGCCACGACGTCGACGGTCTGGCCGGCGTACGAGGCGGGCATGCGCAGCGAGAACGCGCCGTTCTCGTCCGGGGCGTCGTACACGAGAGCTCCGCGCACGTCGGCACGCACGAGGGTGCGGCCGAAGGTCAGGGGGTCGTAGACGATCGTGCCCTCGATGACGAGCTCGCCGCCCTCCTCGTACTGCGAGACGGCGTGGACGACGGGCGTCGCGACGGGAGCCTGCTCGCCCTCGTAGTCGCCGATGTCGAGCGTCACGGTGACGCTCTCGCTCCGGCCGTCGGGGCCGTAGGCCACGAGGGTGGCCTCCTTCCCGAGGTGCTCGAGCTCCACCACGTGGCTGAAGCGGTCCAGGGCGACACGGGCGACTCCGCCGCCTCCGCCGGGGATGTCGAGCGAGACGCTGGTCGCGCCGTAGGCGACTCCGTTCACCGCGATGTGGCGGTCGCCGAGGGGGGTGATCCTGCCGACGAAGGGGGCCGCGATGGCCGAGGTGCCCGTCTCCGGGGCGGCGACGGTCGTGCCGTCGAGGGTCGTGGGGGCGGGTGCGGCGATGGCCGCGGCGGGGTTGAAGGCGCCGACCGCGAGGGCCGCGAGGCCCACCGTGGTGAGGCCGGTTCTGATCGTGCTCATGTCTTCTTCCGGATGGAGGGAACGGGAAGACCGATCGGGGCGGCCGTCCGATATCTTACATCCGAGATCATGAGCGCGAGACGCGCGGCGGCATCAGTCGATGGAGCGCTGCACCGCCTTCACCGGCAGCATCAACAGCAGCCCGGCGAGCAGCACGAGCGCGATGCCGATGATCCCGTACCGGGTGTCGCCCGTCGCCGACACGAACAGCGTGAAGAGCCCCGGCGCGAGGAAGCTCACGGCGCGCCCCGTCGTCGCGTACAGCCCGAAGATCTCGCCCTCGCGCCCGGGCGGCGTCACCCGCGCGAGGAAGGAGCGGCTCGACGACTGGATGGGCCCGACGAAGAGCGCGAGCGCCAGCCCGAGCACCCAGAAGAGGGAGGCGGTGGTCCCGATCGCCAGCACCCCGAACGCCGCGAGCACGAGGCCGGCGAGCGACCCGACGATGATCGCCTTCGCGCCCAGCCGGTCGTCGAGCCAGCCGCCGACGAAGGTGCCGATGCCCGCGACGAGGTTCGCCCCCACCGCGAAGTAGATGACCTCGCTCGGCGAGAAGCCGAACACCTGTGCCGCAATGATCGCCCCGAAGGTGAACACCGCCGCGAGCCCGTCGCGGAACACGGCGCTGGCGAGCAGGAACATCAACACCTGCCGGTTCGTGCGCCACAGCTTCGCGATCGTCGCGCCGAGCACCCGGTACGAGCCGATCAACCCAACGCGCGGGCCGGAGTCGCGGGTCGAGACCGGGGGCTCGGGCACGGCCACCAGCACGGGCACCGCGAAGACCGCGAACCAGACGGCGGCGACGACGATCGAGAGACGGACGTCCCACGCGCCTCCCTCGGTGCCGGTCGGGACGCCGAACAGGCCGCCGCGGCCGTCCACACCGAAGCTCTGCAGGAAGGCGACGAGCAGGAGGACGAGCAGCACGATGCCGCCGACGTAGCCGAGCCCCCAGCCGAAGCCGGAGACCTTGCCGATCGTCTCGCGGGTGGAGACCTGCACGAGCATCGCGTTGTAGCTGACGCTCGCGAACTCGAAGAAGATGTTGCCCGCGGCCAGCAGGGCGGCGCCGGCGACGAGGTAGGCGGGGGCCGGGGCCACGAAGACCATCGCCGCCATGGCGACGACCACGAGGGCGGTGTTGACGCCGAGCCAGAGCTTCCGCTTGCCGGAGCCGTCGCTGCGCTGGCCGAGCACCGGCGCGAGCAGCGCGATCAGCACGCCCGCGATCGTCAGCGCCGTCGAGATCACCGTCGCGTTGTCGGCCTTCGCGAGCACGAGGCCGGGGTTCCGGGCGTCGTCGCCCGCGGCCGCCACGATCGACGGGTCGACGAAGGCGCCGCTCGCGAGGTAGGTGCTGAAGACGAACGAGGTGACGACCGCGTTGAACGCGGCCGAGCCCCAGTCCCAGAGGGCCCACGAGACGACCCGGCGACGGGGGATCGCGGGGGTGGCGGCGAGCGGCGGCGCGGCGGTCATGGGGGTCAACCTAGTGGGCACGGGTGTCCGGCGATCTCGTGGCCGGCACCGCGCCTCCTCGTCCCCCGTCCCGGCGGCATCTTGAGTCATGCACGCTCAACTCTCAGCTGGCTGGCTTGACCTCGCGGCGAGCGTGAGTAAAGTTGAGCCTGGCCGACTCAAGGGTCGGCCCCCTGACTTCCCGCATCACCCCGCACCACGAAGGAGAACAGCACATGGCCCGTGCAGTAGGAATCGACCTCGGAACCACCAACTCGGTCGTCAGCGTCCTCGAGGGCGGCGAGCCCACCGTCATCGCGAACGCCGAGGGCCTCCGCACGACCCCCTCGGTCGTCGCCTTCACGAAAGACGGAGAAGTGCTCGTCGGCGAGACCGCGAAGCGCCAGAACGTCACCAACGTCGACCGCACCATCGCGTCGGTCAAGCGCCACGTCGGCACCGACTGGACGGTCGAGATCGACGACAAGAAGTACACCCCGCAGGAGATCTCGGCGCGCATCCTCGGCAAGCTGAAGCGCGACGCCGAGCAGTACCTCGGCGAAGACGTGACCGACGCGGTCATCACCGTGCCCGCCTACTTCAACGACTCCGAGCGCCAGGCGACGAAGGAGGCCGGCGAGATCGCGGGCCTCAACGTGCTCCGCATCATCAACGAGCCGACCGCCGCGGCCCTCGCCTACGGCCTCGACAAGGGCAAGGAGGACGAGCTCATCCTCGTCTTCGACCTCGGCGGCGGCACCTTCGACGTCTCCCTCCTCGAGGTGGGCAAGGACGACGACTTCTCCACCATCCAGGTGCGCAGCACCTCGGGCGACAACCGCCTCGGCGGCGACGACTGGGACAACCGGATCGTCGAGCACCTGATCGAGAAGTTCAAGAGCCAGAACGGCGTCGACCTCTCGACCGACAAGATCGCCAAGCAGCGCCTGAAGGAGGCGGCGGAACAGGCCAAGAAGGAGCTCTCGTCGAGCACCTCGACCAGCATCCAGCTGCCCTACCTGACGCTCACCGCCGACGGCCCCCTCAACCTCGACGAGACCATCTCCCGCTCGCAGTTCGAGCAGTGGACGAGCGACCTCCTCGAGCGCACCAAGAAGCCCTTCAACGACGTCATCAAGGAGGCGGGGGTCAAGGTCTCCGACATCGCGCACGTCGTGCTCGTCGGCGGCTCCACCCGCATGCCCGCCGTCAGCGAGGTCGTCAAGCAGCTGACCGGCGGCCAGGAGCCCAACAAGGGCGTCAACCCGGACGAGGTCGTCGCCGTCGGCGCGGCCCTCCAGGCCGGCGTGCTGAAGGGCGAGCGCAAGGACGTCCTGCTGATCGACGTCACCCCGCTGAGCCTGGGCATCGAGACCAAGGGCGGCGCGATGACCAAGCTCATCGAGCGCAACACGGCCATCCCGACCAAGCGCAGCGAGACCTTCACCACGGCCGACGACAACCAGCCGTCCGTCGCGATCCAGGTCTTCCAGGGCGAGCGCGAGTTCACCCGTGACAACAAGAACCTCGGCACCTTCGAGCTGACCGGCATCGCGCCGGCCCCCCGCGGCGTCCCGCAGATCGAGGTCACCTTCGACATCGACGCCAACGGCATCGTCCACGTCTCCGCGAAGGACAAGGGCACGGGCAAGGAGCAGTCGATGGTCATCTCCGGCGGCTCGTCGCTGTCGAAGGACGACATCGAGCGCATGGTCCGCGAGGCGGAGGAGCACGCTGCAGAAGACAAGGCTCGCCGCGAGGCCAACGAGGTCCGCAACAACGCCGAGCAGCTCGTCTACTCGATCGAGAAGCTGATCAAGGAGAACGACGAGAAGCTGCCCGCCGACGTCAAGACCGAGGTCCAGGCCGACGTCGACGCGCTGAAGACGGCCCTCGCCGGCGACGACGACTCCGCGATCAAGCCCGCCTTCGACAAGCTCAACGAGAGCCAGTCGAAGCTCGGCCAGGCGATCTACTCGCAGGGCCAGGCCGACGAGGCCGCGGCGGGTGCCGCCGGTGCCGAGGGCGCCCCCGCCGACGGCCAGGCCTCCGGTGACGACGAGGACATCGTCGACGCCGAGGTCGTGGACGACGACGAGAACGACAAGAAGTAGGTCGACCGATGACTGACGAGCAGAACCGCGCTCCCGACGAGGAGCCCGTCCGCCCCGAGGCCAGCGCGGGGGTGCCGTCGGAGGACGGCGGCACCGCCGCGGTCGACGGCGCCGACGACCTGGTCGAGGCCGAGGCCCCCGATGTCGAGGTGCCCGCGGGCGCCGAGGCGCCGGAGGGCGCGGCCGCCGCGGCCGAGCAGATGGCCGCCGAGGGCGCCGCCGGGGCCGAGCCCCTCAGCGCCGACGACGAGGCCATCCTCGACCAGGCCAGCACCGACCTCGTCGCCGACATGCGGCAGGACATGCTGCGGGCCCAGGCCGAGCTGGTCAACTTCCGCAAGCGCGTCGAGCGCGACCGTGAGGCGAACCGCGAGGCCGTCGTCGCCGAGGTCATCCGCTCGCTGCTGCCCGCGCTCGACGACCTCGTCCGCGCCGAGAAGCACGGCGACCTCGCCGAGGGCCCGATGACGGTCATCGCGCAGAAGATCCGCGGGGGGCTCGACAAGTTCGGCCTCACGCAGGTCGGCGCGGCGGGCGAGGTCTTCGACCCGACGATGCACGACGCGCTCGTGCAGCTGCCGAACGCCGACGTGACGGTCAACACCGTCGCCGACGTGATCGAGCCGGGCTACAAGATCGGCGACCGGGTCATCCGGGCCGCCAAGGTCGCCGTCCACACCCCGCAGTAGCCCTGCACCTCCACGGCGCGAGCCGTGACCGCGACGCGAGTCGCGACGGGCGGTGGGCTCCTCGACGAGGGGCCCACCGCCTCCCCCGTTCTTTCCTCCGGTGGCCGTGCCACCGGACACACGCAAGAGAGGAGGTGCCCGATGGCGAGTCAGGACTGGTTCGACAAGGACTTCTACGCGATCCTCGGCGTCTCCAAGGACGTCACCCCGGCCGAGCTGAAGAAGGTCTACCGGAAGCTGGCGCGGAAGTACCACCCCGACAGCAACCCGGGCGACGCCGCGGCCGAGGCGAAGTTCAAGGAGATCAGCGAGGCGAACTCGGTGCTCTCCGACCCGGAGCAGCGCAAGGAGTACGACCAGGTCAGGGCCATGGGCTCGGGCGCGCGCTTCACCGCGGGCAGCGGCGGCCCCGGAGGCGGTGGCGGCGGCTTCGAGGACGTCTTCGGCGGCATGTTCGGAGGCGGCGGCCAGCGCCCGCAGTTCCGTCAGGGCGGAGGCGGTGGCGGGGGCTTCGAGGACATCTTCGGCGGCATGTTCGGCGGCGGCGGCTTCGGCCAGACGAGCGGCGGCTACCGCGGCTTCGGCGGCCCGCAGAAGGGCCGCGACATGACGGCCACGACGACGCTCGACTTCCAGACCGCCGTCGTCGGCGAGACCATCTCGTTGCAGGCGTCGAACGGCAAGCCGATGAAGGTGCGCATCCCCGCCGGCGTGCACGACGGCCAGAAGATCCGGCTCCGCGGCCGTGGGGAGTCCAGCCCCGACGGCGGCGAGCCCGGCGACATGGTGCTCACCATCGCCGTGCGCCCGCACCCGGTGTTCGAGCTCGACGGCGCGAACCTGCGCCTCGACGTGCCCGTGACGTTCACGGAGGCCGCGCTCGGCGCGACCATCGAGGTGCCGACGCTCGGCGGCGAGCCCGTGCGGCTGCGCGTCGCGCCGGGCACGCCGTCCGGCCGGGTGCTGCGCGTCAAGGGGCGCGGCGTCTCGACGAAGACCGGCACGGGCGACCTGCTGGCGACGGTGCAGGTGGCCGTGCCGAGCCACCTCAGCGACGCGGCGCGCGAGGCCGTCGAGGCGCTCGCGGCGGCGTTGCCGGCCGAGAACCCGCGCGACGACCTGATCGCGCGGGCCCGGGGCTAGCCTCGGCAGCACCAGGCCCGGCACCAGCACCACGAGCAGGAGGGGACGACGATGGCGAGACAGGACGCGGGGCAGTGGCCCCTCGATGAGCACTCGCCCGTCTTCGCGATCGCGATGGCGGCCGAGCTCGCGGGCATGCACGCCCAGACGCTGCGCCAGTACGACCGGCTCGGCCTCGTGGTGCCGCAGCGCACCGCGGGCAAGTCGCGGCGCTACTCGATGCGCGACGTCGTGCAGCTGCGCGAGATCGCGCGGCTCGGCGGCGAGGGAGTCTCGCTCGAGGGCGTCAAGCGCATCCTCGAGCTCGAGAACCAGGTGACGGCGCTGCAGTCGCGGGTGCGTGAGCTGGAGCGGGCGCTGGCCGACGAGCTGGTCAACCGGCCCGGTGCGCGCGTGTTCGCGGCGGGCGAGAGCGGCGTCGTGCCGCTCCGGCACGGCACGCGCCCCACGCGGCAGACCTCGGTCGTGGTCTGGCGGCCCCTTCAGTAGAGCCCCCCAACGTCGAGTGGTCACGAACTGCTGCTCTCGCGTCAGCGAGCAGCACTTCGTGACCACTCGGTGCCTGAGGCGGGTGCGGCGGGTTCCCGTCACTCCCGGCGGGTCGGCGTCGGCCCGCCCGCGAGGACGTCGACCCGCCCCGCCCTCGTTGCCCGTGCGCCGTCTCCGCCACCCCGACATCGAGTGGTCGCGAACGGCTGCCCACGCGTCAGCGAGCAGCACTTCGCGCCCACTCGGCGCCACGGTCGGGGACGACGGGCCGGGGCGGCCCGGTAGCCTCGTCCGGTGATCGACTTCGAGCAGCTCCGCCGGTGGCCCGACGTCGAGGCCCCCGAGCTGGTCGCACACGACGCGACCGACCGCCTCCTGCTCGACACCGCGCGGGAGGCGCTGGTCGCCCACCCGGAGCGCGTCACCATCATCGGCGACCGCTACGGAGCGCTCACCCTCGGCGCCGCCGAGTTGGTCGGCCCGCACGAGCTCCGCGTGCACCAGGACGCCCTCTCGGGCGAGCTGGCCCTCGCCGCGAACGCGGAGCGCCTCGGCAGCAGTGCCTCGTGGCGCTCCCTGCCGCTCGACCCCTCGCTCGTGGAGGGCGCCCGCGTGGTGCTCCTGCAGCTGCCGCGCGGCCTCGACGCGCTCGACGAGATCGCCGAGCTGGTCGCGGCCCAGGCGCACCCCGAGGTGCAGCTCGTCGCCGGAGGCCGCGTCAAGCACATGACCCCGGCGATGAACGACGTGCTGCGCCGTCACTTCGGCACCGTCTCCGCCGGTCTCGCCCGGCAGAAGTCGCGTCTCCTGACCGCCTCCGGTCCGCGCTCCGACGCCGGAGCCACCGCCTCCTCGGCGGCGAGCGCCTCCTCGGCTGGCACCACTTCGACGTGGCCTCGCTCCGAGCGGCACGGCGACCTCGTGGTCGTCGCACACGGCGCGGCCTTCGCCGGCTCATCGATCGACGTCGGCACCCGAGCGTTGCTGGAGGCGCTGGCCGTCGGGGCGCCCGAGGCGTCACGCGTCGTCGACCTCGGGTGCGGAACGGGGGTGCTCGCCGCCTCCTGGGCGCTCGCGCACCCCGAGGCGCACGTCGTCGCGACGGACCAGTCGGCGGCCGCCGTGGCCTCGGCCCGCGCGACGGCCGACGCGACCGGCGTCGGTGACCGGGTGGAGTCGCGGCGTGACGACGCAGGAGCCTCCCTTCCCGCAGGCTCCGCCGGCCTGGTGCTGCTCAACCCGCCGTTCCACGTCGGCGCCACCGTGCACGCCGGCCTCGCGCACAAGCTCTTCGCCGCGGCCGCGCGCCTGCTCGAGCCGGGCGGGGAGCTCTGGTGCGTCTGGAACTCGCACCTCGGCTACCGCAGCGCGCTCGAGCGCACCGTCGGGCCGACGCGTCAGGTCTCGCGCGGGCCGAAGTTCACCGTGACGGTGTCCACCCGCCGCTGAGCCTGCCCCTTCTCGTCGTACTTCTCTCGTCAGTTGCCACTTTGGGGGCCTCTGAACGCCCGTGAGTCCCCCAAAGTGGCAACTGACGTGAGGCAGCAGTGATCGAAGTGACTCTTCCTGGGCCCTGCTCGGGGCGGAGGGCCCAGCAAGAGTCACCTCGATGGCGCCGAGGTACTTCGCGCGGGGATCAGTTCGTCGCGTCGCCGTCGTGCTCGGCGCCGGGGCCGAGGAGGCCGTCGGCCTCCTCGGGGTCGTCGAGGCGGAGCGATGCCTCGATGTAGGCGAGGAGCGCGTGGGCGTAGGCCGTCTCGGGGTCGGCGGCGACGTGCACGGAGTCGGGCCCGGTGTCCGCAGCGCCGTCGAGGGCGACGGTGACACGGTAGGCGAGGGGCTCGCCGTCGACGAGCACGCGCGTGAGCGAGACGAAGGTGCTGCCGAGCAGCTCGCGGAGCTGGTCTTCGCGCGGCAGCCAGAGGGCGTCGTCGGCGGCGACGGAGTCGAGGGCCCACTCGGTCGTGCCGTTGAAGCCGAGCACGGTGCCCGTGGGGTGCTCGTGGGCCTCGATGGTCATGTCGCTGAGGGTGAAGACCTCGCCGACGCCCTCGTCGCTGTCGACCAGGCGCTCGACGACGAAGCGATCGCCGGGGGAGGGGCGCCAGCGCAGCCCGGCGTCTCGGAGGCGGCGGGCGAGGTCGACGTCGATCATGGGCTCATCCTGCCCCGCCCGTCTGGCAGCGAGGGACGAATCGCCCCGGCCCCGGCCCCGGCCCCGGTGCCCGCCGCCTGACCCGCTCGCGGTGAGCCAGCGGCCCGACCTCAGGGTCTCACCGGCACCCCGCCCACGGTCTGCGTGACGACGAGCTCGTTGTCGCCCAGGTCGAGGCCCTCGACGGTGGTGCTCCAGGTGCCGTCGCTCTCGGCGACGGTGGTGGCGGAGTCGCCGACCGCGACCGTCGCGCCGGGCGTCGCCGTGCCCCTGACGGCGGCCACCCTGCCCTGCGCGTCGACCGACACCACCTCGGCGGTGAGCGCCGCCGCGGCGATGGGCGTGTCGACCCTGCCCGTGACGTCGTAGAGCTTCGCGTTCAGGGCGCCGGTCATCGTGAACCCGAGGGCGGGCGTGCCGACGGGGGCGTCGAGGGGCGTCGAGACGCGAGGGGCCCAGCGCAGGTCGCCGCCGGCGTCGAGGGCCGAGCCGGTGCCGGGGAAGGCGTACGAGTAGGTCGACCCGTCAGCCGAGCGGCGTCCCGAGACGAGGTCCCACGACGCGGACGCGGGGGCGTCCTGCCAGGTGGTGGCGGAGCCCGCCCGGTACTCCGCCTCCAGGGTGTCCTGCCCGGTGGCGAAGGTGGTGCCGGCCGGTGCCGTGACCGTGACGGTGCCCGGGGCCGACTGCGTCCGCTCGGTGAACTCGACCGCCACGGTGACCGCCGTGTCGTCGCCTCGCAGGAGGGCCTGAGGGGTCGCGTCCACCTGTCGGACCAGCCCGGGGACGACCTGGGGGTCGATGGTCACCGTGACCCGGACCGAGCTGCCGATCGTCGTCGTCCCCATCTTCTGGACGACGGTGAGGGTGTTCGCCCCCACGGCGAGGCCGGAGACGGTCATGCTCCAGGCGCCGGTGGTGGTGCTGGCGGTGGCGTACCTGCTGCCGATCTCGACCCGGGCCCCCTTCGTCGCGACGCCCGTGATCACCGCCGACCTGCCGACGTGGTCGGTCGAGGCGACCCTCGCGGTCAGCGCGGTCGTCACCGGCCTGGTCACGGTGTACGAGGTGTTCCAGTTCGTCTTCGTCCAGCCCCAGCCGTTGCCCCAGGAGTGGACGTAGAGGGTGCGGGTCGTGCCCTCGGCCCACCACGACGGCCAGGTGCTCGTGCCGGAGGGGATCTCGCTGCCGGGTGACGAGAGGGGCTGCGAGCTGGTCGACACGAGCAGGCGACAGTTCGACACGTTGCACTGCGGAGTGCCCCGCACGGTCAGCCCGACGTGGTCGCTCTGCAGTGAGACGCCAGTAGGCGGGGAGACCGTGAGGAAGAGGCGGGCGCCGTCGGTCGAGCTGGGGGGCGTCGGCGGAGCGGCCTCCGGCGAGGGAGGAGCCGCGGTGTCCTCCGTCGGGCCGCTCGGCGCGGCGTCGGGCTCGTGCGTCACGACCGTCGCCGCGGAGGCGGTGGTGACGCCGTCGTCGACCGGTGACGCCTGGGCGGTCGGCGATCCCGGGGCCAGGGCGAGGCTGCCGACGACCAGGGTGATCACCAGCCCGGTCGCGAGTGCTTCTGTCGTACGTCGTCTCACGGGTCGCCTTCTTCCGGGGCAGTGCCGAGGCATCTCGGTCGGTGGTGGTGACATGCGCATGTCGCATGACAGCGGTGTGGTCGAGATGACGATAACGCATGTGAGGAGATCTCTGGCGCCCCTGTGGACGAGCGCGGATCCGAGGGCGGGACGACGGACCGCCCCGGTCTCCGCGCCCGCTGCTGCGGGGCGGTGACCGGGGCGGTCGCCTTGTGCTGTGGTGCTGTGGTGCTGTGGTGCTGGTGTCGCCGGTCGACTACTCGCGGATGGCGGAGGGGTCGATGGAGGCGACGCGGCCGATGGTGCTGCCGGTGGCGCGGAAGTCACCGATGGAGCTGGTGCCCTCGTAGGTGTAGTCGAGCTGGCGGTTGCCGGCCGACGCGGTGCGCGAGGTGAACACCTCGACGAGGTAGCGCAGCTGCTGCTCGGCCGGGATGGCTCGGGCGGGCAGCTGGAAGGTGATCTTCGTGCCGTTCTCGCTGATGACGCCGCCGGTCAGGTCGAGCGACGCGTCGCTCTCCCAGCCGCCGGCGGTGCCGCTGCGGCGCTCGCCGAGGACGGTGAGGCCGTCCTGGAAGATCGTGTCCTTCGGGGCGGTGAAGGTCACGGTGCCCGTCGCGGCCTCGCGGGCCTCGTTGTTCTGGACGACGATCGGGATGATCGACGTCGTGTTGCGCGGCAGGTTGACGCGGGTCTGCTGCACGCCGACGAGCGTGCCGCCCTCGACCGAGGTGAACTCGACCGTGGCCTCGTCGTGGACGGTGCCGCCGATCTCCTGGCTGACGGTGACCTCGAGGTCGCCGGTGCCCGTGAAGGGCGCGGTGATCTCGTAGCTGCCGTCGGGGCGGATCGTCTCGGTGACGTCACCGATCGTGACCTGCTGGCCGGGCGTGCCGCTGCCGGTGACGACGACGGTCTGGGCGATGTCGTTGCGCTGCGCGACCGTGGCCGTCAGGGGCAGGGGCGCCTTGGCGACCGTCGACGCGTCCGGAGCCGACGAGGTGTAGCTGGTCGGCGGCGTGAACACCGTGGTGATCGTGCCGTCGGCGGCGGGCTTGCCCGTCGAGACGACCGGGAAGGTGATGTCGCCGGCGGCGGCGTACTCGCGGTTCTCGGTCGTGGTGTTGGTGACCTTGACCTCGACGGTCTGGCGACCCTCGGAGTCGGTGGCGACGACGTGCTCGGTGGTCCAGCCGTCGACGGTCTCGGTGGCGGGCAGGTCGCCCGCCTCGAAGCCCTCGGGCAGCGTGGTGGTCCAGGAGAGCGACTCGCCGGGTCGGACGGTGGCGCCGGTGGGGCTGGTGCCCGTCTGGGTGGTGATCGTGACGGTGCCCTCGGTGCCCTCGGTGAACCAGCCGTCGGCCTCCGACGTCACCGTGACGTCGTTCGCGCCGAGGCTGGTGGTGAGGGCGGCGACGACCGCGTCGAGCGTGACGGGGTCGCCGTAGTCCTCGCCGGCGATGCTCTGCTGCACGACGAGCTGGTTCGAGCCGACCTGCAGGCCCTCGACGGTCATGCTCCAGTTGCCGTCGTCCTGGACGACGGCTTCCTGGTCGCCGATGGTGATGGTCGCACCGGGAGTGGCGGTGCCCGAGACGACGGCGGTCTTGGCGATCGGGTCGACCGACATGACGCTGGCGACCGTGGGCTGCTCGTTGACCTCGATGGTGGTGGGGGTGCTGCCCTCGGCGCGGAAGGGGTTGCCCGGCGTGGAGCCGGCGAAGACGTAGCCCATCGACGACGAGCCGGCGGCCGCGACCATCGGCGTCTCGACGTCGAACAGGTAACGCCACTGCTGACCGGAGGAGTGGCTCCCTGCCGTCGGCCCGAGGTCGAAGGTCATCTGGGTGCGGTCCGCGTTGAGGACGCCACCCGTGAGGTTGACGTTGGTTGCCGGGTTCCAGGCTCCGGTGCTGCCGGGGCGCCACGACGCGGCGATGGTGGTCTGGCCGGGGGCGAAGGTGGTGCCCGCGGGGGCGGTCACCGTGGTCGTGCCCGTGACAGCGCCGCGCGCCTCGTTCAGCTGCACGACGAACGGCACGGAGGTGGTCTCACCGCGCACCAGCTCGACGCCGGGCTGAGGCACCGGCACGACCGTGCCGCCTTCGATCACCGTGGCGGCGAGACGGACCGTGTTGCCGACCTGCGTATTGTCGACCTTCTGGATGACCGTGAGCGTGTTGAGGCCAGCGGTCAGCCCGGTGACCGTGAGCGAGAATGCTCCGGTCGTAGGGTGTGCCGTGACTGCGATGTCGCCGATCTCGACCTGTGCCCCAGGACGCGCCGTACCCGTGACTACAGCACTGTGAGCGATGTGGTCGATCGATGCGACTTTGGCGGCTAGCGACGGCACCTCAGTGAAAGCTGCAGGGTTGAAGGCTGCAGCGCGCACTGCTGTCACGGCCTTGACGCTCTTCGGACCATTGATCGGATCTTGGCCTGCGTTCAAGTACATCCTGGCGTTGTAGTTGGGTGAGACGGCTTCCAGGGCGTTGCCTGTCCAGAACCACTGCTGCTTGCGGTTGTTCTCGTTGCACTCCAGCAGTGACAGGAAGGGGCCGGACGCGGGCACGGTGATGCACCTGTCCTTTGCGAAGCCGTCCAGCCCCTTGACGACTCCCGTAGTGCCTCGCTCGGGCATCTCGAAGGTGTTGCCGCGAGAGACCGCGTTCGCGTAGTCGGTCGCGCGGTCCCCTGAGAGCGCGCCCACCGAGCGGCTGATCATGTAGTTGTGGCCCGTCGTGGTACCGACCTGGCCGTACCAGACCAGTTTGCCGCGGAGCTTCTCGGCGTGGATGGAGACGTCGTCGACCTGCCCGGAGTCTCCAGGGGCGAAGGGCTCGCCGACTGGACCCGGCTTGGATTCTCCTGGCTGGCTGTCGAGGAGTGTGGCTGAGGCCGGGCTCGAGGGTGACGCCGTGGCGTCACTGGACGGCGACGCCGTGGTCCAGGAGTGATCGGCAGGTGCTGCCGTCGCCCCGAAGCTCAATCCGGTGACGACCGTGGCCACGGTGAGCCCGGCCGCCCCGGCGGCTATCAGTTTCTTCTTCATGTCGTGAGTTCTTCCTGGTCGGGCGGCACCGACAGAGCTGGCCGCGATCCTGATATGTTACGCACCTCACTCGACATGTCCAAAGTGGCGGGCGAAGCGGGAGAGGTGACCAGGTGAGGGGCCAGGGTGAAGGCTCGGCGTCGCCGAAGGGCCTCACCCGCGCGGCGCGAACCCCCGCAGCGGCGCGACGAGCTCACCGTCCGTACCGCGTTCCTGCACGAAGTCGATCGACCAGGTGAACGCCTGCAGGGTGCCGATCCGCCACGACCAGGTTCCGTCGGGGGCGACCACCGCACGGCCGAGCTGCAGGCCCTTCGTGTTGAGCACGTCGATCAGGGCGCCGGGCTTGCCCGTGCCGGCGAACGTGTACGCCGTGTACACGGGGTAGCCCGCGACGATCTGCGACGCCGACGGCGTCGTCAGCCGCGGAGCGTCGACGGCGGGGGCGAAGCCGCGCACCATCGTCGACGACGGGCGGTAGGTGCCCTCGTCCTGCACGAACGCCATCGACCAGAGGTACGACCCCATGTCGGCGCGCGTCCACGACCAGGTGCCCTCGGGGCCGACCCGCGCCTCCCCCAGGCGGAAGCCGCTGAGGTTCGTCACGCCGACGAGCGCCCCGGGGCGACCGGTGCCACGGAAGGTGAACGGGGCGTCGGGCACGTAGCCCCGCGCCAGCTGCGCCGCGTCGGGCGTCGTCACCGCGATCTGCGGGCCCTGCGCCGGCACGAAGCCGAGCAGCCGCGTCTCGCGCTCGCGGGGCGTGCCCGCGTCCTGCACGAAGACGAGGCTCCACTCGTACGTGCCCATGTTCGGCCGGGTCCACGACCAGGTGCCGTCGGGCAGCACCGACGTGCTGCCCAGCGGCAGTCCCTTCGTGTTGAGGACGGTCAGGGGGGCCAGCGGCCGGCCGGTGCCCCGGAAGGTGTACGGCGCGTCCGCGGTGTAGCCGTCGGCGACGCGGGCCGGGACGGTCATCACGGGAGCGGCCGAGGGCGCGGGCTCCGTCACGGTGTAGGTCGCTCCCTGCACCTCGAACGCGCCTCCGGCCCCTCCCGCCCCGACGGCCGACCAGGTCAGCTCCGAGTCGTCGGGCTCCGCGTCGAGCGGGGTCGCCACCGCCAGGTCGAAGCGCAGCTCGTCGCCGTCGGCGTGGCCCGCTGCGAATCCGCTCGTGTCGAGCGTGAAGGAGGCGCGGGTCGCGCCGCCGCCGACGCTCCCGCCCCGCAGGTCGAGGCTCGCGTCGCGCCGCCACGTCTCGTCGCCGCCCGGCCGCCACCACCCCGCCGCCGTGTCGGCGGCCACGAAGGTCGAGCCGGCCGGGGCCTCGAGGGCCACTGTGCCGACGAGGTCGGGGCGTGCAGCGTCGACCCGGAGGGCGATCGGGACGGGCGCGGTCGTGCCCGCGTCGAGCCGCACGGGGTCGAGCAGCACCGGCGACAGCCCGCCCTCGGCGATCGTCGCGTCGGGGAGGACCGTCGGAGCGGGGTCGGCCGCCCTGGCTCCGGAGGGGGAGGCGGGGGAGGTCGACGGGGCCGTCGTCGGTGCGGCGGCCGACGGCGTCGGCGTCGCGGTCGGTGTCACCGACGGGTCAGGAGTCGGCGTCGCGCCGGCGGACGTCAGCGGGGCCGCGACGAGGCCGAGGGCGAGGGCTCCGCCGAGGGCGGCGGAGCGGAGGGGGCGGGGGAGTCTGGTCATCGACGTCGTTCCTCGAGGTGGGGCTGTGGGGGACGAGACGACCCTGGCGCAGATGCCGACCCGAGTCAATGAGAGATGTGACATGTGGGCAGTGTCATCGACGAAGCGAGGCTGTGAGGGAGCTTGCGCGACGACCCAGCGTGCGTAGACTTGAGTCGGTTCAACTCAAGTTCGGGCAGCGCGCCCGACCGAGACGTTCTGAGAGAGGCACCACCCATGGCGAACATGCAGGGCGCTCCGGCTTCCGACGAGAAGCAGAAGTCGGCGCTCGACCAGTACGGCGTCGACCTGACCGCGATCGCCCGGAGCGGCAAGCTGGACCCGGTCATCGGTCGCGACAGCGAGATCCGCCGCGTCAGCCAGGTGCTGACGCGGCGTACCAAGAACAACCCCGTCTTGATCGGCGAGCCCGGCGTCGGCAAGACCGCCGTCGTCGAGGGGCTCGCCCAGCGCATCGTGGCGCGCGACGTCTCCGACAGCCTGAAGGACAAGCGGCTGGTCAGCCTCGACCTCGCCGCCCTCGTCGCCGGCGCGAAGTACCGCGGCGAGTTCGAGGAGCGGCTCAAGGCCGTGCTGAAGGAGATCGCCGAGAGCGACGGCCAGGTGATCACCTTCATCGACGAGCTGCACACCCTGATGGGCGCGGGCGGCGGCGACGGCAGCGTCGCGGCGGCCAACATGCTCAAGCCGATGCTCGCCCGTGGCGAGCTGCGCATGATCGGGGCGACGACCCTCGACGAGTACCGCCAGTACATCGAGAAGGACGCCGCGCTCGAGCGCCGCTTCCAGCAGGTCTACGTCGGCGAGCCCAGCGTCGAGGACACGGTCGCCATCCTCCGCGGCCTCAAGGAGCGCTACGAGGCGCACCACGGCGTCACCATCACCGACGGTGCCCTCGTGGCGGCCGCCTCCCTCTCGGCTCGCTACATCCCCTCCCGTCAGCTGCCCGACAAGGCGATCGACCTGGTCGACGAGGCCGGCTCGCGCCTCAAGATGGAGATCGACTCGTCGCCCGTCGAGCTCGACCAGCTCTACCGCGGCCTCGTGCGCCTCCAGGTCGAGGAGCTCGCGCTCGCGAAGGAGAAGGACGACGCCTCGCGCGCCCGCCTCGCCGCGCTGCGCGAGCAGATCACCGAGCAGAAGGCCCGGTACGACGCGCTGAACGCCCGCTGGCAGGCCGAGAAGGCCGCGCTGCAGGGCGTCGGCACGCTCCGCAGCGACCTCAACGAGGCCCGCATCGACCTCGACCGCGCCATGCGCGAGGGGCGCTACGCCGACGCGTCCAAGATCAACTACGAGACCATCCCCGACATCGAGAAGCGCCTCGCCGAGGCCGAGTCGTTCGAGGAGTCGGGCGAGCGGCTCGTCAACGACAGCGTCACCGACGCCGACATCGCCGAGGTCGTCGCGGCGTGGACCGGCATCCCGGTGGGGCGCCTCCTCAGCGGCGAGACCGAGAAGCTGCTGCACCTCGAGAGCGAGCTCGGTCGCCGCATCATCGGCCAGCGCGCGGCTGTCCAGGCCGTCTCCGAGGCGGTGCGCCGCACGCGTGCCGGCATCAGCGACCCCGACCGGCCGACCGGCTCCTTCCTCTTCCTCGGCCCGACCGGCGTCGGCAAGACCGAGCTCGCGAAGGCGCTCGCCGACTTCCTCTTCGACGACGAGAAGGCCCTCGTGCGCATCGACATGAGCGAGTACGGCGAGAAGCACAGCGTCTCGCGGCTCGTCGGCGCCCCTCCCGGCTACGTCGGGTACGAGGCGGGCGGCCAGCTGACGGAGGCGGTGCGACGCCGGCCGTACAGCGTCGTGCTCATGGACGAGGTCGAGAAGGCCCACCCCGAGGTGTTCGACGTGCTGCTGCAGGTGCTCGACGACGGGCGCCTCACCGACGGCCAGGGCCGCACCGTGGACTTCCGCAACACGATCCTCGTGCTCACGTCGAACCTCGGCTCGCAGGTGATCACCGACCCCCGCCTCAGCGACCCCGAGAAGGAGGAGCTCGTGCAGGGCCTCGTGCGGCAGGCGTTCAAGCCCGAGTTCGTCAACCGGCTCGACGACATCGTCGTGTTCTCGACGCTGACGGCCGACGACCTCGGCCAGATCGTGTCGCTGTACGTCGACCGCCTCGGTCGACGCCTGACCGACCGTCGGCTGCAGCTCGCCGTCACGCCCGACGCGCGGGCGTGGCTCGCCGAGCGCGGCTTCGACCCGATCTACGGCGCCCGGCCGCTCCGCCGCCTGATGCAGCGGCAGATCGACGACCAGCTCGCGATGGCCCTGATCGGCGGACGGATCGTCGACGGCGACACGGTGCTCGTCGACGTCGAGCCGGGCGCCGAGTCGCTCAGCGTGTCGCGCTCGGAGGCCGGCGAGCCGACCGCCGAGTCGCTGGACGACCTGCCCTAGCGGGCGGCTGCCGCCGGGTGGGCGGGCGAGTGCGACCTTCTCGGGCGGGCGTGGCCGCCCGGCCGCGGCGAACTCGCCCGTCGAGCCGCGCGCGGGACGGTTCGCGGCGTACGCGGGGGGCCCGCTACGCGGTGTCGCCGGAGCGTGCCGCCGCCACGAACTCGCGGATCAGCGCGACGCTCTTCACCCCGCGCGACGACTCCACCCCCGAGCTGACGTCGACCCCGGCGGGTCGCAGCTCCGCGACGCGGGCAGCGACGTTCTCGGGATCGAGCCCTCCGGCGAGCACCCATTCGCGGTGGGGCGGGGCGTCGAGCAGCGGCCGGCCGTCGAAGACGGCGCCGGCACCGGGGGTGACCGCGTCGATCAGCAGCAGGTCTTCTCGGAAGGCGACCCGCGCCTCCTCGGGCTCGGCCGCGTAGGTCGCGACGTCGACCGCGCGCACCACCCGGAGCCCCGCAGCGTGCGCGGCCGCGACGTCGGCCGGCGACTCGTCGCCGTGCAGCTGCACCGTGGAGAGGCCGGAGGCGCGGGCCAGCTCGATCACCCGCTCGACGCCCTGGCCCCGGAACACGCCGACCGCCTCGACGTGCTCCGGCACCCGGGCCGCCAGCTCGCGGACGGTCGCGGCGTCGACGGTGCGGGGGCTGCCCTCGGCCAGCACGAAGCCGACCGCGTCGGCCCCCGCCTCGACGGCGGCGTCGACCGTCTCGGGGGTGGAGAGACCGCAGATCTTGACCCAGGTGCGCATGCCCCCAGTCTGCCCTCCGCTCGGCGGAGACTCCGTGGTCACCTGTCAGCTGGTCCCGCGGCCGCCGCGCCAACGCCGCGCCGCCCTGCCGCTCGCCCGGTCAGGTGCGCGGAGCGAACGCGTCCACGGTCGCCGACTCCGACCCGGGGCGACCCTCGTCGCGGATGAACGTCAGGTACCAGACGGTGTAGCCCATGTTCGTCCTCGTCCACGACCAGGTGCCGGCCGAGGTGACCTCCGCCTCGCCGAGTCGGAGGCCGTTCCGGTTGCGCACCGTGATCGTCGACAGCGGCGTCGCCGTGCCGCGGAACGTGTACGGCTGCGCCGGCACGTACCCCTGCAGGAGCTCGGCCTGCGTGGGGTTCGTCACGGTGACGGTGCCCGTCTGCGGCCCGAAGTCGCGCACCTCGGCCGACTGCTCGGCGGGCAGCCCCGCGTCGGCGACGAACCGGAGCGCCCAGACGGTCGTGCCCATGTTCGTGCGGGTCCAGCTCCAGGTGCCGACCGCCGTCGCCTGCACGCTGCCGAGTCGCAGCCCCCGGAAGTTCCGCACCTCGACCGTCGCCCGTGGACGGCTCGTGCCCGTGAACGTGTAGGGCGCTCCGACGACGTAGCCGACCCGGGGGTCGGCGGGCTGCGTCACGACGACGGGCACGACGGGCGCGGGGGCCGGCGCCGCCGGACCGAAGCCCGTCAGCCGCCACTCCGACTGCCGGGGCTCGCCGAGGTCCTGGTAGAAGACCATGCTCCAGACGTAGCTGCCCATCAGGGTCCGCGTCCAGTCCCAGGAGCCGCCCGGCCCGACCTCGGCGGTGCCCAGGCGCAGGCCCTTGCTGTTCTCGATGGTCACCGGGGCGCCGGGTCGCCCGGTGCCGCGGAAGGTGAAGGGACGGCCGAGCTCGTAGCCCGCCGCGATGCCGGCGGCGTCGGGCGTGGTGAGCGTGATCGGCGCCGAGGAGGCGTCGTCGACGATGCGCACCGGTGCCGTGCCCGTCGCCTGGAACGCCCCCTGGCCCGAGGTGCCCCGGTAGCGGTAGCCGAGCGCGAGGTCGGCGCCGTCGGCCGCGTCGGCCGGCGTCGCCACCGGCACGGTGTAGCGGTACTGCTCGCCGCCCCCGTGCGGGCCGGAGGCGCGGGTGCCGACGAGCGTGCGCCCCGCGTCGCTGATCGCCACGGCCTGCAGGCTCATCTGCGGGGCCGGGCGCCAGTCGCCCGAGCTGCCCGGCCGCCAGGTCGTCTCGACCGTCGCGTCGACGGGGAAGGTGGTGCCCGCGGGGGCCGTGAGGCGCACGCTCACCTCGTAACCGGTGCGCGGCTCGGAGTTGGCGACGACGAACGACACGTCGGTGCTCCGGCCCCGGACGAGGTCGGTGCTCGCCACGGTGACGGGGGTGACCGTTCCGAAGTCGGGCCCGTCGTCGACGACCTTGATCGGGGCGGCGGCGTCGAGCGCGTACGCGTAGCTCACGCCCGTGCTGCGGAACGAGAAGCCGATCTCGCGGTCGCCCAGCGCCGAGCCCTCGGCCACGAGCACCGGAGCCCACTTGAGCGCGAGGCCGACGGGGATCGCGCCCGCGTCGCCCGGGAAGCGGTAGGCGTAGCTCCGGCCGTCGGCCGAGCGCGCCCCCTCGACGAGGTCCCACCCGGTGGGCACGGGCTCCCAGCCCGCCCGGCCCTCGAGGCGCTGCTGGGCGGGCAGCCGGGCCTGGCCGGGCGCGAAGGTCGTGCCCGCCGGCGCGGTGAAGGTCAGGGCGCCGGCCGCGTCACCGCCGCCCGCGTGCCCGAAGCGGACGCCGACCTCGACCGGCGTCGGCTGCTGCACGGGGACGCGAGGCCGCCCGAGGTCGATGCGCGTCAGCTCCGCGATCGTGATGGACAGGGTCGGGTCGGCCGCCGCGGGCTCGGCCGCGGACGCCGGGGCGGCGGCCGGGACGGCGAGCGCGCCGGCCGCCAGCGTGAGGGCCGCGAGCGTCGCCGTGGCGGCGCGTCGGAAGGTCGTGATCATGCCGTGGTGCCTCTCGTCTCGCGCCCCCGGTCGGGAGCGACGACACGAAATGTAACATTGATACGGACCGTTCTGACAACGCCTGTGAGCAGAACGCGCGAGGTGCCGCTACCGGGCGACGACCGAGTTGCCCGTGCCGTTCTCCGCCTCCTCGCCGAGGATCTCCGGCGCGTCGCCGCCGTGCTCGATCGTGTTGTCGTTCCCGGTCAGGTCGAGGCGCCCGACGCTCTCGACGCGGATCGTCGAGCCGTTGCCCATCACCCCGAGGTCGCCGACGGGGCCGAGGTCGGCGGTGCCGCCGTCGCCGAGCACGAACACCGTGCCGCAGCCGTCGGGCAGGCTCAGCTCGGTGGTCTCGTCGGTGAACTGCATGTAGGCGATGCCGTCGACGCACTCGTTGTCGGGCTGGCCCTCGGCGGTGGGCGACGACTCGGCGGTCGTGGCCGCGCCGCTGGGGTCGTCGGTCGACACGGTCGTCGTGGTGCACGCCGTGACGGCCAGCAGGACGGCGGCGGCGGTGGCGAGGGCGGCGGGAAGGGTCTTGACGGGCATGGGGGCCTCCGGTCTGTGGTCGTTCTGGGCGGGGCGGGTCGCCGCCGGGGCGACCCGCCCCGCGAG
>NZ_LMOX01000002.1:22529-85652 GCF_001423665.1 Frigoribacterium sp. Leaf164
GACGGGCCCCCGGTCACGCGGCGGCGAGCGCCGACGTCGGCGGGATGCGCGCCGCGCGCGACGCGGGCCACCAGCCGCTGACGCCCCCGATGACGACGGTCGCGAGGAGCCCGCCGACCACGGCCCAGGCCGGCACGACGACCGGCCAGCCCTGCACGAGGCCGAACCCGGCCGTGACGGCGACCCCGAGGGCGACGCCGACCGCACCTCCCAGGCCCGACAGCAGCAGCGACTCGACCAGGAACTGGTCGCGCACGTGCCGCCGCCGAGCCCCCAGGGCGCGGCGCACGCCGATCTCGGCGCGCCGCTCGAGCACGGTGATGACCATCGTGTTCGCGACCCCGATGCCGCCGACGAGCAGCGCGACGCCGCCGATGCCGAGCAGCAGGCCGGTGAACGACTCCTCCGTCGCCTGCTGCGCCGCGAGGGCGTCCGAGGGGCGGGCCACGTCGACGGACGCCGGGTCCTCGGGCGAGATCGACGCGGCGAGCAGGTCGCGGACGGCACCGACGCGGGCCGGGTCGGCCCGGGCGAACACCTGCGTCGGGTGCCCGTCGAAGCCGAACTCCGCCGCGGCCGAGCCGCTCGGCACGAAGGCCGACGCGTCGAGCTGGGGCGCGAGCGGCAGCGGGTCGAGCACGCCGACGACGGCGACCCAGCGGCCGCCGATCCAGACCCGGGTCTCGGGCGCGACGTCGGTCACCCCGAGGGTCGCGGCGGCGGTGGCGCCGAGCACGACCTGGGGCAGCTCGCTCGCCGCGTCGCCGAACCACCGGCCCGACGCGAGGTCGGCGTGCAGCACCCCGCGGAGGTCGCCCAGGGCGACGTCGAGCGAGATCCCGCCGGAGGCGGCGGCCGGCACCCGGTCGGTCCGGTACACCTTCTGGTCGTCGACGCGCCCGACGCCGGCGACGCCCTCGACGTCGCCCCGTCGGTCGAGCGCCGAGAGGGCCGTCTCGGGCAGCGGCGCCGTCTCGCCGCGGGCGTCCGTGCCCGGAGCGGCCACGAGCAGGTTCGTGCCGAGGCCGTCGAGCACCCGGTCGAGGGCCGCCTGGCTCGACGACGAGATGCCGACGACGGCGATCATCGCGGCGATGCCGATCGCGATGCCGAGGGCCGACAGCACGACCCGGGTCGGCCGGGTGCGCAGCCCGAAGACGCCGAGGCCCAGCAGGTCGCGGGCCGAGACGTGCCCGGGCCGGGCGCGGGCCGGGCGAGGGGCCCGGGCCGGGCGCGCGCTGCGGCCCGGTCGTGGACCAGGAGCCGTGCGGGAGTCGCGCTCCGGCCCCGCTCCCGGGGCCGCCGCCCCCCTCACGAGGCGACCTCGGCGTCGACGAGGCCGTCGCGCATCGCGACCCGGCGCGGCAGCGCCGCCGCCAGCTCGCGGTCGTGGGTGATGACGACCACGGTCGTCCCCGCCGCGTTGAGCTCGCGGAGCAGCGTGACGACCGCGGCGCCGGAGACGGAGTCGAGCGCGCCGGTCGGCTCGTCGGCCAGCAGCAGCGTCGGGTCGCCGACGACCGCGCGGGCGATCGCCACGCGCTGCTTCTCGCCGCCCGAGAGCTCGTGCGGCCGGTGGTCGAGGCGGTGCCCGAGCCCGACGCGGGCCAGGGCCTCCCGGGCGCGCTCGCGACGCTGCCGTCGCGGCACGCCCCCGTAGAGCAGGCCGTCCGCGACGTTCTCCGTCGCCGTGGCCCCGGCCGCGAGGTGGAAGTGCTGGAAGACGAAGCCCACGTGCTCGGCCCGGAGGCGCGACACGGCGTCGTCGGTCATCTCGGACACCTCGTGGCCGGCGATCCGCACCGAGCCGGAGCTCGGCCGGTCGAGCGTGCCCATCACGTTGAGCATCGTCGACTTGCCCGAGCCGCTCGGGCCGACCACGGCGACGAGCTCGCCGCGCCGCACGACGAGGTCGACCCCGCCGAGCGCGGTCGTGTCGCCGTAGGTGCGCGTCACGGCGCGCAGCTCGAGCACGGGCGCCCCGCTCTCGGTCGACGCGCTCACGGTCGCCCCGCTCACGAGGGCACCACGACCTCGTCGCCCTCGGCGAGCCCCTCGCCCGAGACCTCGACGCGCCCCTGGGCGAAGGCGCCCACGGTCACGGCCACGCGATCGACCGAGCCGTCGGCCGACCGCACCTCGACGACGTAGCCGCCGTCTCCCGCCGCCAGAAGCGCGGTCACGGGCACCGAGAGGACGTCGACCCGCCGTTCGCCCTCGACCACGAGGTCGACCGAGCCGGCGGTCGCGGCCCCCTCGGGCAGCTCGGCGTCGAGCCCGACGGCGACGGTCACGCGGTCGGCGCCGGTGCCGGAGCCCGCGCCCGCGCCCGACCCGGAGCCGGCACCCGAGCCGCCGGCCCCGGAGCCGCCGCCGGCCCCGCCGCCGGAGCCCGCGCCTCCCCCCGGCCCCTCCACCGAGCGCACGGTGCCGGGCACGCGCGCGCCGCCCGGCAGCCCCACCTCGACGGGCGCGCCGACGCCGAAGCGGCCCTCGTCGACCGGCGAGACCTCGGCCGTGACGACGAGGGTCGTGGAGGTCCAGCTCCAGACGACCTCGCCGGCCGGGTCGCCGACGCGGCCGACGACCTCGGCGACCCGGACGTCGCCCGGCACGAAGGCGATGTCCGCCGCGCCGAGGGTGCCGGTGACCTCGCGGTCGCGGTCCTCCTGCCAGGCGCGGACGGCCCGGGCCGTGCGCCGCCCGAACACGTCGTCGTCGGCCACGTCGTAGCCGAGCGCGAGCAGGGCGTCGTTGAGCTGGGCCACGTCGGCGCCCTCCGTGCCCTGCTCGAGCGTGCGCCAGAGCGGCACGGTGCCGTGCATCGACCGCACGGGCGACTCGTCGACCGCCCAGAGCACACCGTCGAGCCCGATCACCTCGCCGTAGGAGGGCAGCTGCGTGATCGTCCCCTCGCCCGGCGCCACGAGGGGCGTCGGCGAGCCGTGCCCCAGCGTGCCGGCGATCGTGCGGGAGTCCACGAGGTCGCCGCGCACGACGGGCGCGGTGGGCAGCCCGGCGGCCGGGGAGGCGCTGCTGCTCGCCGCGTCGTCGCCGGCTCCGTCGGCCGAGCCGGTGAGGCCGCACCCGCTGAGCAGGAGGGCCCCGGCGACCGTCCCGGCCACGAGGGCCGTCGCGGCGAGGGGACGGCGTCGCGTGCCTTCGCCCGGGCCGCCGACCCGGCGTCGGCCGGCGCGCCCCGGGTGCCCGGCCCCGCGACTCACCCTCGTCATCGGCCGGCCCCGGCGCTGTTCGGGCCGTGCTCCTCCGAGCAGGCGAGGAAGGCCTCGTCCTGGGCCCCGCGCGCCGAGGGGTCGGTGCTCATCGACGTGCCCGACGGGAAGACCCCGTCGACCGGGTCGGCGAAGTCGGTGAAGCCCTTCTCCCGCACGCAGCGGGCCACCTCGAGGTTGGCCTCCTGCAGCTCGGCGAGGTCGTCGGCCGAGGGGGCGGGCTGGCCGCCCTGGTCGGCGGGCAGCTCGGCGCGGCAGTCGGTGAAGGCGGTCACGTAGGCGTCGATGTCGACCCCCGCCGGCGGGGCGATCACCATGCCGCGGCTGAGGTCGGGGTCGTCGACGTCGAAGCCCGCGTCGCGGAGGCACGACCCGAGCTGGGCGCTGGCGCTGGCGCTGCTCGTGCTGCCCGTCGCCCCGGACGAGGCGCCGGCCGTCGGGTCGTCGGCCGCCGTGCTGCACGCCGCGAGCACGGGAGCGACCAGCAGCAGGGCCGCTCCGAGGAGGGCCGCCGAGGAGGCGCGGCGCTGGCGGACGCCCCCGTCGCGCCGGCTCGTCGGGGTCGCCGTCGCGGTCGCCGTCGCCCGGCGGGCGGCCGTCGTCGTGGTCGAGGTGGTGGGGGAGGTGGTCATGGCGAGGTCCTCTCGTCGGGGGTGAACGAACGGTGACCACTCCACCTGCCGGGCCGTCTCCGGAGCGTGCCGCGCGGAGTTACGTCCACGAAACACCACGGTGTGTACGATGCATGTGACATGTCGTCATGATCTGCCCGACCCGCGGGCAGGGCGGTTCGACCGAGAGAGAGGGCGATGCCGTGCGCGTGCTGGTCGTCGACGACGAGGTGGCCCTGGCCGACCTCGTGGCTGCGGGCCTCGCCCGCCAGATGATGGCGGTCGACGTGGCCTACCGCGGCGACGACGCCGACGAGCTGCTCGCCGTCAACGACTACGACGTCGTCGTGCTCGACCGCGACCTGCCCGGCATGCACGGCGACGCCGTCGCGCGGGGCGTCGCCGAGCGCGGCAGCCCCACGCGCATCCTCATGCTCACCGCGTCCGGCGGCCTCGACGACCGCGTGCGCGGGCTCGAGCTCGGCGCCGACGACTACCTCGCGAAGCCCTTCGAGTACCCCGAGCTCGTCGCCCGGGTCCGCGCGCTCGGCCGCCGATCCGCCCCGGCTGCGCCGCCCGTGCTCCGGTCGGGCGACATCGTGCTCGACACGTCGCGGCACCACGCCACCCGGGGCGGCCTCGACCTCGGCCTCTCGACGAAGGAGCTCATGGTGCTCGAGGTGCTGCTCCGCGCCGACGGCCGCGTCGTCAGCGCGGAAGAGCTGCTCGAGAAGGCATGGGACGCCCACGTCGACCCCTTCACCAACGCCGTCCGCGTCACGATGAGCAAGCTGCGGAAGAAGCTCGGCGACCCCGACCCCGTCCGCACGCTGCCCGGCCGGGGCTACGTCCTGTGACGGGCCGGTCAGGAGTCGCGGGTCGGCTCGCCGCCCTCGCTCCCCGTCACTGGGGCATCGGCCTGCGCACCGCCGTCACGTTCGGCGTGGTGTCGGCGCTGCTCGCCGCCCTGGTCGTGGTGCTGGTGTCGGCGACGACCACGGCCGGCATCACGGTCGGCCTCGTCGCGGTGGCGGAGTCCGCGGCGTCGCCCGCGACGCCCCTCGCGCCCGACGGAGCCGCCTGCGACGACGGCGGGTGCGCCTCGACCCGGGTGGTCGAGGGGGCGGACGGCGTGCCGGTGGCCACGGCCGTCGGCGACGTCGTCGTCGCGCAGCAGTGGCCGGCCGCCGCCCTCGGCGTCGCGCTCGCCGCCGTCGTGGCCGGGGTCGTCGGCTGGTTCGTCAGCCGCCGCCTGCTCCGACCGCTCGACGCGGTCGTCGAGACGACCCGGCGCATCACGGCGAGCACGCTCCACGAGCGGGTGGCGCTCGCCGGCCCTCGCGACGAGGTCGCCCGGGTCGCCGACACCATCGACGGCCTGCTCGACCGCCTCGAGGCGTCGTTCGAGGCCCAGCGGCGCTTCGTCGCCGACGCCTCGCACGAGCTGCGCACGCCCCTCGCCGTGCAGCGGGCCGCGATCCAGATCGGCCTCGACGACCCGACGCCCGCCGAGCTCGAGCGGACGAAGCGGCAGCTGCTCGACGCGAACCGCCGCAGCGAGGCGCTGCTCGAGAGCCTGCTCGCGCTCGCGACGGCCGATCGCGGGCTCGCCGACGCCGGGCGCGAGGTCGGGGTGGGCGACGTGGTCGACGAGGTGGTGACCGGCCTGCTCGACCGGGCCCGCGCCTCCTCGGTGGAGGTGATCGTGGCCCGCGGCACGTTCGGACGGGTGCGGGGCGACGAGGTGCTCGTCGGGCAGCTCGTGCGCAACCTGGTCGCGAACGCGGTCGACTACAACGAGCCCGGCGGCTGGGTGCGCGTGCACGGCGGGCCGGGGGCCGTGCTCGTCGTCGAGAACACGGGGCCGGTGGTGGACGAGGCGGAGGCGGCGACGCTCACGCGCGCCTTCGTGCGCGGTGCGGGGCCTGCCCGGGTCGGTGGCGGCGGGCTCGGCGGCGGCGGCCAGGGCGCGGGCGAGGGCGAGGGCGACGAGCGGCACAGCGGCCTCGGGCTCGCGATCGTGGCGTCGGTCGCGGTGGCGCACGGCTGGCCGCTGAACGTCGAGCCCCGGGCGGAGGGCGGCCTGCGGGTCACGGTGGGCTGACCCTGCCCACGGCGCCGAGCGGTCACGACCTGCTGCTCCCACCGTGACGGGGGAGCAGATCGTGACCACTCGATGGCGACCTCGACCGGGCGGCTAGCTGCGGGCGATGACCAGCTCGCTGAGCGGCAGGCGCGTGCGGGGCGCGGTCTCGCGCTCGGCGAGGGCCTCGGCCAGCTTGTCGGCCGTGTCGACGACGCCGACGGCGGTGATCGTCATCGGCTTGAGGTTCTCGGCCAGGTCGAACGCGGCGACGATCTGGTCCCACTCGACGCCGGCCATCTGGTGGGTGTGCAGGCCCTCGGCCTGCGCCTGCACGACGAGGTGCGCGACGGCCGCGCCGAGGTCGTACTCGGCGTACGAGCGCAGGTCGCCCTCGACGGTCGAGGTCTCGGCGATGCCGACGACGAGGGCCGACGCGTTCACGGCCCAGGCGGCGTTGAAGCCGACGAGGGCGTGCACGATCGTGTCGAAGTGGTGGGTGCCGCGGCGGGCGACGATGAAGCGGCGGGGCTGGAAGTTGTTCGCCGACGGCGCCCAGCGGGCGGCCTCGAGCAGGGCGTCGAGCTGCGCGTCGGTGACGGTCGCCTCGGGGTCGAACGAGCGGGGGCTCCAGCGGGCGTCGAGCTCGGCGACGATCGGCACGATCGTGTCGGCGGAGCGGGCGGTGGTGGGCAGGGCGGACTCGGTGATCGACATGGCGCCGGCTTTCTCGAGGAGGGGCTGGGAGGAGGAGGCGCGTCGTCGGGCCACGCGCACCACAACGTCGTGCGCCGCCCCAGTATTTCGTGCCGAGCGTGCACCGGCTCGCTAGGCCGTCAGGCGCCGGGCGTCGGCGAGGAACGCCTCGACGTGCTCCTCGGTCGTGTCGAACGAGCACATCAGCCGCACCTCGCCCGTCGTGCGGTCCCAGTCGTAGAAGTGGTGCGCCTCGCGCAGCGGCTCGACGACGTCCGCCGGCAGGACGGCGAAGACGGCGTTGGCGTCGACGCTCTGCGTCACGGTGACGCCCGGCACGTCGGCGAGGCCGGCCGCGAGCTGGGCGGCGCGGGCGTTGGCCCCGCTCGCCGACCGCAGCCACAGGTCGTCCTCGAACATCGCGAGGAACTGCGCCGAGACGAAGCGCATCTTCGAGAGCAGCTGCGCGTCCGTCTTGCGCAGGTAGGCCAGGCCGACCCGCGCCTCCTCGGCGAAGGTCACGATCGACTCGCCCAGCACGAGGCCGTTCTTCGTGCCGCCGAGCGAGACCGAGTCGACGCCGACGTCGCGCGTGATCGCGCGCAGCGGCACGCCGAGCGAGGCGGCGGCGTTCGCGAGACGGGCCCCGTCGAGGTGCACTCGCATGCCGAGGGAGTGCGCGTGGTCGGTCAGCGCCCGCAGCTCGTCGGGCGTGTAGACGGTGCCGAGCTCGGTGCTCTGGGTGATCGTGACGGCGAGGGGCTGTGAGCGCTGCTGGTCGCCCCAGCCGTGCGCCTGCCGGTCGACGAGCTCGGGCGTGAGCTTGCCGTCGGGCGTCGGGACGGTGAGCAGCTTGAGGCCGCCGAGGCGCTCGGGCGCGCCGCCCTCGTCGGTGTAGACGTGCGCCGAGGCGGCGCAGACGACGGCGCCCCAGCGGGGCACGAGAGCCTGCAGCGCCGCGACGTTGGCCCCGGTGCCGGTGAGGACGGGGTCGATCGTCGCGCCCTCGCCGAACTGCTCGACGACGACCTCGCCGAGCCGGCGCGTGTACGGGTCGGCCCCGTACGAGCCGACGTGCCCGCCCGCGGCGTCGACGATCGCCTGCAGCACCTCGGGGTGCGCGCCGGCGTAGTTGTCGGAAGCGAACGTGTGGGCTGCGGGGTCGTGGAGTCGCGTCACCCGTCCATCCTGCCGCCTCGCGGGCGGCGCGGTGTCAGAGCACGGGCGCCGTGCCGGTCAGCAGGCGGTCGCCGAGCTCCTGCACGGGGCGGGCCGTGTCGCCCCCGCCGGCCAGCACGGCCAGCTGCTCGGCGCTCATCGTGACGGGCGAGCTGAGCACCGCCCAGCTCACCCCCTCCGTGCACGGAGGCGTCGTGAGGCTGCCGTCGTAGCGCACGTGGTCGAGAGTGCCGGGCAGCAGGGTCGCCAGGTCGACGCGGGGGTCGTCGAGGTCGTCCGTGGGGAGGTCGTCGTCCCGATCGTCGTCGAGGTCGTCGCCGGGGCGGGGCGCGCCGCCGCGGGGGTCGATGCGGGCCCCGGTCTCCGTGGTCGCCGAGGCGCGGGAGGCGAGGTCGTCGGCCGGTGCGGCCGCCCGTGGCCCCGGCGCCTCGGCGACCACCGCCGCGACGACCGGCTCCCAGGCGGGGGAGTGCTCGCCGACCTGCACGAGCAGCCCGACCACGGCGAGCGACCCGTCGGCCGCCCGGTGCACGAAGTGGACCTCGCCGGACGCCGGGCGGCCGTCGACGACGTGCTCCGACGGCGCGTGTGCGTGGAACTGCACGAGTTCGTGGGCCCGGCCGTCGAGGGCGGCCGTGGCGGCCCCCTCCGTCTCGAGGTGCGCCCCGTGGCCGTCGTCGTCGACGTCGAGCTCGACCGGGCCCCAGGCGAGCGAGAGGGTGGGAGCGGCCGCGGGTGAGCCGGCCGCGTCGGTCGCCGGGCCCGCTCCCGGCACGGCCCCGGCGAGGTCGACCGGCGACTGGCGCAGGCCGGTCGCGCAGGTGCTCCAGGCGCTCGACAGCGAGCCCCACCGGTCGGGCCCGGTCTCGCCGCCGTAGCTCCAGGTCGCGCTCGCGGGCGGCACGCGCACGGGGTCGAACGGGGCCTCGGCCCCGCCGCCGGGCAGCGAACAGCCCGCCAGGGCCGCGACCGCCAGCCCGGCGCCCACGGCCAGGGGCAGCCGGCGTCGTCGTCGGCCGTCGGCTCGACGGTCGACCGTCGACCGGTCGTCGTTCCGGCCGCGCGCGGAGCGGGAGGCGGAGGGGGAGGAGGGGGAGGTCGAGGAGGCGCGGGGCACGTCGGATCCGATCGTCGAGCAGGTGCGGCGCACCTTGTGGAATCGGAATATCATACGTAGAGTCAGTGATGAAGAAGTTCACGGGCCCGGCCGAGAGGTCGGCACGACCCGTCCCCGCCGGCACCCGCTCCGCGCCGGTCCCCCCGACCCGCATCCGCCCCACCAGCGGCCGCCCTCCCGAGAGGTCCCTCACCATGTACTTCGCCCACGCGCCCAAGCTCGTCCTCACCGGCTCCTCCGACCTGCTCCGCCCCCTGGGCGACCGGGCCGCCGTGCTCGGGGCCGAGGTCGTCGTCGTCGACGCCGACCCCGGCCTCCCCGTGGGCGACGTCGACGGGTTCGACGTCGCCGTCGTGGGCGTCGGCGGCGTGGCCGAGGCCGCCCGCGACCTCGGGCGTGCGACCGAGGTGCTCGCGCCCGGCCTGCGGCGCGGCGCCCTGCTGATCGTCAGCTCCCCGGCCGGCCTCCGCTCGCTCGAGAGCGAGGGCCGGGCCTTCGCGGCCTGCCTCGCCGAGCGGTCCGGCCTCGACCTCGGCGACGAGTTCTCCGTCGTCGCGAAGGAGGGCGACGCGATCACGTGGCACACGGGCGAGGAGGGCGCCGAGGTCGCCCGGTACCTCGTGTCGCGCATCGCGGCCGTCCCGACGGTCTGAGCCCCTCGGGCTGAGCCCTGAGCCTCGCGGGCTGAGCCCCGCGGGCGCCGGTCGGCGTCGCAGGGCCGCCGCCTGCGCGAGGATGGACGCATGGGCGGAGTGCTGATCGGGTTCGCGATCATCGGCGCGGTGATCGCGACCGGCTGGGTGGTCGGGCGCATCGACCTGCTCGGCCCCTCCGGCCACCAGGTGCTCTCGCGCCTCGTCTTCTTCGTGCTGACGCCCTGCCTGCTCTTCTCGACCATCTCGCAGGCCGACGTCCACGTCCTCTTCTCGCGCCTCCTCGTGGTGTCGGCCAGCGCCTCCCTGCTGGCGGCCGTGATCTCGGTGCTCGTCCTGCGCCTCGTGCTGCACCGCTCGGCGGCGGAGACGACCATCGGCACGATGGGCGGGGCCTACGTCAACGCCAACAACATCGGCCTGCCGGTCGCCACCTACGTGCTGGGCAGCGCGACCTTCGTGGCCCCCGTGCTGCTGTACCAGCTGCTCGTGATCACGCCGGTCGTCCTCGCGGTCATGGACACCGTCACGAACCGGGGCAGCAGCCTCGGCCGGGCGATCGTGCGGCCCCTCACCAACCCGCTGCTGATCGGCTCGGCCCTCGGCGTGCTGGTGGCCGTCACGGGCCTCGAGATCCCGGCGCCGGTGCTCGAGCCGTTCCTGCTCGTCGGCGGGGCGGCGGTGCCCGTGGTGCTGCTCTCGTTCGGCATGTCGCTCTCGGGCACGCGCCCGCTGCAGGCTCGCGAGGGGCGCCCCGACGTCGTGCTCGCCACGGTGCTCAAGCTCGGGGTGATGCCGGTCGCCGCCTGGCTGCTCGGCGACTTCGTGTTCGACCTGAGCCGCGACGAGCTCTTCGTGGCCGTGGTGCTCGCCGGCCTGCCGAGCGCGCAGAACGTGTTCACGTACGCCCAGCGCTACCAGACCGGCGTGGTCGTGGCCCGTGACACGGTGCTCGTGACGACGGTGCTGTCGGTGCCCGTCCTCGTGCTCGTCGCGGGGCTGCTGGCCTAGGTGCCGGGGCTGCGGGCCACCGCCACCGCCTCCGCTCCCGCCTCCGCCTCCGCCTCCCGGTCGTGGCGGCGGGCGGCCGTCACGACCAGCAGCAGCAGCGCCCCGTAAGAGACCGTGCCGGCCGTGACGAGCGCCGCCACCGTCTGCACGGGGGTCGCTCCGAGCGTCGCCACGACGCTGACGCTGCCGAGCGTCGCCACGAGCCGCGCGGCGTCCCAGCACAGCTGACGCCCCTGCCTCTCGAGCAGCGTCAGCACCCGCCCGACCGGCACGACCGCGAGCTGCGCCGCGCACGAGACGGCGAGCAGCTGGACGTACGGCACGGCCGGGGCCCAGGCCGCCCCGAAGGCCGGCACGACGACCAGGGGGGAGGCGGCGGCCACGACCCCGGCACCGGCGACGCCCGCCGCGCCGGTCCGGAGCACGCTCGTCACGACCAGCCGCGTGAGCCCTGCGCTCCGGCCCCTGACCAGCACCCCGACGCGCCCGTCGACGTGCTGGCCGAGCACCTCGGCCAGCAGCCCGACCGGCGTCGCGACGACCCTCGAGCCCAGCGCCACGAAGCCGAGCGCTACGGGCCCGGCCGCGGCCGCCAGCACCGCGGTGGGCAGCTGCAGGCCCGCGGAGTTCAGCAGGCCGGACCAGGTCGACACGAGGGGGAAGCGGCGGTACCGCCGGGCTGCGGTCGCGACGGCCCGGCGGGTGGGCACCGCGCTGCGGGCCGCCGGGTGCGGGGTCGACGGTCGGCGGGACCTCGCGCCCGCGGAGCCGAGCAGGCCCGCCGCCCGCCCGGCCGCGAGCCCGAGCACGAGCCCCAGCGCGCCTCCGGCCGGTGCCAGCAGCACGCTCGTGGCCACCTGGCCGAGGCCCTGCGCCGCCGACCGCGCGGCCGCCGACCGCCACGCGCGTCGACGGGTGAGCAGGGCGCCCACCGTGCGCTGCGCACCGATCAGCGCCACGACGAGGGGCAGCACCCACCAGAGCTCGACGAGGGCGGGCGAGCGGAGCCACTCGGCCGCCCGGTGCCGGAGGGCGCCGCTCAGCACGGCCACGACGACCGTCACGAGCAGCGTCGACAGCCCCGCGAGGCCGACCAGCGCGCGGGCGAGCGCGTCGGATCGCGCCGCCACCACGGCGCGGTCCCAGCCGGTCGTGGCCACGGCCCCGCCGATCGCCGCCAGGCTCGTCACGAGGGCGAGCACCCCGAGGTCGGCCGGCGAGTAGAGCCGGGTGAGCAGGGGGGAGGCGGCCAGCACGGCCCCCTGGCCCACCCCGGTGCCGAGGAGCAGCACGGCGACGGGACGCCGGGCGAGAGCGCGCAGGCGGGCGACGAGGCGACGATCGCGCGCGCTCATCGTGGCGCCCCGGCCCGACGGGGCGACCAGCCCGTGCGGGGCGCGACGGCGAGCAGCACGGCGGCCGCGAAGACGCCGTGCGTGAGCATCGACGTCAACAGGGCGGTCTGTGACAGGATGATGCTCGGCATCACGACCAGCACCGTTGTGACCGGCACCGGCAGGCCCGCCGAGCACCGGTCGAGGAACCTCAGGTAGACGGCGAGGACGGCGACGGCCCCGACGACCCCGGCCCAGCCGAAGTTCGAGAAGCCGTCGGCCACGAGGTTGGCGTTCGCGGCGAGGCCCGAGCCGGGGAGGAGCTGGTCGCCCACCTCGAGCGACGGGGGCAGCCGCCCGTGCCCGCCCGTCCAGGGCCCGAGGACGGAGAGCGCGAGCAGGGCGGGAGGCGCGGTCGAGTAGTGCTCGACGAACGCGGCGGAGAGGGTGCCCGGCGTGACGAGGAACCTCCTCGACAGGACGCTCGTCCAGGTGTCGCCGCCCTGCGCGGCGTCGGCCGCCGTCGCGCCGACGAGCACGGCGACCGGGGCGACCGCGAACCCGGCGGCCCGGAGCCGGTCGAGGCGCAGCAGCACGAGGGCCCCGACCAGGATGAGGGGCGTGGAGAACAAGACCATCTTGAACCCGGTCGCCGAGAAGATCAGCACCTGCCCGAGCGCCCCCGCCGCCACGAGCCACGGACTGCGCGTCGCCACCCCGCGCACGACGAGGTAGGGGTTGACGACGTACGACTGCGGGCTGAGGAGGTAGCCGAGCGGCCCCGCGTCCGCCATGGCGTCGCGGAACTCGTCGCGCACGTCGTAGATGGAGTCGAGGCTCGGCACCCGGAGGCGCAGCCCCGTCGTCACGGCCATCAGCCCGTACGTCGCGGCGGAGAACGCCCCGAGGACGACGCCCAGGGCGCCCGGCGTCAGGGGAGGGACGAGGGGGGTGCTCGGCAGCGGGCGCCGCACCGTCCACCCCACGGCGGCCCACAGCGCCCCGACGACGAGCGTGAGGGTGAGCGCCGTCCGCGTGTCGAGGTAGCCGGAGTAGTGCGGCGTCAGCATGGTCGGCACGACGGCGACGCCGAAGACGATCCAGGTGACGGCGTGGGAGGGGCGCTCGACGCGACGGGGGAGGCTCGCCGCCACCGCGGCCGCGGCGACGACCGCGAGCACGGAGACCGCGGGAGGGCCCGGCACGTAGGAGTACCCGAGGTAGCCGAAGGTCGGCACGATCAGGTGCTCGAAGACGTGGCGGAGGGTGAGCGCGTAGACGACGAGGCAGCAGCCGACCGTGACGGCGTGGGCGGTCAGGCTCCGAGCCGCCGCGACCTCAGCGACGACGGGCACGGAGGGCACGGCCGCCTCGGCCGCTCACCGGGCGGGGCCGGGGCGGGTGGCACCACGGCGCACCCGCACCGAGCCCGGGGCGACGGGGCCGTCGCCGACGGCCGCCCGGTCGGGGGCGCCGAGCGCGGCCCAGACGCCGAGCAGGGCGGGTTCCTCCTTCGCCCAGTCGAAGACCTCGACCGCGGCTCGTCGGGCCGCGGCGCCCTGCCGGGCCAGCTCGTCGGGGTGCTCCGCGTACCACGCGAGGGCCCGGGCGACGGCGTCCGGGTCGGTCGGGTCGACGAAGCGCACGCAGCCGTACGGCTCGACGACCTCCCGCCAGACGGGGAAGTCGGAGCACACCACCGGGAGGCCCGCGGCGAGGTACTCGAAGAGCTTGGTCGAGAAGACCTTCTCGTAGGCCGTGCCGGGCTGCAGCACCACCACGCCGACGCGGGCGTCGAGCAGGAGGTCGCGGGCGTCCTCGGGGGAGAGCAGGCCGTGGACGGTCGCCCGCCCGGCCGCCACGGCGTCGTCGAACACCGAGAGGGCGTCGTCGGGGTAGGGCCCGCCGGCCACGTCGAGGTGCCACCCCGCGGGGAAGGCCGGGCTCGTGGCGGCGTCGGCCATCACGCGGGAGCCGCGGGCCTCGCTCACGACGCCGATGAACGCGGCGCGCGGCGCGCGGTCGGCCAGGGGCCGGAGGGCCTCCTCCTCGGCCCGCAGCCGCGGGAAGTTGTGCACCACGGTGGTCTTGTGGGCCGGGTAGTCGCGGGCCGTGATGGCCGTCGCCACCACGACGTGGTCGCAGGCCCGGCCGGCGAACCAGACGAGGAGGCGTGACAGCAGGACGAAGGGTCGGCGGAGAGCCTCGGGAACGTAGTCCTTGTCGGCGGTGGCCTCGCTGATCACCTCGTGGGCGTCGAAGACGACCCGTCGGCCGGCGAGCTTCAGCACGGGGACGACGAAGAGCAGCTCGGGGTCGTGCAGGTGGACCACGCCGGCGCCGGAGCGGAGGGCCAGGAGCGCTGCCCGCGACGTCGAGAGCACGACCCTCGCCGCTCGCCGACGTCGGGGCAGCAGGACGACGTGCACGCCGGTCTCGGGGACGGTGGTGGGGCTGTCGACGGCGACGAGGAGGGTCCGGTGGTGCTTCGCCGCGGTGGCGGCCTCGCGCATGTGCACGCGGTTGTCCGTCCAGCGGTGGACGCTGCTCAGGTGGGCGACGTCGAAGGCGGGCCCGCGGCGGCCGCGGAGCAGGCGCCGCAGCGCTCGAGCGATCCCGGGTCGACGGGCCTCGGGGACGGCGAGGGCGGGAGGGGACGAGGTCATGCGGGCTCCTGGTGGGCGTCGGCGGGGGGCTTCGGGGGGAGGAACTCGGCGGAGGTCGCCTGGCCGTGCTGCGCGGTCCCGCGCCGCCCGAGGACGACGCCCACGGTGCGCGCGAGGATCACCAGGTCGAGCCGGGTGCTCCGGGCGTCGACGTACGCGACGTCGAGCGCGAGGCGCGCGGGCCAGTCGAGGGCGTTGCGCCCGCCGACCTGCGCCAGGCCGGTCACCCCGGGGCGCACGTCGTGGCGCCGCGCCTGCTCGGCCGAGTACCGGGCGAGGTAGCGGACGGGCAGGGGGCGCGGCCCGACGAGGCTCATGTCGCCCCGCAGGACGGCGAGCAGCCCGGGCAGCTCGTCGATGCTGGTCGACCGGAGGAGGGCCCCGAGACGGGTGAGGCGCTCCGCGTCGGTCTCGTGCCCGCGCGCGGGGTCGACCTCCCTCATCGTCCGCAGCTTGGCCAGCGTGAACGGGGAGCCGTGCAGCCCGGCGCGACGCTGTCGGAAGACGACGGGCCGGCCCAGGTCGACGGCGACCGCGGCGGCGGCGACGGCCAGCAGCGGAGCGGTCGCCGTCAGCACCAGGGTCGCCCCCGTGACGTCGAGGGCGCGCTTGGCCCGGTCGCGGAGGGCCGCCCGGGCGCGCCCGCCTCCCGCGCGGGAGGCGTCACGCGCGGCCACGATCACCGGCTCCGGGTCGGGAGAGGGCGGTCGCGAGCGCGGTCAGCACGTGGTCGAGGTCGTCGCGGTCGAGCGACGACCCGCTGGGGAGCGTGAGGCCGGTGGCGAAGAGCTCGTCGGCGACGCCGGAGACGCGGCTCTCGGAGGCGTGGAAGGCGCCCTGCCGGTGCAGCGGCTTCCAGAGGCGTCGCGTCTCGATGCCCTGCTCCGCGAGCGACCGGGCGACCTCCGCCGGTGCGAGGCCCGACGCCGGGTCGAGCACGACCGACGTCAGCCAGCAGTTGTCGTCGGCGTCGTCGTCGGCCGCGAACAGGTCGACGCCGGGCACGGCCCGCACGAGCTCGCGGTACGCCCGCCGCACCGACCGGCGCCGGGCGGCCATCTCGGGCAGCCGAGCGAGCTGGGCCCGGCCCAGCGCGGCGAGCACGTTGCTCAGCCGGTGGTTCCAGCCCACCTCGGCGTGCTCGTAGTGGTCGACGGGCAGGCGGGCCTGCGCGGCGAGGCTGCGGGCCCGCCCGGCGATCTCGTCGTCGTCGCAGGTGACGGCGCCCCCGCCCGAGGTGGTCACGATCTTGTTGCCGTTGAACGAGATCGCGGAGGCGAGGCCGTGGGCCGCGGCGGGGCGGCCGGCGTGGCGGGCCCCCAGCGACTCCGCGGCGTCGACGACCACCGGGAGGCCGTGGCGCGCGGCGACGGCGGCGATGGCGTCGTGGTCGGCGGCTCGGCCGTAGATGTCGACCGGGAGCACGGCCGAGACGGGCACTCCCCGACGGCGGAGGTCGTCGAGGGAGTCGGCCAGCAGGGCCGGCGAGAGGTTGCCCGTGTCGCGGTCGACGTCGACGAAGAAGGGGCGGGCGCCCGCGTGGTGGATCGCGTTGGCGGTCGCGGCGAAGGTGAACGTGGAGGTCGGCACGACGGTGCCGGGGCCGACCCCGGCGACGACGAGCGCCAGGTGGAGGGCCGCCGTGCCCGACGACGTCGCGACGACGTGCGCCCGGTCGACGGTCTCGGCGAGCTCCCGCTCGAAGGCGTCGACCTCGGGGCCGAGCGGTGCGAACCAGCTGCCCTCGCCCACCCGACGGAGCGCCTCGCGCTCGAGCGGCCCGACGTCGGGCGGTGACAGCAGGACGGTTCGGCGCATGGGGCTCCTGACGCTCGGTCGCCCGCTCGTCAGGCTCCTCGTGATGCGTCAGTGTACTACGTGACATTTCACGCGTCGACCGATCCGTCTGCCCTGGCCCGCCGATCGTGCGGTCAGCCCGGCGCGCGCGGGGTCAGAAGATCATGGGCCGGTCGTCGTCGAGCTCCGTCTCGAGCTCGAGGTCGACCACCACGGGCACGTGGTCGCTCGGGGCGTCGCCCTTGCGCTCCTCGCGGTGGATCGCCGCCGCGGTGACGAGGTCCGCGAACGCCGGCGACCCCATCACGAAGTCGATCCGCATGCCCTCGTCGCGCGGGAACCGGAGCTGCTTGTAGTCCCAGTACGTGTAGCCCTCCGGCACGAGGGGCCGCACCACGTCGCGGAGGCCGACCCGCTCGAACTCGGCGAAGGCCGCCCGCTCGGGCTCGCTGACGTGGGTGTGCCCCTCGAAGACCGCGACGTCCCAGACGTCGGCGTCGAGCGGCGCCACGTTCCAGTCGCCCATCAGCGCGAGGGGCAGGTCGGGGCTCTCCTCGAGCCACCCGCGGGTGCGGTCGGCGAGCTCGGCGAGCCAGTCGAGCTTGTAGGCGTAGTGCGGATCGCCGAGCTCCCGCCCGTTGGGGACGTACAACGACCACATCCGCACGCCCTCCACCGTGACGCCGATGGCCCGCGCCTCCTTCGGCTGGTCGGGCCCTTCCTGGCCCTTCAGGAACCCGGGCTGGCCGGGGAAGGTCACCTCGACGTCGTCCATGGGCAGCCGGCTCGCGAACGCGACGCCGTTCCACTGGCTGAGGCCGTGCAGCTCGACCTCGTAGCCCGCCTCGCGGAAGGCCTCGTACGGGAACTGCTCCGGCTTGCACTTGATCTCCTGCAGGCCGACGACGTCGACGTCCTCGCGGACGAGCCAGTCGACCACCCGCCCTGCTCGGGCGCGGACGGAGTTGACGTTCCAGGTGGCGACACGCATGCGCCCACGCTAGCGGCGGGCGTGCCGATCGGTACGGGAGGCCCCCGGGGAGGCGCGGTGGCGGCCCCCCGGTCCAGACCGGTCCGACCCCGGCTCACAGCAGAACAAAAGATTTCACGTGACGGCGTGGCGAACGCCCGCTACAACGGTGACATGACAGCACAGGAGCGACAGGTGTCGCCGGGCCCCGCCGGGACGGTCGACGAGAGGCTGGCCCGGGTCGCGCAGGGGGTGGTGCGGGTCCAGGACTTCTTCTGGCCGCCCCTCACGCTGGAGGTGCTGGAGGCGTGCACGTCCCGGTGGCTGCGCTCGCGTGACGCCGGCGACGGCCCCGGCTGCGACGGCGACGGCGGCCTCGACCGCGGCGCGGACGAGGGGGGTGCGCCGTGCCCGTCCCGCTGACGCCCCGACGGATCCCGAAGCGCGACGACGCCGCCGGCCGGGCCTACGGCGAGCTGCGCGACGCCCTTCTCTCCGGCGCCCTCCGGCCCGGCGAGCGGATCGACCTGGGCGCCGTCGCGCACTGGCTCGACATGTCGCGGACCCCGGTCGACCACGCCATCACGAGGCTGTGCACGGACGGTCTCGTGACCGTCGAGCCCTACCGGGGCACCTTCGTCCGGCCCGGCGATCCGGAGCGGTTCGAGGCCACGGCGCAGGTGCTCGACATCGTCCACGACGCCGTGCTCGCGACGGTGGGGGCCGCCCTGGCCCCCGCCGAGCGGGAGCGCCTCCTGGAGCTGACGGCGGCCGCCGCGTCCGCCGCGGCCGACGAGGCGCCCGAGCGCCACGACCGGTGGCTCCTCTTCATGGCCGACCTCGCCGGCCGGGTCGGCAACGACGTCCTCGCCTGCGAGGAGGCCCGGCTCCGGATGCTCGTGCAGCACGCCCGGGTGGGGGCCCCGCCCGAGGTGCTGACGGAGCACGCGAGGCGTCGCGTCGAGTCCCTGCGGGCCCGGGGTGCCGGGTGGCTCGGCGGAGCGCGGCTCGACGAGGACGGAGCGCCACTCCTGTACTGACACATCACATTCAGAATCCCGGGCTATCATCGGCGGACCGATCCCGGAGGTCCGATGTCCCGCACGAGCCAGACGTCGGCGTCGTCGACCCCGCCCGGCGCGCCGTCGCCGAGGTCGTCCCTCCGCGACCACGTCGTGGCGGCGCTCTGCTCGGCGGTCCTGGTCGTCGGCGGCGTCAAGGGCAGCCCGGCCCTCGCGGCGGTGCCGGTCGACCTCACGGTCGCCCTCGCCGCTGCCCTGTGCATCGGGGCGGCGTTCCACCTCGCGCCCCGCCTCCGGGTCGTCCGGGTGCCCCCGGGCGCCGTCCTCGTCGTCGTCGCGCTCCTCCCCGGAGCGCTCGTCGAGGTGCCGCAGGGCTACCAGGGCGCGAAGCTGGCCGGGATGGCCCTGACGCTCGTCGTCGTGGCGACGAGCGTGGTGCTGCTCTCGACCCGTCGGCGGCGGAGGCTCTGGCTCGCCTGGACGGCGGGGTGGGGGCTCGCGACGGTGGCCGCCCTCCAGGTGCTCCCGCGCGACGAGTCGCAGTGGGGGCGAGCGGCGCTCGAGGGGTCGAACACCATCGCGGCGGGGCGGGCGACCGCCACCGCGGCGCTGATCCTCGGGGCCGCGCTCGTCCTGCCCGGCCGGAGGCCCCGCCTGCGCCTGCTCGCCGGCGCGGCCGCGGCCGCGCTCGCCGCCGTCGCGACCGGCTCGCGGGGCCCCGTGCTCGCCGCGGCCGTCGCCCTGGTCGTCGTCGCGCTCGTCGTGCGGGAGGGGCGCCGCCGCCGGCTCGGGGGGCTGGCCGTCGCCCTGGTCGCGTCCGGCGTCGGCGTCGTCGTCAGCGACTCGCCGGGCGCCGACCGGCTGGGGCTCGTGCTGACGGGCGAGGTGACCGGCGCCGAGGGGCGGCTCCCCCTCTGGCGGGCAGCGTTCCGGGCGCTCCGGGACGGGGGCCCGGGCGGCACCGGGTGGGGCGGCTTCGTCACGGTGCTCGGGGAGTCCGAGGCGGTCCCCGGCTCCGGCGACCGTCAGTACGCCCACAACCTCGTGCTCGAGGCGTTCGTCGAGGGCGGCTGGCCGGCCGGCGCGGCGGTGCTCACGGTCGTCGTCGCCTCCCTCGTGCGGCTGCTGCACCACGCACGGCGCGGCGCGGAGGGAGGCGGCGTCGACGGGGTGGCCGTCGTCCTGCTCGGGGTCGCGGTGGCGGCGGTGCTCAACGCGTCGGTCTCCGGAGACCTCTCGGGCAACCGTCTCGCCTGGGTCGCCCTGGCGCTCGCCTGGTCGGGGCCCCCGGGCGGGCGGCCGGATCCGCGCCGCCGAGGGTCGACGACCGCCGGGCGCGCTCGGAGCCACCTGCTCTACGCTGGTCAACCGTGACCGACGCACGCACGCAGCTCATCCAGTTCATCGGCTCCGAGGCCGTCTTCCACGGCGACTTCACGCTCACGAGCGGCAAGAAGGCGTCGTACTACATCGACCTCCGGAAGGTGAGCCTCGACCACCGCGTCGCGCCCCTGATCGGCCGGGTCATGGTCGACCTGATCGACGAGGTCCCCGACGTCTTCGCCGTCGGCGGCCTCACGATGGGCGCCGACCCGATCGCCGCCGCCGTGATGCACCAGGGCGTGGCCCTGGGCAAGGACTACGACGCCTTCGTCGTCCGCAAGGAGCCCAAGGACCACGGCCGTGGTCGGCAGGTCGAGGGCCCCGACCTGGCGGGCAAGCGCGTGGTCGTGCTCGAGGACACCTCGACGACCGGCGGCTCGCCCCTCACTGCGGCCCGGGCCCTCGAGGCCGTCGGGGCCGAGATCGCGGCCGTCGCCGTCGTCGTCGACCGGAGCACCGGAGCCCGTGAGGTGATCGAGGCGGCCGGCTACCCCTACTACGCGGCCATCGGCTTGGCCGACCTGGGGCTGGAGCCGTGACCGACGATCGGCCCGGGCGCGACGAGGCGCCCGAGCCCGACGACGCCAGCGACTGGCTCGCGGCCCAGTTCGACGGCGAGGGCGTGCCGACCGACGAGGAGCTCCCGCCGGAGGGCGGCACCTCGACCGACGGGGGCGACGAACCCGACCTGCCCGACGAGCCCGTCGTGAGCCCCGAGCCCGACGCGGCGACGACCGCGCTCTCGTTCTCCTCCCAGGCCGACGCCGTCCCGACCGAGGCGCCCCGCGCCCCGCTCGCCGTCCCGCCGCCGCCCGCGGCTGGCGACGACGTCCCGCGGAGCGGAGGCCATCCCCTGGCGCTCGACCTGGGCGCCCTGGCTGGCACCGTCCCGCCGGCGACGCCTTCCGGGCCCGTCTCCGGGAGCGAGCCCGGCGGAGAGCACGAGCCGCAGCCCCAGCCCGAGTCCGCGCCCGAGCCCGGCCCCGACGGAGCCGCCGAGGTCCCCGGCCCGTTCACCGCCCTGCTCGCGGCGGCCCCGGCTGCGGGCTCCGCGCCTCCCGCGTCCTTCGACTGGGAGGCCCTGCCGCCCGCCTCGGCGCCCGCCGGCGAGGCCCCCGAGGAGTCGCGGGTCGAGACCGACCTGCCGACGCGCGCCCTCGAGGTGCCCGCGACCCCGCTCCCCGGGGCGGCGGCTGCGGCGACGCCCGAGCCCGAGCCCGAGCCGGAGCCGGAGCCGGAGCCGGAGCCCGAGCCCGAGCCCGCCCAGGACGCCGCTGGCTCGACCGCCCCCTGGTGGGTCGAGGAGCACCACGAGATGACCCGCCGCGAGCGTCGCCTCGCCGAGGCGGCGGGTGTGGCCGTGCCTCCGGCGCAGCCCCTCTCGTCGCCGCCGCCGCCCCCGCCGCTGCTCGACCACGACGGCGCCCCCGCCCCGTCCGCCGCGACGGTCGTCCAGCCGGCCGCGTCGGCGCCGGTCGTCGAGCCCTCGTTCACTCAGATCCTCGGCATCGTGCCGCTCGCGGCCGGTGCCGCCGAGCGTGACCCGTCCGGCGACCCGGGCGCCCTCGACGACGTCCCCGGCGAGGTCGAGTCCGACGCCGGCCGTGACGACCCGGTCGTCGAGGAGGTCCCCCTCGAGGTCGAGCGTCTCGACGCCGAGACGCTCGACGCCCCCGGTGCCGACGACGCGGTCACGAGGTCGTGGTCGCTGGGCGGCGACGACGTCGGGCACGACGAGGCCGAGCGCGGCGAGACCACGCCGGCCGACCTCGGGGGCTCGGCCTCGGCCACGCCTCCCGCGGCCGCCGCCTCCGGGTTCCCGGAGCCCTACCGCCCGCCCGTGCCCCCGTCCGCTCCCGCCGAGCCCGTCGAGCGCGCGCGCACCGCGCCGCCCGAGGCCGCGGGCGAGCTCCCCGGCCTCTCGTTCGGGGCAGGGGCAGGGGCTGGTGCTGAGAGCCCGGCCCGCGCCTCCTCGGCCTGGGTGCCGCCGACGGCGGCGGGTGCTCACGACGAGCGCCGCGGGCGCCGGGAGCCCGCGGGCCGACTCGCCGCGGTCGTCGGGTCGCCGCGCGGGCGACTCGTGCTCTTCGTCGTCGGCGCCGCGGTCGTCGTCGTGCTCGCGCTCGTGGCGCTCTTCTTCCTCGGGCGCTCGCTGTTCTCCGGCGACTCGGCCTCCGCCGACCCCGCCGCGACCAGCGAGCCCGCCTCGGCACCGACCACGGTGACGGCGGACCCGGCCCCCGTCGAGGAGCCCGCGGCCGCGACCGGACCGCTCCCGGCGGGCAGCCACCCCTGGAGCGACCTGCAGGGCGGAGAGTGCTTCTCGTCGTTCGAGGACGCGTGGCAGCAGGACTACGACGTGGTGGACTGCGCGGCCCCGCACGTCGCCCAGCTGGCGTCGCAGGGCGCGCTGCCCGGCGACGCCGGGGCGCCGTGGCCGGGCTCGGAGACCCTGCAGAACCAGATGTCGGTGCTGTGCACGTCGCCCGAGGCCCTCGACCTCACGGCCGCCGGGGCGTACCGCGACGTCCAGTTCGTCGCGAGCTGGCCGGTCACGGCCGCCGACTGGGACGCGGGCGACCGCACCTACTCGTGCTTCGTGACGCGCTCGAGCGGCGAGCCCTTCACCACGAGCCTCGCGCCGACGGCGGGCTGACGCCCCAGCCGGGGGCGTCGACGGCGCCTAGAGCTCGGAGGGGACGACGTCGCTCTCGAGCGGCTCGGCCCGGACGAGCTCGTGCACCCCGCTGAGCACCTCGTTGGGCCGGAAGGGGTACCGGTCGATCTCGGCCTGGTCGCTGATGCCGGTCATGACGAGGATGGTGTGCAGCCCCGCCTCGATGCCGGCCATGATGTCGGTGTCCATCCGGTCGCCGATCATCGCGGTGTTCTCGCTGTGCGCCCCGATGCGGTTCATCGCCGACCGGAACATCATCGGGTTCGGCTTGCCCACCACGTAGGGCGTCTTGCCCGTCGCGGCCTGGATCATCGCGGCGATGGCGCCCGTGGCGGGCAGCACGCCCTCGGCGCTCGGCCCCGTCGCGTCCGGGTTCGTGACGATGAAGCGGGCCCCGGCCCGGATCAGCCGCACGGCCTTGGTGATGGCGTCGAAGGAGTAGTTGCGGGTCTCGCCGACCACGACGTAGTCCGGGGCCGTCTCGGTCATGATGAACCCGGCCTCGTGCATCGCGGTGGTCATGCCCGCCTCGCCGATCACGAAGGCGGAGCCGCCGGGCATCTGCGACCGGCAGAAGTCGGCCGTCGCGAGGGCCGAGGTCCAGATGCGCTCCTCGGGCACGTCGAGGCCGGAGGCGCGGAGGCGCGCGGCCAGGTCGCGCGGCGTGAAGATCGAGTTGTTGGTGAGGACGAGGTACGGCGTGCCCTCGTCCTGCCACTGCTGGATGAGGTCGGCCGCCCCCGGCAGGGCGTGGTTCTCGTGCACGAGCACGCCGTCCATGTCGGTCAGCCAGCACTCCACGTCGCTTCGATCAGCCATGGCGACACCTTACTGATGCCCGGTGGGCCCGTGCCCAGCGGCTCGGGGGCATCTAGGCACAGTGCCTCCAGGGGGCTACACTATGTTTCACATGTCACCGGAGGAGAACCATGCACACGTCCGACCTGCTCGACACCCTCGCCTCGGCGGCCCTCATCGACCGGGAGCGCGTCCGGCCCGGGGTCGCGCTCGCCGACCTCGGCTGGGACTCCCTCACCGACGTGACCCTGATCGTCGAGCTCGAGGTCGGGCGCGGGCTCGTCGTCCAGCCTGCTGACCTCGCGGCCTGTCGGACGGTCGACGACGTCCTGGCGGTCGTCCGCGCCGCCGGCCCGACGGTCGACGGCGCCCCGTGACCGCACCCGTCCACGCCCAGCTGGCCGCCCTCTCGTCGTACCTCCCCGAGGCCGTGCTGACGGACGACGACCTCGCCGCCCAGCACCCCGGCTGGGACGTCGCGCGCGCTGCGGCGAGCACCGGCGTCCACGCCCGGCACGTCGCGGCCCCGGGGGAGTGGACGTCGCACCTCGCGGCGTCCGCCGTCCGGCGGCTGCTCGCCGAGCACGACCTCGACCCCGCGAGCGTCGACGCCCTGATCGTCTGCACCCAGAGCCCCGACCTCGTCCTGCCCGCCACGGCCTGCCTCGTCCAGGAGCGCGCGGGCCTCGGCTCCCACGTGGCGGCCCTCGACGTCTCCCTCGGCTGCTCGGGCTGGGTCTACGGGCTCGCCCTCGCGCGGGGCCTCGTCGAGACGCGGCAGGCCGAGCGCGTGGTGCTCGTCACCGCCGACGCGCTGACGCGCCTCGTGAACCCGGGCGACCCGCAGCTCCGGGTGCTCTTCGGCGACGCGGCGACGGCCGCCCTCGTCACCGGGGGCGCCGAGGGCCCGCGGTTCCTCGGCGCAACCTTCGGCACGGACGGGCGGGGGGCCCGACACCTGCTCGCGGTCAACGGCGGCCTCGCGCCGGGGGAGGAGCGCGCGCCGGGGTCGTCGCCGGAGGCGCGGGGCCTGACGCCGTCGGGCCGGGACGTCTACATGGACGGCCCCGAGGTGTTCGCCTTCACCCTGCGCACGGTCCCGGGGGCCCTCGACACCTGCCTGCGGCGGGCCGGGCTGACCGTCGACGACGTCGACCTCTTCGTCTTCCACCAGGCCAACGCGGTGATGCTGGAGAGCCTCCGGCGCCGCATCGGCCTCCCCCCGGAGAAGTTCGTCGTCGACCTCGCCACGACGGGCAACACGGCCTCGTCGTCCGTGCCGCTCGCGCTGCAGGCCGCCGTCCGCGCCGGGCGCGCGGGGCCGGGCGACCGCGTCGCCCTCGTGGGCTTCGGCATCGGCTACTCGTGGGCCGCCGTCGTCGTCCAGCTCTGAGAGCTACCGGTCGGTCGACCCGCCTGCTAATGTATCAATTGCACATCAGCCATGTCCCCACGCGGGGCTCGACCCGAAGGGCCCTCCCGTGGAGACCTCCGACCTGCTCGCCCTCGTCCACGACCTCGTCGAGGCCGACGACAGCGCCACGGCGCTCTCGCTCGACGACGAGCTCGACGACCTCGGGTGGGACTCCCTCTCGAACGTCGAGTTCATCGCCCGGGTCGACGTCGCGCTCGGCGTCACGGTCGACGCGCAGCGCCTCGCCGACTGCACCACCGTCCGCGACCTGCACGACCTCACCCTCCCGTCCGTCGCGTGACCGCGTCGCCCGCCCCGCTCGTCCTCGTCACCGGCGCCTCGTCGGGCATCGGGCGGGCCACCGCGCTCGACCTCGCCGCGAGGGGCCACCGGATCGCCGCCGCCGGCCGTGACGTCGACCGGCTCGCCGCCGTCCTGGCGGAGCTCCCGGGCGAGGGCCACGCCTCCTGGGTCGCCGACCTCGCCGAGCCCGACGCCTGCAGCAGCCTCGTCGACCGCGTCGTCACCGAGCAGGGGCCCCTGAGCGGGCTGGCGCACTGCGCCGGCGTCCAGGCCGTCCAGCCCGTCCGCGCGTCGTCGGCCGAGCTGGTCGACCAGATGCTGACGATCAACGTGCGGTCGGCGCTGCAGCTGACGCGGGCCTTCCGTCGGCGGTCCTGCCGGGTCCAGGGCGCCTCCGTCGTCCTGGTCTCGTCGGTGCTCGGCCTCGTCGGCCAGCCCGGTGCAGCCGCGTACTCGGCCTCGAAGGGGGCCGTCGTCACGATGACCAAGTCGTTGGCGCTCGAGCTGGCGCGGGAGTCCATCAGGGTCAACTGCGTCTGCCCGGGCACCGTGGTGACGCCGATGATCGACCAGCTGCGGCGCGCCATCGGGCCGGAGGGGCTCCAGCGGGTCGTCGACGCCCACCCTCTCGGCCTGGGCCGCGCGGAGGACGTCGCGGCCGCCGTGCGCTTCCTGCTCTCCGACGACGCGAGGTGGATCACCGGCAGCTCGCTCGTCGTCGACGGCGGGTACACCGCGCGATGACCCCGTCACCGTCCGCCTCCGGCGCCGCCCGTCTTGTCCTCGTCGGGGCCGGGGGCGCCGGCCACGAGGTCGCCGCGATGATCTCGTCCGCGGTCGGCTGGCGTGACGCACGGGGCATCAGCGACGTGGTGTTCGTCGACGACGTCGCCCGCGGGCCGGGCGTCGTCTCGACCGTCGAGGCGCACGTGCCCCGGCCCGGCGACCTCGTCCTCTGCACCATCGCCGACCCGTCCGCCCGGCGCCGGGTGACGGGGGCGCTCGCGGAGAAGGGCGCCGTCTTCACGACCTTCGTGCACGAGACCGCCATCCTCCTGGCCGGGGCGGAGCTCAGCCACGGATCGGTGCTCTTCCCCCACGTGGTCGTGTCGACCTCGACCCGCATCGGCCGTCACGCCCTGCTCAACACCGGGGCCCTCGTCGGCCACCACGTCGTCGTCGGCGACCACGTCTCCGTCCACGGGTACGCCCAGCTGCTGGGCGCCGTGACGGTCGGCGACGGCGCGGTGGTGGGCAGCTCGGCCACCGTCCTGCCCCGGGCACGCGTCGGGGCCGGTGCGACGGTCGGGGCCGGGAGCGTCGTGCTCCGACGGGTCGCGCCCGGCGACACCGTCTTCGGCAACCCGGCGGTCGTGGTGACGCCCGCCGGCCGCGCGGCAGGGCGACCGTGACCGCGCCGAGGCGGTTCGCCGCCCTCCGAGCGGTGGCGGGGCACGTGCCCGACACCGTCGTCGACAACGCCCGGCTCGATGCTGAGCTGGCCCCGGTCAGCGTGGCGAAGATCGCGGTGAAGACCGGGATCGACAGCCGCCGCGTCGTCGCGCCCGGCGAGACGACCGCCGATCTCGCCGTGGCCGCCGCCGAGGCCCTCTTCCGCGAGCAGGGGCTGGAGAGAGCGAGCATCGACTTCGTGCTGCTCTGCACCCAGACGCCCGACTACGCCATGCCGTCGACCTCCTGCCTCGTGCAGGACCGCCTGGGCCTGCGCACCGACGTCGGCGCGTTCGACCTCGGCATGGGCTGCTCGGGCTACGTCTACGGCCTCGGCGCCGCGTCCGCGCTCATCGACTCGGGGCAGGCCGACTCGGTCCTGCTGCTCACCGCCGACACCCTGAGCCGCTACGTGAACCCCTCCGACGCTCCGCTCCGCACGATCTTCGGCGACGGGGCCAGCGCGACCCTCGTCGCCGCGTCGGCCGGGTCGCCGACGTTCCGGGGCTTCAGCTACGGGACGGACGGCTCCGGCGCCCGGCACCTCATCGTGCCCACCGGCGGCCTCGCCGACGGCGATCGTCTGGCTCCTGCGGCGTCGCCGGGGGCGCGGGGCCTCGAGAGCAACGGCCACGACCTCTTCATGGACGGCGCCGAGGTCTTCGGCTTCGCGCTGCGGGCGGTGCCGCGAGCGATCGCGGAGACCCTCGCCCGCGCCGATCTCACCCTCGACGACATCGACGCCGTCGTGCTGCACCAGGCGAACGCCTTCATGCTCGAGACGCTGCGACGCAAGCTCGACCTCCCGACGGAGAAGTTCGTGGTGGAGATGAGCGACGTGGGCAACACGACGTCCTCGTCGATCCCCCTGGCCCTGGCGGCGGCCCTCCGGACGGGCCAGGTCCGCCCGGGCATGCGGCTCCTCCTGGTCGGCTTCGGCGTCGGTCTCTCCTGGGGGGCCGTGGTCGTCGACCTCTGACGCCCGCTGAGCCAGGAGGAGGATCGACGCCGCGCCCCCGTTCGTCAGCGCGCATCCAGAACGGGTCGGGCTGGACCGTCAGGCACGGCGCTCGTCGTCGGCCCGGCGCGGTGCCGCCCGGCGACCGCGGGCGCGACGCTCGGAGCCCGTGGAGGCGGGGCTGGTCACCAGGGGCTCAGACGCCGCCGAGACCGGCGCGTAGGGGGCGCTGTAGGCACCTCCCCGGCCGACCGGGTGCATGGTGAGGACGACGCCGACCACCCGCGTTCCGATGCGGTGCAGGTGGGCGAGGGCCTCCTCCAGGCGGGCCCTCGGGGTGTGGCCGAGCGCGGCGACGACGAGGGCTCCGTCCGCGACGTGGCTCAGGACGGCGGCGTCCGTGACCGGCAGCAGCGGGGGTGCGTCGAAGAGGACGTAGTCGTAGGTCGCCCTCAGCTCGACCAGGAGCTCGCGCATGCGCGTCGAGCCGAGCAGCTCGCTCGCGTTCGGCGGCACCTGGCCCGCGGCGACGACGTCGAGGCCGTCGCGGCCCCAGGGCTGGGCCACGTCGCGGAGCCCCGCCCGGCCGATGAGGACGTCCGTCAGGCCCGCGGCGCCCTCCAGCCCCATCATCTCCGCGAGGCGTGGCCGGCGGAGGTCGGCGTCGACCAACGCCACCCGGGCGCCGGTCTCCGCCAGCGTCACGGCGAGGTTCGCGGTGGTCGTGGTCTTGCCCTCGCCGGGCAGCGCCGAGGTCACCACGACCACGCGGGCGTCGCTGCCCGCGTCGGCGAACTGCAGGCTCGTCCGGAGCGAGCGGTACGCCTCCGCCCGCGTGCCGCGGGGGTCGTGCTGCACGGTCAGCGGGCGGAGCTGGGCGTCGGGGTCGTGGAGCGTCGCCCCGAGGACGGTCTCGCCCGCCGCCTCGACGTCGTCGCCGGAGCGCACCCGGGTGTCGAGCAGGTGCCGGGCGAGGGCGCCCAGGTAGCCGACGGCGGCGCCGAGGGCGAGGCCCAGGGGCAGGTCGCGGGAGGTGCGGGGCGAGACGGGCGCGCTGCTCGCGACCGCGGGCTCCAGCACCTCGAGGCCGACGAGGCTCGCCCCGCCGTCGGGCGAGGCCTCGAGGCTGCCCACCACGACGTCGCGGAAGCTCTCGCTGACCGCGTCGGTGATGAGGGCCGCGCGGGCGGGGTCGGTGTCGCGGACGCTGATGGTCAGGACGACGCTGTTCGCGGCCACCGTCGCGGTGACGGCCTCGGCGAGCTCGCTCGTGCTCATCGGCAGGGCGAGCCGCAGCACGACCGGCTCGAGCACGCGCGAGCTGGTGACGACGTCGGTGTAGCTGCGGACCTTCTGCTGCGCGGCGGCGCTGCCCTGACCGACCTCGATCGCGGTGCTCGTGCTCGTGCCGCGCACCGAGACGAAGAGCTGCGTGCTCGACTCGTACACCCGCGGGGAGGCGCCCGAGACGACGGCCGTGACCGCCAGCCCCAGCAGGGTCACGAGGGCGACGAGCCACCAGGAGCGGCGCAGGACGTGGAGGTGGTCGGACAGGGACATCGGCTCTCGCTCCGATCGGGTGCGGACTCTCGACGGCGGGCCGAGCAGTCGGTATTGTACATGTGCAACATCACAGGCGGGGGAGTGCCCACGACCTGCCGTCTCCGTCGGAAGGCCGTCGTGCGCGTCGTCTACCTCCACCAGTACTTCCTCACCCCCGCGCAGGCCGGCGGGGTGCGGTCGTTCCACGTCGCGACGGCCCTCGCGCGTCGCGGGCACGACGTCCACGTCGTGACGGCCACGCCGCCCGTCGACGCGGCCCCCGCGAGCGCGCACGGCGCTGACGCCGACGAGGTCCACGACGGCGTGACGGTCCACCGCCTCCCCGTCGACTACGCCGCCGCCATGGGCGACGGACGCCGCATCGTCGCGTTCGTCGCCTTCGCCCTGCGCTCCTCGCTGCTCGCCCGGTCGCTCCGCGGCGACGTGGTCGTCGCGACCAGCACCCCGCTGACGATCGCCGTGCCGGGCATCGCGGCGACCCTCCTCCGCCGGGCGCCGCTCGTCTTCGAGGTGCGTGACAGCTGGCCCGAGGTGCCCATCGCGATGGGGGCACTGCGGCACCCCCTCCTGAGGGCGGCCGCGCGCCTCCTCGAACGCGCGGCCTACGCCTCGTCGTCGACCGTGGTGGCCCTCTCGCCCGGCATGGCCGACTCGGTCGTCCGCGCGGGTCACCCGCGCGACCGCACCGTGGTCGTGCCGAACATGAGCGACCTCGAGCGGTTCGACCCGGCCCGTGCCCGGCCGGAGGCCTTCACGGGCCGCCACCCGCGCCTCCTCGGGCGTCGCCTGGCCGTCTACTGCGGCACCTTCGGGCGGGCCAACGGGCTCGACCACCTGGTCGACGTCGCCGTGGAGCTCGACCGGCGGGGCCACGACCTGGTCGTCGTGCTGCTCGGGGCGGGGGCCGAGAAGGAGGCGGTGCGCGAGCGGGCGCGCCGGCTCGGGGTCCTCGACCGGTCGCTCGTCGTGCTCGACGCCGTGGCCAAGGCCGACCTGCCCGACGTCCTGGCGGCGTCGACCGTCGCGCTCAGCTCGTTCGCCGACGTACCGGCCCTGCGGGCGAACAGCGCGAACAAGTACTTCGACGCGCTCGCCGCGGCGCGGCCCGTCGCGGTCAACGTCGGCGGCTGGCAGGCGGAGGCGCTGGTCGAGACGGGCGCGGGCCTGCAGCTCGACCGTGACCCCGCCCGTGCCGCGCGTGCCCTAGCCGACTTCGTCGACGACGCCGCCGGGCTCCGGCAGGCCGGGCGGGCGGCCCGGCGGCTCGCGGAGGAGCGCTACGCGCAGCCCCTGCTCGTCGCCCGGCTCTGCGACGTCGTCGAGTGCGACGCTGCGGCCGCCGCGTCCCCTCCGGGTCGGAGCCGAGGCCGTTCGGCCCGCCGCGACTAGGCCGTCCCGCTCAGGCCGTCGCGACGCGGCGCTCGCCCGCGGGGGGAGGGCCGTTCGTCATCGACCGGACGTCGAGGTCGTCGGCGGCGAGGGGCGGCACCACGGTGTGCGAGATGAGCGGGTGGACCGGCCGCTCGTCGACCTCGCCGACGCCGGTGAGCTCCTCGTGGAGCTTCTCGCCCGGGCGCAGGCCGGTGAACACGACCTCGACGTCACGCCCCGACAGGGCGATCATCCGCTCCGCGACGTCGAGCACCCGCACGGGTTCTCCCATGTCGAGCACGAGGACCTCTCCGGGCCCGCCGATGGCCCCGGCCTGCAGCACGAGCTGGCAGGCCTCCGGGATGGTCATGAAGAACCGCGTCGCGTCGGGGTGCGTGACCGTGAGGGGCCGGCCCGCCGCGATCAGGTCGCGGAACAGCGGCACCATGCTGCCGCGGCTGCCCAGGACGTTGCCGAACCGCACCGAGAGGTAGCGACGGCCGCTGGCCTGGGCGGCGTGCGCCGTGAGCCGCTCGGCCACGCGCTTCGAGCGGCCGAGCACGCTGGTGGGGTTCGCCGCCTTGTCGGTCGAGATGGTCACGAACGTCTCGACGTCGACGGCCTGCGCGGCCTCCAGCACGTGGAGCGTGCCCATCACGTTGGTCTGCCAGGCCTCGCCGGGGTACTGCTCGAGCAGCGGCAGGTGCTTGAGGGCTGCGGCGTGGAACACCACCTCGGGGCGACGGGCCCGGAAGACGGCTCCGAGCGCCACGGGGTCGCGGATGTCCGCGAGGACGACCTCGCGGGTGTCGAGCAGGCCGTGGCCGGCGAGGGACACCTGGACCGACTGCAGGGCGGTCTCGTCACGGTCGAGGAGGATGAGCTCCGCCGGGCCGAGCGCCGCCAGCTGGCGGCAGAGCTCGCTGCCGATCGAGCCGCCCGCGCCCGTGACGAGCACGCGACGGCCCCGGACGCTCGCGGCGACGGCCGCGACGTCGGTCTCGACCGGGCGTCGCCCGACGAGGTCCTCGAGCGAGACGTCACGGAGGTCGGTGACGCCCGACCTGCCCTCGAGGATCTCGTCGATGGTGGGGACGGTCAGCACGCGGAGGCCCGCCGATTCGCCGTGGTCGGTCAGCTCGCGGACCAGGGCGGCGTCGGCCCGGGCCATCGCGAGCACGAGGGTGCCGGCGCCCGTGCGGGCCGCGGCCTCGGCCAGCACCTCGCGCCCGCCGAGCACCTTCAGCCCCGCGATCCGCATGCCGTGCGTGGCCGGGTCGTCGTCGAGCAGCGCGACCGGGCGGTGGCGGCAGCTCGGGTCGGTGAGCATCCGCCGGACGACGTGCTCGCCCACGGAGCCCGCACCGAGCACGAGGGCCGGCGTCGGAGCGCCGCGGGGGCGGAGCCGCGCCTCGAGACGGCCCCGGAGGAGCGCCCGGGCCGAGCCCATCGCGAGGGCGGCGACGCCGAGCGCGACGAGGGGCAGGGCCGGCGGCCAGTCGATCCACGGGCCGAGCCGGGAGGGCGAGACCAGGGGCAGGAGCGAGACCGCGGCCGCGGCCACCGCGGCGCAGGCGACGAGGCCGCGGGCCTCCGCGGCGCTGCCGGCGACCCACCGGGGGCGGTAGAGGCCCCAGGCCGTGCCCACGGCGAGCTGTACGACGGCGGCTGCGCCGGCGCAGGCGGCGACGTGCGGTGCGGTGCCCGGCCCGACGAGGTCGACGAGCAGCGCCACGGTCGCGACGGCCACGAGCCAGGCCGCCGCGTCGGCCGCCACCAGCGCTCCGCGGACGGCGGCGGCGCTGCCCGGCCAGCCGTGACGCGGAGGGGGAGAGGGGTCGAGGTCGGTCTCGCTGATGGGGCACCTCTGCGGGTCGGGCCGGCGCTCGTCGATCGGCTCGAGCAGGGTAACATTCCACGTGTCACACGTGCAATGACCGATCGGTCTGCGGGCCACGGCACCGGCCGACGTACCCTGGGGTCGTGCCCGTCGACGACCCGCGTCCCTCCCCGCTCCCGGACGACCCCGACGAGCCCCGTCTCGCCCACGGCGTCGGCCCGTGGCCCGGGGGCGAGGCCGCCTGGCCCGACGACCCCCGCTACGACCGCGAGCTCCTCCGTGACGGCGACTCCCGCAACGTCGTCGACCGGTACCGTTGGTGGAGCATGGAAGCGATCGTCGCCGACCTCGACGAGCACCGGCACCCCTTCCACGTCGCCGTCGAGAACTGGCAGCACGACATGAACATCGGCTCCATCGTGCGCAGCGCGAACGCCTTCGCGGCCGACACCGTGCACATCGTCGGTCGCCGCCGCTGGAACAAGCGCGGCGCGATGGTGACCGACCGCTACCAGCACGTGGTCCACCACCCCGACGTCGAGACGTTCGTGGCCTGGGCACGCGACCACCGCCTCCCCGTGCTCGGCGTCGACAACGTCGAGGGGTCGGTGCCCGTCGAGACGTTCGACCTGCCCGAGCGCTGCGTGCTGCTCTTCGGCCAGGAGGGCCCGGGCCTCAGCGAGGAGGCGGTGGCCGCCTCGGAGGCGCTGCTCGCGATCTCGCAGTTCGGCTCGACCCGCAGCCTGAACGCGAGCGCGGCGGCGGCCGTGGTCATGCACGCCTGGGTGCGGCAGCACCGCTTCTGACCCGCGCCGCGGCGGGCCGGGGGGAGTCGCGGGCCGGGTCGTCCGGCAGCACGGGCTACCGTGGGGGCATGCCCTCCCAGAACCTCCTCGGCGTGCCCGAGACGCTGCTGCCCGCCGAGCCCGACGTGCTCGCCGACCTCGGGTCCCTCGAGCTGGCCGAGGTCGTCGTGGCCCACCCGACGTCGTCGCTGGCCTGGGCGCTGCTCAGCGACGAGGCCGCCGCGCGCGGCGCCGACCTCGAGGCCTACGCCTACGCCCGCGTCGGCTACCACCGCGGTCTCGACTCGCTGCGCCGGGCGGGCTGGCGGGGCCAGGGGCCCGTGCCGTGGTCGCACGAGCCCAACCGCGGCGTGCTGCGCTCGCTCTGGGCCCTCCGCCGCGGCGCCGCCGCCATCGGCGAGGCCGACGAGGTCGAGCGCCTGACGACCTTCCTCGACGACGCCGACCCGGCCGCCGCTCCGGCGCTGGAGGCCGAGCGCGCCTGAGGCCCGGCCGCTAGCCGATCAGCGACGGCCGCAGGTCGCGCAGCGTGCGGCGACGGGTCATCCGCCGCGCCGCGAGCAGCGAGAGCAGCAGCGCGCCGAGGCCCCACAGGGCGAGGACGCCCGCGTCGCCCCAGGCGGTGGCCGTGCTGCCGCCGTACATCAGCTGGCGCAGGCCGTCGGTCGCGTAGCTCATCGGCAGCACGAAGTGCAGGGCGGCGAGCGGCGCCGGCAGCGTCTGCCACGGGAAGGTGCCGCCCGCGGTCACGAGCTGCACGACCATCAGCACGAGGCCGAGGAACTGCCCCACGCTGCCGAGCAGCACGTTGAGCGTCATGATGATCGCCGCGAACGTGACCGAGGCGAGGGCCATCAGGCCGATGGTCGCCCAGGGGTGCACGACGTCGAAGCCGAGCGCGAACCGCACGATCGTGAAGAGCGCGAGCATCTGGACGACGCCGAGCAGCGCGGGGGCCGCCCAGCCCGCCACGACCACGCGCCCGGGGGCGCGCACGGCCGTGACGGCGCGCTTCGAGAAGGGCTTGACGATCAGGAACAGCGCGTAGATGCCGATCCAGGCCGCGAGGCTGATGAAGAACGGCGCGAGCCCCGCGCCGTAGGTGCCGGCGCTCGTGACGGCCTGGTCGGAGACGGACACCGGGTCGCTGATGGCCTCGGACTGCGCGTCGCGGGTCTGCTCGGTGCTCGCGGGGATCTCGCCGAGGCCGGTCTGCAGCCCGTCGCGGAGCTGCGTGGCGCCCGTGTCGAGGGTGCCGAGGCCCTCGCGGAGGCTCACCGTGCCGTCGCTGAGGGTGTGCAGCCCGCTGGAGAGCCCGGCGGCGCCGGTGTCGAGCGTGCCGAGCCCCGTGGCGAGCGTGTCCGCGCCCGTCGCGGCGGACGCGGCGCCCGTGTCGAGCTGGCGCGCCCCGGCGGCGGCGTCCGAGATGCCCGTGGCGAGGGCCGGGGCCTGCACGTCCAGCGCCGCGGCGCCGTCCGAGACCTGCCGCGCACCGGTGGCGAGCTGCCCGACCTGGGCGTCCAGCCCCTGCACCTGGGCGTTCGCGTCGCTCAGCGACTGCGAGAGCGGGGCGAAGTAGCTCGCCACCTCGGCCGCTGACGCCGCCGCCTCCTCGGGGGTCTGGCCCTGCCCGACGAAGTACTCGACGAGCTGCTGCCCGATCGCCTGCTGCGTCGCCGGGGCGGCGTCGATCGCGGCCTGGCTCGCCGTGGCGGCCTGGGCGACGCCGGCGGCCAGGGCCTCGTTCCCGTCGGCGACCTGGTCGGCGCCGGTCGCGAGCTGGTGTGCGCTGCCCGGCAGCGTCGACGTCGCGGTCTCGAGCTGGTCGAGCCCGCTCGACAGGGTCGAGGCGCCGGCGCTCAGCTGGTCCGTGCCGTCGGAGAGCGCCCGGGCGCCCGCCGCGGCCGACGAGGCCCCGGCCGAGAGCTGGTCGGCTCCGGCGGACGCGTCCGAGGCGCCGGTCACCAGCTGGTCGGTGCCCTGCTCCGCGGAGACGACGCCGCCGACGAGCTGGTCGGCACCGTCCGCCGCGTCGCCGAGCGACGTCCGGATGTCGGCGAGCCCGACGAGCAGCTGGGCCGCCGCCTCCTTGCCGACCTTCTCCGTCACCGAGGCCCGGATCGTCTTGCCGGCCTGGCCGGCGATCGTCGTCGCCAGGTAGCTGTTGGTGTCGTTCGTCGCGAGGGTGATCTGCGCCCGGGTCGGGTCGTCGGTCGTGGCGCTGGTGAGGTCGGCGCTGAAGTCGCGCGGGATGGTGAAGGTGAAGTCGTACGTGCCGTCTCGGAGGCCGGCCGCGGCCTCCGCGGCGCTGACCGTGTGCCAGTCGAAGTCGCCGCCGTCGACGACCTCGTCGGTCACCTCGTCGCCGTAGTTCGTCGCCGTGCCGTCGACGGTCGTGCCGGCGTCGTCGTTGACGAGCGCCGCGGGCACCTGGTCGAGCTTCGCGTACGGGTCCTGGTTCGCCCAGAGGTAGAGGCCGCCGTAGAGCAGCGGCACGGTCATCAGGGCGACGAGGGCGAGGCGGGCGAGCCCGGTCGACGTGAGCCGCTGCAGCTCGGAGCGGACGAGGGCGATGATCTTCACGAGCGGGGGCTTCCTGGGGTCGGGGCAGCGGTGTCGTCGTCGGGACGGGCGGCGGGGTCGTCGTCGGGACGGGCGTCGAAGTGGGTGTCGGAGTCGGCGCCGGGCGCGGTCTCGGTGTCCTCGTCCTCGCCGGGCGCGGCCTCGGCGTCGTCGTCCTCGTCCTCGCCGAGGTCCGGGGCGGGCAGGGCGCGGACGGTCGCCAGGGCGGCGACGCCGGTCACGGTCAGCACGACGACCCCGCGGCGGGCCAGGTCGTGCACGACGCCGAGCCAGGCGGCGACGTCGCCGCCGTGCCGCTCGGGGCTGGTGAGCACGAGGCCCTCCACGCCCGGGCGCAGCAGCGCCAGCTCGCAGAGCAGCCGGACGCGCAGCTCGGTCGGCAGCGACGCGAGTCGGGTGCGGCGGTGCTCCGTCAGCCCGACGACGTCGAGGAACTCGGCGACGGAGGCGCGGTCGGCCCGGTGGCCGGCCAGCGCCAGCTCCTCCCGGGTCACCTGCGCCACGGTCAGCGTGCTGAAGGGCTCGGCCACCGTGGGGGTGTCGACGAGGGCGAAGGAGGCGCGGACCGCGTCGGCGTCCTCGCTCCCGTCGAGCGTCACCCGGCCGCGGTCGGGGGCCATCCGCCCGCCGGCGACGAGGGAGGCGAGCGTGGGGGCGCCCTCCGTCTCGACGGCGACGAAGCCGGGGGCGCGGCGGTCGGCCACCACCGAGACGGCGGGGAGCGGAGCGCCGGGGCCGTCGCCGAGGGCGACCTGGTCGAGTTCGAGTCTCATGCGGAGGGCTCCGGGGTCGGGGTGGGGCGGGGGTCGGCGGTCGAGGGGTCGGCGGGCGGCGGTGCGAGGGCCAGTCCGGGCGTCGCCCTCACCAGCTCGTCGGCCTCGCGCCAGCCGAGCCCGACCATGGCGAGCACGGCGAGCATCACGAGGCGGTGGCCCTCGGCGCGGTCGAGGTCGCGGCCGGTCGCTTCGTCGAGCACCGTGAGCGCAGCGCCCTCGACGAGCCGGGCCAGCGTGTCGACCGCGATGTCGTCGCGCATGCGCCCGTCGGCGACGCCGCGACGCACGGTCTCGCGGAGGAAGGCCCGCAGCGGCGCCAGCGCGCCGCCCACCTCGGCGGCCAGGGGCCCGCGCACCGTCAGCTGGGCCAGCACGCGCACGTGCTCGACCTCCGACCACAGCCGCGCGCCGAGGGCGGCGAGCTGGACGACCGGGTCGTCGACGTGGTCGGGCAGCGCGGCCACGCCGATGCGGGCGGCGCCGCGCAGGGTGACCTCGCGCACGAGGTCGTCGCGGGTCGCGAAGTGCCCGTAGACGCTGCGACGCGACAGGCCCGCCTCGGCGGCGATCGCCTCGAGGGGGGCGGCGGCGTCGACGTTGAGGAGCCGGACCGCGGCGGCCATCAGGGCCTCGCGGTTGGCGGCGGCGTCGCGGCGGGGGGCTCGCGGGGTCTGCTCGGTCGTGGTCACGAGGTCCATCGTACGATCTTGCACACTGCTGTGCAAGATCAGATCGTGGACGCGGCGACAGGGCAGGGACATGCCCCCAGTTGGCGGGGTGGGTGGATGGCCACCGAGGCGCGTCCCGCGGGCGCGTCCGCGCCTCCTCGGGTCTTCGTGGGGCTCTGACCTGGACTTTCCCTCGAGGCGTGTCCTCCTTTCGGCCGACCCGGGTCCATGCGTTCGCATTGTCCAGGAAGCGCACCGGCCGCCCGCGGCGCCCCTCCGACGGCGACACTCGAGACGGGCCCCAGGACGGGTCCGCCGAGGAGACTCGGTCACCGCACGGACGCAGGACACGATGGACCACCGCACCGCCCCCGACGACGCCCCGACCCCGCTCGTCGCCCCCCGCCGCCACCGAGGCGTGCCGGCGCCCCTCGCCGCGCTGCTCGTCGGCGCGGCTCGACCGCTCTTCCGCGTGCACCTGGAGCTCTACCGCCGCGAGATGGCGTCGTCGATCTTCCCGCGCGACGAGCGCGCCCCCCTCATCGCCGGGCCCCGGCCCGAGCGGCTCGCCTTCATCGGCAGCGTCGCGGTCTCCGGCCTCGGCGTGCTGAGCCACGGCATGACGACGTCGAGCCAGACCGCGGCGCGGGTCGCCGACCGGCGCGGCCGCGGCCTCAGCTGGAGCGAGCTCACCTCGCCCGTGCTCACGATGCACACGGCCGCGACGATGCCCTCCCTCACGACGGAGGGCGCCGACGTCGTCGTCGTGCTGCTCGGCATCGCCGACGTGCTCGCGGCGACCAGCGCGACCTCGTGGGAGGCCGACCTGCGCCTGCTCGTCGACCGCGTGCGCCAGGAGGCCGGCCCCGAGGTCGGGGTCGTGGTGGCAGAGCTGCCGCCCATGGCCGAGTTCCGTCCGATCCCGCCCGTCGCCCGCCGCCTCATCACCGCGCAGATCGCGCGCCTCGACGCCGCGAGCCGTCGGGTCGCCGCCGACGACGACGCGGTCACCGTCGTGCCCTTCCCCTCGTGGAGCCTCGACGGCCTCTACGTCCAGGAGCTCTTCTCCTGGGCCTCCATGCACCGCAAGTGGGCCGAGGCCCTCGCCCCCGGGGTGGTGGCCGCCCTCGAGGCGGTCGACGACCGTCGGGCCGCCCCGACGCGGCGGCACCGCGCGGCGTCGGCGCTCGCCGGGGCCGTCGCTGCGGAGCTCGCCGGCCCGGCGAGCGAGGTCGGCGCCGGTGATCCGGCTCCCGTCCGGCGCCGCGCACGGCGACGCGCTGCCCGCGCCGCCGCCGGGGCGCTCTCGGCGTCCTGACCGCCCGCGTCGAGGCCGCTCTCCCCTGACCCGCACGACCTGCTCCCCTGCCCGGAGCGTCCGTGCTCCCCGGCGGCCGGTCGGCCGTGCCGGATGGGTACGGTCGATCGATGACCCTCGCCGACGCCGCCCAGCAGCTCTACGCCCTGGTGCCCGGCGAGTTCGTGGCGGCCCGGGACGCGCTCGCCGCCGAGGTGCGCCGCTCCGGCGACCGCGACCTGGCGGGCAGGATCCGCCGGCTGCCGCGTGCCGCCCCCCGCGGCCTGGGCGGTGGACCTGCTCGCCCGCGACGACGCCGGGCAGGGCCTCGCCGGCGCGGCGGCCCTGGGCGACCGGTTCCGCGCGGCGCAGGCGGAGGGCGACCGGGCAGCGCTCGCGACGCTGGCCGACGAGCGGAAGGCCACGCTCGCGCAGCTCCTCGCCCGTGGCCGTGAGCTCGCCGAGCAGGCGGGCGCGCCCCTGGCCGGCCCGGCCGTGGTGGCCCTCGAGCAGACCCTGCGAGCCGTCGTGGCCGACGCCGACGCGGCGGAGGCCGCCCGGTCGGGTGTGCTCGTCCGCCCCCTCGCGGCGGACGGCCTCGAGCCCGCCGACCTCGACGGGGCCGTGGCCGGCGAGGCCGTCGACCGGCCCCGGCCCCGGCCGCGCCGCGCGGGCGCCGGGGCCCCCGGCGGGCCCGAGTCCGCGAGCGGCCCCGACCGACGGAGCCGGCAGCGGGACGCACGGCGCGTCGCGCGGGAGGAGCTGCGGCGCGCCGAGCAGGCCGCCGACCGGGCCGAGGCGGACCGGGACGAGGTGGAGTCGCGGGTCGCGGAGCTGGACGACGCTCGCGACCGCGTCGCCGACGACCTGCGTCGGCTGCGCGACGAGTTCGCGGCCGCCGAGGCTCGTCGGGCCGAGCTCGACGACCGCGAGCGGTTCCTGCGCCGGGAGCGTCGTCGGGCCGTCGAGGACGCGACCGCAGCCCGGCGTGAGGCGGAGTGGGCCCGTGAGGCGCTCGAGGGGCTCGACGCCGACTGATCGACGCGGCCAGGGGTCCCGACTCCTGCGGAGGGGCCGGGGGAGAGATCAGTGGGCGTGCAGCCACGCTCCGAGGCGGGCCCGCCAGCCCCGGGGAGGCGCGGTGACGGCCTCGGCCGCGTCCCGCTCGGCCCGCGGTGGGAACGAGATCGCCTGGCACCGTGTGCAGACCTGGATCTGCCGGTGCACCGAGAGCCCCGTGCCGAAGTAGGGGTTGTCGGCGAGGCGGGCCGGTGCCCGACAGATGCGACAGCGGAGCTCCGCGGCGGCGCCCTCGACCATGTGACCTCCTCGTTCGAGGGACACCATCGGCCGCCCTGGTCGCTCGGTCAGCAGCGGCGGGGGATCGTACGCATCCCGGACAGGCGGTGCGCTGCGGTGCAGGACGGCGGGCGTGGCGACGCCCGGCCCCGAGTGTCGGGGCCGGGCGTCGTGGGTGTGGCTGGCGCTGGCGCGCCTGCTCCTAGCTCCGTCTGACGCGCCAGGGCGCGTCAGCGCACGCCACGCAGTCGCTTCGCGCCTGCTCTCAGTGGCGTCTGACGCGCTGGCGCGCGTCAGCGCACGCGACGCAGTCGCTTCGCGCCTGCTCCTAGTCGCGTGCGCCCATCAGGTGCTCGAGGGCGAGCTGCTGCAGACGGACGAAGCCGTAGCCGTGACCGCCGAAGTGGGCGGAGGCGTCGTACTCCTCGTAGGAGGCACGGTCGGCCAGGAGCTGCTCGTAGCCCTCGCCCTCGCCCAGGGTCGGCACCGAGAGCTCGGCGACCTGGCTGGCGGCCAGCGCCTCCTGCACCTCGGGGTCGGCGCGGAAGGCCTGCGCACGCTCCTTGAGCAGCAGGTACATGCGCATGTTGGCGGCCGCGGACTCCCAGACGCCGTCGATCGACTCGGTGCGGGAGGGCTTGTAGTCGAAGTGGCGGGGGCCGTCGTAGGAGGGGCCGCCCTGGGGGGAGCCGTGCTCCAGCAGGTCGACGAGCGAGAACGCGTTCTGCAGGTCGCCGTGGCCGAAGACGAGGTCCTGGTCGTACTTGATGCCGCGCTGGCCGTTGAGGTCGATGTGGAAGAGCTTGCCCTGGTAGAGCGCCTGGGCGATGCCGGCGGTGAAGTTCAGGCCCGCCATCTGCTCGTGGCCGACCTCGGGGTTCACGCCCGCCATCTCGGGGTGCTCGAGCGTCTCGATGAACGCGATCGCGTGGCCGAGCGTCGGCAGCAGGATGTCGCCGCGGGGCTCGTTCGGCTTGGGCTCGATCGCGAAGCGCAGGTCGTAGCCCTTGTCGAGCACGTACTGCGAGAGCATGTCGACGCCCTCCTTGTAGCGCGAGAGCGCCGCCTGGACGTCCTTGGCGGCGTCGTACTCGGCGCCCTCGCGGCCGCCCCACATGACGAAGGTCTTCGCGCCCAGCTCGGCGGCGAGGTCGATGTTGCGGAGCACCTTGCGGAGCGCGAAACGGCGCACGCCGCGGTCGTTCGAGGTGAACCCGCCGTCCTTGAAGACGGGGGCGCTGAAGAGGTTGGTGGTGACCATCGGCACCACGATGCCGGTCGCGTCGAGGGCGCCCTTGAGGCGGTCGATCTGCGTCTGGCGCTCCGCGTCGGTCGAGCCGAAGGCGAAGAGGTCGTCGTCGTGGAAGGTGAGGCCGTAGGCGCCGAGGCGGTCGAGGTTCTCGACGGCCTCGACGACGTCGAGGTCGGGGCGCGTGGGGCCGCCGAACGGGTCCGCGCCCGTGTAGCCGACCGTCCAGAGGCCGAACGAGAACTTGTCTTCGCGAGTGGGGGTGACGGACATCGATGTCCCTTTCCGAGAGTGCGTCTGCGACGAGGCCTGGTCGTCGCGACGGGGCCGCGACGAATGTTGTGTGCCTCAACATATCCGGTCCGCGGCCTGAACGGAAGCCCGGTCGGCATTTGTCGTCCGCGGCAACGAAACACTTGCGCCAGCCGTCGCGGCTGTCGTAGTGTCTCGAACCGCGAGCAGTCGAAGCGCTTCCGCACCGAGCGGGAGAGCGTCGGTCTCGCGTCTCTCCACCCACCAGACAGCGAGGTCCCGATGGCGACGATCCACGACGTGGCAGAGGCCGCCGGCGTGTCCATCTCCACGGTCTCGTACGCCCTCTCCGGCAAGCGCTCGATCGCGTCGACGACGCGTCAGCGCGTGACGGAGGCGGTCGACCGGCTCGGCTACCGCCCCCACGCCGGGGCCCGGATGCTGGCCGGAGCCCGCACGAACATCCTGGCGCTGAGCGCCCCGGTGCGGCCCGACAACCACCAGCCCACGCAGATGCGCTTCGTCACCGCCGTCGTCGAGGCTGCTCGTCGTCGCGACTACGACGTGCTGCTGCTCGCCACCGATGACGAGGTGTCGGGCATCCGGCGCGTCGCGTCGAGCTCGCTGGTCGACGGCGTCGTCGCGATCGGCGTCGCCACGGTCGACGAGCGCGTCGACCTCGTCCGCGAGCTCGCCCTGCCGGCCGGCTTCATCGGCATCCCGCAGGGGGCCGACGACCTCGCCTGCATCGACCTCGACTTCGAGACCGCCGCCGCGATGAGCGTCGACCGCCTCGCCGACGCCGGCCACCGCGTCGTCGGCGTGGTCGGCCACCCCGCCTCCTACCAGGAGCGCGACACGGGCTTCATCCGGCGCTTCGACGACGCGTTCGCGGCGCGGGCCCAGGTGCGCGGCCTCGAGACCGTCACCATCCCGACCGACCTCAGCCGCGCCTCCGGCGGGCGGGCCTTCGACGAGCTGCGGGCCCGCCTCCCCGGCATGACCGCGCTCGTGCTGCACTGCAGCGAGCCGACGGCCGAGGCCGTGCTGCAGCGCATCCGGCAGCTGGGCCTCGAGATCCCCCGCGACCTCTCCGTGCTCGCCGCCGCCGCGAGCTACGCGGCCGACGAGCTCGAGCCGGCGCTCGACATGATCCCGCTGCCGATCGACGAGATGTGCCGCCGCGCGGTCGAGGCCGCCTTCGAGCGCATCGACGGCCGGCTCGACCGCGGGGTCGAGCTGATCGCCCCCGTCTACCTCGCGCAGGGCTCGGTCACCGTGCCGACCCGCGCCTCCTAGCCTTCCCTGTCCCTCACCCACCAGCACCACCGCACCACCACCGCACGACACCGCAGATCACCGCCCCACGACGATCGTCGAAACGCTTCGACGACGCGAGGGGCCTCTACGAGGAGGTAGAACCATGAAAAAACGACGCGTGCTCGCAGTCGGCACGGCCCTCGCGGCCACCGCCGGGCTGCTCACCGGCTGCTCGGCCGGCGGCGGGTCCTCCGACCCCGACACCCTGAAGCTCTGGCACTTCGAGAGCGAGACCAGCGCGATGGGCATCGCGTGGGACCAGGCCATCGAGACCTTCGAGGAGGAGACCGGCGCGACCGTCGAGTTCGAGGCGAAGAGCTTCGAGCAGATCCGCTCGACGGCCAGCCAGGTGCTGAACTCCGACGAGGCGCCCGACATCCTCGAGTACAACAAGGGCAACGCGACGGCGGGCCTGCTCGCCAGCCAGGGGCTGCTGGCGAACCTCGACGACGCCGTCGCCGAGTACGGCTGGGACGACGACCTCGCCCCGTCGATCGCCACGACGTCGAAGTACGACGAGCGCGGCATCATGGGCTCGGGCAGCTGGTACGGCATCCCGAACTACGGCGAGTACGTCGAGGTCTACTACAACAAGGACGCCTTCGCGGCGCAGGGCGTCGAGGTGCCCACGACCTACGACGAGTTCGAGGCGGCGCTGCAGACCTTCGCCGACGCGGGCATCACCCCGCTCGCCGAGGCGGGCGCCGAGTACCCGCTCGGGCAGCTCTTCTACCAGCTGGCCCTCTCGCAGGCCGACCGCTCGTTCGTCGACGACTACCAGCTGTACGAGGGCGACGTCGACTGGCAGGGCCCCGAGCTCAGCTACGCGGCCGACAAGCTGCAGGAGTACGTCGAGAACGGCTGGATCTCGAAGGACGTCACGGGCATCAAGGCCGAAGACATGGGCACGACCTTCATGAGCGGCGGCGCGCCGATCATGGTCTCCGGCAGCTGGTGGGCCGGCCGCGTCGCCGACGAGGCGACGTTCGACTGGGGCACGTTCCTCTTCCCCGGCAGCGAGATGGCTCCGGGCTCGGGCGGCAACCTCTGGGTGATCCCCGAGAACGCCGCCAACAAGGAGCTCGCTGAGAAGTTCATCGACATCACGATGCGCCCCGAGATCCAGAACCTCATCGGCAACAACGGCGGCGTGCCCGTCAATGCCGACCCGGCCGACATCACCGACCCGAAGAGCCAGGAGCTGATCGCGAACTTCAACACGCTCCTCGAGCGCGACGGCCTCGCCTTCTACCCCGACTGGCCCACGCCGACCTTCTACGACCAGCTGGTCGCCGGCACCCAGGAGCTCGTCAACGGCTCGGCCTCGCCGGAGGAGATGCTCGAGACCCTGGGCGGGCAGTACCAGAGCGGCGTCGACGACATCACCGGGGAGTAGCCAGCCATGACCTCCCTCGACACGAAGGAGGCGCGGGAGACCCGGGAGGGCCGGCGCGCGACGTCGGCCCTCCCGGGCTCCGGCCCCCGCGCCGCCCGCGCCGCCCGCACCGCCCGCCCGGCCCGCCCGGCGGAGGAGAGCCTGCTGCCGGGCTCCGGCCGCCGTGGCTTCTGGCTGTACCTCGTCCCCGGCTTCGCGCTGTTCGCGGTCGTCGTCCTGGTGCCCCTGGTCTGGAACGTCTACCTCAGCTTCACCGACTACCGCGGCATCCGTCCGCCGACCTGGGCCGGGCTCGACAACTGGCGCGAGCTGATGGCCGACGAGCGCTTCTGGACGTCGTTCCTCAACAGCGTCTTCCTGATCCTCGCCATGGTGGTCGTGCCGACCCTGCTCGGGCTCCTCCTCGCCGCGATGCTCTTCGACCTGATCGGCCGCAAGTTCGGCGGCCGCCTGGCGTCGTTCCTCCGGGCCACCTACTACCTGCCGCAGATCCTGCCCGTGGCCATCGCCGCGATCGTCATCGGCTGGATCCTCCGGCCCGAGAACGGCGCGCTCAACAGCGTCCTCGACGCCGTCGGGCTCGGCGCCCTCCAGCACAACTGGCTCGGCAGCCCCGACACGGCTCTGCTCAGCATCATGGTGGTGATGGTCTGGGTGCAGCTCGGCTACCCGGTGGTCATCTTCATGGCGGCCCTCCAGCGCGTCGACCCCGAGCTCTACGAGGCCGCCGAGCTCGACGGCGCCGGCTGGTTCCAGCGGTTCCGAGCGATCACGGTGAGCATCATCCGCCCCGAGATCTTCGTGGTCGTGCTCACCTGCACCATCGCGGCGCTCAAGGTCTTCGGGCCGATCTACGCCCTCACCCGCGGCGGCCCCGGCGACTCCACGATCGTGCCGAGCTACTACGCCTACAGCGAGTTCTTCCAGAGCCAGCAGGTCGGCTACGGCGCCACCATCGCGACGGCGCTCACCCTCGTCATCGTCGTGATCACCATCTTCTTCATCCAGGCCCAGAACCGGGTCGAACGAGCAGAGAGAGGCCGCTGATGGCCACGACCGTCGTCCCGCCGGTGGAGGGCGACCGCATCCGCCCTGCGGTGCCCAGCCCGCGCCTCCCGAAGGCCAAGCAGCGGAAGAGGAAGAAGACGGTCACCGACTGGGTGATCCTGGCCGCGGCCCTGCTCTTCGGGCTGCTGATCGCGCTGCCCTTCCTGCTGATCCTGGTGAACTCGTTCAAGTCGCCCGCCGACTACACGAGCGGCGGGCCGCTGAGCCTGCCGACGTCGCTGTACTTCGACGGCCTCGTGAACTTCTGGAACAGGGTCGAGTTCCCGACGAAGCTCTGGAACAGCTTCGTCATCGCGGGCCTCGTCGCCCTCTTCGCCGTCGTCATCTCGGTGTTCAACGCGTACGCCCTCGGCATCGGCCGGGTGCGCGGCCGCACCTGGATCATCGTGCTCTTCCTGCTCGCCAACATGCTTCCGCAGGAGGCGCTGCTCTACCCGCTGTACTTCCTGTTCAAGCAGGTGGGGCTCTACGACAACATCTGGGCCGTCATCATCATCTTCACGGTCATCCAGAGCGCCTTCGGCACGTACCTGCTGTCGAGCGTCTACGGCACCTTCCCGAAGGAGGTGCTCGAGGCCGCGTCGCTCGACGGGGCCAGCCGGTGGCAGATCCTCTGGCGCGTCATCGTGCCGATCAGCCGCCCGACGCTGTCGGTGCTCGCGATCTTCTTCTTCATCTGGACCTGGAACGAGTTCCTCATCCCGTTGACGTTCCTCGTCTCGAACGACAACCAGACGGTGCCCGTCGCCATCACGGCGTTGCAGGGCGACCGCCTGATGGACGTCACGACGACGAGCGCCTCGGCGCTGCTCGGGCTCATCCCGACGCTCGTCTTCTTCCTGCTGTTCCAGCGCACGCTCACCCGCGGCATCACGGCCGGAGCCGTCAAGTGACCGGGCTCCCCGCCCGCCGCGCTCCCCGGCCCCTCGCCCCGCGACTCCCCTCGAAAGGCACCGCATCGTGAAGTTCACCGACGGCTTCTGGCAGACGCGCCCCGGCGTCTCCTCCCTGTTCGCCCAGGAGGCCTACGACGTCGAGCAGGGCGCCGACGGCCGCTCGCTCGTCGTGACGGCCCCGACCAAGGTCATCGCGTCGCGGGGCGACACCCTCAACCGCCCGGTCATGACCGTCACGCTGCGCTCGCCGATGGAGGGCGTGATCGGCGTCACCGTCGAGCACTTCTCCGGCGGGCGCGACGAGATCGGCTTCGACCTCGTCGGGGCCGAGGGCGGCGAGGCCGGGGTCGGCACGGCGACGGCGACCGAGGGAGGCGCCACCCTGACCTCGGGCCGGCTCACGGCCACCGTGGGTCGCGGGGCCCCCTTCGACCTCTCGTTCAGCGACGGCGACACCGTCCTCACCCGCTCGGGCGCGAAGTCGGTCGGCTACCACTCGGTGGCCGCCGACGCACAGCTCGACGGCGCGATGGTGGGCAACGCCCGGGCGGGCACCGCGCGCACGTTCGCCCCGCACTACGTGTCGCAGCAGCTGTCGCTCGGCGTGGGCGAGTTCGTCTACGGCCTCGGCGAGCGCTTCGGCCCGCTGGTGAAGAACGGCCAGACGGTCGACGTCTGGAACGCCGACGGGGGCACGTCGAGCGAGCAGGCCTACAAGAACGTGCCCTTCTACCTGACGAGCCGCGGCTACGGCGTGCTCGTCGACCACCCCGGCCACGTCTCGTACGAGATCGGCTCGGAGGCCGTCGAGCGGGTGCAGTTCTCGGTCGCGGGCGAGGGGCTGACGTACTACGTGATCGCGGGGCCGACCCCGGCCGACGTGCTCGACCGGTACACGCGCCTCACCGGCCGCCCGGCGCACGTGCCGGCCTGGTCGTACGGGCTCTGGCTCTCGACGTCGTTCACGACCGACTACGACGAGGCGACCGTCACCTCCTTCGTCGACGAGATGGCCCGGCGCGACATGCCGGTCAGCGTCTTCCACTTCGACTGCTTCTGGATGCGCGAGTTCCAGTGGTGCGACTTCGAGTGGGATCCTCGGGTCTTCCCCGACCCCGAGGGCATGCTCGCCCGCCTGCACGAGCGCGACCTGCGCGTCTGCGTCTGGATCAACCCGTACATCGGGCAGCGCTCGGCGCTCTTCCGCGAGGCGGCCGACGCCGGCTACCTCGTGCGGAACCCCGACGGCAGCGTCTGGCAGTGGGACCTCTGGCAGGCCGGCATGGGCCTCGTCGACTTCACGAACCCCGAGGCGACCGCGTGGTTCCAGGGCAAGCTCCGCGCGCTGCAGGCGCAGGGGGTCGACGCGTTCAAGACCGACTTCGGCGAGCGGATCCCCACCGGGGTGGTCTGGCACGACGGCTCCGACCCCGAGCGCATGCACAACTGGTACACGCAGCTGTACAACGAGGCCGTCTTCGAGGTGCTCGAGGAGGTCCGCGGCGAGGGCGACGCCGTCGTCTTCGCCCGCTCGGCGACCACGGGCGGACAGCGCCTGCCGGTGCACTGGGGCGGCGACTCGACGTCGACCTTCGAGTCGATGGCCGAGACCCTCCGCGGCGGCCTCTCGATCGCGATGAGCGGGTTCTCGTTCTGGAGCCACGACATCGGCGGCTTCGAGGGCACCCCCGACGCCGAGGTCTACAAGCGCTGGACGGCCTTCGGCCTGCTGTCGAGCCACAGCCGCTTCCACGGCAGCGGCTCGTACCGGGTGCCGTGGGCCTTCGACGAGGAGGCCGTGGAGGTGACCCGGCGCTTCACGACGCTGAAGCTCTCGCTGATGCCGTACCTCTACGCCGCCGGGCTCGAGGCCTCCCGCACCGGCCTGCCGGTGATGCGGCCGATGGCCCTGGCCTTCCCCGCCGACCGCGCCGTCGCCCACGTCGACACGCAGTACATGCTGGGCGACGACCTGCTGGTGGCCCCGGTGTTCTCCGCCGACGGCACCGTCGAGGTCTACCTGCCCGCCGGCCGCTGGACGAGCTGGTTCACCGGCGAGGTCGTCGACGCGGGCACCGGCACCTGGCGCACCGAGGTGCACGACGTCCTCTCGCTGCCGCTGTACGTCCGCGAGGGCGCCGTCGTCCCGGTCGGCGCTCGCGACGACCGCCCCGACCACGACTACCTCGACGGCCTCGTGCTGCGGGTCTTCCCCGGGGGCGACGGCGACCGCACGGTCACCGTGACCACGCCCGACGGCGTGCGGGCCGACTTCGTCGTCCGGCGTGCGGGAGGCGCGGTGACGGTCGAGACCACCGCCTCCGGCTGGAGCCTGGACGAGGTCGGGGGAGACCCCGCGTCGCAGTAGGGTCGGAACGACGAAGGGGGGCGGCATCGTGACGATCGACCAGGTCGCGCGGACGGAGGGCGCTCGCCAGTCGAACCTGGCGGCCGTGCTCGGCCTCGTGCACGCTCGTGGCCCGCTCTCCCGGTCGGAGCTGACGCGCCTGACCGGCCTCAACCGCTCCACCATCGCGACGCTCGTCGGCGACCTCGTCGACCGGCAGCTGGCCCACGAAGCGGACCCCGTGGGGGTCTCGCGCGTGGGGCGGCCGAGCCCGGTCGTCGAGGCGCGCTCCGACGTCGTGGCCTGGTCGGTCAACCCCGAGATCGACGCGGTGACCGTCGGGGCCGTGGGCCTCGGCGGGGCCGTCCGCGCGAGGGTCCGTCGCGAGACGGCGAGCGTGCCCACGGCCGCCGAGGCCGCCGCGCTCGCCGCGGAGACCATCGACGAGCTGCGCCAGGTGCTGCGGAGCAGCGGGGGAGTGGTGGCCGAGGTGGGCGTCGGCGCCGCGGTGCCGGGCCTCGTCCGGGCCGACGGCGGCCTGGTCCGCCTCGCGCCGCACCTCGGCTGGGTCGACGAGCCGTTCGCGGCCCTCGTCTCGGAGGCGACCGGCCTGCCGACCGAGGCGGCCAACGACGCGTCGCTCGCGGCGATGGCCGAGGGCCGCTTCGGGGCCGGGCGCGGGGTCGACGACCTGGTCTTCCTCAACGGCGGCGCGAGCGGCGTCGGCGGCGGCGTCATCGCGGCGGGCCGACCGCTCGCCGGGGTGGGCGGCTACGCCGGCGAGATCGGCCACACCCTGGTCAACTCGGTCGGCCGGCTCTGCCACTGCGGCGCCACCGGCTGCCTCGAGACCGAGGTGGGCCAGGCCTCGCTGCTCGCCGCGACCGGCCTGTCGCGCGCGCAGGCCGACGAGCTCGACGCGGCCCTGCAGGAGGCGCGCCCCGGCTCCGAGGCGCGGGCCGAGGTCGAGCGCCAGGTCGACCAGCTCGCGGTCGCCCTGCGCACGGTCGTCAACGCTTTCGACCCGTCGATGATCGTGCTCGGCGGGTTCCTGGGGTCGCTGCTCGCCGCCGCCCCCGATCGCCTGCTCGACCGGGTCACGCGGCAGGCGCTGCCCGGCCCGGCCGACGACGTCAGCATCGTGCGGGCACAGCTGGGCGCGGACCGCCTGGTGATCGGGGCGGCCGAGCTCGCGTTCGCGCCGCTGCTCTCCGACCCGGCGTCGGCCTCGCTGCCGCGCACGGCGCGCTAGGCCGACCCGACCCGGCCTGGCCCTTGCCCCGGCCTCGGCCTCGGCCTCGGCACACGCCGGCCGGGTCGGGACGGCGGACCGATCCGACGCAGCCAGAGGTCCGGCGTGGTCAGGCGTGCGTGTGCGGCTCGGAGTTCGCCCACACCGACGAGGCGGCCGCGCCCGCGAGCTCGACGGTGCCGAGCGGCCGGTCGTGCACGTCGGTCAGCACGACCTCCATCGACCCCGCGTAGTCGCGGCGCTCGCCGACGCGCACGTGGGCGCCGACGCGCAGGTCGAGCGAGGCGAGGTAGCGCAGCAGCTCGGGCTCGTCGTCGGAGACGCGGACGACGAAGCCGCACTCGCCGCTCGCGAACTGCTGCAGCGGGTGCGCGACGGGCCGGGTCACCGTGCCGTCGGCGGCGGGGATGGGGTCGCCGTGCGGGTCGGCGGCCGGGCGGCCGAGCTCGACGTCGAACGCCTCGAGGAGGCGGTCGCTGACCGCGTGCTCGAGCACCTCGGCCTCGTCGTGCACCTCGTCCCAGCCGTAGCCCAGCCGCTCGACGAGGTAGGTCTCGATCAGGCGGTGGCGGCGGACCATGCCGACCGCGACGCGCCGCCCGAGCTCGCTCAGTGCGATGCGCCGGTAGGGCTCGTAGTCGATGTAGCCGTCGCGCTCGAGCTTGCGCAGGTTGCCCGACACGGTCGAGGCGCCGACGCCGAGCGTCGCCGCGATCTCGTTCGTGGTGATGCCCCGGTCGCTCTCGCCGGCGGCCCACTCCTCGGCCTTCCAGATGACCTTGAGGTAGTCCTCGGTCATCGTGGAGGGGGTCGGCTGGGCGTCCGTCGGCATGTCACCGATCCTAGGTGTCGCCGCTCTGCCGACCCGGCCCGCGCCTCCGACGGGGCCCGCGCCTCCCGCCCGCCCGCGCCTCCCGCCCGCCCGCCTCAGCCGCGGGGCAGCGACCCGAGCTGCTGCGCCGCGCGGTACCGCGCCGCGATGGCGGGCACCGGCGACGCGTCGGCCGACGACCGGATCGCGACCTCCCACCGGGGGCGGCCCCCGGTGAGCGCCCACGCCGCCTGCCGCGCGGCCCCGTCGGCGACGTACTCGCCCGGCGACGGCACCGAGACGGGCACGTCGAAGACCTGAGCGGCGACGGCCTGCACGGCCGGGTTCAGCGCGGCCCCGCCGATGAGCAGCACGCGGTGCACCTCGACGCCCTGGTCGCGGACGGCGGCGGCGCCGTCGGCCAGCGCCGAGAGCATGCCCTCGACCGCGGCGCGCGCGAGGTTCTCGCGGGTCGTCGAGGCCAGGGTCAGGCCGGCGAGGGTGGCCGTGGCGCGGGGCAGGTCGGGAGTCCGCTCACCCTCGAAGTAGGGCACCAGCGAGACCCCGCCCGAGCCGGGCTCGGCGGCGAGGGCGAGCCGGGCGAGCTCGTCGTGGTCGACGCCGAGCAGCGCCCCGATCGACGAGAGCACCCGGGCGGCGTTGAGGGTCGCGACCAGGGGCAGGAACCCGCCGGCCGCGTCGGCGAAGCCCGCGACCGTGCCGCTGGGGTCCGCCACGGGGTGGTCGGTGACGGCGAAGGCGGTGCCGCTCGTGCCGATGCTGATCACGAGGTCGCCGACCCCGGCGTCGAGACCGAGCGCAGCGCCCGCGTTGTCGCCGGCGCCGGCCGCGACCACCAGCCCGGCCGGCACGCTCGCGTGGGCGACCGTCGTGCCCGCCGCCTCCGACGGGCCGAGCACGCGGGGCAGCACGACGCCCGTGCCGTCGCCGCCGGCCACCCGGCCGGGGCGGCCGAGCGCGCGCTCGAACAGCTCGAGGTCGTAGCCGTCGTCGGCCGGGCTCCAGTACGAGGTGCCGCTCGCGTCGCTGCGGTCGGTCACGAGCTCGTCGAGGTCGGGGCCGAGGGGCGTGGAGTCGCGGGGCCCGTACCCGAGCAGCCGCCAGGTCAGCCAGTCGTGCGGCAGCGCCACCGCGGCCACGCGCTCGGCGGAGGCCGGCTCGGCGTCGCGCAGCCACCGCAGCTTCGTCGCGGTGAAGGAGGCGACCGGCACCGTGCCGGTGCGCCGGGCCCACTCGTCGGCGCCGAGCTCGTCGACGAGGTCGCGCGCGGCGTCGGCGCTGCGGGTGTCGTTCCAGAGGAGGGCGTCGCGGACGACCTCGCCCTCGGCGTCGAGGGCGACCATGCCGTGCTGCTGGCCGGCGACCGAGATCGCGTCGACGTCGTCGAGGCCGCCCGCCGCGGCGATCGCCTCGAGCAGCGCGGCCCACCAGGCCGACGGGGCGACCTCGGTGCCCTCGGGGTGCCGCGCGCTCCCGGAGCGCACCAGCGCACCCGACGACGCGTCGCGGACGACGACCTTGCAACTCTGGGTCGAGGAGTCGACCCCGGCGACGAGACTCATGGTGGGTAGTTTGTCGTACCGCGCAACGAATGCGCCAGCCCCGGCCCCGACCGGCGTGGCGCACCTGTCGGTAGACTCAAGTGCGCCTCACCCGGTGCAGTCCCCCGACGTGAGGAGCCCCCCATGCCCGCAGTAGTGATCATCGGTGCCCAGTGGGGCGACGAGGGCAAGGGCAAGGCCACCGACCTGCTCGGCAGCCGCATCGACTACGTCGTCAAGTTCAACGGCGGCAACAACGCCGGCCACACGGTCGTCATCGGCGACCAGAAGTACGCGCTGCACCTGCTGCCCTCGGGCATCCTCTCGCCCGGCGTCACCCCGATCATCGGCAACGGCGTCGTCGTCGACATCGAGGTCCTCTTCGACGAGCTCGACGCGCTGATCGCCCGCGGCGTCGACGTCTCGCGCCTCAAGGTCAGCGCCAACGCGCACGTCATCACGCACTACCACCGCACGCTCGACAAGGTGACCGAGCGCTTCCTCGGCAAGCGCCAGATCGGCACGACCGGTCGCGGCATCGGCCCGACCTACGCCGACAAGATCAACCGCGTGGGCATCCGCGTGCAGGACATCTTCGACGAGGGCATCCTGCGGCAGAAGGTCGAGGCGGCCCTCGACCAGAAGAACCACCTGCTCGTCAAGATCTACAACCGCCGCGCCATCGAGGCCGACGAGATCGTCGAGTCGCTGCTCTCGTACGCGCCCCGCCTGAAGCCGATGGTGGCCGACACGGCGCTCGAGATCCACCAGGCGCTCGAGGCCGACAAGACCGTCCTGTTCGAGGCGGGCCAGGCGACGATGCTCGACGTCGACCACGGCACCTACCCCTTCGTGACGTCGTCCTCCGCGACCGCGGGCGGCGCCTCCACCGGCTCCGGCATCGGCCCGGGCCGCATCGAGCGCGTCATCGGCATCGTGAAGGCTTACACGACCCGCGTCGGCGCCGGGCCCTTCCCGACCGAGCTGTTCGACGCCTCGGGCGAGTTCCTGCGCGCCAACGGCTTCGAGTTCGGCACGACGACCGGCCGCCCGCGTCGCTGCGGCTGGTACGACGCCCCGATCGCCCGCTACTCGGCCCGCATCAACGGCGTCACCGACTTCGTGCTGACGAAGCTCGACGTCCTCACGGGCCTCGAGACGATCCCCGTCTGCGTGGCGTACGACGTCGACGGCGTCCGTCACGACGAGGTGCCCGTGTCGCAGAGCGACTTCCACCACGCCGTGCCGATCTACGAGGAGTTCCCCGGCTGGTCGGACGACATCACCGGCGCTCGCGAGTTCTCCGACCTGCCCCAGGCCGCCCAGGACTACGTGCTCGCCGTCGAGGCGATGAGCGGCGCCCGCATCTCCGCCATCGGCGTCGGCCCCGGCCGCGACGCCATCGTCACGCGCCACGACCTGCTCGGCTAGGCGACCGCCCGCCCCCGCGGCCGCGCCGTGCCCCCTCGGGAGGCGCGGCGCGGCTAGACGACGCTGAACCCGTCGGTGAGGCGGCCGCGCCCCGTCAGCGCGAGCAGCACCTCCTCGCCGTGCCCCTGCATCGTGGCGGCGCGCGCCGCCAGCGCGGCCGTGTCGGCGACGGCGGTCGCGGGCAGCGTGTGCGGCAGCCCGGTCGCCCGCGAGAGGTCGATCGTGTGCACGACGAGCTCGAAGACCCGGGTGCGCAGGTACTCGTCGAGGGGGATGCCCATGCCGCCGATCGAGACGATCCGGTTCGAGAGCGCCCGGGCCAGCGCCGCCCGCGAGTCGGCGAGGGCTGCCGCGACGACGGTGGAGGGGGAGTCGCCGAGCCAGGCGCCGGCCTCCACACCGCGCTGGAACACGCCGTCGGCGTCGGTGAACTGCGAGGCGTAGGCCGAGTACCAGGCCTCCGCCGAGGGGATCGTCACGTCGCCCGGCTCGTCGAGCGCGAGGTACGTCGAGACCGTGAGCACCGCGCGGGAGGCGTGGCCCGCGAGGTCGCGGACGGTCCAGCGGCCGAGCCCCGGCTGGCTCCACTGCTCGGGGCCGACGCGCGACAGGAGGTCGACGAACGACTCGGCGGACTGGCTGAAGGCGGCGGCGGGGCTCATGGCCACGATCATGCCGGACGCACGCCGGTGCCGCGGCCCGCTCGACGGCGACGGCGGGTGGTGGCAGCATCGGGGGATGACCGGCACGCGTCCGCCCCTCGTCCCGCTCGTGGGCCGCCACGTCGTCGTCGAGCCGATCACCCCCGACGACCTCGCCGAGCTGCACCCGGCCATCGCCCGCCCCGAGGTCTTCGCCGGCGGGTGGGGCGGCGGCTCGGCGGCGTTCCGCGCCGACCTCGAGGGCTGGTCGGCCTTCATGCGGGGCTACCTGCTGTGGGGCACGGGCAACGTCTACGGGGTCCGGCTCGTCACCGACGGAGCGCCGGGGGCCCTGGTCGGCACGACGACCCTCGCCGAGTTCCAGCTCGAGAACGAGAGCGCGCACCTGGGCTGGACGGCCTACGCGCCCGAGACCTGGGGCACGGCGGTCAACGTCGAGACGAAGCTGCTCGTGCTCGGGACGGCCTTCGAGCACGGCCTCGGCCGCGTGCAGATCCAGGCCGACGCCGCGAACGCACGGTCGCGGGCCGCGATCGTGAAGCTCGGGGCGACCCCCGAGGGCGTCCTCCGGCGCACGCAGCCCCGGGCCGACGGCACATGGCGGGACACCGCGGTGTACTCCGTGCTCGCCGACGAGTGGCCGCGCGTGCAGGAGGGTCTCACGGCGCGCCTCGCTGCCCATCAGCAACCGTCCAGACTGTAGGTCGACCCTGGAGCCATGACACTGGAGATCGCCTACACCGCCATCGCCCACGCCACCGGAGGCGGCCGCGACGGCCACGTCCGCAGCGAGGACGACCGTCTCGACTTCGAGACCCGCCCGCCGAAGGAACTCGGCGGCAACGGCGAGGGCACCAACCCCGAGCAGCTCTTCGCGGCAGGCTACGCCGCCTGCTTCCTCAGCGCGATGCACTCCGTCGCCCGTGGTCTCGGCGTCGACACGAAGGACAGCTCGGTCAGTGCGAGCGTCGGCATCGGCTCGAACGGCGAGGGCGGCTTCGGCCTCGCGGTCGAGCTCGACATCTACACGCCGAACGTCCCCGCCGAGCGTCGCCAGGAGCTCGCCGACGCCGCGCACCACGTCTGCCCCTACTCGAACGCCACCCGCGGCAACGTCGAGGTGACGCTGACGCTGGTCGACTGACCCGCCCGCTGCACCGCAGCACCGCAGTACAGCAGCACCGAGGAGGCGCGCCCCGCGATCGCGGGGCGCGCCTCCTCGTCCGTCCGCCCCCGTGGTGGCCCCTGCCCCACCGGACGCTCCGTGTCGAGCCCCTCGTCCCGCCCGTCGGGCGCGGGGCGTCGCCGCTAGGCTCGGCCCATGGCACTCGACAGTCCCCTCGGGGCGGACAGCCCCCTCAGCGACGACGACAAGACCGCGATCGAGCAGCTCTCCGGCATCCGGCAGAGCATCGACAACATCGACGCCGCGCTGGTGCACCTCCTCGCCGAGCGCTTCAAGTTCACGCAGTCGGTCGGTCACCTCAAGGCCGCGGCGGGCATGCCCGCGAGCGACCCCGAGCGCGAGCGCGTGCAGATCCAGCGCCTCCGCCAGCTCGCCGAGCAGTCGCACCTCGACCCCGCGTTCGCGGAGAAGTTCCTGAACTTCATCGTCGGCGAGGTCATCCACCACCACGAGCGCATCGCGGCGGACGCCGCGGCGACGCCGGGCGAGTGACCGCGGTGAGCGACGGCACGGCGCCCGAGCAGGAGCCGACGGGCCCGCAGGGGCCGGTCACGGCGGGCCCCGCGTCAGCGGCCGCTCCCCAGCGCCTCTACATCGGCTCGTACACCGCCTCGAGCGGGGGCTCGGGCACCGGCATCACCGTGCTCGAGCGCAGCGCGCCCGGCTCGCCCTGGCAGGCGGTGCAGACCGTCGAGGCCGACGACCCGTCCTTCCTCGTCGCGACGGAGGGCGCCCTGCACGCGGTCTCCGAGACGACGGAGGGGCGGGTGCTGTCGTACACCGTCTCCGCCGGCCAGCTGGTCGCCGCCTCGAGCGCCGCGGCGGGCGGGGCCGCTCCGTGCCACCTGCACCACGACCCGGCCTCCGGTGCGCTCGTCGTCGCGAGCTACGTCGGCGGCACCGTGGGCGTGCTGTCGAGCGACCCCTCGCACCCGAGCCGCGTCGTGCGCACACTCGCGCTGCCCTACGGCCACGGCCCCGTCCTCGAGCGCCAGGAGCGGCCGCACGCCCACCAGGTCGTGTCGACCCCGTGGGGCACCACCCTCGTGAGCGACCTCGGCACGGACCGCCTCGTCGAGATCGTCGTCGACCCCATCTCGCTCGACCCCGAGATCGTGGCCGTCCACCCGTTGCCCTCCGGCGCCGGGCCGCGCCACCTGGCCTGGCTCGACGACGGCCGGCTGGTCGCCGTCGGCGAGCTCGACGCCCGGTTGCACGTGCTGCGCCGGGTCGAGGGCAAGCTCGTGCTCGACCACTCGATCGAGGTCTTCGAGGGCGCGGCGTCGACGCCGGGCGTGCTGCCCTCGCACCTGGCGGTCGACGCCGGCCGCGTGTACGTCGCGACCCGGGGGCGCGACACCATCAGCGTCTTCACGGTGGGCGACGACGAGCGGCTGCGACTCGTCGGCGAGTCGTCGTGCGGGGGCCGGTGGCCGCGCCACTTCGCGATCACGCCGGGCGTGCTCTACGTCGCGAACCAGGGCTCCGACACGGTGGCGGTGCTGCCGCTCGACCCCGAGACCGGGGTGCCGGGCGAGCCCGTCGACGTGTTCTCGCTGGGCAGCCCCGCCTGCATCGTCGCCGTCTGAGGGCGGGGGCCTAGACGCTCCGGCGCGCCAGGCCCTGCAGCAGGCCGATGACGTCGCCGATCGGCGCGCGGGCGGCCGCCGGGTCGACCGTCGCCTGGTCGAACGGGCCCGGGGTGAACCAGAGGCCGTCGGCGACGAGGCAGACGAGCCGGGCGACGACCGGGTCGCCCACCTCGTCGAGGACGACGTCGTACCACCGGCGCTGCATCGCGCTCAGCGCCTCCACCGCCCGGGGCCACCGGCCGCTCGACGCGAGGTTCGTGACGGCCGTGATGCACCGGTCGAAGGGGTCATCGTCGGCCACCGCGTCGGGCGAGGAGGTGCGGATGAAGTAGTCGACGGCACCGTCGGCGGCGCTCGTCATCGCCGTGACGTCGGCGTCGATCAGGGCCTCGAGCCGTTCGACCAGGCCGTCGACGAGCGCCTCGCGCGAGGGGAAGTGGTAGAGCAGGCCGCCCTTGGAGACGCCCGCCTCGGCGGCCACCGCGTCGAAGGTGGCGGTGCGCTCGCCGCTGGTCGTGACGAGGTACTCGAAGGCGTCGAGCATCTGCTCACGGGCTGACGGACGGGGACTCATCCTGTTACTGTACCGTCTGGACGGTCTGCTGTACCGTCCGGACGGTACAGCTGGAGCGCGACGCCCCGCTGCACCCCGCTGCACCCCGACGAGCCACGAGACCGAGGACCGACCATGACCACGACCGCCCGCCGCCCCGCCGCCGTCCCCGAGCGCGCCGGCACGCGACAGTGGGCCGCGCTGGTCGTCCTCATGCTCCCCGTGCTGCTCGTCTCGGTCGACAACACCGTGCTGAGCTTCGCCCTCCCCGAGATCTCGACGGCGCTCCGGCCCTCGGCCGCGGCCCAGCTCTGGATCGTCGACGTCTACTCGCTGGTGCTGGCCGGCCTCCTGGTGGCGATGGGCTCGCTGGGCGACCGCTTCGGCCGACGTCGGCTGCTGCTGATCGGGGCCTCCGGGTTCGCCCTCGTCTCGCTCGCGGCCGCCTTCGCCCCGACCGCCGAGGCCCTGATCACCGCCCGCGCCGTGCTCGGCTTCTTCGGCGCGATGATCATGCCCGCCACGCTCTCGCTGCTCCGCAGCACGTTCACCGACCGTGACCAGCGTCGGCTCGCCATCGCCATCTGGGCCAGCGGCTTCGCGGCGGGCTCGGCCCTCGGCCCCGTCGTGGGCGGGGTCCTGCTCGAGCACTTCGCCTGGGGCTCGGTCTTCCTCATCGCGGTCCCGGTGCTGCTGCCGCTGCTGGTCGGCGCCCCGCTCCTCCTCGTCGAGAGCCGCGACCCCGCACCCGGGCCGTTCGACCCGGTGTCGGTGCTGCTGTCGCTGACGGCCATGGCGCCGGTCGTCGCCGCGGTGAAGCAGCTCGCGACGCACGGGCCGGGCCTCGACGTCGTGCTCCTGGCGGTGCTCGGCGTCGCCTCGGGCTGGCTCTTCGTCCGACGCCAGCTGCGGCGCGAGCGCCCCCTCCTCGACGTGCGGCTCTTCACCTCGCCGGTCTTCGCGGGCTCGGTCGTCGTGAACCTGCTCGCGGTCGTGGCGCTCGTCGGCTTCCTCTTCTTCACCACGCAGCACCTGCAGCTCGTCGTCGGGCTCCGCCCGCTGCAGGCCGCGCTGACCCTGCTGCCCGGGCTCGGCGCGATGATCGTCGCCGGCCTCGTGGTCGTGCCGATCGTGCGGCACGTCAGCCCGCGCACCATCGTCGCGACCGGCCTCGCCGCGGCCGCCGTCGGGTACGCCCTCGTCTGGCTCTCCGGGGCGGGCGCCCCGGTCGGCGTCTTCGTCCTCGCGTTCGCGCTCGTCGGGGCCGGGGTCGGCGCCGCCGAGACGATCTCGAACGACCAGATCATCGCCGCCGTCCCCGCTGACCGTGCCGGTGCGGCGTCCGCGGTGTCGGAGACCGCGTACGAGGTCGGCGCCGTGCTCGGCACGGCCGTGCTGGGCAGCATGCTGACGGCGATCTACCGCGGCTCGCTCGTCGTGCCCGCCGACGTGCCCGCCGAGGTCGGCGACGCCGCCCGCGAGACCCTGGGAGGCGCGGTGGCGGCCGCCGACGCCCTCGACGGCTCCGTGGCCACGCGCCTCCTCGACGCCGCGACCCACGCCTTCGACGCTGGCCTCGTCACCACGGCGGCGGTGGGGGCCGGCGTGATGCTGCTCGCCGTGGCGGTGTCGCTGGTGTCGCTCCGGCGCGCGTCCGCGAGCGACTGACCCCGCGCCTCCCGCGGGCCCTCCGGGGCGGTCGGCGGCGTCGTCGCGGCGGGCTCCCCGGGCGGGCCGCGGAGGTCCGTCGGCGTCGCCGGTCGTGGGTACAGTAGAGCCGTCCACCCCGATCCGTGCAGGAGCCCCATGTCGCGAACCGTCAGACTCGCCGCCGTCCCCGGCGACGGCATCGGTCCCGAGGTCGTGGCCGAGGCTCTGAAGGTCCTCGAGGTCGCTGTGGGCGACGAGGCGACCTTCGAGGTGACCCCCTTCCACCTCGGCGCGGCCCGCTACCTCGAGACGGGCGACGTCCTCACCGACGACGACCTCGCGGCGATCGCCGCGCACGACGTCGTGCTGCTCGGCGCGGTCGGCGGCGACCCCCGCGACCCGCGCCTCGCGGGCGGCGTCATCGAGCGGGGGCTGCTGCTCCGGCTGCGCTTCGCGCTCGACCACTACGTGAACCTCCGCCCCACGACGACGTGGCCCGGGGTCCCGTCGCCGCTCGCCGACCCCGGCACCGTCGACTTCGTCGTCGTCCGCGAGGGCACCGAGGGGCCCTACGTCGGCAACGGCGGCTCCCTCCGCACGGGCACGCCGCACGAGATCGCCAACGAGGTCAGCGTCAACACGGCGCACGGCGTCGAACGCGTCGTCCGGTTCGCCTTCGAGAAGGCCCGGTCGCGTCGCGGTCGCCTGACCCTGGTGCACAAGACCAACGTGCTCGTCTTCGCGGGCAGCCTCTGGCAGCGCGTCGTCGACGCGGTCGCCGCGGAGTACCCCGACGTCGCGGTCGACTACCAGCACGTCGACGCCGCCACGATCCACCTGGTCGTCGACCCCGCGCGGTTCGACGTCATCGTCACCGACAACCTGTTCGGCGACATCCTCACCGACCTCGCCGGCGCGATCAGCGGCGGCATCGGCCTCGCCGCCTCCGGCAACCTCAACCCCTCGGGCGAGTTCCCGAGCATGTTCGAGCCGGTGCACGGCTCGGCGCCCGACATCGCGGGGCAGCAGAAGGCCGACCCGACCGCCGCGATCCTCTCGGTGGCGCTGATGCTCGAGCACCTCGACCTCCCCGAGGCCGCCGACCGCGTGCACCGCGCGGTCGAGGCCGACATGGCCGACCGTGCCGCCGCCGGCGGCGGTGCCCCCGTCCGCAGCACCGCCGAGATCGGCACGGCCGTCGCCGACCGCGTCGCCGCCCTCACCACCTCCGTCGCCTGACGCCGCCCCGTCCGAGAAGAGCACCATGACCACGACCGACGACACCGCCTCGTCCACCGAGTTCGGGCTGAGCTTCGAGCTCACGCCGTCCGAGACCGTCCGCGCCGACGCCGAGCGCGAGGCGATCCTCTCCGACCCCGGGTTCGGCAAGCACTTCACCGACCACATGGTCTCGATCCGCTGGACGGTCGACGAGGGCTGGCACACGGCCCGCGTCCACCCGTACGGCCCCCTGCAGCTCGACCCCGCGGCATCCGTCCTGCACTACGCGCAGGAGATCTTCGAGGGCATGAAGGCCTACCGCCACGCCGACGGCTCGGTGTGGTCGTTCCGGCCGGACGCCAACGCCCGTCGGCTCCAGCGCTCGGCCCGGCGCCTCGCGCTCCCCGAGCTCTCGACGGAGGACTTCGTCGAGAGCGTGCGGCAGCTGGTGCGCATCGACGAGTCGTGGGTGCCGTCGGCGCCCGAGACGAGCCTCTACCTCCGGCCGTTCATGATCGCCAGCGAGAGCTTCCTCGGCGTGCGGGCGGCTCAGCAGGTCGACTACCACGTCATCGCCAGCCCGGCCGGCGCGTACTTCAGCGGCGGCGTCTCGCCGGTGTCGATCTGGCTCACGACGAACTACGCCCGGGCGGGCAAGGGCGGCACCGGCGCCGCGAAGACGGGCGGCAACTACGCGTCCTCGCTGCTGCCGCAGCAGGAGGCCTACGAGAACGGCTGCCAGCAGGTGCTGTTCCTCGACTCGTCCGAGAGCTCGTACATCGAGGAGCTCGGCGGCATGAACGTGGTGCTGGTCTACGCCGACGGCACCCTGGTCACCCCCGACAGCGACTCGATCCTCGAGGGCATCACCCGCGACTCCGTCCTGGAGCTGGCCGAGGCCCGGGGCCACCGGGTCGAGCGTCGACGGGTCACGATCGACGAGTGGCGTGACGGCGTGGCGAGCGGCGAGATCGTCGAGGTGTTCGCCTGCGGCACGGCCGCGGTCGTCGTGCCGATCGCCGAGCTCAAGGGCGAGGGCCTGCACATCGGATCGCCCTCGGCCGAGGGAGGTCCGCTCACGATGTCGCTGCGCGAGGAGCTCACCGACATCCAGTACGGGCGTCGCGACGACGTCCACGGATGGATGACGAGGCTCGACGCATGAAGATCGCACGGTTCGCGACCCCCGGAGAAGACCCCCGCTACGGCATCGTCGACGAGCGCGAGCTGATCGTGCTCGCGGGCGACCCGATGTACAGCGGCTACGAGACGACCGGCGAGCGGGTGTCTCTGCGCTCGGCGAAGATCCTCGCCCCGGTGATCCCGCGCTCGAAGGTGGTGGGCGTCGGCCTGAACTACCACGACCACGCCGACGAGCTGGGGCAGACCCCGCCGGAGGCGCCGCTGCTGTTCCTGAAGCCGAACACGACGGTCATCGGGTTCGGAGACTCGATCCAGCTCCCGCCCGACGTCGGTCAGGTCGACTTCGAGGGCGAGCTCGCCATCGTGATCGGCTCGATCGCGAAGCGGGTGAAGGCCGAGGACTACCAGAGCGTGGTGTTCGGCTACACGATCGCGAACGACGTGACCGCCCGCGACGTGCAGCAGTCCGACGGGCAGTGGACTCGAGCCAAGGGCTACGACACGTTCCTGCCGCTGGGGCCGTACATCGAGAACGAGCTCGACTGGACCGACGTGACGATCGAGACGCGCGTGGACGGCGAGGTCAAGCAGCGGGAGTCCACGCTGCAGATGATCCACAAGATCCCCGAGCTGATCGAGTACGTGACCGACGTGTTCACCCTGCTGCCGGGCGACGTGATCCTGACCGGCACCCCCGCCGGCATCGGTCCGTTCACGGCCGGTGAGACCGTCGAGGTCGCGATCTCGGGCATCGGCTCGCTGATCAACCCGGCCAAGAACCGGGTCTAGGCACCACCCAGTGACGACCCCGAGCAGTGCCGTCGAGCGCCCGCGCGCCGCGTGGCTGCCCGGGGTCGCCGCCGCCGCGGGGGCCGCGGTCGTCGCCTGGCTCCTCCACCTCGCGATCCCCGCGGTGCCGGTGCTCACCGCGAGCGTCCTCCTCGGCATCGTCGTCGCGCAGATCCGACCGGCTCGGCGGTGGCTCGACGGGGTGCTCGCCCCGGGGCTCGCCCTCTCGGCCCGCCGGCTCCTCCGCGTCGGGGTCGTGCTGCTCGGCCTGAAGCTCAGCCTCGTCGACGTCGCGTCGCTCGGCGGCGTGACGATCGCTGCGATCGTGGGCATCCTCGTGTCGACCTTCGCCGTGACGTGGGCGCTGGGCCGCTGGGCCCGACTCCCCGGCGATCAGCCCCTCCTGCTGGCGGCCGGCTTCTCGATCTGCGGGGCGTCGGCGATCGGAGCGATGAGCGCCGTCACCCGTGACCGCGGCAAGGACGCCGCCACCCCCGTGGCCCTCGTGACCCTGTGCGGAACGGCCGCGATCGTGGTCTTGCCGGTGGTCGGCCGTGCGGTCGGCCTGACCGACGTCGAGTTCGGTGCGTGGACGGGGGCCAGCGTCCACGACGTCGGCCAGGTCGTGGCCACGGCGCAGACCGCCGGCGCCACGGCCCTCGCGATCGCGGTCGTCGTCAAGCTCACCCGAGTGGTGATGCTCGCCCCGGTGGTGGCGATCACGTCCGCGGTGGTCCGTCGCGGCGGGGGCGACGCCGGCAGCCGGCCTCCCCTGGTGCCCCTGTTCGTGCTCGGCTTCCTGGCCGCGGTCGTCGTCCGCACACTGGTGGACCTGCCGGAGTCGGTGGTCACCGGAGCCGACACCGTGCAGACCGCGCTGCTCGCGCTCGCACTCGTCGGGCTCGGCACCGGCGTCCGGCTCGAGCGCCTCGCCCGCACCGGAGGCCGCGCGGTGCTGGTCGGCCTGGGGTCGTGGCTCTTCATCGCGGTGCTCTCGCTCGTGGTCGTCCGGATGCTGCCGCTCGGAGCCTGATCGGCCCTCCTGCCGCTCGGCAGGAACGCCCTCGTGCGGCCGTGTGCGGCTCTCTGCGGGGTGTTCACGCGCTGGACCCTTGATTTTCCGGGGTTGGTGGTTGCGACACGCCCGGGATGTGTGGGGGTTTGGACGTTGGGCGGGTGGTGC
>NZ_LMOX01000002.1:85696-85827 GCF_001423665.1 Frigoribacterium sp. Leaf164
TACGGCCTCGGACCAAGTGGGTTGCGAACACTGATCCACATGGTGTAGCGTCATGGCTCGTTGCGAAAGCGACACCGGCTCCTTACGGGGGTCGAAGAGCGGTGGTCTTACATGGTGAAGATCGGTGCTAA
>NZ_LMOX01000003.1:0-195 GCF_001423665.1 Frigoribacterium sp. Leaf164
TTAGCACCGATCTTCACCATGTAAGACCACCGCTCTTCGACCCCCGTAAGGAGCCGGTGTCGCATTCGCAACGAGCCATGACGCTACACCATGTGGATCAGTGTTCGCAACCCACTTGGTCCGAGGCCGTGTAGGCAACTCGAGGACTTGGAGGCTGGTCAGCTTGAGGCCGGTGAAGCTTCGCTCCGCCGCACC
>NZ_LMOX01000003.1:255-76542 GCF_001423665.1 Frigoribacterium sp. Leaf164
GAAATCAAGGGTCCAACACGTGAACACCCCGCAGACAGCCGCACACGGCCCCCCAGGGGCAAGTCTGCCGACGGGTGCACCCCTGCCGAACGGCCCCCGGCCGGCAGGGTCGTCTCGTCCCCGGAACGACGAGACCCGCCCACCGGCGTCTGCCGAGGGCGGGTCTGTGGACGGGTCGGAGGGCTAGGCGCTGACGCGCACTCCGGCGAGGGTCTTCTTGCCCCGGCGGAGCACCGCGACCCGACCGGGCAGGAGCGACTCCCCCACGAGGGCGTCGGCATCGGCGACCCGGGCGTTGTTCACGTAGACCCCGCCCTCGGTCGCCGCGCGACGGGCAGCGCCCAAGGACGTGACGAGCCCGGTGTCGACGAGCGCCTGCGCGACCGTCGCGTCGGCCGCGACCTCCGCGGTCGGCAGCTCGGCGATCGCGCTGGCGAGAGTCGACTCGTCGAGGGCGTGGAGGTCGCCCTGCCCGAAGAGCGCCGCGGCGGCGTCGATGGCGGCCTGGGTCGCGGCCTCGCCGTGGACCAGGCGCGTGACCTCCCAGGCCAGGGTTCGCTGCGCCTCCCGCCGGAACGGCTCCGTCGCGACGGCCTGCTCGAGACGCTCGATCTCGGCCCGGTCGAGGAAGGTGAACACCCGCAGCCGCGAGACCACGTCGCCGTCGTCGGTGTTGAGCCAGAACTGGTACATGGCGTAGGGGCTGGTCAGCTCGGCGTCGAGCCAGACGGCGTTGCCCTCGCTCTTGCCGAACTTGGTGCCGTCGGTGTTGGTGATCAGGGGCGTCCCGATGGCGTGCACCGCGACTCCCTCGGAGCGACGGATCAGCTCCGTGCCGCTCGTGAGGTTGCCCCACTGGTCGCTGCCCCCGGTCTGCAGCACGCAGTCGTACGCGCGGTACAGCTCACGGAAGTCGAGGCCCTGGAGGATCTGGTAGCTGAACTCCGTGTAGCTGATGCCGGCGTCGGAGTTGAGGCGCGCGCTGACGGCGTCCTTCTTGAGCATCGTCCCGACGCGGAAGTTCTTGCCGATGTCGCGGAGGAACTCGATCGCCGAGAGCGGCGCCGTCCAGTCGAGGTTGTTGACGACCCGCAGGCCGTTCACCCCCTCCGGCGACAGGAACTTCTCGACGTGCACCCGGATGCGCTCGACCCACTCGGCCGTCTGCTCGGGCGTCTTCAACGTGCGCTCGGCCGTGGGGCGCGGGTCGCCGATCAGGCCCGTCGAGCCGCCGACGAGGCCGAGGGGCCGGTGGCCGGCCAGCTGGAGGCGACGCATGAGCAGCAGCTGCACGAGGTTGCCGAGGTGCAGGCTCGGCGCGGTCGGGTCGAAGCCGCAGTAGTACGTGATCGGGGGCCCAGCGAGGAGGGCCTTGAGGGCCTCGGCGTCGGTCGAGACGTGGACGAGGCCGCGCCACTGCAGCTCCTCCCACACGTCGTCGAACGTCGGGTCGTTGCTCTGCCCGGCCAGGACGTCCGCGGTGGTTCCAGTGCTCACCCGAGAACGGTACCAGCGTCAGCGAGCAGGGCGGGCGCGCCGGACCGCGGGCCGCCAGGCCGACACCGTCGGGTCGCCCTCGAGGCTGAACCGCCACGGCCAGGCGTCCGTGCCCGCCGGGCCGGAGACTCCCACCCGGGGCCCGGCGACCACCGGTCCGACGGGCCCGGTCGGCAGCTCGAGCGAGAACCGGCCGGAGCCCAGACGCGACCCGTCGTCCCTCAGCTCGATCGCGAGGGCCGAACCGAGCCTCCCCGGCCCCTGGGCGAGCTCGACGTCCCGCCGCGCCGTCGGGCGTCGGCGCCGGGCGACCTCGAGGCCCTCGACGACCTCCCCGGCACGGAGCAGCAGCCCGGACCCGTAGCCCTCGGGACCGCACACGATGTTGACGCACCGGTGGATCCCGTACGACAGGTACACGTAGAGCGTGCCCGCCTCGGCGAACATGCTCGCGTTCCGCTCCGTCGGCCCGCGGTGGGCGTGCGACCCAGGGTCGTCGCCCTGCCCGTGGTAGGCCTCCACCTCGGTGAGGCGGACGGCCACGTCGCCGACCCGGAAGACGGAGCCGAGGAGTCGCGGGCCGACCTCGCGGGCCGGCCCGGAGAGCAGGCGGGTCACCTCGTCACCCGGCCCCGCGCCTCCCCCGGGGCCCTGCTGCCCGCTCAGAAGAAGCTCTGCCCGCTCGCCACGACGATGACGACGACGGCCACGAGGACGACGACGCAGAGGGCCACGACCGTGGGGAGCACCCACGGCCGCGGCCGGGTCGGACGGCCTCGGGTCACGGCGACACCGGGTCGAGCTCGCGCACCAGGCGCGCGACCTGCTCGGTGAGGACCGCCGTCTGCTCCGCGACCCGCTCGGGAGCCGTGCCCCCTGCGCCGCGGCGGCTCGCGACGGAGCCCTCCACGGTGAGGACGGCGCGGATCTCGGGGGTGAGGTGCGGAGAGACCGCGGCGTACTGCTCGTCGGTCGGCTGGTCGAGGTCGAGCCCCGACTGCTCGCAGAACCGGACCAGCTCACCGCTGATCTCGTGGGCGTCGCGGAAGCTGACGCCCTGCCGCACGAGCCACTCCGCGACGTCCGTCGCGAGGGAGAAGCCCTGCGGGGCGAGCTCGGCCATGCGCTCGACGTCGAACTCGAGCGTCGCGATCATGCCCGTGAAGGCGGGCAGCAGGACCTCGAGCTGGGTGACGGAGTCGAAGACCGGCTCCTTGTCCTCCTGCAGGTCGCGGTTGTACGCGAGCGGCAGGCCCTTCAGCGTCGCCAGCAGGCCCGTGAGGTTGCCGATCAGCCGACCCGACTTGCCGCGCGCCAGCTCGGCGACGTCGGGGTTCTTCTTCTGCGGCATGATCGACGACCCGGTGGAGAAGGCGTCGTGCAGCTTCACGAAGCCGAACTCGCGCGTCGACCAGAGGATGACCTCCTCGGCGAGCCGGGAGACGTCGATGCCGATCGAGGCCGCGACGAAGGCGAACTCGGCGACCACGTCGCGGCTGGCCGTCGCGTCGATCGAGTTCTCCGTCGTGCGGTCGAAGCCGAGCTCGGTCGCCACGAGCAGCGGGTCGAGGCCGAGCGAGCTGCCCGCGAGGGCCCCCGCGCCGTAGGGCGAGGCCGCAGCACGTCGCGACCAGTCGCGGAGGCGCTCGAGGTCGCGCACCAGCGGCCACGCGTGCGCCAGCAGGTGGTGGGCGAGGAGCACGGGCTGGGCGTGCTGGAGGTGGGTCCGACCGGGCATGACCGCCGTCGGGTGCGCCGCCGCCTGGGCGGCGATCGCGTCGACGAGCCCGACCACGAGACGGGCCACGGACGCGCCGTGGTCACGGAGGTACAGGCGCACCAGCGTGGCGATCTGGTCGTTCCGGCTGCGGCCGGCGCGCAGCTTTCCGCCGAGCTCGACGCCGGCGATGCCGATGAGGCCGCGCTCCAGGGCCGAGTGGACGTCCTCGTCGGTCTCCTGCGCCGCGAAGGCACCGGTCGCGACGTCGTCCTCGAGGCGGTCGAGGGCCTCGATCATGCTCGTCAGCTCCGCCTCGTCGAGGTACCCGGCCGCCGCCAGGGCCCGGGCGTGCGCCCGGGACCCGGCGATGTCGTACGGTGCCAGCTGCCAGTCGAAGTGCGTCGACCGGCTCAGCGCCGTCAGCTCGGGGGACGGACCGGAGGCGAACCGGCCTCCCCACAGGGCCCCCGCCTCCCCCGCCCTCTGGTTCGGGGCTGGCGTCGCGTCGGCCACTACTGCTGGGCCAGGTCGCGGCGCGCCGAGATCTTGCTCGGCAGCGACCAGATCTCGATGAAGCCCTTCGACAGCGACTGGTCGAACGTGTCGCCGGTGTCGTAGGTGGCGAGGTCGAAGTCGTACAGGCTCTGCTCGCTCTTCTGCCCGGTGACGACCGCACGGCCGCCCTGCAGCTTGAGGCGGATCTCGCCCGAGACGTACTTCTGCGTGTCGTCGATGAAGACGTCGAGCGACCGCTTGAGGCCCGAGAACCAGAGGCCGTCGTAGACCAGGTTCGACCACTCGGCCTCGACGCCGCGCTTGTAGCGGCCCAGGTCGCGCTCGATCGTGAGGGCCTCGAGGGCCTCGTGCGCCTGGATGAGGGCGACGGCGCCGGGCGCCTCGTAGACCTCACGGCTCTTGATGCCGACGAGGCGGTCCTCGACGACGTCGATGCGGCCCACGCCGTGCGCCCCGGCCAGCTCGTTCATCTTCTGCACGATGCCGAGCGGGGTGTACGAGACGCCGTCGATCGCGACCGGCACGCCGGCCTGGAAGGTGATGACGACCTCGTCGGCGGGCTTGATGACCGAGGGATCCTGCGTGTACTCGTACAGATCTTCGATCGGCGGGTTCCACGGGTCCTCGAGGAAGCCCGTCTCGACCGCTCGGCCCCAGACGTTCTTGTCGATCGAGTAGGGGTTGGCCGCGCTCTGGCGGATCGGCAGGCTGTGCTGCTCGGCGTAGACGATGGCCTTGTCACGCGTGAGGGCGAGGTCGCGGACGGGCGCGATGCTGGTCAGGTCGGGGGCGAGAGCCGCGACGGCGGCCTCGAAGCGGACCTGGTCGTTGCCCTTGCCGGTGCAGCCGTGCGCGACGCTGTCGGCGCCGAGCTCCTTGGCGACGCGGGCCAGGTGGCGCGCGATCAGGGGGCGGCTGAGGGCCGACACCAGGGGGTAGGTCTTCTGGTACATCGCGTTGGCCTTGAGGGCCGGCATCAGGTAGTCGGTGCCGAACTCCTCCTTGGCGTCGACGACGACCGACTCGACGGCGCCGCAGTCGAGGGCACGCTGACGGATGTCGTCCATGTCCTCCCCGCCCTGCCCGACGTCGACGGCGAGGGCGACGACCTCCTTGCCGGTCGCGTCGGCGAGCCAGCCGATGCCGACGGAGGTGTCAAGGCCTCCCGAGTATGCGAGGACGACGCGATCCGCCATGGTTCTCCTTGGGTGTGATGTGGGGTGAGAGTGTATCGGCGGTCGACCGGGCGGGGGCCCGGCCGACCGGTGGGTCAGGTGACCCGGTGGTGCGGGAGGTGCTCCGGCGTCAGTGCGCGAGGAGCCAGGTGAGCAGGGCCTTCTGGGCGTGGACGCGGTTCTCCGCCTCGTCCCAGATGACGCTGGTGGCGCCGTCGATGACGTCGGCGTCGACCTCGTAGCCGCGGTCGGCGGGCAGGCAGTGCAGGAAGATCGCGTCGTCGGCCGCGTGCGCCATCAGCGCCTGGTCGACCTTGAAGCCGCCGAAGACGGCCACGCGCTCGTCCTTCTCGTCCTCCTTGCCCATCGAGACCCACGTGTCGGTGACCACCACGTCGGCCCCCGCCACGGCCTCGCGGGCGTCGGTCGTGACCTGCACCGCGCCTCCCGTGGTGGCGGCGATCGCCTCGGCGTCGGCCACGACGGCGGCCTCGGGCTGGAAGCCCTCGGGCGCGCCGACGCGCACGGTCATGCCCGCGGTGGCGCCGGCCAGCAGGTACGACTGGCCCATGTTGCTCCGCCCGTCGCCGACGAAGGCGACGGTGAGGCCGGCCAGACGGCCCTTGGCCTCACGGATGGTCTGGAGGTCGGCGAGGAGCTGGCACGGGTGGAAGTCGTCGCTCAGGGCGTTGACGACCGGGACCGTCGTGCCCGCCGCCATCTCCTCCAGGCCGGCCTGGCCGTAGGTGCGCCAGACGATGGCCGACACCATGCGCTCGAGCACGCGCGCGGTGTCGGACGGGGTCTCCTTGCCGCCGAGCTGGCTGTTCGCCGTGGCGATGATCAGGGGGCTGCCGCCGAGGTCGGCGATGCCGACCGCGAACGAGACCCGCGTGCGCGTCGACGACTTGTCGAAGATGACCGCCACGGTCTGCGGCCCCTCGAGGGGCCGCTGCGACCAGCGGTCGCGCTTCAGGGCGTCGGCGAGGTCGAGGACCTCGAGCTGCTCGGCGGGGCTGAGGTCGTCGTCGCGGAGGAAGTGGCGGGTCATGAGAGACCTTTCAGGACGGTGCCGAAGATGGTGGTGAACTCGTCGATCTCGGCGTCGCCGACGATCAGCGGCGGGGCGAGACGGATGCTCGAGTCGTTCGGGGCGTTGACGATGAGCCCGGCCTCGAGGCACCGCGCCGCGATCTCGGCGGCGACGGGCTGGGTGAGGCCCAGGCCGATGAGCAGCCCGCGGCCGCGGATCTCGTCGACCAGCGGCGAGTCCATCGCCTCGATCGCCGCGCGCAGCTGGTCGCCGCGCACGAGGGCGTTGAGCACGAGCCCCGACCTCTCGATCTCGGCGAGGACGGCGTCGGCCGCGGCGGTCGCCAGCGGGTTGCCGCCGAACGTGCTGCCGTGCTGGCCCGCCTCGAAGAGGTCGGACGCGTCGCCGAACGTGACGAGGGCGCCGATGGGCACTCCCCCGGCGATGCCCTTGGCGACCGTGACGGCGTCGGGCACGACGTCGAACTGCTGGAAGGTGAACCACGACCCCGTCCGGCCGACGCCCGTCTGGATCTCGTCGAGGATGAGCAGGGCGCCGTGCTCGGTCGCCAGCTCGCGGGCGAGCTCGAGGTAGCCGTGGGGCAGGTCGAGCACGCCGGCCTCGCCCTTGATCGGCTCGACGAAGATCGCGGCCACGTCGTCGCCCATCGCGTCTTCGAGGGCCTCGATCGACGTGTCGATGTGCTCGACGCCGGGCGCCATGGGCAGGAAGGGCTCGCGCAGCGCGGGCTTGCCGGTGAGCGCCAGGGAGCCCATGGTGCGGCCGTGGAACGAGTTGGTGAGCGCGAGGATGCGGGTGCGGCGGCCCCCGTCGCTGTTCAGCCGCGCGAGCTTGAAGGCGGCCTCGTTCGCCTCGGCGCCGCTGTTGCCGAAGTAGACGCGGCCCCGCTCACCGGCGCCGGTGATCCGCTTGAGGCGCTCGGCGAGGGCGAGCTGGGGCTCGGTGGCGAAGTAGTTCGACACGTGCACGAGCTTGGCCGCCTGGTCGGCGATCGCCGAGACCAGCGCGGGGTGCGCGTGGCCCAGGGCGTTGACGGCGATGCCGGCGAGGAAGTCGAGGTAGCGCTTGCCCTCGACGTCCCAGACCTGGCAGCCCTCGCCGCGCTCGAGCATCACCTTCGGGGTGGACAGGGAGCCCATGAGCGCGTCGCCGAAGCGGCGCTGCCAGGTACCGCCCGGGGTCTGGATGATGGTCATGACTGTCCTTCCTTCTCGGTGCCCGCGTCGACGGACGCGACGGCGTCCTCGTCGACGACGGGGTAGCTGGTGACGACGGTCGCGCCGTGGTCGGCGGCCCTGTCGTCGGGGACGACCTCGGTGCCCGACCCGCGCTGGGTGAAGACCTCGAGGAGGATCGAGTGGGGGATGCGGCCGTCGATGATGGTCGCTCCCCCGACGCCGCCCACGACGGAGTCGAGGCAGGCCGTCATCTTGGGGATCATGCCCGACTCGAGCGTCGGCAGCATGTCGCGCAGCGCCGACACGGTGATCGCCTCGACGAGGGACTCCCGGTCGGGCCAGTCGCTGTAGAGGCCCGCCACGTCGGTGAGCACGACGAGCTTCGTCGCGCGGAGGGCGATGGCCAGGGCCCCCGCGGCCGCGTCGGCGTTCACGTTGAGGGCGAGCGCGGGGTCGGCCTCGTTCGTGGCGATCGACGACACGACCGGGATGCGACCTGCGGCGATCTCGGCGAGGACCGACGACGGGTCGACGTCGGTGACGTCGCCCACGTGGCCCAGGTCGAAGGTCTCGCCGTCGACGACGACCCCCCGGCGTCGGCCCTCGAAGAGCGTGGACCCCTCGCCGGAGACCCCGCGCGCGAGGTCGCCGTGCTCGTTGATCAGGTCGACGATCTCTCGGTTGACCTCGCCGGCGAGCACGTCGCGGACGACCGAGATCGCCTCGGTGCTCGTGTAGCGGTAGCCCCCGCGGAAGTCGCTCGGGATGCCGGCGGCCTGCAGGGCCGCGGAGATCTGCGGGCCGCCGCCGTGCACCACGACGGGGTGGAGGCCGGCGTAGCGGAGGTACACCATGTCTTCGGCGAAGGCGCGCTTGAGCGCGTCGTCGACCATGGCGTTGCCGCCGAACTTGACGACGACGACCTTGCCGCTGAAGCGCTTGAGCCACGGGAGCGACTCGATCAGCGTGGCCGCCTTGACGGCGGCGAGCTCCTGTTCGTCGCCGAGGACGATCGCGGTGGAGGCCATCAGCTGGAGTACGCGCTGTTCTCGTGCACGTAGTCGTGCGTGAGGTCGTTCGTCAGGATCGTCGCCTCGGCGTCGCCGACCTGCAGGTCGACGAGCACGTGGACCGCGCGCGGGGTCAGGTCGACGCCGTCGCTCGGCTGGTCGGGGGCGCCGGCGTGGCAGACCCGCACGCCGTTGATGCTGACGTCGACGGCGTAGGGGTCGAACTCGGCGCTCGTGGTGCCGATCGCGGCGAGCACACGGCCCCAGTTGGGGTCGTTGCCGAAGACGGCGGCCTTGAACAGGGCGTTGCGGGCGATCGACCGGCCGACCTCGACCGCGTCGTCGTCGTCGATCGCGCCGACCACCTCGATGCGGATGTCGTGCGAGGCGCCCTCGGCGTCGGCCTGGAGCTGCTCGGCCAGGTCGGCGCAGAGAGCCGTCACGGCGGCGGTGAACTCGTCGTCGCCGGGAGTCGCTCCGGACTCGCCGCTGGCGAGGAGGACGACCGTGTCGTTGGTCGACATGCAGCCGTCGGAGTCGAGCCGGTCGAAGGTCACGCGGGTGGCGGCGCGGAGGGCCGCGTCGAGGCGGTCGGCCTCCAGGTCGGCGTCGGTCGTCAGCACGACGAGCATCGTCGCCAGGCCCGGCGCGAGCATGCCCGCTCCCTTGGCCATGCCGCCGACGACCCAGCCGTCGCCCCGGACGACGGCCTGCTTGGGCACCGTGTCGGTCGTCATGATGGCGGTCGCCGCCTCGAGGCCGCCGTCGGCGTGCAGGGCGGCCGCCGCGTCACGGGAGCCGGACAGGACCTTGTCGCGGAAGACCTGGTCTCCGACGCCGATCAGGCCCGTGGAGCAGACGACGACGTCGGTCGCGGAGACCTCGAGGGCCTCGGCCACGGCCTCGGCGGTGGTGTGGGTCGTCTGGAAGCCGAACGACCCGGTGAAGCAGTTGGCGCCTCCCGAGTTCAGGACGACCGCCTCCGCCAGGCCGTCGGCCATGACCTGCTGCGACCAGAGGACGGGGTTCGCCTTGGCACGGTTGCTGGTGAACACGGCGGCCGCCGACTTGCGGCGGCCCCTGTTGACGACGAGCGCCACGTCGGGCGCTCCGGTGCTCTTGAGGTGCGCGACGACGCCGGACGCGACGAATCCCTGGGCTGCGGTGACGCTCACGGTGCCACTCCGTTCACGGTGAGGCCGGTCGTCTCGGGGATGCCGAGAGCGATGTTGGCGGACTGGACGGCAGCTCCGGCGGTGCCCTTGGCGAGGTTGTCGATGGCGCTGACCACCACGAGGCGGTCGGCGTCGGCGTCGACGGCCAGCCCGATCAGGGCGGTGTTGGCGCCGACGGTGTCGGCGGTGCGCGGGAACTGCCCGGCCGGCAGCACGTGCACGAACGGCTCGGCCGCGTAGGCCTGCTCGTAGGCCGTGCGCACGTCGTGCTCGGAGACGCCGGGCGACAGCGTGGCCGTCGACGTCGCGAGGATGCCGCGCGACATCGGCACGAGGACCGGCGTGAACGAGATGCTCACGCGCTCGGCGCCCGCCACCACGAGGTTCTGCTGGATCTCGGGGACGTGGCGGTGCGTGCCGCCGACCCCGTACGCCGAGGCCGAGCCCATCAGCTCGCTGGCCAGCAGGTGGGGCGCCAGGGCCTTGCCGGCCCCCGACGGGCCGACGGCGAGCACCGACACCAGGTCGGTCGCGTCGACGAGGCCGGCCCGGACCGCGGGCGCCAGGGCCAGGGTCACGGCGGTGACGTTGCAGCCCGGCGCGGCGATGCGGCGGGCACCGACGAGACGGTCGCGCTGACGGCCGCCGGTCTCGGCGAGGAGGAGCTCGGGCAGGCCGTAGGCCCAGGCGCCGTAGAACTCGGAGCCGTAGAAGCGCTCCCACGCCGCCTCGTCGGTGAGGCGGTGGTCGGCGCCGCAGTCGACGACGAGGACGTCGTCGGGCAGCTGGGCGGTGAGCGCGCCGGACTTGCCGTGCGGGAGGGCCGTGAAGACGACGTCGTGGCCCGCGAGGGCCTCGGGGGTCGTCTCGACGAGCGTGAGGTGCGCGAGGGAGCGCAGCTGCGGCTGGAGGGCGATGAGGGGCTGCCCGGCGTTCTGGTTCGCGGTGACGGTGGTCACCTCGAACTCGGGGTGGGCGGCGAGGAGCCTCAGCAGCTCGCCCCCGGCGTAGCCGCTCGCTCCGGCGACGGCAACGGTGTGTGGCATGGATGAACCCTACTGTTCGAGTCGGTCGAGGATCGAGGGCGGCGACGCCGGGCGAGTGTCAGTCGCGGAGCGCCGCCCCCGATCGCTCGGACGCGAGCCGGACGGCGCCCTGCTTGGCCTCGGTGGCCTCGGCCGCCGTCAGGGTGCGGTCGTCGGCGCGGAAGCGCAGGGCGAAGGTCAGCGACTTGGTGCCGTCGGGGAGCCCGGCGCCGCGGTAGTCGTCGACGAGGCGCGCCGACTCCAGGAGCGAGCCCGCCCCCTCGCGGACGGCCGCGAGCAGGTCGCCGGCGGAGACGTCGAGGTCGACGACGAGCGACACGTCCTGCGTGGCCGCAGGGTAGGCCGAGATCGGACGCGGCGCGACGTCGACGCCCAGGGCGAGCACGCGGTCGAGGTCGACCTCGCCGACCGCGACGACGCGCGGGAGGTCGAGCTCGGCGGCGACCGTGGGCACGAGCTCGCCCGCCACGCCGACCCGCTCGTCGCCGACGAGGAGCTCGGCGGCGCGGCCGGGGTGGAGCGACGGGTGGCTGCCCTGCCGCACGGTCAGCTCGACGCCCGCGGCGCGGACGGCGACCCGGAGCGCGTCGAGGACGTCGGCGAGGGAGGCCGCGACGGCGGCCTGGCCGGGCTGACGGTCCACGGCCGCGCCGAGCGCGAGGACGCCGAGGTGCCGCGGCTGGGGAGGCAGGCTCGCGGCCAGCTCGGCCAGCACGTCGTCGGTCGGACGCGCCGCACCGGCCGGCACCTCGGCCGTGCCGTAGCGGACCCCGGCCTCGGGCAGGAAGACGGTGCCGGTCTCGAAGAGCGCGAGGTCGACGAGGCCGCGCGACGCGTTGCGGCGCGCCACGTCGAGCAGGCCCGGCAGCAGCGAGCGCCGCAGCTGGGGCGCTGCGGTGTCGAGGGGGTTCGCCAACGTCACGGCGGGCACGGCCTGCCCGTCGGCGGACCCGAACGCGGAGTTCTGCGCCGGGGTGACGAACGGGTAGGCGGCGACCTCCACGAGCCCGGCCGCGGCCAGGGAGGAGGAGACCTGCCGGCGCAGCCGCTGCTCACGGGTGAGCCCGCGGCCGGGAGGCGCGACGGGCAGCACCGACGGGATGCGGTCGTAGCCGGTGATGCGCGCGACCTCCTCGACGAGCGACGCCGGGTCGACGAGGTCGGGACGCCACGTGGGCGGGGTCACGACGAGCACGTCGCCCTGGTCGACGACCGAGGCGCCGACGGCCGTCAGGGAGTCGACCACCTCGGCGCGGTCGTAGGCGACGCCCATCAGGCGGGCGGATCGGTCGACGGCGAGCTCGACCGCGGCGGGCGCGACGGACTCGTCGAGGGCGGAGCCCAGCTCGTCGGCGGTGCCGCCCGCGAGCTCGACGAGCAGGTCGACGACGCGCTGGGCCGCCGGGGCGGAGACCGCCGGGTCGACCCCGCGCTCGAACCGACGGGACGCCTCGCTGGGCAGCTTGTGCCGGCGGGCCGTGCGGGCGATCGACACCGGGTCGAAGGTGGCGGCCTCGACGAGGACGTCGGTCGTCGACGCGCCCATCTCGGTGCGCGCTCCGCCCATCACGCCGGCGAGGCCGACGGGCCCCGTCTCGTCGGCGATCACCAGGTCTTCGCGGTGCAGCGTGCGCACCTGGCCGTCGAGGGTCTCGAGCGTCTCGCCCGGGGCGGCGCGGCGGACGGTCAGGCCGCCGGCGACCGCGGAGAGGTCGTAGCCGTGGATCGGCTGGCCGAGCTCGAGCATGACGTAGTTCGTCACGTCGACCAGCAGCGAGATCGACCGGACGCCGGCCAGCCGCAGCCGGGACGACATCCAGGTCGGCGTCGGACGCCCGGCGTCGACGCCGCGCACCACGCGGGTGACGAACGTGGCGACCGCGGCACGGTCGCGCACGGGCGCCTCGTCGACGACGGAGACGCTGAAGCCGCTCGCCTCGACGGGCGACACGGTCGTCGCGGGGTCGGTGAAGGTGGCGCCGGTGGCGTGCGAGTACTCGCGGGCCACGCCCCGGATGCTGAACGCGTAGCCGCGGTCGGGCGTCACGTTGATCTCGACGGCCGCGTCGTCGAGCCCGAGGAGGGAGATCGCGTCCGTGCCGACGACCGGGTCGAGCCCCAGCGAGCTGAGCAGCAGGATGCCGTCGTGCTCGTCGCCGAGCCCGAGCTCGCGGCTCGAGGCGATCATGCCGTCGGACACGTGGCCGTAGGTCTTGCGGGCGGCGATCGGGAAGGGCCCGGGCAGGACGGCCCCGGGCAGCGACACGACGACCTTGTCGCCCACGACGAAGTTGTGGGCGCCGCAGACGATGCCGCGCACGTCGTCGTCGCTCGTCGCGTGGTCGGGGCCGACCGCGACACGGCACCAGTTGATGGTCTTGCCGTTCTTCTGGGGCTCGGGCGTGACCTCGAGCACCTGGCCGACGACGAGGGGGCCGGTGACGTCGCCGACGTGGACGTCCTCCTCCTCGAAGCCGACGGAGACGAGCGCCGCGTGGACGCTCTCGAGCGTGACGTCGCTCGGCAGCTCGACGTGCTCACCGAGCCAGCTCAGCGGAACCCGCATCAGACCACCATCCCGAACTGCTCGCTGAACCTGACGTCGCCCTCGACCATGTCGCGCATGTCGTTGAGGTCGTTGCGGAACTGGAGGGTGCGCTCGATGCCCATGCCGAACGCGAAGCCCTGGTAGTCGTCCGGGTCGATGCCCGCGGCCCGCAGCACGTTCGGGTTGACCATGCCGCAGCCGCCCCACTCGACCCACCGCGCGCCGCCCTTGGCGTGCGGCTGCCAGACGTCCATCTCGGCGCTGGGCTCGGTGAAGGGGAAGTAGTTCGGGCGCAGGCGGATCTGCGCCTCCGCGCCGAACATCGAGCGCGCGAGGTGCTCGAGGGTGCCCCGCAGGTGCGCCATCGTGAGCCCGCGGTCGATCGCGATGCCCTCGATCTGCGTGAAGACGGGCGTGTGGGTCGCGTCGAGCTCGTCGGTGCGGAAGACCCGACCGGTCGCGACGTTGTAGACCGGCAGCTGCTTCGAGAGCAGCGTACGGATCTGCACCGGCGAGGTGTGCGTGCGCAGCACGAGGTGCTCGTCGACCGGGTCGACGAAGAACGTGTCTTGCATGGCCCGCGCGGGGTGGTCGGCGTCGAAGGCCAAGGCGTCGAAGTTGAACCACTCGTGCTCGAGCTCGGGGCCCTCGCTGACCTCCCAGCCCATGCCGACGAAGAGGTCGACCATCTGCTCCTGCAGCAGGGCGAGCGGGTGACGGGCGCCGGCCCGACGGCGGGTCGGCAGGGCCGTGACGTCGACGGACTCGTCGGCGAGGCGCCGGGCCTCCTCCTCCTCGGCGAGGCCGGCCTCGCGGGCGGCGACGGCCTGGGCCACGCGGCCGCGCGCTCCGCCGACGAGCTTGCCGGCGGCCGCCCTCTGGTCGGCGGGCAGGTCACGCAGACCGGCGTTCATGCGCGCCAGCACGGAGGCCTCGCCCACGTGCTGGGAGCGAGCGGTCTTCAGCTCGGCGACCGACGCGGCGGTGGCGACGGCGGCGAGCGCCGCGTCGACCGCGGACGCGACGGCGTCTTCGGAGATGGGGACGGTGTCTGACACGAGAACCAAGCTTAGCGATCGTCGGGGAGCCGGACCGCGCCTCCTCGTGCCGTGGGGGCGAGGAGGCGCGGGTCGACGGCCTGGGGAGGGGCCGGTGGCCAGGTCAGACGGAGGCGCCCGTGGTGGCGTCCGTCTCGACGCGACCGGGTCGGGCGAGGATCCCCGGCCCCCCGAGCCCGCCGCCCTTGCCGGCCCGACCGGCGCGGCGGAGCACGCCGTCGCGGCCCGTGCGGCGGTCCACGATGCGGACGACCCACGAGAACAGGAGGTTCGTGGCCAGGTACACCACGAGCACCACCGCGAAGAGCGTGAACGTGTAGGTGCTGCCGTAGTAGGTGCCGAGACGGGTGAGGCCCCCGCGGGTCAGCTCGACGTACCCGACGATGTAGCCGAGCGAGGTGTCCTTCAGCAGCACGACGAGCTGGGCCAGGATGATCGGCAGCATCTGGCGGAACGCCTGCGGGAACTCGATCAGGAACCTCGTGGCGGTGGGCGTCAGGCCCAGGGCGAGGCCCGCCTCCTTCTGGCCCCTGGGCAGCGACGCGATGCCGGCGCGGAGGGCCTCGCCGATGAGGGCGCCGTTGTAGACGGCCAGCGCCGCCACCACGGCCCAGAAGGCCCCGGTCGAGAAGACCAGCAGGATGAACAGCATCATCAGCAGCACGGGCATGCCGCGGAAGAACTCGAGCACGACCGTCGTCGGGACCCGGACGAAGCGGGAGCGCGCCGTGCGGAGGAACGAGAAGACGACGCCGACGACCACCGCGAGCACCGAGGCGACCGCCGCGGCCTGGATCGTCGCGAGCCAGCCCCGGAAGATGGCCCGCCACAGCGCGAGGTCGGAGAGGATGTCCCACCGCGACGGGTCGAGCACCCCCGGCGTCACGGCGCCGTTGGCGCTGACGCGGGGGCGGCCCAGGAGGTACACGAGCCACGCGACGAGAGCGAGGACGAGCACCACGCCGACGACGGAGATGATGCGCGAGGTGCGGCGGGCCTTCGGGCCGGGCGCGTCGTAGAGGACGGTGGTGCTCATCGGAGGACTGCGACCTTCTGCTCGACGACGGCGGCGACGCGGCCGAGCGTGACGGTGATGACGAGGTAGAACACGGCGACGGCCAGCAGCACGGTGACGACGGCGTCACCGCGGTCGTTGGCGATGTAGCGGCCGGCGGCGAAGAGCTCGCTGACGAAGAAGGCCCCGGCGACGGAGGTGTTCTTCGTGAGGGCGATGAAGACGTTGATCAGCGGCGGCAGCACCATGCGGACCGCCTGCGGCAGGATGACGTGGCCGAGCGTCTGGCCGAACCCCAGGCCGATGCTGCGGGCCGCCTCCGCCTGGCCGACCGGGACGCCGTTGACGCCGGAGCGGATCGCCTCGGCCACGAACGGCGAGGTGTAGGCCGTGAGGCCGATGACGGCGAGCGGGAAGTACGTGCCGAAGTCGACGCCGAGGTACGGCAGCACGAACGCGCAGAAGAAGAGCACCAGCGTGAGAGGCGTGTTCCGCAGCGCCTCGGTGTACGCCGTCGCGAAGACGCGGAACGACGAGACCGGAGAGATGCGCATGGCGGCTACGACGAAGCCGATCACGAGCGCCCCCACCCCGGAGAGCACGAGCAGCTGCAGCGTCGTGACGAAGCCGCCCCAGAAGCGGGGCCAGTTGTCGGTCACGGCGTCGAGGCCGGGGATGACGTCCAAGGGGTTCACGGGGGTGTCTCCAGGTCAGGGGCGACCGCGCGGGTCGAGCGGTCGTGCAGGGGCGCCGGGGAGGCGCGGGCGGGCACCGCGGGCGACGAGCGTCGCGGTGCCCGCCNNNNCGGCGGGGTCGGCGTGGGCAGGACCTTGCCGGCCGTCTTCTCCCACAGCTCGTCCCAGGTGCCGTCGTCCTCGGCGTCCTGGAGCGTGTCGTTGACGAACTCACGGAAGTCGGTGTCGTCGAGCGCGAGGCCGATGCCGTAGGGCTCCTCGGTGAAGGGCTCGTTGACGACCTCGAACTCGCCCTCGTTCTGGTCGGCGAGGCCGGCCAGGATCACGTTGTCGGTGGTCACGGCGGCGACCGCGCCCGAGCGCAGCGGCTCGAGGCAGTTCGAGTAGGTGTCGGTCGCGATGACGTCGGTCGCGGCCGCGACGTAGGGCGCGATGTTCTTCTCGCTGGTCGAGCCGCTGACCGTGCAGACCTTCTTGCCCATGAGGTCGTCGACCGAGCTGATGCCCTCGGGGTTGCCCTCGAGCACGAGGAGGTCCTGGCCGGCCTGGTAGTACGGCCCGGCGAACGAGACGACCTCCTTGCGGGCGTCGTTGATCGTGTAGGTCGCGATGACGAGGTCGACCTGGCCGTTCTGGATGAACGGCTCGCGGTTCGCGGAGACCGTCTCGACCCAGTTGATCTTCTCGGGCTGGATGCCGAGCTTCGCGGCGATGAGCTTGCCCATCTCCGCGTCGAAGCCCTGGGGCACGCCGTCGGGGTCGGCGAGGCCGAAGAGGGGCTGGTCGAACTTCGTGCCGATGGTGATCTCGCCGGCGTCGGCCAGCTTCGCCATCGTGCTGCCCTCCGCGAAGTCGGCGGGCGTCTCGACGTCGACGGCCGGGGCCGACGAGTCGGTGCAGGCCGTCAGGCCGAGCACCATCGCGGCGGCTGCGGCAGCGGTGACGATTCCCTTGCTGAGTCGCATTCTGTTCTCCTTGCTGGGGGACCCGGTCGACGGTCGTCGCCCGGAAGTCTCGAGGGGGTGCTCCCCCGCGGTGCGGGGGGCGGGCCGGAGTCGCGGTGCCGGTCGGCCTCGTGGGCCCCGGCTCCGCGAGCGGGCCGTCAGTGCGTGAGGATCTTCGAGAGGAAGTCGCGGGCGCGCTCGGACTTCGGCGCGGTGAAGAACTCCTCCGGCGTGGCCTCCTCGACGATCTTGCCCTCGGCCATGAACACGACGCGGTCGGCGGCCTTGCGGGCGAAGCCCATCTCGTGGGTGACGACGATCATCGTCATTCCGTCGGCCGCGAGCTGCACCATGACGTCGAGCACCTCGGTGATCATCTCGGGGTCGAGGGCGCTCGTCGGTTCGTCCAGCAGCATCACCTTCGGGTCCATGGCGAGGGCACGGGCGATGGCCACGCGCTGCTGCTGGCCGCCGGAGAGCTGCGAGGGCATCTTCTCGGCCTGGTCGGCCACGCCGACACGGTCGAGGAGCTCCATCGCGCGCTTCCGCGCCTCGGCCTTCGACCGACGGCGGACCTTGACCTGGCCGAGCATGACGTTCTCGACGACGGTCTTGTGCGCGAACAGGTTGAAGCTCTGGAACACCATGCCCACGTCGGCCCGCAGCTTGGCCAGCGCGGCGCCCTCCTCGGGCAGCCGGGTGCCGTCGATGCTGATGACGCCGTCGTCGATCGTCTCGAGGCGGTTGATCGCCCGGCAGAGCGTCGACTTGCCCGAGCCGCTCGGCCCGATGACGACGACGACCTCGCCGCGGCCCACCGTCGTCGTGACGTCCTGAAGGACGTGAAGCTCTCCGAAGTGCTTGTTGACGTGGTCGACCACGACGAGGGGATCCATGGAGCCACACAAACAGACACCCGGAGGGGGGTCAAATTCACGGCGGATTCGTAACAGAACCGAAATGCGTCGTACGACGGCTCAGCTGCGCTGGGCGAAGGCGCTCTCGTACAGGCAGACGGAGGCGGCGGTGCTGAGGTTCATGGACTCCGCCTGCCCGTAGATGGGCACGACCACGGCCCGGTCGGCGAGGGCGAGGTCGGCGTCGGTGAGGCCCCGGGCCTCGTTGCCGAAGAGCCAGGCGGTCGGGGCGCCGAGCAGGCCCTCCTGCCGGGCCTCGAGCAGGTCGTCGCCCTTGACGTCGGCGGCGAGCACCTGGACGCCGGCCTCGGCGCAGCGCGCGACGACGGACGCGAGATCGCCGCCCAGCGCCACGGGCACGTGGAAGAGCGACCCGGTCGTCGCCCGGACGACCTTGGGGTTGTAGAGGTCGACGCTGCGGCCCGTCATCACGACGGCGTCGGCGCCAGCCGAGTCGGCGGCCCGGATGATCGTGCCGGCGTTGCCCGGGTCGCGCACCTCCTCGAGGATGGCGATCAGACGGGGCCCGCCCTCCCCCGTGTCGGCGAAGACGTCCTTGACGCTGACCGGGAACTGCTTGCACACCGCGACGACGCCCTGCGGCGTCACGGTGTCGGCCATGACGTCGAGGACGGCCTCCGTGACGAACTCCGCCTCCAGGCCCGCCGCCTCCGCGGCCTCGCCCAGGGCGGGGTGACGCTCGAGCGCGGTGGGCGTGACGAACAGCTCCACGAGCAGCTCGGGTCGCCACGCCAGGGCTTCGGAGACCGCCTGGGGGCCCTCGAGCAGGAAGAGGCCGGTGTCGGTGCGGGCGTCGCGCTTGGCGAGCTTCGCCACCGCTCGGACTCGGGGCGAACGGGGGTTGTCGAGGAGGGGGCTGCGCACGCCACCACTGTGCCACACGACCCGGCCGGTGACGGCGGCGGCGCCGTCGCGCCGCGGACGCGGGAGAGGCCCCGACAACGGTGCTGTCGGGGCCTCTCGGGCGGTGCAGGTGACGCGGTGGATCAGGCGGCGGCCTTGGGGGCCGACGTGTCGGCGGGCAGCGCGGCCTTGGCCGTGGCGACGATCGACGCGAAGGTGGCGGGCTCGTTGACGGCCAGCTCGGCGAGGATGCGGCGGTCGACCTCGATGCCGGCCAGGGCGAGGCCCTGGATGAGGCGGTTGTAGGTCAGGCCGTTCGCGCGCGACGCGGCGTTGATGCGCTGGATCCACAGGCGACGGAACTCGCCCTTGCGAGCACGACGGTCACGGTACGAGTAGACGAGCGAGTGGGTGACCTGCTCCTTGGCCTTGCGGTACAGGCGCGAACGCTGACCGCGGTAGCCCTCGGCGCGTTCGAGGACGACGCGACGCTTCTTGGCGGCGTTGACCGCTCTCTTGACTCTTGCCATTTTCTTGTTCCTCTACGTTCGTGTCAGCGGTCAGTGACCGAGAAGCTTCTTGGCGACCTTGGCGTCGGCGGGGGCGAGCACCTGGTCCTTGTTCAGGCGAGCCTTGCGCTTGGCGCTCTTCACCTCGAGGTTGTGGCGCATGCCGGCCTGCTGCTTCATGATCTTGCCGGAACCGGTGACCTTGAAGCGCTTCTTGGCGCCGGAGTGGGTCTTCTGCTTGGGCATCTCTTACTTGCTCTCTTCTGTGGGCGCGGCCGGTGCGTCGGCCGGCGCCTCGTCGGACGTCGGGTGCTTCGGGCCCTTGGCGGCGACCTTGCGGGCCTCCGCCTCGGCCTTGGCCTCGGACTTGTTCTTGTGCGGACCGATCACCATCACCATGTTGCGGCCGTCGATGGTGGGCGTCGACTCGACGCTGCCGAGCTCGGCGACGTCCTCCGCGAAGCGCTGCAGGAGGCGGACGCCCTGGTCGGGACGCGACTGCTCGCGACCGCGGAACAGGATCATGGCCTTGACCTTGTCGCCGCCCTGGAGGAAGCCCTCGGCGCGCTTGCGCTTGGTCTCGTAGTCGTGCTTGTCGATCTTCAGGCGGAAACGGACCTCTTTGAGGATCGTGTTCGCCTGGTTGCGACGCGCCTCCTTCGCCTTCTGCGCAGCCTCGTACTTGAACTTCCCGTGATCCATGATCTTGGCCACGGGAGGCTTCGAGTTGGGGGCCACCTCGACGAGGTCGAGCTCGGCCTCGGCGGCGAGCCGCAGGGCCATGGCGATGGGGACGACACCGATCTGTTCTCCGGCGGGGCCGACGAGTCGGACCTCCGGGACGCGGATGCGGTCGTTCGTACGGGGATCGCTGATGCGGAACTCCTCTGTTGATGCTTCCGACACCACCGCGTCGGTGACGCGGCGGGGAAAGAGGAGGTTCGTGGACCCTGCACCTCACGGCGCGACAGGACCACTGCACCCTGGCTGCCTGTCTCCGACCTGAGCCACCTGCAGGGCAGGTGAGCTTCGGACGGACACCGACGGGGTGCCAACAACCCGGTAACCTCGTGTAACGGTCGAGCGCGGGTGGGAGAATCTCCACTTTCGCACGGAGCAGACGCTCCGAGCCTTGACGACTTTAGCAGAGGATCAGTTCGTGAGCCACTCCCCCCGAGACACCGCCGCCGCCTCCGACGACGCGCACACCCACCGCTTCGCCGACGACACCGCCCCGTCGGCGCCGGGCGGCGCCGACGACGCCGTGCGCGACATCGCCGAGGTCAACGCCGTCGAGGTCATCAACACCGTCGCCGTCCACCTGATGAGCGCCGCCGCCGTCAAGGTCGGCCTGGCCGACGACCCGCAGGCGCAGACCGACCTCGACGAGGCCCGCAAGCTGATCACCTCGCTCGCGGGGCTCGTCACGGCCAGCGCGCCCGAGATCGGCGACCAGCACGCCCGGGCCCTCCGGGACGGGCTCCGGTCGCTGCAGCTCGCCTTCCGCGAGGCGAGCGCCATCCCCGACGCGGTGGGCGCCGGCCCCGGCGAGAAGCTCACCGGCCCGGTCAACTAGGGCCGGGCCAGCCCGTCGGGCCGGGCCGGGCCGCCGGGCTGGGCCGGCCCCCCGGCGGCGGCGGGGACGACCTTCACGGCCATGCCGTCGACCCGCTCCGCGATGACGGCGTCGGCCGACCAGGCCACCTGCAGGCGCCCGAGGAGGGCACCGAGCTGCTCCTGGTCGAGGCCCGGCCGCACCCCGAGCTGCACGACGAGCTCGGGCGGGCCGAGCCGCGCCGACCGGTAGCCGGGCGCGACCGCCACCGTGACCAGCGCCTCCTCGGAGGCCGACGCCGCCAGGAACGCCCGGAGCACGTCCGGGTCCTGGTGGCTGGGCAGCCAGCGCTCGTCCTGCGCGACGGCCCACAGGGCCGGCCGCCGCAGGCCGAACTCCGTCGCCGAGCCGGGGTCGAGCACGAGCCGGTCGGTGGACTCGGCCGCCGCCGCCAGGGCGATGCGCCGCGCGTCGGCGGGAACGGGGCGCGCCCTCGCGTCCCAGGCCCGCAGCGTGTCCACCGACGTGAACGCCGGCAGCACGTCGCGGCCGTCGGGGCCCGCGACCGTGACGATCGAGAGCTCCTGCGTCTTGTCGACGACGACGCCGTGCTCGTTCAGCCCTTCCTCGCCGGCGACCGCGACGAGCGGGATCAGCAGCCGGGCGGGGCGGAGGGCGTCCACCACCGCCACCTCGTCGGCCTCCCCCGCGTGGAACCGCGTGAGGGCCTCGAGGAGGCGCGGGTCGGCCGAGCCGTCGTCACCCGCGTAGGCCGTGTCGTGGTGCTGGAAGGTGCGGCCCGCCCACGGGCGGCCGGCGCTGTCGACCGGGGGCACGGGACGCCCGTCGTGGGCGCTGCGCCCCGCGGGCGCCGCGCCGTGGCCAGGAGCCTCCGACGTCACGCCGAGGCGACGTCGAGCGCGGCGCCGAGCGTGAACGCACCCGAGTACAGGGCCTTGCCGACGATGGCGCCCTCGACCCCCCGGGGCACGAGCTCGCGGAGGGCCGCGATGTCGTCGAGGCTCGAGATGCCGCCGCTCGCGATGACGGGCTTCTCCGTGCGCTCCGTCACCTGCTTCAGCAGCTCGACGTTCGGGCCCTGGAGCGTGCCGTCCTTCGTGACGTCGGTGACGACGTAGCGCGCACAGCCGGCGTCCTCGAGGCGGGCGAGGACGGTCCAGAGGTCGCCGCCCTCCTGCGTCCAGCCCCGCGCGGCCAGCGTCGTGCCGCGCACGTCGAGGCCCACGGCGACGGCCTCGCCGTACTCCGCGATGACGTGCGCGGCCCACTCGGGGTTCTCGAGCGCCGCGGTGCCGAGGTTGATGCGCTTGACGCCGGTGCTCAGGGCGTCGTCGAGCGAGCGGTCGTCACGGATGCCGCCGCTGAGCTCGACGTTGATGCCCTTCACCTGGCGGATGACCTTCTTGATGATCGACCGGTTGTCGCCGCGCCCGAACGCCGCGTCGAGGTCGACGAGGTGCAGCCACTCGGCGCCCTGCTCCTTCCAGTCGTCCGCCGCGGCCACCGGGTCGCCGTAGCCGGTCTCGGTGCCGGCCTCGCCCTGGGTCAGGCGGACGGCCTGGCCACCGGCGACGTCGACGGCCGGGAAGAGGGTCAGGCCGGGGGTGGTGCAGAACTCGCTCATGCTGTCTCCCTCGCGGCGTGGCCGCGGGATCGTGCCCCCGTCGCGTCGGGACGACGCGCCTCTCGGGGCGGGGTCGGGGTGGAGGCGGCGGCCGGCCGGGCGGTCGGGCCCGGCCGGCCGTCGCGCCGGGTCAGAGGGTGCCGAGCCAGTTCGACAGGAGGCGGATGCCGGGCTGCCCCGACTTCTCGGGGTGGAACTGGGTCGCCCAGAGCGGGCCGTTCTCGACGGCCGCGACGAACCGGCCGCCGTGGTCTGCCCACGTGACGTGCGGCTCGGGGAACGGGCGGATCACGTCGAGCGTCCACTCCTGCGCGGCGAACGAGTGCACGAAGTAGAAGCGCTCGTCGCGGACCCCGTCGAAGAGGACGCTGCCCTCGGGGGCGTCGACGGTGTTCCACCCCATGTGCGGGAGCACGTCGGCCTTGAGCTCGTCGACGACGCCCGGCCACTCGCCGAGCCCGCCCGTGGTCGTGCCGCGCTCGACGCCGCCCTCGAAGAAGACCTGCATGCCGACGCAGATGCCCATCACGGGGCGACCGCCGGCGAGGCGGCGGTCGATCAGCTCGCCGCCGCCCACGGACTCGAGCTGGCTCATCACGGCCCCGAAGGCCCCGACGCCGGGCACGAAGAGGCCGTCGGCCGACTGCACGCGACCGCGGTCGCGGGTCAGCTCGACGTCGGCGCCCGCGAGCTCGAGCGCCTTGACGGCCGAGTGCACGTTGCCGCTGCCGTAGTCGAGCACGGCGACGGTCGGCCGCGCCGTCACAGCGAGCCCTTCGTCGAGGGCACGCCAGAGACCCGGGGGTCGGGCTCGACGGCCTGGCGGAGCGCCCGCGCGAAGGCCTTGAACTCGGCCTCGGCGATGTGGTGCGGGTCGCGCCCGCCCAGCACGCGGACGTGCACGGTGATGCCGGCGTGGACCGTGATGGCCTCGAAGACGTGGCGCACGAGCGACCCGGTGAAGTGCCCGCCGATGAGGTGGTGCTCGAAGCCCGCGGGCTCGCCGGTGTGGACGAGGTAGGGGCGACCCGACACGTCGACGACCGCCTGCACGAGGGCCTCGTCGAGCGGCACGAGCGCGTCGCCGTAGCGCGAGATGCCCGACTTGTCGCCGAGGGCCTCGCGCAGCGCGGTGCCGAACGTGATGCCGATGTCCTCCACCGTGTGGTGCGCGTCGATGTGCGTGTCGCCGGTGGCGGTCACGTCGAGGTCGATCAGCGAGTGCTTCGAGAGCGCGGTGAGCATGTGGTCGAAGAACGGCACCGACGACGAGACGGTCGACCGCCCCGTGCCGTCGAGGTCGAGCGAGAGCGCGACGCTCGACTCGCTCGTCGATCGGGTCAGGGAGGCGGTGCGGGAGGCGCGCTGATCGGTCACGAGGAGAGCCTAATGTCGCGGAGGGCGTCGAGGAACGCGGTGGTCTCGGCCTCGGTGCCGGCGCTCACGCGGAGGTGGCCGGGGATGCCCAGGTCGCGCACGATGATGCCGCGCTCGAGGAGCCGCTCGAAGACGTCGGACGGGTCGTCGACGCCGCCGAACAGCACGAAGTTCGACCAGGTGGGCCAGGGCTCGTAGCCCATCGCGGCCAGCTCGCGCACGATGCGGTCGCGCTGGCCGCGGATGTCGTCGACCATGGCGAGCATCTCGTCGGCGTGACGGAGAGCCGCGACGGCGGCGGCCTGCGTCAACGAAGAGAGGTGGTACGGGAGGCGGACGAGGCGGAGCGCGTCGGCCACGGCCGGGTGCGCGGCCAGGTACCCGACGCGGGCCCCGGCGAAGGCGAAGGCCTTGCTCATCGTGCGCGAGACGACGAGGCGCGGACGCCCCTCGAGGAGGGTCAACGCCGTCGGCTGCCCGGGCGGCATGAACTCGGCGTAGGCCTCGTCGACGAAGACGATGCCGTCGGTCGCGTCGTAGGCCGCCTCGACCGTGGCGAGGTCGAGGGGCGTGCCGGTGGGGTTGTTGGGGCCGCAGAAGAAGACGATGTCGGGGCGGACGCGCTCGATCTCGGCGACGGCGGTCTCGGGCGAGATGCCGAAGCCCTCGTCGCGGCGACCCTCGACCCAGGTGCTGCCGGTGCCGACGGTGATGATCGAGTGCATCGAGTACGTGGGCGGGAACCCTAGAACGGAACGACCGGGGCCGCCGAACGCCTGGAGCAGCTGCTGGATGACCTCGTTCGAGCCGTTCGCCGCCCAGATCTGCTCAGGCGTGACGCCGTGCCCGAGATAGGCCGCCAGCGCCTCGCGCAGGGCCGTGAACTCACGGTCGGGGTAGCGGTTGACCTCGTGCAGCGCCTCGGCGATCGACGCGACGATGTCGCGGGCCACGTCGGCGGGCACGGGATGCGTGTTCTCGTTGACGTTGAGGGCGACGGGCACCTTCTTCTGGGGGGCGCCGTACGGGGTCAGGCCGCGGAGGTCGTCGCGGAGGGGCAGGTCGTCGAGACTGAAGGACACCCCTCCATGGTAGGCGCGAGGCGCGCCCCGACCGTCACCGGGACGACGGCCGCTGCCGACGGGTCAGTCGGAGTACTTCGTCGGGACGGCGAGGGTCTGCCCCGCGCTGACCTCGGCGCTGCCGAGGGCGTTCAGCCGGACGATGTCGCTGACGACGTCACGGGGGTCTTTCGTGGGGGCGATCTCGTGGGCGACCTGCCAGAGCGTCTCGCCGCCCTCGACCGTGACGTGCTCGAACGCCACGGCGGCCGAGCTGTCGGAGGCCTGCGCCCCGGGGCCGGCGAGCAGGACGCCGCCGACGATGCCCGCCACGCCCAGCGCGACGGTGGCGGCCACGACGCGACGCCCGCGGCGCGTGATGCGGAGACGGGTGCGGACGGGGGCGGCGGCGGGGGTGCCGTCGATGCTGGGGGCGATGCTGATGCTGCTGATGATGGCGCTCATGGGGTGGGTCCTTTCACCGCGAGAGAAGACTGCGAATTCGTGCCCGGCACTCGGCCGGGAATGCCGGACACGAAGACGTGTTCCGAACATACATTCGATCCGTGGTCGATTCAACCCCTCATCCCCCTCCGACGCCCTCCGGATCTGCGACACACTCGAACAGGTGTGTGGCTGGGGCGTCGTCATCGGATACGGTTTCGATCGATGGTGGGAGTCAAACAGCGACCACCGACATCCGACGTCAGGAGACAGATGAGCGACCCGCAGCGCGCGAGCGCGGCCGTGACGGCCCCCTCCCGCAAGGCACTGACGGCGAAGCAGGAGTCGATCCTGGCGGCCATCCAGGCGAGCATCGCCCAGAGTGGCTACCCGCCGAGCATGCGCGAGATCGGCGACGCGGTCGGCCTCCGCTCGCTGTCGAGCGTCACGCACCAGCTCAACCAGCTCGAGCTCGCCGGCCGCATCCGCCGCGACCCGAACCGGCCCCGCGCCCTCGAGGTGCTCGCCGACGAGTCGGCCCCCTCCGCTCCCGTCACCACCATCCTCACCAGCAGCGACGACGGCGACACCGCCCACGTGCCCATGGTCGGCCGGATCGCCGCCGGCGTGCCCATCACCGCCGAGCAGCAGGTGGAGGACGTCATGCCCCTGCCCCGCCAGCTCGTGGGCAAGGGCGACCTCTTCATGCTGCGCGTCGTCGGCGACTCCATGGTCGACGCCGCCATCTGCGACGGCGACTGGGTCGTCGTCCGCCAGCAGCAGAGCGCGGAGAACGGCGACATCGTCGCCGCGATGCTCGACGACGAGGCGACCGTCAAGGTCTTCCGCCAGCGCGACGGCCACACCTGGCTGCTCCCCCGCAACAGCGCCTTCGAGCCGATCCTGGGCGACCACGCCCAGATCGTCGGCAAGGTCGTGGCGGTGCTGCGCTCGGTGTAGCGGGCTGGGTCGCGGCGGCCTCGACGGCACGACCCGCGACTCCTGCACCACCGTCGATCGTGACGACGAAGGCCCCCCGCCGAGACGGCAGGGGGCCTTCGTGCTGTGGCGGAGGGCCGGCGCTCAGCGCCGGGCGACCGCCGGCTGCACGAACGGTGCCAGGGCGGCCACGTCGCTCGGGTACACCCGGGCGTGGAGGCGCGTGCCGGCCTCCTCGTAGTCGGTCGAGACGACGCGGCCCGCGTCGTGCAGGTGCGCCACGACCTCTCCGCGGTCGTACGGCACGAGCAGGTCGACCTCGACCTCGGGCTCCGGCAGGAGGCCGGCGACGCGGTCGAGCAGCTCGTCGACGCCCTCGCCCGTCCGGGCGGAGACGAAGACCGCCGAGGGCTCGAGGCCCTGCAGCACGAGCCGCTGGTCGGCGTCGACGAGGTCGGCCTTGTTGAAGACGACGACCTCGGCGATGTCGTGGCCGTCGACCTCGGAGATCACCTGGCGCACGGTCGCCAGCTGCGCGGCCGGGTCGGGGTGCGAGCCGTCGACCACGTGCACGATGACGTCGCTCGCGGCGACCTCCTCGAGGGTCGACCGGAACGCCTCGACGAGCTGGTGCGGCAGGTTGCGCACGAAGCCGACCGTGTCGACGTACGTGAACGGGCGGCCGTCGGGCGTCGTGCTCTTGCGCACGGTCGCGTCGAGGGTCGCGAACAGGGCGTTCTCGACCAGGACGCCCGCGCTCGTCAGGCGGTTCAGCAGGCTGCTCTTGCCGGCGTTCGTGTAGCCCGCGATCGCGACGGAGGGCACCTCGTTGCGGTCGCGGTTCGCGCGCTTGGCGTCGCGCGCCGGCTTCATCTCCTTGATCTGGCGACGGAGGCGCGCCATGCGGGTGTGGATGCGGCGACGGTCGAGCTCGATCTTCGTCTCACCGGGACCACGGCTGCCCATGCCCGCGCCGGCGCCGCCGACCTGGCCACCGGCCTGGCGCGACATCGACTCGCCCCAGCCGCGGAGGCGGGGCAGCAGGTACTCGAGCTGCGCGAGCTCGACCTGCGCCTTGCCCTCGCGGCTCTTGGCGTGCTGGCTGAAGATGTCGAGGATCACCGCAGTGCGGTCGATGACCTTGACCTTCACGACGTCCTCGAGGGCGCGTCGCTGGCTGGGCGCGAGCTCGGTGTCGGCGATGACCGTGTCGGCGCCGAGGGCGGCGACGGTCTGCCGGAGCTCCTCCGCCTTGCCCTTGCCGAGGTACGTGCTGGGGTCGGGGTTCGGACGCCGCTGCAGGAGGCCGTCGAGCACGACCGCACCGGCGGTCTCGGCCAGGGCGGCGAGCTCTCGCAGGGAGTTCTCGGCGTCGCCGAGCGACCCCTGCGACCAGACGCCGATCAGCACGACGTTCTCGAGCCGCAGCTGGCGGTACTCGACCTCGGTAACGTCCTCGAGCTCGGTCGACAGGCCGCCCACGCGCCGGAGCGCGGCGCGGTCGTCACGGTCGAGCTGCTCGCCGTCGGAGCCGGCGTCGGCCAGGGAGCGGGTCTGGATCGCCTGCGCGGGCGAGAAGACGGTGTACGCGGAGGAGCGGGCCGCCGCGCGCTCCAGCACCCGGGCGACGACGTCGTCGGGCAGCTGGTCGCCCTGCTCGGCGTCGAGCGGGGTGGAGGGAGTGTCTGTCATCGGTGTGATCGTAGCCCTTTCGTCAGGCAGGTCGCAGGGCGCCCGGACGGGCGGGCCCTGCATCTTCGGTAGGTTGTGGGTCATGTCGAGCGAGCACTACTTCTCCCCGAACCCGGAGAGCGAGCTGCGTCGTCGCACGATCACGGCGACCCTCGCGGGCCGTGAGCTCTCGATCACGACGGCCGCGGGCGTCTTCAGCCCCGGCCGGGTCGACCCCGGCACGTCGGTGCTGCTGGCCGGCACCCCGGCGCCGCCCCCGGTGGGCGACCTCCTCGACGTCGGGTGCGGATGGGGGCCCGTCACCCTGAGCCTCGCGCTGATGTCACCCGACGCGACGGTGTGGGCCGTCGACGTGAACGAGAGGGTCCTGCAGCTCGTGCGCGAGAACGCCCGGGCCGCCGGCCTCCACAACGTCAACGCCGTCACCCCGGACGATGTTCCCGACGACGTCCGCTTCGCGACCATCTGGTCGAACCCGCCCATCCGCGTCGGCAAGGCCGACCTGCACGGCATCCTCGAGCGCTGGCTCCCCCGGCTCGAGGAGGGGGCCGACGCCTGGCTCGTCGTGCAGAAGAACCTCGGCGCGGACTCCCTGCAGCGCTGGATCGGCGAGACCATGGGCGACGTCGTCGACGTGCACCGCGCCTCCACCAGCAAGGGGTACCGCATCCTCCGCGCCACCCGCAGCTGACCCCGGGGAGGCGCGGGTCGGCCCCCGCGAGGGAGCGCCGCGCCTCAGAGGGTCAGGGCGCCGCTGTAGACCAGCTCGGCCGGCCCGCTCAGCGAGACGTGCTCGCCGTCGGGGTGCTCCGTGACGCGGACGCCGACCACGCCGCCCGGCACCGTGACGAGCCAGGACGCCGGGGCGCCCGTGCCCGCCCAGTGGCGGGTCGCGAGGGCCGCGGCCGCCGCGCCGGTGCCGCAGGAGAGCGTCTCGCCGCTGCCGCGCTCGTGGACGCGCATGCGGATGCGGCCGACGCCGTCGACGACCAGAGGGTCGGAGGGGACGACGAACTCGACGTTGGCGCCGTCGCTCGGCACGGGGTCGAGCATCGGCGCGTAGCCGAGGTCGACCGCGTCGAGCTCGGCGTCGCCGGCCAGCGCGACGACGACGTGGGGGTTGCCCACGGAGAGCGAGAGGCCGGGGCGCGCGGCGTGCAGCTCGCGGGCTCGCACGGTCGGCTCGGCGTCGTCGAGGCGCCAGGCCCCGAGGTCGACGCGGAAGCCGTCGACGGACCGCTCGACCCAGCGGACCCCGGCGCGGGTGCCGATCGCGAGGCGCTCGCCCTCGGCGAGCTCGACGAGGCCGCGCTCGAGCAGGTAGCGCACGTAGACGCGGATGCCGTTGCCGCACATCTCGGCGACGCTGCCGTCGGCGTTGTGGTAGTCCATGAACCACTCGGGGGAACCGGCGCCGTCGTCGACGAAGGGCGCGGCGCCGCCGGGCAGCGACGCCGTCTTCACGGCGCGGATGACGCCGTCGCCGCCCACGCCGAAGTGGCGGTCGGTCAGCGCCCGGATCGTCACGGGGTCGAGGTCGACCTCGGCGTCGGCATCGGTGAACAACACGAAGTCGTTGCCGGTGCCCTGGCCCTTGGTGAACTGCAGGGTGGTGGTCACCCGAGGAGTCTAGCGACGGCCCGCTCGACGGCCCCGGCCTCCCCCGTCTCCGACCAGTCGACGTCGGGCAGGCGCCGGAACCAGCTGACCTGGCGGCGGGCGTAGCGACGCGTGAGGGCCTGCGTGGTCTCCACCGCCTCCTGCTGGTCGACCTCGCCCCGCAGCTGCGCCGCAGCCTGCGCGTAGCCGATCGCCCGGCGGGCGGTGACGCCCCGGTCGAGGCCGAGCGTCGTGAGGTGCGCGACCTCGTCGAGGAGCCCGCCCGCCCACATGGCGTCGACGCGCTCGTCGAGCCGCTGCACGAGGACGGAGCGCTCCTCGCGGAGGCCGACCACGTGGGAGTCGCGCCACCGGGGCGCCTCGTCGGGCAGGGAGGCGGAGAACGGCTCCCCCGTGATCTCCCCCACCTCGAGCGCCCGCACGAGCCGTCGGGCGTTGTGCGGGCCGATGGACTCGGCCGCGCGGGGGTCGGTCTCGCGGAGCAGCGCGTGGAGCGCCCGCGGCCCCCCGCTCTCGCCCAGCGCCTCGAACCGCGCCCGCACGACCGGGTCGGTGCCGGGGAAGCGGTAGTCGTAGAGCACGCTCGAGACGTACAGCCCGGAGCCGCCCACCAGGAGGGGCACGGCGCCGCGGGCCAGGACGGCGTCGACGGCCGCGCGCGCCTCCTTCTGGTACCACTCGACGCTCGCCTCGTCCGTCACGTCGAGGACGTCGAGGAGGTGGTGCGGCACTCCCCGGCGCTCGGCCGGGGGCAGCTTCGCCGTGCCGACGTCCATGCCGCGGTACAGCTGCATCGCGTCGGCGTTGACGACCTCCGCCGCCGCCCCGCGGGCGGCGAGGGCCTCGGCGAGGTCGAGGGAGAACGCGGACTTGCCCGTGCCGGTCGAGCCGACGATCGCGACCAGCACGTCAGCGGAGGTCGTCGGTCGTGCTGTAGATCGGCGTCGTCGCGACCCGGAGCGTCGGGAGGCCCAGCGACACGCGCGGCGCGGCGGTCGTGCCGGAGGCGCCCCCCACGGTCGCGGGGACACCGCAGGACGCCGCCTGGGCGCGGTCCCACGCGTCGCCCGCCCGCGTGCGGCGGAGGCTCCAGGGGCGGCCGGGGCCCGCATCGGCGATCAGGTAGAACGGCGCGGCGTCGGTGACCTGCACCGAGACGACGTCGCCGGGACGCGGGACCTCGGCGCCTCGCGGCACCTCGACGTGCACGAGGCGGCTGTCTTCGGCGCGGCCGGAGAGCCGGTGCGTCGCCGCGTCCTTCCGGCCCTCGCCGGCGGCGACCATGACCTGGACGAGCCGCCCGACCTGGGCACTGTTCTCCGCGGCGGAGATGGAGTCCTGGAGGGCGACGAGACGCTCGTAGCGCTCCTGCACGACGGCCTTCGGCAGCTGGTCGGGCATCTCGCCAGCCGGGGTGCCGGGCCGCACCGAGTACTGGAAGGTGAAGGCGGACGAGAACCGCGCCTCCTCGACGACCCGGAGGGTCTCGGCGAAGTCGGCCTCGGTCTCGCCGGGGAAGCCCACGATGATGTCGGTGCTGATCGCCGCGTGCGGCATCGCGGCACGGACGCGGTCGAGGATGCCCAGGAACTTCTCGCTGCGGTAGCTCCGTCGCATGGCGCGCAGCACCCGGTCGGAGCCGGACTGGAGGGGCATGTGGAGCTGCGGCATGACGGTGGGCGTCTCGGCCATCGCCTCGATGACGTCGTCGGTGAACGACGCCGGGTGCGGGCTCGTGAACCTCACTCGCTCGAGGCCCTCGACCTGGCCCACCGTCCGCAGCAGCTTCGAGAAGGCGAGCCGGTCACCGAACTCGACGCCGTAGCTGTTGACGTTCTGGCCGAGGAGGGTCACCTCGATCACGCCGTCGTCGACGAGCGACCGGACCTCGGCGAGGACGTCGCCGGGCCGCCGGTCACGCTCCTTGCCCCGCAGGGACGGGACGATGCAGAAGGTGCAGGTGTTGTTGCAGCCGACCGAGATGCCCACCCAGCCGCTGTGCGTGGACTCGCGCTTGGTCGGCAGGGTCGACGGGAAGACCTCGAGGGACTCCAGGATCTCGACCTGCGCCTCGTCGTTGTGCCGCGCGCGCTCGAGCAGGGCCGGGAGGGAGCCCGTGTTGTGGGTCCCGAAGACCACGTCGACCCAGGGCGCGGCCTCGAGGACGGCCGCGCGGTCCTTCTGGGCGAGGCAGCCGCCGACGGCGATCTGCATGCCGGCGTGCTTCCGCTTGACCCCGGCCAGCTGGCCGAGCGTGCCGTAGAGCTTCTTGTCGGCGTTCTCGCGGACCGCACAGGTGTTGATGACGACGACGTCGGCCTCCGCCCCCTCCGGGGCGGCGACGAGGCCGGACGCCTCGAGCGAGCCGCTCAGCCGCTCGGAGTCGTGGACGTTCATCTGGCAGCCGTAGGTGCGCACCTCGTAGGTGCGCGGACGGACCTCCGCCGGAGCGGCCGGGAGCGGGGCGGAGGTGACCGTCGTCATGGTGACCCAGTGTAGATCGGCGCCCCCGCCCCCTCGGTCACTCGAAGCGGACGCCGCCGCCCCGAGGGCTGCCACCGCGCGGCAGCACCTTCTCGATCGCACGCCGCACGACGTCGGAGCGATAGCCGCGCCTCATCAGGTACCCGTTCAGGCGCCGCTCGGCGGTGGCGTGGTCGAGCCCGCGGAGGGACCCGACGCGCTTGCGGGCCCACTCGTCGGCCCGGGACTGCTCGTCGTCGTCGTCGATGTCGGCCAGGGCCTCCTCGACGACCGAGGCGTCGAGCCCGCGCTGCCGGAGCTCCGACGTCACGGCTCCCCGACCGAGCCCCTTGCGCTCCTGCTTGGAGCGGACGAGGTTCTCGGCGAGCTCGCGGTCGTTGAGCAGCCCGACGCCCTCCAGGCGAGCCACCTCGCCCAGCACGACCTCCTCGTCGAGGTCACGGCTGCGGAGCAACGTCGTCATCTCGGCGGAGGACACGCCGCGGCGCGACAGGGCGTGGAGGCTGACGTTCTCGGCACGTCGCCGCTGGGCGTCGAGGCCTTCGGGCTCGGGCTCCGGCTCCTGCTCGGTCGCGTCCGCGTCGGGAACGATCGTGGGCTCGACGGCGCGGAGCCGTGACCGGCTGCGGGGCGAGCTGGACGCCGGCGGCTCCTCCGCGGTCGGCTCCGGCGACGTCGGGGCCGACCAGTGGGCGCTGATCGCAGCCAGCCGTTCGGCGGTCTCGGCGACGGGATCACCGGGAGTCGACGCCGTGTCGCCCTCCCCGAGGCTCGCCTCGTCGACGGCGGGAGCGCCGTCGACAGCGTCGGGTCGGCCGGATCCCGAGCCGAGCGGGCCGGAGACCGCCCAGCCCGTCACGGGGTCGAGCTGCACGTCGCCGTCGGGGTCGAGGGCCGCGGTGCCGTCGTCAGCGTCGAACGACTCCGTGGTGACCGGCTCGACGGGGGGCACGACGTCGAGACGACGTCGCGGGGCCGTGGTGTCGTCGGCGAGCGGCGCGGGAGGCGCGTCGCTGGACACGGGCCGACGGCCCGGCCCCGCACCCCGGACACCGAAGAGCGGTGTCACGGGGGCGAGGGCCGAGCCGTCGCCCTGCTCGTCGTCGTGCGTCATGCGCCCTTGCGAGCGGCGATCTTCGCCTCGATCGACTCGACCGGGGCCGCCGGGGCCGCAGCAGCGCCGACGCCGAGCTTCGCGAGGATCTTCTGCTCGATCTCGTCGGCGACGGGCGCGTTCTTGATCAGGAAGTTGCGCGAGTTCTCCTTGCCCTGACCGAGCTGGTCGCCCTCGTAGGTGTACCAGGCACCGGACTTGCGGACGATTCCGTGCTCGACGCCGAAGTCGATCAGGCTGCCCTCGCGCGAGATGCCGACGCCGTAGAGGATGTCGAACTCGGCCTGCTTGAAGGGCGGCGCCATCTTGTTCTTGACGACCTTGACCCGCGTCCGGTTGCCGACCGCGTCGGTGCCGTCTTTCAGGGTCTCGATGCGACGGATGTCGAGACGGACCGACGCGTAGAACTTGAGCGCCTTGCCGCCGGCGGTCGTCTCGGGGCTGCCGAAGAACACGCCGATCTTCTCGCGCAGCTGGTTGATGAAGATCATCGTCGTGCCGGTCTGGCTCAGGCCACCGGTCAGCTTGCGGAGGGCCTGCGACATCAGGCGGGCCTGGAGGCCGACGTGAGAGTCGCCCATCTCGCCCTCGATCTCGGCACGGGGCACGAGAGCGGCGACGGAGTCGATGACGATGAGGTCGATGGAGCCCGACCGCACGAGCATGTCGGCGATCTCGAGGGCCTGCTCACCGGTGTCGGGCTGCGACACGAGGAGGGCGTCGATGTCGACGCCGAGCTTCTTGGCGTACTCCGGGTCGAGCGCGTGCTCGGCGTCGATGAAGGCCGCGATGCCGCCGTTGCGCTGGGCGTTGGCGATCGCGTGCAGGGTCAGCGTCGTCTTGCCGGACGACTCGGGGCCGTAGATCTCGACGATGCGGCCACGGGGGATGCCCCCGATGCCGAGCGCGACGTCCAGCGCGATCGAGCCGGTGGGGATGACGGCGACGGGAGCGCGCTCGTCGCTGCCGAGGCGCATGACAGCACCCTTGCCGAACTGACGGTCGATCTGCGCGAGAGCGGTCTCGAGGGCCTTCTCGCGGTTCTCTGCTGAGGGCATGCTGTTCTCCTTCGGGGTGATGTCCGTGCGCCTGTAGGCTGTCGCGTCGCTGGGCACCGGTGGGGCAAGGAGTTCAGCGTGACGACAAGGCTGGTGGCCCCGACGAGGGTCGGGACCGGTGGAACGTCGATGCAGTGAACGCTACGAGCCACCACCGACACCGGGGGTGCCGGCGTGGTGGCCGGTGGAGAACACGAGGCTTCGACGCCCTGGGGAGGACGCTACACCGATCCGAACGGATGTTCGACAGGGGCACGCGGCGTGTCGAACGCTCCGACGACCGGCAGTGCGACTCAGCGTCGGGGCTCGGGCAGCCCGACGCCGTGCCTCCGGGCGACGGGGACGCCCTCGGCGGCGCAGAGCGCCAGCCAGACGTCGCGCGGGGGCACGCCCTGGGCCACGGCCTCGTCGGCGGTGCGGTCGCCGAGCTCGGCGATGACCAGGTCGCGGGTCACGACGCGGCCGTAGGCCTCCCCGAACTCGTCGGCGACGGCACGACTGAACTCGCTCTTGCGCATCGCTCGAGGGTACCCGCGACGCCCCTCGCCCCGCACACGACGAACGCCCCCGGCCTGGGCCGGGGGCGTTCGGGCGACGTGGTGAGCGGGAGCTCAGCGCACCGCGAGGTCGGTGTCGAACTCGGCGACGAGGTCGTCGGGCAGCGTGTCGGGGATCGGGTTGAGGCCCTCGATGACCGCCATGCGGTCACCCACCTCGCGCATGATCACCGAGATGGGCGTCTCGAGCGCGTCAGCCACCGACGCGAGGATCTCGGAGCTGGCCTCTTTCTGACCACGCTCGACCTCGCTGAGGTACCCGAGCGCGACGCTCGCCTTGCTGGCGACCTGTCGGAGCGTCCGGCCCTTCTGCAGGCGGAAGTCGCGAAGGACGTCACCGATTTCTTGACGAACCAGAACCATGGGACCCTCCTCCGGATGGACGACCCACCAGACGGACGTCAGTGGTGGGCGGGTGTATCTGCGCGACGATCGTTGTCACTGTAACCACCACGATCTGTACGACGCTTGTGAACCCGGCAGTTGTAACGAGACCGAAACGCGGATCATTCCCGCGTGTCGTCGAGCCACTCAGCCAGCAGTGACAGGAGTTCGGAGACGGTGCCCGATCGGATGGCTCCGCGGTCGCCCCGGAGGTCGAGACGCCGTACCCGACTGTCGTCGGCGGTGGCCAGCGCGATGTAGACCGTGCCCGCGGGCAGGTCTCCCTGGGGGCCCGGCCCGGCCACGCCGGTCGTCGCGAGGCCGAGGGTGGCCGGCGCCCCGGCGACGGCGAGGCGCTCGCGCACGCCCGCGGCCATGGCCGCCGCGACGTCGGGGTCCACGGGCCCCGTCGCGGCGAGCCGTGCAGCGTCGACGCCGAGGACGGTGTGCTTGAGCTCGGTCGCGTAGGCCACCACTCCCCCGTGCACGACGGCGGACGCCCCGGGCACCGAGACCAGCTCCGCCACGACGAGGCCGCCGGTCAGCGACTCCGCGACGGCGACGGTCTGGCCGCGACGCGCCAGCTCGGAGACGACCGACGACGCGTCGGCGATCACGCTCCGCGCCCGTGCTTCGCGGCGACGCGCAGGTAGTCGGCTCCGGAGACGAGGGTCGCCACGAGGGCGGCCGTCATGAGGACGCCGTTCACCCAGTGCATCCCCTCGCCGAACACGTTCCAGAGCGGGAAGAGGGCGAGCGTGACGGCCACGGCCTGGAGGACCGTCTTGAGCTTCCCCCCGCGGGAGGCCGGCACGACGCGGTCACGGATGACGATGAACCGGTAGACGGTGATCCCGACCTCGCGGAGCAGGATCAGGGCCGTCACCCACCACGGCAGCTCGCCGAGGATCGTCAGCGAGACGAGCGCCCCACCGATGAGGACCTTGTCGGCGATCGGGTCGACGATCTTGCCGAAGTCGGTGACGAGGTCCAGCCCGCGGGCGAGGGCGCCGTCGAGGCTGTCGGTGAGGATCGCCACGACGAAGAGCACCGCCGCCGCGATCCGCAGCGGCCCGTCGGCACCGTCGTCGACGAGCAGCCACGCGATGAACAGCGGGGCCATGAGGATCCGCACCACCGTCACGACGTTCGCGATGTTGGCCGTGCTCGCGGGCCCCGGGCCCTTGCTCGCGAAGCGCCCTCGGAAGGGGAACGTCGCCGGTGCGGGGGACGCGCCTCCGCTGCGGTCGTCGGTCATGGGTCAGTCCCTCCCGGTCAGGCCCCAGGCGTCTTCCGACCCCTCGTCGCCGTCGACCTCGTCGTAGCCCCGCGTCATCTCGGCGACGGGGTCGTCGTCGTAGCCCGGTCGCGGGCTCGACCCGGAGGACAGGCCGGCGGGCGCGCCCGCCCCGTGCTCGTCGTCGCCGCCGCGCAGCTTCGCCAGCACCCCCGGGAGCTGCTCGGGAGTCACGAGCACGTCACGCGCCTTCGAGCCCTCGGAGGGACCGACGATGTCGCGCGACTCCATCAGGTCCATCAGGCGACCCGCCTTGGCGAAGCCGACCCGGAGCTTGCGCTGCAGCATCGACGTCGAGCCGAACTGCGTGCTGACGACGAGCTCGGCGGCCGCGAGCAGGAGCTCGAGGTCGTCGCCGATGTCGCCGTCGATCTCCTTCTTCTCGACCACCGCGGCCACGTCGGGCCGGTAGTCGGGGCGCGCCTGGCGCGTGACGTGCGCCACGACCTGGGCGATCTCGTCCTCCTGGACCCAGGCGCCCTGCACGCGCATCGCCTTGGAGGCGCCCATCGGCAGGAAGAGCCCGTCGCCCTGGCCGATCAGCTTGTCGGCGCCCGGCTGGTCGAGGATGACGCGCGAGTCGGTGACGCTCGACACCGCGAAGGCGAAGCGGGACGGCACGTTGGCCTTGATGAGGCCGGTCACGACGTCGACCGAGGGGCGCTGCGTGGCGAGCACGAGGTGGATGCCGGAGGCGCGGGCCAGCTGCGTGATGCGCACGATGCTGTCCTCGACGTCGCGGGGGGCGACCATCATGAGGTCGGCGAGCTCGTCGACGACCACGAGGAGGTACGGGTAGGGCTTGAGCGTGCGCGCGCTGCCCGCGGGCAGGACGAGCTCGCCCGCCACCACGGCGCGGTTGAAGTCGTCGATGTGACGGAAGCCGAAGCTGGCGAGGTCGTCGTACCTCATGTCCATCTCCTTGACGACCCACTGGAGCGCCTCGGCGGCCTTCTTGGGGTTGGTGATGATGGGGGTGATGAGGTGCGGCACGCCCGCGTAGATCGAGAGCTCGACGCGCTTCGGGTCGATCAGGACCATCCGGACGTCGGTCGGCTTCGCCCGCATCAGCAGCGACGTGATCATCGAGTTGACGAAGCTCGACTTGCCCGAGCCCGTGGCGCCCGCCACGAGCAGGTGCGGCATCTTGGCGAGGTTGGCGACGACGTAGCCGCCCTCGACGTCCTTGCCGACGCCGATCGTCATCGGGTGCACGCTCTTCGCGGCGGCGCCCGAGCGCAGCACGTCGCCCAGCGACACCGTCTCGCGGTCGGTGTTGGGGATCTCGACGCCGATCGCGCTCTTGCCGGGGATGGGCGACAGGATCCGCACCTCGTTCGACGCGACCGCGTACGAGAGGTTCTTGCTGAGGGCCGTGACCTTCTCGACCTTCACGCCCGGGCCGAGCTCGATCTCGTAGCGGGTGACGGTCGGGCCGCGGCTGAAGCCGACGACCCTGGCGTCGACCGAGAACTGGCGGAGCACCTCCGTGATCGAGCGCACGATCTCGTCGTTCGCCTCGCTGCGGGCCTTGGCGGGCGGGCCCACGGCCAGGGTGGAGGCGGCGGGCAGGCGGTAGGGAGCCTGCGGCGAGTCGTCGTCGACGTCGAGCGAGGCGGGCGGCAGCTCGTCGTCGTCGGGCGCGAGCACCGCCGCGGCGACGTCGCTCTCGGCGAGGTCGGCGGGCGGCAGCGACGCGGGGACGCTCGGCAGCACGGTCGTCGCCGCGGTCGCGGAGTCGTCACGGACCGCCGCCGGGGCCGGCGCCGGGGTCGGGGCCGGGGGCACCTCGACGCCCCGGGCACGGACGGCCTCCTCGGCCCGGTCGAGCTCCTCGAGGAGGCTGATGTCGAAGACGTCGGTGGCGCCCTCGTCGACGAAGCGGGGGGTCGTCGGCGCGGCCTCGACCGCCGCCGGCCCCGAGGCCCGGCGGTCGCGCCGGGACGGGCGGGCGGGGCGCTCCGGCGGCGCCTCGGTGAGGACGGGGGTGTCGTAGGCGGGGTCGTCCTCCCGACCGCTCTTGGTGCGTCGCCACCACGGGAGGCTCTCGGCGTCGTCGGTCGACCCGTCGGCGGCCTCGGCGGTGCCGGGCTCAGCCGCGGTCGCGCCGAACAGCCAGGCGTAGAGCTCGCCGAGGCGTCGACCGATGTGGTTCGGCGGGGTCTTGGTCGTGATGAGGACGGAGAAGACGAGCAGCACGACGACCACCGGGACGGCCACCCACTCGGTGGCCAGGGCGACCATCCAGGAGGCGACGAGCCAGCCGAGCACGCCGCCGCCGGCGGCGAGGGCCGGCAGGCCCTCCGCGGCCTGGGGCTGCCCGCCGAAGATGTGGCAGAGCGCGCTGATCGACACGATCATCAGGCCGAGGCCGATGCCCATCCGCGTGTTGTCGTGCACGGAAGCCGGGTGCCGGAAGAGCCAGCCCGCGAAGAGGACCATGATCACCGGCAGGGCGTAGGCGACCCGCCCGACCAACGCCCCGAACGTGTAGGCGTCGAGCGCCTGCGCGACGGGGCTCGTCGGGTTCAGCCACTCGACCGCCGCGCCGGCGACGGCGAGCAGCACGAGCAGGAACGGCACCCCGTCGCGGCGTTCGCTGGCGTCGAGCGCCTCGCGGCCGAGCAGGCGGAAGGCGCCGCCGGTGGCGTGCGCCAGGCCCATCCAGGCACGCGTGACGACGCCGGGGCCCGGGTCGACCGCCGCGGGAGGGGGCGTCGGGAGCTTCTTGGTGGCAGCCGTCGCGCCGCGGGCGCCGGACGCGCGGGAGCCGGAGCGCGATCGCGGGGTCTGCTTGGTGGGCGTGGCCATGGGCTCGAGGGTACCGCCCGCCCCCGACGCGGGTCGGAGGCGGGCGGCGCGTCAGCGGTGGGCGGGGTCAGTAGCGGATGGCGTCGATGACCTTGACGCGCACCGCGACGAGGGCCGGCAGGAGCCCGGCGACCGCGCCGATGAGCGTCGCGGAGCCGAGGCCCACGAGGGCCGCGGTGATCGGGAAGGGGGGAAGGTCGTCGACCGCACCCTGAGCGATGAACCCCTGCACGGTGCCGTTCTGCACGACCAGGACGGCCACCATCACGCCCACCACGCCGGCCACGACGGTGCCCGCGACGCTCTCCAGCATCACCGAGAAGAAGACCCGCGGGGCCGTCGCCCCGAACGACCTCCGCACCCCGATCTCGCGGATGCGCTGGCGGACCGTCACCAGGGCGATGTTGACGAGCCCGAGACCGCCGAGCAGCAGCACGAGCACCCCGACTCCGGTGATCGTCAGCTTGATCGGCAGGAAGGGATCGGTGTCGCCGGCGTACGCGGCGTAGTCCGTCCGGCTCACGTCCACCTGGACGTCGTCGCCGAGGGCGGCGGCCAGGTTGCCCTGCACCATCGCGCTGAGCTCGTCGCCCGACCCCGGCGGCAGCCACATCTCGTACTGCGGTGACTCCGGGTAGCCCCCCTGCGAGACCGGCCCGAGGTCGAGCTCGTCGGAGGGGAGGAGGAAGATCGCGGGCCCCTCCCCCTCGTAGAGCTCGGCGGTCACGCCGACGACCACCCCCGTCGCCGAGTCGGCGCCGCGGAGCTGCAGGGTCGGGTGCGACGAGACGGGCGGACGGCCGAGCTGCTCCCACAGGGCCTCGTTCACGACGACCGCGGGCGCCATGCGACGCTCGTCGCCGTCGACGAACCACGACCCCTCGGCCAGGGCGACGCGGTGCATCTCGCCGTACTCGGGGTCGACGATCTGCGCCGACACGTCGGTGAGCCCGCCCGGCAGCTGCACGGAGCGCGTCGTGTAGAGGGCCTCCGACGCCCAGGTGACGTCGTACCGCGACATCGTCGAGCGGAACTCCCGGTCGACGAGGGCGGGGTCGAGCACGCCGGCGCCCGTCGTGTAGGCCGAGACCGTGTACGTGGCCGGCCGGCCCCCGGACTTCTCCGACGACTCCCGCGTCGACTGCTCGGCCAGGCTGCCGAGGCCGACCACGGCCGTCAGCGCCGCCACGGCGACCGCGACCCCGACGAGGCTGAGCAGCACGCGCAGCTTGTTGACCCGCAGCTCCGACCAGGCCTCGACGAACGCCCCCACGACGCCCGACAGCAGCCCGCTCACGCCGCGGCCCCCGGGGTCGCGGGCACGAGCGCCGACGGGCCGGCGAGCTCGCCGCCCAGCCGTGCCGCCGACAGCACGCCGGCGTCGAGCGCGTAGTGCCGGGCCGCGAGGCCCGCGACTGCGAGGTCGTGCGTGATGGTGACGAGGGCCGCGCCGGTGTCGGACGAGATGTCGTCGAGGAGGCGCATGACCGTCGCGCCCGTCTCGATGTCGAGCGCCCCCGTCGGCTCGTCGGCGAGGATGACGCGGGGGTCGCGCACCAGCGAGCGAGCGATGGCGACGCGCTGCTGCTCGCCCCCGGAGAGACGGTGCGGCATCGAGTCGACCCGGTCGCCGAGCCCGACCTTCTCGAGCATCTCCGCGGCGATCGACCGTCGCCGCCAGAACCGCCGGCCGCGCGCGTAGAGCAGCGGCGTCATGACGTTCTCGAGCGCCGTCCGCCCCTGGAGCAGGTTGAACTGCTGGAAGATGAAGCCGACCTGCTCGCCCCGCAGGCGGTCGCGCGCCCCCGACCGGAGCCCGCTCACGTCGACGTCGTCGAACGAGTGCGTGCCCGTGGTCGGCGCGTCGATGAGGCCGAGGATGTTGAGCAGGGTCGACTTGCCCGAGCCGGAGCGGCCCACGATGCTCACGTGCTCCCCGGCGGCGACGACGAGGTCGACGCCGCGGAGGATGTCGAGGGCCGCCCCGTCGGCCAGGGGCACCGTCTTGGTCACGCCCTCGAGCCGGATCAGCGGCATCAGCAGAGGACCTCTCCGGTCATCGGGTCGACGCAGCCCTCCTGCGGGGCGACGGCGCCCGGCACGAACTCGAGCACCGTGTCGCCCTCGACGAGGCCGCCCGTCACCTCGACGGCCGTGCCGTCGTTGATGCCGAGCGTGATCTCGCGCTCCTCCTGCGTGCCGTCGGCGCCGACCACGGTCACGACGCCCTTGCCGGCCGCGCCCTCGACGGCGGTGAGCGGGACGGTCAGCACGTCGGTCGCCACGCCGGCGGGGATGGTCAACGTCGTCGCGAGCCCGGCGAACACCGTGACGTCGGCCGGCACGGCGCAGCTCACCGACTGACCGGAGGTGCCGGTCGCGGCGGGGTCGCCGCCGTCGCCCGACGTCGACGGCGCCGCGGCGCCGACGCCGCCCACGACGAGCGCCGTGCACGCGAACGGCGCAGGCCCTCCCGGGATCGAGGCCGTGCCCTCCGTGGGGCGGCTGACCAGGCGGTACAGCTGGTCGGCGGCCAGCGAGCCCGTGACGTGGAAGGTGGGAGGCGCCACCTTCGCCACCGGGTCGCCCACGGCCACGATCTGGTCCTTGATCACGGGGAGCTCCGTGACGGTGCCGGCCACCGGGGCCGCCACCACGGCGGTCTTGACGACGGGGGCACGCTCGGTGACCGTCCCGTCCGCCGCGACGAGCGCCTCCTGCGGGGTCTCCGAGCGGAGCGTGGCGATCTTGTCGCCCGCCGCGACGACCTGGCCCTTCTCGACGACGACCGTCACGACGGTGCCGGCGAGGGTGGCCGGAGCGACGGACGCGGCGTCGGCCTCGACCGTGGCGTCGACGGTGACGTCGTTCGTGACGGTGCCGACCGCCACGGCGACCTGGGGCTCGACCGCCTCGCCGGTCGGGACGGCGACCGAGCCGGACGCGGCGTCCGGCGCGGCGAAGAACGCGAGCTTGACGAGGGCGACGGCGATCGCGGTGAAGATCAGGATGCGGAGGATCGGGAAGATCCAGGTCTTGGCCACGCGCACGGGCGACTCCCCCTTCGGAGCAACGGACGGAACGTGCTCACCCTAGGAGCGGGGGGACGACGGAGGCCTCCGTCGCCGGGATGACTTCCCGGCGGCGGAGGCCCCTCGTTCGTGGCGGCCCCGAGGCCCTACGCGCTGATGACGACCGGCACGATCATCGGGCGCCGGCGGTGCTGCGTGTTGACCCAGCGACCGACCGTGCGGCGGACGACCTGGCTGAACTGGTGCGTGTCTCGCGTGCCGCCCTCGGCGGCCTCAGCCAGAGCCGCGATGATCTTCGGCAGCACCGCGTCGAACACCGAGTCGTCCTCCGCGAAGCCGCGCGACTGGATCTCGGGCCCGACGACGACACGGCCGGTCTGCGCGTCGAGGGCGACGAAGATCGAGATGAAGCCCTCCTCGCTGAGGATCCGCCGGTCCTTCAGGTCGGCGTCGGTGATCTCGCCGACGGTCGAGCCGTCGACGTAGACGTAGCCGAGGTCGAGCTGGCCGACGACGGTGGCCACGCCGTCCTTCAGGTCGACGACGACGCCGTCCTCGCCGAGCACGGTGTTCTGCTCGGGGACGCCGGTGCGGACCGCCAGGGCGGCGTTGGCGTACAGGTGCCGGTGCTCGCCGTGGACCGGCATGACGTTGCGGGGCCGGAGCACGTTGTAGCAGTACAGGAGCTCGCCGGCCGAGGCGTGGCCGGAGACGTGGACCTTCGCGTTGCCCTTGTGCACGACCTTCGCCCCGAGCTTCGTGAGCCCGTCGATCACCCGGTAGACGGCGTTCTCGTTGCCGGGGATCAGGCTCGAGGCGAGGATGACCGTGTCGTCGCGGCCGATCTCGATCTGGTGCTCCCTGTTCGCCATGCGCGCCAGGACGGCCATGGGTTCGCCCTGCGAGCCCGTGCTCATGTAGACGATGCGGTCGTCGGGGAGGTCCTTCGCCTTCTTCGCGTCGATCAGCACGCCGTCGGGCACCCTCAGGTAGCCGAGGTCGGCGGCGATGCCCATGTTGCGGACCATCGAGCGCCCCATGAAGGCGACGCGGCGGCCGTTCGCGTGCGCGGCGTCGAGCACCTGCTGGACGCGGTGGACGTGGCTCGAGAAGCTCGCGACGACGACCCGGCGCGGCGCGCGGCGGATGACGTCGTCGAGGACGGGGCCGATGTCGCGCTCGAGCGCCGTGAACCCGGGGACGTCGGCGTTGGTCGAGTCGGGCAGGAAGAGGTCGACGCCCTCCTCGCCCAGCCGGGCGAACGCCCGGAGGTCGGTGATGCGGTCGTCGAGCGGCAGCTGGTCCATCTTGAAGTCGCCCGTGTGGAGCACGAGGCCCGCCGAGGTGCGGATGGCCACGGCGAGGGCGTCGGGGATGGAGTGGTTCACCGCGACGAACTCGAGCTCGAACGGCCCGAGGGTCTCGCGGCCGCCCTCGCGGACGGTCAGCGACCACGGCGTGATCCGGTGCTCCTTGAGCTTCGCCTCGATCAGCGCGAGGGTCAGCTGCGATCCGATCAGCGGGATGTCGGCGCGGAGGCGGAGCAGGTACGGCACGGCGCCGATGTGGTCCTCGTGGCCGTGCGTCAGCACGATGGCGAGGACGTCGTCGAGGCGGTCCCGCAGCGGCGAGAAGTCGGGCAGGATCAGGTCGACGCCGGGCTGGTGCTCCTCCGGGAAGAGCACGCCGCAGTCGACCACGAGCAGCTTGCCGTCGATCTCGTAGATCGTCATGTTGCGGCCGATCTCGCCGAGTCCGCCCACCGGCACGACGCGCAGCGTGCCGGGCTCGAGCGCGGGAGGGTCCTGGATCGTCGTGGTCATCGCGTGGTGCCGTGCACCTTGGGCAGGGCGCCGCCGGCCGCCGCGTTGCGGTCGGGGCGGAAGCGGCTGAGGTCGAGGCCGGGGATCTCGCCGACGTGCGACAGCTCGTCCTCGATCAGCGCGGCCTCGCTGTCCTCCGGGCCGACGAGCGGCAGGCGCACGCGCGGGCTGGAGATGCGGCCGAGGCCGTGCAGGATGTACTTGGCCGCGACCGTGCCGGGCACGTGCGTCATGACGGCGCGCACGAGCGGCTCGAGCATCTGGTGCGCCGCGGTGGCGGTGTGCAGGTCGCCCGCGTTCACGGCGTCCACGATCGTGCGGTACGGCGCGGCGGCGATGTTCGCCGTCACGCCGATCAGGCCGGAGGCGCCGATCGAGAGGTGCGGCAGGACGTTGGCGTCGTCGCCCGAGAAGTACAGGAGGTCGGTCTGGTTGATGACCCGGCTCACCTCGGCGAAGTCGCCCTTGGCGTCCTTCACGGCGACGATGTTCGGGTGCTTCGCGGCCCGCAGCAGCGTCTCGTACTTGATCGGGATGCCCGTGCGGCCGGGGATGTCGTAGAGGATGACCGGCAGGTCGGTCGCGTCGGCGATCATGCGGAAGTGCGTGAGGACGCCCGCCTGCGTGGGCTTGTTGTAGTACGGCGTGACGATCATGACGCCGTCGGCGCCCGCCGCCTCGCTCGCCTTGTAGAGCTGGATGGCGTGGGCGGTCTCGTTCGAGCCGCCGCCCGTGATGATCTTCGCCCGGCCGGCCGACACCGACTTGCCGACCTCGACGAGCCGGAGCTTCTCCGGGTCGGTCAGCGTGCTCGTCTCGCCGGTGGTGCCGGTGACGACGATGCCGTCGGCACCCGCGGTGATGCAGTCGTCGATGTGCTTCTCGGTCGCGGCCCAGTCGACCTCGCCGTCAGCGGTGAACGGGGTGACGAGAGCGACGAGGACCTGCCCGAAGGGGTTGCTGATGTCAGACACGTCGACCAGCGTACTGGCTCGCTCCGTCGGGGCGGGCGTGCAGGAGGCGCGACCGGCGTCGACGACGTCGCCGCGCCTCCCTGGGGCGGCCGGCCCTACGGCGCGACGCGACCGTTCTTGCCGAACGCCGCGTAGGTGAGCGGCATCAGCTCGGCCCAGAGGTCCTCCATCTTCTCCGCGCACATCTCGATCTCCCGCTGCGGGAACGACGGGAAGTGCGTGCCCTCGCGCTTGGTGCGCAGGCTGAGGAAGTTCATCAGCGAGCGGGCGTTCACCGTGACGTACATCGACGAGTAGATGTTGAGCGGCAGGACGATGCGGGCGACCTCGCGGGCGATGCCCTCGTCGAGCATGCGCTTGTAGGCGGCGTAGGCCTCCCGCGAGGTGCGCTCGGTCTCCGACCGCACGAGGGCCGACTGCTCGGGCGTGCCGGGCAGGAAGTCGTAGGCGCCGGGCTTGCCGACCTGCTGCAGGTTGCGCGTCTCGGCGGGCACGTAGAAGACCGGGTTGAGCTCGCGGTAGCGACCGCTCTCCTCGTTGTAGCTCGCCATGCGGTGCCGCATGAACTCGCGGAAGACGAAGATCGGCGCCTGGACGTAGAAGGTCATCGAGTTGTGCTCGAACGGCGAGCCGTGGCGGTCGCGCATCAGGTAGTTGATGAGGCCGGCGCCCTTGGTCGCCTGCTCGCCCTCGGCGGAGGCCTGCGCGCCCTCGAGGGTGAGCTCGCCCATCGTCGACACGCGCGCGGCGAACAGCACGTCGCTGTCGTGGGCGCTGGAGCGGACGAGCTCGACGGTCACGTCGGAGCGGAACTCGACGTCGTGCTCGACGGGGTGGTTCTCGGCGGACTGGATCACGGGGTCAACGGCAGCGGCATCAGACACGGCGACGACTCTACCTCCGCAGCCCCTCCCGCAGAGCGTCTCCCCGGGCGCCCTCCCGGCCGCCTCGCCCGTGCGCCTCGGGACGACCACCAGGAGGCACGCCTACGCTCTCGGGGAGCACCTCCCTCCCCGCTCCCCCGCACCGTGAAAGCCAGGGCCCCATGACCGACGCACCCCTCACCGTCCTCGTCTCCGGCGCCTCCGGCCTGGTCGGCACCGAGCTCACCCGGCAGCTGCGGGAGGCCGGCCACCGCGTCGTCGCGCTCGTCCGCGGCGATGCCCGTGACGACGACCAGGTCACCTGGGTCCCCGCCGCCGGCATCGTCGACTACACCGTGCTCGACCGGGCCGACGCCGTCGTGAACCTGAGCGGCGCGAACCTCGGCCGCCTGCCCTGGACCCCGGGCTACAAGAAGGAGATCGTGGCGTCGCGCGTGTCGGCGACCCAGACCCTCGCGCGGGGCATGGCCCGGGCCGAGACGCCGCCGACGGTCTTCCTGAGCGGATCGGCCGTCGGGATCTACGGCGACCGCCCCGGGGAGCGCCTGACCGAGGAGAGCCCCCGCGGCACCGGCTTCCTCAGCGACGTCGTCGCCGAGTGGGAGGCCGCGACCGCCGAGGCGCCCTCGGGCACGCGCGTCGCCCACCTGCGCACCGGCGTGGTCGTGGGCCCCGGTGGCGCCCTGAAGCCCCTCCTCCCCCTGACCCGCCTCGGACTCGGCTCGCGCCTCGGCACCGGCGACCAGTTCTGGCCGTGGATCAGCCTGCACGACGAGGCCGCCGCGATCGTGCACCTGCTCACCTCGACCCTCGAGGGGCCCGTGAACCTCGCCGGCCCGACGCCGGCCACGAGCGACGAGCTGACCCGCCGGCTGGCCGGTGACCTCGGGAAGCCCTACGCCCTCACCGTGCCCGAGTTCGTCATCTCCGGCGCGATGCAGGAGGCGGGGCGCGAGATGCTGCTGCCGAGCCAGCAGGTCGTGCCCGCCAAGCTCCTCGCCGACGGCTTCGCCTTCCGTCACCGCACCGTCGACGAGGCCGTCGACGCCCTGGTCTCGACCCTCTGAGGGGGAGGGCGGTCAGCGCGAGGAGGCCGCCGCCTCCCCGCGGAGCTTGATCGACCAGCGCAGGGCCTTCCGGGCCCGCCGTCGGTCGCCGCACGCGTCGTAGGCCAGCCCGAGCCGGAACCAGGAACGCCAGTCGTCGGGCGACTCCGCCGCCTCCGCCGCCCACCGCGGGAAGGCGGCGTCGGCGGCCTCGCGGTCGTACCGGCCGGAGGCGCGGCGCGGCACGTCATCGACGGGGAGCTCTCCCGAGGCGGTCAGTTCACGGACCATCTGCTGGGTCCGGGCGCCGAAGCGGAGCTCGACGACGAGCGCCCAAGCGCCGAGCAGCGGCAGCACCACGAGGGCGGCGCCGAGGACGACCGCGATCGGCTCGCCCGTCCGGAGGAAGAGGTACGCGCGCTGCGCGACGAGCACGACGTAGAGCAGCAGCAGCAGCGCCATGACGAGCGCGGCGACGCGGCCCTTCATCAGTCGAGGGGCAGCACGCGGTCGAGGCCGACCACGACGCCGCTGACGGTGGGAGCCGCCTCGATCGCGACCAGGAGGCCCTTCTCGTACGCGCCCTGCGACAGCGTGTCGTGGGTCAGCGTCAGGGTCTCGCCCGCGCCTCCCAGGATCACCGACTGCTGGGCGACCACGCCGCGCATCCGCAGGCTGTGCACCGGCACGCTGGCGACCTGCTGGCCGCGGGCGCGCTGGTCGGAGAACGGGGCGGCCACGGGCCCGAGGTCTCGCCGCGCCTCCGCGATGAGCTCCGCGGTGCGGACGGCCGTGCCGGAGGGCGAGTCGACCTTGCCGTCGTGGTGCGACTCGACGATCTCGATCGAGTCGTAGAACCGGGCCGCCATGGTCGCGAACCGCGTGGCCAGCACCGACCCCAGGCTGAAGTTCGGCACGACGAGGACGCCGGGGCCCGCGACGTCGGCGACGATCGTCGACAGCTTCGCGATGCGCTCGGCGCTCCAGCCCGAGGTGCCGACGAGCACGGGGAGGCCGGCCCGCACGACGTGCTCGACGATGCCGGGGCTCACGGCGGGGTGCGTCACGTCGACCACGAGGTCGGCGCCGAGGACGCCGTCGAGGTCGTCGCGCGACGACAGGCCGGCGTGCAGCTCGAGGCCGTCGGTGCGCTCGACGAGGTCGACGATGAACGAGCCGAGCGTGCCCGTGGCCCCGACCACGGCGATGCGGGAAGTCATGGGGACCAACCTACCGGCCGGGGCTCCCGGGGCGACCTAGCATGGTGCCCATGAGCAGGTTCCGCCCCGTCGACGTCACGGCGCCCGTCGCCGCCGAGCTGCTGACCGCCTACTTCGCCGAGCGGGCCCGCACCTTCCCCGGCGGGCCGGCTGCCTACGTGACCACGCTCCCCGACCCGGCCGCGTTCACGCCGCCCGCCGGCGTCTTCGTCGTCGCCGAGGAGGACGCCGGCGCGGCGCCGGGCCCCGACGAGTCGGCGTCGCTCGGCTGCGGCGGCGTCCGCGCCGTGGCTCCGGGGCCCGGCGGCGAGGTGCGATTCGAGGTCAAGCACCTCTTCGTCTCCCCCGCCGGGCGGGGCCGGGGGCTCGGTCGGGCGCTCCTCGACGAGCTGGAGCGCCGGGCGCGCGACCTCGGTGCGGACGAGCTCGTGCTCGACACGAACGACAGCCTCGCGGCCGCCGGCAGCCTCTACCGCTCGTCGGGCTACGAGCGGATCGAGCCCTACAACGCCAACCCGAACGCGACGGCCTGGTACCGGAAGGCACTGGGCCGCACGGCTCCCCCGAGCTAGATCGGCTGCTCCACCGGGAGGCCGGTGCGGAGCTCGACCGGCAGGTGCCCGAGGTCGTTGTGGGTGACGAGCTCCGGCGGCTTCGCCGAGCGGACGCGGATGATCGTCAGGCCGGCGTTGGCCTGGTTGACGCCCATCCAGCGCCAGTCCGGAGCCCCGAAGACCTCGCGGACGAACCACCCGATCACGAAGTTGTGCGTGATGAGGAGGTCGTGGCGGTCCTCGCGGGCCGGGGTCAGCCACTCGGAGACGGCGTCGGCCATCTGCGCCTGCCCCGCCTCGACCTCCTCGTCGGTCACCCCGCCGAAGAACGGCTTGTAGGCCGCGGGCATGTCGGGCGTCGGGCCGGACGGCACGCAGTCGAAGAGCAGCGTCGAGGGCTGCGACTCGAGGGCCGGCAGCCGCTCGGTCATGATGCGGGCGGTCTCGGCGGCCCGCTCGAGCGGGGAGTGCCACGCGGCGTCGAACGGGACGCCGCCGAGGCGCTCGGCGATGAGGCGCGCCTGGCGCTTGCCCCGCTCGGAGAGCGGGCCGTCGGGCAGCCCGTGCTCGGCGTCCTGCTGTTCGCCGTGCCGGACGAGGTAGAGGTAGTGGGACACCGTCGTCTCCTGGTTCATGGGGTGGTGGCTGCCGGGCCGGGCACGTCGGGCGCGCTCGGCACGGCGAGGTCGGCGGCGTCGAGGTCGCCGACGACGACCGTCGAGAGGGCTCCGCCGCGCAGGGCCCCGGCGAGCTCGCGGACGTCGTCGGTGGTGACGCGGGCGATGCGGTCGAGCGAGGCGTCGAGGTCGACGAACTCGCCGAGCGAGAGCTCTGCCCGGCCGAGCCGGTTCATGCGCGTGTCGCTGTCCTCCAGCGCGAGGGCGGCGGCGCCGCCCAGCTGGCCGAGCGCACGGCGGTGCTCGTCGTCGGTGATGCCGTCGTCGGCGAGGCGGTCGAGCTCGTCGAGCATCAGGCGCGACACCCGACCGGCGTTCGACGGCGTGCAGCCGGCGTAGAGGCCGAACACGCCGGCGTCGGAGTAGCTCGACGCGAACGAGTAGACCGAGTACGCGAGGCCGCGACGCTCACGGACCTCCTGGAAGAGGCGCGACGACATGCCCCCGCCCAGCACGGAGTTGAGGACGGCCAACGAGGAGCGACGCTCGTCGGCCGCGGAGATGCCGGGCAGGCCGAGCAGGACGGTGGCCTGCTCGAGCGGGCGCCGCACGATCGTGACGGGCTCGGCCGGCGTGGGCACGACCGCGGCCGTCGACCGCCGGGCGACGGGCGACGCGGCCTCCGTCGACCAGTCGGACCGGTCGAGGGCGGCCGTGAGACGCTCGACGAGGTGGTCGTGCTCGACGGCGCCGGCGACGGTGACGACGAGGTCGCGGGGCCGGTAGTTCTCGCGCCAGTGGCGGTGCACGTCGTCGCGCGACGCGGCGCGGATGCTCTCGGGGGTGCCGCCGATGGGGCGGCCCAGGGGGTGGTCGCCGAAGACCGACTCGAAGAGGCGCTCGCCCGCGACGTCGGCCGGGTCGTCGTCGGCCATCGCCAGCTCCTCGAGGATGACCCCGCGCTCGGTCTCGAACTCGACGGGGTCGAGCGACGCCGACGTCAGCATGTCGGCCAGCACGTCGACGGCGTCGTCGAGGTCGACGTCGCGCACGCGGGCGTAGTAGCAGGTGTACTCCTTGGCGGTCGCGGCGTTGTGCTCGCCGCCGACCGACTCGAAGGCCACCGCGATGTCGAGGGCGGACCTCGTCGTCGTGCCCTTGAAGAGCAGGTGCTCGAGGAAGTGGGTCGAGCCCCGCTCGCCCTCCTGCTCGTCGCGCGAGCCCACCGCGACCCAGAAGCCCACCGTGGCGCTGCGCGCGCCCGGCATGCGCTCGCTGAGGATGCGCACCCCCGTCGGCAGGACGCTGCGGCGGACGAGGGCGTCGCCCGTCGCGACGAAGGAGAGCTCGACCGCGTCGAGGGGCAGGGAGACAGGACCGGTCATCAGAGCGAGCCTACGGGATGCCCTCCGGCGCCGTCACCCGAACTGGGGGACGTGGGTGTGGACAAACAGACGAGTCCGTCTGTCCTCATCGGTGCTACAGTGATCTCACCGACGGCGGCACCACCCCCCTGATCAGTCGTCGTCGGCGGCTGTGGACGTCCTGGAGGTCCCGAGCACGCGTTCCCCCGACGCGGCTCGAGCCACCGAGTCCCAAGGAGCCACGCTGTGACGGTCGATTCCCCCCAACCGGCCGTCCAGCGTCTCCCTGGGCGTCCCCGCGCCGACCAGACCACGCCCGGCGCCCGCGCCCGCGTGCTGACGACGGCCGACCGCCTCTTCTCCGACGAGGGGATCCGCGTCGTGGGCGTCGATCGCCTGATCGCCGAGTCGAGCGTCACCAAGGCCACGTTCTACAAGCACTTCGGCGCGAAGGACACCCTCGTGCTCGAGTACCTCGCGGGCCGCCACGACCGCGACGTCGAGGCCCTGGCAGCCCTCGTAGAGGAGCACCCCGACGGCGTCGAGCGCATCCGGTCCCTGCTGGAGTCGGTGGTCGCGCAGCTGCAGGCCCCCGGCTACCGGGGCTCGCCCTGGGCCAACGCCGCGTCCGAGTTCAGCGACCCGACCCACGCCGTCCGCGCCAGCATCGCCGAGCACCGCGAGTGGCAGACGGACGCCCTCGTCGACCTCTTCAAGGACGCCGCTCACCCGATGCCCGGCGACGCCGCCGACGACCTCCTGCTCGCCTGGGACGGCGCGCAGATCGGCGCCTACGCCGGCGACGCCATCGCGGCCGCGGCCTCCCTGCGCCGCACCGTCGAGCTCCTCCTCAGCGCCTGACCCCTGCCTCCCGGCTGCCGGCCTGCCGGCCCGGAGCCTCAGGCCGAGGCTCGGTCGAGCTCCAGCACCTGCGTGCGCGTGAGCCGGACCTGAGCCGCCTGGGCGAGCTCGGCGACCTGAGCCGCGCTCGTGGCGCTCGCCACCGGCGCCACCACGTTCGGCTTCGCGAGCAGCCACGCCAGGGAGATCGCGGCCGGCGACACGTCGTGCACCGCTGCGACCCGGTCGAGCTCGGCGAGGACCCGCAGGCCCTTCTTCGTCAGGTGGCGCGAGACGTCCTTGCCGCGGCGGGTGCGCGAGACGTCGGCCCGCGTGCGGTACTTGCCGGTCAGGAACCCGCTCGCCAGCGCGAAGCGCGGCATGACGGCCAGCCCGAGCTGGGCGGCGACCTTCGAGAGGCCGCCCTCGTACTCCGTGCGGTTCATGAGGTTGTACTGGTTCTGCAGCGCCACCATCGGGGCCACCCCGAGCATGCCCGCGGCGATGCGCGCCTCGTACAGACGGTTGCCCGAGTGGTGGGCACCACCGAACCACCGGACCTTGCCGGCCCGGATGAGGTGGTCGACGGCGAGCAGCGTGCGCTCGAACGCCACCTCGGTGTCGTCGACGTGCAGGTAGAGGAGGTCGACGTGGTCGGTGCCGAGCCGTTCGAGCGACGCCTCGACGGCCCGCTCGACCGCCCGCGGGGTGAGCCCTGGGTGGTCGGCGCTCTTGCCGATCTTCGTCGACAGCACGACGTCGTCGCGGGAGCGGCGGCGCTTCATCCACGAGCCGATCATGATCTCGCTGCGCCCGCCGGCGTACGAGTCGGCCGTGTCGACGAAGTTGCCGCCCAGGTCGTAGTACGCGTCGAGCACGGCCTCGGTCTCGGTCTGGTCGGCCGTCCAGCCGAAGACGTTGCCGCCGATCGCCATCGGGAAGACGCGGAGGTCGGACGTGCCGAGGCGACGTCGCGGCTGGATCACGCCGAGGTCGACGGGGACGGTCGCGTCCGTGACGGACGAGCGCCGCGGCGGGCGGGCGGGGGCGGCACGGGGAGCCTCGGCACCGGTGGCGCGCGCCGTGGTCTCGCTCACTCGCGTCACCCCTCCGAGGCTGGTCTGGCGGCTCTCGTCGGGCACCGACGACAGGACCCCGCCGACCGTGGCGACCATCGGTCACGGCGAGCTGGATCGGGCCCTCACGTCGAGACTACGGGCCCGAGCGGTGCTCGGCACGCCGCCGCACCCGATCGTTACGAGAACATCCCTCAGATTCTCGGAGAGCGCCTCCTCGGGGCCGCAGGAGGCACGGCAGCACCGTCCGTCACACCTCCCGGGGGCCGTCCCGACGCCCCCGGAGACGACGAAGCCCGCCCCCGACCGAGGTCGGGGGCGGGCCGTGTCTGACGGTCAGCGACTAGCCGAGGTCGACCGACGCGTCGTCGCTCTCGCCGGCGGCGCCGCTCGAGTCGGTGTCGGCCTCGTCGGCCACGACCGGGGCGAGCGACAGCTTGCCGCGGTCGTCGATCTTCGTGATCTCGACGAGGATCTTCTGGCCGACCCCGAGCACGTCCTCGACGTTCTCGACGCGCTTGCCGCCGGCCAGCTTGCGGACCTCGCTGATGTGCAGCAGGCCGTCCTTGCCGGGGAGGAGCGAGACGAAGGCGCCGAACGACGCGATCTTAACGACCGTGCCGAGGAACTGCTCGCCCACCTCGGGGTTGGTCGGGTTCGCGATGGCGTTGACCTGGGCGCGAGCGGCCTCGGCCGAGGGGCCGTCGACGGCGCCGATGTAGACGGTGCCGTCCTCCTCGATGGAGATGTCGGCGCCGGTCTCGTCCTGGATCGCGTTGATCGTCTTGCCCTTCGGGCCGATCAGCTCGCCGATCTTGTCCTGCGGGATCTGGACCGAGATCACGCGGGGCGCGGTCGGGGCCATCTCGTCGGGCGCGTCGATGGCCGAGGTGAGCACGCTGAGGATGGCGGTGCGCGCCTCCTTGGCCTGCTTCAGCGCGGCGTCCAGCACGGCGGTCGGCAGACCGTCGAGCTTCGTGTCGAGCTGGATGGCCGTGACGAACTCGCTCGTGCCGGCGACCTTGAAGTCCATGTCGCCGAGGGCGTCCTCCGCACCGAGGATGTCGGTGAGGGCCGCGTAGCGGGTCTGGCCGTCGACCTCGTCGGAGACGAGGCCCATGGCGATGCCCGCGACGGGCGCGCGCAGCGGGACGCCGGCATTGAGGAGCGACAGGGTCGAGGCGCAGACGGAGCCCATCGACGTCGAGCCGTTGGAGCCGAGGGCCTCGGACACCTGACGGATCGCGTAGGGGAACTCCTCGCGGCTGGGCAGCACCGGCACGAGGGCGCGCTCGGCGAGGAAGCCGTGCCCGATCTCGCGACGCTTCGGCGACCCGACGCGGCCGGTCTCACCGGTCGAGTAGGGCGGGAAGTTGTAGTGGTGCAGGTAGCGCTTCTTCGTGACCGGGCTCAGCGAGTCGATCTGCTGCTCCATCTTGAGCATGTTCAGCGTGGTGACGCCCAGGATCTGGGTCTCGCCGCGCTGGAAGATGGCGGAGCCGTGCACGCGCGGGATGACCTGGACCTCGGCGTCGAGCGGACGGATGTCGGCCAGGCCGCGGCCGTCCATGCGGACCTGCTCGGTGAGGATGCGGTCACGGACGACCTTCTTGGTGGCCGTCTTGTAGGCGGCGGAGACCTGGCCGAGGGCGGACTCGGGCAGCGCGCCCGACTCGACCTTCGCCGCGACGGCGTCCTTGACCTTGCCCTTGAGCACGTCGTCGGCGTCCTGGCGCTCGATCTTGCCGGCGATCTTGTAGACCTCGGACAGCTCGGAGCCGGCGGCCTCGGTGACCGCGGCGAGGACCTCGTCGGTGTAGGGCAGGAAGACCGGGTAGTCGGCGATCTCCTTGAAGGCCTGCGCGGCCATCGCGGACTGCGCGTCGACCAGCTGCTTCAGGAAGGGCTTGGCGGCCTCGAGGCCCTGGGCCACGACGGCCTCGTCGGGCTTGGTGGCGCCGCCCTGGATGAGGCCCCAGGCGTGCTCGGTGGCCTCGGCCTCGACCATCATGATCGCGACGTCCTCGTTGCCGGCGGCGTCGGTGACGACGCGGCCCGCGACGGTCAGGTCGAAGACGGCCTCGGCCAGCTGCGACGCCTTGGGGAAGGCCACCCACTGGTCGCCGATGAGGGCGAGGCGGACACCGGCGATCGGGCCGGAGAAGGGCAGGCCCGAGATCTGGGTGGAGGCGCTGGCCGCGTTGATGGCCAGGGCGTCGTAGAACTCGTCGGGCGCGATGCTCAGGACGGTGATGACGACCTGGACCTCGTTGCGCAGGCCCTCGACGAAGGAGGGGCGCAGGGGCCGGTCGATGAGACGGCAGACGAGGATGGCCTCGGTGGAGGGGCGGCCCTCGCGACGGAAGAACGAGCCGGGGATCTTGCCCGCGGCGTACGAGCGCTCCTCGACGTCGATGGTGAGGGGGAAGAAGTCGAAGTTGTCCTTCGGCTTCTTGCTGGCGCTCGTGGCGGACAGCAGCATGGTGTCGTCGTCGAGGTAGGCGGCGACGGCTCCCTGGGCCTGCTGGGCGAGACGACCGGTCTCGAATCGGATGGTGCGCTTGCCGAACTTGCCGTTGTCGAGGACGGCTTCGCCGAACTTGATCTCTGGACCCTCCATGTGGGGGCTACTCCTCTTTGTTTTGCATCGACGCCCCGTGTGGGCATCGATGTGCATCCGGAGCGGGCGGGGCGGCGGGCACGAAGGACGTGCACGGACGACGGCGCGGTGCACCGGTCGCTCGTCTGGCCAAAAGCGGGAACGGTCGGAGCCCCCTGCCCGACCGACGCTGACGAGCGCCGGGACCGGGGCGGGATCCGCCTGTCACCACCGGTGACCAGCAGCCGAGACCGGCCTGCTCCGTGCGCGATCCTAGCACCGGGGCCTCCGCGGGCCGGGAGGCGGGCGGGCTCCGCGGCTAAGGTCGACGCGTGACCCCGACCGCTCCCTCCCGCCGACCCGGCCGCGCCGCCCGCCGGGCGAGCCTCGTGGTCGCGACCACCGCCTCCCTCGCCCTCGTGCTGTCGACCCTGGCCGGGGCGGGCCCCGCGTCGGCGGCCGACGCCCCCAGCTGGGCCGACGTCGAGGCCGCACGGGGCGACGCCGCGGCGACACAGGCGCAGGTCGTCGCCGTCACGGCGGCGCTCGACGGGCTCGAGCGGACCGCCGCCGCACGGGGCGACGCCGCGGTGGCGGCGACCGCGACCAGCGCGGAGGCCGCCGCGCAGGAGGCCGCCGCCGGCAGCCGGGCCGACCACCTGCAGGCCGACGCCGACGCGGCGGTGGCCGCCGAGCAGGCGGCCCACGAGCAGGCGGGCCAGCTCGCCGCGCGGCTCTCGCGGGTCGGCGGCCCCCAGGCGCCGTCGACGGAGCTGCTCGTCGCCTCCGACCCGGACCAGGTGCTGTACCAGCTGGGGGCGCTCACCCAGCTGGGCGACCGGTGGCGCGGGGTCCTCGCCGAGGCGACGACGACGAGCGGCACGGTCGCCTCGCTGACCGCGCAGGCCCAGGTCGCCCGTGCCGAGGAGTCGCGGCTCGCCGACGAGGCCGCCGACCGGGCCGCCGACGCGACGGCCGCGCAGGCCGCCGCCGACGCGGAGGTCGCGTCGGCCACGACGCAGTCCGACCAGCTGTACGCCCAGCTCGCGACGCTCAACGACACCTCGGCCGACGTCGAGCGGCAGTACCGGCAGGGCGAGGCGGAGAAGGCCGCGGTCGCGGAGCAGGCGCGGGCGGCTGCCGCGGCTGCGGCGACAGCCGCCGCCGCCCGGGCGACCGCACCGGCGGCGGGCTCGGGCTCGGCGTCGTCCGGGTCACGCCCGGTGCCGGCTCCGGCTCCTGCTCCTGCCCCCGCACCGGCCCCTGCGCCCGCCCCCGCCCCCGGGGGCTCGACCGCTCCCCCGGCCGGCGCCGTGAACGACCCAGCCGGGGCGAAGGCCTACGCCGCGAGCCAGGTCGGCACCGGTGCCGAGTACTCCTGCCTCGTCCAGCTCTGGAACAAGGAGTCGGGGTGGCGGACCACCGCGACGAACCCCTCGGGAGGCGCCTACGGGATCCCGCAGGCCCTGCCGGGTTCGAAGATGGCCAGCGCCGGCCTCGACTGGCGGACGAACTACCGGACCCAGGTCGACTGGGGCCTCAGCTACATCCACGGCCGGTACGGCACGATGTGCGCGGCCTGGGCGCACTCCGTCGCGAACAACTGGTACTGACGGGCGCCTCGGCGGCCCCGGAACGAGAACGGCCCCCCTCCTGCGTGCAGGAGGGGGGCCGTCGTCGAGACGTGCGGTCGACTAGCGACGGAGACCGAGGCGACCGATCAGCGTGCGGTAGCGCTCGATGTCGACCTTGGACAGGTAGCCCAGGAGGCGACGGCGCTGGCCGACGAGGAGGAGGAGGCCACGACGCGAGTGGTGGTCGTGCTTGTGCTCCTTGAGGTGCTCGGTCAGGTCGAGGATGCGCTGCGTCATCACGGCGACCTGGACCTCGGGGGATCCGGTGTCGCCGGGGTGCGTCGCGTACTCTTCGATGATCGCAGTCTTGACTTCGGGTGCAAGGGCCATGTCTGGGATCCCCTTCCTCTTCGTTGCGCGGCGCCCGTCACAGGATGTGCAGGCTCTCTTGATCCGCGGCCGTTCTGACGGCAACCTGATGAGCTTACCAGGCCGGGCTCTGCCGCGGCGACCGGCTGCGGCGACGCGACCGGCGACTCCTCGGCAGGACGAGGCCGACGAAGGCCGCGCCGATCGCGGCTCCGAGGGTGTTCATCACGAGGTCCTGCGGGTCGGCGAAGCGCGTCGCCGACAGCACCGTCGCCTGGTACGACTCGATGGCCACGGTCGCGACGAGGCCGACCACGACGCCGACCCACCACGCCCGCTTCGGCAGCAGCAACGCCGGGAACATGCCCATCGGCACGAACATCGCGACGTTCGCGGCCGCCTCGACCCGGGCGAAGGTGATCCAGTCGGTCTCCTCGTGCCGGGCGGCGAGGTCGAGCACCCGCCAGAGCAGCTCGGAGGTGCCGTCGCCGTAGACGGTGGGTCGGAGGGTCATCCAGGCGACCCCGGCGAGGTACGCGAGGGTGGCGAGGAGGAGGACGGCGCGGCGCATCCCTCCATGGTGGGGCACGCCCGGCCGAGACAGCTGCCAGGCGGCCGAGGTTCATCCCTCGGACGGAGCCCGGGAGGCGCCTCCTAGGCTGGCCGGATGACCACCGCGCCCGAGACCGTCGCCGACCTCTGGGCCCGGGTCGCCGAGCGCGCCGCGCCCCTGCCGCCGGAGTGGACGGCCGCGGCGGTCGCCGCCGGGGCGCTGCTCGTGCTCGTCCCGACGACCTGGCGCCTCGTGCGCCACGCGGTCACCGTCATGCACGAGGGCGGGCACGGCCTGGCCGCGGTGCTCAGCGGGCGACGCCTCTCGGGCATCCGCCTGCACGGCGACACCTCGGGCCTCACGGTGTCGAGCGGGCCGCCGACCGGCCTCGGGATGGTCGTCACGCTGCTGGCTGGCTACCCGGCGCCCGCGCTCGCCGCGCTCGGGGCCTCGTGGCTGCTCGCCGCGGGGTTCGCGGCGGGGCTGCTCTGGGCGCTGGTGCTGCTGCTGGCGCTGATGCTCGTGCAGATCCGCAACTGGTTCGGGCTCTGGGTCGTGCTGGTCGGGGCCGCCGTCGTCGGCGGCGTGACGTGGCTCGCCCCCGTGGTGTGGCAGCAGTCGTTCGGCCTGGCGCTCGTCAGCGTGCTCGGCCTCGGAGCCGTCCGTGCCTCGCTCGAGCTGCAGTCCAGCCGCCGCCGCAGCGCCCGCCGCGGCGGGTCGACGCAGTCGGACGCCGACCAGCTCGCCCGCCTGACGCACGTGCCGGGAGTGCTGTGGGTCGGCGTCTTCGTCGCGGTGACGGCGGCCTGCGTCGTGGGCTGCGGCCTGCTGCTCTTCCCCGGCTGGCCCGCGCCGTAGGGCCCCGACCTAGGCCGGTGCGCTCGAGAGGGCGTGGACGGGCAGGCGGGAGGCGAGGCGGTCGCGGCCGGGCAGGCCGTCGAGCTCGAGCAGCACGGCGATGCCGACGACCTCGTAGCCCGCGCGCTCGAGGAGGGTGACGGTCGCCTCGGCGGTGCCGCCGGTGGCGAGCACGTCGTCGACGACGAGCACCCGCGTGCCCGCGGGCAGCTGGCTCGGGCGCAGCTCGAGGGTCGCCTCGCCGTACTCGAGCGCGTAGCTCTCGCTGAGCACCTCGCCGGGGAGCTTGCCGGCCTTGCGGACGGTGAGCACGCCGACGCCCTGCTCGATCGCGATGCCGCCGGCCAGCGCGAAGCCCCGGGCCTCGATGCCGGCCACGGCCTGGAAGGCGCCGTCGAAGGGCTCGCTCAGCGCGGCCGTCACCGTCGCGAAGGCGTCCGCGTCGGAGAACAGCGGGGTCACGTCGCGGAAGAGGATGCCCGGCACGGGGAAGTCGGGGACGACGGCGATCATGCGGTCGACCAGGGCGGAGGCGTCGGAGGCGGTCATCCGGTCAACGCTACCGGGGCGGGGCGGCCCCGTGCGCCGGGTCGCCGAGCGAGCGTGGGGCCGGCCGGTCGGAGGCGCGGTGCAGGCCTGCGGGAGGCACGGTGCGGGGCCCCGGAGCGCCTACCGTGACGATCGTGTGAACTGTCGGGCCGATGTCGGGGGCCGGTGCGAGAGTGCAGCCATGACCCGCTTCATCGTGCCGCCCTACCTGCTCGACCACCTCGCCCGGGCCGACTCGCCGCGCCTGTCACGGGCCCCCGAGGCCGCCCGCCAGGGCCTGCGGCAGATGGAGGAGGTGCGGGCGCTCCGCGCGGCGGTGCCTCCGGCCCGTCAGGGCGCCGTGGCCGTCGACGGCCCGCTCGAGCGCACGATCTCGGACGCCGGGGGCACCGAGGAGCTGCCCGGCCGCGTGGTGCGCCGCGAGGGCGAGCCGCCGACGGACGACGTCGCCGTCACCGAGGCCTACGACGCCCTCGGGGCCACGCACGCGCTCTTCCTCGAGGCGTACGGCCGGTCGTCGATTGACGGCTCGGGCCTGCCGCTCGACGCGACCGTGCACTACGGGCTCGACTACGACAACGCCTTCTGGGACGGCCGGCGGATGGTCTTCGGCGACGGCGACGGCGAGGTGTTCCGCCGCTTCACGGCGTCGGTGAGCGTCGTGGGCCACGAGCTCGCGCACGGGGTGACGCAGTACACGACGGCGCTCGAGTACCAGGGGCAGTCCGGGGCGCTCAACGAGTCGGTCAGCGACGTCTTCGGCGCGCTCGTCGAGCAGCACCTGCTCGGGCAGACGGCCGATGAGGCCAGCTGGCTGATCGGTGAAGGCCTCTTCACCGACGAGGTGCAGGGGCGGGCGCTGCGCTCGATGGCCGCGCCGGGAACGGCCTACGACGACGACGTGCTCGGGAAGGACCCGCAGCCGGCCCACATGGACGACTACGTCGAGACGACGGAGGACGCCGGGGGCGTGCACCTCAACTCGGGGATCCCCAACAAGGCCTTCCACCTCGTGGCCACGGCCCTCGGCGGCCGCGCATGGGAGCGCGCCGGGCAGGTCTGGTACGACACCATCACGAGCGGCGACGTGTCGCCGACCTCGACGTTCGCCGAGTTCGCCGCCGTCACGGTCGCCGCCGCGGAGGCGCGGTGGGGCGCCGGGTCGAGCGAGGCCCGCGCGACGACCGAGGGGTGGCGCGGGGTCGGGGTGCTGCCCGCGGCCTGAGGCGGGGCGGCGGGGCGGCGGGGCGGCGGGCACGCTCCCCGGCGCCGGCGGGCGCCCTGCCGTTACCCTGCCCTCGCCCTGCTGGCCCCGGGGCACCCGGGGTAGCATCGCGGCCATGATCGTCACCGTGCAGCGCACCGGCGGCTTCGCGGGCCTCACGCGGTCGTGGCAGGTCGACGTCGAGGCCGAGCCCGACACCGAGTCGTGGCTCGTGCTCATCGACGGCCTCCCCTGGTCGTCGACGCCGTCGACCGCCGACGGCGCGCAGCCCGACCGCTTCGTCTGGGTGATCGTCGTCGAGGCCCAGCCCGTGCGCGAGGCGACGCTGCCCGAGCAGCAGCTCACCGGACCGTGGCGCGAGCTCGTCGACCGGGTGCGCACGGTCGGGTCGGCCGTCGCACCTCACGCCGACGCGACCTCCGCCACGGGCGCCGGGGAACGATGAGCCCTTCCCGGCGGGCCCTCCTCCCCCTCGTCGCCAGCGCGCTCGTCGTCGTCGGCGGCGGGGTCGGCGTCGCGGTGGCCCAGTCGTCGAACCCCGCACGCGTCGTCGGGGCCGAGACCGCCCCGCCGTGGCCGGTGCCCGACGTCGACGACCGGCCCGGGCGGGCTGAGCTCGCCGGCCTCGAGAACGTCTGGGGCCAGGACCTCGCCATGCACGTGCACAGCCACCTGTCGATCACCGTCGACGGCGAGCCGGTGACCGTGCCCGGCGACATCGGCCACGACTCGGGGACGAAGTTCGCGGCGCCGATCCACACGCACGACACGTCGGGGATCGTCCACGTCGAGTCGCCCCGCCGTGAGTCGTTCGTGCTCGGCCAGCTCTTCACGGAGTGGGGCGTGCACCTCGACCAGTCCGGCGTGGGCGACCTCGGGGGCGACGACGGGCGGACGCTCACCGTGTTCGTCGACGGGAGCCGGTACGGCGGCGACCCCGCGGGCATCCGGCTCAGCGACTTCGAGGACGTGGCGCTGGTGCTCGCGCCGGCGGGCGAGGCCGTCACCGCGCCTCCCGGGTTCACCTGGCCCGCCGACTACAACTGAGCCGGCCCCCTGCCCGACCCGACACGACGCCGACGGGGGCGACGGGGGCTGGTGCCGGGAGCCCCGACGGGGCACCCTGGGGGCCATGGACCAGAAGGAGACGCTGCAGCGCTACCTGTCACGCCAACGGGGCGACCTGCTCGGCAAGCTCGAGGGCCTCGGCGAGCACGACGCCCGTCGACGCGACGGTGCGCGAGCTCGACCTCGACTCCCCCGGCCTCGTGCCGTGGTGGTCGGCGGGTCGACAGGAGGTCACGCTGCACACGGTGCTCGTGCACCTCTGCGTCGAGACCGCCCGGCACACGGGGCACGCCGACCTCGCCCGTGAGCTCGTCGACGGTCGCCTCGGCTCCGGGCCGGGCGACCCGAACGTGCCCGACCGCGACGCGACGGGCTGGCGCGCCCACCACGACCGGGTCGCCGAGGCCGCCCGCCGGGCAGCCGGGCTCGAGCAGCCCCGGCGCTAGCCGACGACCGTGAGGCGCTGCGTCGGGCGGGTCATCGCGACGTAGAGGCTGGCGGCGCCGCGGGCCGACGAGGCCCGCACGCCCTCGGGGTCGACGATCACGACGGCGTCGAACTCGAGGCCCTTCGACGTCGCGGGGCTGAGCACCGAGATCGGCTTGGTCAGCGACGCTGTGCCGGGGGCGACCTGCCCCGGGAACAGCTCGACGAGCCGGTCGACGAGCGGGCCCACGAGGCCCTGCGGGGCGATGACCGCCAGCGTCCCGGAGTCGTCGACGGCCCGGTCGGCGGCGACCGCCTCGACGCCGGCGGCGACGAGGGCGTCACGACCCGCGACTCCCCCTGCTCCACCGGCCCCGACGGCGACCTCGCGCACGGGCCACCCGCTCGACCGGACGGAACGGCTGGGCGTGATGCGCAGCCCCGCCTCGATCGCCAGCCGCTCGGCGTGGTCGACGATCTGGCTCGGCGTGCGGTAGTTGACGGTGAGCTCCTCCAGGCGCCAGGGCGCCGAGGTGCCGGCGACCGACGAGCCCCGACGGCGACCGAGCAGGCTCTGCAGCGCGACGTCCCACGAGGAGGCCGCGGCAGGGCTCGACGCCTGGGCGATGTCGCCCACGACGGTGAACGAGCGCAGCGGGCAGCGTCGCGAGAGCAGGCGCCACTGCATCGGCGAGAGCTCCTGCGCCTCGTCGACGACGACGTGGCCGAAGGCCCAGGTGCGGTCGCCGGCGGCGCGCTCGGCGGTGGTCATCGACGCGGCGCGCTCGGCGAAGCCGCCCGCGATCTGCTCGGCCGAGACCATGCCCTCCACGCCCATGTTCTCGATGGCGCGCTCGGCGTTCTCGATGTCGCGCTTGCGCTGCTGCTTGCGGGCCAGCCTCTCGGGGTCGACGCCGGCCTGGAACTCGCCCAGCAGCTCGGCGGCCTCGTCGAGCAGCGGCACGTCGGAGATCGTGAACTCGGAGCCGCGGGGCCGCTGCAGCAGGGCACGCTGCCTCGGGCTCCAGCGCTGGGTGATCGTCGCGAGCCACTGCGGGCGCGCGTAGAGGTCCTCGATCAGCTTCTCGGCCGACAGGGGCAGCCACGCGGTGTTCAGCAGCACCTTGACGTCGTGGGTCTGGCGGATGTCCTCGCGCAGCACGGCCTCGTCGGACTCGTCGACGGTCGTGCCGTGGTCGCGCATCTGCGCCACGAGCTGGCGGGTCAGAGCCGAGAGAGCCGCCTTGTTGAAGGTCACGCGGCCGACGTTGTGCTGCTTGCCGCGCTCCTGCGCCTTGCGCATCGCCTCGGCGACGAGCTCGGGCTGCACGACGAGCCGCTCGCCGTTGACGTCGATCGTCGTCGGCTGCGTCGGTCGCACCTGCCGCGACCGCACCGCCCGGCGGATCAGGTCGGCCATCTCGGCCGAGCCCTTGAGGGCCGCGACCTCGGGCGCGTCGTCGGTCTGCGCCTCGACGCCCGGGTAGAGCCCGCCGAGGCTCGAGAGCACGACGCCGGTCTCGCCGAGCGACGGCAGCACCTGCTCGATGTAGCGGAGGAACGACCGCGACGGGCCGACGACGAGCACGCCCGACCCGCGCAGGCGGTCGCGGTGCGAGTACAGCAGGTACGCGGCGCGGTGGAGGGCCACCGCCGTCTTGCCGGTGCCGGGCCCGCCCTGGACGACGAGCACGCCGTCGAGGGGCGAGCGGATGATGACGTCCTGCTCGGCCTGGATGGTCGCGACGATGTCGGTCATGCGGCCGGTGCGCTGCGCGGTCAGCGCCGCCATCAGGGCGCCCTCGCCCTGCAGCTGCACGTCGTCGCGGTCGAGCAGCTCGGGGTCGAAGACCTCGTCCTCCAGGCGCGTGACGCGGCGACCGTCGAGGGTCAGGTGACGACGGGCCCGGGCACCCATCGGGGTCGCCGCCGTGGCCTGGTAGAACGCGCTGGCGCCGGGCACGCGCCAGTCGAGCAGGATCGGGTGGTGCTGCCCGTCACGGAGGCCGATGCGGCCGATGTAGCGGTAGCGCCCGCCCGTGCCGGGCATCGCCACGGCGTCGCCCTGGCCCAGCTCGTCCGGCTGCTCGAGCTCGAGGCGGCCGAAGGCGAGGCGCTCGTCGACGGCGCCGAGCTGCGCGATGGTGTCTTCGTAGAGGCGTGCGTAGGCGTCGCGCTCGCTGCGGCTCTGGTGGTTGCCGCCCACGGACTCGGCCCGGACGCGCTCGAGGCGCACGCGGGCGTCCTCCTTGAGCTCGTCGAGACGGGCGTAGAGCGTGCCCACGTAGGAGCGTTCGCGGTCGAGCTCGGATGATGTCACTGGCGGTCGCACCCCTCGGGAAAGTCGGCGCATCAGTCTACCGTCCACGCGACTCCCCCCGGCTCCACCCCCGGTGCCGCCGGGGCCGCGGGCGCCACGACGAGACCGCACCGGCCCGGTGCGGGTCGGTGCGGTCTCGGGGTCGTGCCGGAGGCGCGGTGAGGGCCTAGAACTCCTCGTGCGTCTCCGGGTCGCCGTCCCACAGCCGGCCGCGCTCGAGGCCGCTGATCGCGACGACCTCGGCCTCGGTGAGCTCGAAGTCGAAGACGTCGAGGTTCTCGCGCTGCCGGCCGGGGTCGGCCGACTTCGGCACCGGCACGGCGCCCAGCTGGACGTGCCAGCGGAGGACGACCTGCGTGGGCGTCTTCCCGTGGGCACGGGCGATCTCGGTGACCACCGACTCCGTCAGGAGCTCGCTCTGCTTGGCGAGCGGGCTCCAGCTCTCGGTGACGATGCCCATCCGCTCGTGCACCGCGCGGAGCTCGGCCTGCGGGAAGTACGGGTGCAGCTCGACCTGGTTGACGACGGGCACGACGCCCGTCTCGTCGGCGAGGCGCTGCAGGTGGGCCTCGGTGAAGTTCGAGACGCCGACGGAGCGGACGAGGCCGTCCTCCTGCAGCCTCACGAAGGCGCGGAACGCGTCGACGTACTTGTCGACCCGGGGCAGCGGCCAGTGGATCAGGTAGAGGTCGACGACGTCGACGCCGAGCGTCGCCCGGCTCTCCTCGAAGCTGGCCAGGGCCTCCTCGTAGCCGTGGTGGCGGCCGGGCAGCTTGGTCGTGACGACGAGCTCGTCACGGGGCACGTCGACGCGGCGGATCGCCTCGCCGACGGCGCCCTCGTTGCCGTAGTTGAGGGCGGTGTCGAGGAGGCGGTAGCCCGACTCGATCGCGCCGGCGACCTGCGCCGCGCCCTCGTCGCCGTCCATGCCGTAGGTGCCGAGCCCCAGCGCGGGGATCGTGTGCCCGTCGGCCAGGCCGACCGACGGGGCGGGACGCAGGGCCATCAGCTGACGCCGAGGAGGTCGATGACGAAGATCAGGGTCTTGCCCGAGAGCGGGTGGCCGCTGCCGGCGGGGCCGTAGGCCAGCTGCGGCGGGACGACGAGCTGGCGGCGGCCGCCGACCTTCATGCCGGGGATGCCCTCCTGCCAGCCCTGGACGAGCGCGGCGAGGGGGAAGTTCACGGACTCGCCGCGGCTCCAGGAGGAGTCGAACTCCTCGCCGGAGTCGAACTCGACGCCGAGGTAGTGGACGTCGACGGTCGAGCCGCGCTGGGCCTCGGCGCCGTCGCCGACGGTGATGTCGCTGATCTCGAGGTCGGCGGGGGCCGGGCCGGTGGGGGCGTCGATCTCGGGCTTGGTCTGGGGGTCGTGTGTCATGCCTCCCATCCAAGCACCCGACCCCGGCACCACGGTGCGCGCGCGTGGACGATGATGGAGGCTTGTCCACTCCAGACCCCGCCCCCGAGACCGCGCCGTCCGAGGGCGCCCCGAAGGCCGCCGAGGCGCGCCGGCCGCTCTTCGTCGACACGACCCCGCTCCGGGCGAGCCCCGCCTTCGCACGGCTGTTCGTCGGCAACACGATCAGCGGCATCGGCACGCAGCTCACCCTCGTGGCCGTCGGGCTCGAGGTCTACGAGATCACGCGCTCGACGTTCTCCGTCGCCCTCGTGGGCGTCGTCTCGCTGGTGCCGATGATCCTCGCCGGCCTCTACGGCGGCATGCTCGCGGACGCCTTCGACCGCCGCAAGGTCGCGCTCGTCGCGGCCGTCTTCGCCTGGCTCTCGACCGGGGCGATCGCCCTGCACGCCTGGCTCGGCCTCCGCGAGGTGGTGCTGCTCTACGCCCTGACCTGCGTCAACGCGGTCGCGGGCACGATGATCGCGACCTCCCGGGCCTCGATCATCCCGCGCCTCCTGCCGGTCTCGCTGCTGCCCGCCGCCTCCGCCCTCAGCGGGATCGGCACGGGCCTGATGCTGACGGTCGGCCCGGCGCTCGCGGGGATCCTCGTCGCCGGCGTCGGCTTCCCGCTGACGTACACGGTCGACGTCGTCCTGTTCAGCACCGCCTTCCTCGGCATCGTCACCCTGCCGCCGATCCGGCCCGAGGGCGAGACGCAGCGGCCGGGGCTCTCGTCGCTGATGGTGGGCCTGCGCTTCCTCCGCCGCTCCCCCAACATCCGCACCACGTTCGTGCTCGACATCGTCGCGATGACCTTCGGCCAGCCGCGCGTGCTCTTCCCCGTCGTCGGGGCCGTGGTGATCGGAGGAGGCGCGGTGACGGTCGGCGTCCTCACCGCCTCGTACGCCGTCGGGGCGCTGCTGAGCAGCGTGTTCAGCGGCCGCCTCGGCCACGTTCGCCTCCAGGGGCGCGCCGTGCAGCGGGCCATCGCGGTCTACGGCGGGTTCGTGCTCGCCTTCGGCCTCGTGCTGCTGCTCGCCCCCGGCCACGGGTCGGGCGGCCTGACCGAGGGCCTGGCCGAGGCCGACCTGCTGCCGCTCGCGGCGGCGGCGCTGGCGCTGGCCGGCGCGGGGGCGGCCGACAACGTCAGCTCGATCTTCCGCTCGACCATCCTCCAGGCCGCCGCGCCCGACTCCATGCGGGGGCGGCTGCAGGGCATCTTCATCGTCGTGGTGACCGGCGGGCCCCGGGTCGGCGACCTCTTCGTCGGGCTCGTCGCCGTGGCCGGCGTCGCCTGGCCGCCGCTGCTCGGCGGCGCCCTGATCGTGGTGCTGATGGTCGTCGCGGCCCGGCTCACGCCCTCGTTCGGCCGCTACGACGCCGCGCACCCGACGCCGTAGCACCCGACGCCGTGGCGGCCACCACCGTGACCGCCCCGCCCCTCACCAGTGCGGCGGCGGGACCGGCCGACCCCAGGGGTCGGTCTGCGGCGCCGCGCCACCGGACTGACCGCCCTGCCAGTACGAGCCCTGCCCAACGGCGGGCGGAGCGCCCCAGCCGGCCTGCGTCGGCGGCAGCTCGGGCCGTGGGGCGTGGCCCACGAAGGCGGCGGTCGGCGCCTGCAGGGCCGCCCGGCTGCGGGCGAGGGCCGTCAGCAGCTCGCCCTCGTCGCGCTGCGCCGACGGGTCGCCGCCACGGCTGCCCTTGACCATCCGCTGCCGGGTGAACGCGAGGCGCGTGGCGTCGGAGACGAAGCGCTTCATGGCCGGCCCCACCCCCGCCGCCGCCGCCCAGCGGCGGGCCCGTCGACGACCGGCCGAGGTCGAGAGCATCGCGACCTCGTCGGCGCTGAACCAGCCCACGGCCGCGTACTCCGCGAGACGGGCGTGCGTCACGCGCCGCTCGTTGCGGCGCAGGAAGACCACGAGGCCGATCATCGCCAGGAAGATCGGCACCTGCACGAGCAGGTAGTAGACGAAGAAGGAGTCGCCCACCACGACGAGCGCGCCGTTCCAGAGCGCGTGCAGCAGCACCGCGGGCACGAGCCCGAGGAAGAAGAAGCCGATCGCGCCGTAGGGGCCCGTCCGCCGGGCCGCGTAGCCGAGCGCGATGCCCGTGCACGCGGTGTACATGACGTGGGCGAACGGCGACATCAGGGCCCGCACGACGAAGACGAAGACCAGCCCCTGGCTGCCGCTGAACAGGTCGTCGGTCACCTGCACCGCGAAGTACTGGATGTTCTCGACGAACGCGAACCCGGCCGCCACGGTCGCGGCGTAGACGATGCCGTCGACCGGCCCGTCGAAGTGGCGGCGGAAGATCCACAGCACGAGCAGCACGCCGAAGCCCTTGGCGGCCTCCTCGACGATCGGCGCCTGGACGACCGCGCCGAGCACCTCGGAGCCGCTCGAGGCGCCGATGCCGACCAGCGACTGCACGGAGCCGACCACGAGGTCGACGATCAGGGCCGTGCCCACCGACACCGCGCCTCCCCACAGGAAGGCGAAGAGCAGGGCGACGCGGGGCTCGGGCTCCCAGCGGTCGACGAGCCAGATGCCGGTCAGCACGATCGCGAGCGGCACGAAGGCGAGCACGCTCGCCGCGACGATGACGGCCGGCTGCAGGAAGAGCAGGAAGTAGACGACCACGGCGAGCGCGAAGACGCCGATGACGGTGAAGCCGACCGCGAGCGAGACGGTGCTCGCCACGCGGCGTCGCGGGGGCGCCTGGGTGAAGACGGGCTGCACGGGGTACCAGACCGGGTCGGGGTTCGAGACCACGGGGCGCTGGGGGTCGTGGGGCCAGGGCTGCTGCCCACGAGGGTCGGTCCAGGTCATGGCACGACCCTACGCACCCGGCACGGGGAGGGCGCGCCGCGACGGTACCCTCGGGGGATGCCGTCGACGAGGTCCCTGCCGGAGAACCCGTCGCTCACCCGCTACGTCGTCATGCGGGTCTGGCACGACTTCCTGCGGCACCGCACGATCGACGCCGCCGCGGCCCTCACCTTCTTCTCGACGCTGTCGATCCTGCCGACCGCCCTGGCGCTCGTCTCCGGCGTCGCGCTCTTCCAGGAGGGCGAGGAGGCGGTGGACGAGATCTTGGGGGTCGCCCGCTACGTGCTCACCCCGTCGGCGGTCGACACCCTCCGGGGCCCGCTGGAGCAGATGCTCAGCCTCTCGAACCCCGGCGTCGCGTTCGGCATCGGGCTGTGGCTGACCCTGTGGTCGCTCTCGTCGTACACGACCGCGTTCGGCCGGGCGATGAACACCGCCTACGACGTCGAGGAGGGGCGCCGGATCTGGAAGTTCCGGGGCCACATGATGATCGTCACGCTCGTGCTGATGGTGTCGTTCGCCGTCATCGCGACCATCCTGCTCGTCACGCCGACGCTCGCCCGCGGCATCGGCGACGCCGTCGGGTTCGGGGAGCCGTTCCTCACCCTCTGGAACGTGCTGAAGTGGCCGGTGCTCGTCGCGCTGGCGGTCTTCGCGGTGGCGATGCTCTACTACTTCACCCCCAACGTGCGCCCTCCCCGCCTCCGCTGGGTGTCGTACGGCGCCATGTTCGCCCTCGGCATCTGGGCGGTCTGCACCGTCGGGTTCGCCCTCTACGTGACGACCTTCTCGAACTACGACCGCTTCTACGGCTGGCTCGGCATGGTCATCGTCGTGCTGCTCTACTCGTACATCAGCAACTTCGTGCTCGTCATCGGCGGCGAGCTCGACAGCGAGGTGCTGCGGCTGCGGCAGCTGCGCCGCGGCCTGCAGGCCGAGGAGGTCATCCCCCTGCCGATGCGCGACACCGCCCGCAACCACATCCTCGCCCGCAACTCGGCGTGGGACGTCAGGGTCGGGCGCGCCATCCGCGAGCGGTCGCTCCGCGAGAACGGCGGCGTGCTCGACGCGGACGAGCTGCGGCACCTGCAGCTGCGCGGCGGGCGCCTGATCGGCGAGGGGACCCTCCGCCGCGCCTTCGGGCACGAGGACGAGCCCGAGGTCGAGACGGACTGAGGCCGGCGCCCTCGCGTCAGCCCGCGGTCTCGTCGCCGGGGTTGCGGGCACCCGACTCGGCGGCGGCGCGCGTGACGGCCTCGACCGGGTCGGCGTCGACGTCGATGACCGGGATCGCGCTCGTGACCGCCTCGAGGCCCGACAGCCGCGCCGGAGAGAGCACCTTGCGGACCTGCTCCTCGCTCATCAGCCCGGCCGCGACGACGAGCGTCGAGATCGAGGCGTTCGTCGTGAGGGCCGTGTGCGCGATCGAGGCCGCCGCCGAGTAGCCGATGTAGGGCGTCAGCGCCGTCACGCTGCCCACGTTGGTGTCGACCTGCTGGCTGAGGCGGGCGCGGTTCGCTTCGATGCCGTCGACGCAGTTGACCCGGAGGGTGCGGCAGGCCGCGGTCATCCACTGGAGGCTCTGCATCACGGAGTGCGCGATGACCGGCTCGAAGGCGTTGAGCTGGAGCTGCCCCGCCTCGGCGGCCATCGTGACGGTGACGTCGGCCCCGGCCACGGAGAAGGCCACCTGGTTGACGACCTCGGGGATGACGGGGTTGACCTTGCCCGGCATGATCGACGACCCGGCCTGGCGCGGCGGCAGCGTGATCTCGCCGATGCCGGCCTGCGGGCCCGACGAGAGGAGGCGGAGGTCGTTGCAGATCTTCGAGAGCTTGATCGCGCTGCGCTTGAGCGCCCCGCTGAGGGTCATGAACACGCCGGTGTCGCTCGTCGCCTCGATGAGATCGGGCGCCGTGACGAGCTCCATGCCGCTGAGCTCGCCGAGGTGGCGGCGCACGGCCTCGGCGTAGAGCGGGTCGGCGGTGATGCCCGTGCCGATCGCGGTGGCGCCGAGGTTGATCTCGCCGAGCAGCGGCACGACGTCGCGCAGCCGCTGCACGTCCTCGCCGAGGGTGTGCGCGAAGCCGACGAACTCCTGCCCGAGCGTCATCGGCACGGCGTCCTGCAGCTGGGTGCGGCCCACCTTGAGCACGTCGTGGAACTCGGCGCCCTTCGTGGCGAAGGCCGTCGCGAGCAGGTCGAGCTCGTCGAGCAGGCGGCGCAGCGTGAGCACCATGCCGATCTTGACCGAGGTCGGGTACGTGTCGTTCGTGCTCTGGCTGCGGTTGACGTCGTCGATCGGGTGCAGGTGCTCGTACTCGCCCTTGCCGTGGCCGAGGAGCTCGAGGGCGCGGTTCGCGATCACCTCGTTGCTGTTCATGTTCGTGCTCGTGCCCGCGCCTCCCTGGATGACCCCGACCGCGAACTGGTCGTGGAGCGCCCCGCCGCGGATCTCGACGCAGGCCCGCTCGATCGCCTCGGCCTTGCGGGGGTCGAGCACGCCGATCTCGACGTTCGCCCGCGCGGCCGCCTGCTTGACGAGGGCGAGGGCGACGACGAGGTCGGGGTAGACCGAGATCGGCCGCATGCTGATCGGGAAGTTCTCGAGGGCCCGGGCGGTGTGGATGCCCCAGTATGCGTCGGCGGGGACCTCGCGGCTGCCGAGCGAGTCGCTCTCGACCCGGGTGGCGGCCCGGGCCGCGCGGCGCGTGCGCCCGGCGGCCGCGGCGCCGGTCGCGGGCCCGGCCTCGTGCTCGGGCCCGGGCTGGGGCGCGCCCTGGAGCAGCGGCGGAGCCGCGTCGGGAGCGTCGAGGGGGGTCAGGTCGTCAGTCGTCACGGTCGTCGTGCCTCCGTCGTCGTGCGCCCCGCGGCCTCGTGAGCTGCGGTGGTCGGCCCTGCCGAGCCTAGCGAGACGAGGAGGCGCGGGTCGGGACTCCGGGCGATGATCGACAGCTGTCGGTCACCTCCCGAACTCGTGGGAAGCTTCTCGGGCCGGCGAACGTTGCAGTGCCTGCACCTCGACCCGCTCCACCGCCGCCTCCGGGCCCCTGCCGAGAAGACAGATGACGCTGACCCACGACGACGCCCAGCCGGGCGACCCCACCCCCGCAGCCCGCTCCCGCTCGGCCTCGCAGGCCGACGCGACCACCGCCTCCCCCGGGCCCTCCGCGGAGCCGGGCGACCGGCGCCGCGCCCGGGAGCGCGCCCGGCTGACGCGCACCCGCGACCCCCGCGTCGTGATCGCCGTGCTCGCCTTCTCGGGCATGGTGGCGGCGCTCATGCAGATGCTCGTCATCCCGATCGTGCCGTCGTTCCCGGAGCTGCTCGACGCCGACCCGGCCGACACCACCTGGATCATCACGGCCACCCTGCTCGCCGGGGCCGTCGTGACGCCGATCGCGGGTCGCCTCGGCGACCTCTACGGCAAGCGCCGCATCGTGCTCGTGCTCGTCGTCGTCATGGTGCTCGGGTCGGTCGTGGCCGCCACGACCTCCGAGCTGGTGCCGCTGATCGTCGGCCGTGCCCTGCAGGGCACGGCGCTCGGCATCATCCCGCTCGCCATCAGCATCCTCCGCGACACGCTGCCGGCCGAGCGCCTCGGCGGCGCCGTCGCGCTCGTCAGCGCGACGCTCGGCTTCGGCGGCGCGATCGGCCTGCCGCTCAGCGCGTACATCTCGGTCACCTTCGACTGGCACGTGCTGTTCTGGACGGCCGCCGCGCTCGGCGTCGTGGTCTTCGCCCTCGTGGCGACTCTCGTGCCCGTCAGCACCCTCAAGACCCCCGGGCGGTTCGACCTCCCCGGGGCGATCGGCCTCGCCGTGGGCCTCACGGGCCTGCTGCTCGCCGTCTCGAAGGGCAACGACTGGGGCTGGGCGAGCACCTCCACGCTCGTCTCCGGCCTCGCGGGCCTCGTCGTGCTCGTGGCGTGGGGCGCCTACCAGCTGCGCGTCGCGAGCCCCCTCGTCGACCTCCGCGTCGCCGTCCGGCCCGCCGTGCTGCTCACCAACCTGGCGTCGGTCGCCCTCGGCTTCGCGCTCTTCGGCAGCAACGTCTCGCTGCCGCAGCTGCTCGAGCTGCCCGCCGAGACCGGGGTCGGCCTCGGCCAGACCGTCATGGTCGCCTCGCTCTGCCTCGCCCCCTCGGGCGTCGTGATGATGTTCATGGCCCCGGTGGCCGCCCGCGCCACCGCCCGCTTCGGCGCCCGGCTCTGCCTCGTCGTCGGCGGCGCCGTCATCGTCGTGAGCTACGCGGTCGCGGCCCTCGCCTTCCGCGAGGTGTGGCAGATCGTGCTCGTCTCGGTGCTGATCGGCTTCGGCATCGGGCTCGCCTACGCGGCCATGCCGACGCTCATCATGCACGCGGTGCCCGCGACCGAGACCGCCGCGGCGAACGGCCTCAACACCCTCATGCGGTCGCTCGGCACCACGAGCGCCTCGGCCGTCGTCGGCCTGCTGCTCACCGCGAACTCCGTGCCGTTCGGCGACGCGTCCGTGCCGACCGAGGCCGGCTTCCGCCTCACCTTCGTGCTCGGCGGAGCGGTCGCCCTGGTCAGCGTGCTGCTGGCCCTGGCCATCCCGCGGCGCGAGCCGGAGTACGAGCACGTGGCGCTGCCGACCGGGCCGGTGCGCACGAGCTGACCCGCGCCTCCCGCACCACCGAGAGGGCCCCGACGTCGTCGACGTCGGGGCCCTCTCGCGCTGCCACCGCCGCGGGGAGGCGGGGCGGCGGATGAGCGGTGCGGCGTCAGCCGTGCAGGCCGGGGACGATCAGGTAGATGCCGTAGAGCACCCCGAGCGCGCAGACCACGAAGCACGCGTAGCCGGCCGCCGCGCGCGCGGTGCTGCGGCCCTCGAGCGTCACGAGCCGCAGGCCCAGCGAGTACAGGCTGACGAGCGCGGCCGCCGAGAACAGCGAGACGAGCGCGACGACGACGAACGCGGACCAGTCGATCATCGGTTCTCCTCCTTGTCGGGGCGGGGGCCGCCCGAGAGCGTGCCGCGCGGGGCGACGGTCGGGGCCGCCTCGTCGAGGCGCACGAACGGGGCCTCGACGCCGGAGGCCGGCGTGTCGACGCGGCCCTTCTTCTCGAGCCGACGGGCCCGGCGGCGCGAGAGCACGCTCGTCGCGGCGACGTCGACCTCCATCGCGGCGCCCTGCTCGTGCGGGCGTCGCCGCGACAGCAGGAAGATGCCGCCGATCACGACGACGCCCACCACGGCGTCGACGACGAGGCCGGGCGTGCCGAGCGTCGCGATCAGGGCGGCGACGGCGCCGACGGCGGCCGAGGCGGGGAGGGTGATGAACCAGGCGGCGACGATCTTGCCGGCGGTGCTCCACTGGATCTTCGAGCCGCGGCGCCCGAGGCCCGCGCCGATGATCGAGCCGCTGGCGACCTGCGTCGTCGACAGCGCGAAGCCGAGGTGGCTCGAGGCGAGCACCGTGGCCGTCGTCGACGCCTCGGCCGCGAAGCCCTGGGTCGGCTTGACCTCGGTGAGCCCGCCGCCCATGGTCTGGATGATGCGCCAGCCGCCGGTGTAGGTGCCGAGCGCGATCGCGAAGGCGCAGACCACGACGACCCAGAGCGGCGGTCCGCTGCCGGCGCCGAGGGCGCCCGAGGCGATCAGCGTCAGGGTGATGACGCCCATCGTCTTCTGGGCGTCGTTGGTGCCGTGCGCGAGGGCGACGAGCGACGAGGTGAAGATCTGGCCGTAGCGGAAGCCCCCGCGCTCGCTCTTGTCGTCGCGGCGGCGCGTGATCGTGTAGGCCAGGCGGGTCGCGGTGTAGCCGACGAGGCCGGCGATCAGCGGCGCGAGGAGCGCCGGCAGCACGACCTTCGAGAGCACGACCGAGAAGTCGACCGAGCTCACGCCCGCCCCGACGACCGCGGCGCCGATGAGGCCGCCGAAGAGCGCGTGCGACGAGCTGGAGGGCAGGCCCCGCAGCCAGGTGATCATGTTCCAGACGACGGCGCCGATCAGGCCCGCGAAGATCATCTCGGGAGAGATCTGCACGCCTCCGTCGCCCTCGCGGATGATGCCGCCCGACACGGTCTTGGCGACCTCGGTGCTGAGGAAGGCGCCGACGAGGTTGAGCACCGCCGCCACCGTGACCGCGACCTTGGGCTTCATCGCCCCCGTCGCGATCGGGGTCGCCATGGCGTTCGCCGTGTCGTGGAAGCCGTTGGTGAAGTCGAAGAACAGGGCCAGGGCGATGACCAGGACGACGATGAGCGTGAGATCCACCGGGGAACTCTCGCAGCATGGTGAACGCCGGTCAACTCGGAGGTGGACGGCGGGGTACAGGCAGGTGGACGACAAGTGTCCGCGCGCCGTCCGCAGGGCAGCCTGGGCCGCCCACCCGCTCAGATGTGCGGCACGAACGCCTGCCAGGCCCGACGGCGCTCGCCCCGGGGGTCGTGCTCGACGCGGTCGCGCGCGTCGATGATCAGGGTGCGCCGTCGGAAGGGGTCGTACGGGGGCCAGCCGTCGACCTCGCCCGTCCGCACGAACTCGATCCAGCGGGCGCGCATCCGCGCCGCCGTCCGCAGGAAGGCCCGGCGCCCGCCGAGGGCGCTCATCGCCCAGCCGAACGCCGAGTCCATCCGGTCGTGCAGGGCCATCAGCTCGAGCCCGTGGAAGGCGTCGACGCCCGCGACGGCGAGCATGCGCGGGGCGGCGTCGAACCGGTAGAAGTACACGGGCTGGTGCACGGCGTGCCGCTCGGCGACCTTGACGGTCGGGAACCAGAACGCGAAGTCGCCCCCGAAGTCGAGGGCGGCCCGGCGGTCGGCGGGCAGGCCGGGGTACTGCCGCTTGATCGCCTTCCGGCTCTTCTTCTCGGTGGCGGCGAAGATCGCGCGGATGCGCGGCTTGGTGGTCGCGAGGATGTCGCGACGCCCCGTGAAGACCGAGCCCTCGCGGTCGTTGGTGCCGATGATCAACGGGACGGGGTGCGCACGGCCCGCCTTGAAGGCGTCGAGCGGTCGCTCGGGCAGGAAGTCGCCGTCGATGACGGGGCTGAGGCTGATGGTGCCGGGCTGCTCGTCGGGAGTCCGCAGCTGCAGCTCGGCCGAGGCCCGCACGACCGCCGCGACGGGCGCCTCCGCCAGCATCCGCCCGGCGTCCTCGACGGAGGTCGACTCGAGGTCGTCGTCGCTGACCTGGTGCGTCAGCAGCTCCAGGAACTCCCCCGCCCAGCGGCGCGTGACGTCGGGCGGGTAGAGCGCGTTCGTCGGCGAGCTCTGGGCGATGGCGCGGTGGAACAGCCCCCGCGCTGCCGGGACGGTCATCAGGGTGGTCACCGCGTTGCCGCCCGAGCTCTCGCCGGAGAGCGTCACGGCGCCCGGGTCGCCGCCGAACGCGCGGACCTCGTCGCGGACCCACTCGAGCGCGGCCACCTGGTCGCGGAGGCCGAGGTTCGACTCCAGCGGCCGCTCGGGCGTCGACCAGGCCGTGAAGTCGAGGTAGCCGAAGGCGCCCAGCCGGTAGTTGAAGCTCACGTAGACGATGCCGCCCTCGCGGACGAGCGCCTCCCCGTGCCGCGGGTGCTCCCGCGAGGAGCCGACGCTGTAGGCGCCTCCGTGCACGTAGACGAGCACCGGCAGGTCGTCGCCCGGGCGGGAGCCCTCGGGGGCGACGACGTTGATCGTCAGGCAGTCCTCGTCGGTCGGCGTCGTGGCGTCGACGCCGACGAACTGGCCGCGGTCCTGCGGGGCGGCCGGCCCGAAGTGCGCGGCGTCGCGGACGCCCCGCCAGGGCTGCGCGGGCGCGGGCGCCCGGAAGCGCCGCGGGCCGGTGGGAGGCGCGGCGAAGGGCATCCCCCGCCACGCGACGACGCCGCGCTCGTGCACGCCGCGCACCCGGCCGTGCGTCGTGTCGCGCAGCAGGTCGGCGGCCTCGACGGCGGGGGCGGGTCGGGCGGCACGGGTCATCCCCCGACCCTACGACCCGCGGGCGCCGGGGCGCTGCCGCCCGGGCGACGCCCGTCGTTCATCCGGCCGCCTCCCGCCGGTCGCCTGCGAGACTGGGTGCAGACCGTGCACCGAGCCGCGTCGAGCCGACCGGCTGGCGCCGCCGCACGCACCACCGCACCGCACCGCACCGCACCGCACCGCACC
>NZ_LMOX01000003.1:76552-112496 GCF_001423665.1 Frigoribacterium sp. Leaf164
GCTCGCCGAACTGCTGATCATCCTGAGCGGCTCGCTCCTCGTCACGGCGTTCGCGCGCTGGCGGGGCCTGCCCGCTCCCCTGCTCACGGTCGGCGTCGCGCTGCTGGTCTCGTTCGTGCCCGGGGTGCCCGACATCGAGATCGACTCCGAGGTGATCCTCACCGTCGTGCTGCCGCCCCTGCTCTACTCGGCGTCGCTCGACGTGTCGCTGCTCAACTTCCGCGAGAGCCGCGTGCAGATCCAGCGGCTGGGCATCGGCGCCGTCGTCGTCACGGCGTTCGTCGTCGGCGGCGTCGCGTACCTGCTCATCCCCGACATGACCCTGCCGGCTGCGATCCTCGTCGGCGCCGTGGTCGCCCCGCCCGACGCGGTGTCGGCGGCGGCGATCGGCCGCAAGCTCGGCCTGCCGCGCAAGGTGATGACCGTGCTCTCGGGCGAGAGCCTGATCAACGACGCGGCCTCGCTGACGCTGGTGAAGGTGTTCCTCGCGATCGTGGGGGGCGCCTCCCTCACCCTCTGGCAGGACCTCGGCATCTTCGGCCTCGCGATCGGCGTGGGGGTCGCGGTCGGCCTCGTGCTCGGCGTCGTGGCCCACCGGGTGCGGATGCGGATCGACGACCCGGTCATCGAGAACGTCATCGGGCTGCTGCTGCCGTTCGTCGCGTACATCCTCGCCGAGGAGCTCAGCGGCTCGGGCGTGCTCGCGGTCGTCGCCGCCGGCCTCTACGTCGGCTTCAACTCGCCCCGCACGGGCTACGCGACGCGGCTGCAGGAGCGCCCGTTCTGGGCCGCCGCCGACGTGCTGCTCGAGGGCTTCGTCTTCGCGCTGATCGGGCTGCAGCTGAAGACCGTCGTGCTCGACGTCGCCGAGAGCGACCGGGGGCTCGGGCAGAGCGTCGGGGTGGCGTTCGTCGTGCTCGCCGTCGTGGTGGTCGTGCGGCCGGCGTTCGTCTTCGCGACCTACTACGCGGCCCGCGTGCTGCGGTACCTGCTGCTCGGCCGCCTGCTCCGTGGCCTGCGACGGGTGCCGGCCCTGCGCCGCCTGAGGTACCGACCCCAGCCTCGCCTCGACCGGCGGCAGCTCACCGTGATCTCGTGGACGGGCATGCGCGGCGTGGTGACGCTCGCGGCGGTCGTGTCGATCCCGGCCGTGACCGACAGCGGCGTGCCCGTGCCCGCCCGCGACACGATGTTCCTCATCGCGTTCGTCGTCACGGTGGGGACGCTGCTGCTGCAGGGGCTGACGCTGCCGGCCGTGATCCGCTGGCTCGGGGTGCAGGACACCACGCAGCGTGACCGCGACCTCGCGGCGCAGCTGGCGCTCCTCACGACGAGCACCGACGAGACCCTCGCGTACGTCCAGAGCCGCCGCCCCGCGTGGGAGGAGCTCTACGGGCCCGAGCTCACCGAGCGCGCGGTGCAGGCGACGACCGTGCGGCTCGTGCGCCAGTCGGAGGCGCTGCGGCGCGGAGCCCTCGAGGACGCCGAGGACCGCGAGCCGTCGAGCGCCGAGCGCGACCGACGGCGTGCGGTGCCCCGGGCGATCGGGCAGATCCGGCGCGAGCTGCTCGCGAAGCGCCGCGAGGTCGTGCTGCGCGAGCGCGACGCCGGGAAGCTCGACGAGGAGGTCATGCGGCAGGTGCTGCTCGGCCTCGACGCCGAGGAGCTCGCGATGGACACGAACGCGGTGTCGAGCACGCGCTCGTGAGGCGTAGCGTGGCGGCGTGATCGTCGGCCGCGGGGTCGGCGGCGCCGGAGGAGGACGAGGACACGTGACGCGAGGCCGGGCAGACGACGGGGCCACGACCACGGGGGCGGGCCGTGCCACGGGGGCCGGCGGGACCGCCGTCGCCGACGGGGCCGAGAAGCCGCCGGTCGGCGCGTTCCGCCGTTGGTACTCCACCCTCCACCCGTCCCTCCAGCTGATCGGCCTGCAGCTCTGGCTGCCGCTCTTCTTCATCGTCGGGTTCTGCCTCTGCTACATCGCGGCCTTCCACGCCCCGCACCCGCACGACGTGCCGATCGCCGTGGTGGGCTCGTCGTCGGCAGCATCGACCCTGCAGGCGGACCTCGACGACGCGCAGCCCGGCGTCTTCGACGTGCGCTCGTACGACGACCTCGACACGGCGCAGGAGGCGGTGCTCCGCGGGCAGGTGGCGGTCGCGGTCGACCCCGGCGACGCGCAGCTCTACAAGGCGAGCGCCCACCAGTACCAGGTCTCCGCCCTGATCCCCGCGATGCTCACGCCGGTGCTCACCGCGGAGGGCGACGCCCCGACCGTCGTCGACCTCGCCCCCCTGCCGGCCTACGACGAGTACGGCACCGTCTCGCTCTACCTGATGCTCGCCTGGTGCATCGGCGGCTACATGGTCGCCATGTTCATCGGGCTCATGGGCGCGCCCCTGCGGCACCGGACCCGCGTCACCGTGATCCTCGTCGGGGCCGCGGTCATCTCGCTCGTGACGAACCTGCTCGCGGGGCCCGTGGTGGGCGCCGTGCAGGGCCACTTCGCCGAGCTCGCCCTGCTCGGCTGGGCCTGGATCGTCGCCATCGGGCTCGCGGTCAACGGCATCAGCTACTTCGTCGGCCGCTTCGTCGCGCTGCCCGCGATGATCGTCTTCGTCTTCCTGTCGATGCCCGCGTCGGGCGGCGCGTACCCGGCGTGGTTCATGCCCCAGCCGTTCGCTGCCCTGAACGCCGTCGTCGTGGGCAGCGGGATCACCGAGATGCTCAAGCGCGTGCTCTACGACGTGGGGCCGGGGTACTCGCGCGGCCTCACGATGATGGCCTCGTACGCGGTGGCCGGCGTCGTGCTCATGCTCGTGGGCAAGCGGTGGTGGGAGGCCCGGCGCGTGCGGCGGATCGTCGAGGGGCGGACGACCATGTTCGCGGACGCCCAGACCGCGAACCGCGAGTTCCTCACCGCGGAGCGGGACGAGGTGCTCGCCCGCCACGGGCTCGTCGCGACCGACACGGGCACGATCCGCACCGTGCCCGACGACGAGCGGGCGCAGCTCGACGAGGGCGGCGACATGATGTTCGGCGCCGCGGGCGGCCTCGAGGCCGAGGAGCTGCCGACCCGCCCCGTGCGCGTGGTCGACGAGCGGGACGCCCGCCAGGGCTGAGCGAGCCGCTAGAGGTCGACGCCGCCGCGGTGGGCGCCGTCGAGGTGGACGCCCTGCCACGAGGCGCCGTCGAGCTGCTCGGCGAGCGTGCGGGCGGCGGTGCGGTCGGCGCTCGCCGAGGCGAGGGCGGTGACCCCGAACCCGACCAGCAGGGCGAGGAGGCCGAGCGTCGAGACGAGCATGCCCGGTCCCCCGACGACGGCACCGACGACGAACAGGCCAGCGGCGGCGGTCCAGGCGACCACGACGGCGGCGGTGCGGACGGCCGAGAGGAGACGCGAGGAGGCGGTGGCCCGGCGGCGGATCCGGGGGGCGTCGAGGGCCAGGCCGTCGTAGCTGCTCACAGGGGTCCTCCGCAGGGGGTCGTGGGGGCGTTCTGTCACCCGGTGTGACGTCTCCCCTCGACACTACGGAGGGCCGCGGGGGCCGTCTGCCCCCTCTCCCGGTGACACCCGAGAGGGGGAGGGACAGGCCCGTGTCCCCCTTGTGGCCGACGGGTCAGCGGGGGTCGGACGAGCCTGCGGCGGCCTCCGAGACGACCGTCGCGAGGTCGGCCCCGAAGGTGTACGTCGCCGCGACGTGTCCCCCGGCGAGCACGCCGGGCAGCCAGCGCCGGGCGTCGTCCCACATGGCGTCGAGCGGCAGGGCGTCGACGTCGTGCCACGCGGGGTCGAGCTCGTCGGTCTCGACCGGCTCGCCCCGCCAGCGGCGCGCGACGAAGACGGACGACCGCTGGCTCCAGGCGGGCCGGTGCGGGAAGAGGTAGAGCAGCTCGCCCCGCGCCTCGAGGTCGGCCGGGTGCACCTCGACCCGCGCCTCCTCGACGATCTCGCGGACGGCCGCCTCGACGGGCGTCTCGGAGCCCTCGAGCTTGCCGCCGAGGCCGACGTGGTAGCCGACGCCGAGCCCGGTCTTCTTGCGGCCGAGCAGCACCTGCCGGCGCCCGTCGACCTCGCGCAGGAGGTAGGTGACGCACACGTCGTAGGCCATGTCGGCAGGCTAGCGGTCGACCGGGTCGTCAGCCTGCCCGGCGTAGGCTCGACGGCATGCCCGAGACGCCCGACGCCCTCCGCGGCGGCGTGCCCGAGTTCCGCGGGGCGGGTCGCAGCCTCGAGGTGCTGCGCGCCGAGGCCCACGACGAGCTGGCGGCCCTGATCGAGCTCCGCTGCCGGGGCGGCGAGGACCCGTGGGACGTCATCCCGGGCCTCCCCACCGTCGACGAGCAGGTGGTCATCTCGCTGCGGGCCGACGCCCGCGGGGTCGACGGCGTGCCCTACGGGGGCGGCGGGGGCGCGGACGACGAGCTGCGGTTCCTCCGCGGCGTGGCCCTCTGGCACCCGGAGCTCTCCCGCGCGGTGTGGTCGCTGATGGGCCGCATCGACGCCGCCTCGCGCTGACTCCCCCTGTCGGTGGGCGGCCGTAGCCTGGCCGCATGCTCTGGACCGACGTCGTCACCGTCACGCTGGGCGCCTTCGTGGGCGCCGGCGCCGCCTTCGGCGCCAACCTGCTCGTGCGCTGGCTCGAGTCGCGGCGGGCCGAGGCCTCCGCGCTGAACGAGCTCGTCACCGAGATCCACTTCCGCCGCGTGCTTCACCGCATCGTGCCGACGCGCAGCCCCGACGCCAAGACCGCCGACCCCGACTGGGCGACCGCGCGGCGCTCGATCGGCGGCCTGCGCGGCGTCGTCCGCTCGGCCCGGCGGCAGACCCGCCCGCGGTCGTCGGCGCTGCCCGTGCTCAACGAGATGACCCTCGCCTGCAACACCTTCCTCGACGACAGCGAAGACGCGCCCGACCTCTACCGCCTGCACCTCATGCAGCTGCACGCCCGGCTCAACGCCGGCGTGCGGCGGCTGCGCTCGCAGCGTCGCGCGATCGCCGACCTCGAGCCGGGCCAGGCGCGGCTCGGCCCGACCGTCGCGGGGCTCCGGGCGCCGACCGCCGTCGCCGACGGGCCGGCCGACACCGAGGCGGGGAGGCGCGGGTAGCGTCGGCCGCATGAGCGACGCACCCGAGACCCCCGCCCCCGCCGACGCCACCGCGACCGACCCCGTCGAGGCGGCCGACGAGCAGGCCCAGTTCGACGCCGCCCGCCTCGCCGCCGGCGAGGACGTCGACGGCACGGCCACGCTCTCCACCGCCTCCTCGGCCGCCGCGCCGGAGAAGGCCGGCACGCAGGACGCCCTCGACGACGCGGCCCGCGAGGCGGCCGCGCCCGACCCCGCCGACGTCCACGTCGCCTCCGACGAGTACCCCGAGCGCCCGCGCCTGGGCGGGATCACCGCGAGCGACACGCAGATCTGACCCGCGCCTCCCCGGGGCCCTCGAGCCTCCGCGGAGCTCCGTGGCCCGCGCCCGCCCGGGTGGCGGCGACGGGGGGCGCCGGCCAGGACGGGAGCGCTGGCTAGGCTGGGCAGATGGCCTCGTCCCCCGCGCCCCGCGCCCCCCGGAAGCCCGTCACCCGCCGCCACCACGGTCACGAGTTCGTCGACGACTACGAGTGGCTGCGCGCCAAGGAGGACCCGGAGGTCATCGCCCACCTCGAGGCCGAGAACGCCCACACCGAGGCCGAGACGGCGCACCTCGCCGCCCTGCGCGAGACCATCTTCGAGGAGATCAAGGGCCGCGTGCAGGAGACCGACCTCGGCGTGCCCGTGCGGGAGGGCGAGTGGTGGTACTACTCGCGCACCGCCGAGGGGGCCCAGTACGGCATCCACTGCCGGGTGCCCGTCGCCGACGCCGACGACTGGACCCCGCCGACGATCAGCCCCGACTCCGCCCCGGCGGGCGAGCAGGTGCTGCTCGACGGCAACGTCGAGGCCGACGGCCACGACTTCTTCTCGCTCGGCAGCTTCGACGTCTCGGCCGACGGCAGCCTGCTCGCCTGGGCGATCGACACCACCGGCGACGAGCGCTACGAGCTGCGCGTCCGCGACCTGACGACGGGCGTCGACCTGCCCGACCGGGTCGCCGACACCGCCCCCGGCGCCGTCTTCGACGCCACCGGACGGTTCGTCTTCTACCCGACTGTCGACGAGTCGTGGCGCCCCGACACCATCTGGCGCCACGAGGTCGGCGGGGCGGGCGACGACGTCACCGTCTTCACCGAGCCCGACGACCGCTACTGGATCGGCGTGGGCCTCACGCGGAGCCGCCAGTACCTCGTCGTCGACGTGGGCTCGAAGATCACCAGCGAGACCTGGCTGCTCGACTCGGCCGACCCGACCGGGGAGTTCCGCGTGGTGTGGCCGCGACGCGAGGGGGTCGAGTACGACGTCGAGCACGCCGTCGTCGCCGGCAGCGACCGCCTGCTCGTCGTGCACAACGACGGCGCCGAGAACTTCGAGCTCGTCGACGTGCCCGCCGACGACCCGACCTCGACCAGCGACCGCCGCGTCGTCGTCGCCCACCGCGACGACGTGCGGCTCGAGTCCGTCGACGCCTTCGCCGGCCACCTCGTCGTCGAGCACCGCCGCGAGGCGCTGCCCCGGCTCTCCGTGCTGCCGCTCGGCCCCGACGGCTACGGCGACCTCGTCGAGGTCGAGTTCGACGAGCCCCTCTTCGCGGCGGGCGCGGGCGGCAACCCCGAGTTCGCGCAGCCCACCGTGCGCTTCGGCTACGCCTCGTTCGTCACGCCGTCGACGGTCTATGACCTCGACGTGCGCACGGGCGAGCGCCGGCTGCTGAAGCGCCAGGTCGTGCTCGGCGGGTACGACCCGGCCGACTACGAGCAGGCCCGCGAGTGGGTGACGGCGGCCGACGGCACGCGCGTGCCGATCTCGCTCGTCTGGCGGCGCGACGCCGTGACGCCCGGCGAGCCCGCGCCGCTGCACCTCTACGGCTACGGCTCGTACGAGCACAGCATCGACCCCGGCTTCAGCGTGGCGCGCCTCTCGCTGCTCGACCGGGGCGTCGTCTTCGCGGTCGCCCACGTGCGGGGCGGCGGCGAGATGGGCCGCGCCTGGTACGAGCAGGGCAAGACCCTGACGAAGACGAACACGTTCACCGACTTCGTCGACGTCGCCCGCCACCTCGTCGCCGAGGGGCGCACCACGCCCGAGCAGCTCGTCGCCGAGGGCGGCAGCGCCGGCGGCCTGCTCATGGGCGCGGTCGCCAACATCGCGCCCGAGCTGTTCGCCGGCATCGTCGCGGCCGTGCCGTTCGTCGACGCCCTGACGAGCATCCTCGACCCCGACCTGCCGCTGACCGTCATCGAGTGGGACGAGTGGGGCGACCCCCTGCACGACGCCGAGGTCTACGAGTACATGCGCGGCTACTCGCCCTACGAGAACGTGCGGGAGGGCGTGCGCTACCCGCGCATCCTCGCGGTGACGTCGCTCAACGACACCCGCGTGCTCTACGTCGAGCCCGCCAAGTGGACGGCCCGGCTGCGCGACGTCGGCGCGCCGGTGCTGCTCAAGACCGAGATGTCGGCCGGCCACGGCGGCGTCAGCGGCCGGTACGAGTCGTGGCGCGAGCGGGCCTTCGAGCTCGCCTGGCTGCTCGACGTGCTCGGGCGGGCCTGAGGCGCGGAGGAGAGGGAGGCGCGGGGGCGCGGTCGTGGGCGAGGGCACGGGCGACGGCCGGCCGACGGCCGGCCGGCGGGCTGACGCGCTCGCCCCGGCGGCGGGCGCCGTCGACCACGTCGCCCTCTGGCGGGGCATCAACGTCGGCACGGCGAAGCGGGTCGGCATGGCCGACCTGCGGGCCGTCGCGGCGGGCCTCGGCCTCGTCGCGCCGACCACCGTGCTCGCCAGCGGGAACCTCGTCGCCGGCGTGCCGACCGACCGGGCCGGCGACCTCGCGGCCGAGCTGAGGGCCGCCGTCGCGGTGGCCACCGGGGTCGACGCGGCCGTGCTCGTGCTCACGGGCGACGCCTTCCGCGCCCTCGCCGCGGCGAACCCGCTCCGGCGCGACGAGCGCCCGCCGGCGCGGGTGTCGGTGGCGGTCGCGGAGGTGCCCGGCGCGCTCGCCGGCACCGCGCCTCCCGCCGTCGACCTCGGCGACGAGGAGATGGTCGTCGCTCCGGACGCCGTCTACCAGTGGCTGCCCGCCGGGGTGACGGGGTCGCCGGTGCCCGCCGCGTGGTGGCGGGGGCTGCCCACGACGGTCACGGCCCGGAACGACGCGACGGTGCAGAAGATCGTCGCCCTGCTCGACGACCGGGCCGCGTCGAGGGGCTGAGCGAACCTGCCGCGAGCCCGCCGACGAGGGGGCTCACGCTGACCTGCCGCCCGGGCCGGCGCCGGGTCAGTCGCCGAGCCCGAGGGCGAGCTTGGAGCGGTGCGCCGAGGGCCGGGCCCCGGCGGCCCGCAGCCGCGACGCGAGCGTGTCGAGCAGGGCGTCGCCCTCGGGGCCGTCGACGCCGGGGCCGAGCTCGGCCTCCCACTCGCGCCAGGTGCGGACCCGCCCGTCGGCCACGCGCGTCGCGCGCACCCCGTCGTCGGCGACCTCGACGAGCTCGTGCCCCTCGCCGTCGAGCAGGTGGTGGGCCGTCCGCCGCGTCTCGAGCAGGAGGACGGGCCGCAACGCGGACGCCCCGTCGCCGTCGCCCCCGGTCGCGAGCAGCGCCGCGACCCGGTCGAGCAGCGCGGCGGGCACCGGCTCGTCGTCGGCGCCCAGCGGGTGGTGCACCTCGCGGCGCCCGCCGCCCGCGACCTCGGGCGGCAGCTTGAGGTGCCAGCCCGCGTCGTGCCCGCCGGTGCGACGTCGGAGCGTCACCCGGGCCCCGAGGAGGCGGTGGTCGGGCGTGTCGTGGTAGGTCGCCGAGAGCGAGGCGGCCGGGTCGAGCACGACGCGCGCGACCTCGAGGGCGCGACCCGCGCCTCCCCCGGCCCCGGCTCCGGCCCCGACGCCGACGCCGACGAGGTCGGGCACCGCGGCCTCGTCGTCGACGTCGTACTTGCGCTCGATCTCGATCTGCTCCGTGCCGGTCATCACCCCGTTGTAGTCGATCGGCCGGGCCCGCGTCGACGCGGAGCGGGCCCGCGTCGACGCCGACCGGGCCGTCACCCCGCCGGTCGGCGTACTGTCGGGGCCATGAGCGATGTCGCCCCGAGTCTGGCTGGTTGGATGGCGCGACAGCGCTGGTACGCGACGAAGGGGCGCACGCCTGCGATCCGGGTGATCGGGTCGTTCGAGGCCGACCTCGACGGCGTGCTCGCGATCACGCTCCTCGTCATCGACGAGGCCCCCGACGTGCCCGTGCTCTACCAGGTGCCCGTCGTGGCCCGCCGCAGCCCCCTGCCCGGCGGCGACGCGGCCTTCATCGGCTCGGCCGACGACCTCTACCTCTACGACGCCCCCCACGACCCGGCGTACGCGCGGCACCTCTTCGAGCTGCTGTCGTCGACGAGCCACGTCGACGGGTCCGACGTCGCGGTCGACGGCACGCTGCACGTCGCCGCCGGCACCGTGACCCGCTCGCGCGTGCTCTCGGGCGAGCAGTCGAACACGTCGATCATCTACGACGTCACGGGCGGCCCCGTCGAGCACGCCATCGCCAAGGTGTTCCGCGTGCTGCACCACGGCGACAACCCCGACGTGACGACGCAGGCGGCGCTCACCGAGGGCGGCAGCACCCGCGTGCCCACCACCTTCGGCTCGCTGCACGCCACGTGGCCCGACCCGGGCCGCGACGGCGGCGTCGCGAGCGGCCACCTCGCCTTCTCGCAGGAGTTCCTGGCCGGCTCGGAGGACGCCTGGCGCGTCGCCCTCGACGCGGCGTCCGCCGGCCGGGGCTTCACGACCGAGGCCCACGACCTCGGCGTCGCCGTCGCCGAGGTGCACGCCACGCTCGCGCGTCAGCTCGGCACCGTCGAGGCCGACCAGGACGCCGTCGACGGGGCCCTCGTCAGCATGAGGCGCCGCATCACGACGGCCGCCCGCGAGGTGCCCGAGATCGCCCCGCACGCCGACGCCATCCTGCGGGTCTACGACGCGGCCGGTGCGCTCACCTGGCCGCGACTCCAGCGGATCCACGGCGACCTGCACCTCGGCCAGGCGCTCCAGTCGCCGACGCGGGGCTGGACGCTGCTCGACTTCGAGGGCGAGCCCCTGCGGCCGATGCCCGAGCGCTCGCGCCCCGACCTGGCCCTGCGCGACGTCGCCGGCATGCTGCGGTCGTTCGACTACGTCGCGGGGTCGCTCGCGCAGCAGACGCCGCCGGTCGACGTCGGCACCTGGGCGCACGACGCCCGCGCCGCGTTCGTCGACGGCTACGTGGCGTCGTCGGGCGTCGACGTGCGGGCCCAGCGGGCCCTGCTCGACGCGTTCGAGATCGACAAGGCCGTCTACGAGGCGATCTACGAGAGCCGCAACCGGCCCGACTGGATCGGCATCCCGATCGCCGCGGTCGAGCGCCTCGTGGCCCGCTCCGCCCCCGCCGCCGGCAACTAGGCCGCTCTAGGCCGCTCTGGGCAGCCTCAGGCCGCGCACGCCACCCGAGTGGTCACCATCTGCCGCTCCCGTCGCCGGGAGGAACAGGTCGTGACCACTCGCCGGTCCCCGCCGGAGGCGCGGGTCAGGGCCGCGGGACGTTGCGGAGGTTCGAGCGGGCCATCTTCACGACCTCGCCCGCGCCTCCGTTCATGACGATCTTCGACATCGCCAGCGAGAAGCCCTTCACCTGGGAGCCCGTGATCGCCGGCGGCAGCGAGAGCGCCTGCGGGTCGGTGGCGATGTCGATCAGCGCCGGGCCGTCGTGCTCGAAGACGGCCTCGAAGCCGTCGCGGAGGTCGCCCGGCTGGTCGACGTGCACGGCGTGGATGCCGATCGACCGGGCCACGGCCGCGTAGTCGACGTAGGGCACGTCGACGCCGAAGTCGGGGTAGCCGTCGACGAGCATCTCGAGCTTCACGAGACCGAGCGTCGAGTTGTTGAACACGACGATCTTCACCGGCAGCTCGTACATCTTCGCCGTGATCAGCTCGCCCATGAGCATCGAGAGCCCGCCGTCGCCCGACATCGACACGACCTGGCGGCCCGGGTGGGCGAACTGCGCGCCGAGCGCGTGCGGCAGGGCGTTCGCCATCGAGCCGTGCAGGTACGAGCCGAAGATGCGGCGGCCGGCCGTCGGGGTGACGTAGCGCGCCGCCCAGACGTTCGACATGCCCGTGTCGGCGGTGAAGATCGCGTCGTCGGCCGCGACCTCGTCGAGGACGGAGGCCGCGTACTCGGGGTGGATCGGCACGAGGGCGTCGGCCTTCTTCGTGTACGCCCCGACGACGCCGTTCATCAGCTTGTCGTGCTTCTTGAGCGTCTTGTCGAGGAACCTGCGGCTCTTCTTGTCTCGCACGAGCGGGGCGAGCGCCCGCAGGGTCGGGAGCACGGCCCCGTGCACGGGCACGTGGACCGTCGCGCGCCGCCCGATCACGGCGGCCTCGACGTCGACCTGGGCGATGCGCACCTGGTCGCCGTCGGGGAGGAACTGGGGGTACGGGAAGTCCGTGCCGAGCAGCACCAGCAGGTCGGCGTCGTGGATGCCCGCGTGCGCTGCGCCGTAGCCGAGCAGGCCGGTCATGCCGACGTCGTAGGGGTTGTCGTGCTGGATGACGTCCTTGCCGCGCAGGCTGTGCCCGATCGGCGCCCCCACCCGCCCGGCGAGCTCGATGATCTCGTCGTGCGCGCCGCGGCCGCCCTCCCCCACGAAGAACGCCACGGTGCCGGCCTCGTTGATCGCGTCGGCGAGGGCCTGGACGTCCTCCGGCGCGGGCACCAGCTCGGGCGCCCGGGTCGTGAGGTGCGGGGGCGTCGCGCCCTCGGCGTCGAGCTCGGCGACGTCGCCCGGCAGCGTGACGACGCTGACGCCGTGCCCGGCGAGCGTGTGGCGGATCGCCGCGGCGACCACCGACGGCGACTGCACCGAGGTCGAGATCATCTCGCTGTAGCCCGAGCACTCGACGAACAGCCGGTCGGGGTGCGTCTCCTGGAAGTAGTCCGAGCCGATCATGGCGCTCGGGATGTGGCTGGCGATCGCGAGCACCTTCGCGCGGCTGCGGTGCGCGTCGTAGAGGCCGTTGATGAGGTGCAGGTTGCCGGGGCCGCACGAGCCCGCGCAGACGGCGAGCTCGCCGCTCATCTGGGCGTCGCCCGACGCCATGAACGCCGCGGCCTCCTCGTTGCGGACGTGGATCCAGTCGATGCCGCCCGCGTCCGAGCCGCCCGTGCGGCGCACCGCGTCGACGATCGGGTTGAGGCTGTCGCCCACGATGCCGTAGATGCGGCGGACCCCCGCCTGGACGAGCTGCGCGATGATCTGGTCGGCGACCGTGTCTGCCATGGGGTGTCTCCTTCGTCGAGGTCGTGGGGCGATCGACGGCGGGCCCGCGGGGGCGCTCGTCGCGACCTGCTCCCAGCCAACTCCCCCGCGCCTCCCCGGCTCCTGGGCTTAGCCTTGGACGATGACCGACACCGCCACCTCCTACGTGCCCGACGCGGGCACCATCACCATGTTCAGCACCTCGTGGTGCGGCTACTGCGCGCGCCTCAAGCAGCAGCTCGGCAAGCAGGGCATCGGCTTCACCGAGGTCAACATCGAGGAGGTGCCGGGCACCGCCGAGATCGTCGAGAGCGTCAACGGCGGCAACCAGACGGTGCCGACCGTCATCTTCCCCGACGGCTCCACCGCCACGAACCCCTCGCTCGCCGACGTGCAGGCCAAGCTCGGCCTCTAGCGGGCCGACCGCGTCGCGCCCCCGAGGGCGGGCGCCGAGACGACACGACGCCCCGTGCCTCCCGAGGGAGGCGCGGGGCGTCGTCGCGTGCGGGTCGCGTCAGCCCTGCGGTGCGGCCGCGAAGAACTCGATCTGGTTGCCGTCCGGGTCCTTCACCATCAGCGTGGTGCCGAACTCCGGGTCCTCGAGGTGGGAGTCGATGCCGACCGAGCGGGCGTGCTCCTGCCAGGCGACGACGCCGTCGCGGTCGGCGACGGCGAGGCCGATGTGGTCGAGCCCCGGCACGGTCGGGTCGAACGGGACGGCCTTGCCCTCGGTGTAGGCGGTGACCCCGAGGATCTGCCCGCCGCCGACGGAGAACAGCCGGCGGTCGAGGCCGTCGAGCTCGATGCGGCCGACCGGCGGGGCGCCGAGCAGCGACTCGTAGAACGCGAGGCTGCGGTCGAGGTCGGACACGGTGATGGCGACGTGGGCGTAGCCCTGGACTTCCGGCACGGGGTGCTCCTTCATTCGGGGATGGTCACCCCACCGAACACGCCGCCGCTGGGAGCCGCACGGGCGCGGGGCCCGCAGCGGCCCGCGGCGCGCCGGGCGGACGGCCCGGCGCGCTGCGCGGCTAGCCGCCGAGCGCCTCGGTGAGCAGCGCGACGAGCGCGCTGTGCTGGATGTCGGCCGAGTCCACGACCTCGCTGTCGTCGCCGTCGAGGGCACGGGCGGCGAGGCCGGCCTTGCTGTCGATGAGCTCGGCGATCTTCGTGTCGATCGTCTGGGCCGCGATGACGCGCCACGCGGTGACGGGCTCCTCCTGGCCGATGCGGTGCACGCGGTCGATCGCCTGGGTCTGCTCGGCGTCCGTCCACGACAGCTCGGCGAGCACGACGTTGGAGGCGACCTGCAGGTTGAGGCCGACGCCCGCCGCGGTGAGCGAGCAGACGACGATCTCGACCTCGGGGTCGTCGACGAACGCGTCGATCTGGCGCTGGCGCACGGCCGGCGTCTGGTCGCCGCGGATCGAGGCGTACTTGATGCCCCGCTTCGCGAACGTCTGCTCGGCGGTGTCCATCACGTCGATGTGCTTCGCGAAGAAGACGACCTTGCCGACGTTGCGGGCCAGCTGAGCGGTGTAGTCGGCCGCGAGGCCGGCCTTCGCCTGGCCGATGCGGCGCACCATGCTGAAGACGTTCTCGCCGCTGCTCGAGCTGCTGGCGTCCTCCAGCTCCCACTTCGCCACCTGGCGCACGAGGTCGTGGTCGATGCCCTCGACCCTGGCTCCGGAGGTGCGGGCCGCGAGGGCGGAGCGGTACCGGCTGACGAGACGGCGGGCCAGCTCGCGCTCGGCCTCGCGGATCGACCGGCCGGCCTCGTCGTCGAGCTCGACCGGCAGGTCGGCGACGCGACGGGCGGGGATGTCGGCGGCCACGTCGACCTTGCGGCGACGGACGATGCCGAGGTCGATGACGATCTCGCGGGCGGACGGGAAGAAGCCCGGGTCTGCGGGGGTGAGCCCCGCCTCCTCCAGCTGCTCCATGAGCTCGGCGGCCGGCTTCTTGTCGCCGATCCAGCCGAGGAACTGCCAGATCGCCCGGAAGTCCTCGATGTCGTTGATCAGCGGCGTGCCGGTCAGGGCCATCAGGAGGGGGTGCGCGGTGCGGGCGCGGATGCGCTCGGAGAGCTGCAGCACGTGCCGCGACCGCTGCGACTCCTTGTTCTTGATGAAGTGGGCCTCGTCGACGATCATGCCCTTGAAGCCGAGGTCGCCGAGCCAGCCGACGTGCCGGTCGAGCACCTCGTAGTTCACGATCACGACGTCGGCGAACGCGTCGAGGGTGTCGCCGTCGCCGTGGATGACCGTGGCGGTGCGCGTCGGGGTCCAGAGCTGGACCTCGCGGGCCCAGTTGGTCTTGACCACGTTCGGCACGACGACGAGCAGCGGGTAGGCCCCGGCGGCCTGCGCGGCGAGGAGCGACTGGGCGGTCTTGCCGAGGCCCGGCTCGTCGGCGAGCAGGTAGGTGCGGTGGCCCTGGCGGGCGGACTCGACGAGCTGCGCCTGGTGGTGCATGAGCGTCGCGCCGGCGGGGGCGTCGACCGTGCTGGGCTCGGGCAGCGGCATGCACGCCGAGCCGCCGCCGGCGCCGTACTCGAACGCCTTGAACAGGGGCCCGAAGAGCTCCCAGTTGGCGAGGCGCACGGGGTGCACCTCGCGCGAGACCTCGGCGAGCGAGAAGTCGGGCGGCAGGAACGGGTTCGCCAGCTGGCGCGAGACGACCGACTGCGGCACGACCTGGCGCTCGGAGACGGGGGCGACGGGTGCGGCCTCACGCACGACGACCTGCTCCTCCGGGGCGAGCTCCATGCCCGCGGAGAGCTGCATGTCGCGCTTCAGCGCCCTGGCGCTCTCGGAGACGACGGCGTCCTCGCCGAGGAGGGCGATCAGCGACGTGTCGCGCGCGGCCGTCTTGGCGAGGATCTGCGCGACGCCGTCGAGGCGCTTCATCTGCTCGGCGCGCTCGCCGTCGGTGATGGCCTTGTCGACCTTCACCCGGGCGCGCTCCTCGCGCATCAGCAGGGCGATGACCTGGAACTTCGTGCGGCTGGAGGGCTTGACCTGCCCCCGCTGGGCCGCGGCCTCGACCTCGCGCACGGCGCGGGCGAGCACGGGGATGAGCCCGTCGTTGTCGACCTCGCGGCGACGGTGCGGACGCTGGGCGGTGCGGGTGCCGCCGGATCGGTTCTGGCCTGGTCGAGCCAAGGCTCCTCCTCGTGGTCGACGGTCACGTCGACGGTGCTGTGTCGTCGATGCGACGACGGGTGCTGCACCGGCCGACCCGCGGTGTGCGGGGGCCGGGACCGCGCACCGCGGCGATCGGGGCTGATCGCGGTCGATCTGGTGCGGCACGGGCGTACGACTGGGACGTGCGGGAGCCGACGGCCCGGAAGCCAGGCCCTCGCCCGGGGCACCGTCGCGCGAGGCGGGCCTCGAGGACCGGCACGACGCTCAGATCTGCGCCTGTCGATCGGTCGGGGCACCGTGTCGGAGCCGACACGGACGGTGCTGCGCGCCACTTTACGCGGTCGACGGGGCCGGGCGCCACCTGCGCCGGGGCGTGTCCGCCGCTCAGACGGCGGCGACGGGGCGCGGCCAGAGCGTGCCGGAGGCGGCGCCCAGCAGCTGCACCGCCTTGCGGCGGCCGCTGTCGGTGCCGAGCGTCGCCTGCCCGCCCGCGTGCGCGAGCAGCTGTGACGCCACGGCGGGCGCGAGGCGGTCGGCGATCGCGGGCGCCTTCCCGACCCAGGTGCGGCTCACCTCGTCGGCGAGCCGCTCGCACGCACGGGCCTCGGCCTCGTCGCCGTTGCCGCGGTGCCACTGGCCGGTGACGACGAGGTGGGCGACGAGCGCGCCCGCGTCGCGCGCCGGGTGCCCCTGCCCGGCGGTGTCGATGTCGAGCAGGCCCGTGACGCGCCACGGCTCGGCCGGGTGCACGAAGAGCTGCTCGAGGTGCAGGTCGCCGTGGATCACGCGCCGCGGGTCGCCGGCCCAGGAGGCGCGGCGCCGGTCGATCTCGTCGTAGAGGCCGTCGATCTCGGCGGCGCGCTCGGGGAGGGCGCTGCGGAGCGTCGCGCGGTGCCACGCGCCGTGGTCGAGGGCGTCGGACTGCGCGCTCGACGTCACGTCGACCCGCGCGGTGCGGACGCCGAGCTCGACCACCTGCGCGACGAACCGCGGGTCGTCGGCCAGCTCGAGGACCTTCTGCCCGGCCGGCACGCCCGGCACGCGCTCGAGCACGAGGAGGCCGTCGGCCCGGGAGGCGAGCACCCGGGGCACCGGAAGCCCCTGAGCCCGGAAGGCGGCGTGCAGCGCGACGATCGGGGCGACCCGGTCGGGGCGGATCACCTTGAGGAAGAGCGTCGTCTCGGCGCTGTCGAGGCGGATGACGGCGCGCTTGCCGGGCCGGTACGCGGCGACGGCGAGCGTCGGCGCGGTGACCTCGATGCCCAGGGCGGCGAGCGACTCCTCGACGCGGTCGGGGTAGGTCACCCCGGCGAGCGCCGGCAGCAGCGGGTCGGCCGGGTAGGCCCACACGGCGAGGGGCTGGCCCGTGCCGGGGTCGGTGGTCAGCACGCTCGACGCGTCGGCGCCCGTGACGTCGGTGTCGATGAAGGTCAGGACGGTCGCGGTGACGCCCGCCGCGTCGACGGTGTCGACCTCGTAGCCGTAGAGGAACCCGTGGCCCGACGGCTCGACCGAGTGGGGGCGGAAGGCCACGACGGTGACCCCGGAGCCCTCGAAGGCCGCGGGGAGCACCTCAGCGGAGTTCGGCCACACGCGTCCATCAAAGCGCGTCGGAGGCGCGGCGGGCGCCAGGCGGGCCCGTCACGTCGCCACGGTGACCTGATCGTGATCTGCCGGGGCCTGGCTACGCTGGCCGCATGAGGATCGTCTCGCGGGTGCGCCAGACGAAGCGCACTCCCCTGCTGCAGGTGGTCAAGACCAGCGTCGCCGTCGTCGTGGCCTGGTTCGCGTCGATCGCGCTGGTGCAGCAGCCCCTGCCGATCTTCGCGGCCATCGCGGCCCTGCTCGTCGTGCTGCCCAGCGTCAACCAGTCGTTCGTGCGCGGGCTGGAGCGCAGCGTGGGCGTGATCGCGGGCGTCGTGATCGCCTACGGCGCGGGCCAGCTGCTCGGCGACGGCAGCGGCGTGGTGCTCGGCATCGTCGTGGTCAGCCTGCTCGTCTCCTGGGCGCTCCGCCTGACGCCGAGCTCGGCGAACCAGGTGCCCATCTCGGCGATGCTCGTGCTCGCCATCGGGGCGCAGACCCCCGACTACGCGCTCGACCGCATCGTCGAGACGATCATCGGGGCCGTCGTCGCGCTCGCCGTCAACGCGCTGGTCGTGCCGCCGGTGCTGCTCGCGCCGGCGCACCTGGCCGTGGGCCGCCTGGCGCGCGGCCTGGCCGGCGTGCTCGACGACCTCGCGGGCGTGCTCGAGGCGCCGACGGCGCCCGACGGCGTCTCGGCCGTGCTCACCCGGGCCCGCGACCTGCGCGACCTGCAGGCGCGGGCCGCCGCGGCCGTCACCGCCGGCGAGGAGAGCCTCATGCTCAACCCGCGGGCCAGCCGACAGCGCACGGTGCTGCAGGCCGACGCCGCGCTGCTCGTGCGGCTCACCGTGCTCGTCAACCGCGTCGTCGGCATGACGCGGTCGGTGCGCGACAACTACGAGCCCGAGCTGGCCGACGACCCGGTGGTCGAGGAGATCTCGGTCGAGCTGCGACGCGCCGCCCACGACGTGCGCCTGCTCGCCCGCGACGTCGAGGGCGTCCGGGCGACGCCGGCGGCGGGCACGGCCCCCGCCGCACCCGGGGGCCCCGACGACGCGCCCGCCCTCACCGCCCCGGTGCAGGTGCTCCGCCCCGACCCCGTGCACTGGGTGCTCGTGGGCTCCCTGCTCGAGGACATCCGCCGGGTGCGCGAGGAGATCATCGGTGCCTGACCCCGGCCGCGCGCCCTCGGCGTACGCGCCCTTCGGTCTCGACGACGACCCCGCGGCGCTCGGGCTCGCCCGACTGGTCGTCCCCACCCCCGACGGCGCGGTGCTCGTGCACCACCGGCGAGCAGACCCCGCCGACCCGGCCGACCCGGCCGACCCCGTGACGATCCTGCTGCACGGCGCGGCGGGCTCGTGGACGACCTGGACCCCGTACCTCCGCGCCGCCGCCGAGGCCGGCAGCCCCGTCTCGGCCCCCGTGCTCGTCGACCTGCCGGGCTGGGGCGGGTCGCCCGCGCCGACGCCCGCCCTCGACGTCGACGCCGCCGCCCGGGTCGTCCTCGCGGTGGCCGACGCCGTCGGGGCCGAGCGGTTCGAGCTCGTCGGGCACTCCCTCGGCGCGCTCGTCGCCCTGCACGTCGCGGCGACGAGCCCGGGCCGCGTCACGCGGCTGGGGCTCGTCTCGCCGACGACCTTCTCGGCGCTCGAGGCCGCCGCACGCCCGTGGAGCGGGGTGCGGCGGCTGCCGGCCCTGGTGCTGCTGCGGGGCGTGTTCACGGTGCTGCCCCGCGCCTCCTCGGTGCTCCTCCGGGCCGCGGCCCGCGTCGGGCTGCTCACGGCGCTGGCGTCGCCGGTGTTCCGGCACGCCCGACGGGTGCCGCGGTCGGTGCGGGAGGCGTTCGTCGCGGAGGTGCGACCGGTCGCCTTCGTCGTCGCGACGCGGTCCGCTCCGGGGTACGACACGGGCGCCTGGTCGGCCTACCGCGGGCCGGCCTCGGCTGTGGCGGGCGCCGACGACGCCTTCGCGGAGCTCGACGACCTCGTGCGCCTGCGGGCGGTGCTGCCGCAGTGCCGCACGACGCTGCTGCCCGAGTGCGGGCACTTCGCACACGTCGAGTGGCCCGCCGCGACGGTCGACGCGCTCGCCTGACCGCGGGGCGGACCGGACGGCGCCCGCCCCGGTGCCTCGGTCAGCCCGCGTCGTGCGCCGCGGCGTCGGGCCCGTGCTCGACCGCGGCGACCACCATGTCGATGCACTCGGGGTTGCCGAGCGGACGGAAGTGGCCGTCGACGGGGAACATCACGTTCGTCGCCCCGGGCAGGACGCTGCCCTCCGTCACGTGCGCGTCGAAGCCGGACGCCATCGAGGTGATGCGCGAGTTGGCCTCGAGCTGGTCGGCCAGCCGCAGCAGGTCAGCGTCGCGGGGCGAGAAGGCCTTGAGCGTCCGGTTCGGCAGGTACAGCGACCAGCGCGTGCCCGAGAAGGGGCTGTTCACGGTCACCATGCGCGCGAGGCGGCCGTCGCGGTCAGTGGAGACCATCATCGTCTTGCCGATCAGGCCGCCCTTGCTGTGCGCGAGCACGACCACGTCGCGCAGGTCGTGCGCGTCGACGATGCGCTGGGCGACGGTCGCCGTGGCGGCGATGGGGCGCCGGTTGTGGCCCATCCCCGGCACGACGACGATCGGGTGCCCGAGCTCGTGGAGGCGCTCGGCGATCGGGCGGAGGAAGCGCCAGGTCTCGTAGACGCCCGGCAGCAGCAGCACGGGGGCGCGGTCGCCCCGGCGCCAGTCGGCCGGCACGCGGCGGGCGGACCGGGGCACGAGGTGCACGCGGACGACGTACGGGTAGTCGAACAGCAGCGTGCGGACGAAGCGCCGGAGGCCGACCCGGCGGTGCCCCTCGCCGCGGGTGGGAGTGGAGCTCATGCGGTCGACGGTAGGCGCAGGGAGTCGCCCCCGCCCGGCGTGCCGCCCCCTAGGCCACGCGAGAGGTCAGGCCCTGGTCGCCCGACGCCCCGGAGGCGCCGACCAGCGGCCAGCCCTCGGGCCAGGCGACGCACTCCACGGCCTCGATCGAGACGCGGAGCGCGTGCTCCCACTTCGTGCAGATGCCGGCCCATGGCGGCGGGAAGGCGAGGGCGTCGTGCAGGAGCGAGAGGGCGGCCTCGCCCCAGCCGGCCCGGGCGGCCGCGTTGGCCGCGTCGGGCAGGGCGCCGACGACGTACCGGACGACGAGCACGCGGTGCTCCCACGTCATCTCGTCGATCGCGTCGAACGCGCCCCAGGCGCTGTCGATCTCCCGTCGCAGGCGGGTGATCTCGTCGGAGTCGAACCCCGGTGTGCCGTGCATCATGCTGAGCCCCCCTCAGAGCAGATCGTCCGCCCCTCGGGGCGGCCGAGCGACGTCGCGGTCGCTCCCGGGAACATACCACCCGGACGGTACCCGCCGGTATCCAGACGCGCCTCCCGCGCACGCCCGGTCTGTCCCCCGCTGCCTGGACCCGGGCCGGGGGCGACGGTCTACCGTGCACGACGCACCCACCGGTGCGACGACTCCGCACTGACCCACGACGAACGGGAGAACCATGTTCCAGGGATCCGACACTCTCCGCGAGAACCTCCAGAAGGTCCTCGTCGACCTCATCGAGCTGCACATCCAGGGCAAGCAGGCCCACTGGAACCTCCTCGGCTCGAACTTCCGCGACCTCCACCTGCAGCTCGACGAGATCGTCGACGCGGCCCGCGAGTTCTCCGACGAGGTCGCCGAGCGCATGCGCGCCGTCTACCTCATCCCGGACGGCCGGTCGAACGTCGTCTCCGGCGGCACGAGCCTCCCGCAGTTCCCCGAGGGCCCGGTCGAGACGACCGCCGTCGTCGACCTGATCGTCGACCGCATGTACGCCGCGACCGACACCATCCGCACCGTGCACGACGACATCGACGACGAGGACCCGACGACGGCCGACGTGCTGCACGGCATCCTCGAGCGCCTCGAGCAGCTGGCCTGGATGACCGGCGCCGAGAACCGCCACCCGCAGCGCGACGCCGCCGACGCCGGCACCCGTCAGCGCGACGAGGAGGCGGCCGAGGAGGGCCTCGACCGCGTCGGCGCCATCGCCAACTAGCACCGCCACCGCCCGTGGCACCACGGGCGCACACCGACTGGGCACCGCCCCGGAGATCCCCTACGCGACCTCCGGTGCGGTGCCCTCGCCACGACCAGGAGACGACCTTGACCGACACCACCACCCCCGACGGCGACGTCACCGCAGCCGCTCCCGTCACCGAGGCCTTCGACCACGTCGTCGTCGGCGGGGGCATGACCGCCGACGCCGCCGCGACGGCGATCCACGAGGCCGACCCCGAGGCGACCGTCCTCGTCGTCAGCGACGACGTCGACGAGCCCTACACCCGCCCCGCGCTGTCGAAGAAGCTCTGGATCGACCCCGACTACACCGAGGCCGACAACGACCTGGGCACCCGCGAGGCCTCGGGGGCCGAGATCCGCCTCCGCACCTCGGTGACCGCCGTCGACCGCGAGCGCCGCACCGTGACGACCAGCGACGGGCGGACGGTGTCGTGGGGGCGCCTCCTCCTGGCCACGGGCGGCTCGCCGACGCGTCTGGACCTGCCCGAGGACGACCGCGTGGTCCACTTCCGCACGGCCGCCGACTACCGCCGCCTGCGGGCGCTCTCCGGCGACGGTCGCCGGGTCGTCGTCGTCGGCGGCGGCTACATCGGCACCGAGCTCGCCGCGGCGCTCGTGCAGAACGACACGCGCGTGACCCTCGTCACGCCGGACGACGTGCTCGGCGGCTCGGTGTTCCCCGCCGCCGTCGCCGCGCGCTTCCAGGCCGCCTTCGAGGAGGCGGGCGTCACCCTGGTGACGGGGCGTCGCGTCGAGGGCGGCACGGCCTCCGAGGCCGGGCTCGTGGTCAGGCTCGACGACGGCTCGACGCTCGACGCGGACGCCGTCGCGGTGGGCCTCGGCATCACGCCGTCCACGGAGCTGGCCGAGGCCGCGGGCCTGGAGGTCGAGGACGGCGTCGTCGTCGACGCCTCGCTGCGCACCTCCGACCCGGACGTCTTCGCCGCCGGTGACGTCGCCTCCTACCCCGACCGCATCCTGGGCCGCCGCCGCGTCGAGCACGTCGACAACGCCAAGGAGCAGGGCGCGCTCGTCGGCCGCGTCATGGCGGGCTCGGCCGAGGAGTACGACCACACGCCGTACTACTACTCGAAGGTCCTCGACATCTCGTACGAGGCCGTCGGCACGCTCGACGCGTCGCTCGAGACCGTCGTCGACGACGAGGGCGACGGGTCGACCGTCGTGTACTACCTCACGGACGGCGCGGTGGCCGGCGTGCTGCTCTGGAACGTCGAGGACGCCCGCGACGCCGCCCGGGCCGTGCTCGCCGAGGGCACGGCCGTCGACCGGGACGGGCTCGTGGGCCGGATCTGACCCGGATCGGCCTCAGCCGCGCGGGCCGAAGAGGAACGGCGCCCGCCCGGCCCGGTCGAGGTCGAGGGCGAACACCCCGCCGCTCAGGGGGTGCTCGGCGAGCTGCGCCTCGTCGAGCCCCTCGCGGGCGGAGAGCACGAAGAGGGTCCGCAGGTCGGTGCCCCCGAAGCCGATGCCCGTGAGCAGCGGCACAGGGAACTCGACGCGCTCGAGCACCTCCCCGTCGCGGTCGAGGTGGACGACGACGCTCTCGCCGTGCACGGCGCCCCAGAACTCGCCCCGCTCGTCGCGGGCGAGCCCGTCGTGCGAGCCGCCCGTCGAGAACGGCTCCAGCTCGCCGAGGGCGCCCTCGGCGCCCCACGAGGCCCGGTAGATGGTCTCGCGGTCGGTGTCGGTGAGGAAGATCTCGGAGCCGTCGTCGTTCCACTCGAAGCCGTTGGTGGTCGTGAAGTCGTCGCGCAGCGTCGTGACGCCGCCGTCGGGGCCGACGCGCCAGAGGCCCGCGACGGGCGCGCCGTCCGGGTCCATGGCGCCGACCACGAAGGCGCCGAACGGGTCGCACTTGCCCTCGTTGAGCCGCATGCCCTCCTTGGCGAGCTCAATCGTCGCGAGCACCTGGAGGGAGCCGCCGTCGTCGTCGGTGAGGACGACCTGGTCCTCGAGGGCCGCGACGAGCCCGCCGCCGCGTCGTCGCTGGAAGCTCGGGAGGGGCGGGTCGACCGGCAGGGAGCGGTCTCGCAGGCCGTCGGCGGAGGTGCGGTGCAGCAGCCCGGGGGTGATGTCGGTCCAGACGAGCTCCTGCGCGTCGACGTCCCACACGGGGCTCTCGCCGAGCGTCGCCCGGGCGTCGAGGAAGAGTCGGGGGCGGGGCGTGGCGCTGTCGGTCATCCCTCCCGTGTACGCGCCCGACCTGGCCACCCGCTCCTCCCCAGGGGTACGCGACGGCCCCCAGCACACAGCCTCCTGCGAGCGCCGAGCGCGAGGAGGCGCGGGAGAGCACCGTAGGAGGGGTGACCGACACCCTCGAGAGCGTCCACGAGACGACCGACTCCTTCCGCGACGAGCCCGACGCCTGGCAGGCGCCCGACCCCCGGGAGGACGGCTACGTCGCCCTGCGCTCCTACGGTGCCATCGGCGACGGCCGCACCGTCGCCCTCGTCGCCCGCGACGGGCAGATCGACTGGCTGCCGATGCCGTCCCTCTTCACCGACCCCGTCTTCAGCGGCATCGTCGACTCCCGCACCGGCGGGCGCGTCGAGCTGCGACCGGTCGACGACGACTTCACCGTGCAGCGGGCCTACGTGCCCGGCACCAACGTGCTGCGGACGCGCTTCCGCACCTCCACCGGCATCGTCGAGGTGACCGACGCCCTCATCACGGGCGTGGCCGGCCGGCTGCCCTGGAGCGAGCTGGCCCGTCGCGTCGACGGCCTGCGGGGCCGCGTCGAGATGCGCTGGGCCGTCGTGCCGGGCAACTCGTTCGGCACGCACCCGATCCGCCGCGTCGACACGCCGCACGGGCCGGTGCTGCGCGCCGCCGACATCAACCTGGCCCTCGTGGGCTTCGAGCACGGCCGCACCGACCCGACCGAGCCCGGGCACGGCGACGAGGCCGACGGCCCGCTCGAGTTCCGCGGGTCGTTCACCACGTCGCCCGGCTCGCGCTCGCTGCTCTGCCTCTGCGGCGTCGACGACGAGCCCCTGCACCTGCCCGACCCGCGGGTGGTCGACCAGGGCGTCGACCGCACGATCGAGAACTGGGAGACCTGGTCGACCGAGTTCAGCTGGGACGGCCCCTGGGCGAAGGCGGTGCACCGCAGCGCACTCGCCCTCAAGCTGCTGATCTTCAGCCCCACCGGCGCGATCGCCGCGGCGGCGACGACGGCCCTGCCCGAGAACTTCACCGGCGACAAGAACTGGGACTACCGCTTCGCGTGGGTGCGCGACCTCGCCTACACGGTGAACGCGCTGCTGCGCTTCGGCCTCCGCGAAGAGACGCACGGCGCGGTGTCGTGGATGCTCAAGGCGCTCAAGGCGAACGGGCGCGAGATGCACATCTTCCTGCGCCTCGACGGCTCGGTGCCCGACGGCACCCACGAGACCGGCTCCGAGGGCTGGCGCGGCATCGGCCCGGTCTACAAGGGCAACCCCGCCGGCGAGCAGCTGCAGCTCGGCGTCTTCGCCGACATCCTCGCCGTGATGAGCCAGTACGCGGAGGGCGGCAACATCCTCGACGAGTCGACCGCCGACCTGCTGGCCGGCTTCGCCGACGCCGCGTGCCGTCGCTGGCAGGAGAAGGACAGCGGCATGTGGGAGCTGCCGGAGGAGCAGCACTACGTGAGCAGCAAGATGGGCTGCTGGCAGGCCATCACCTCGGCCCTCGAGCTCGCGGAGCAGGGGCAGATGCACCCCGACCCCGACGACCTCGAGCACTGGAAGGCGAACCGCGACCTCATCGTCGAGTGGATCGACGAGCACGGCTGGTCGGAGGAGCGCGGCGCGTACCTGATGTACCCGGGCAGCGACGCGATCGACGCCTCGGTGCTGCTGCACGCGCCGAGCGGGTTCGACCGCGGCGAGCGCATGTCGCGCACCATCGACGCCCTGCGCGACGAGCTCGGCGCCGGCCCGCTGCTCTTCCGCTACAGCGACGTCGCGGAGGAGGAGGGCACGTTCGTGGCCTGCGCCTTCTGGCTCGCGGGCGCCCTCGCCTGCGTCGGCCGCGTCGACGAGGCCGTCGAGCTCATGGACCAGCTCGTCGAGCAGTCGAACGACCTGGGGCTCTTCACCGAGATGATCAGCGCCGACGACGGGCAGTTCCTCGGCAACATGCCGCAGGGCCTGAGCCACCTCGCCCTGGTCAACGCCGCGATCACCATCGACGAGATGCGTCGCGCGCGCGGCGAGGACGTCGACGACGCCTCCGACGACCGGGCCGACGAGGCCAGCCGCGAGCAGTAGCGGCACCGACACCGGCAGCACCGCCACCAGCAGCACCCACCCACCGCCAGGAGGAGAACCGATGAGCGACCACAGCGCGTCCCCCGCCGCCCCCGCGAGCCCCGCCACGCCCGACGAGCTCGAGCTCGTCGACGCGTGGTGGCGGGCGGCCAACTACCTCACGGTGGGCCAGATCTACCTCCGCGAGAACCCCCTGCTGACCCGCCCGATCGCGCGCGACGACATCAAGCCGCGCCTGCTCGGGCACTGGGGCACCTCCCCCGCGCTGAGCCTCGTCTACGCGCACCTCAACCGGGTCATCCGCCGCGACGACCGCGACCTGCTCTACGTCTGCGGCCCCGGCCACGGCGGGCCCGCGATGGTCGCCAACACCTGGCTCGAGGGCACCTACAGCGAGCTCTTCCCGGACGTCAGCCTCGACGAGACCGGCATGCAGCGGCTCTTCCGGCAGTTCAGCTCCCCCGGCGGCATCCCCTCCCACGCCGCGCCGGAGACGCCCGGCTCGATCAACGAGGGCGGCGAGCTCGGCTACTCGCTGAGCCACGCCTACGGCTCCGTGCTCGACGACCCCGACCTCGTCGCCGTGTGCGTGATCGGCGACGGCGAGGCCGAGACGGGCCCGCTGGCGACCAGCTGGCACGCGAACAAGCTGCTCGACGCCGTCCACGACGGCGCCGTGCTGCCGATCCTCAACCTCAACGGCTACAAGATCGCCAACCCGACGATCCTCGCGCGCATCCCCGAGGGCGAGCTGCTCGAGCTGTTCCGCGGCTACGGCTACCAGCCGATCGTCGTCTCGGGCGGTTTCGACGGCGAGGACCCGATGGTGGTGCACCGCCAGATGGCGGCGGCGCTCGACGAGTCCTTCCGGCGCATCGACGAGATCCAGCGGGAGGCGCGCTCCGGCGACGGCGTCGAGCGCCCGCGCTGGCCCATGATCGTCCTGCGCAGCCCCAAGGGCTGGACGGGCCCGAGGGAGGTCGACGGGAAGAAGGTCGAGGGCACCTGGCGTGCCCACCAGGTGCCGCTGAGCGGGGTCCGCGAGAACGACGAGCACCGGGAGCAGCTCGACGCCTGGATGCGCTCGTACGGCGCGGAGGGGCTCTTCGACGAGTCGGGAGCGCCGGCCGCGTTCCTCGACGCGCTGCGCCCCCGGGGCGAGAAGCGGATGAGCGCGATCCCGGTCTCGAACGGCGGCCTCGTGCGCCGTGACCTGTCGCTCACCGACCACCGCGCGCACGCCGTCGAGACGAGCGACGACCGCCGCACCACCGCCGAGGCGACCCGCGTGCTCGGCCGCTGGCTGGCCGACGTCGTCCGTGACAACCCCGAGACCTTCCGGCTCTTCGGGCCCGACGAGACGGTGTCGAACCGCCTCGACCCGGTGTTCGACGTCACCGACCGGGTCTGGGCCGCCGACATCGAGGCGGACGACGAGCACGTCGCGCGGAGCGGCCGCGTGATGGAGGTGCTCAGCGAGCACCTCCTGCACGGCCTGATGGAGGGCTACCTGCTCACGGGGCGCCACGGCCTGCTCAACACCTACGAGGCGTTCGTGCACATCGTCGACTCGATGTTCAACCAGCACGCCAAGTGGCTCGAGAGCGCCGCCGAGATCGAGTGGCGCGCCCCGATCTCGGGCTTCACCTACCTGCTCTCGTCGCACGTCTGGCGACAGGACCACAACGGCTTCTCGCACCAGGACCCGGGCTTCCTCGACGTGGTCGTCAACAAGCAGGCGCACCTCGTGCGGATCTACCTGGCGCCCGACGCGAACACGCTGCTGGCCGTGGCCGACCACGCCCTCCGCACCACCGACGTCGTGAACGTCATCGTGGCGGGCAAGCAGGAGGCGCCCGCGTGGCTCTCCCTGGCGGAGGCGGAGGCGCACGTCGCCGCCGGGGCCGGCATCTGGGAGTGGGCGGGCACGGAGGGCACGCCGGTCGAGGGGGTCGACCCCGACGTCGTGCTCGCGTGCGCCGGCGACGTGCCCACGCTGGAGACCGTCGCCGCCGCCGACATCCTGAAGGAGCGACTCCCCCAGCTCGTCACACGGGTCGTGAACGTCGTGGACCTGATGCGCCTGCAGGACGTGCGGGAGCACTCGCACGGGCTCACGAGCGACGACTTCGACGCCTTGTTCACGACGTCCGCGCCGGTCGTCTTCGACTTCCACGGCTACCCGTCGCTCGTGCACCAGCTGACCTACCGGCGCACGAACCACGACTCGCTGCACGTGCGCGGGTTCCAGGAGAAGGGCACGACCACGACGCCCTTCGACATGGCGATGCTCAACGACATCGACAGGTTCCGGCTCGTGCTCGACGTGCTGCACCGCGTGCCCGGCCTCGCCGACGAGCACCCCGAGCTCGTCGCCGAGTTCGAGGCGAAGCGCGAGGAGGCGCGGGCCTACGCCTACGAGCACGGCGAGGACCTGCCCGAGGTCGTCGAGTGGGAGTTCGGCCGCTAGCGGCCCGGGGCGCCCGGGTCGCGGGCGCCCCTGACCCAGGCTCTGCTCAGAGCTGACGCACCAGTGCCGGGATCCGTTCGCGGAACGGGAAGAAGCCGCGGGCGGCGTGGGGCCAGGCGGTGCCGTCCCACCGGCGGCGGACCGTCACGAGGGCGATGCCCTCGGCGTCGAGCACGGGGCGCAGCGCCTCCAGTCGCTCAGCGACGGGCCCGACCGGGGCGAACGGCACGACGACCGTGTCGAGGCCCTCGGCCCTCGCCCAGCTCAGCACCGTCGCGGGCGCCGCGTCGGTGAGGACCCGGGCCGGGCGCCCGCTCGCGTCCGGCGTGCGCGCCGCGGCGTCGGCCACGGCCCCGGCCGTGAAGGCGGCGACGACGGGTGAGACCCCCGAGGGGGACCGCGCACCGGCGTCGGCGCTCACGGCCGTGGCCAGGAGCGTGTGGACGAGGTCGGGCCGCTCGGCGAGCAGGCTGCCGGCCTCGAGGTCCTCCTCGTGCAGCAGCAGTCCGACCCGGTCGCCGACCCGCCCCACGACGTCAGCCGGGTCGACGGGGGTCCGGGCCGGCAGCGCCTCCTCGTCGAGGGCGCGGGCCGTCGTGGCCAGGCCGGCCGGCGAGAAGCGGCCGTCGGTGAACCGCGAGATGTTCGAGGCCGTCGCGAGGTACGTCTTGCCCCGCGTCTGCAGCCCGGCGACCCAGCGCCACGAGAGCGTGTTCGAGGCGGCGTCGCCGTCGAGCAGGTGCCGGTGGAAGAAGTCGGCGCCGAGCTGCCAGGGCAGGCCGAGCGTGAACACCCAGATGCTCGCGAACCACATGCGCGTGTGGTTGTGGAGGTAGCCGGTGTCGACCAGCTCGCGCACCCAGGCGTCCATCGCGTCGATGCCCGACCGCCCCTCGACGGCGTCGTGGTGGCCCGGGGGGAGGTCGCCCGCCGTGAGCTGGGCGACGTCGTGACGGTACCGCCGCCAGACCTCGGGGTTCTGCTCCAGCCACCCCTTCCAGTACGTGCGCCAGAACACCTCCTGGACGAACTTCTCGGCGGCCCCGAGGCCGGTGTGGGCCAGGACGGCCTCGACGACCTCCTGCTCGGTCACGAGGCGGTGGCGCAGGTACGGCGACAGCCCGGAGACGTTGCTCCGGGAGGGCCCGTCGTCGTGGTTGCGGTCTCGGGCGTAGGCGGCGCCGGCGCGGGGGACGAAGTCCTCCAGTGCGTCGAGGCCGGCGGCTCTGGTGGGGGTGGGGGTGGGCACGGGCCCATCATGCGCCCCGCGGGGTGGGCGACGCCGGGGCGGCGGGACAGCGCGGCCGACGCGGCGTACCGTCACGGGCATGCCGAAGGACGAGACACCCCCGCAGCTGAAGAACCCGGACATGTACGAGGCCCTGCGCGAGGAGGGCAACTCCAAGGAGAAGTCGGCGCGGATCTCCAACGCGGCCGCGCAGGAGGGGCGCAGCGAGGAGGAGGTCGCGGCGAAGGGCGGCCGGTCGGGGTCGTACGACGACTGGACCGTCGACGACCTCCGCGGGCGCGCGAAGGAGCTGGGGCTCAGGGGGTACAGCGACCTGAAGAAGGACGAGCTGATCGAGATGCTGCGCGACCACTGAGGTCGGGGCGACGGCCCCGACGGGTCAGCTGGCCTTCTTCGTCGCCGCGGCCTTCTTCGCCGGAGCCTTCTTCGCGGGAGCCTTCTTCGAGGGTGCCTTCTTCGCAGGCGCCTTCTTCGCGGCCGCCTTCTCGGCCGGGGCCTTCCCGCTCGCCGACCCCGCGCCTCCGGTGCGCTTCTTCGCGGGGGCGCGTGACGACCCCGCCGACCGGCTGCGCTCGACCGACTGACGCAGCGCCTCCATCAGGTCGATGACCTCGCCGTCCGACCCGCCGTCGCCCTCGTCGTCGTCGTCGCTGCGGCCGAAGGTCGCGTCGGTGTCGAGCGACTCGCCCTCCTCGAGCTTGGCGTCGATGAGCTTGCGCAGCTCCTCCTGGTAGTCGTCCTCGAACTGCGACGGGTCGAAGTCGTCGCCGAGCGACTCGACGAGCGAGCCCGACATGTCGAGCTCCTTCGAGCTGATCCGCACCGTCTGGTCGAGCACCGGGAAGCGCGCCTCGCGCACCTCGTCGTCCCAGAGCAGCGTCTGCAGCATCAGCACGTCGCCGCGCACGCGCAGGGCGGCGAGGCGGGTCTTCTGGCGCAGCGAGAAGTGCACGATCGCGGTGCGCTCGGTCTCCTCCAGCGTGCGCCGCAGCAGCACGTAGGCCTTGGGTGACGACGAGTCCGGCTCGAGGAAGTAGCTGCGGTCGAACATGATCGGGTCGAGCTGGTCGCTCGGCACGAACTCGAGCACGTCGATCTCGCGCGAGCGCTCCTCGGGCAGCGACTTCAGGTCGTCCTCCGTCAGCACGACCGTGCGGTCGCCGTCGTCGAAGGCCTTGTCGATGTGCTCGTAGTCGACGACCTTGCCGCAGATCTCGCAGCGTCGCTGGTAGCGGATCCTCCCGCCGTCGGCGTCGTGCACCTGGTGCAGCGAGACGTCGTGGTCCTCCGTGGCGCTGTAGAGCTTCACGGGCACGTTGACGAGCCCGAACGTGATCGCGCCCTTCCAGATCGATCGCATGGGGTCATCATGCCTCCGAACGCACCCCGAACGACCGGGTTCGGGGTACAACGGCCGAGCACGGGGAGGCGTGCGGGAGCACGGTGGACCGCATGAGCCAGTACGACAAGAAGAACCCCGTCGACCTCTACCCCGTCCCGCCCTTCCCCGAGCAGGAGCAGTCGCTGCCGGGCGAGGCGCGGCGGATGGACCCGAAGCCCGACCACGGCGAGACCAGCTACGTCGGCAAGGAGCGCCTCACCGGATACCGCGGCGTCGTCACCGGCGCCGACTCGGGCATCGGCCGCGCCGCCGCCATCGCGCTCAGCCGCGAGGGCGCCGACCTCGTGCTCAGCTACCTGCCCGACGAGCAGGCCGACGCCGAGGAGGTGCGCGACCTGCTCGAGGGCGAGGGCCGGAAGGCCGTGCTCTTCCCCGGCGACATCAGCGACGAGCAGTACTGCCACGACCTCGTGTCGAAGGCCGTCGAGGAGCTCGGCGGCCTCGACACGCTCGTGATGGTGGCCGGGCACCAGGAGAGCCACGAGGACATCCTCGAGATGACGACCGAGGGCATCGACCAGACGATCAAGACCAACGTCTACTCGCTCTTCTGGCTGACGCAGGCGGCGCTGCCGCACCTCGAGCCCGGCTCGGCGATCGTCACCACCGGGTCGATCCAGGGCACGCAGCCCTCCCCCGACAAGCTCGACTACGCCCTGACCAAGGGCGCCATCGGCGTGTTCACGGCGGGCCTCGCCCAGCAGCTCGCGCCGAAGGGCATCCGCGTCAACCAGGTCTCGCCCGGCCCGATCTGGACCCCGCTGCAGCCCGCCTCGCAGGACGCCGAGACCGTCTCCGAGTTCGGCATGCAGGCCCCGTACGGCCGCCCCGGCCAGCCCGCCGAGCTCGGTGCGGCGTACGTGCACCTCGTCAGCCCCGAGTCGAGCTACACGAGCGGCGCGACCATCACGATCGCGGGCGGCACCCCGGCCGTCTGACCGGCACCGCGCCTCCTGCCGGCCCGCCGTCCGCCCGTCGGACGGCGGGCCNACGAGGAGGCGCGCCATGGGCCCGAAGGGACGCGGCGAGCGCGTGCAGGTCGGCGGCCACAGGCTGCAGCTCACCAACCTCGACAAGGTCCTGTACCCCGCCACGGGCACGACCAAGGGCGACGTGCTCGGCTACTACGCCGCCGTCGCCGAGTGGATGCTGCCGCACGTCGAGGGCCGCCCGGCCACCCGGAAGCGCTGGGTGAACGGCGTCGACGGTCCGGTCTTCTTCGAGAAGAACCTGCCCGACTCGGCGCCGGAGTGGGTGGCGCGCCACGAGATCCAGCACAGCGACCACGCCAACGCGTACCCGCTCGTCAACGATCTCGCGACGCTGACCTGGCTCGGCCAGGTCGCCGCGCTCGAGGTGCACGTGCCGCAGTGGCGGTTCGGCCCGCGCGGCGCGCCGCGGAACCCCGACCGGCTCGTGCTCGACCTCGACCCGGGCGAGGGAGTCGGCCTCGCCGAGTGCGTCGAGGTCGCGCAACTGCTGCGGCCGCTCCTCGAGGGCATGGACCTCGAGCTCGTGCCGGTCACGAGCGGCAGCAAGGGGGTCCACCTCTACGCGCGGCTGGACGGCCGGCAGACGAGCGCCCAGGTCAGCGACGTCGCCCACAAGCTCGCCCGGGCCTTCGAGGCCGACCACCCCGACCTCGTCATCAGCACGATGGGCAAGGCCGACCGCCGCGGCAAGGTGCTGCTCGACTGGTCGCAGAACAACGGGAACAAGACCACCGTCGCGCCGTACTCGCTGCGCGGGCGCGAGCGGCCGACGGTCGCGACGCCGCGCACCTGGCGCGAGCTGGCGTCGAGGCAGCTGAGGCAGCTGGAGTACCCCGAGGTGCTGGCGCGCCTGCGGCGACGCGGCGACCCGCTGGCCGACGTGTCGAGCGGCACGCCCGTGCCGCCGGCGCGCTGGAGCTCAGAGGATCGCGAAGCGATCCCGCGACGCCAGCGCCGAGTGAGCGGAGCGAGCTCGGTTGATCAGCACGACGACATGCGCAACACGGAGTCGCCCGAGCACGATCCGTCGGGCGACGGCGAGACCCGCCAGCGCCACGACCGGCTCGCGACGTACCGCTCGATGCGCGACCCCGCGAAGACGCGGGAGCCCGTGCCCGCCGAGGCACCGCCGACGAGCGACGGCCGCAGCTTCGTCATCCAGGAGCACCACGCGAGCCGCCTGCACTGGGACTTCCGCCTCGAGCACGACGGCGTGCTCGTCAGCTGGGCGCTGCCGAAGGGCGAGCCCGACGACCCCGGCCAGAACCACCTCGCCGTCCAGACCGAGGACCACCCGCTCGAGTACGGCACCTTCGAGGGCACGATCGCGAAGGGCGAGTACGGCGCGGGCGAGGTCACCATCTGGGACTCCGGCACCTACGAGCTCGAGAAGTGGCGGGAGGGCAAGGAGGTCATCGCGGTGCTGCACGGCGAGCAGCGCGGCAGCCGGCGGGTCGCCCTCATCCACACCGGGCACGGCGGCGGGTCGGCCGAGAAGAACTGGCTGATCCACCGCATGGCCGACGACGCGGGAGGCGCGGGCGCCGACGGGCACGGCGGCCACGGCGGGCACGGCGGGCACGGCTCGACGGGGGTCGCCGCAGGGAAGAAGAAGAAGGGCCGGACGGTGATCGGCTCGGGGGCCGGCAGCGGGTCCGCCCGCTCGACCCGCGACTCCTCGGGGTCGTCGCCCTCGTCGAGCGGCCGCGGCGACGCGGGCGACCTCGAGCCCGTCTCCCCCATGCTCGCCGTCGCCGGCACCGCGGCCGACGTCGACGACGACTGGGCCTACGAGATGAAGTGGGACGGCATCCGCGCGGTCGCCGTCGTCCAGGACGACCGCGTCACCCTGACCAGCCGCAACGGCAACGACCTCACGCCCGCCTACCCGGAGCTGCAGGCGCTCGCCGACCTCGTCGACAGCGAGGGAGGCGCGGTGCTCGACGGCGAGGTCGTGGCCGTCGACGAGACCGGTCGCCCCGACTTCGGCCTGCTGCAGACGCGGATGGGCCTGACGAAGCCGCGCGAGGTCGAGGCCGCGGCGAAGGGCGCCCCCGTGCGCTACCTGCTCTTCGACGTGCTGCACGCCGAGGGCAGGTCGCTCGTGCGGCGGACCTACGACGAGCGCCGCGAGGTGCTCGAGCGCGTGGTGCGGCCGGACGGCGCGGTCGACGTGCCGGTCGTCTTCGACGGCGACCTGGAGGCGGCGATGCGGACGTCGCAGCGCCTCCGGCTGGAGGGGGTCGTGGCGAAGCGCCGCGACGCGGCCTACAGCCCCGGCCGGCGCTCGCGGGCCTGGATCAAGATGAAGCACCACGCGACGCAGGAGGTGGTGATCGCCGGGTGGCGGCCCGGCAACGGTCGCCGCGCCTCCGGGGTGGGCTCGCTGCTGATGGGCGTGCCGGGCGACGACGGGCTGACGTACGTGGGGCGCGTCGGCACGGGGTTCCGCGACCGCGACCTCGACGAGCTGCTCACCGAGTTCCGCCGCGTCGAGAGGAAGACCAGCCCGCTCGTCGGCGTGCCGACGGCCGACGCCCGTGACGCGCACTGGATCACGCCGTCGCGCGTCGGCGAGGTGTCGTTCGCGGAGTGGACGTCGACCGGGCGACTGCGGCAGCCGTCGTGGCGCGGCTGGCGACTCGACAAGTCGCCGGGCGACGTGGTGCGCGAGAGCTGACGCGGTCGAACCCGGCATCGGACATCGAACCCCGGCGTGCCCGGGTTCGATGTCCGATCGCGGGTTCGACCCTGCGGCTCAGACCCCGACAGAGGAGACTCGGGGCATGACAGACGCCCGCGGCCAGCGCATCGTCCTCGTGGTCGCGGTGCTCGCGTCGTTCGTGGCGTTCCTCGACGGATCGATCGTGACGGTCGCGCTGCCGGCCATCGCGGGCGAGCTCGGCGGCGACCTCACGCTGCAGCAGTGGGTCGTCGACGCGTACCTGCTGACGCTCGGCTCGCTGATGCTCGTGGCCGGCTCGCTCAGCGACACCTTCGGGCGCGTCCGGGTGCTGCGCGCCGGGCTCGTCGCCTTCGCCGCCACGAGCGTGCTCGCGGCCCTCGCCCCCGACCCCGGCCTGCTCATCACGGCCCGAGCGCTGCAGGGCGTGGCCGCGGCGCTCCTCGTGCCGAGCAGCCTGGCCCTGATCACCTCGACCTACAGCGGCCCCGAGCAGGGCCGCGCCATCGGCCGCTGGACGGCGTGGACCGGCGTCGCCTTCCTCGTCGGCCCGCTGACCGGCGGCGCCCTCGTCGACACGATCGGCTGGCGCTGGGTCTTCGGGGTGGTGGTGCTGCCGGTGGCGGTGACGCTGGTGCTCATGACGCGCCTCCCCGGCGACGCCCATCGCGGCACCCCCGACGCCCCCGCCCGCGTCGACGTGGTGGGCGCCGTGCTCGCGGCGGTCGGCCTCGCCGGGCCCGTGTTCGCGCTGATCGAGGGGCAGCGCGTCGGCTTCGGCACCTGGTTCGTGCTCGTGCCGCTCGTCGTCGGCCTCGTGGCCCTCGTGGCCTTCGTCGCCTGGGAGCGGCGCACGCCGCACCCGATGATGCCGCTCGACCTCTTCCGCACCCGCGAGTTCACCGTCGGCAACCTCGCCACGGTCGGGCTCTACGCGGCGCTCAACCTCGGCACGCTGACCATCCCGCTCGTCGTGCAGGAGCTCGCCGGCCTGTCGGCCACCGTCGCCGGGCTCGTCACCCTGCCGACGACGATCGTGTCGCTGCTCTTCTCCACCCTGTTCGGCACGCTCGCCGCGACGCACGGCCCCCGCCTGTTCATGACGGTCGGGCCGCTGATCACGGCGAGCGGGTTCCTCTGGATGCTGCTCGTCCGCGACCCGATCGACGTCTGGTGGCAGGTCGTGCCCGGCGTCGTGCTCTTCGGGTTCGGCCTCGCGGTGACGGTGGCGCCGCTGACCTCGGCAGTGCTGTCGCAGGTCTCGCCGGCCCGGTCGGGCATCGCCTCGGCGGTCAACAACGCGATCTCGCGCGTCGCCGGGCTCGTCGCCGTCGCGTTCCTCGGCGTGATCGCGGGAGGCGCGCTGACCGTCGACGGGTTCCACCGCGTCGTCGTCGTGGTCGCGGTGCTGCTCGTGGGGAGCGCCGCCGTGTCGTTCGTCGGTCTGCGGGGCTCGCGGGCGGGGGCGGGGTCGGGATCGGGGTCGAGTGGTCACGAACTGCGCTCTGACCGGGGTGCGAGCAGCAGTTCGTGACCACTCGCGGCGGCGCGCTAGCGTCGTCGGGTGCTCACCACCGACCGTCTCCTGCTGCGCCGCTGGCGCGACGCCGACCGCGCCCCGTTCGCGGCGATGAACGCCGACCCCGTCGTGATGGAGTTCT
>NZ_LMOX01000003.1:112513-123573 GCF_001423665.1 Frigoribacterium sp. Leaf164
GCGCGACGGCTTCGGCCTCTGGGCGGTGGAGCAGCGGGCCGACGGCGAGTTCGTCGGCTTCGTCGGCCTGTCGCGGCCGTCGTTCGAGGTCGTCGCCGGCGGCCGGGCCCTCGTCGACCCCGTCGAGATCGGCTGGCGGCTCCGCCGCGACTCGTGGGGGCAGGGGCTCGCGACCGAGGCCGCACGCGAGGTGCTGCGGCACGCCCTCGACCCGGCCGGCGCCGACCTGCCCGGCGTCGTGAGCTTCACGGCGGCGCTCAACCTGCGCTCGCGGGCGCTGATGGAGCGGATCGGCCTGCGGCGCGACCCGGCCGACGACTTCGCGCACCCGGCCCTGCCGCCGGGCCACCGCCTCCGGCCCCACGTCCTCTACCGGGCGGATCGCACCTCGTCGGCCTAGCCCGGCGTCGCCCGGGTCGCGGTCGAGTGGTCACGAACGGCGCCTCGACCGAGGTCGGGGCGACAGTTCGCGACCACTCGGCGGGGCCCGACGGCCGTCAGGCCCGGTCGTGCAGGGTCACGTGGTACCCGTCGGGGTCGGCGAAGGTGAACGTCCGCCCGAACGGCCCGTCGACGGGCGCCGACACGATGCGGTGCCCGTCGACGACGAGCGCGTCGTGGATCTGCTGCACGTCGGTGGCGTGCAACCACAGCGCGGCGCCGAGCCCCGGCTGCTCGACGGCGTCGAGATCGGTGCCGGGCACGAGGTCGCGCAGCGCGAAGGCGATCGGCGTGGTCGTGAAGACCACGGCGTGGGGCGGGCCGGCCGGTGAGCGCACGAGGCCGAGGTACTGCTCGTAGAAGGCCTGGGAGGCGTCGAGGTCGCGGGTCTGCAGCGAGATGAAGTCGGGGCCGGTGACGGGCACGGGGGTCTCCTCGGGAGTGGTGGCTGAATGTCAGGATCCTGACATGGCACAGCCTATGTCAGAATGCTGACATGAGTCCAGACCGAGACGGCATCGACCTCGAGACCTCCCTCGGCTACCTCCTCAAGGAGGCGGCGAGCGCCCTCCGCGCCGCCATGGACGATGCCCTCCGCCCCCTCGGCATGACGATCACGCACTACTCGTGCCTCGAGCTGCTGGCGCAGCGACCGGGCCTGTCGAACTCCGACCTGGCTCGCGGGGCGTTCGTCACCCGGCAGTCGATGAACGTGCTGCTGCAGTCGCTGGAGGCGGCCGGGTCGGTGGAACGACCGCCGGAGGCGCGGGTCGGCCGAGCCCTGCCGGCCCAGCTGACCGAGGAGGGCCGTCGCGACCTCGCCCGGGCCACGGCCGCCGTGCGGGCGGTCGAGCGTCGGATGCTCGACGACCTCACCGTCGCCGAGGAGGACGCCGCCCGTCGGGCGCTGCGCGCCATGGTCGCGTCGCTGCGCGGCGACGCCGCCTGACCCGGGGCCCGCTCACAGGCCGCCGACTCCCCCCGGCCGCACCCCGACCCGCACCGGCGCCCCCGGCGCGCTCGCGAGGCGCAGTGCGTCGTCGAGCTGCTCGAGCGGCACGACGTGCTCGACGAGCTCGGCGAACGGGTAGCGGTGCCGCTGTTCGGAGACGAACGCGACCGCGGCGACGAGGCTGGCGGGCGCGTAGTCGTGCACCCCGGTGAGGGTGAGCAGCCCCCGCTCCACCCTCTCCGGCAGCACCGGCACGGCCGCTCCGGGCGCGACCGGCCCGGCGAGCACGACCACCCCGCCCACGCCGACCGTGTCGACGAGCAGCGCCACGGCGGCGGAGCTGCCCGAGGTCTCGAGGGCGACGGTGCGGTGGCGGCCCGAGCGGTCCACCTGCGCGAGCGCGCGGGCGAGGCTCGTCGGGCCCCGCGACTCCCCCGGGTCCGCGACCGCGGCCGCTCCGAAGCGGCACGCGAGCAGCCGCCGGCACTCGAAGGCCTCGACGACCACGACCCGAGCCCCCGCCTGCGTCGCCATCGCCGTCGCCGCGAGCCCGCGCGCCCCGGCCCCCGAGACGACGACCACCTGCCCGCGGAGCGCCTCCGCGGCCGCGCCCCCGGCCGCCAGGGCCAGCAGCGAGGAGGCGCGGTGCACGGCCTCCGCAGCGGTCGCGACCGCGCACGACGCGGGGGCTAGCACCTCGTCGGGCACCGCGTCGTCGTCGACGACGACGACCGCCGCGCCCCGACGCACGTGGACGTGGCTGGCGAACCCGCCGCCGAGCTCCCACGAGCGACGGACGGCCGCGTGCCCGTGCCGTTCGAGGCTCGCGCAGGCCTGCGGCAGGCCGCGGTGGCACTCGACGCACCGGCCGCACGCCACGACCACCGACCAGACGACGCGCATCCCCGGCAGCAGCCGACGCCCGTCGACCGACCGCGCGTGCGGGTCGGCGTCGACGACGCGACCGACCTGCTCGTGGCCGAGCACGCACGGGGTCGCGCCCGGCCGCCGCCCGGTGACGGTGTGCACGTCCGAGTCGCAGATCGTGGCGAGGTCGACCCGCACGAGCGCGTCGCCGCGCTGCAGCCGAACCCCGGGCACGGCGACGGCCTGCAGCGGGCGGCCCGGGCCCTGCCAGGTCATCGCGACCGCCGCCTCCGGCAGCACCAGGTCGCGCCCCGGCGGCAGCGTCACCGGCCCGGTCGCGGTGCCGCCCGCGCCCCGCGCCCCCGCGCGGGTCGTCGCCCTGTTCGTCATGCCGTGCCGCCCCCGTCGCGCGCCGCGGCTCCGGTGCCCGCGTCGTGCCCCCGACGCTACGGAGCGCCGGTGATCGGCCGGCGTCCGGCAGGTGAACGAGAGGAGGCGCGGTGCCGGTCAGCGGGTCGGCGAGAGCCCCAGCAGCCGGATGACGTCGTCGGCCTCCTGCTCGGGCGTCTGCGTCGCGTCGACGACGATGTGGCGCTCGTCGGCCTGCGGCGGCTCGAGGGTCGCGAGCTGCGAGTCGAGCAGCGAAGCCGGCATGAAGTGGCCGGGGCGCGCCGCCATCCGGCCGCCGATGAGGTCGTTGCTGCCGCGGAGGTAGACGAAGACGACGTCGAGCTCGCGCAGCACGTCGCGGTAGCTGCGCTTGAGCGCCGAGCAGGTGATGACGCCGGGCACGCCCTGCATCGCGTGCTCGATGATCCACGACGAGACGGTGTCGAGCCACGGCGCCCGGTCGTCGTCGTCGAGCGGCACGCCGGCCGCCATCTTGGCGACGTTCTCGTCGGGGTGGAGGTCGTCGCCCTCGGCGTGGTCCCAGCCGAGGCGCTCGGCGACCAGCGCCGCCACGGTCGACTTGCCCGAGCCCGAGACGCCCATCACGACGAGCACGGGGGCGCCCGACCAGCGGCGCGCGGTCTCGGGCACCTGCGCCGCGCCTCCGGCCGGCACGTCGCGGGAGGCGTCGTGGAGCACGGGGCCGGGGGCGGGGGTCGGGGAGGGAGAGGTCATGGTGTCGCGTCCTTCCGAGGACGCTTCTCTGCGACCTCGTCGTCTGGGGAGGGCCCGCGCGCACCGCCCGGCGGGGCGGCGTCGGTCGGCCGGTCGTGGAGGCCGGGGCTGCCGGTCTGCCATCCTGGGAGGACGCGCGGATCTGAATAATCAGATTAATCAGACCCCAGGAGTGTGCCACACGGCGACTCCCCCCGGCAAGACGCCCGCGAGGGCTCAGGAAGACCACGATGACGACCGGACTCCCCTCCGCCTCCCGCGACCGCGGGCTCCACGCCCGCGTCGTCGACGCGCTCGGCCAGGACATCGTCGACGGGCGCCTCGCCCCCGGCACGATCCTCAACGTCGAGGCGATGAGCGAGCGGTTCTCGGTGTCGCGGTCGGTGCTGCGCGAGGTGCTCCGGGTGCTGCAGTCGCTCGGGATGGTGGAGCCCCGGCAGCGCACCGGGACCCAGGTGCTGCCCCGCGCCTCCTGGGACCTGATGAGCCCGCAGGTGATCCTCTGGCGCGGCCGCGGCCCCGAGTACTTCACGCAGATGCGCGAGCTGCTCGAGCTGCGGCTCGGGCTCGAGCCGATGGCCGCCCGCCTCGGCGCGCTCACGCCCGACCCGCTGCAGGCCGCCGTCGTGCTGGAGGCCGCCCGCACGATGGTCGAGGCCGACGCCGCGGGTGACGGGCCCCGCTACCTCGAGGCCGACGTCGCCTTCCACACCGCGCTGCTGCGCGGCTCGGGCAACCAGGTGATCGGGCACTTCGCCACGCAGGTCGAGGCCCTGCTGCGCACCCGCGTCGAAGAGGCCCGGGCGACGATCACCGACTGGACGCCGGCCGCCGCCGCCGCGCACCTCGCCCTCGCGGAGGCGCTCGTGGCCGGTGACGCCGACGTGGCGTTCCGCGCCGCGTGGGAGCTGATCTCGGGCACGGTCGACGAGTTCGTCCGTGAGTCGGACGAGGAACTGCACTGACCGCAAGCGTTCACGCGCCGTTCATCGCGGGCGGCCCGGCCCCGGCCTAGCGTCGGCCGGGCAGGGGGCGCGGCGCCGCCGTCGCGACGCACCGGCCGCCCCTCGGAGGGACGACGACGATGGACGTGCTCGTCACGGTCATGCTGGTGATCGTCGTGGCGCTCGTGTTCGACTTCACGAACGGGTTCCACGACACCGCGAACGCCATGGCGACCTCGGTCGCCACCGGGGCGCTGCGACCCAAGGTCGCGGTGCTCATCTCCGCCGTGCTCAACCTCGTCGGGGCGTTCCTCTCGACCGAGGTCGCGAGCACGGTCTCGAACGGGCTGATCCGCGAGGGCGAGGGCGGGGTGCAGGTCACGCCCGTCATGATCTTCGCCGGGCTCGTCGGCGCCGTGCTCTGGAACCTCGCCACCTGGTACCTCGGCCTGCCCTCGAGCTCGTCGCACGCGCTCTTCGGCGGCCTGATCGGCGCGGCGGTGATCGGCGCGGGCATCGGCTCGGTCGACTTCGCGGTCGTGCTGTCGAAGGTCGTGCTGCCCGCGATCATCTCGCCGGTCGTCGCGGGGGTGGTCGCGCTCGTCGCGACCTACGTCGCCTACCGCATCACCCGGCAGGCGACCCTCCGCGGGTCGACCGCCGCCTTCCGTCACGGCCAGACCGTGAGCGCCTCGCTGGTGTCGCTCGCGCACGGGACGAACGACGCCCAGAAGACGATGGGCGTGATCACGCTCACCCTCATCGCGGCGGGCTACCAGGGCGCGGGCACCGGCCCGCAGCTCTGGGTGATCGTCGCCTGCGGGCTCGCCATCGCGCTCGGCACCTACCTCGGCGGCTGGCGGATCATGCGGACGGTCGGCAAGCGCATCACCGACGTCAAGGCCCCGCAGGGCTTCGCCGCCGAGACCAGCTCGGCGGCCACCATCTTGATCTCGTCGCACCTCGGCTTCGCCCTGTCGACGACGCAGGTGACCTCGGGCTCGATCGTCGGGGCCGGCCTCGGCGCGAAGCTCGCGACCGTGCACTGGGGCGTCGTCGGCAAGATCGCCTCGGCCTGGGTCTTCACGCTGCCCGCCGCCGCCCTTGTCGGCGGCGTCTCGGCGTGGCTGGCCAGCACGAGCACGGCGGGCCTCGTCGTCGTCGCCCTGCTCGCCCTCGGCGGGGGCCTGGCCTTCGCGTTCCTCGCGCGGCGGCACCCCGTCACGCACGAGACCGTCAACGACGGCGACGAGGCTCCCGCGGCTGCCCAGCCGGCCGGCGCCTCCCGCCAGCAGGGAGAGTGACCGTGTTCCTCGGAGTGGACTGGGGCGCCTTCGTGGTCGTCTTCCTCGTCGCCCTCGCGGCGACGGCCGTGATCGTCACGTCGTTCGCGCTGGGCATCCGCGCGTTCGCGGCCGGGGCGGAGGAGCCGGCGGGTGCTGGTGCCGGTGCTGGTGCGGGTGCGGGTGCGGGCTCCGACGGGGCGACGGCGGCCGGGGCCGCAGGCCCGGGCCGGGTCAGCCGTCCGGCCGGGGCCACCGCCGCGGGGCTCGCCTGCTTCGCCGTGGGCGTGGCCGCGGTGCTCTACGGGCTCTGGATGATCGTGCCGCAGTTCCACTGACGACGTCGAGGTGCCCCGTCCTGGGTCCTGCCGCACGGTGGGGGCCCAGGGCGGGGCATCTCGGTGCCCGGGCGGCGCCGAGGAGTCGCGGGTCGGGTCGACGACGAGTCGTCACGTCGCGTTCACGCGCGCGTCGCATCGGCGGCGCACCATCGACGCATGATCGCCATGAGCGCCCTCGTCCGGCCCACCGCCGGCATCCGCCCCGTCCGCCAGCTCGAGCAGAGCCTGCGACGGGACTACGAGAGCGTCCCGGTCACGCCCCACCGCTTCCTGGTGCGGTTCGCGGACGGGCCCGTGCTCATCACGGACGAGCTCGGCTCGCTGCGCGTCGACGTGGTCGTCTCGGACGAGCGGGCCGCGCGGCACTTCGAGGACTCCTTCCGCACCGAGATCGCGGTGCGGCTCGAGGAGGGCTCGCTCGACGTGAGCTGGTCGCGCCCCGCGACCGTGCCCCAGCCGCTCCGCTGACGGCCGCCGCCGCTGTGCGCGCCGGCACGTGGATCCCACTGATCTGGCTCCTGGCACCGCGGAAGGGACGCAGCCTAGACGAACCGTGGTCCCCGCGGGGCCCCTATCGCTGTCGTCTCGTCCTTCGAGCCCCGCGGCTCTCCTTCACGAACTTCGCCCCCAGCCCGGCCCCGGTGACGAGGACGGGGCACCCCACGAGGAGGACGACGGACGACGCTCGGGGGTACGCCGACGCGACGGCGACGAGAGCGATCGTGCTCGCCACCACGACGAGCACGTAGGTCAGCCACTGACGCACGAGAGTGCCCCTTCCTCGTATCGCCAGAGCTTCCGCCCGCCCCTGTAGATGCTACTTGATGTTCTGGATCTACAACATTTCTTCCGCAGGGAGACCCCCATGGCGCGCCGTCCGCGAGCACCTGCTCGGCCTGCCCCTGCTCCTCCTCACCGTCGCGCTGGCGTTCGGGGTCCTCGGCCTCGGCTCCTGGGCCGTCGGCGGCGTCCTCTGAGGCGCGGTCACCGCCGCTGCCCCGCGACCGGCGTCGCGCTCTGCGAAGATCACGTCATGGACCCCTCCGCGCCGGGCGCGCACGCCCGTGCGTCGAGCGGTCGGGGGCCCCTGCGGGAGCGACTGCACCGCGACGCGGGCGACCTCGACGCCCGGGCGGAGCTGGCCGGCCTGCACAGGGCCGCCGGGCACGCCGACCAGGCGGGCCGGTGGGCGCTGCTCGTCCCGGGCACGGCGACCGCAGCAGAGAAGCAGGCGTTCATCGACTGGATCGTGCGGAGCGGTGAGGCTGACCGTGACCGGCTGCTGCGGCTGCTCTTCGTCCCGAGGACGTTCTCGGCCGCCGAGGTCGACCCCGCCGGCGTGCTCCCCGGGTTCGTGGACCAGCTGCGCCGCGACGCGTCCACGTACGCCCGGGCGTCGTCGACGAGCATCCGGGGGTGGATCGCCGACACGGCCGTCGGCGTCGCGGCCGTCGTCGTGCTCGGCGCCCTCGCCGGAGGCGCTGCCTCGGCGGCCCACGCCGTCGCGCTGGCCACCGGGTCCGCTGTGCTGGAGTGGGGCATCTGGCCCGACAGCTGGGCCGGGCTGTGGACCGCCACGAGCGTGCTCACCCTGGGCCTGGCGGCGATCGTCACCCTGTGGTCCGCGGCGGCCCTGGCCGCCCGGCTGCCCGAGGTGATCACGGACCGGCGCCGGCGAGCGCGCCGCTCGCCTCGCCGCGACGGCAGCCGCAGCGCCGGCGGCCGCAGCGCCGGCGGCCGCGGCTCGGGTCGGCAGGTGCGCGACGCCGACCCGCGCGACCTCGACCGCGGCGGCCACGACGACGACGCCGGCGGCGACGTCGCCGGCGGGTGACACCGTGACCCACCCCCGCTAGACGACCTCCCCCGCCCACTGCGTCGCGAGGTCCGGGTAGACGCGCAGCGCCGCGGCCGGCACCACCTCCCAGGTGCGACGGTCCTCCTCCTCGAAGCGCGCCTCCGCGAAGACCGGGTACTCGCCGGCCAGGCCCCGGGGCCACTGGTCGAACGGGTGGTCGTGGTCGCGCTGAGCCGTCCCCGACGCGCAGAGGGCGTCGCGCTGCTCCGACGACAGGGGCCGGAGGACGCCCGCGCCCTCGAGCCACTCGACGACGAGCGCGAGGCTCTCCTCGGCCCGGGCCTGGTCGGCGCCGGTGACCGCCCGCCAGCGGAGCTCGGCCTGGAGCGCCGTCTCCGCCGCGCCGACCGACGCCAGCCACGGCATGGCGAGGGCCGGGGCGAACGGGCCCCGGCCGTTGACGGTCGCGGCCGTGAGCGGGGCGTCGGAGATCTCGACCAGCAGCCGGGCCTCGGCCGTCGCGAACCACTCCGCGACGTCGTCGGCGAGCGCCGGGTACGCGATGGTCGCCCTCCCCGCGGCCACGCTCGCCCGCTGCCGGGGGATCGTGCGGTCGCGGAGCGCGAGCGACGGCCGGTCGAGCCCCAGGTCGGCGGCGAGCTGCTCGACGCGCCCCTTCACGTCGTCCCGGATCGTCAGGACGGCGAGCAGGTCGGCCCCGATCGGGTCGGGCACGTCCCAGTCGAGCACCGGGGTGCCGCGGGGCACGGGGAAGGAGTCGGGGCAGCCGATCCGCACGACGAGGTCGGCCGCCCGCACCGGTGCCGCCATCACCTTCGCCGGCACCTGCTCCGTCTCGACGGGAGCCTTGTCCATCCCCATCACGACGACCACCTCCCGCTGCACGAGCGGGCTCACGCGCCCCTCCTGCGGCGAGACGCCCCGGGCCTCGACCATGAACACGGCCCCGTCGAGCACCCGCAGGTAGGCCGCCGCCATGACGCTCCGCCCGATGCCCCGAGGGCTCACGACCATCACGCGGGGGATGCGGTCGCCGTCGAGGACGGCAGCGAAGGAGGCGCGGTGCGCGGCGCTGAGGCGAGGTCGCCCCGGTGCGGCGGCGCCCCGGGCCGCGGCGGCGGCGCGCCGACGGACGGCCCGGACGAAGCGGATCTCACGGGCGTACAGCACCCCGAACGCGACGGAGAACCCGAGGCACAGGAGGGCGCCGACGTACCCGAGGACGACGCGGAACCAGAGCGCCCCCGCGACCGGCCAGCCCGCCGCGAGCTGCGCCCGCTGCTCGACGTCGGGGAAGAGCCAGGCGTCGGTGCTGATCACGGCCACGACGACGGCCATGAGGGGGAAGACGGGGAGGCACCACAGCATCGCGCGCTGCGCCTCGGTCACGACGACTGCCCTGGTGACGTCACGACGACCTGCCCTCCCCCTGCGGCAGGACCCGCGCCTCCCCCCGGACGATCCTGGCGGAGGCGCCCGCCCCGGTCGATCCCGCGTCAGGGGGCCATCGCCGACGTCACCGGGACGATGCGCTCCGACGAGACGACCCCAGCGGAGGGTCAGCCCCAGATGCGGTCGACGATCGCGCCGAGGAGGTCGTCCGTCGGGTAGTTCGACTGGCGCACCGTGACGACGACGCCGTCGCGCACGAGGACGGTCTCGGCGAAGTCCGTGTCGTACTGCTCGTCCGTCGTCGTGAACTGGCACACGGTGCCGCCGAGGCGCTCCGAGCAGTCGTAGACGACGTCGGCGCCCCGCCGTTCGGTGTCGACCGCGGGGTCGGCGAGCCAGTCCAGGTAGGAGGCGGCGGCCGCGTCGTCCACCGTGGCCACGTCCACGTACAGGCCGGTGACGTCCGCCCGCGGGTCGCGCCAGCCGCAGGTCAGCTGCGTGGCGGCCACCACGGTCTCGTAGGGGTCGGCACCCGCGGGTGCCGGGCTCGGCTGGAGCTGGCCCGTCGGGCCCGTGAAGAAGTCAGGGTCGTTGAGCGGCGTCTCGCCCATCGTCGCGGCGTAGGTGGCCGGGTCGACGATGTCGGTGCAGTCCGTCGGGATCGACGCGACGGCGGGCTCCCCGGGCGTGGCCGACGGCGTGGGGGCGGGGGTCGCCGATGCCTTGCTCGCCACGTCGGTCGCGGTCGGCGTCTCGTCCGGCGAGCCGTCCGCCCCCGTACCGCACCCGGTCAGGGCAAGCGTGAGCGCCACGAGGACGCCTGTCGTCGTGACGGCCCGGGCCGTGCGTGCGTGCCTCATGGTGTCCCCCTCCGGACCGACCGCGCCGGGCGTGCCCCGTCCGTGGTCGTGCGTCGACCCTACCGACGCTCGGTCAGCGCGTCCTCGTCGGCGGCGACGTCCTCCTGCACGGCGAACTGCGTCCGGTGCAGCTCCTCGTAGCGGCCGGCGGCGGCCAGCAGCTCCTCGTGCGTGCCGCGCTCGACGATCGAGCCGTCCTCGACCACCAGGATGAGGTCGGCGCTGCGGATCGTGGAGAGGCGGTGGGCGATGACCATCGCCGTCCGCCCCTCGAGCGCCTCGCTGAGCGCGGCCTGCACCGCCGCCTCCGACGTGCTGTCCAGCGCCGCCGTCGCCTCGTCGAGGATGACGACCTGCGGCCGGGCGAGCAGCAGCCTCGCGATGGTCATGCGCTGGCGCTCGCCGCCGGAGAGCCGGTAACCCCGCTCCCCCACCATCGTGTCGAGCTGGTCGGGCAGCGAGCGGACGAGCGGCTCGAGCCGCGCCCGACGAACGGCGTCCCACACCTCGTCCTCGGTGGCCTCGGGCCTCGCGAGCCGCAGGTTCGAGAGGATCGTCTCGTGGAACAGGTGGCCGTCCTGGGTCACCATCCCCAGGGTGTGCCTCAGGGAGGCGAAGGTCACGTCGCGGACGTCGGCCCCGGCCAGGCGCACGGCACCGCCGTCGACGTCGTAGAGGCGCGAGAGCAGCTGGGCGATCGTCGACTTGCCTGCCCCCGAGGTGCCGACCAGGGCGACGGTCTGGCCCGGCTCGATGCGGAACGACACCCCGTGCAGCACCTCGTCGCCGCCCCGGGTGTCGAGCGTGGAGACCTCCTCGAGGGAGGCGAGCGACACCTTGTCGGCGGACGGGTACGCGAAGCGGACGTCGTCGAACTCGACGCTCACCGGGCCCTCGGGCACGGAGGCGGCGTCGGCCTTCTCCCGGATGAGCGGTTCGAGGTCGAGCACCTCGAAGACGCGCTCGAAGCTGACCACCGCGCTCATGATCTCCACCCGCGCGTTCGCGAGGCCGGTCAGCGGCACGTAGAGGCGGG
>NZ_LMOX01000003.1:123588-125783 GCF_001423665.1 Frigoribacterium sp. Leaf164
GCCGAGCCCGTACACGAGCGCGAGGGCCAGGGCGGAGACGAGCGTCAGGGCGGTGACGAAGACGAACTGCAGCAGCGCGGTCCGCACCCCGATGTCACGGACGCGGGCGGCGCGGACGCGGAACTCCGCCGACTCCTCGTCGGGGCGGCCGAACAGCTTGACGAGGGTGGCGCCGGGCGCGGAGAAGCGCTCGGTCATCTGCGTGCTCATCGCGGAGTTGTGGTCGGCGGCCTCGCGCCGGAGCGCGGCGAGGCGGCTGCCCATGCGTCGCGCGGGGACCAGGAAGATCGGCAGCATGACCACCGCGAGGACGGTCACGAGCCACGACGTGCTGAGCATCACGATCAGGGTCAGGACGAGTGCCACGACGTTCGTGACGACGCCGGACAGCGTGCCGCTGAAGGCCTGCTGGGCGCCGATCACGTCGTTGTTGAGGCGGCTGACGAGAGCGCCCGTCCGGGTGCGGGTGAAGAACGCGATCGGCATCTTCTGCACGTGGTCGAAGACGGCGGTGCGGAGGTCGAGGATCACGCCCTCCCCGATCCGGGCCGAGTACCACCGCGTGACGAGCGAGACGCCGGCGTCGGCGATCGCCACGACCCCGATGAGGACGGCGAGCCGCACGATTGTGGAGACGTCGCCCCGCGCGACGATGACGTCGACCACCCGGCCGGCCAGCACCGGCGTCGCGACCGCGAGGAAGGCCCCGACCACCGAGAGGCTGATGAAGAGCACCAGCTTCGACCGGTAGGGCACCGCGAACGTCATGATGCGCCGGACGGACGCCCGTGAGATGCCGTGCGCGCCGTCGCGGGCTGACGAGATCTTGTAGAGCGAGCTCCAGGCCGCGCCTTCCATGCTCATGGCTGTTCCTTCCATCGGTACCAGGCTCAACCTAGACGGCGGGCGACGCTCGACTCGCAGCCGACCGAGCCGGGAGGAGTCGCGGCCTGATCGAGGCGGGGTTGCACCTGCCGCAGCGTCATGTGGTCTGCTCGGAGCACGTCCCGTCCCGCCCCGCTCCGAGAGGTCCGCCGTGCACTCCCTCCCGACTCCGCCCCGTCACGTCATGATCGGCGACGCTGCGGCGTTCGTCGGCACCACTCCCCGGGCCGTCCGCCACTGGCACGAGGTCGGCCTGCTCCCGGAGCGCGAGCGGGGCAGCGACGGCCGACGCCGGTACGGCTACGCCGAGATCATCCGGCTGCTCTGGATCCGACGGATGGCCGACGCCGGGATCGCCCTCGACGACGTCCGCGACGCGTTCACCGACGCCGCACCGGGCGGTGTCGAGGGCGAGGTCGCGAGCGTCCTCGCCCGGCTGGAGGACCGCCTGGCGGCGCAGGAGGCCGAGCTGCGGCGGAAGCGGGCCGCGGTGCAGCGCATGCGCGCCCGCGGCGACCGCCTGGGGCTCCTCGACGACATCGTCTCCGACCGCCTCCAGCCCGCGCCCGAGGGCTCGCTGCGCCAGGACGACCTCGACACCCTGCTGGTCACCGAGCGCATCTTCGGTCCGCTCGGAGCGGTCGCACAGGCTGGCCGGTTCCTCACGCTGGCCCTCCACCCCGAGCTGCGCGCCGAGTCCGACCGCGTCGACGCCGCGGAGGAGGCCCTCGACGACACGGTCGCCGTCGACGACCCGCGGGTGGCCCGCGTGGCGGCCGAGCGACACGCCTTCGAGACCGCGCTCATGCGGGTCATCGAGGAGTCCGGTCAGCTGGAGGAGGACGACGCCATCTTCGACGCCTGGGAGGAACTGCATCCACAGGGGGACGCGGACGTGGCGCCCGACCGGGTCGGGAGCTCGCAGGGCAGGAGCGCGGCGGAGATCATCCGGAGCCTGCCCTCCGACTTCTCTCCGGCCCGCCTGCGCTGCAGCGAGCTGGCGGTGCAGCTGGGGGCGTCCGCGGCGGCCTCGGCGCCCTGAGCCAGGCATGCGTCGGGGTCTGCTGAGGCCGGACCGCCCGTGTAGACCCGTCAGGGGGACCACGCCAGGGCCTCCCTCCCGCGGCGCGTCCGGTGTTCCGTGGACGACAGGACCGCGACGCGCGGCCCTCCACGACACGACGGACAGGAGAACCACCATGGCCGACCAGCCGATCCAGATCGGAGGCGGGCGCCGCACGTTCGGAGACTTCGCCCCCAAGCTCGCCGCCCTCACCGACGACGTCCTCTTCGAGGACGTCTGGAACCGC
>NZ_LMOX01000003.1:125874-229061 GCF_001423665.1 Frigoribacterium sp. Leaf164
ACCACCGACGACCAGGAGTCAGCATGAACATCGAACCCGTCGCCCCCACGACCAAGAACCCGCCCGAGCAGTTCGCCGGCGACGTCTGGCTCGACCCGATCGCGATGCCGCACGAGGACGGCCAGCACATGGTCGTCGCCACCGTGCGGTTCGCACCCGGCGCCCGCACCGCCTGGCACTCGCACGAGAAGGGCCAGTACCTCCGCGTCACCGCCGGCGTCGGCCGCTTCGGCACCCGCGACGGGCACGTCATCGACGTCCACCCCGGGCAGACGATCTACACCCCGCCCGGCCAGGAGCACTTCCACGCCGCCGCCCCCGGGGTCTTCATGGAGCACCTCGCCATGCTCGAGAACGGCGACGACCCCTCCGCCACCACCACGTGGCTCGAGCACGTCACCGACGCCCAGTTCGCCGGCAGCTAGGACGAGCGGTCTGCCGGCGAGCAGCCGCCGGCGACGGCGATCGGGGCGGGGCACGGGGCCCGTGCCGACGAGTGCCCTGTCCTGTGGGCGTCGAAGGTGACACGACCTTGTGATGATCTTTCCTCATGCGTGCGGATGACCTTCGACAACGAACGGGCAACGGCGTGCACTCGGACCCGGTGTGCCTCCTACGGTGGGGTTCACGGGCTCACGACGACATGGTCACCCCGGCTCGCGGGGTGAGCGGAGAAGCCGCCCCGACAACATCTCCGAGGGGAAGAACATGAAGAGATCCGTGCTCACCGCACTGGTTCTGCCGTCCGTGATCGCCGTGACGCTGGGCGGGACGGCGTTGTCGGCGCCGACGGCCTCCGCCGCACCCGCTGCGACCTCCACCGCCGCCGCGGCGACCGCCGACGAGAGCGTGGCGAGCGACCCGGCGGAGGCGCCCGACGCCGACGCGGGAGGCCCCTCGGCCGGACCCCCGTCGGTGGGGTCGGCACCTGTGGGGCCGGCAGTCGAGGCAGGGCCCACGGAGACCTCCGCGACCGAGGCCGAGGCCGAGGTCCCTGCTGCGGACGAGGCGTCCGAGCCGGGACCCGGGACGGACGAGGGCACGACGGCCCCGGCCCCCACCGACGAGACCGGGACCGGGACCGGGACCGGGACCGGGACCGAGGCCGACACGGGCGGGGAGGTGGGCACCGCGGCGGCCACCGAGCCCGGCACGGTGACCGTCTCCGGGGAGACTCGGCTCTCCGACACCCAGCGCGCCGTCACGGACGGCTGGCCCGCCGGCACCACGTTCACCTACCAGTGGACCCGCGACGGTGCTGACATCGACGGCGCCGTCGGTGAGACCTACGTCCTGGTGGGCGCCGACATGGGCCGCGTCGTCGAGGTGGCCGTCACCGGCACCGGGCCCGAGCCGGACGACGAACCGGCCACCGTCGTGAGCGACCGGCGCGTCGCGGCTGGCGTCGCCCCCACGTTCACCGCTCAGCCGGGCACCGACCTCACGGTCGTCGCCGGCGAGCCCTACTCCTTCACGTGGAAGGCCGCCGGGGACCCTACGCCCATGGTCGTCAGCGTCGCTGACCCTCGCACCCTGGTCTCTACGCTCCCCGCCGGAGCGACCGTCACCGAGACCCCTGGCGCCCTCACGATCTCCGGGACAAGCACCTACGCCGGCTCGTACTCGTTCGGCGTCTCGACCCTGAACATGGTCGGCATCGGAGAGCTCCTCGTCGTCGACCTCGAGGTGCAGGCCGCAGCGCCCGCGAGCATCTTCGCGACGGTGTACACCACCTCCGCCACGGGCCCCTGGGCCTTCGCCGGAGCCGTCGGCTCGTCCCCCGACGACGACGTCCTCGCCGTGAGCGTCGACGACGGACAGAGCGTCGTGCTCGCCGCCTACGCCGGAGACGAGTTCGGGAACGCCGTGCCGCGCGAGGCCCTCCCCGAGGGCTCGGACGAGCCCGTCTACAGGAGCAGCGGCCCAGGCGACGAGGCAGTCGTCCTGGACACCGGGTACCAGGGCTTCACGGTCCACGGAGCGGGAACGCGCGTCATGAGCGCTTCGCTCGCTGGTTTCACGCTCTCGTTCCCGGTCGAGGTGCGCAGCACCGCGGTCGTCGTCCCTGCCGGGTCCGGTGCGGCGCCCATCTCCAGCACTGGCAGCCTCGCGTACACGGGCAGCGAGCCCGCCCAGGGTCTCGTCGCGCTCGCCGCCGGCCTCCTCGCCGCCGGCACCGTCCTGACCGTCGTGCGCCTCCGCCGACGCGCCACGAGCTGACCCGCGGACGTCCCCGCCGCCCTCCTGTGGGGGCGGCGGGGACCTCCAGGTGGAGTGCTCCCCGTCCGCGATCGAGCCGCCGCGGACGAGGGACGAGGGTCTCCGGCTGCGAGGATGGACACCTCCTCGACCGTCACGGAAGGACGACCATGGGCTGGACCATCACGCGGACACCCTTCGACCACCCGGACGCCGAAGGACTCCGTCGAGCCCAGCGGGTCGAGCTCGACGCCCGCTACGGCAGCGACGACCACGAACCCGGCACGCCGCCGTCGGCGACCGACGTCCCGGTGTTCCTCGTCGCGCGGGCGGACGACGGTCGCCCGATCGCCTGCGGTGGGCTGCGGCCCCTGGCCGACACGGTGGTGGGACCAGCCACCGTCGAGGTGAAACGGATGTACGTCGTGCCCGACGCGCGGGGGTCGGGGGTGGCCTCCGGGCTCTTGCGGGCCCTCGAGGACGCCGCGCGCGAGCTGGGCACGCGACAGGTCGCACTCGAGACGGGCACGCTCCAGCCGGACGCGATCCGCTTCTACGAGCGAGAGGGATACTCGCGCATCCCCCTGTTCGGTCCCTACGTCGGATCACCCGAGTCCGTCTGCTTCGCGCGGGACCTCTGAACCGTCCACCGGGCCAGGTCAGGCCGGGGTCGACCTCAGCAGCCGGGTCACCGCGATCATCGCTCCGCCCACCACGGCGGGGATGCCGCCGCCGGGGTGCACCGACGCGCCGACCCGCCACAGCCAGGGCCGCCACGGGTCGTTGTACGACGGGCGGTGGAACGGACCGCTCAGCCACGGCGGGCGCGCGGCTCCGTAGAGCGCGCCGTGCGGCTCGCCGCCTGCGCCGTAGTACTGCGGGTCGAGCACCAGCTGCTCGTCGAGGAGGTCGGTGAGGGGCCCGTGGAGCCCCATCGCCGCGGAGACCCGGTCGACCTCGCGCCGCACGAAGGGGTGCTCGGCCGTGTAGCGACCGCCGTCGGCGGGCGCGGTGAGCAGGATGCCGACGGTGCTGCGCGGGTTCGGGTAGACCTCACCGGCGCGGTACTGGTTGACGAACACCATGGTGTCGGCGGGCTCGTCGCCCGCCTCGAGGCTGCGGTGGAGCGCCGCGGGCTTCGTCGGCAGCACCACGCCGTGCGTCGGGAAGTCCGCCGGCAGCTCCTCCCGCAGCACGCCGTACACCGCGACGGCGGAGCAGGAGAGGGCACGGGGGCGCAGACGGGGCAGCGTCGGCAGGCGGGACGGGCCGGTCAGCGTCGCGAGCCTGTCGGCGTCCAGGGCACTGACGACGAGGTCTGCCGCGTGGTGCCCGAGCTCGGTGGTGACGGATCCGCGCTCGATGCGGGTGACGGCCTCGCCGGTGCGCACCTCGACCCCGGCCGCCTCCGCCAGCCGGCCCAGCGCCAGGACGACCTCGTAGACGCCGCCTCGCGGCACCCAGGCCCCGGTCTCGGCCATGATCGCCGGCATGCTCGCGTACAGGGCGGGGGTGCGCGAGGGCGAGACGCCCGCGTTGAGGGTGTGGATCGCGATGATCTCGCGCAGCCCGTCCGGCAGCCACGGCAGGCCGTCGAGGTAGGCGCGGGTGGTGAGGCGCGAGCCGTAGACGGCCAGCAGCCGGCGCAGGGCCGGCAGGGCAGCCCGGTCGAGCGGGTCGGAGAGCAGCAGCTCGGTCACGTCGTCGGCGAGGGGCGCGTGCAGGTCCGAGAAGCGTCGCCAGGCGGGGTACCAGGGGTGCCCCGGCGCGACCGGCAACGAGGTCTCCTCGCCGTCGTAGTAGTAGCGCCCCACCTCGGGCATGCGCACGAGGTCGAGGTGCCCGTCGTCACGAGCACTGTCGGGAGCACGCCCGCCGTCGCCGAGCCGCCGCAGCAGCTCGTCCCACACGGCGGGGAAGGTCACCAGCGACGGGCCGGTGTCGATGCGGTCCTCCCCCAGCTGGATGCGACGGCTCTTGCCGCCGAGCTCGGCCGAGGCCTCGAGCAGGGTGACGCGGTGCCCCGCGTGGGCGAGCAGCGCGGCCGCGGTGAGCCCGCCGATCCCGCCGCCGACGACGACCACGCGGCTCACGGCCGGCCCACCAGCACGATGGAGACCAGCAGCAGCACCCCGGCGAACGACCCCGCGATGTACGGGAAGGCCACCGACAACCGGTAGAGGCGGTGGCCGGTCTCCGGCGACGGGTCGCGCAGCAGGCGCCCGACGAGGACGCCGGCGATCAGGAGGTTCAGGGCAGCCACCGGCACGCTCACCACGGCGAAGAGCGCCGTGGAGACGAGCCACCAGGCCCCGCTCCACAGGGCCGTCCCGCGGGCACCGAGCCGCACCGCGGTCGTGGTGATGCCGGCGTCGCGGTCCTCCACGATGTCCTGGACGGCGTCGAAGGCGTGCTTGGCCACGCTCCAGGCCATCAGGCCGAGGGCGGCGGGCCAGACCGGCGTCACCGAGAGGGCCGCGGGCACGATGACGAGCGGCAGCGCGTAGGCCGCGTTGCTCAGCGAGTCGACGAAGGGCCGCGCCTTGAAGCGCAGCGGCGGTGCGGAGTAGAAGACGAACACGCCGACGTACAGCAGGATCGCGGCGATCGCGAGCGGCGGCAGCGTGACGGCGAACAAGACGAGGAAGGGCACGTTGGTGACCGCGACGGCCCAGGCGATGAGCCGCACCTCGGACTGCTCGATCCTCGCGCCCTCGATCGAGCCCTTGCGGGGGTTGGCCGCGTCGGTGTCCTGGTCGTAGATGTCGTTGACGCCGTAGATGAGCAGGTTGAACGGCAGGGTGAGCCACAGGATGACCGGCAGCGCCCGCAGGTCGAAGAGCGCACCGGTGAGCCACACGGCGACGAGACCCGACCCGACGGTGTTGATCCACAGCACCGGGCGTGAGATCAGCACGAGGCGGCGCACGGTCGCAGCCCTCTCCGACGGCGCGACGCGCGACATCCGCTCAGCACCGTCAGTCACGAGACCGACCGTACGCCGCCCGCCGCGCTGCGGGCCCACGGCTCGCGGGCCCAGACTGGGCGGATGCGCATCATGCTGCTCACCGCCGGCACCCGGGGCGACGTCGAGCCCTTCGTCGCGCTGGCCCGACACGCCACGAGTCGCGGCCACGACGTCCGGCTGGCCCTGCCCGACGACGCGGGCGCGCCCGAGGGAGTGAGCACCGTGCCCCTCGGCCTGGACGCGCGGCGCGTGCTCTCCCCCGCCGGTCGTGCCCCGTGGGCCCTCCCGCGTCACGCCCTCGCCGAGGTGCGGCCCGCGATGCGGCGCATGCTCGCGGCCGCGGTGCGCGAGACGGTCGCGTTCGACCCCGACGTGGTGGTGCACCACCCACTCGTCCTGACCGCGCCGATGGTGGCGGACGCGCTGGGCGTGCCGCGCGTGCTCGTGGAGTTCGCGCCGGTGGCCACCCCCAGCGCGCGCTTCCCCGCCGCCGGCGGACCCACCGCCACCCGCGACCTCGGCGCCCACAACCGGTCCACCTACGCCGTGCCGCGCGCCGCCGCCCGCCTCTTCGACGGCGACGTGGCGCGCGCCGCCGCCGAGCTGCCGGGCGGGCGGCGCCCGTCCTGGCGCTCCCCGTCGCGCGCGACGCTGATGGCCGTGAGCCCGGTGCTGCTCCCGCGGCCGGACGACTGGCCGGAGCAGGTGCACCAGACGGGGGCCTGGCACGAGGAGGCGCCAGCCGCGTCGTGCGGACCGGTCGTCACCGACTTCCTGGCCGCCGGGCCCGTCGTCGTCGCCTCGTTCGGCTCCATGGCGACGGGCGACGCCTCGGCCCGCGGCGCGGCGGTCGTCGCGGCCGCCCGCTCCCACGGCCTGCGGGTGCTGCTCGTCACCGGGTGGGGCGGGCTCGCGCTGCCGCCGGAGCACCGCGGCCCCGACGTGCTGGCGGTGCCGTCGGTGCCCTTCGACGCCGTGCTGCCCCACGCCGTGCTCGCGGTGCACCACGGCGGGGCCGGCACCTCCCACGCCGTCGCGCGGGCCGGAGTGCCCGCCGTGGTCGTGCCGGTCACGGCCGACCAGCCGTTCTGGGCAGCCCAGCTGCACCGACAGGGGGTGGCGGCCGCGGCGGTCCCGCTGCGCCGACTGACGGCCGGTGCCCTCGCGCCCGCGATGGGCGACGCCCTGACCCGTCGGGGGCGGGCCGCCGAGGTGGGCCGCCTCATGCGTCGGGAGCACGGCGTGCAGCGGGCGCTCGACGTGCTCGAGTCCCTCTGACGCGAAGATCATCCGCCAGGAGGAATCGCCGTCCCCTCGTCGCTGGGAGAGTTCAGGCGGACTCCCGGGTCCGCTGCCGAGAGGAGACGTCGTCGTGACGACACTGAGACGAACGCCGGCCCCACGGTCGTGGGCACTGCCGCTCGGCGGGCTGAGCGTCTCCGGCCCGCTCGTGGTGGCCGCCGGCAACGCCCCGGCCTTGATCGGCGCACCGCTGCTGCCCTGGGTGAGCGACCTCCTGGACCTCTGGGCCGTCGCGTCGGTCGCTCTCGGCGTCGCCGCGATCGTCGTCGCGCGCGACGACCTGGCGTCGCCCCGCGACCTCCGGCCGCGCTCCGCCGCTGTCGGCCTGACGCTCGGCACCGTCGGACTCGTGCTCAGCGGGTGCCTGTTCGTCCTCTGGCTGCTGACTCCCCTGCCCTTCTGACACCGCGCCTCCCTGGACAGCGTCGCGGGACGCTCTCGCTGCGACCTCTGCGACCATGACGGTGTGAAGACCGCTGCTCCGATGAGCGTCCGCGTCGCGTCACTGGGGGTGGTCGTCGTCGGGCTGACGAGCCTCTCCGGGTGCTCGACGAACGACACCGACACGCAGCGGACGACTCAGGGCATGGTGGCGACCGCGGAGGTGCTGGACCGCTTCGACGGCTACCTCAGCGTCGGGCTCAGGGTCGAGAACAGCGACGAGGCCGTCCTCACGGTCACCTCGATCAACGGCGGCTCGGTCACCTTCTCGACGAGGTGAGGCCCCTCACGTCGGTCAGCCGATCCGCCGCCGTATGGTCATGCGCGGAGGCTCAGAGAACTCGCCCGCACTCGCTCGGCCGAGCACGGCTGGCCGTGACGGCGGGCCCCGCGGCGGCGATCGCTGCCACCATCGCGAGCAGACTCGTCAGGTACAGCGGGCGAGCCCACGGTGAGTGGTCGTAGCCGCTGATGCCGAAGCCGTCGGCGAGCTGCATGCCCGGCGCGAAGGCGACGAGAAGCAGCGACGGCGCTCCCCCGACCAGGACGAGCGCCTGTGCCAGGACGACCTGACCGAGGGTGAGGCGCGAGCGGCGGATCGTCGACACCGCCACGACGACCGCGGCGCCCACGCCGAGCACAGCCCAGGCGATCACCGGTGCGGGTGAGAACGACTGGCCCACGCGGTCGAGCTCGCTGTGGATCTCCGGCAGCGACAGGCGCGGGACCGCGGCGAGCGGGTTCCAGACGAGGACCTGGAGGGCACCCACCACGGCGTACGCCACGACGAGACCTGTTCCGACCGAGGCGGCGACGGCAGGAGGATCCGGACGGCTCATGCCGTCACCGTAGGAGAGGCCCGCCCGCGGGTCGTCCGCCCCGAGGAGGATCTCCAGCCGTCGAGGCCCCCCTGCCGGGCGAACGGTGGTGCAGGACGCTGGTGCGCCTTGCCACGCTGCTCCCGTGGACGTGATCGATGACGTGGAGCGTGGCAACTGGCTCGCCGGACGAGTGCACGGCCGGACGAGCGTGGGCTCCGTCGCGGGGCACGGTGCCGACGCCTACGTCCGGATCCTCCACCCCCGGGAGAGCGGGCACGTCGACGACCGTCGGGCGTGGGGCGTGCCGCCGTCCGACGACTGGACGGCTCGGCGCTGGTCCGACGTCGCAGCCGCCTCCGGGCGGACCATGCACTCCCTCGTCCAGTGGGGCCGCCTCCTCGGCGACCAGGACCCGAACGCACCGGGGACGTCCCTCGGTTCCCTGGACCCCGTCGTCCTCGCGGCGCTCGTCCCCCTCCTCGCCAGTGCGACGAGCACGCCGGACGACGTCTTCGCCGGCTTCTGGACCGGGCACGGAGGGATCGAGCTCACCAGCCGGAGACAGCTGGACTTGCCGGGCCGAAAGTACGTCCTGGCCAGCACGGCCCTCGACGAGCTCGCCGACCCCGACTGGGGGTTCTCCCTCGGACTCGGGTGGTTCTCCCACGTCAGGTCTCCGTCCCTCCAGCTGCTGTGGCCCGACGACCACGCCTGGGTCCTGGCGACCGAGATCGACTGGGACTCGACGATCGTCGGCGGCACTCGGGCTCTCGTCGACAGCATCGTCCTCGACGGCCGCTTCGAGGCGTTCGACGTCGGCCCCGACGACGACCTCTCCTGGGACGGGGACACCCTCAACGGCCCGGGCGGCGAGTCGACCGCGTGACGGCGTCCTGACTGTTGCTCGGCACGGCCGAACTGGGCTCAGCCGTCGGCGTCGGTCGATCAGCGAGCGCGACCAGCTCGACGACTCACCAGGACCAGGACGAGAGCGCCGAGGCCCAGGACGACGGTGCCCGCTGCGGCGATCCTGCCGACCAGCTGGGTGACGAGCACCGACTCGTACTGCTCCTTCGTCGTGACGATCTCCGTGCCCTCCGGCACGAACCAGAAGAAGACCGGGGCCAGCGCACCGGCACTGACCGTGCTGACCACGCAGACGACGAGGGCCACGACGGCCAGGCCGCAGAGGACGAACGTCCATCGGTCCACGAGCGATCGATCGGTCATGGGGTAACGGTAGCGGTGCCGGCGGGCCTTGCCGGTCGTCAGCGCGTCTCGACCGAGCGATTCCTGAAGCTCGGCGCCCAGAGCCTTCGACGTGGCTACGAGATCAGGGACATCCAGGACCGGAGCAACGAGCCCCCATCGTGCAGCTCCTGGGTCACTACGGTGAGTCAGTGCTCTCAACTCTCCTGGTGCAGGTGCCGTGGCTCCCCGTCGCCGTCCTGCTCCTCGCAGTCCTGACCGGCCCGTTCATCGCGGCCGCGATCGTGCCGCGGCCGCGACTGCTCCGGGCTCTCTTCATCGCCTCCCTCGTGATCCTCGCCGGCCTGACCCTCTACCCGGAGGGCGGGGTCGACCGAGACGTGACCTGCACCGTCGGGCTTCCCTACTTCGGGCTCCGAGCCGTCGAGACGGTGGCGAACGTGCTGCTGTTCATCCCCCCGGTCCTGCTCGCGGGCCTGCTCGTCCGGCGCCCCGTCCTGGCCGTCATGGGCGGCACTGCCACGTCAGCACTCATCGAGCTCGTCCAGGCGATCGTCCCGGCCATCGGACGCGCCTGCGACACCGGCGACTGGATCACGAACACCATCGGCGCCGTCCTCGGCGGACTCATCGCCCTCGCTGCGCTGAGCCTCGACCGTCGAGCCACAGCAGCACCGTAGGCCGATCGGCTAGCGGGCGGAGCTCGAGGCGACGGCCCGCCGGAAGTAGGCGTCGGTCGTGGCCCGGACCTCATCGGGGTGCTTCACGGCGGGATCCGTCTCGAAGTGGCTGGCACGCTGCAGCTCCACCTCGACGAACCGCGCGAGCTGCGGTGGCGGAGCCTGCGTGCCCATCTCCCGTGTTCGAGCCTTCGTGGCGATCAGCGTGTCAGCCGCGAGACGGACGTCGTTCGACACCTCGGCCTCGGCGAGCAGCGTCGGCAGGTCCATCGGGGGAACGGTCTCGTTCGGGTGGACGTGCAGCCACCGCAACGCAGTCGTCGTCCGGAGGACGTAGAAGAAGCGCTTGAGGGTGGGCTTGCCCGCCTGCTGTTTGTGAGCGACGTGGAGGTAGTGCCGCCCGACGGCCGCCCGCTCGACGACGTCGTCGGCCAGGGCGAGGAGCTCGTCCCGGAAGGACTCGTCGCCCGTGTAGACGATGGGCGAGCGCAGCCACTCGATCACGACGGCGTTGCCCTTGACGAGGAGGCGAACGGCTTTGGCGAGGTCCCACCCGTTCACGTCGAGGACGCTGTCGAGGGGAGTCTCGATGACGTCGCGCCCCGGCCACAGCGACAGGTAGGCCTCCGGCGCACGAACGTAGATGAACCGGCAGTCGTAGTCGCTGTCCGGCGACGGGAAACCCCACGCTCGACTGCCGCTCTCGATCGCCCAGGGCACACGGACGTCGTGGTCAGCCGCGACGCCCGCCAGACGACTGTCGATCTGTGTCACGACCGACGGATCGAGGCCATCCGGGAGTACGCGCATGTCCAGACCCTATCCAGCTACTCGATGCACCCAGACGAGACATCGGGTCAGTCTCGTCGTCGATCCTTCAGCGGGACGGTTGTGCCCTTCTCTCCCCGCAGCGACTCAGCGCGAGCCTCCTCTTCCTCCTCGTCACGGCCTCCCCGGCATGGCAGGGTCACGATCATGGAGATCACCGACGATGTGGAACGCTCGGCCTGGCTGGGGCGACGGATGTACCGGCAGGGCGGCTGGGCACGGGTCGGCTCGATCGCCGGGTACGACTTCGAGGCCTACGCGCGCATCCTGCATCCACGCCCCACCGGCAGCGGCGTCTGGGAACACCGCCGCTGGGCGGATGTCGCGGCCACCGCCGGGAAGGTGATGCACCCCCTCGTGCAGTGGGAGCGACTCCTCGACCACGACGAGCCACAGGGAGGAACGAGCGACGTCGGGCACCTCGACCCCCAGGTGCTCGCCGCCCTCGCACCACTGCTCGGCGACGCGACCACGACACCCGACGACGCCCTCGCGGCGTACTGGGTCGGCGGCAGCGGCCAAGACCTCATCGGCCGCTCTGCGACCGTCGATCGATACGACTACGTGCTCGCCCGGACCACCACCACGGAACTCGCCGAGCCAGGCTGGGGCGTCGACATCGGCTTCCGGACGGACGAGTCACCCCAGCTGCTCTGGCCCGAGGACCACGCCTGGGGGCTCGCCACCGAGATCGACTGGGACTCCACGATCGTCGCCAGCTCACAGGCGCTCATCCACGCGATCGTCACCGACGGCCGCTTCGAGGCTTTCCCCGTCGACGAGGACTCCGACCTCTCCTGGGACGGCGACACGATCAACCGGCCCGCGACCTGACGGCCTGGAGCGCGATCCCCTCCCGGGACGTCATCACTCGGCTGCGTCGAGCTCGGCGCACCTGCCCGCGTGTCGGGCCGCCAGGACGTAGCCACCGAGAGGCACCGGGCCCTCGGGCTCGGTCCCGTCCCAAGGAAGGACTCCGGCTGAGCGACGGGCCGCGGCGACCGCACGGTCTCGGTCAACACGCAGGTGAACGATCGGCTGAAGAGACGCCCCTAGTGTGTGGCCACCATTCAGAACTGCGCGGAGAAACCGCCGTCGGCACGTAGGAGCTGCCCGCTGATCCAACGTCCTTCCTCCGACAGCAGGAACGCAGTGATGCCAGCGATATCGCGGGGTGTCCCTGGCCGTCCCGATGGGTTGTACGTCGTCATCGCGTCCCGTGCTTCGTCATCCATCCATCCCGTGTCGATCGGTCCTGGGTTCACGACGTTCGCGGAGATGCCCTTCGGGCCGAGCTCGCGGGCGGCAGAGATGACGATGCGGTCGAGAGCGCCCTTGGAGGCGCCGTAGGCCAGGTTGCCGGTGGTGTGGTCGCTCGTGAACGCGACGACAGCTCCACCGCCGGCGTCGACGTGACGGGCGAACGCGGCGATCAGGAGCAGCGATGCGCGGGCGTTGACCGCGACGTGCTGGTCGAAGGCCTCCGCGGTGGTGTCCAGCACGCCGGACTCGACGCCGTGCGCATGGCTGAGAACGAGTCCGCCGATCGTTCCGCGCTCGCTCGTAACTTGCTCTATGAGAGCGATCGGGGCGGTCGGGCTCGAGAGGTCGCAGGGGTAATCACCCGTGTCGAGGTCGCTGGTGACGACCTCCCACCCATCGGCTTCGAGCCGAGGGACGATGCCCGCAGCGATGCTGTTCGAACGCGCGGCTCCGGTGACGAGAGCAAGAGGCATGCCCCGACCCTAGGGCAGCGGTCGATTCGTTGAGCAAAAGCCAGTCTGGATAGGACCCTCGACTCGCGTAGGCGTGTCCTACAGATGATCGGTCACCGATCAACGGTGGAGGCCAGCCACCTTCCCGCAGCTACCGGGCGCCAGCTGTCCCGATGGGTCAGTCCGAAACTGATCTCGGTGAACGATCCCCTATCGGGCGCTCCAAGCACGCGCTTCTACAGGGCTGAGCGTCGGCGCATGCTCGTGGTTGCATCAGGTTCGCGACCGCTTCGTGCAGCCGCATCAGTCGGCGGCCGCCGACTCCCTTTTCCGTTTCGACGAACGAGTGAGCAGGAGAAAGCATCATGAGCAACACCGTCATCCATGACTTGGTTTCCGAGATGCTGAGTCAGCTTCCGTCCGGTGGAGGCATCGTGGCTGTGGATGGCGATGCTGGCGAGCATCTCTCGGACATGGGCAGTCAGTTAGCTCGGGAGATCAGCGCGAGAGGCCTCACGTCGTCGGTCCGATCATTCACGGGCGCAGACTTCGAGTCTTCACCCGCCGGCACGGACGTGCTGTTGGTCGTCGGCGAAGGCGCGTTGCAGCCTGGCGTCCGGACGCGGTGGAACTGGACTCTGTGGGTCGAAGCCTCCGGGGTGCGTGATCCGGCGAGCAACGACCGCAGTGCGGTGGCGTTCGAGAGCTACCGGTCGCGTGACGAGCCCAAGGGCGCCGCCTCGGCCATCGTCGACGTCAGTGACCCCGAGGCCTATCGCCGTGACTGGAACGACGCCTGTTCGATCTGAGCCACTCCCCCACGCACCCTCGTCGTCCGCGGTCAGGGCAGGGGACGGGGAGGCGCGAGGAGCGTTCCGCGTATGACGCTGCCGTGGAAGGTGCGCACGGCGACCGTGACCCAGGCCCCGACGAGCCCGATGTAGAACACGACCGCCAGTACCTGCAGCGCGACGAGTCCCGTGTGCAGGGCCAGACCGTTCAGGCCTGTCACGCAGGTGCCGACGGGGAAGGTGAACGACCACCAGGTGAGTGAGAACGGGAGCCCCTGGCGGATGGTGCGGCGGGTGATGGCCGATGCCAGTGCCGCCCACATCAGGGCGAATCCCAGAGTGGGCACACCGTAGACGAGCCCGAAGACGAACAGGGCGTGCGAGGTTCCCTGGTCGACGGCGAGGTGGGCGTTGCCACCGAGCAGGTTGGCCGCGGTGATCGACTGCCCCAGGGGGCCGAGGACGATCCAGAGGGTCGGGACCATGCCGGCCGGGCCGATCTTGTGCTGGGCCAGGCGTGACCAGATCAGCGTGATGATCACGATCGACGCCAGCAACGACAACCCGAACATCGCGTAGCACCCCCAGAGCATGTTCTGCCTGGCCTGCCCCGCGGGCAGGAAGGGCAGCAGCAGCGCACCGGTCGAGGCAGACACCATCGGGGGAACCACGGGCATGAGCCAGCCGCCGAACGCACTGTCGGGGGCCGTGTCGTGCCGGGTGAACGTCAGGTACGGGACCGCGATCGCGCTGACGAGGCCGAGCACCGTACCGATGGTCCACAACACCCAGTCGATGCCGACCGCCAGGGGCGTACCGAGGACGTCTTTGCCCAAGAGCAGGGTGCCCGCGCCGACGGTCAGCAGCGCCATGGGCGGTGCCCCGTAGAAGTGCGCCATCACCGGATTGAGATGATGCCCCCGCGCGGTGGCTCGGTAACGCACCCAGTGCATGACGGTCGCTGTGCTGAGAGCGACCAACAACACGCTGGCCAGTGCCCAGACGATGGTCGCGGCAGGGCGCAGCCCCGGGAACTGCAACGGCAGGGTCGCCGCGGCGTTGGCGACGATGCCGGTCCCCATGATCGACGCGAACCAGTTCGGGGTCAGGTTCGACACGATCTGCCCGCGGTGCTCGAGCTGGCGGAACAGACCGTGCGTGCGGGGAGGGGCGACAGTCGGTGTGATCGCGGCAGGCATGCTTCGATCTTCGTACGTGCGTCCGGCTGCCGATACGGGCGGATGCTTGTGGTGTCACAATCGATCCTTGTGACCGGACTCCCTGTTGATCTCGAGACGCTCCGACTGCTGGAGGCGATCTCGAGATCGGGCAGTCTGGGCCGGGCCGCGACATCGGTGGGCATCAGCCAGCAGGCGGCGTCGTCTCGCATCACGGGCGCCGAGCGGCGGCTGGGTCGTACGTTGCTCGTCCGCTCTCGGGCGGGCTCGGCGCTGACCGAGCACGGACTCCTGGTGTGCGAGTGGGGCCGACCTGTGCTCGAGGCGGCGACCACCTTCGAACGATCGCTGCACACCCTGATGGCCGGCACCTCCGACGCTCTCCTCGTCGCGGCGAGTCAGACGGTGTCAGAGGCGCTGATGCCACGCTGGATGACAGCGGCAGCGGATCGTGTCCGGGTACGCCTGGAATCGGGCAACAGCGACTGGGTCGTCGACGAGGTCCGTTCGGGGCGCGCGCACCTCGGGTTCACGGAGACCCCTGATGAGGCCGACGGGCTCGCCACGACCGTCCTGGGTGTCGACGAACTGCTCGTCGTCGTCTCGCCGAGGCACGCATGGGCATCGAAGTCCGAACCCGTGACGGCAGCGGATCTCGCATCCACACCGCTCGTGTCTCGGGAGTCGGGCTCGGGCACCCGCCGGACCCTCGAGCTCGCCCTGGGGATCGACCCTGCCCTGATGGCAGAACCCGCTGCGCAGTTGTCGTCGACGGGCGCCATCCGGGCGGCCATCGCCGGCGGTGTGGGTCCGGGAGTCATCAGCTCGTTGCTGGTCGAGGACGACCTCCGTGCCGGGCGCCTCGTCACCGTCCCGGCAGCCGTCGACCTGAGGCGCCCGTTCCGCGCCGTGTGGTCGGCCGGTCTGAGCGCCGGGGCGCAGGATCTCCTGGCCGTGATCGCCGCGTCGCAGCACAGCCCCGACTCCTCGCCGAGATGATCAGAGAAGCGAAGCGTGCCGTAGGGCCGTGACGGCCCGCAGGTGCTTCTCGCCGGCGCGGGTGGCGTTCGCCGGCGACAGATGGGGTGCCGCGAGCACGGGCACGACCCTCGCACGCGGTTCCAGGGTGAAGTACCTCATCACGCCCGTCAGGGCCGGAGTGCCGAAGGTCACGATCGCCCGCAGCTGCGGCAGAGAAACGAGCAGCTGAGCCAGGGCAGGGCGTGCCTCGTCGAGATCGGTGACGGTCGGCGCCCGACCAAGGGCCCACGGGACGATGTTCCATCGCAGGTAGACGTTCCTGCCCAGACCCGACTCGATCCGTGCTCGCCTGAACGCAGACGCCGTCGGCCCCGGGTTGTCCTCACTGCTGATCGCGTCCTCGCCCTGCTTGATCGTGGCAGGACCGGGTGATTCCATCAGCACGAGAACTGTCGCCGCTGCTCCTCCACCTGATGGGTCGAAGCCCGGCACGAAGCGCGCACGTCCTGGTCCGGAGCTCCGCCATTCCGATACGAGCTGATCGAGGCCCCTGGGCTGCTGCATCCCTAGACGCTACGACGTTAGGGACCGTTTCCGCCCACGCTCACCGACGACACGGAACGACCACGACGGCGTCCTCTCCGAGTGCGCTCGCCCCACAGCAAGTGATCCAGTGGGGGATCCCCTATCGGGCACCGTCCACGAGTGCGTTCAAGCGATCAACCAGTTGCGCCATTCGGGGCGGTCCGAGTCGAAGGACGAGCGACTCCGAGAACCAGCGCATCCACACCGCCTCGACATCAAGGATCGTGACGGCATCGGCCCTGAGGAGAATGCGAACCAGGTCGACCGCCTCCATCTCGCACTCATCTGACGGAGCACCGTCCGGCTGACCAGGCTCGAGACCATACGGATCGACATCGCTGAGAACAGCCAAGACACCAGCGAGGGTCTTCCCGTAGGTCGCTGTCCCCGCTCTCATGCCCCTCATGATGCCTGGGGCTGCCTCAACCGGTGACCGATTGCTAGGCGGACGTTTTCAGCACGGGTCACATCCTCACCAGCAGGACTGCGGGAGCGACGTCGACCACGAGGCCGGCGACCGGTATCGCTGCCACCCCAGGTGGCGACCAAAATTCCGCTGCTTGTGGCTCCCCGAGCCATCCCGGGACTGCATTACCAAGACCGAGATTCTGGTGACCGTCTTGGGGCACGCTGGCCTGCGACGAGGACGGCTACTTGATTACCGCGAGGAGGTCTTCCATCGTGTCGATCTGGTCAGTCTGAGAGGAGACGATCGCTGTCGCCAGCTGGACCGCGTCCGGGTTCTGCCCACCCTCGATCTCGGTCTGCGCCATCTCGACAGCCCCCTCGTGGTGTGTCGTCATCTGTTCCAGGAACAGCCGCGCCGCGTCGGTTCCGTCAGCATTCTCGAGGGCGTCCATGTCGGAGTCGCTCATCATGCCGTCCATGGAGTGATCCATGGACGCCTCAGTGTCCTGCCCCCAAGCCTTGAGCCATGTCGTGAGCTGATCAATCTCCGGGGCCTGCTCGGCCTTGATCGTCTCGGCAAGGGTGATCACGTCCCCGTCGATACCGTCTTTCGCGAGGAGCATGTCGCTCATCTCGACGGCCTGGGTGTGGTGCGGGAGCATCATCTGGGCGAACATGACGTCTTGATCGTTGAAGGCAGCAGCCTGGGACGACGACGCGGACGACGTGTCGCCTGCGGACGACGACGCCTCGGCGCACCCCGCGAGGGCGAGGGCAGCAATGGTCGCAGTTGCGCTGATGAAGATGGTGGCGGTGCGGTTCATGGTCGTTCTTCCAGGATCAGAATCGAAAAAAAGATACCCCCCGGAGGTATCGTGCCGCGTACGGCTGATGAGAGCCTCTGAGCCGGCACCGGTGGTATCGGTGTAACGGTGAACGCGTCGAGGTTGCCGAGCGCAGCGCGCAGATGCGCCTCGGCCTGGTCGGCGGTCTGGGACGCCGTCAGGAGGTCTTCGGCGTCGACCTCGATGGTTGCGGAGCCGGTGAGACGGTGCCCGATCCACCGGAGATAAAGATCGTGGACGCCCCGCACGCCCAGGGCGTGTTCCAGGGCGTGTTCGGCTCGCTTGTGGAGGTCGGGGTCGATGCCGTCCATCAGCCGTCGGCCGATGGATTTCACCGTCCCCCAGGGCAGGACCATGATCGAGGCTGCGATGAGCAGGCCGATGATGGGGTCCCCGAGCGGGAACCCGGCGAGGACCCCGATGGCGCCCAGCACGACAGACAGGGACGTGAAGCCGTCCAGGCGGGCGTGGACCCCGTCAGCGACGAGGGCTGCCGATCCGATCCGTCGCCCGACGCGGATGCGGTAGATCGCGACGAGTTCGTTGTCTGCAAAGCCGATGAGCCCAGCGGCGACCAGCAGCCAGGGATTCGCGATCGGCCTGGGGTCGATGAGGCGGTTGATCGATTCCCAGCCCGCGACGGCTGCCGACGAGTGCAAGGCGCCTGGACCGGCCGGGGGCCGCCGGCATCCGTCTCGACGATCGCCCCGCGTCGAGAGGCGCACCCCGAGGAGTTGCATAGCACGCATGGACACCCTTCCCCTCTGGCTGTTAGCCGCCATCTTCGTCGCCGGCGCCGCCGTCATCTGGGTCGCCGGCATCCAGCTGTCGAAAAACGACCGACGTCCTCGACTCCCGACTCCACCTCGGTAGCGCGCTCGGCGGACTCATCGTCCTCGCGGTGGCGACCAACCTGCCCGAGATCGCCATCACGGTCAGCGCCGCCCTCTCGGGCTCGCTCGAGGTGGCCGCGGGCAACATCCTCGGCGGCATCGCCCTTCAGACGGTCGTCCTCGTCGTCCTGGACGCCCTCGGGAAACGCGGCAAGGGTGTCCACCCCCTCACCTATCGCGCGGCCTCCCTAGGGCTGCTGCTCGAGGCACTGGTCGTGGTGGCGGTCCTCGCCGTCGTCATCGCCGGAACCCAGCTGCCGTCCTCGCTCACAGTGGCGCGCCTGACGCCGGACGTCGTCCTCATCGCCGTCATCTGGCTCGTGGGCCTGTTCCTCGTCCGGCGTGCCGGCAAGGGCCTGCCGTGGCACGAGGCCGGAGCGGCACCTGACACGTCGACGCCGCGACCGCGCGGACACCGGACGCGCTCGAACCCGTCGCCGACGACCATGAGCACGAAGAAGGCCGCGGTCGTCTTCGGCCTGTCGGCCCTCGCCACGCTCGTCGCCGGCGTCGTGCTCGAACGCGCGGGCGACGCGGCCGCGTCGCAGATCGGCTTGTCGGGTGTGCTGTTCGGCGCGACAGTCCTGGCCCTGGCGACGAGCCTGCCCGAGATCTCGACCGGGTTGCAGGCCGTCAAGCAGGGCGACGACAACCTGGCCATGAGCGATATCTTCGGCGGCAACGCCTTCCTGCCCGTGCTCTTCCTCGTCGCCACGGTCATCTCCGGGCAGGCGATCCTGCCCCAGTCGAACACCAGCGACGTCTACCTGACCGCCCTCGCCGCGCTCCTCACGCTCGTCTACGCCGTCGGCCTGCTCTTTCGGCCGCGACGACGCATCGCGGGCATGGGCGTGGACTCGTTCGTCGTGCTCGTGCTCTACGCGGTCGGCATCGGTGGCCTCGTCGCCATCACGCTCGGCTGACAGGACCAGCCCGGCGACACTGGCGACCGTCAAGCCCAATGAGCCGTGGAAGTTGACCAAGGCGCCCATGCTGCTGTAGCCGCGGGCGTCCTTGTACTCGACCTGGCCGACGTCTGAGATCGCCGTAATCCGGTCCCGGGGGATGTTTCGAGACCAGATCACGTCGTGAACATGGATAGTCACGTCGTCCAGCAGGGCGTGACGCCGCAGCTGCGAACAGTGGCCCAGAGTGATGATGTGTGACAGCGGTGCCCTCGGTGCAGGGTTGCCACTCGCGTCTGCCACCCGTTTCGCCGGGAGTGAGGACGGCTGCCTGCGACCGCCAATCTTTTTCGGCCACGGATGAACTTCTGGATGAGCTGCATCGTGTTCGTAGTAAGCGGGCTACCTGGGCCGGCGTACCAGCAGGAGGAATCATGCACAAGCGAATGACCATCACCCTCACGACGGCCGTTTTGGCGGCGGCCGCTCTCTCCGGGTGCACCACATCTGCCGAATCATCCACGACGACCGACTCCACCGAGCCGGCCCCCGCCGAGACCACCGCGGCAGCGGCAGTCCTCGGCACCGCAACGTCTCCCCTGGGCGAGATCATCACCGACGACGCCGGGTACACGATCTACACGTTCAAGATGGACGAGCAGGACTCGGGCACCAGCAACTGCTACGACGAATGCGCCACGACCTGGCCGGCAGTTGAAGCCTCCGACACGTCCTCCCCAGAAGGCATCACGGGCGAGATCGGTTCCCTCACCCGCACGGACGGGACAACCCAGCTGACCGTCGACGGCTGGCCGGTGTACCGGTTCGCGAAGGACACCGAACCTGGACAGGTCAACGGACAGGGCGTGAAGGATGCCTGGTACGTCCTCCAGCCGGACGGCACGATCAACATGGAAGCAGCCACTGAGGGCGCAGCGACCCCAGCCTCCTGATCGCGCGCGTGCCTGCCGGACAGAACTCTCCGGGTTGCAGGCCCTCGCAGCTCCACAACCCCACCCGAGCAAAGGAGCCACAAGGCAGTGCTCATCGACATCAAGGCAGAGACAGTGGGTGCGAATACGTCGACTGCTTCCGCTCAGACGGTGAACCCATGTCCTGGCCTGGTCGATGGCATGAGGTTCGATCACTGGTGCGCATCGGCGTTCCTCGGTGCGCTCGATACAGGCACGACAAGAGGCGGTCCTGGATCAGGCACTAGCCGGACTTCACTGGCGCGAGGCGGTGAAGGTCATGGCCCGAGCCAGTGACGAGCTTTTGTCGACATTGTTCGAGTGCCACGGCGGGGCGCTTCGCCGTTACACACACAGCCTCACTCGGAACGCGGCGCTGACCGAGGACATCGTTCAAGAGACGATGCTGAGAGCATGGCAGCGTCCTAAGGTGCTGGAGCTCGACAAGGATGCGGCTCAAGCGTGGCTGTTCACGGTCGCTCGGCGCCTCGTCATCGACGACGCACGATCTGCCCGGAGTCGACGAGAAGTGGCAGCCCTTGGCGAGGTAGAAGGCACTGCTCTCGATCGCACTGATGCCGTCCTGGACAGCATCATCGTTGCGGACGCGCTGGCGTCGCTCTCCGACCACCACCGTCAGATCGTCATCGATGCGTACTTCGCTGGTCAGAGCATTCCTGAAATTTCGAGACGGCTTGGCATCCCAGAAGGAACCGCGAAATCGCGGCTCCACTACGGGTTACGCGGGCTGAGGCTAGCCCTCCAAGAAAGGGGCGTCACACGATGACTGAGCATCCCGATCTTCAAGCTAACGAGGACCGTTACCAAGACTGGGACGCGTCCTACGTCCTCGGAGCGCTCCCCACCGATGAACGTCGCGAATACGAGCAGCACCTCAGTACCTGCGCCAACTGCCGTGAAGCGGTGACGGAACTTGCGGGTCTCCCAGGCATCCTGAGCCGAATCTCGCCGGAAGAGGCCCTTGCCATCCATTCACCTCTGGGTATGGATGAAACTCAGGCGCCATCAGAAACGTTGTCGCTGATGGCCCACCGCTTCCGCAAGAGTCAACGCCGCCGCCGAGGAGTCATGGCTCTCGCAGTTGCCGCTGCTGTTGCTGCCGCCGTCTTCGGGGGGCTCGCCGTGGGCGCAAGAAACGACGTCGGCCCAGCGACGGCCCAAATGACGTTCCAGCCCATGGACCCCGGAACTGACTCCACCACCCTTACTGCCGGTCTGCAGATCGAGGAGAAATCTTGGGGCACGAGGCTCGATTGGAACTGCGACTACGGCGCGGATGCGCCAGACAACTCCCGATACGAGCTCGTGGTCACACAAACGGACAACACCACGCTTACCGTCGCGACGTGGGACGCAGCTGGCTCGCGTGCCGCAGATCTGTCTGCGTCGACGGCTATTCCCAGCCTGAAGATCACGAGTGTAGAAATCCGCTTGCAGGGATCCACGGTCGCGTTGGCTCGGCTAGACACCTGAGCACCTCCCGAACAAGCCGCCCGTTAGACGATCGATCACCGACCACCGACGGACGCTAGCCACTCCCCCGCAGCTACGGGGCGCCAGCTGTCTCGATAGGTCAGTCCGAAACTGATCTCGGTGAACGATCCCCTACCGGGCGCCGGCCCGACGTCGTCGATCAGTCTCTGGGACATGAGGTGGCGCTCTGCAGTTGTTCTACTGGGCGAATCCACCGCCGTCAGCCCAGGCTGCAATGTCAGCCGGGATGGCGCGACGCTGACGGCGATAGTAAGTCCGAAGGCTGTTGAGCCCGTTCTCGTTATCGATCCATCGGCCGTCGGCCAGATCAACGTATCCACTCCACGCGTTCCAACCGCGCCCGTCGCGGTAGCCGGCGTCCTTAGAAAACTGAATGTACTCATCTCGGCTCGCTCCTCGGTGCTCACGAGCATTCAGGGCTGCGAGCTTGGACCACAACAAAATCGAGACCCAGTCGCGTTGAGTTCGATCACCGTTGATGTCAGGACGTACGTCCGGCTCATCTTTTTCAGGATCGAAGACCGGCCACGACGACTCGTCATCGAGATTCTCCGTCCAGTCGCCCTTCTCCAGCAGGCGTTCCAGTCGATCCGCGAGGGCTCGGTGGTCAGCGACAACCTGTCTGAGGTCTTCTTGAGTGGACACAATGGCCTTTCATCTGCATAAGCAAGTGTTCGCTTAAGAATACACACAGATACGCAAATAGATCCACTGCGGTGCACACGACCTCTCAAGGAATCGACCATGAAGGTGTCTGAGTGGGGACTCTCTTGCGAAATTTCGATAGCCCCGCAATAGCTAGACACAGGAACCGACTTAGGTAGAGTTAGACCTATGAAGGTCACACATTCGCTTGCCCTGGTGGCGCTGGCCATGATTCAGATGAATCAAGAGGGGGATGGATATATCTGGGGGTACCAGCTGACAAAGCGATCAGGAGTCCGCTCAGGCGTTCTTTATCCCCAGCTCGATCGCATGCTCGCGGAGGGGTGGCTGGAGGACCATTGGGAGGAGCGAGCTGCAGATCAGAAGCGACCGGCGCGGCGCTACTACACCTTGACTGACGAGGGAAGAATTGAGCTCGGGGCCGTAGCTCATCGCGTGAACACAGAGCCGCGCTTTGCGTCGATGAAGGGGGTGTTCGCATGATTGCGGATCTCCTGACAGGACCTGGTGCTCTCAGCGCCTTCGGTGTCGCAGTGCTCCTCTTCGGCTTCGCGCCAGGGTTGGTCTTGGCTGCCATCGTCCGCCTCATCCCGGACATCGATCGCCGACAGGAGCTGCAGGCAGAACTCTATGAAGTGCCTCGATGGGAGCGCCCCTTCTGGGTTGCGCAGCAGTTCGAGGTGGCACTCCGGCTTGGGCTCTCGCCCAGAATTTCTTGGACCTGGGGCAGGTACGTGTGGCACCGGTCCAAGCTTGAGTCGGGGCTCAAACGCCATCAACAGTCCCCCGACACTTTCGAAATACCGGACGACGAATCTAAGGAACTCGTTGAGCCCGGCGACCTGGTAAAGCTGATGTGGTCAGTTGCGCGGCTCCCAGGTGAGCGAATGTGGGTTCGAGTGACTAGCCGCAATGGTCGAGAACTCGAGGGCGATCTCGACAACTGGCCCCTGTTCGTACACATGCACCCCGGCGAGCGAGTTCGCTTCGACATCGACGACATCATCGACTGCGAGCTGGTTGATGAAGAGCAGGACCGCGCGGCACTGTCTAGCTGATTGGTCGCAATGCCGCCCCAACCGATGACAATCAGCCTGGCATCGCACGTCGCCCCTGCGATCTAAACCTGGTCCGCTCTCTGAATGGCTCGGTAGACCGTCGATCGCGCCACGTCGAACAGCTCGGCAATCTCGCTCGTGGTGTGCTCGCCGGTGCGGTGCAGCTGCACGAGGTGCTTCTCCTGCGAGGCAGTGAGCTTGGGCTTGCGGCCGCGGAGCTTGCCGGCGGCCTTGGCGATCGCCATGCCTTCGCGAGTGCGGGCTCGGATGAGGTCGGCCTCGAACTCGGCAACCATGCCGAGGACGTTGAAGAGGAGCCGGCCGACGGGGTCGGTGGGGTCGTAGACCGCTCCCCCGAGGTTCAGGGCGACGCCCTTCTTCGTCAGCTCGTCCGCGATGTCCGTCGCGTCGCGCAAAGACCGGGCGAGACGGTCGAGCTTCGTCACTACGAGGACGTCGCCGGCGCGGCACGCAGCGAGAGCTTCGCGAAGGCCCGGCCGGGCTCGAGTCGTCCCCGACAAGCCGTGGTCAACATGCACGTGTTGATCGTCAACACCGAGCGCTGCAAGACCGTCGCGCTGTGCTGCAAGATCCTGCCCCGAGGTCGAGACGCGGGCGTATCCGATGAGCATTCAAGAACTGTAGCGTTTATACCCCGGTCACCGGGCATTTTTGCGGGACAGGCATACGCGAATCCACAGGCCAGACGCCACTTGACCTCCGTCGACCAGAACGGTCACCAGAAGGTGTCCCGATGAACGACCGCTCACCGCACACCCCGGCACGCCCCGCCAGCCTGCGATCATGACGACGTGCCCCACTCCGTCCCCGCCGCCCACCACGGCGTCGACGTCTGGCTGATGCGCCTCGACGACACGGCGGCGGGGCTCGCCCGGGCGCACGGGCTGACGCTGCCCGCCGGCTCGTCCGCGGCCGCGTGGCTCGACGCCGACGAGCGGGCCCGGGCTGCCCGGCTGCACGACGCGACCGACCGGCACCGCTGGCTGCTCTCGCACGTCGCCACGCGCCTCCTCGTGGGCCTCGCGCTCGACCGCCACCCGGCCGACGTGACCTGGCGCCGCGAGCCCTGCCGGCGCTGCGGCGGGCCGCACGGGCGCCCCGTCGTCGTCGACGGCGACGACCTGCACGTCAGCCTCAGCCGCTCCGGCGACACCGCCCTGCTGGCGCTGCGCCGCGGCCTCCCCGTCGGCGTCGACGTCGAACAGGTCACGACCGGCCCCGCGGCCACCCCGCACGACGACCTGCACCGCTGGGTCCGGGCGGAGGCGGTGCTCAAGTCCACCGGGGAGGGCCTGACCCGAGACCCCGCCGCGGTCGACGTGGGCGACCCGGCACGGGCGCGGTGGTCCGGCGAGGCCGAGGGGCTCGACCTCGACCTCGCCGCAGCCGCCGGCACGGCCCCCGGCACCGGGGACGACCCGCGCCTCCTCGCGGCCCTCGCGGGGCCCGCCCTGCACGGCTCGTCGCTCCGCGTTCACCTGCCGGTCACCGCGTCGACCTAGGTTCCGACCGACCCTGCGAGACCCTCGACGCCGAGGCCTCCCCCGCGCGCCCGCCGCGCGCCCGACCCGCGGAGACCCCATGCCCGACGCCGGCACGCCCCTCGACCCCTTCCTCCGCTCCGGCCGCGCCGCCGCCCCGCGCACCCTCGTCGACGTGCTCGAGGCGACCACCGCCGCCCACCCCGAGGCCTCCGCCCTCGAGGACGAGCGCGGCGCCCTCAGCTACCGCGAGCTGTCGGCCCAGGTCGCGGTCGCCGCGAGCGCCCTCGCCGCCGCCGGCGTCGGCCGCGGCGACCGGGTCGGCGTCCGCATGCCGTCGGGCGACCGGCGGCTCTACGTCGCGATCCTCGCCGTGCTGACCGCCGGCGCCGCCTACGTGCCGGTCGACGCCGACGACCCGGAGGAGCGCGCCGACCTCGTCTTCGGCGAGGCGCAGGTCGCGGGCGTCGTCGGCGCCGGCGGGGTGTTCCGCACCGCGGGGCAGGACGAGACCCAGGGGGTGCCGCTCTTCGGCGCCCGGGCCCCGCACGCCAGCACCGCCGACCGCCGCGGCCCCGGCGCCCCGGCCCGGCCGCCGCGCCCCGAGCCCGCCGACGACGCCTGGGTCATCTTCACCTCGGGGTCGACCGGGACCCCGAAGGGAGTCGCGGCGAGCCACCGCGCGGCCGCCGCATTCGCCGACGCGGAGGCCGCGCTCTTCCTCGCCGACGACCCGCTGGGCCCGCTCGGGCCGGGCGACCGCGTGCTCGCGGGCCTCTCGGTCGCCTTCGACGCCTCCTGCGAGGAGATGTGGCTGGCCTGGCGGAGCGGTGCCTGCCTCGTGCCCGCCCCGCGCAGCCTCGTGCGCACCGGCGCCGACCTCGGCCCCTGGCTCGTCACCCACGGCATCACCGTCGTCTCGACCGTGCCGACGCTCGCCGCCCTCTGGCCGGCCGAGGCGCTCGAGTCGGTGCGCCTGCTCGTCTTCGGCGGCGAGGCCTTCCCGCCCGAGCTGGTCGACCGCGTCTGCGGCGATGGCCGCGAGGTCTGGAACACCTACGGCCCGACCGAGTCGACGGTCGTCGCGACCGGGGCCCTCGTCGTGCCCGGCGAGACCGTCCGCATCGGCCTGCCCCTGCTCGGCTGGGACGTCGCCGTCGTCGACCCCTCGGGCGACCCGGTCGCCGAGGGCGAGGTCGGCGAGCTCATCATCGGCGGCGTCGGCCTCGCCCGGTACCTCGACCCCGCCAAGGACGCCGAGAAGTACGCCCCGCACCCGCAGCTCGGCTGGTCACGGGCGTACCGCAGCGGAGACCTCGTCGTGCTCGAGCGGGAGGGCCTCGTCTTCCGCGGCCGGGCCGACGACCAGGTGAAGGTCGGCGGGCGCCGCATCGAGCTCGGCGAGATCGAGTCGGCGCTCCAGGCGCTGCCCGGCGTCGCGGGGGCGGCGGCCGCCGTCCGCGAGACGTCGGCCGGCAACCGGGTCATCGTCGGCTACCTCGCCCTGCACGGCGGCGGCGCAGGTGCTGGCGCAGCCGCAGCTGCCGCCCCGACGCTCGACCGCGCCGCCGCCCTCGCCCGCCTCCGCGAGGCGCTGCCCGCCGCCCTCGTCCCCCTCCTCACCGTCGTCGACGGCGACCTCCCCACCAAGACCTCCGGCAAGATCGACCGCGACGCCCTCCCTTGGCCCCTCGCCGACCAGGCCATCGACGACGGCTCGGCGGGCACGGGCACGGGCAGCGGCGCGGGCCCGGGCGCCCTCGGGCCCGACGAGGCCGTGCTCGCGGCCGACTGGCAGGCCGTCCTGGGCCTCCCGGTCGGCGACGCCTCCGCCGACTTCTTCGACCTCGGCGGCGGCTCGCTCGCCGCGGCCCAGCTGGTGGCACGCATCCGCGAGCGCGACCCCGAGTACACCGTCGCCGACGTCTACTCGCACCCGCGCCTCGGCGCGATGGCCGACGACCTCGCCCAGCGACGGGCCGGAGTCGCGGGAGACCCGGCAGGTCCCTCCCGCACCGAGCACCACCGGTCGCTGCCCGTCCCCGCCCGCACCCAGTGGGTGCAGACGCTGCTCGGCCTGCCGCTGCACCTCCTCGCCGGCCTCCGCTGGCTGACGATCGCGCTCACCGCCTCCACCGTGCTGCGAGCAGCGGGCGGCTTCGACGTGCTGCCGCGGGTCGACGCCTGGCTGCTCGTCGTGGGGCTCGTCGTGTTCGTGACGCCGCCGGGGCGGATGGCGATCTCGGTGGCCGCGGCGCGACTCCTGCTGTCCGGGGTCGCCGCGGGCGACCACCCGCGCGGCGGCGGCGTCCACCTGCGGCTGTGGCTCGCCGAGCAGGTGCAGCTGCAGACCGCGGCGACCGGCCTCGCCGGGGCCCCGTGGATCAGCTACTACGCCCGCGCCCTCGGCGCGCGCATCGCCCCCGACGTCGACCTGCACACGCTGCCGCCCGTGACGGGCATGCTGCGCGTCGGCCGGGGCGCGTCGATCGAGCCCGAGGTCGACCTGTCGGGCTGGTGGGTCGACGGCGACGTGCTGCGCCTCGGCGCCGTCCGGATCGGGGCGGGCAGCACCGTCGGCATGCGCAGCACCCTGTTGCCCGGCACCCGCATCGGCAAGCACGCCACGGTCGCTCCGGGCTCCGCCGTCTTCGGCCGGGTGCCGGCGGGCCAGGCCTGGTCGGGCTCCCCCGCCGCCCGGGTCGGCAAGGCGCGCACCTGGTGGCCGGCCGAGCGGCCCGACCGTGCCCGACGGTGGCTGTGGGCCTACGGCGTCTCGTCGCTGCTGATCAGCCTGCTGCCGGTCGCCTCGCTCTCCGCCGGCGGCGCCGTCGTCGCCGCGGGCGTGCGGGGCTCGGCCACGCTCGGCGACGCCTGGTGGCGGGCCGTCGTCTGGGCGGTGCCCGGCACCCTGCTGGCCGGCGTCGTGGCGGCGCTCGTCGTCGTCGGGGCCGTCCGGCTGCTCGCCCTCGGCGTCCGCGAGGGCACCTGGGCCGTGCGCAGCCGCGTCGGCTGGCAGATCTGGAGCACCGAGCGCCTGCTCGACCTCGCCCGCACCTACCTCTTCCCGCTGTACTCGAGCCTCGCGACCCCGGTCTGGCTCCGCCTACTCGGGGCCCGCGTCGGCCGCGACGTCGAGGCCTCGACCGTGCTGCTGCTGCCGTGCATGACGACGATCCGCGACGGGGCCTTCCTCGCCGACGACACCCTCGTCGCCTCGTACGAGCTCGGCGGCGGCTGGCTGCGCGTCGCCCGGGCCGAGATCGGCCGCCGGGCCTTCCTCGGCAACTCGGGCATGGCCGGCCCCGGTCACAAGGTGCCGAAGGACGGCCTCGTCGCCGTGCTCTCGGCGGCCCCGCGCTCGTCGAAGGCCGGCTCGTCGTGGCTCGGCTCGCCGCCCGTCCGGCTGCGACGCACGGTCGCGGTCGCCGACGAGTCGCGCACCTTCCGCCCGCCGGCCCGGCTGCGCGCCGCCCGCGTCGCCTGGGAGCTCAGCCGGGTCGTGCCCGTCGTCGTCACCGTGCTGATCGGCCTCGGCCTCGTCTTCGGCCTGTGGGCGGTGACCGACGCGCTCGGCCTGCTCGCCGCCTCCCTGCTCAGCGCCGTGCTGCTGCTCGCCGCGGGGGCCGTCGCCGCGGCCGTCAGCACCGCCGCGAAGTGGCTGCTGATCGGCCGGGTGCGCGCCTCCGAGCAGCCGCTCTGGTCGTCGTTCGTCTGGCGCAGCGAGACCGCCGACGTGTTCGTCGAGATGTGCGCCGCGCCGTGGTTCGCCCGCGCCGCGAGCGGCACGCCTGCCCTGGTCTGGTGGCTGCGCAGCCTCGGCGCGCGGATCGGCCGCGGCGTCTGGACCGAGAGCTACTGGCTGCCCGAGGCCGACCTCGTCACGCTCGGCGACGGCAGCACGGTCAACCGGGGCTGCGTCGTGCAGACCCACCTGTTCCATGATCGAATCATGTCCATGGACTCCGTCACGCTCCGCGCCGGGGCGACCCTCGGGCCGCACGGCGTCGTGCTGCCCGCCGCCGTGCTCGGCGAGCACGCGACCGTCGGCCCCGCCTCGCTCGTGATGCGCGGCGAGGGCGTGCCCGCCGGCAGCCGCTGGAGCGGCAACCCGATCGGCCCGTGGCGCGAGGTCACGTTCGCCGACTACCACGCCGTCACCTCGTGACCTCGTACGCCCCCGGCAGCGGCGACGAGACCTGGTCGGCCGAGTCGTACGACCTCGAGCTGGCCTACCGCGTGGCCACCAACCGGCTCGACGGCACGGCGACCGTGACCGCGGTGGCCGCCACGCGCCTCCGGAGCCTGCAGCTCGACCTCGTCGGCCTGCGCGTCGAGAAGGTCAGGGTCGACGGGGCCCGCGCCCGCTCGCGCCACACGGCCGGCAAGCTCACGGTCACCCTGCCCGAGCCGGTGGAGGCGGGGGCCCGGCTGGTCGTGCGGGTGGACTACTCGGGCACGCCGGCGCCCCGGCAGAGCCCCTGGGGCGAGCTCGGCTGGGAGGAGCTCGACGACGGCGTCATCGTGGCCGCCCAGCCGACGGGCGCGCCGACCTGGTTCCCGTGCAACGACCGCCCGGCCGACAAGGCGAGCTACCGCATCAGCGTCTCGGCCGAGCACGGCTACACCGTCGTCTGCAACGGCGAGCTGACCGACCGCCGCACGACCGCCGGCAAGGTCACCTGGACGTACGTGCAGCCCGAGCCGACCTCGACCTACCTCGCGACCGTGCAGATCGGCCGCTACGAGACCGTGCCCGTCGCCCTCGGCACCGAGGCCGCCCCGGTCGCCGGCCTGATCGTCGCCCCGCCCGAGCTGCACGACCGCGCCGCGCACGACTTCGCGCCCCTCGACCGCATGGTGGGCTGCTTCGTCGACGCCTTCGGCCCCTACCCCTTCCCCGGGTACACCGTCGTCGTCACGGCCGACGAGCTGGAGATCCCGTTGGAGGCGCAGGGGGCCGCGGTCTTCGGCGCCAACCACGTCGACGGGAGGTCGGGCACCGAGCGGCTCATCGCGCACGAGCTCGCGCACCAGTGGTTCGGCAACAGCGTCGGCCTCGCCGACTGGCGCGACATCTGGCTCAACGAGGGCTTCGCCTGCTACGCCGAGTGGCTCTGGTCGGAGCACGACGGCGGCACCACCGCGCACGCGCACGCCCAGCGCACGCGGCTGCGGCTCGCCCTGCCGCCGCACGACATCGTCGTGGGCGACCCCGGGCCCGACGCGATGTTCGACGACCGCGTCTACAAGCGCGGAGCCCTCACGCTCCACGCGCTGCGGCTCACGATCGGCGACGACGCCTTCTTCACCGTGCTGCGCGAGTGGACGGCCCGCCACCGCCACGGCGTCGTCAGCACCGACGACTTCGTCGAGCTCTGCGACGAGGTCACCGACACGACCGACGACTCGCTGGCGCTGCTGTTCGCGGGCTGGCTCGACCAGACGGCGCTGCCGACGCTGCCGCGGCGGGGCGCCGGGGGCTGAGCCTCCTGGGCTGACCGTCGCGAGCTCGGCCTCCCGGGCCGGCCCCTCGGGGGGCTCGGGGTCCGGGCGGGGCGGTGCCCGCGGGAGGCGCGGGTCGGCTCAGCCCGCGGAGGCCCCGTCGTCGAGCCGGTCGCCCTCGGCCGCGGCGATCAGCCTCGTCATCGTGCGGTGCAGCACGACCAGCTCGTCACGCGTCACGCCCAGGCGACGCATCATGCGGCCCGGGATCGCCTCGGCCTCGCCCCGGAGCGCCTGCCCCGGCCCGGTCAGCTCGATGGCCAGCGTGCGCTCGTCGTCGACGTGACGGCGCCTCGTGAGCAGGCCCTGCGCCTCCAGCCGCTTCACCAGCGGGGAGAGGGTTCCGGGGTCGAGCCGGAGGAGGCGCGCGAGGTCGCGGATGGACAGCGGGCGGTCGTCCGGGCCGGGCGTGCCCCCCGGGCCCTCACCGCGCCTCCCCCGGTGCTCCCAGAGGGCGAGCATGACGAGGTACTGCGGGTGCGTGAGGCCGAGGGGCTCGAGCACGGGGCGGTAGGCGGCGACGACGCTGCGGGACGCGACCGAGAGGGCGAAGCAGATCTGGCTCTCGAGGGCGAGCGGGTCGACGGCGGTGGTGCCGGGTGCGCTCACGAGCCCGCGCCGGCCCGGGCGGCTCGGGGGGTGCCGGGGCAGTGCACCATCGTGCGGGGGCCGGAGCGGTCGACGACGTGCTCGTCCATGGGCGCGCCGCAGAGCGGGCAGGCCCCGCCGTGCGCCGGCGCCACCGGGGGCGCCTCGTTCTTGAGGCCGAGCTGCGCGCCGCCGATGTAGGGGCGCAGCCGGGCGTTCATCGCCTCGACGAGGTCGCCGAAGCGACTGCCGTGCGCGTGGGGGTCGCGGTCGCGGGGTGCTCGGGGTGCTCGGGCCATGACGTCGAGTGTACAGATCATTGGGGCACCAATGGAATTCCCGGACTGTGCAGGGGGCAGCCGTCACGGGCCGTCGAGCTCGACGTCGACCAGCGTCACGAGGTAGCCGCAGAACCACGCGGCACGCCCCCGGTCGTCCCAGTCGGCGGTGCCCAGCACCGAGGTGACGTTCCACGCCGCGGGTGCCGACGCCCGTCCCCCGGGGCGCTGCAGCACGACGGCGACGGGCGCCGACGCCCGTCCGATCGCCGCGACGGTGCCCGTGACCGTGCTGACCCGGTGCGTGGCGCCGTAGTGCTCGACGAGCAGATCCGGGTCGGCAGGGGCGTGCAGCCCGGCCAGCCGGTCGGCGCCGGGGGCGGGCACCGTGACGGGCCAGCTCACCACGTCGGCGACCCGGAAGACGTCGTGCCCCTGCACCAGCTGCCACGCGTCGACCCACACCGTCACGCTCGTCGCCACCCGCGCCTCCTCGCCGTCGCCCCGGCCTGCCTCGTCGTGCCCGCCCCGTCGCCTCCACCCTCGCCGCCCTCGACGCCCCGTGGTGCCCCCTTGACAGCCCCGTCGAGCACGTGGTGCGGAGGGGTACGGCACGGCGTCCCGGCAGGTGCGGGGCGTACGACGGAGGCATGACCAGCGACCAGTACACGTTCGACGACCCCCGCCACCGCTACCCCGTGATCAGCCCCGAGGTGCAGCAGCAGCCGGAGCCCGGCCTGCAGTCGGCCATGACCCCGGTGCCCGACCTCGGCGAGGCGACCTACCGCGGCACCGGCCGCCTCACGGGGCGGAAGGCCCTCATCACCGGGGCCGACTCCGGCATCGGCGCCGCGGTCGCGATCGCCTTCGCGCGGGAGGGCGCCGACGTGACCCTGTCGTACCTGCCCGAGGAGGAGGAGGACGCCCGGCACGTCGTGGAGCAGGTGGAGGCGGCGGGCCGGAAGGCCGTGGCCGTCCCCGGCGACCTGACCAGCGCCTCCTTCTGCCGGGAGCTCGTGGCGCGCGCCGTCGAGGGCATGGGCGGCCTCGACGCGATCGTCAACGTGGCGGGCAAGCAGGTCTGGCAGCCGACCATCGAGGAGATCAGCGACGAGCAGTTCGAGGAGACCTTCCGCACGAACGTCTTCGCGCCGTTCTTCATCGTCAAGGCCGCGCTGCCGCACCTCGCCCCCGGCTCGACCATCGTCAACACGGCGTCGCTCGAGGCGTACGTGCCCGCACCCGACCGTCTCGACTACGCGACCACGAAGGGCGCGATCAACAACTTCTCGAAGGGGCTCGCGCAGCAGCTCATCACGCGCGGCATCCGCGTCAACGTCGTCGCGCCCGGGCCCACCTGGACGGCCCTGCAGGTCACGCGCGGCGTCGACCCCGAGACGCTGCCCGAGTTCGGCTCGAGCGAGTCGCCGATGGGGCGGGCCGCGCAGCCGGCCGAGCAGGCTCCGGCGTACGTGTTCCTCACCAGCGCCGAGTCGAGCTTCGTCGCGGGCGAGACGCTGAACGTCAACGGCGGGATGGTCACGCCGTAGGGGCGTCTCGCGCAGACGACGGCGCCCGGCCCCTCGCGGGGTCGGGCGCCGTCGTGTCTGGTGCGGGTGCCCGTCTGGCTACGCGACCTTGCGTCCGGTCGCGAGCACCTGGTGCGCACGGGCGGCGAGCTCGCCGCGCACGAGCACCTCGTAGCGCCCCGCCTCCATCGTCTTCACGGAGGAGAAGTCGCGGCGGCCGCGCGTCGCCGCGTGGCCGATGGCGCCCCACAGGGCACCCCAGAGGGCTCCGGCGCCGACGGCCATGAGCAGGACGCCGATCAGGGCCACGTTGCTCGCGAAGAGGCCGAAGAGGAGGCCGAGCAGGAGGCCGAACCACGCGCCGCCGCCGGCGCCGCGCACGGCGGCCTTGCCGGTGGTGAGGCGGCCGGCGACGTTCTCGACGGTGCGGATGTCGTGGCCGACGATCGAGACGCTCTCGACGGGGAAGCCCTCGTCGCTGAGCAGGTCGACGGCGGCCTGCGCGTCTTCGTACTTCGTGAAGGTGGCGAGGGTCTGCGGGTGCCCGCCTCCGGCGAAGGCGCCGATGCCGGGGAGGCCCGGCGTCGCCTGGGGCGAGCTGCCGGCCGGGGCCTGGTAGCCCGGCTGCGGGGGCACGACGCCCGGGGCGGGTGCGGGAGCGGGGGCGCCCTGGGGAGCCTGGCCCTGCCCCGCGTCGGGGGCGGCGCCGCCCGCGGGGGTCGGGGCGTACTCGCCGTAGGCGGGGCGCGGTCGCGACTCGGGGGCGGGACCGCCGGAGGCGCGGGTCGCGTCGTCGTCGGGGGTCGGGCTCGGGACGGGCTGCTGGTCGGTCATGCCTGATGTCTACCCCGTCACGTCCCCGCATGGAGCCGATGCACAGCCCTCCCCCAGCAGCCCCCCGGCCCGCGCACGGGCACGCGCGCTCGCGCCGCGCCGCGCGTGGCAGCGCCACGACGAGGCGACCCGTCCTGGGCCCACACCCTCGCCCGGGCCCCACAACGCGTCACCTCGATGAGCGCCGCGTGAGCCGCGACGGCCACACCACGACGAGATGACCCGTCCTGGGCCCTCACCACGGGCCATCCCCCAGAACGCGACACCTCGATGAGCGCAGCGCCCGCGCAGCCTGCGCGGGGCCGACGAACCCCCGCCCGCCCCACGTCGCGCGCCGAGGCCACGTGAGGCTCCTGGGGTGGAGAGAGGACGGCGCGCAGCGCCGGGCCATCCATGGCCCCACCACGACGAGGTGACCCGTCCTGGGCCCACCCCCTCGCCCAGCCCCCAGAACGCGCCGCCTCGATGAGCGCGGCGCCCGGCCGCGACGGCCACACCACGACGAAGCGACCCGTCGTGGGCTCTCATCGACGCCAGGGCCCCAGGACGCGACACCTCGAGGGAGGCGCGCCCGGCCCCCCGCGGCGGGGCACACGCACCCCCAGAAACGAGAAGAGGCCCTCCCAGCGGGAGAGCCTCTTCGTACGGGTGGATCTGAGGGGACTCGAACCCCTGACCCCCTGCATGCCATGCAGGTGCGCTACCAGCTGCGCCACAGACCCATGTTCGGTTGTCGTTCCGTTGCCCCTTCCGAAGCAACTCGTCAACCTTACTACAGATTTCGAGGGCTCGAGTACACCCTGCCCCGACGGCCTCCCGGACGCACGGAGACCCGGCCGCAGCCGGGTCTCTGTCAGGTCGAACACCCCGCAGGGCGAGACGGGCTACGCCTCGGCAGGAGCCTCGGCCGGCTCAGCGGCCGCAGCCTCGGTCACGACGTCGAGCGGGATGGTCGGGCAGTCGCTCCACAGCCGCTCGAGCGAGTAGTACTGGCGGTCCTCGTCGTGGAAGACGTGGACGACGAGGTCGCCGAAGTCGAGCAGGACCCAGCGGCCCTCGGCCCGGCCCTCGCGGCGCAGCGTCTTGACGCCGTGCTCGAGCAGCTTGTCTTCGATCTCGCCGGCGATGGCGACGACGTTGCGCTCGCTGCGCCCGGAGGCGAGGAGGAACACGTCGGTGAGGGGCAGCGGCTCGGTGACGTCGAGCGCGACGAGGTCGTCGGCCTGCTTGTCGTCTGCGGCGCGGGCGGCGATCTGCAGGAGCTCGATGGCGCGAGGGGTGGCTGTCAAGGGATCCTCTGGGTAGGGACGGACGTGGTGGAGGCGGCCGTCAGGGACGGCCAGTGTGTTCAGGAGGCGGTGGTCGGGTCGAGCCCGCCACCACGCCGACCCGGTGGGGGTCGGAGGTCAGCCGCCCAGGACTCCGGTCGAGAAGCCGTAGACGATGACACCGATGATACCAAGGCCCACGCCGCCCCCGACGATCCCGAGCACGAGCGGCAACCGGTTGGCCGCCGGCTGGGCCGCGGCGAGCACGACCGAGCGGGTGGAGGTGTGCGTGCTGATCGCCTTGCTGGCCCGGACGGGCGCCGAGTCGGTGTCGGCCGACTCGGCGTCGCCGGCCTCCATCAGGCGGTCGATCTCGGAGTTGTCGATGCGGGCTTGCGACCCCGTGGCGCCGAGGCTGCGGGGCAGGTCGATGGAGCCGGTGATGATGATCTCGCCGGTGGCGTTCAGCGCCCCGGTGACGTCGGCGACCTGCTGGTCGGTGAGGATGAGCGCGTTCGTCTGGCCCGTGTGCGTGCCGAGCGCGCGACCGGGGGCGCTCTCGTCGTCGGGGGCGTCGACCTGCGTCGTCCAGTGCCCCACCGGCGGCACGAAGCCGGTCGGCTCGGGCACCGAGGCCGGGGCGGCCTCCACCACCGGGGTCGGGGCGACGGGGTCGAGCCCCGCCGGCCGGAGGGACGCGACGGGCTCGGACGGCGCCGACGACGGCCGCTCGCCGCTGAGGTCGAGCGGGAAGACCGTCGGGGTCGACGTGGGCGCGGGCGACGAGGCCGGGCGCACCTCGCCCGTGCGACGCGGCCCGGGGGCCGCACCGTCGTCGGCCGTCGAGTCGTCGTCGCGGGTCGGCAGCACCGACGGCGCGGAAGACACCAGCGGTCGCACCGACGCCGGGAGGTCGTCACCGGCGGGCGGAGCCGAGGCGGGCGCGGCAGAGGCCGGAGCGCCAGAGGCCGGAGCGGACGAAGCCGGACGTGAGCCCGTGGCCGCGCTCGTGCCCGCCGCGGAGCCCTCGCCGCCCTCGATCGGGGAGACGATCTGGTCGACCGTGTCGAGAGCCTCGGAGAGCGTGCGTCGCGGCTCGGGGCCGGGGGCCTGCAGCGGCACGGGGCCACGGGCTGCCTCGGCGTCGCGCAGGGCGCGCAGCTGGCGACGGGTCAGCTGGCCCGGCTCGGCGACGGAGGCGGGCGGGCCCGAGACCGACGACGGAGCCGAGAGGGAGGAGGGGGCAGGAGCGGACGCGGGGGTCGGTGCGGACGCGGCGACGGCCGGGCTCGACACCGGGGCCACCAGCGACGACGGAACGGGCCGCACGACCTCCTCGGTCACGGGCGCGGCCGAGACGGGCGAAGGGGCCGAGCCGGTCGGGGCCTCGGCGGCGGGCTGCTCGCCCGTGAGGGCGGCGGAGCCCTGTCGGGCTCGCTCGAGGTCGCGGACCTGTCGCCTGGTGAGCGGCGGCTGGCCGTCGGTCGAACTCATGAGTGGCTCCTGTACAGGTGGTGCTTGGAGATGTACTGGACGACTCCGTCGGGGACCAGGTACCACACCGGGTGATCGCGACCGACCCGGGCGCGGCAATCGGTCGACGAGATCGCCAAGGCGGGGACTTCGAGCAAGCTTACGTCGCTCTCCGGCAATCCACCAACGCTCAGGTCGTGCCCGGGCCGGGTCACGGCGACGAAGTGCGCGAGGGCCCAGAGCTCCTCGACGTCCTTCCAGTCGATGATCTGGGCGACGGCGTCGGCGCCCGTGATGAAGAAGAGCTCGGCGTCGGGGTGCTGCGAACGGATGTCGCGGAGGGTGTCGATCGTGTAGGTGGGGCCGCCGCGGTCGATGTCGACCCGGCTGACCGTGAACATCGGGTTGGAGGCGGTCGCGATGACCGTCATGAGGTAGCGGTGCTCGCTGTCGCTGGGCGCCGCCTTCATGTAGGGCTGGCCGGTCGGCACGAAGACGACCTCGTCGAGCGCGAACGACTGGGCTACCTCGCTGGCCGCGACCAGGTGACCGTGGTGGATCGGGTCGAACGTGCCGCCCATGATCCCGATGCGGGGTCGGCGGTGCTGCTCGTCGACGCCCTCGAGGGTCGCCGCCGGGGCGACCGCCACCACGCTCTCAGCCCGCCCGGTCAGTGCTGCTCGGGGTGGCCGAACTCGTCGACGGGGGCCTCGTGGTGCGCCTGCGTGGACGCCTTGCGCGGCGAGCGGTTGGCGACGTCGCGGTAGCTCCACACGACGTAGCCGAGGAACAGGAAGAACACGCCGAAGACCGCGGAGATGGCAGCGGGCGGCGCGATGAGCGGCGCCAGGTCTTCGTGGGCAGCGGCGAGGAGGGCGACGTCGAGCATGGGTTCTCCGTTCCGAGGGGTGATCCGGGCCAGTCTAGCCGCGCACCTGGCCGGTGCCGCGCACGAGCCACTTCGTGCTGGTCAGCTCGGGCAGCCCCATCGGCCCCCTCGCGTGCAGCTTCTGCGTCGAGATGCCCACCTCGGCCCCGAAGCCGAACTCGCCCCCGTCGGTGAACCGGGTCGACGCGTTGACCATGACGACGGCGCTGTCGACCTCGGCGAGGAACCTCTCCGCCGTCGCGTGGTCGGCCGTGACGATCGACTCGGTGTGCCGCGTCGACCAGCGCTCGATGTGCTCCATCGCCGCGTCGACGTCGGCGACGACGCGCACCGCCAGGTCGAGGCTCATGTACTCCGTCGCCCAGTCGTCGTCGGTGGCCGGCACCACGTCGGCGTCGACGGCGCGCACGCGCTCGTCGCCGTGGACGGTCACGCCGGAGGCGCGGAGGGCACCCAGCACCGCCGGCAGCAGGCGGTCGGCGGCCCGCTCGTGCACCAGGAGGGTCTCGAGGGCGTTGCAGACGCTCGGCCGCTGCACCTTGCTGTTCACGACCACGTCGACGGCGGTCGCCTCGTCGGCGCTCTCGTCGAGGAAGACGTGGACGACGCCCGCGCCCGTCTCGATCACCGGCACGGTCGACTCGCGGACGACGGTCTCGATGAAGGCGGCGCTCCCCCGCGGCACGAGCACGTCGACGAGGCCGCGCGCGCGCATCAGCTCGGCGGCGCCCTCGCGGCCGTGCTGGTCGATGGTCACGACGGCGTCGGCGGGCAGGCCGGAGGCGACCAGCGCCTCCCTGATGACGGCCACCAGGGCCGTGTTCGACCGACGGGCCGCGCTGCCGCCGCGGAGCACGGCCGCGTTGCCGCTCTTGAGCGCGAGGGCGGCGATGTCGACCGTGACGTTGGGCCGCGCCTCGTAGATGGCGCCGACCACGCCGAACGGCACGCGCACCTGGTCGAGGCGCAGCCCGTTGGGCAGCACCCGGCCGCGCACGTTCTCGCCGACGGGGTCGACGAGGGCGGCGACGAGCCGGGTGGCGGCCGCGAGCCCCTCGAGGCGCGCGAGGTCGAGGCGCAGGCGGTCGCGCAGGCCCGGGGCGACCCCGTCGCGCTCGGCCTGCTCGAGGTCGAGCGCGTTGGCGGCGAGCACGCGGTCGGCCTGGGCCACGACCGCGTCGGCGATCGCGTGCAGCGCGGCGTCCTTGCGGTCGCTGGTGAGCTGCGCCAGCACGCGCGACGCCGCCCGCGCCGCGACCAGCGAGTCGTGCACCGACGGCGAGCCGGCCGCGGGCGCGGGGCCGGCGGCCGACGAGGAGGCAGGGTCGACGGGCGTGGGCACGAGGGTCGTCATGCCGAGATCTTAAGCCCGCGGGCAGCCCTCAGGAGGCGCGGGGCACGGCCTCGAAGAAGGTCCCGACCGCGGCCCCCGACAGCGCGAGCGCCACGTTCGCCGTCGACGTGACGAGCACCGGCGTGCCCGCCGCGGCGGCGTGGCGGGCCGCGGCCACCTTGGTGCCGGCGCCGCCCGTGCCGACCCCGGCCGCGCCCGCGTCGCCGAACGTGACGCCGGCGAGGTCGTCGCCGACCGGGACGTCGACGAGCGCGACCGCGCCGGGCTCGTGCGGCGGCCGGGTGTAGAGAGCGTCCACGTCGCTGAGCAGCACGAGGGCGTCGGCGCCGATCAGCTCGGCGACCAGGGCGGCGAGCCTGTCGTTGTCGCCGAAGCGGATCTCGTGGGTCGCGACGGTGTCGTTCTCGTTGACGATCGGCAGGATCCGCAGCTCGAGCAGGCGGTCCATCGCGCGCTGGGCGTTGCTGCGCGGCGTCGGGTCGCGCATGTCGCCCGCCGTGAGCAGCACCTGCCCGGCGACGATGCCGTGCCGGCGGAGGCTCTGCTGGTAGCGGTAGATCAGGACGTTCTGGCCGACCGCCGCCGCCGCCTGCTGGGTCGCGAGATCGGTCGGGCGGGAGTCGAGCCGCAGGTGCGGCAGCCCGGTCGCGATGGCGCCCGAGGAGACGAGCACGACCTCGGCGCCGCGCGCGTAGGCGTCGGCGAGCGCGTCGACCAGGGGCTCGATCTGGCCGACGTTCTCCCCGCTGATCGACGACGAGCCGACCTTGACCACGATGCGGCGGGCCCGGGCGATGCCGGCCCGGTCGACCACGGGGCCGCCGTCGGGGCGCGCCGGGGTCACGAGGGGGCCCTCGGTGCTCATTCCCGCTCGTCGCCCTCCGTGACGAGGAAGCCCTCGTCATCGGTCCAGAGGCCGGCCGCGCGCTCGCGCTGGAGCTCGGCCCGCGCCTCCGCCTTCGCGTCCATGCGCTCGAAGTAGTCCTCGCGGCGCTGGTTGCGGGTGGGGCGGTCGTTCTTGATCAGGCGCGGGTCGGTGCCGCGGGCCGAGGTCATCAGCTCGGCGGTCGAGGTGAGCGTGGGCTCCCAGTCGAAGACGATGCCGCCCTCGGGGCCGATCAGGACGGTCGAGCCGGCCTGCGCGCCCGCCTTGAACAGGGCGTCCTCGATGCCGATCGCGTTGAGGCGGTCGGCGAGGTAGCCCACGGCCTCCTCGTTGTTGAAGTCGGTCTGCACGACCCAGCGCTCGGGCTTCTGGCCGAGGATGCGGTACACGTTGCCGTACGTGCCGCCCTCGACCCTGATGACGAACGGCTTCTCGTTGACGGCGCGGGGGCGCATGACGAGGCGGGGAGGCGCGGGTCGGCTGGCGATCTCGGCGCGGCTGGCCTCGACGACCTCGGCCAGGGCGAACGAGAGGTTGCGGAGGCCCTCGTGGCTGACGGCCGAGATCTCGAAGACGCGGTAGCCGCGGGCCTCGAGCTCGGGCGTGACGAAGTCGGCGAGCTCGCGGCCGTCAGGCACGTCGACCTTGTTGAGGGCGATCATCTGCGGGCGCTCGAGCAGCGGCAGCTGCCCCTCGGGCACCGGGTAGGCCTCGAGCTCGCGGAGGATGACGTCGAGGTCGGTCAGCGGGTCGCGGCCGGGCTCGAGCGTGGCGCAGTCGAGCACGTGCAGCAGGGCCGAGCAGCGCTCGACGTGGCGGAGGAACTCGAGCCCGAGGCCCTTGCCCTCGCTGGCGCCCTCGATCAGGCCGGGCACGTCGGCGACCGTGTAGCGGGTGTCGCCCGACTCGACGACGCCGAGGTTCGGGTGGAGGGTGGTGAAGGGGTAGTCGGCGATCTTCGGCTTGGCCGCGGAGAGCGCGGCGACGAGGCTCGACTTGCCGGCCGACGGGTAGCCGACGAGCGCGACGTCGGCGACGACCTTCAGCTCGAGCAGGACGTCGCCCTGCCAGCCCGGGGTGCCGAGCAGCGCGAAGCCGGGGGCCTTGCGCTTCGTCGACGACAGGGCCGCGTTGCCCAGGCCGCCGATGCCGGCCTCGGCCACGACGTAGCGCGTGCCGTGCTCGGTCATGTCGATCAGCTCGGTGCCGTCGGTCGACTTCACGACGGTGCCGAGCGGCACGGCGAGCTCGAGCTCGGTGCCCTGGGTGCCGCTGCGGTGGTCGCCCATGCCCGGGCCGCCGTTCTCGCTGGAGCGGTGGGGAGCGCGGTGGAACCCGAGCAGCGTGGTGACGCCGGCGTCGGCGACGAGCACGATGTCGCCGCCGTTGCCGCCGTTGCCGCCGTCGGGGCCGGCGAGGGGCTTGAACTTCTCGCGCTTGACGGAGACGCAGCCGTTGCCCCCGTTGCCTGCTCGGAGGTGGAGGGTCACGTGGTCGACGAAGGTGGCCATGGGTGTTCAGTCTCTTCTGGATCTGTGTGCCGGGGAAAGGTGCCCCGGGTCGAGCACGAGGGAGCGGGCTGTGCCCGCCGCTCGGTCGCGTCGCCGGACCGTCTGGACGGGCGACGCTGGTGCGGTGCGAGAGGACGTCGTGGGGCGGACGAGATCACGCCCGGGGATGCCGACACGACCGTGGGCCTGCGCGCACCGACCCTCCACGATACAGGGGGCCCTCGGCGGGCGTCAACGCGCGGGTAGCATCGGCGGCGTGACCATCCTGATCGACGAGGCCATCTGGCCCGCCCACGACACCCTCTGGGCGCACCTGGTCAGCGACGAGTCGTACGCCGAGCTGCACGCCTTCGCGGCGGCCCACGACGTGCCCCGCCGGGGCTTCGACCACGACCACTACGACGTGCCCGAGTCACGCCTCGCCGACCTCGTCGCGGCCGGCGCCGTGCCCGTCTCGGGCCTCGAGCTCGCCCGCCGCCTCGAGCGCAGCGGCCTGCGCGTCTCGCAGCGGGTCAAGCGCGGGCTGCCGGCCCGCCCGCGCCCCTAGCGCCACGGGCGCAGCGGTGCCGGGTCGACCGCCGCGCGGGTCGACCGCCGCCCGGGCGGCCGCCGGCCCCTCACCAGGAGGCGGCGTGGCCGAGGAAGCTCGCCACGACCGCGCCCGAGGCGAGGTCGACGACGGTGGTCGTCACCTCGGCCGGCGTCGGGTCGATCGTGTAGGTGTAGTCGGTCGGGCTCGTGGCCGTGGCGGTCTCGACCGCGAGGAACTGCCCGTTCGGCGACACGGAGAAGCCCTCGATCTCGCTGGAGCCGCTCGGCGGGCGGAAGACGACCCGCGCCTCCTGCTCGTCGTCCAGCACGATGAGGCTGCTGAAGCTCGTGCCGCCGTCGGTCGGCAGCGCCACCTGCTGCACGTACTCCGTCGCGCCGACGGCGACGAGCTCGCCGCGGAACGGCGTCTGCCCCTCCACCGCCGAGAACGGGATGGGGGTCTGCTCCCCCGTCGACAGGTCGACCCGGAAGGCCTGCAGCGCCGTCGCCGCGACGATGCCCCGCCCGTCGAGCGAGACCCCCTGCAGCGCGACGAAGGTGCCGAGGGGCCGGGGAGGCGCGGCGCCGCTGAGGTCGAAGAGGGTCACCTGCTCGTCGGTCGCCTGGGCCACCACGCTGTCGAGCCCGGGGACGAACTGCCAGTCGAGCACCGTGAGGGGCTCCCCCGCGATCGACGTCACGGGGGCGACGGCCCGCTGGCCCTGGAGCGGCAGCGTGTAGAGGGTCTCCTGTTCGGAGCCTTCGGGCTGCCACGAGAACGCCAGCGTGGTGGTCGCCCGGTCGGCGCCGAGCTGCGTGACGAGACCGGGCCCGTCGGGCAGGGGCAGGGTCTCGGCGGCGACCCCGTCGAGCGAGACGAGGCTGAGGGTCGACTGCTCGCCGTCGTCGGTGAGCACGGCGACCGCGCTGTCGAAGACCTCGTACGCCTGGATCCGCGGCGCGCTCCAGACCGTGCGCCGCTCGGCCCCGCCCTTCAGGTCGGCCTGCTCGAGGGAGTCCTCCGCACCGTCACGACCGTGCACGATGCGCCAGGTGACGGCCTGCTCGGTGCTGAACCGCGCCTCCAGGTCGGAGGTCTGCCGCTGGTAGATGCTCGACACCCCCGACACGCTCACCCGGTAGTCGGTGTCGTAGCGCAGCCGGTCGGTGAACTGCACCGAGACCACGTCGCCCGAGGTCTGCACGGTGAAGGGCGCCGCCGGGCTGACGACGACCTGGTCGGGGTCGACGTGCGCCAGGGCCTGGTTCGAGAACAGCCGCAGCTGCTGGCCCGATCGCTCGACGACGGCGCTCGCGTCGACCTGCACGTCGGTGAGCTTGGGCCCCTGCAGGTGGGTGAGCACGCCGAAGAGCCCGCAGACGACGGCGAGCACGGCGACGACCGCGACGAAGCGGCGACGTTGACGCAGGCGCAGGTCGGCCTCGTCGAGCGGGTCGCCGTCGCGCCCGCCCTCCGCCGACCACCGGTCAGTAGAGGTACGGGTCACTCGGCTGGCCGACCTTCTCGAGGCTGTCGGGGACGAGCGCGACCGGATCGGTCGACGCGCTGCTCTGGTTGGCCCGGAAGCCGCCGGAGACGTCGACCCACTCGTCGGGCTGGAGCTGGCTCTGCCAGTCGTCGAGCTGCACGGGCACGCCGACGGGCTGGGCGTCGACGGCGCAGCAGGTCACGACGAAGCGCGAGACGTAGAAGGTGTCGGGGTCGTCGCCGGCCGGCACCACGAAGCCGACGACGTCGGCGGTCTTGCCCTCGAAGAACGCGAGGTCGCTGGTCTGGCGCAGCAGCCCGGCCCAGTCGAGCACGCTGAACGACTTGTACGCGTCGGCGTCGCCCGCCTCGGCGTCGGCCACCGTGGTGCCGTTGAGCGAGGCCGTGGACGAGTTGACGTCGCGCTGCCCGGCCGTCGCGCTGGTCAGCGTGGCGGGCGGGAGCACGACGAGGGCGACGGCGATGCCGACCGTGACGAGGGCGCCGACCGAGACGGCGGCCCCGCGGAGGCCGGCCCGGCCCCGTCGGCGACGACGCGGCCTGCGGGAGCCGGCGGGCGCCTCCCCGGCGGCCTCGTGCTCGTGGTCGTGGTCGTCGCGGGCCGGCACGAGGGCGAGCACGCCGAGCGAGAGCACCATGCCGATCGCGATCATGATCACCGTGAACACGACGTAGCGCGGGTGGATGTAGAGGATGAGCTGGCCGGTCGCGGCGAGCCAGAGGGTCGAGACGCCCACGACGAGCGTGAGCAGCACCCCCTGCCACCGATCTGCGAGCGTGCTAAGCAAAGAAGTTCACCACCAGTCCGATCGCGGCGCTGGTCAGCGCCACCACGAGGGTCAGCTGCGCGAGCACCTTCGGCCGGTACGTCGTGCGCAGCAGGGCGAGCATCTTGACGTCGATGATCGGCCCGAAGACGAGGAAGGCGGCGATGCCGCCGGGCATGAAGGTCGTCGCGAACGGCAGCACGAAGAACGCGTCGACGTTCGAGCAGAGCGAGATGACGAACGCGAGCACCATCATCGCGAGCACCGACCAGACCGGGTTGCTGCCGAGCGTCACGAGCACCGAGCGCGGCACGGCCGTCTGGATGCCGCCGGCGATCGCGGCGCCGATGAACAGCGCGGGCATCATGGTCGACATCTCGCGGCGGAACAGCTCGACGCTCTCGCGGACGCGCCCGCCGCCGTGGGCGTGGTCGGTCGGCAGCGCGCACTCCGCGGCGAACGACTTCGTCAGCAGGCTCTCGGGGTCGGGGTGGCGGCTGTAGAGCCAGCCGATCAGGTTCGCGATCAGGAACCCGCCGAGGAGGCGCGCGACCAGGATCCCGTCGCTCCAGCCGAACGCCTGGTGCGTCGTGATGATCGTGATCGGGTTGAGGATCGGCGCGGCGAGGAGGAACGTCATCGACTCGGAGACCGTGAAGCCCTTGAGCACCAGGCCGCGGGCCAGCGGCACGTTGCCGCACTCGCAGACCGGCAGGAACATGCCGAGGAAGGAGATGACCGCGCGGCGCAGCAGCGGCTGGCGCGGCAGCCACGACGTGAAGAAGGCCTGCGGCAGCCACACCTGCACGATGATCGACAGCACGATGCCGAGGAGCACGAAGGGCATCGACTCGACGATGACGCTGATCGTCAGGGTGACGAAGTCCTGGGCCACGTCGGGCAGCAGGCCGGGGCCGAGGGCGGGCGACGCCAGGCGCACCACGAGCAGCAGGAGCGCCACCGCGCCGCCGACGACGAGCAGGGGCGTGCGGGAGGCGCGGCGCGGGCCTCGCCCGGGGCCCCGACCGGGCGCGACGACGCCGTGGTCGTGGTGGTCGTGCGACGGGTCGCGGTGCAGCAGGGGCGCGCTCACCGCTCGCCCTCACCGCGGTCGGCGGGCGGCGCGAAGCGCGACCAGTCGTCGCGCGCGGGGTCGGCGGCGCGACGGGAGCGTCGGGGGGCGTCGGGTGCGCGCGTCGCCTCGGGCTCGACGGCGGGCCGTGCGGGGGCGTCGTCGGCGTCGACGGGCGCGACGGCGGCCGGCCGGAAGGACGCGTGGTCGGCGGGGCCGGAGCGGGGCGCGCGCGACGGTCCGGAGACCCGGGCCGGTGCACCGGTCGCGTCGGCGTCGGCGTCCGCCTCGGCCTCGGCGTCCGACGACGTCGGTGTGGGGGGCACGACGACGGCCTCGGGCCGGGCGTCGGCCTCGGGGTCGGCCCCTGCCGGGTCGTCGCCCTCGCGACGCGCCCAGAGCCAGGCCAGGACGGCGCCCACCACGAGCAGGGCCGTGTCGACGACTCCCGCCGCCAGCGGGATGGTCGTGACGTAGAGGACGAGGTTGGCCCAGGTGCCGCCGCTCTGCGAGAGCAGCACGCCCGGCACGACGCCGACGACGGCGAGGGCCAGGGTGCCCGCGGCGCCGGCCACGAGGGCCCGGCGCAGCACGGTGGCGAGGGGGGCGGCCGTCTCGAGCGGCCGCACCACCAGCAGCACGACGAAGGCCACGACGTAGAACGGGAACGGGTAGAAGACGAAGCTGCCGAGGAACTGGCCGACCGGCGTCGCCGCGAACCCGCTCGGGAAGGCGGTGACGCTGAACCCGACGGCGGCCCCGACCATGGCGAGCAGGCCCAGCGCGAAGCGGGCCAGGAGCACGACGCCGACGGCCGTGGCGGCGGCGACCAGACGGTCGCGCCCCGAGGTGCCGCGCAGCGAGACGACGGCAGCCCGGACGGTCGACCCTGGGGTCGGCTGTCCGGGCTGCGTCGAGGTCACGCAGTCACCCTAGACGAGTCACAGTTCGTCGGAGCTGACGCCCACGCCCAGGATGAACGGACCCGCGTCGCCCTCGGTCGAGCGGCCCTCGGTCGACTCCGCGGCCGCGGGGGCGACCGGTGCGGAGGTCGTGCCCGAGCTCGAGGCACGGCGCGAGCGGCTGCGGCCCTGGCCGGGCTGCTTGGGCTCGGGCAGTGCCCCGAGGACGGAGTCGAGCAGCTGCTCGGCATCGTCCCGGCTGATCTTGCGGGGCTCGCGACGGGTCGTGGTGACCGGGATGTCGAGGATCGCCACGCTGGCCTCGGGGGTCGTCACGGTGACGCGCGACCGGCGGGACTCCGTGCTGCGCTCCGCGCGGGCGGGCACCGCCTCGGCCGCGGCGGCGGGAGCCGTCGGGGCCTGGACGGGCTCGGCCACGGCCTGCTCCGCGGGGGCGGTCGTCGGCACCGTCACGACGGCGGCCTCGGCCGCCGGCGCGTCGGCCTGGTCGGCCTCGGCGCGGCCCTGGCCCGTCTCGGTCGAGCTGTCATCGGTCGACGAGCCCTCGGTCGAGTCGGCGTCACGGCCGCCGCGCGAGCGACGGCTCTTGCGGGCGCCACGGCCCCGGCGGGGCTCGTCGCCCTGCTGCTCGGTCGGCGCCTCGGCCGAGCCGCCGACCGACGCCGCGGCGGCGTCGATGGCCGCCTCGACGGCGGCGGCGGCCTCGACGGCGGAGTCGGTGCTCCGGTCGCCGTCCTCGGCGTGCGCGATCGTCGACGCTGCGATCCGCGACAGGGCGTTCTTGACGTCCTCGGTGATCGCGTGGGTGCCCGTGGTGGGGTGCGCGGCCGAGGCGGGCTGCTGGCCCCCGCGACCGGCGCCCGCGGCACCGGACTGGCCCGCGCCTCCGGACTTGGCGGCCGCGCCGCCGCGGCGACGCTGCTCCTGGCCCTGGCCGTTCTGGCCGCCCTGGCCGTTCTGGCCGTTCTGGCCGCGACGCGGCTGCTGCTCCTGCACGCGGGCGGCGCTGCCGGCCTCGGCGAACGACTCGGCGAGCCCCAGGCCCAGCTTCTTGCGGGTCATCTGCACGAGGCCGAGCGAGGTGACCTCGGCGACCTGGTGCTTGGTGCGGTCGCGGCTGAGGCACTCGACGAGACGGCGCAGCACGAGGTCGCGGTTCGACTCGAGCACCATGTCGATGAAGTCGACGACGATGATGCCGCCGATGTCACGGAGGCGCAGCTGGCGGACGATCTCCTCCGCGGCCTCGAGGTTGTTCTTCGTGACGGTCTCCTCGAGGTTGCCGCCGGAGCCGACGAACTTGCCCGTGTTGACGTCGACGACCGTCATGGCCTCGGTGCGGTCGATGACGAGCGAGCCGCCCGAGGGCAGCCAGACCTTGCGGTCGAGGGCCTTCTCGATCTGCTCGTTGAGGCGGTACTCGTCGAACGCGTCGCGCTCGCCCTCGTAGCGCACGATGCGGTCGATGAGGTCGGGAGCGACGGCCGAGAGGTACGACTGCAGGGTCTCGTAGGCGTCCTCGCCGTCGACGACCATCTCGTGGAAGTCCTCGTTGAAGACGTCGCGCACGATCTTGATCAGCAGGTCGGGCTCGGAGTGCAGCTGGGCCGGGGCGGCGCCCGTCTCGACCTTGGCGCTGATGTCGGCCCACTGGTTCGTCAGGCGCTTGATGTCGAGGGTCAGCTGCTCCTCCGTCGCGCCCTCGGCCGCGGTGCGGACGATGACCCCGGCGTTCTCGGGCAGCGCCTCCTTCAGGATCTTCTTCAGGCGGGCGCGCTCGGTGTCGGGCAGCTTGCGGCTGATGCCGTTCATCGAGCCGTTGGGCACGTAGACGAGGTAGCGGCCGGGCAGCGAGATCTGGCTCGTCAGGCGGGCGCCCTTGTGGCCCACGGGGTCTTTCGTGACCTGCACGAGGACGCGGTCGCCGGGCTTGAGGGCCAGCTCGATGCGACGGGGCTGGTTGCCGTTCGACAGGCTGTCCCAGTCGACCTCGCCGGAGTAGAGCACGGCGTTGCGGCCGCGCCCGATGTCGACGAAGGCGGCCTCCATGCTCGGCAGCACGTTCTGCACGCGGCCGAGGTAGACGTTGCCGATCAACGAGACGTTCTGTGCCTTGGCGACGTAGTGCTCGGCGAGCGTGCCGTCCTCCATGACGCCGATCTCGATGCGGTCGCCCGACGAGCGGACGACCATCTTGCGGTCGACGCTCTCGCGGCGCGCGAGGAACTCGGCCTCCGTGATGACGGTGCGGCGGCGGCCGGCGTCACGGCCGTCGCGGCGGCGCTGCTTCTTGGCCTCGAGACGGGTCGAGCCCTTGATGCGCTGCGGCTCGGTGATCAGCTCGACCTGGCGCTGCGGGCGCTCGCGCGGGCCGCGGTCGCCCTGGCGGGCCTCGGAGTCGCGCTCCTCGCGGTCCTGCGAGCGGCCGCGCGAGCGGCGGCGCGAGGCGGGGCGCTGGGGCTCGTCGTCCCAGCCGCCGTCGTCGTAGCCCTCGTCGTCGCGCTCGTCGAGGTCGTCGCGCTGGTCGCGGTGGTCGTCGCGGTCGTCACGGCGACGGCCGGGGCGGGCCGGGAGCGGCGTGATGACCGGGGCGTGGAAGATCAGGCTCGTCGTCGTCAGGTGCGCCGGGATGGGCGACGCGGACGGGTCGGCGGCCGGCTCCGAGCCGGTCGCGGGCGCCTCGGCGGCGGGCTCGCCGTCGGCGATGTCGGCCTCGACGGCCTCGACGTCGACCGCGGGGGCGACGTCGGACGCGGCGGCCCGACCAGCGTCGGGCGTGGCCTGGGCCGGGGCGGCGCTGTCGTCGGCGGGGGTGCTCGGGGCCTGGCCCGCGGAGTCGGTGTCGTGGGTCACGGTCTGTGCCTCCTGGGCGTCGTCGATGGGATCGGTCGGAGAAGAGGGGCGCTGTGCGCCGCTGGTGCGCGCCGCGGGCGGTGCCGCCTGGCGGGCGAGCAGGGCCCCGAACAGGCCCCGCTTCTTCTTCGGTCGACCGTCGGTCGTGTCGTCGTTGTTGTCCAGCACTGCTGGTGTGCTCCTCGCCCTGCCGAGGACGTGCCGTCGGCAGGTGGTCTCGTGTCGTGGCCGAGCGGTGCCGTGCACCTGCCCCCGGACCACCGTGCCCTCTCACGGCACGCCATGTCGGTCACGCGGCGTTCGGTCACGAGGTGAGCCGGACCGTCTCTGCGGTCGTCGCCACCCCGTGTCGTTCGTCGACGTGCGGTTCTTCGTTGCTGTCGGAACTGGCCATCCGACCTGGAGCGCCTGCGCCCCGTGCCCGGCTTCACCTGCACCCGCGCGACGCCCCTCGGGGCCGGTGCCACGCGGGCCAGCACGGCCCGGAAAGTCATGATCTCGGGGCTCTCACCCCTCGACTGGGTCGATTATCGCACGCATCGCAGCCGACCACGATCCGACGGGTGCGATGATCGGGGGGTGACGCTCACCGACACCGCCCCGAGCACGACGCCCGTCGGCCCCTCCGCGGGCCTGCCCCGGGGCCGCACCCCGGTGGTCGCCGCCGTGCTGCTGATCGTGGTCGGGCTCGTGGGGCTGCTGGGGTCGTTCGCCCTCACCGTCGACAAGTTCCGCCTGCTCGAGAACCCGACCGAGTCGCTCGGCTGCGACGTGAACCCGTTCGTCGGCTGCTCGCCCGTCATCAACAGCTGGCAGGCGTCGCTCTTCGGGTTCCCGAACCCGATCATCGGCCTGGTCGGCTTCGCGGCGCCGGTCGCCGTGGGGCTCGGCCTGCTCGCCGGCGCCCGCTTCGCCCGGTGGTTCTGGGTCGCGTTCGCCTCGGGCGTGTCGCTGGCCTGGGTCTTCATCACGTGGCTCTTCACCCAGACGGTCTTCGTCATCGGCGCCCTCTGCCCCTGGTGCATGCTCGTGTGGTCGGTCACCATCCCGCTCTTCTGGGTCTTCCTGACCTGGGGCACGGCGCGCGGGGTCCTCGTGCGGCCCGGCCGGCTGCAGCGGGCCGCGGCGGCCTTCCTGCCGTACTCGTGGGTGCTGCCCGTGCTCAACTACATCGTCGTCGCGACGGTCATCGTGGTGCAGTTCCCGCTGCTGCTGCCGACGCTCCTCGGCTGACGGCACCGCGCCTCCCCCGCCCACACCGCGCCTCCCCGCAGCCTCGCGGTCCCAGGTTGTTCTTGGCCGGCGGCGCGACGCTGGCCGAGAGCGCCCGTCGGCGCCCCCCGACCCAGCGAGGACCGATGACCCCACCAGCCGTGCCCGGAGACACCAAGCGAGAGCGCCGCGAGGCCGCCCGCGAGAAGGCCCGCGTCGCCCGCGAGGCCGCCGCGAAGCGCCGTCGTCGCAAGAAGTGGGCGCTGCAGGGCGGCCTCGTGCTCGGCGTGCTGGCCGTCGCCGCCGTCGTCGTGCTCGTCGTGACGCGGTCGATGGCCCCGGGCGGCCCCGGGCCGCTGAACATGGCGAGCGACGGCATCGTGCTCTCGGGCGACGGCACCACGGTCTCGGCGACGACGACCGACGCGGTGCCGGCCGACGGCGAGCCGACGGCCTCGGCTCCCGGCACGGCCGAGAAGCCGAGCATCGTCGTCTACCTCGACTACATGTGCCCGTACTGCGGCCAGTTCGACACGGCCAACGCGGAGCAGCTGCAGACGTGGGTGAGCCAGGGGTCGGTCGACCTCGAGATCCACCCCCTGGGGTTCCTCGACAACGCCTCGCTCGGCACCAAGTACTCGACCCGCTCGGCGAACGCCCTGGCCTGCGTCGCGAACTACCAGCCGGACGCGGCCCTCGACGTCAACACGGCCCTCTTCGCGCAGCAGCCGGAGGAGAACACCAGCGGGCTGACGAACGACGAGCTGGTCAGCCTGGTGCAGGGAGCGGGCGCCGACGACGAACAGATCCCCGGGTGCGTCACGGGGGGCGAGTTCGACGACTGGGTGGCCTCGGCCACCGAGCGGGCGCTGAACGACCCGCTGCCGAACAGCGACCTCGAGAAGGTCACGGGCACCCCGACGGTGCTGGTCAACGGCCAGCAGTACCAGGGCTCGCTCACCGACCCGACGGTCTTCGCCCAGTTCGTCGCGGAGGTCGCGGGCGGAGCCCCCACCTCCGACACGAGCACGGGCACCGCCCCCGAGTCGTCCGCCACCCCCGCCCCCTAGGGCCGCCGGCGCAGAGCGCACCCCGGGGCAAGTCACGACCCCGGGGTGCGCCCCGGCCAGTCAGCCGCAGGGGCGGCGGCTGGCCCCCCGATGTCGGCGAAGGCGGCTGCGAAGCCGGCGCCTGGAGCGCCCCCCGGGGCCAGAACTCGACCCCGAGCTGCACGCCCCGGCCGTCAGCCGCAGGGGCGGCGGCTGGCACCCCGATGTCGGCGAAGGCGGCTGCGGAGCCGGCGCCTGGAGCGCCCCCCGGGGCCAGAACTCGACCCCGAGCGACAAACCCCGGCCAGTCAGCCGCAGGGGCGGCGGCTGGCCAGAAGACTCAGAACCAGAGAGCGAGCTCGCGCGCGGCGGACTCGGGGCTGTCGCTGCCGTGGACGAGGTTCTGCTGCACCTTGAGGCCCCAGTCGCGGCCGAGGTCGCCGCGGATGGTGCCGGGGGCGGCGGTGGTCGGGTCGGTGGTGCCGGCCAGCGAGCGGAAGCCCGCGACGACGCCGTTGCCGGCGATGCGGAGGGCGACGGTGGGGCCGCTCTCCATGAACTCGACGAGCGGCTCGTAGAACGGCTTGCCCACGTGCTCCTCGTAGTGCTTCGACAGGAGGTCACGGTCGGCCTGCAGCATGCGCAGGTCGACGAGCTCGTAGCCCTTGGCCTCGATGCGGCGCAGGATCTCGCCGGTGAGGCCGCGGGCGACGCCGTCGGGCTTGACGAGGACGAGGGTCTCTTGGAGGTCGGTCACTGTGGTGCTCCTTCTGGTGTGGTGGCGGGAGGGTCGGTGTGGTCGGGTCGGCCGGGCCGGCTCACGCCGCGTCGCCGGGCCCACCGTAGCGGGCGGCGTTGAGGCGGTCGAGCTGGGTGCCCTTGATCAGGCAGTAGGTCCAGATGGCGACGAAGAGAGCCGCGACGACGTACATGACGGGGTCGAGCAGCCCGCAGGCCACGAGGCCCGCCTGCACGACCCAGCCGAGCGCGATGCCCCAGGGCCAGCGCGTCGTGCGCGAGACGAGCATGACGACGACGATGGCGGCGAACCCGCCGCCGAACGCCACGGCCGTCGGCAGCAGGTCGCGGCCGTTGACGACGAGCATCACGAAGAACAGCGACAGCGCCTCGAGCACGAGCACGATCGAGAGCAGGCTCTCGGCCGCGCCGCGTCGGCGCCCGGGGCGTCGACCGCCCGGGCGGATGCCCGCCGGGGGGCCCTCGGGAGGCGGCGCCGCGGTCACGAGAGACCGCCCGGGGCCTGCGCCAGCGCGAGCACGTCGCCGACCAGCGTGATCGACCCGGTGACGACGACGCCGCCGGGCTCGTCGCCCTCGGTCTCCTCCGCGAGGTCGCGGGCCGTGCGGAGCGCCGCGACGAGGTCGGTCTCGACCACGACGCGGTCGGCGCCGACGACGCCCACCGCGATCGCGGCGAGCTCGTCGGCGTCGACGGCGCGCTCGGAGTCGCTGCTCGTCACGACGAACTGCTGCACCGTGCCGGAGAGCGCCCGGACGATGCCGGCGGCGTCCTTGTCGGCGAGCACCCCGAGCACGGCCACGACGCGCCCGAACTGGAAGTAGTCGTCGAGCGCCTTCGCGAGGGCCCGAGCCCCGTGGGGGTTGTGGGCCGCGTCGACGAGGATGGTCGGCTCGTTCGCCACGATCTGGAGGCGTCCGGGCGACGTCACCGCGGCCAGCCCCTCGGCCAGCACGTCGTGGTCGAGCGCCTGCGAGCCGCTGCCGAGGAACGACTCGACGGCGGCGATCGCGACCGCCGCGTTCTGCGCCTGGTGGTCGCCGAACAGGGGCAGCAGGAGGTCGTCGTAGCGGCCGGCGAGGCCGCGGACGGTGATCAGCTGCCCGCCGACCGCGACCGTGGTCGACTCGACGCCGAACGCGGTGCCCTCGACCGCGAGCGTGGACTCGGTGAGGTCGGTCGCCCGCTGCAGCTCGGCCAGCGCCTCCGGCTGCTGGGAGGCGCTGACGACCGAGGCCGACGGCTTGACGATGCCGGCCTTCGTCCGGGCGATCGCGTCGACCGTCGAGCCGAGCCGCTGGGTGTGGTCGAGGGCGATCGGCGTGAAGACGGCGACCTGGCCGTCGGCGACGTTCGTGCTGTCCCACTCGCCGCCCATGCCGACCTCGAGCACGACGACATCGGCGGGGGCGTCGGCGAAGCAGGCGAAGGCCAGCACGGTGAGCGCCTCGAAGAAGGTCAGGGGCTGCTCCCCCGCCGCCGTGAGCTCGCCGTCGGTCATCTGGAGGTAGGGCTGGATGTCGTCCCAGTTCGCCACGAGCAGCTCGTCGCTGATCGGTTCGCCGTCGACGACGATGCGCTCGTTGACGCGCGTCAGGTGCGGGCTCGTCATGAGGCCGGTGCGCAGGCCGTACGAGCGCAGCACGCTCTCGATCATGCGGCTCGTCGAGGTCTTGCCGTTCGTGCCCGTCACGTGGATCACCGGGTAGGCGCGCTGCGGGTCGCCGAGCAGCTCGGCGGCCCGACGCGTCGCCGCGAGCCGCGGCTGCGGGGCCTGCTCGCCGACGCGCGCGAGCAGCTCGTCGTAGACGCGGCGGGCGCCCTCGGCGAACTCGCCGCCGTCGGCCGCGCCCCCGCCCGTGCCCTCGGCGTCGCTCTTCTTCTTCTTCGGGCTCATGCTCGTCGGACCTCCACCGTCACGGCCGCGCCGGAACCGACGGCGACCCTCTCGTCGCGCGTCGCGACGTCGTCCTGCACGTCGACGACCAGCTCGGTCGTCAGGGTCTCGCCCGCGATCAGCGCGCGGTGCGCCTCGATCGCGGCGGCCGAGCCGGGCTCGACGACGAGGGTCGTGACGACCCGGTCGCCGACGTCGAGGCCGGCCGCCTTGCGGGCCTGCTGCACGGCCCGGACGACGTCGCGCGCGAGGCCCTCGGCCTCGAGCTCGGGCGTGGTCGCGGTGTCGAGCAGCACGAAGCCGCCGTCGCCGACGAACGCGATCGCCGCCGACGGGTCGGCGACGGCCAGCTCGAGCGTGAACTCGCCGGGCAGCAGCTCGACGCCGCCCACCACGACCGTCTCGCCCCGCGCCTCCCAGTTGCCCTTCTTCGCGGCGGGGATGACCTGCTGCACCTGCTTGCCGATGCGGGGGCCGGCCGCGCGGGCGTTGACCGTCAGCTTGCGGGTGACGCCCCACTCGCCGAGGCTCTCCTCCGTCAGCGCGGTGAGGACGACGTCCTTGACGTTGAGCTCGTCGCGGAGGATGGCGCGGAACGGCTCGAGGCCCGCGGTGTCGGGCGCGACCACCGTGAGGCGCGCGAGCGGCAGGCGGACCCGCAGGCCGGTCGCCTTGCGCAGCGCGAGACCGGACGACGCGATGGCGCGCACGGCGTCCATCGCATCGACGAGCGCGTCGTCGGCCGGGAAGGCGGAGGCGTCGGGCCAGTCGGCGAGGTGCACGCTGCGGCCGCCGGTGAGGCCCTTCCAGATCTCCTCCGTGACGAGCGGGGCGAGGGGCGCCGCGACGCGGGTGAGCGTCTCGAGCACCGTGAACAGGGTGTCGAAGGCGTCGTGGTCGGTGCCGGCCCAGAATCGGTCACGCGACCGGCGGACGTACCAGTTCGTCAGCACGTCGGCGAAGTCGCGGAGGGCCGCGGCCGCCAGGGGCGAGTCGAGCGCGTCGAGGTGGCCCTCGACCTCGGTGACGAGGCGGCGGGTCTTCGCGAGCAGGTAGCGGTCGAGCACGTCGGTCGAGTCGGTGCGCCACTGCGCGACGTAGCCGTCCGCGACGTGCCGACCCGCGCCTCCCGACCCGTCGGCCTCGGCCGCGTTCGCGTAGAGGGTGAAGAAGTAGTACGTGCTCCAGAGCGGCAGCAGGAACTGCCGGACGCCCTCGCGGATGCCCTCCTCGGTGACGACGAGGTTGCCGCCGCGGATCACCGAGCTCGACATCAGGAACCAGCGCATCGCGTCGGCCCCGTCACGGTCGAAGACCTCGCTCACGTCGGGGTAGTTGCGGAGGCTCTTCGACATCTTCTGCCCGTCGGAGCCGAGCACGATGCCGTGGCTGATGACGTTCGAGAACGCCGGGCGGTCGAACAGCGCGGTCGAGAGCGCGTGCATGACGTAGAACCAGCCGCGCGTCTGCCCGATGTACTCGACGATGAAGTCGGCAGGCGCGTGCGTCTCGAACCAGTCGCGGTTCTCGAACGGGAAGTGCACCTGCGCGAAGGGCATCGAGCCCGAGTCGAACCAGACGTCGAAGACGTCCTCGATGCGGCGCATCGTGCTCTGCCCGGTCGGGTCGTCGGGGTTCGGCCGCGTGAGGTCGTCGATGTACGGGCGGTGCAGGTCGGGCTCGCCCTGCTCGTTGAGCGGCAGGCGCCCGAAGTCGGCCTCGAGCTCGGCGAGCGAGCCGTAGACGTCCGTCCGCGGGTAGGCGGGGTCGTCGCTGCGCCACACGGGGATGGGCGAGCCCCAGTAGCGGTTGCGTGAGATCGACCAGTCGCGGGCGCCGGCGACCCACTTGCCGAACTGCCCCTCCTTGACGTTCTCGGGCACCCAGGTGATCTCCTGATTGAGCTCGCCCATCCGGTCGCGGAACTCCGTGACGCGGACGAACCAGCTCGAGACGGCCTTGTAGATGAGCGGGTTGCGGCAGCGCCAGCAGTGCGGGTAGCTGTGCTCGTAGCTCGCCAGGCGCACCAGGCGCCCGTCGGCGCGCAGGCGCTGCACCAGCGCCTTGTTGGCCTCGAACACCTGGAGGCCGGCGACGCCCAGCTCGTCGAACATCGGCAGGAAGCGCCCGGCCTCGTCGACGGACACGATCACGGGGATGCCCGCGGCGGCGCAGACCAGCTGGTCGTCCTCGCCGTAGGCGGGGGCCTGGTGCACGATGCCGGTGCCCTCGCCGGTGGCGACGTAGTCGGCGACGAGGAGGCGCCAGGCGTTCTCGGTGCCCCAGGTCTCGGTGTCGGCGTAGACGTCCCAGATGCGGTCGTACTCGACGTCCGCGAGCTCGGCGCCGGCGAAGTGCGCCGTGACGGCGGCCTCCGCCGCCTCGGCGGACTCGTAGCCGAGGTCGCGGGCGTAGGCGGCGAGGGTGTCGGCGGCGAGCAGGAAGACGCTGCCGGTCAGCAGCTCCTGGTCGCCGGTGCGCTCGCCCGGCAGCAGGGCGTGGGGCACGGTCACGTAGTCGATGGCCGGCCCCACGGCGAGCGCCATGTTCGTGGGCAGGGTCCAGGGCGTGGTCGTCCAGGCGAGGGCCTCGACGCCGGTGAGGCCGAGCGACTCGGCCTTGGCGCCGACGAGCGGGAAGGCGACCGTGACGGTCTGGTCCTGGCGCATCTTGTAGACGTCGTCGTCCATGCGCAGCTCGTGGTTCGACAGGGGGGTCTGGTCGTGCCAGCAGTAGGGCAGCACGCGGAAGCCCTCGTAGGCGAGCGACTTGTCGTGCAGCTGCTTGAACGCCCAGAGCACGCTCTCCATGTAGCTGACGTCGAGGGTCTTGTAGTCGTCCTCGAAGTCGACCCAGCGCGCCTGGCGCGTGACGTACTGCCGCCACTCGTCGGTGTAGCGCAGGACCGAGCCACGGGCCGCGGCGTTGAACTCGCCGATGCCCATCTCGTCGATCTGGTGCTTCTCGGTGATGCCGAGCTGGCGCATCGCCTCGAGCTCGGCGGGCAGCCCGTGGGTGTCCCAGCCGAAGCGGCGGTGCACCTGCTTGCCGCGCATCGTCTGGTACCGCGGGAAGACGTCCTTCGCGTAGCCCGTCAGCAGGTGGCCGTAGTGCGGCAGGCCGTTGGCGAACGGCGGGCCGTCGTAGAAGACCCACTCGTCGCGGCCCTCCCGGGCACGGATCGACTCGCGGAAGGTGTCGTCGCCCTTCCAGAAGGCGAGGACGCCCTGCTCGACGTCGGGGAACCGGGGTGACGCGGGTACCGGCTGGTAGGCCATGGGAACTCCAGGTGGTGCGGATGTCCGTCCACGGGGACGACCGCCGAGGGGCCTCGGAGGTCGCGGTACCACCCCGCTTGCCGGCCCTCACGGGCCGACCACTCGCTCTGCGGCTGTGACGGGCCTGCCCCGCTCGGTTCTACCGGCGGCTGCCGGCCCCGAGGGGCAGGTCTCCGCGTTCTTCCGAGTGCTCCCCGGTGATGGCCGGATCGATGCACGTCACATCGTACGCGTCGAGGAGGCGCGGCGCGATCGGTGCAGGGCGTGCATCATCGAGTCCATGACGACAGCACCCCCGACCACCGACCCGTCGCCGGGCCCCGGCTCCGCCCCGAAGCCGGAGAGCTCGCTCACGGTGGTCGTCGCGTTCCTCGCGAACCTGCTCGTGGCGGTCGCGAAGACGGTCGCGGCGTTCCTGACCGGGTCGGCCTCGATGGTGGCGGAGTCGGCGCACTCCTGGGCCGACACGGGCAACGAGGTCTTCCTCTTCGTCGCCGACAAGCGCGGCGAGAAGCAGAGGGACGCCGACCACCCCCTCGGCTACGGCAAGGAGACCTACGTCTGGTCGATGTTCGCCGCGTTCGGCCTCTTCACCGTCGGCGCGGTGGTCTCGATCCAGCACGGCATCTCGCAGCTCGGCGCCGCGGAGGAGGCCGAGGACTACCTCGTCAACTACGTCGTGCTGGCGGTCGCGTTCGTGCTCGAGGGCATCTCGTTCACCCAGGCCCTCCGCCAGGCCCGGGGCAGCGCCCGCGAGCGGCAGCTGCCGACCCTGCGCTTCGTGCTGCGCAGCTCGAACTCGACCCTGCGTGCGGTCTTCGCGGAGGACGCCGCGGCCCTGGTCGGCCTCGTCATCGCCTTCCTCGGCATCCTGCTGCACCAGCTGACCGGCTCGGCCGTCTACGACGCCGTCGGGTCCATCCTCGTCGGCGTGCTGCTCGGCGTCGTGGCCCTCGTGCTCGTCGACCGCAACCGGCGCTTCCTGGTCGGCGAGAGCCCGAGCGACGAGCTGGAGTCGACGGTGCTCGCCCGGCTGCTGGCCCGGCCCGAGATCGACCGCGTGACCTACCTGCACACGGAGTTCGTCGGGCCGGGCCGGCTCTACCTCGTCGCCGCCGTCGACATGCGCGGCGACGACACCGAGGAGCACGTCGCCGTCGCCCTCCGCCGCGTCGAGCGCGAGCTCGAGCAGCACGACGCGGTGGAGGAGGCGGTGCTGACGCTGGCTACGCCCGACGAGCCGAGCCTGCAGCCGCGTCGCTGACCGGAGCGGTCGAGGCCGGTGCTCCGGCGGACCCGCGACGGCGCCGGGTCAGCACCACCACAGCGGCTCCCGCCGCGGAGAGCAGCAGGCCCGCGGCGACGAGGGCACGGGCGGAGTCGTCGCCCGTGTGCGCGAGGCGGCGGTCACGACCGGCCGCCGAGGGCGCGGAGCCACGCCCCGTCGGGGCGCTCAGGGTCGGCGCCACCGACACGGCGGGCACGACGGCGGTCGGCACGGCCGGCGGCGCCGGGGCTGCCGGTGCCACCAGGGTGAAGGACCGCGCGACGGCGGGAGACAGCCTGGACAGCGGAGGGGCTCCGTCGCCCGGGGCGACGGGCGTGGGGTCGCCGGGGACGTACTGGGCGACGCTCGCGCTCCATCTCCCGGAGGGGAGCACGGTCCGCCAGGTCCAGGTGCCGTCGGCCCCGACCCGGCCGGGCTGGTCGTCCGAGCCCCATCCCTGCTGGTCGTCGAGCGCCTCGAACCGCACCGCGGGCTGCGAGCCGACGACGCCTCGGCCCGTCATCACGAACTCGACGGCACCACCGAGGTAGGGCGAGGCCGCGCCCACGACGACCTCCCCCTCCGCCGGCGCGACGACGGAGGGCGCAGGAGAGACCGGCACGTCGACCGTGAAGTCGACGGTCCGGCGCCCGACCTCGGCGCCACCGGCGTCGCTCAGCACGACGGTCGCCGACTGCTCGGCGACGGCGTCGTCGGCCAGGGTCACGCGGAGGCTGACCACGGGCCCCGAGACCCCGGACACGCCGTGGACCTCGACGCCGTCCCGGTCGAGGACCGCGAGCGACCCGCCGACGACGTCGGTCTCCACCACGACCTCGTACCCGAGGGAGGTCGTCGTGCTCCCCGACACGGGGCTGACGAGGCGGAAGGTGGTCGTCGGCGCCGCCGCGACGGAGGGTGCCGGGGCGACGATCGGCGCCGGGGCGACAGGCGCGGTCGTGCTCGCCTCCGCCTCGGCGTCCGGTGCCGGGGGCGCGGCGGTCTCGTCGACCGGCACCGCGCCTCCCACGATCTGCTCGACCTGCTCGACCTGCTCGACCTGCTCGACCTGCTCGATCTGCTCGATCTGCTCGACCTGCTCGACCTGCTCGATCTGCTCGACCGCAGCCGGTGCGGCGGACGCCGCCGGTGCTGCCGTCAGGAGCCCCCCCAGGGCGATGGCGACGAGAGTCGGCAGCGCCACGGCGGCCGACACGTTCTTCTTCATGGTCTTCTCTCTCGTGTGGGCCGAGCTCGACGCGGCACCCCCGACCCACCCCGGGCAGCGCGCTCCGGCCCCGCACGGGCCGCTCGACACGACCGTACCCATCAGAGACGAGCCGACCTCACCCCGTGACCGTTCCGTGGCCGGATGTCATCCGCTCGGCGGACGGGGGTCATCACGCCGGGCGAGCTCGTGCCTGCCCGGGGCGCCGTCGGGAGGACGTCCCTGCGCCTCCGGTCGCGACCCCCGCGCCAGGGGGACAGTCCCGGCTCGCTCTTAGCCCGAGCGGGTACCGTGCCCCTCGTGCACTCGTTGATCCGGCTCGTGAAGGCCAACCCCTCCGTCCTCCGCTTCCTGGTGGTCGGGGGCATCGGCTTCGTCATCACGATGGTCATCAACTACGGCCTCAAGCTCTTCGTGATCCCCCAGCACCCGGTCACCGCGCTCGCGGTGGGGACGATCGTCGCGACCGTCGTCTCGTACGTGCTGAACAAGAAGTGGTCGTTCGACGACCGCGGCGACCGCCACACCGCCTACGAGATGCTCCTGTTCGTCATCGTCAGCGTCATCGGCATCGGCCTCAACTCGGCGCCCCTCTACCTCTCCCGCTACGGGCTCGACCTGGAGGTGCCGAACGTGACGCGGACCCACCAGGAGATCGCCGACTTCGTCAGCGGCCCCGTGATCGGCACCATGATCGCGATGGTCTTCCGCTACTGGGCCATGAACAAGTTCGTCTTCCCGAAGCGCGCCGAGCTCGACGATGTCCTGTCGCCGACGTCGCCCTCCACGGCGTCCACCCCGACCCCCGCCCGCTAGCCCGCGCGACCGGCACCCGGTCAGGCCCCGCCGGTCGGCGGCAGACGGTCGTCCAGGCCGTCCGCGACGGGGCTGAGCGCCCGCTCCACGACGTCGCCGAGGGCCGGCCTGCCGACGCCGGAGCCCGCCCACGTCACGACCGAGGTGGCCGCCGCCGCGATCAGCACCGACGCGGCCACCTCGACGTCGAGGTCGTCCCGGGGGCGCCCGGCCGCCTCCGCCAGGTACGCCGCGACGACGGCCCTCAGCCGCACGCCCCGGACCGCCGCCGACGCCACCACCTCGTCGCCGAGGCCCATCGCGTCGGCCTGGGTCAGCGCCCAGGGCACCCGGTCGGCCGGGTGCTGCCGGGCGACGGCCACCAGCGCCGCCGCCACGGCCCGGACGGGAGAGAGCCCCGAGGAGGCGCGGAGCAGGTCGCCGAGACCGGCCGTGCTCGCGTCGAGGTCGACCCAGAAGAGGTCGGACTTCGCGTCGAACCAGTTGAAGAACGTGCCCCGGCTGACCCCGGCCCGCCGCGCGATCTGGTCGACGGTCGTGCCCGACCACCCGGCCTCGAGGAAGAGCTCGGCCGCGGCGTCGGCGAGCATCTCGGCCGACGACCGACGCGGGCGACCGAGGGGCCGTGCCGGGGCGTCGTCGGGGCGGCGGAGGGCGTCGTCGGACATGGCCCCATCATGCCGGTACACTCGGTGGCGGCCCGGTTGTACTGAGTACAACAATGCCGCCCCTCCCCCGGCCACCCGTGATCCTCCGGAGCACCATGCGCACGCGCCCCCTCCCCTTGCTCGCCCTCGCGACCGTCGGCGCCCTGGCGCTGGCCGGGTGCACCGCCGGGGCGGACGACGCCGGCGACTCCGCGACTCCCGTCGAGGGCGGCACCCTCACCTACGCGACCGGCGACGCCGAGCCCACGTGCCTCGACCCGCACGTCGGCGGCAACTACCCGCAGGCCCTCATCTCGACCCAGTACGCCGAGTCGCTCGTGTCGAAGGACGCCGACGGCGAGATCGTGCCCTGGCTCGCCGAGTCGTGGACGGAGGCGAGCGACGGCCTGAGCTGGACCTTCACCCTGAAGCCCGACGTGACGTTCACCGACGGCACCCCCTTCGACGCCGCCGCGGTCGCCGCGAACGTGGCCCACGTGCAGGACCCTTCCACGCTGTCGTCGACGGGCTACCTCGCCCTCGCGAAGGTGACCGGCGTCGAGGCCGTCGACGACCTGACGGCCCGCATCGACCTGAGCACGCCCGACAGCGCCCTGCTCGAGTCGCTCACGCAGCCGTGGCTCGCGATGGAGTCGCCCGAGGCGCTCCAGCGGCCCCAGGAGGTCAACTGCGAGTCGCCCGTCGGCACCGGCCCCTTCGTCGTCGACTCGTGGACGAAGCAGGAGCAGGTCGAGCTGTCGCGCAACGACGACTACTCGTCGCCGCCCGCCGACGCCGACCACACCGGCCCCGCCCACCTCGAGAGCGTCGTCTGGCGGTTCATCCCCGACTCCGCGGCGCGCTACGCGGCCCTCCAGGCCGGCCAGGTCGACGTGATCGACAACGCCCAGCCCGACACCCTCGTCGCCGCGGAGAAGGACGACGCGATCAGCGAGATCGACGCCCCGCGGCCCGGCGCCTCCAACCGTCTCGAGCTGAACTCGGGCAAGGCTCCCTTCGACGACGAGCGGGTGCGCGAGGCGTTCATCACGGGCGTCGACGTCGACGACGCGATCGACTCGCTCTTCTTCGGCACCGCCGAGCGCTCGTACAGCGCCCTGTCGAGCGTCGAGCCGCTCGCGTACTCCGACCCGTCGCTGTTCGAGGTCGATGCCGACGCCGCTGGCGACCTGCTCGACGAGGCCGGCTGGACGGGGCGCGACAGCGAGGGCTACCGCACCAAGGACGGCACGCGCCTGTCGCTGACCTTCCCGGTCAGCACGAACCAGTCGATCCCCGCCGAGCAGTCGCTCTTCGAGCAGATCCAGGCCGGGGCCAAGTCGCTCGGGTTCGAGGTCGTGCTGCAGCCCCTCGACCTCTCGAGCTGGTACGGCGCCCTCGCGACCGACGACTACGACCTGGTCAGCGCGCCGTACACGAAGGTCGGCCCCGACGTACTCCGCATCCTGTTCGACACGTCGGGCATCACCCCGGCACCGAGCGGCTACTTCGCCAACCACGCCCAGCTCTCCGACCCGGCCCTCGACGACCTGCTGACCCGCGCCTCCCAGACCTCCGACGCCGACGAGCGCGCCGACCTCTACCAGCAGGCCCAGCAGATCGTGCTCGAGAGCCGCACCGTGCTGCCCCTCTACGACCAGCAGAACCACTACCTCGTCCGCTCGTCGGTCACCGGCGTCCGCGCGCTGCCCCCGGTGCAGGCGGTCACCCTGTATGACGCCTCCGTCACCGGCTGAGGCCGGGGCCGGGGCCGGGGCCGGGGCCGGGGCCGGGGCCGGGGCCGGGGCCGGCTCGGTCGTCGCCCCTCCGTCGCCCCGACGGAGCGCGGTCGGCGGCCGGTCGGGCAGGAGTCGCGGGTCGGCCGAGCGGGCCCTGCGGTGGGTCGTCGGTCGCCTGGCCGGCGCGGTGCTGGTGCTCTGGGCCGTGGCGACCCTCATCTTCTTCGCGGTGCGGCTCGTGCCGGGCGACCCGGCCGAGGCGATCCTCGGCGGGCCGGGCTCGCAGGCGTCGGCCGAGGCCCTCGCCCTCGTGCGCGAGCAGTACGGCCTCGACCAGCCCCTCGTCGTGCAGTACCTCCAGCAGCTGGGGCGCCTCGTCACCGGCGACCTCGGCACGTCGTGGTCGCTCCGGGCCGACGTGGCCGGGCTGCTGCTCGAGCAGCTGCCCGGCACGCTCGCCCTCGCGCTCGCGTCGCTCGTCGTCGCCTGGCTGATCGCCCTCGGCACGGCCTGGTGGGCGACCCTCGGCGGGCGGGCGGCGTCCGCCGTCTCGTCGGCGCTCGAGGTCGTCGCCGCCGCGGTGCCGCACTTCTGGCTCGCGAGCGTGCTCGTCCTCGTCTTCAGCACGCAGCTCGGCCTGCTGCCCCCGGTCAGCACGGGCACGCCCGTCGGCCTCGTGCTGCCGGTGGTGACCCTGGCCATCCCGGTGGCGGGGTTCCTCGGGCAGGTGACCCGCGACTCCCTGCTCGACGCGGCGTCCGCCCCGTTCGCCGTGACGGCGCGGGCCCGGGGCGAGTCGACCTCGGGGCTCTTCCGTCGGCACCTGCTGCGGCACGCCGCGCTGCCGGGGCTGGCCCTCTCGGGGTGGGCGTTCGGCTCGCTGCTCAGCGGCGCCGTCGTCGTCGAGTCGGTCTTCGCCCGGCCGGGCCTCGGGCGCACCCTGCTCGGTGCGGTGACGCTCCGCGACGTGCCCCTCGTCACCGGCGTGGCCCTGGCCTCCGCCCTCGCCTACGTCGTGGTCGTCGCTCTCGGCGACCTCGCGGAGCGCGCCGTCGACCCACGGGAGCGGGCCTCGTGACGGTGCTGCCCGTGCTGCCGGGGGCGCCGGGGCCGTCGGAGCCGTCGGCGCCGCCCGCGCCGCCGCGGTCGGGCTCCGGCCGCCGGAGACCCCGGAGGCGCGTGCGGCCCGTCGAGGCCGTGGCCGCCGTCGTGCTCGCGGTGATCGTCGTGGCCGCGGTCGCGCCGGGGCTCCTGGCGCCCGGCGACCCCCTCGCCGTGTCGCCGGCCGACGCCTTCGGCGCACCGTCGCTCGCGCACCCCCTCGGCACCGACGAGTCGGGGCGCGGCATCTGGACGCGGATCGTGCACGGCGCCGGCGCGTCGCTGACGATCGGCGCCGTCGCGACCCTCATCGGCACCGGCCTCGGCGTGCTGCTGGGCGTGGCCGCCGGCTTCGGCGACGGGCGCTGGCCCGGGCGCGTCGCCGACGCGGGCGTCAGCCGCCTGCTCGAGGTGCTCTTCGCCCTGCCGGGCCTGCTGCTGGCGCTGGTCGTGATCGCCTTCACCGGGCCCGGCGCCGTGCCCGCGACGCTCGCCGTCGGCCTCGCCACCGCGCCCGGCTACGCGCGCATCGTGCGGACCCAGGTGCGCCGCGTACGGCGCTCGGCCATGGTCGAGGCCGCCGTCGTGCTCGGCCGCCGGCCGTCGACGGTGCTGCTGCGGCACGTGCTGCCCAACGCCCTCGCGCCCGTGGTCGTGCTGGCGACGCTCGGCCTGGGGCAGGCCGTCGTCTGGGCCTCCTCGCTGAGCTACCTCGGCCTGGGCTCGCCCCCGCCGGCGCCGGAGTGGGGCGCGATGCTCTCGGCCGGCCGCACCTACGTGCAGGTCGCCTGGTGGATGACCGTCTTCCCCGGCCTCGCGGTCGTCGTCACGGCGGCGGCGTCGACGATCGTCGGCCGCGGCCTCGCCCGACGCGGGGGCACCTCGTGAGCGGCTCGGCGCTGCTCCAGGTCGACGGGCTCTCCGTCGCCTTCGGCGGGCGGCCGGTCGTCGACGACGTCTCGTTCTCGGTGTCGGCCGGCGAGTGCGTCGCGATCGTGGGCGAGTCGGGCTCGGGAAAGAGCGTCACCGCACGGTCGCTCCTCGGCCTGAGCGGCGGCCGGGCCACGGCCCGGGGCCTCCGCCTCGGCGACACCGACCTCACGGCCCTCGGCGAGCGCGGCTGGCGTGCCGTCCGCGGGCCGCGCATCGGGCTGGTGCTGCAGGACGCGCTCGTGTCGCTCGATCCGCTGCGACCGATCGGCCGCGAGATCGACGACGCCCTCCGCCTCCACACGTCCCTCGGGCCGCGGGGCCGCCGGGAGCGCGCGCTGGAGGCGCTGGTCGAGGTGGGCATGCCCGAGCCGGAGGCGCGGCTCGGCCAGCGGTCGGGAGAGCTGTCGGGCGGGCTGCGTCAGCGGGCCCTGATCGCCGCGGCGCTCGTGCTGCGCCCCGAGCTCGTCGTCGCCGACGAGCCGACGACGGCCCTCGACGCCGAGGTGCAGGGGCTGGTCGTCGACCGCCTGGCGGCGCTCCGCGACGGCGGCACCGCGGTGCTCGCGATCAGCCACGACCTCGGCGTCGTGCGTCGGCTCGCCGACCGGGTGGTGGTGATGCGCGCCGGCGTCGTCGTCGAGACGGGGCCGACCGAGCAGGTGCTCGGCGACCCTCGGCACGACTACACGCGGCTGCTGCTCGCGGCCCTGCCGCGCGGCGTGGCCCGCGGCGCCCGGCTGTCGCCCGCGCCCTCCGCACCTGCCCGCCCCGCGCCTCCCGCGCCCGTGCCCTCCGCGCCTGCCCGCCCCGCGCCTCCCGCGCCGGTGCCCTCCGCCGAGGACCGCGTTCCGTTCCATGAACTGCGCTCCACCGCGGTTCATGGAACGGAACGCGGTTCATCGCGGGTCGGAGCCGGGCCGGCGCCGGAGGTGGTGCTCGCCGCGAGCGGGCTGCGCCGGGCGTTCCCGGTGCGGGGCAGCACGCCCCGCGTCGCCGTCGACGACGTCTCGTTCGAGCTGCGCACCGGCGAGACGCTCGGCCTGGTGGGCGCGTCCGGGAGCGGCAAGACCACGACCGCGCGCCTCCTGCTGGGCCTCGACGACCCCGACGACGGGGCGGTGACGCTGCTCGGCGAGCCGTGGGCACCGCTGCGCGAGCGGGAGCGCCGGGGGCGGCGGGCCCTGCTCGGGGCGGTCTACCAGGACCCGGCGAGCTCGTTCGACCCCCGCTGGACGGTGGGCCAGCTGCTCGCCGACGCCGTGACGAGCGGGCGCGTCACCCGGCCGGGGCGGGTGTCGACCGAGGTCGAGGGGCTGCTCGACCGCGTGGGCCTCGCCGCCGACGTCGCCGAGCGGCGCCCCGGCACGCTCTCCGGCGGTCAGCGCCAGCGGGTCGCCGTCGCCCGTGCCCTGGCCCCCCAGCCCCGCGTCGTCGTGTGCGACGAACCGGTGTCGGCCCTCGACGTCTCGGTGCAGGCGCAGGTGCTCGACCTGCTCGACGAGCTCCAGCGCGAGGAGGGGCTGGCGTACCTGTTCATCTCGCACGACCTCGACGTGGTCGCCCACATGAGCGACCACGTCGCGGTGATGCAGCACGGCCGGGTCGTCGAGCACGGCCCCACGGCCCCGCTGTTCGCCGCGCCGCAGCACCCGTACACGCGGGCGCTGCTGGCCGCGCGGCCCTGAGCCCGTCGCCTACGAGCGCGTCGGCTCCGCGGCGGCGGGCCGCCCGCCGAGCTCGCCCTCGCCCGTGCCGCTGCCCTCGCCGCCCTGGCCCTCCGGGCGGATCACCGCGATGGGCCCGGAGTCCGCGAACGCGAGGCCCCAGTCCGACTGCGCCACGTCGCTGGTCTCGTCGCGGTACGCCTCGATCAGCTCGTGGGCCTCGGCCTCGGTCGCCACGGTCGGCCCCGAGCCGAGCAGCGGCTCGTTCGCGGTCTCCTTCGTGAACCACACGGCGACGAGGCCGATCACGGCGGCCGCCATCAGGTAGAAGGCGGGGATGTCGTGGGCCCAGCCGAAGCCGCGGCCCTCGGCCCAGACGACGAGCGCCTCGGTCGCGAGCGGGGTCGTGCCGCCGAAGAGCGACACCGACACGTTGAAGGCGATCGCGAGGGCGCCGTAGCGGATGATCGTGGGGAAGAGCGCGGGCAGCGTCGACGGCATGGTCGACGTGAACGTGACGAGCACGAGGCCGAGCACGAGCAGGCCCGCGAACGACAGCACGCCGTTCTCGCTCTGCACCATGCGGAGCGCCGGGAACGACAGCACCAGGAAGCCGATGCAGCCCGCGAAGAGCACGGGGCGCCGGCCGAAGCGGTCGCTGAGCCGCCCGCCGAAGGTGATGACGAGCATCATCAGCACCATCACGACGATGATGAAGAGCAGCCCGCTGGTCGCGTCGCGCCCGAGGGTGTTCGACAGGTAGGTCGGCATGTACGACAGCAGCATGTAGTCGGTGACGTTGAAGACGAGCACGAGGCCGACGCAGACGAGCAGGGCGCGCCAGTTCTCGCGGAACAGCGACAGGAGCGGCGTCTTCTGGTGTTCGCGCTCGGAGGCCTCGGCCTGCTGCTTCTGGAAGGCCGGGGTCTCCTCCAGCTTGAGCCGCAGGTACAGCCCGATCAGGCCGAGCGGGCCCGCGACGATGAACGGGATGCGCCAGCCCCAGCCGAGCAGGGCCTCCTCGCTCAGGCCGAGCTGCAGCGCGGTCACGAGGGAGGCGCCCAGCACGTAGCCGCCCAGGGTGCCGAACTCGAGCCACGAGCCCATGAAGCCGCGTCGCTTGTCGGGCGAGTACTCGGCGATGAAGGTGGCGGCGCCGCCGTACTCGCCTCCGGTCGAGAAGCCCTGCAGGAGTCGCGCCAGCAGCAGCAGGATCGGTGCCCACACCCCGATGGTCGCGTAGGAGGGGATCAGGCCGATCGCGAGCGTGCCCGCGGCCATCAGGATCATCGTCATGGCGAGCACCTTCTGCCGACCGATGCGGTCGCCGAGCGGGCCGAAGAAGGCGCCGCCGATCGGCCGGACGACGAAGGCGGCCGTGAAGGTGCCGAAGGTGAAGAGGATGTTCAGGGCGTCGTTCCCGGGCGGGAAGAAGACCTGGGCGATGGTGGTGGTGATGTACGCGTAGACGCCGAAGTCGAACCACTCCATGGCGTTGCCGAGGGCGGCCGCGCTGACGGCGCGCTTGAGCATCGACTCCTCGACGACGGTGACGTCGTCGGTGGTGAGTTCTCGACGACGGGGCGTCGGGGCGTTCTTCCTGGCTGACATGGTGCGAGTACCTCCGGATCGGGGGACGGAGCGCGACCGCGGTGTCGGGCAAAAACCCACGAAACCTAGCAGCGCTGCGCCGGAGCCGCCAGTGCGGTGACTGCAACCCTGCGCTGACCGCACGTTTCCCTGGCGGCCGTGTCGGCCCGCGTACACTGACCTGGTCCACATCCAGGCGTCTCACCACCGACACGGCGCCGCCCACAGAACCGGAGTCAGCCCATGACGTCACCGATGCCCGACAAGCCCGCCCTCGAGGGCCTCGAGTCCCGCTGGGGCCAGGTCTGGGAGACCGACGGCACCTACCGGTTCTCGCGCACCGAGGCTACCCGCGACTCCGTGTTCTCCGTCGACACGCCCCCGCCGACCGCCTCGGGCAGCCTGCACATCGGCCACGTCTTCAGCTACACGCACACCGACGTCAAGGCGCGCTTCGAGCGCATGCGCGGCAAGAGCGTCTTCTACCCCATGGGCTGGGACGACAACGGGCTGCCGACCGAGCGCCGCGTGCAGAACTTCTACGGCGTGCGCTGCGACCCGTCGCTGCCCTACGACGCCGACTTCACGCCGCCTTTCGAGGGCGGCGACGGCAAGTCGTCGAAGGCCGCCGACCAGGTGCCGATCTCGCGCCGCAACTTCGTCGAGCTCTGTGAGCGCCTGACGGTCGAGGACGAGAAGCAGTTCGAGGACGTCTGGCGCAAGCTCGGCCTCTCGGTCGACTGGACCCAGAGCTACCGCACCATCGACGACCGCTCGCAGGCCATGGCGCAGAAGGCCTTCCTGCGCAACCTCGCCCGGGGCGAGGCGTACCAGGCCGACGCGCCCACCCTGTGGGACGTCACCTTCCGCACCGCCGTCGCCCAGGCCGAGCTGGAGGACAAGGAGATGCCGGGGGCGTACCACAAGCTCGCCTTCCACCGCACCGACGGCCAGGGCGACGTGCTCATCGACACGACGCGCCCGGAGCTGCTGCCCGCCTGCGTCGCCCTCGTCGCGCACCCCGACGACGAGCGCTACCAGGCCCTCTTCGGCACCACCGTGCGCTCCCCCCTCTTCGACGTCGAGGTCCCCGTGGTGGCGCACCACCTCGCGCAGCCCGACAAGGGCTCCGGCATCGCGATGGTCTGCACCTTCGGCGACACGAACGACGTCGTCTGGTGGCGTGAGCTGCAGCTGCCGAACCGCGCGGTGATCGGCTTCGACGGCCGCTTCGTCAGCGAGGCCCCGGCCGCGATCGAGTCCGAGGCGGGCCGCGACGCGTACGCCCAGCTGGCCGGCAAGACGGTCTTCAGCGCCAAGCAGTCGGTGGTCGAGCAGCTGACGGCCTCGGGCGAGCTCGTCGGCGAGATCCGGAAGATCACGCACCCCGTCAAGTTCTTCGAGAAGGGCGACAAGCCCCTCGAGATCGTGTCGACGCGCCAGTGGTACATCGTCAACGGCGCCCGCGACGAGCAGCTGCAGCAGTCGCTGCTCGAGCGGGGTCGCGAGGTGTCGTTCCACCCCGACTTCATGCGCGTGCGGTACGACAACTGGGTCAACGGCCTCAACGGCGACTGGCTCATCTCGCGTCAGCGCTTCTTCGGGGTGCCCCTGCCCGTCTGGTACCCGCTCGACGTCGACGGCAACCCCGTCTTCGACGACGTGATCGTGCCCGACGAGGCGTCGCTGCCCGTCGACCCGTCGAGCGACGCGGCCCCCGGCTACGACGAGTCGCAGCGCGGCGTGCCCGGCGGCTTCCAGGGCGAGCTCGACGTGATGGACACCTGGGCGACCTCGTCGCTGACCCCGCAGCTCGCCGGCGGCTGGGAGACCGACCCGGAGCTGTTCGACCTCGTCTTCCCGTACTCGCTCCGCCCGCAGGGCCAGGACATCATCCGCACCTGGCTGTTCTCCACCGCCCTGCGGTCGCAGCTCGAGCACGGCACGGTGCCGTGGACGAACGCCTCCATCTCGGGCTTCATCGTCGACCCCGACCGCAAGAAGATGTCGAAGTCGAAGGGCAACGTCGTCACCCCGGCGGCCATGCTCGACGACCACGGCTCCGACGCGGTCCGCTACTGGGCGGCCTCGAGCCGCCTCGGCACCGACGCGGCCTTCGACCCGCAGAACCCGAAGCAGATCAAGATCGGCCGTCGCCTCGCGATCAAGGTGCTCAACGCCGCGAAGTTCGTGTACTCGTTCGAGCTGCCCTCGGGCGAGCACCGCGTCACCGAGCCGCTCGACCGCGACCTGCTCGCCGAGTTCGCCACGGTGATCGGCGCCGCGACGGACGCGCTGGAGGGCTACGACCACGCCCGTGCGCTCGAGATCACGGAGAAGTTCTTCTGGACCTTCTGCGACGACTACCTCGAGCTCGTCAAGGAGCGCGCGTACGGCGCGACGACGCCGGCCGAGCAGGCCTCGGCCGTGCTCGCCCTGCAGACCACGATCGACGGCCTGCTGCGCCTGCTCGCCCCGTACCTCCCGTTCGCGACGGAGGAGGTCTGGTCGTGGACCCACGACGGCTCGGTGCACCGCGCCTCCTGGCCCACGGCGGCCGAGCTCGGCGAGGTCGAGCAGCCCACGGGCCTGCTCGCGCTCGTCGGCGAGGCCCTGATCGGCGTGCGACGCGCCAAGTCGGACGCGAAGGCGTCGCAGAAGACCCCCGTGGTCTCGGCGACGATCGCGGCCCCGGCCGCCCAGCTCGCCGTGCTCCGCGGGGCGGCCTCCGACCTCGCGGCGGTCGGCAAGATCCAGTCGCTCGAGTTCGTCGAGGGCGAGGCGCTTGCCGTCGCGGCCATCGAGCTCGGCGAGCTGCCCGAAGCTCCGGCCCCGGCGGCGGGCGCCTGATGCAGCTCGGCACGCGGTGGAGCGTGGGAGGCGCGGCGCCGGCCGCCCTCCCCGCACCGGTCGTCGGGGCGGTCGCCCAGGTCGAGCGCGAGCTCGCCGAGCAGGGCGTCGACGCCACGACCTGGCGCTGGACCCTGACCTACCTCGAGCACCGCCCGGTGGTCGAGCTCGACGACGGCACGACCATCCGCGTCGACGCCGTCACGGGCGAGGCCCGCATCCACGAGGCCGACGACGAGGGCACCGACCCCGACACCTGAGCGACGACCGGCCCTGAGCCCGGGGCGGGCGCCGGTCAGGCGTCAGGCGTCAGGCGTCAGGCGGCAGGCGTCAGGCGCGAGCGATCATCTCGCCGTGCGGCATCATGAGCACGCCGTCCGGGGCGTCGCGCCAGGCCCGCCAGGCGTCGGCGATCGCGTCGAGCTCGGCGGCGGTCGCGACGCCCCGCGCGACGGCGTCGGCCGCGAAGGCCGACTCCGTCGCCCGCGCCGCCCAGCTGTCGCCCCACCAGGTGCGCTCGTCGTCGGTCGAGAAGCACCACGAGGAGGCGGTGCACGAGACGTCGGTGAAGCCCGCCTCGAGCGCCCAGCCCCGCAGGGCCCGCCCCGCGTCGGGCTCGCCGCCGTTGCCGCGGTGGACCTGCTGGTAGACGTCCATCCACCGGTCGAGGCCCTCCGACGCCGGCGCCCAGACCGTGCCGTGGTAGTCGACCTCGCGGGCCGCGACCACTCCCTCGGGCACGGTCACCCGGCGCATCTCGCGGAGGGCCGCGACGGGGTCGCCGACGTGCTGCAGCACCTGGTGGGCGTGCACGACGTCGAACGAGTCGTCGTCGAAGGGCAGCGCGAAGAGGTCGGCGACGACGAACTCGACGGTGTCGAGACCCCGCTCGGCGGCGAGCGCCCGGGCCTGCTCGACGACGACCTCGGCCGCGTCGACGCCGACCACGCGGCCCGGCGCGACGCGCTCCGCGATGTCGACCGTGATCGTTCCGGGCCCCGACCCCACGTCGAGCACCCGGCGGCCCGGCACGAGCTCGGCCTGGAGGTAGGCAGCACTGTTCGCCACGGTGCGCCACGCGTGGCTCCGCAGCACGCTCTCGTGGTGGCCGTGGGTGTACGTGGCGGGGGCACCGGGGCGTGAGCTCATGCGGGGACTGTAGCGCGCCTCCTCGGGGCTTGCCCTCCCCCGTGACGCCCCGCGGCCCGCCCCGGCGGGCGGCGCGCTCGTAGGGTGGGCGCATGACGAACCCGTTCCTCGAGCCGAGCCCGCTGCCGTACTCGCTGCCGCCCTACGCGACCATCACCGACGACGACTTCGCACCGGCCTTCGAGGCGGGCCTCGCCGAGCACCGCGCCGAGGTCGAGGCCGTCGCCTCCGACCCGGCGCCCGCGACGTTCGAGAACACGATCGCGGCGCTCGAGCGCGGCGGGGCCGTGCTGACCCGCGTCGGGCACGTCTTCTTCGACCGGGCCTCGAGCGACTCGAACGCGACGACCGACGCCCTCGAGCTCGAGCTCGCGCCGAAGCTGGCGGCCCACGACGACGCGATCCGCCTCGACCCGCGCCTGTACGCCCGCGTGCGCGCCGTGGCCGACGCCGTCGAGCGCGGCGACGACGACGTGGCCGGCCTCGACGACGAACAGCGCTACCTCGTGCGCCGCACGCTGCGGTCGTTCGAGCGGGCGGGAGCGGGCCTGGGCGACGCGGAGAAGGCTCGCCTGCGCGACCTCAACGGCCGCCTGTCGACCCTCACCACGCAGTTCGAGAAGCACCTCCTCGCCGACACGAACGACCTCGCCGTGGTCGTCGACGACGTCCGCCAGCTCGACGGGCTCAGCGACGGCCAGGTCTCCGCCGCGGCCGAGGCCGCCCGCGACCGCGGCCTCGACGGGCGCTGGGTGATCACCCTCGTGCTGCCGACCGGGCACCCGTGGCTGGCCGACCTCACCGACCGCGACCTCCGCGACCGGGTGATGCGCGCCTCCCTGGCCCGGGGCCGACGCGGCGGCGAGCACGACACCCGAGCCCTCCTGCTCGAGATCGTGCGGCTCCGGGCCGAGAGGGCCGAGCTGCTCGGCCACCGTGACCACGCGTCGTGGGTCACCGCCGGCGAGACGGCCGGCAGCCCGCTGGCCGTCGCCGACCTGCTCGGCCGGCTCGCACCGCCCGCGGCCGCGAACGCCCGGGCCGAGTTCGTCGAGCTGCGGGCCGCCGCGGGCCGGCAGGAGGTCGCCGCGGCCGACTGGGCCTTCTGGGCCGACCGCCTCCGGGCCGAGCGCTACGACGTCGACACGACCGCGATGCGCGACTACTTCGAGGCCGAGCGCGTGCTGCACGACGGCGTGTTCTTCGCGGCGTCGCAGCTCTACGGCCTCGAGTTCGCCGAGCGCCCCGACCTGGTCGGCCCGCACCCGGACGCACGGGTCTTCGAGGTGACCGAGGGGGGCGGCCGTCCCGTGGGCCTGTACGTCCTCGACCTGTACACGCGCGACGTCAAGCGGGGCGGGGCGTGGATGAACCCGCTCGTCTCGCAGTCGGCGCTGCTCGGGCTGCCGCCGGTCGTGGTCAACAACCTCAACGTGCCGAAGCCCGCGGCGGGCTCGCCGACCCTGCTGACCCTCGACGAGGTCACCACGCTCTTCCACGAGTTCGGGCACGCCCTGCACGGCCTGCTCGCCCGCGTGACGTACCCGACGTTCTCGGGCACGAACGTCTTCCGTGACTTCGTCGAGTTCCCGAGCCAGGTCAACGAGATGTGGATGCTCTGGCCCGAGGTGCTCGAGAACTACGCCGTGCACCACGAGACGGGCGAGCGCATGCCGCAGGAACTCGTCGACCGGCTCGTCGCGTCGCGGGCCTTCAACGAGGGCTTCGCCACGAGCGAGTACCTCGCGAGCGCCCTGCTCGACCAGGCGTGGCACACGCTCACCGCCGCAGAGGCCGCCGCCGTCGCCGACGTCGAGGCCTTCGAGCGGGAGGCGCTGGCCGCGGCGGGCCTGGACCTCGCGCCGGTGCCCCCGCGCTACTCGAGCACCTACTTCGCCCACACCTTCTCGGGCGGGTACGACGCCGGCTACTACTCGTACATCTGGAGCGAGGTGCTCGACGCCGACACCGTGGAGTGGTTCGAGGAGAACGGCGGGCTCAGCCGGGCGGGCGGCGACCGGTTCCGCGCCCGGCTGCTCGGCGTCGGCGGCTCCCGCGACCCGCTGGAGGCCTACCGCGACTTCCGCGGCCGCGACGCGCGGGTCGAGCCCCTGCTGGAGCGCCGCGGCCTCGCCTGACGCGCCGCGGCGCCGCCGGGCGCCCCGCGGCGTCGCCGGGTATCTCGCGGCGCTCAGGCCCCGTCGTGCAGCCGCGCCAGGGTGTTCTCGACGCTGCAGTAGACGGCGCGCGCCGTGGCCGTCCAGTCGTTGTCGACGAGGTCGAGCGTGCTGCCGCCGACCGCGGCGTAGAGCCCCACCGCGTCGGCACGGCTGCCGGGCGTCGCCACGTACCGGGTGCGGACGATGAGCGCCGAGTTGTCGTGGTGGCGGACGTCGATCACGCTCGGCCGCTGCGTCGTGCGGCTCGTCAGCCCGGTGACGAGGGTGTCGACGACGGTCAGGTCGTGGTTGCCCGTGTAGATGTTGAGCGCCCGGGCGATCGACCCGTTCAGCACCGAGCGGGCGACGACGAGCCCCGAGGTGAAGTAGACGCAGACCGCCGCGTCGAGGGTGTCTCCCCCGTAGCCCGTGACGGTGTTGTCGAGGATCGCCCCGGTGCCCTCCTCGACGGCCGTGCCCGAGCCGAACCCCGCGCCCTTGAAGACGATGCCGTTGCGCGGCACGGCGAGCGTGCCCGCGTCGACGGTGTTCGACGCGACCACGCAGTCGAGCGGCGCGTAGGTGGTGGCACCGTCGGGGCTCTTGCAGGGCACGACGGCGATCCCCACCGCACAGCCCGTCAGGCGGTTGCCGACGATCGTGACCTCCCGCCCGCCGTGCGTGTCGATGCCCTCCCAGAGCGGCACGTCCGAGACGACGTTGTCGGCCACCGTGATCCGCTCCGAGCGCGGCGCGACGTCGATCGACTGGTTCCAGTACCGGTTCACGGCGATGCCGTACGAGTTCGGGAACGACCCCGACTGGTGCACGCCCGTGACCTCGTTGCCCCGCACCGTGCCGTCGAGGCAGGAGAACAGCATCACGCCCGCGTACGCGAGGTCGGTGAGCACGTTGCCGTCGACCGTGAAGTCGCGCACGTGCTCGAGGTACACGGCGCCGTACGAGAAGCGCGAGATCGAGCAGCCCGACACGCGCAGCCGTCGCACGGGAGCCCCGACCGTCGCGACCACCTCGACCCCGCGGGCCTTCCCGCTCGTCGCGGAGCCGGACCCGACCACGGTGGCTCCCCGCAGCGTGACGTCGTCGGCCCGGACGATGAGGGCGCTGACGTCCCGGGTCGTCCGCAGCTCCACGCCGGCCTCGAAGAGCAGGGTCATCGGGCGGTCCACCACGACCGGCACCGCGGTCGTCTCGGACCGGTCGACGACGAGGGTGCCGTGAGCCTCCGTGCCCGCGATCGCCGCCGCGAGCGTCGCGGAGGCCGACGAGCGACGCACCCCCGACGGGGCCCCGGGAGTCGCGGTGCCCGCTGCGCCGGGAGCCCCGGTCGCCGGGGCGGTCGGCTCCCCCGCCGCGTGGGCCGCGTCGCCGCGACCGACCGGGCTGCTCGCCAGCACCCCGGCCCCGAGCGTGCCGAGCGCGGCGGCCAGCATCGCCCTCCGGCCGAGCCGGCCTCCCGTGTCGGCGCTGCCCCGCAGGTCGACCGGCCCCGAGGACGGCCCCGACATGTCGTCGGGTGCCGTGTCGGGGGTGACCCCGTGACCACGCCGCACATCGTCGACTCTTACATCACTCACGCTTTCATGCACGATCCACGCTAACACTGACCGTCGCGGCGGCGGAAGAGCCCCGAAGGGGGCAGGACGACGAAGAGCCCGACCTCGTCGGTCGGGCTCTCCGGGTGACGTCGGCCCGCAGGGCGGTCGACGTCGAGGGCTGCGCGCTAGGCGGACTTCTCCGTGCGCTGCTCGACGAGGCGCGGAACGATGGTCGGCGCCGCGTTCTCCATGACGGAGGCGCGAGTGACGACGACCTTGCCGACCGTGTCGTCGGAGGGCACGTCGAACATGATCGGCCCGAGGACCTCTTCCAGGATGGCCCGGAGCCCGCGGGCCCCCGTCTGGCGGAGGACGGCGAGGTCGGCGATCGCCTCGAGGGCGGCGCTGTCGAACTCGAGCTCGACGCCGTCGATCTCGAACATGCGCTGGTACTGGCGCACGAGGGCGTTCTTCGGCTCGGTCAGGATCTGCATCAGGGCTGCCTGGTCGAGCTGCGTGACCGTCGTCACCACCGGGAGGCGGCCGATGAACTCGGGGATCAGGCCGAACTTGTGCAGGTCTTCGGGGAGGACCTCGCTGAACAGGGCCGCCTCGTCCTCCTTGCTGTGGAGGGGAGCCCCGAAGCCGATGCCGCGCTTGCCGGCCCGGTTGCTGATGATGTCCTCCAGGCCAGCGAACGCTCCGGCGACGATGAAGAGGACGTTGGTGGTGTCGACCTGGATGAACTCCTGGTGCGGGTGCTTGCGACCGCCCTGCGGCGGGACGGACGCGACGGTGCCCTCGAGGATCTTCAGCAGGGCCTGCTGGACGCCCTCGCCCGACACGTCACGGGTGATCGACGGGTTCTCGGCCTTGCGGGCGATCTTGTCGATCTCGTCGATGTAGATGATGCCGGTCTCGGCGCGCTTGACGTCGTAGTCCGCCGCCTGGATGAGCTTGAGGAGGATGTTCTCGACGTCCTCGCCGACGTAGCCCGCCTCGGTCAGGGCCGTCGCGTCGGCCACCGCGAACGGGACGTTGAGGCGCTTGGCGAGGGTCTGGGCGAGGTACGTCTTGCCGCAGCCCGTCGGGCCGATCAGCAGGATGTTCGACTTCGAGATCTCGACCTCGTCGGCGAGCGACTCGGCCGCCGTCAGCGTCGACGCGGCACGGATGCGCTTGTAGTGGTTGTAGACGGCCACCGATAGGGCGCGCTTCGCGGCGTCCTGCCCGATGACGTACTCCTCCAGGAACGAGTAGATCTCGCGGGGCTTCGGCAGGTCGAACTCGCTCGTGGGCTCTTCACCGGCCTCGGCCAGGCGCTCCTCGATGATCTCGTTGCACAGCTCGACGCACTCGTCGCAGATGTAGACCCCGGGGCCCGCGATGAGCTGCTGCACCTGCTTCTGGCTCTTGCCGCAGAAGGAGCACTTGAGCAGATCTGCGCTCTCACCGATCCGTGCCATGCCCGGCCTCCCTGTCAGCTGGTCGTCGACCCATGTCGGCCGTCGTCCCCCGAGCCTAACCCGATCGTCCGACACTCCCGCACCCGCACCGCCCTCCGGGCCGGATCGACCCGCGCCGGGCGCACCGGGGAGGACGACGAAGGACCCCGGGCGCGTGCCCGGGGTCCTCCGACGTCGCACCTGACCGGCGGTGGCCGGTCGGTGCAGGGGTCAGCGCGTGAGCGCCGGCTGGTTCTTGCGCGAGGTGAGAACCTGGTCGACGAGGCCGTAGGCCAGCGCCTCCTCGGCACCCAGGATGTTGTCGCGCTCGATGTCGCGGTTGACCTCTTCCGGCGACTTGTTCGAGTGCTTCGAGAGGGTCTCCTCCAGCCAGGTGCGCATGCGGAGCACTTCCTTCGCCTGGATCTCGATGTCGGACGCCTGGCCGCCGCTGCTGCCGCCGGTCGCGGGCTGGTGGATCAGCACGCGGGCGTTGGGCAGGGCGAGGCGCTTGCCGGGCTGGCCGGCCGCGAGCAGCACGGCCGCGGCGGACGCCGCCTGGCCGAGGCACACCGTCTGGATCTCGGGGCGGATGTACTGCATCGTGTCGTAGATGGCCGTCATGGCCGTGAACGAGCCACCGGGCGAGTTGATGTAGAGAGTGATGTCGCGGTCGGGGTCCATGCTCTCGAGCACGAGCAGCTGGGCCATGATGTCGTCGGCCGAGGCGTCGTCGACCTGCACGCCGAGGAAGACGATGCGGTCCTCGAAGAGCTTCGCGTACGGGTCCTGGCGCTTGTAGCCGTAGGCCGTGCGCTCCTCGAAGCTCGGCAGGATGTACCGGGAGCTGGGGGCCTGCAGTCGACCCGCGCCACCCATCATCGGGAGTTCCATGAGTTCTTCTCTTTCTGTGCTGATGATCGGGTGGGGGCTAGTCCTGGTCGGTGCCGGCGCCGCCGATGACGTCGGTTGCCGAACCGCGGATGTGGTCGACGAAGCCGTACTCGAGGGCCTCCTCGGCGGTGAACCAGCGGTCGCGGTCGCCGTCCTCGTTGATCTGCTCGACGGTCTTGCCCGTCTGCGCCGCCGTGATCTCGGCCAGGCGCTGCTTCATCGAGAGGATGAGCTGGGCCTGGGTCTGGATGTCGGAGCTGGTGCCGCCGAAGCCGCCGTGGGGCTGGTGCAGCAGGACGCGGGCGTTCGGCGTGATGTAGCGCTTGCCCTTGGTGCCCGCGGTGAGCAGCAGCTGGCCCATGGAGGCGGCCATGCCGATGCCGACGGTCACGATGTCGTTCGGCACGAACTCCATCGCGTCGTAGATGGCCATGCCCGCCGTGATCGACCCGCCGGGCGAGTTGATGTACAGGTAGATGTCCTTCTCGCTGTCCTCAGCGGCGAGGAGGAGGAGTTTCGCGGCGATCTCGTTGGCGTTCTCGTCGCGCACCTCGGACCCGAGCCAGATGATGCGGTCTTTGAGCAGTCGGTCAAAAACACTGTTGGGCAGTGTCACGTCGGCCATGGTGGAGCTCCCATTCGTTGTCGCTTGCTGTTGAACCTATCGGGTGCAACGCGGCACTTCCGGGCTGTTCGCCCACGGCAATAACTGACTGCCGGCCGCGCCCCGGAGACGACGGAGGGCCGGGTGCAGATGCACCCGGCCCTCCGGTCGTCACGCCCGATCAGGCGTGGTCGTGACCCTCGTGGTCGTCGTCGCCGCCGACGCCCGCCGTGGCGGTGAAGGCGGACAAGTCGACCTCGGCGCCCTCGCCGTCGACGACCTTCGCCTTCGACAGCACGACCGCCAGGGCCTTGCTGCGGGCGACCTCGCCGACCATGGCCGGGATCTGGCCGTTCTGGTCGAGCACCTTGATGAACTCGCCGGGCTCCATGCCGTACTGCGCGGCGCCCTGGATCAGGTACTGGGTGAGCTCGTCCTGCTCGACCTTGACCTCTTCCTTCTCGGCGATCGCGTCGAGGAGGATCTGGTTGCGGAAGGCCTTCTCGCTGCTCTCCTTCACCTCGGCACGGTGCTCCTCGTCCTCGAGGCGGTTCTCCTGCTCGAGGTGACGGTGCACCTCGTCCTCGACGAGCTTCTCCGGGACGGGGATCTCGACGGCCTCGAGCAGCTTCTCGACGACCTGGTCACGCGCCTGGGCGCCCTGACCGAAGGTCTTCGACTTGGCCAGCTGCTCCTTGAGGTCGCCCTTGAGCTCGTCGATGGTGTCGAACTGGCTGGCGATCTGCGCGAAGTCGTCGTCGGCCTCGGGCAGCTCGCGCTCCTTGACGGCGGTGACGGTGACGGCGATCTGAGCCGTCTCGCCCTCGCGGTCGCCGCCGAGCAGCTTCGACTCGAAGGTGGTGCTCTCACCGGCGGTCAGCGACTCGAGGGCCTCGTCGATGCCCTCGATGAGCTCGCCGGAGCCGATCTCGTACGAGATGCCCTTGGCCGAGTCGACCTCGTCGTCGCCGATGGTGGCGGTGAGGTCGATCTGGGCGAAGTCGCCCGTCGTCGCGGGACGGTCGACCGTGACGAGCGTGCCGAAGCGCGTGCGCAGGTTCGACAGCTCTTCGTCGACCTCCTCGTCGGAGATCTCGACGCTGTCGACCGTGAGCTCGAGGCCCTCGTAGTCGGGCAGGTCGAAGTCGGGGCGCACGTCGACCTCGACGGCGATCGTCAGGTCGCCCGAGAAGTCCTTGACGTCGGGCCAGGCCACGACGTCCGCCTCGGGGCGGCCGAGGACGCGGATCTCGGTCTCGGCGACGGCCTCGCGGTAGAACTTGTCGAGGCTCTCGCTGACCGCGTGGTTCAGGACCTCTTCGCGACCGACGCGCTGGTCGATGATGGGCGGCGGCACCTTGCCCTTGCGGAAGCCGGGGATGTTGATCGACTCGGCGATGTGACCGTAGGCGTGCGTGACGCTGGGCTTCAGCTCGTCGGGGGTGACGACGATGTTGAGCTTGACGCGCGTGGGGCTGAGCTTCTCAACCGTGGTCTGGACCAATGTAGGGCTTCTCCTGTGTTGGTGGCGCTGAACTCACGACCGAGACAGCGGGGGTAGACGACTGTCGGGGCGACAGGACTCGAACCTGCGATCTTCCGCCCCCAAAACGGACGCGCTAGCCACTACGCTACGCCCCGTGCATCACCTGACTCGGCCCGCCCCCGGTCACCCCGTTGAGGTCGGGTGGGAACAGGCCTCGGTGAGTCTAGCCGACCCACGGCCGCCCGTGACTGAGCGGGCCGAGCCCATGGTTTATAGTTGGTGCCACCGCTGCGGCACGGCCGCTCCGGGGATGTAGCTCAATGGTAGAGCCTCAGTCTTCCAAACTGATGGCGCGGGTTCGATTCCCGTCATCCCCTCGTATGGGTTCGACGCCTCCGGCGTCCGTCGCCTTCGGCGACGTGAATGAATCCTCCTCCGGGCGTTGTTCTGCCTCGTCCGTCGCGGTGCTCGTTCGACGCCTCCGGCGTCCGTCGCCTACGGCGACGTGGATGTCGTGCTCGGTCGGCGCCTCCGGTGCAGGTCGCGTTCGCGCGACCCTGCGGGCCCTCGGTCAGTGGTCGAGGGGGGCGAAGTAGGCGTCGAGGGGGGAGGCGCGGAGGGCGTCGCCGAAGAGGGTCGCGCCGGCGCGGGTGAAGTGGACGCGGTCGGGTGACAGCAGGGCGCCCGCGTCGTCCGTGATCGGCGTGTGCCCGTCCCGCCACAGGGGGCTCCACGACACGTAGTGCTCGGCCGGCACGAGGGCCGACGAGCTCGCCTCGCGCTCGGCCACCCACCCCGGCAGCCGGTTCGTCAGGCCCGCACGGTCGTCGCCGCGGCGCTGCACCACCCAGTTGAGGTTGTCGCCGAAGTTCTTCGGCCCGCCGTAGAAGACCGCCTTGCCCTCCGCCGTCATGCTCGCGAGCTCGCCTCGCAGGCAGGGCTCGTACTCGTCGCCGATCGACACCAGCACCACGTCGGCGCCCGCCCAGAGCGCCGACCCCTCGAGCTCGGGGTTCGCGGCGAGGAAGCAGACCCCCGCGTCGAAGGACGGGCCGTGCAGGTGCCGCAGCTCGAGGTCGGCCCGCGGGTACGTCTCGAGCACGCTGTTCGCCAGGTCGCGCGACCAGCTGTCGCCCACCACGAGCACGTTCGTCGCGCCGGGCCGGTCGAAGGGCTCGCGGCCCGTCTCGCTGATCCGCCGGTTGTAGTCGATCGAGGCCTCGGCCGGGTCCTCGCCGAGCCGTGCGGGCAGGCCGCCCGACCCGGCGAGCACGGCTCCGGCGACGACGACCACCGCGACTCCCCCGCCCACCACCGGCACGAACCGGCGGAGCGACATCCGCGCGGGGCGGCGGAAGGGCTCCTCCACGAACCGCCACGACAGCCAGCCCACGCCCAGCGCGACGGCCATGAGCACGACGAAGAGCCAGGCCGGCGGGGCCTCGGGCGTCAGCACGCGGGCGAACACGAAGAGGGGCTGGTGCCACAGGTAGACGCTGAAGGTGACGACCCCCACCGCGACGAGCGGCCGGGCCGAGAGGAGGCGCGTCACCGGCGACCCGGAGCGCGCGAACGCGATGACGAGCGCCACGCCCGCCACGGCCGCCGCCACGACCGGCAGGCGGAACCCCTCCTCGGCCGGGGCGCCGACCAGCGAGGCCACGACGAGACCCAGGCCGAGCAGCGCGAGCCAGCGCGCCCGGCCGTCGGACACGGCGACGAGCCAGCGCCACCCCCGACGAGCACCCACCGCGAGCAGACAGCCGACGAGGATCTCCCACGCCCGCGCGGGCAGGAGGTAGTAGGCCGAGTCGACGTCGACGAGCCCCTGGTGCAGGGCCAGGGCGAGGCTGGCGAGCGTCGCCGCGACCAGCGCGATCGTCCGCACCCGGGCGGGCACCCGCGGAGCGACGACGAGCACGAGGGGGAAGAGCAGGTAGAACTGCTCCTCGACGCCGAGGCTCCAGGTGTGCAGGAAGGGCTTGAAGTCGGAGGCGAGGTCCCAGTAGCCGGAGGTCAGCCAGAGCAGCACGTTGTTGCCCGAGGCCAGCGTCGCCACGAGCGACTGCCCGTAGTTCTCGAGCTCGTCGGGCAGCATCACGAGCACGGCCACGGGGAGGGTCGCCAGCATGACGACGACGAGGGCGGGGAGGATGCGGCGGGCCCGGCGGACGAGGTAGCGACCGACCCCGAAGCGCCCGAGGTCGCGGTCGCGCAGCGCGATGCTCGTGGCGAGGTAGCCGCTGATCACGAAGAAGAAGTCGATGCCCGAGCCGCTCAGCCCCCGGAACCCCGCGTGCGACCACATCGTCGTGAGGATCGCGACGGCCCGGAGCCCGTCGAGCTCGGCACGGTAGCGGAAGGGGACCATGGCGGGCTCTCCGTTCGTCGAGGAGCCCGACCGGGCCCACAGACCGGACAGTCTAATATGTCTCATGACGGCCGTGATGACCACGATCCGGAGAGTCATCCCTGCGGCGTACGTGGGGGCCGCCGCGATGCGGCACGATCGACCCATGGACCGCGCGACCCCCGCCCGCGTCGCGCTCGTGGGCGCGGCGCTGGCCCTGCTGACGACCGGCTGCTCCGCGGGGGCCGTGACCACCGCCTCCCCCGCTCGGGTATCCGCGGCCGCGCCGGGCGCGGCCAGCACGCCCGTGCCCGTCGCGGCGGGCGACGGCCACGGCGTCCGGGTCGCGATCGTGGGCGACTCGCTCACGGCCGGCGGCGGTCGCCTGCTCAGCGACGGGCTCGACGCCGACACGTGGATGACGTACGCGCAGGGCGACGGCGTCGAGTACGTCGGCGGCTGGGCGCGGGGCGGCAGCACGGTCGAGCAGCAGGCCGCCGCCGTGCAGCCCGTCGCCGACGTCGACGTCCTCGTGCTGATGTCGGGCACGAACGACGTGCGCACGGGAGTCGCGTTCTCGGCGGCCCGGGCGTCGTACGAGTCGATCATCGACACCGTCGGCGCGCGCGAGGTCGTCGTGGCCGCCATCCCCCCGTACGACCGCGACCCCTCGGCCGCAGCCCGCTACGAGCGCGACCTCGAGCGCTGGGTCGCGACGACCGACCACGTCTTCGTCGACCCGTGGCGCACCGTGCGCTCGGGCGAGGCCTGGGTGCCCGGGGCCAGCGTCGACGGCATCCACCCGACCACGGCCGGCTACGAGCGGCTCGGCCGGTCGCTCCGCGAGACCATCCTCGACGTCGGCGCCGCCCCCGAGGTGCTCCGGGCCGACGAGGGGCCCGTCGAGGGCACGCCCGACGGCGTCGCGCCGGGGAGCGTCGACGGCGGCAGCTGACCCCCGGGGAGGCGCGGTGCGGGTCGCGCCCCGCCCGCCCCTAGTGCTGCAGGTAGGCCAGCACCGCCAGCACGCGGCGGTGGTCCGTCCCGCTGTCCTCCAGCAGGAGCTTCTGGAAGATCGACGTGACGTTCTTCTCGACGGCGCCCGTGCCGATCACGAGCTGTGCGGCGATCGCCGCGTTCGTGCGGCCCTCGGCCATGAGGGTCAGCACCTCGCGCTCGCGGGGCGTGAGGGCCGAGAGCGGGTCGCTGCGGCGCCCGAGCAGCTGCGAGACGACCTGCGGGTCGAGCACGGTACCGCCGGCGGCGACGCGCTCGAGGGCGTCGCGGAACTCGTCGATCGACGCGATGCGGTCCTTCAGCAGGTAGCCGACGCCGCCCGAGCCCGACTCGAGGAGGTCGCGGGCGTAGGCGACCTCGACGTACTGCGAGAGCAGCAGGATGCAGGTCTGCGGGCGCCGGCGACGGATCTCGATCGCCGCCCGCACCCCCTCGTCGGTGTGGGTCGGCGGCATGCGGACGTCGAGCACGGCGACGTCCGGGGCGACGGCGTCGAGGTCGGCGAGCAGCGAGTCCGCGTCGCCGAAGGCCCCCACGACCGCCACCCCCAGCTCGTCGAGCAGCCGCACCAGGCCCTCGCGCAGCAGCACGGAGTCGTCGGCGACCGCGACGCGGAGGGCGGGGTCGAGGGGGCCGTCGGTCATCCCGGCAGTCTAGGGAGCCGTCGACCCGCCCGTCGCGCCTCGCCCTCGACCACGGCCCGCACCGCGGGGCAGCGGCTCGGTGACGGCCGTCGGCGACACGTCGGGCAGCGGCTCGGTCACGGCGGCGTACGGGGGCAGCGGCAGGGTGGGCGACGTGCCCGGCGTCGCCGCGGTCGGCGTCGGTTCCGCCGTCGTCGGGGAATCCGCCGAGGGAGGCGCGACCGAGCTGCCGAGGTCGGTCACCAGCGGGATGCTCACGGTCACGATGGTCGGGCCGCCCTGCGGGCTGGAGATGTCGAGGAAGCCGCCGAGCCCCACGAGGCGCTCCTGGACCCCGGCGAGGCCGTGCCCGTCGCGGAGGCCCGCGCCGCCGCGGCCGTCGTCGGTGACGACGAGCTCGAGCAGGGTGCCGACGCCGTCGGGGGCGGTGCGGGTGCGGAGCGCGAGGTCGGCCGAGCTGGCCTCCGAGTGCTTGCCGATGTTCGTCACGAGCTCCGACGCGATGAAGTAGGCGTTGCGCTCGATGTCGGCGGGCACCACCACGTGGGCGGGCACCCGGTTCACCAGCGTCGTCGAGATGACGGCGCGGTCGACGAGCGACTCGAGCGCGGCGACGAGGCCTCGGTCGAGCAGCAGCGGCGGGGCGAACCCGCGGGAGAGGGCGCGCAGCTCCTCGAGGGCCTCGCGGGACTGCACCCGCGCCTCCTCGATCAGGGCCTTGCTCTTCTCCGGGTCGACGTCGACGGCGCGGGCGGCGGCGGCGAGGTCCATCTGGAGGCGCACCAGCCGCTGCTGCGGCCCGTCGTGGATGTCGCGCTCGAGGCGACGGAGCGCCGTGCCCTCGGCGGAGAGCGCCGCGGTGCGCGAGATCTCGCGGTCGGCCAGCTCGACCTCGAGCTGCTCGGAGCGGAACCCGCCGAGCACGGCGGCGGCGATCGCCTGGTGCACCACGACCGCGGCGTGCACCACGTACGGGTAGACGAGCACCACGCCGGCGAAGACGGCGAGGGCCACGATCACCAGGGCGGCGGCGCCGCCGGCGCCGATCGCCGACGGCCAGTCGCCGAGCGGGAACGGGGTGACGGCGCCGAAGAACAGCACGATGCCGAGCACGAGCAGGAGGGGGCCGCCGAGCAGCAGGGCGAGCACGAACGTCGTCACGCCCGCGACGGTCGGGAACACGATGAGGGCGTAGAGGAGGTAGAGCCAGTAGTGCGGGTTCGCGAAGACCGACACGGCGCGGACGAAGCGCGAGCTCGACCGGCCCCAGGCCGTGTTCGGGGTCCAGTCCACGGGGCGGATCGGGCGGTCGCTCGCCCAGCGCAGCCGGAGCACCTCGAACGTGCCGAACCAGCGGGCCAGCCAGAGGGCGCCGAAGACGACCACGGCGAGGAAGAGGAGGGTGACGAGCGAGTCGCTGGAGCCGCTCAGCACGTGGAAGAACAGCGCGGCGCCCAGCGACACGATCACGACCAGCACCGCCGAGAGGGCCACGTAGCCGAGCTCGCGGGGCAGCTCGCGCCAGCGGCGACGGTAGCCGCCCGGGCGGGCGGGCGGTGACAGGTAGGGGTTCTGGACGGTGATGGGGCGCTCCTGGGTCATGGGACGAGCCTCGCGGGTCCGGGCCTCGCTCCCCATGGTGCCAGCGCCCGGACGCCCGGTGGGGTTATCCCCCGCTGCGACCCGGACGAGCGGCTCAGACGGGACGCAGGTCGGCGCCGGTGAGGGCAGGCGACCCTCACGAAGTGCAGCCTCAGCTTGCTTGCGGAATCCCCTCAGCCGAATAGCGTTGCACCCATCGTCTAGGAAAGGACTCGTCATGACCGATCTCCGCATCACCGTTCCCCAGGGCTCCGTCGACCCGGACGTCGCCGCCGGCGTCGCCCAGTTCCTCAGCCCGATCGTCACCGACCTGACCGCCCTCTCCGTCAACGGCAAGCAGGCGCACTGGCACGTCCGGGGCATCGCCTTCGTCGCCGTGCACGAGCTGATCGACGTCGTCGTCGACCACGCCCGCGAGTGGGCCGACCTGGCCGCCGAGCGCGTCGTCGCCCTCGGCCTCCCCGTCGACGCGCGCATCGAGACCGTCGCCGCGAAGACCTCGATCCCCACGACGTCGCCCGGCTTCAACCAGATCGACCGCACGATCGCCGAGCTGGTCGCCCAGATCGACGCCGCCCTGGTCGGCGTCCGCACCGCCATCGACGAGCTCGGCGAGCTCGACGCCTCCAGCCAGGACGTCGCGATCGAGATCTCGCGCGGCCTCGAGAAGGACCGCTGGTTCCTCGCGGCGCACGTCGCCGGCTGAGCCGACGTCGGCTGACCCCGGCACCTGCCTGACGAGAGGCCGCCGCCCCCACCGGGGCGGCGGCCTCCGTCGTCAGGGCGTGCGGTGCGTGAACCGGCCGCCGACGAGGGTCGCGGCGACCGGGAACCCGCGGAGGTCGTCGGCCGCGAGCGGGTCGGCCTCCGTGACGACGAGGTCGGCGACACGGCCCGCACGGACGAGCCCCTCCCCGTCGACCGAGGCGAGCAGCGCGGCCCGTGCCCCGATCCGCTGCTCGGGGTGCCAGGCGGCACGGCCGTCGCGCGACCGCGAGACGGCGGCCGCCATCGTCACCCACGGGTCGAGCGGAGCCACCGGGGCGTCCGACCCGAGGCGCAGCTCGACGCCGGCCGCGACGAGCGACGCCAGCGCGAAGGCACGATCGGTGCGGCCGACCCAGAGGGCGTCCGCGACGTCGCGGTCGTCCATCGCGTGCTCGGGCTGCACGCTGGCGACGACGCCGAGGCCGGCGAACCGCGCGACGTCGGACGCGTCCAGCAGCTGCGCGTGCTCGACGCTGCCGCGGCAGCCCACGGCCTCGAACGCGTCGAGGGCCCGCTCGTTCGCCCGGTCGCCGATCGCGTGCACGGCCGGCACGAGGCCCGCCGAGGAGGCGCGGCGCATCCACGCGACGAGGTCGCCCTGGTCGTAGCTCGCGACCCCGGTAGCGCCCGGACCGCTCAGCCCCGGGTACGGGTCGTGGCACCACGCGGTGCGCGTGTTGAGCGACCCGTCGGTGATGATCTTCGCCGGCCCCACCGAGACGAGCCCGCGGGTGCCCGGCACCACGTCGCCCGTGCGGAGCCCCCGCTCGACGGCCGCCTCGAGGTCGTGGGGGTAGACGCCGCAGCGCACCCGCAGCTGGTCGACGCCGCCCCGGACGCGACGGGCCCAGCGGTCGAGCGAGAACGACATCTCGAGGTCGACGACGCCGACCACGCCCCGCGCGGCGGCGGCGGCGACGGCGTCGCCCACCCAGCCGTCGAGGACGGCGTCGCTGACCGCGCTGACGGCGGTCGAGACGGCGAAGGCGTCCTGCTCGCGCAGCAGGCCCGTCTCGTGGCCGGCTCGCCCGTGCGCGGCCAGCGCCGCGCTGTCGAGCCACGCCGCGTGCAGGTCGGCGCTGACCAGCACGACCGGCACGTCGCCGCTGACGGCGTCGAGGAGCGCCCGGTGCGGCTGGTCGGGCCAGAGCGCGTCGCGGAAGCCGTAGCCGACGAGGGGCTCCCCGGGCGCAGGCGGCGCCTCGCGGAGGCGCGCCCCGACGAGGGCCGCGGCCTCCGCCGCGCTGGCCGCCCCGCCGACGTCGAGGCGGCGGCGCACGAGCGCCCACTGGTCGAGGTGCGCGTGGGAGTCCCAGAGGCCGGGGCCGAGCCACCGGCCCTCGAGGTCGACGACCTCGGCGCCGACGGGCGACGCGAGCTCGCCCCGGGGCGCGAGCTCGACGACGACCCCGCCGTCGAGGAGGGCGTCGACGGGAGCGGAGCCGTCGGTGCCGACGAGGCGGGCGTTCGTCAGGAGGACGGCCCGCGCCTCCTCGGGCTCTGGGCTCATCGGGGGTGCACCCGGCGCATCTCGGCCGCGAGCGCCGGCTGCGCGTAGTGCTCGCCGTGCTCGAGCTCGGCGACGATGCGGTCGACGACCTCGGGCGGCTTGTTCTGGCTGAGCTTCAGGCGGGCGTCGAACCGGGTCACGCGCAGGCGGATGCCCACGGTGCCGCGGGCCACGCGCCGAGCGCCCTCCTCGTCGAGCTGCAGGGAGCTCGGCTCGGGCATCACGCGCTCGAAGTGGTCGACGAGCTCGCCGAGCACCCGGAAGTTCTCCTCGTCGGAGAGGATCTCAGGGGTGGCCCACAGATGGGCGGTGACGTGGTTCCAGGTCGGGATGATCTGCTCCGCCGGGTACCAGCCGGGCGAGACGTAGCCGTGCGGGCCCTGGACGATGATCATCACCTCGCCCTGGCCCAGCTCGAGGCTGCGCTCGTCGGGGCGACCGACGTGGCTGACCAGCGACAGCGAACCGTCGTCGGTCTCTTCCAGCACGACCGGGTAGTGCGACGCGACCAGGCCCTCCTGCGTGTGGGCGACGATCGTGGCCCAGGGGTTCTCGCGCACGAGGCGGGCGACCTCGGCGACGTCGGACAGCACGAAGTGCGGGGTGTGCCTCATGCGACCGAGCCTGTCAGACCTGGTCGACCGGGCACCAGTAGAGCTTCCGCCCCGCGGCCATCTCCATCACGACGTTCGTGCCGCAGACCCGGCAGGGCAGGCCCTCGCGGTGGTAGACCCAGTGGCGGTCGGCCCGGCTGCGCAGCGCCTTCGCGTGCTGCGCCTTCGTCAGGCCGTCCATCGTCATCATCTGGCCCAGCTCGACACCGCTCTTCAGCAGCTTCGTCCAGTCCTTGTAGAGCGCCTTGAGGACGTCCTCGGGCACCTGGTTGCCGGGGGTGTGCGGGTCGAGACGGGCGCGGAAGAGCAGCTCGGCCCGGTAGATGTTGCCGATGCCGCTCACGACGCTCTGGTCCATCAGCAGCAGGCCGATCGGCGTGCGCTTCTTCCGCACCGTCGTGACGAACCGGTCGCTGCCCTTCTTCGGGGAGTCGACCAACGGGTCGGGGCCGAGCTTCGCGACGGCGGCGTCGACGCCCGCGTCGTCGAGGACCTCGCACTTGGTCGGGCCTCGCAGGTCGCCGACCGCCGTCTCGCTCAGCAGGCGCACCCGCACCTGGCCGACGGGCTCGGGCGGGAACGACTCGATGTCGTCCTCCGCCTTCTCCTGCTCGGCCATGCGCACGCGGCTGCGGCGCGGCGCCCCGATGCTCGCCATCGAGTGCTCGCCGTCGTCGTCGGGGGCGTTCTCGGCCTTGCGGGTGGCGGAACGCCTCGTGCGCGACTCCGCCATGGAGGCGCCGGTCGCGATGTCGCCCGCGAAGTCCCAGGCACCGTAGAGCCCGAGGTGCACGTGCAGCCAGAGCCCGTTGTCGAACTCGAGGAACATCTGCTTGCCGACCGCCTTCGCGTCGACCATGGTCGCGCCGTCGAGCTTCTCCGCACCGGCGGTGAAGCGGCCCTGGGGCGAGCTCACCGCGACGCGGTGGCCGACGAAGGTCTGGGCGAACTGGTTGGCGATGCGGTGGACGGAGTGGCCCTCGGGCACGCGTCGCCCCTAGTCGACCGGGTGGCCGGCGATGGCCCCGGTCGTCTCGTACTCCGCGAGCTGCGCGATGCGGCGGACGTGGCGCTCGTCGTGCGTGAACGGCTCGGCCACGAAGGCGTCGATGAAGGCCAGGGCCTCCTCCTCGGTGTGCTGGCGCGCACCGATGGCGATGACGTTGGCGTCGTTGTGCTGACGCGCCAGCTTCGCCGTGGAGTCGTTCCAGACCAGCGCGGCCCGGACCCCCTCGACCTTGTTCGCGGCGATCTGCTCGCCGTTGCCCGACCCGCCGAAGACGACGCCGAGGGCCTCGTGCCCCGCCCGCTGGTCGCGAACGACGGCGCGGGCCGCGGCGATGCAGAAGGAGGGGTAGTCGTCGAGGGGCTCGTAGCTCGTCGGCCCGTGGTCGGTGACGTCGTGGCCGGCCCGGCTCAGGTGCTCGATGACCGTGGTGCTGAACTCGAGACCGGCGTGATCGGTCGCGACGTGGATGCGCATGCCCTCGATCCTAGGACGGCGTCAGTCGAAGATCGGACCGACGGTGCGGGTCCGCTTGATCTCGAAGAAGCCGGGGTACGAGGCCGCCGCGACGACGCCGTCCCACAGGGTCAGCGCGACCTCGCCCTTCGGGGCGGGCGAGATGACCGGGCCGAAGAACGCCGTGCCGTTCACCGCGATGACGGGCGTGCCGACGTCCTGCCCGACGCGGCCGATGCCGTCGAAGTGGCTGGCGCGCATCTGCTCGTCGAACTCGTCGGTGTCGGCGTGCCGGGCGAGGTCGGCGGGGAGGCCCACCTCGGCGAGCGCCGCGGGGATGACGACGTCGGCGTCGGTCTCGCCGCCCGGGTGGATGCGCGTGCCGAGCGCGTCGTAGAGGGGCTTGACCACCTGCTGGCCGTGGAGCTCGCCGGCCGCCGTCACGAGGCGCGTGTAGCGGAGCATCCGGGCGAACATCGAGCGGTACTCGTCGCTCACATCGGCGTCCTCGTTCAGCACCGCGAGGCTCATGACGTGGAAGGTGACGTCCAGGTCGCGGTGCGCGGCGACCTCGTCGACCCAGCGGCTCGTCATCCAGGCCCAGGGGCAGGAGGGGTCGAACCAGAAGTCGACGGTGGTGTGGGGGGCAGGGGCGACGGTGTCGGTCATGCACCCAGTCAACACCTGTGCCGGAGGGCGCACCTCCGGGGGCCGGCGGCGCCCGCCGGGCCGCGGGCCCCAGGTCTAGGCTCGTCGGCGGACCACGAGTCCGCCATGGACACCTGAAGACGGATGGAGCAAGCGTGCCCGGAGAGAACCTGACCCGAGTCGAGGCGCAGGAGCGCAGGAGCGTCGTCGACGTTCAGTCGTACGAGATCGAGCTCGACCTCACGCGGGGTGCCGAGGTCTTCGGCAGCTCGACGACCGTGCGCTTCACCGCGACGCCCGGTGCCTCGACCTTCATCGACGCGCTGACGCGCACCGTCCACTCGGTCACGCTCAACGGCGCGGCGCTCGACGTGGCCGCGGTGAACGACGGCGTGCGGATCCAGCTCGCCGACCTCGCGGCCGAGAACGAGCTCGTCGTCGTCGCCGACGCCGAGTACACGAACACGGGCGAGGGCCTGCACCGCTTCGTCGACCCCGTCGACGGCGAGGTCTACCTGTACTCGCAGTTCGAGGTGCCCGACAGCCGCCGCGTCTTCGCGGTGTTCGAGCAGCCCGACCTCAAGGCGACGTTCCAGTTCACCGTCACCGCGCCGGCCCGCTGGGAGGTCGTGAGCAACCAGCCGACCCCCGAGCCCGCCGTCGACGGCGACGTCGCGACCTGGACCTTCTCCCCCACCCCGGTGCTCTCGAGCTACATCACCGCCGTCATCGCGGGCCCCTACGACGTCGTGCGCAGCGAGCTCACCAGCTCCGACGGCCGGACCATCCCGCTCGGCATCTTCACGCGCCGGTCGCTCACCGAGCACCTCGACGCGGACTACATCTTCGAGAAGACGCGCCAGGGCTTCGCCTACTACGAGGAGAAGTTCCGGTACGCCTACCCGTTCGAGAAGTACGACCAGCTCTTCGTGCCGGAGTTCAACGCCGGCGCGATGGAGAACGCGGGCGCCGTGACGTTCGTCGAGACCTACGTCTTCCGCAGCAAGGTGACCGACGCGATCAAGGAGCGCCGGGTCGTCACGATCCTGCACGAGCTCGCCCACATGTGGTTCGGCGACCTCGTCACGATGAAGTGGTGGAACGACCTCTGGCTGAACGAGTCGTTCGCCGAGTGGGCCTCCACGATCTCGACGGCCGAGGCCACCGAGTGGACCGAGGCCTGGACCACCTTCCAGGCGATGGAGAAGAGCTGGGCCTACCGCCAGGACCAGCTCCCGTCCACCCACCCCGTCGTCGCGACCATCAACGACCTCGAGGACGTCCAGGTCAACTTCGACGGCATCACCTACGCCAAGGGCGGCTCGGTGCTGAAGCAGCTCGTCGCCTGGGTCGGCATCGACGCGTTCTACGCCGGCGTCGCCGCGTACTTCCAGAAGCACCACCACTCGAACACCGAGCTGAGCGACCTGCTCGTCGAGCTCGAGGCGACCTCGGGCCGCGAGCTCACGAGCTGGAGCGAGAAGTGGCTCGAGACGGCGGGCGTCAACACCCTCCGCCCCGAGATCGAGACGGACGCCGACGGCGTCGTCACGGCGTTCGCCGTCCTGCAGGAGGCGCCCGCCGACTACCCGACGATCCGCCCGCACCGTCTGGCGATCGGCCTCTACGACCTCGACGGCGGCGCCCTCGTGCGTCGGCACCGGGTCGAGATCGACGTCGACGGGACCCGCACCGAGGTCCCCGAGCTCGTCGGCCAGCACCGCGGCGCGCTGGTGCTCGTGAACGACGACGACCTGGCCTACGCCAAGATCCGCCTCGACGAGGCCTCGCTGGCCACGGCCCTGGAGCACCTCGCGAAGATCAGCGACCCCCTGGCCCGCGCCCTCGTCTGGGGCTCCGTCTGGGACGCCACGCGCGACGCCGAGACCGCGCCGCGCGACTACGTGCGCCTGGTGCTCGACAACATCGCGACCGAGACCGAGTCGACGACCATCCGCACGACGCTCGCGCAGCTGGCGCAGACGGCCCGCGCGTACGTCGACCCCTCGACCCGCGCCTCCACCGTCACGGAGGTCGGCGACGGCCTCTGGGCGCTGGCGCAGCGGGCCGAGGCCGGCTCGGACGCGCAGTTCCAGTTCGTCAAGGCGTTCGCCGGCATCGCGTCGACCCCCGAGCACGCGGCGACGCTGCAGGGCCTGACGGACGGCTCCGTGGCGCTCGACGGCCTGACCGTCGACACGGACCTCCGCTGGGAGCTGCTCGAGGGCCTCGTGCTCGTCGGCGCCGCGGGCACGGCCGAGATCGACGCCGCGCTCGAGGCCGACAACACGGCCAACGGTGCGCAGGCAGCGGCCCGTGCCCGGGCGACCATCCCCACCACCGAGGGCAAGCTGGCCGCCTTCCGGTCGATCGTCGAGAGCTCGGAGCAGCCGAACGCCATCGTGCGCGCGACCGCCCAGGGCTTCGTCCACACGAACGACCCCGCGATCCTGCAGCCGCTCGTCGAGCCGTACTTCGCCGCGCTGACGACGATCTGGGAGTCGCGGAGCTACCACATCGCCGACACGCTGGTCTCGGGGCTGTACCCGTCGCCCCTGGCCGATCAGGCGCTGGTCGACAGCAGCCGTGCCTGGCTCGAGGCGAACCCGGGCGTGCCGGCCCTGCGTCGCATCGTGAGCGAGAGCGTCTCCGGCGTCGAGCGTGCCCTGCGCGCCCAGGCGGCCGACGCCTCCTAGCCGCGCCGGCCGCTCGCGGCCACCCGTCGGACGGCGGACCCTGCTCACAGGGTCCGCCGTTCGTCCGTCCAGGCCGCACACGGCCGACGTCGGACGGGCGTGCTTAGATCGTCGGCGATGATGCAGACTCTCCTCCTCGCCGCAGCCACCGCCCCCGACGCCCCCGTCGACTTCGACTGGGACGCCTTCTGGGCGATGTGGGGCGTGCCGATCCGCATCGCCGCCATCCTGCTGATCGCCGTGCTGCTGCGGATCGTGCTGCACTTCGCGATCCGACGGGTGGTCGACCAGGTCGTCTCGGGCATCAAGCGGAAGCAGAACGTCGACGACACGCAGGCGCTCGTCGCCTCGCCCCTCGCGGCGGTGCGGGTGGTGCAGCGCACGCGCACGCTCGGCAGCGTGCTGAACAACGTCGTGACCGTCGTCATCTCGGCGGTCGCCCTCGTGCTCGTGCTCGGAGAGCTCGACTTCGACGTCGTGGCGATCGTCGGCGCGGCCAGCGTCGTCGGCGCCGGTCTCGCGTTCGGCGCCCAGAACATCGTGAAGGACCTGCTCAACGGCATCTTCATGGTCGCGGAGGACCAGCTCGGCGTCGGCGACGTCGTCGACGTCGGCCCGGCCGTCGGCGTGGTCGAGGCCGTGGGCATCCGCGTCACCCAGGTGCGCGACGTGAACGGCGTGCTCTGGTTCGTCCGCAACGGCGAGATCCTGCGGGTGGGCAACATGTCGCAGGGGTGGAGCCGCGTCGTCATCGACCTCGCCGTCCCCTACGACGCCGACGTCGACGCCGTGCAGGACGCCATGCTCGCGAGCGCGAACGAGCTCGCGGCGACCCCGAAGTGGAAGCGCTCGGTGATCGACGTGCCCGAGGTGTGGGGCATCCAGTCGATCTCCGACGAGCACGTGGTCATCCGGGTCGTCGTGAAGACGCGCTCGGCCGACCGTGACACCGTCGACCGCGAGCTGCGGGCACGGCTCAAGAGGGCCACCGACGCCATGGGCATCACGCTGCCGTCGCTGACGAGCGTCGTCCTGACCGGCTTCGACAGCGCCTCCTCGGTGCAGGGCTCCAAGCCGCCGCACACCGTCCCGACGCCGCACCAGCCGACTCCCCGGGGGCGTCGGCGATGAGCGGCGGCATCCCCCTCACGCCGCGCCCTGCCGGTGACGGTGACGGTGCGGCGCCGGGGGCCGGCGGCCCGGCTCAGCCCGCCGACTCGGCACAACCGGTCACGCTGCGCCGGGGGCTCGGCGACGACGCCGCGCAGGGCGTCTTCTGGGAGCAGATCGGCGGCAGGGCCACCTTCGAGCGGCTCGTGCGCCACTTCTACGAGGGCGTCCGCACCGACGAGCTGCTCTGGCCGATGTACCCGGAGCACGACCTCGAGGGCGCGATCCAGCGCCTCACCGGCTTCCTCGAGCAGTACTGGGGCGGCCCGACGACGTACAGCGACGAGCGCGGCCATCCCCGGCTGCGGATGCGGCACATGCCGTTCACGATCACGCCGGAGGCGCGTGACCGGTGGCTGCACCACATGCGCGCCGCGGTCGACGAGCTCCAGCTCTCGCCCCTCCACGACGCGACCCTGTGGGCGTACCTCGACCGGGCCGCCCACGCCATGGTGAACGCGATGCCGGCGCCCGGCGACCGCTGACGACCGGCGTCGGGCCGACCGGACCTGCGCCGGCCCCGGCGCCGATGCCGTGCTCTGCCCGCGGCTGCGGGTGAGGGTGCGGCTAGAGCAGGCCGCCGCGGCGCTTGACGAGCACGTGGCCCCGGCTCGTCGTGACGCGGGTCCACGGGCCGGTCTCGAGCACGGAGACGGGCTCGTCGTCGCCGAGGAACCCCAGGCTGAGCGCGGCGAACGCGGCCGCGGCGGGGAGGTGCTCCGCGCCGGGGACGGGGCGCGACCACACCTCCGAGCGCACGCGGGTGACGATCTGCTCGCCCGTCTCCGACCCGAGGGCCGTCGCGACCTCGTCGATGCCGGCCGTCGCGGTCTCGCGCAGCTGCGTCTCGTCGGCGGGCGCCAGCCGGCTCCAGCCGCCGCGCGGCGGTGAGATGGCAGCCCAGGTCACCGTGTTCACCTCGACGGGGAGCGTCGCCGTCACCGCGGCCGTGGGGTCGACGACGTCGTTCTGGAGTCGCACGAGGCGCTCGGTCAGCGACCGCACCGGCACCACGGCGTCGAAGCTCGGCCGGTCGACGAGCTGGAAGGTGCGCAGCCCCAGCACGGTCGGGCTCTGGTCGAGCAGCCCCGAGGGGTAGAAGACCGCGACGTACACGGCGAGCACGCCGTCGCCGGCGATCAGCCGGACCGAGCCGTCCTCGACGCGGGCGGCACGCCCCAGGAAGGTCGCGAGGTCGCTCAGGGACAGGGAGTCTGGGAGGGTGAATGTACGGCTCATCGGCCCCCTAAACTACATCGGATGACCGCCTCTCCCCTGCAGAGCCTCCTCTCGACCCTCGACCTCGCGCCGGCCGGCTCGGTCGACGGCCAGGACGTCTTCACGGGCACGTCGCAGCCCGAGCCCCTGGGCCGGGTCTTCGGCGGTCAGGTCATGGCCCAGTCGCTCGTCGCGGCCCAGCGCACCATCGGGCCGGAGCGCCCCGTGCACTCGCTGCACGCGTACTTCCTCCGCCCGGGCGACCTCACCGTCCCCATCACGTTCTCGGTCGACCGCATCCACGACGGTCGGTCGTTCGCGACCCGGCGCACCCAGGCGAGCCAGGACGGCGTGCCCATCCTGTCGATGATCGCGTCGTTCCAGACCCCCGACGACGGTCTCGACCACCAGGTCGACATGCCGGAGGGGCTGCCGGGCCCCGACGACGTGCCCAGCGACTCCGAGCTGCTCTCCGTCGTCGACCACCCCATCGCCCAGGCCTGGGCGAACGACCGCCCGTTCGACATGCGGCACGTGCCCTCGCCGGTGTACTTCCGCGTCGACGGCGCCCGGGTGGCGCACCAGGCCGTGTGGCTGCGCGCCACGGCGCCGATGCCCGACGACGCCGACCTGCACCGCGCGGCCCTGCTCTATGCGAGCGATTACTCCATCCTCGAGTCCATCTACCGGCGCCACGGCGTCGCCATGGTCACTCCGGGCCTCAAGGCCGCGAGCCTCGACCACGCGATGTGGTGGCACCGCGAGGCGCGCATCGACGAGTGGCTGCTGTACGTGCAGGAGTCGCCGAACGCGATCGGCGGCCGGGGGCTCGCCCTGGGTCGCATCTACGACCGTGCCGGGCGGCTCGTCGCGAGCGTGGCCCAGGAGGGCATGGTCCGGGTGCCGCGCCGTCAGGTGGCGCCGGAGGCGTGACCTCGGGGTCAGGAACGACCCAGGGCTCAGCGCCCGCCGGTGATCAGCGTCGCCGGAAGCTCAGGGGCTCCTCCAGGTACGGCGACCAGGCCTCACGCTCGACGTCGGAGATGCGCCTCGGCCGGTTCGTCGCCGAGTCGACGAGCACGATGGTGGTGGCCGCCCGAGTGAAGAGCTGCGCAGGCTCGACGCCGACGGGCGACCAGACCTCGTAGCAGACCTCGAGGCTGGCGCCCCCGAGACGGCCGACCCAGAGCTGGACGTCGAGCGGCGCCCGCAGGTACGGGATCGGCACGAGGTACTCGAGCTCCTGACGGGCGATGAGCGTCATCGTCGCCGCGTCGGGACGGCCGTCGAGCACGGCGGCGCTCGACAGCTCGTCGATGGTGCCGTCGGGAGACCAGAACGCGTCGATGCGCGCCTCCTCCAGGAGGCGCAGCATCGACGCGTTGTTCACGTGCCGGTACCCGTCGAGGTCGCTCCAGCGGACCCGGGTCGGCACGTGCAGGCGGGTCATCTCAGTCGCGCGTCAGCTTGCGGTACGTGGCGGAGCTGGGCTTCGCCGCGTCGGCGCCGAGACGCTCGATCTTGTTCTCCTCGTACGACTCGAAGTTGCCCTCGAACCAGTACCAGTTGGGGGTGCCGTCGTCGTTCAGGCCCTCCCACGCGAGGATGTGCGTGGCGATCCGGTCGAGGAACCACCGGTCGTGGGTGATGACCACGGCGCAGCCGGGGAACTCGAGCAGGGCGTTCTCGAGGCTGCCGAGCGTCTCGACGTCCAGGTCGTTGGTGGGCTCGTCGAGCAGCAGCAGGTTGCCGCCCTGCTTGAGGGTCAGCGCCAGGTTGAGGCGGTTGCGCTCACCACCGGAGAGGACGCCGGCCTTCTTCTGCTGGTCGGGCCCCTTGAAGCCGAACTGCGAGACGTAGGCCCGCGAGGGGATCTCCGTCTTGCCGACCTGGATGTAGTCGTGCCCCTCGGAGACGACCTCCCAGAGGTTCTTGTTCGGGTCGATGCCGCCGCGGCTCTGGTCGACGTACGAGATGTCGACCGTCTCGCCGACGCGCAGGTCGCCGCCGTCGAGCGGCTCGAGGCCGACGATCGTCTTGAACAGGGTCGTCTTGCCGACGCCGTTCGGGCCGATCACGCCGACGATGCCGTTGCGGGGCAGCGTGAAGGTGAGGTCGTCGATCAGCACGCGCTCGCCGAACTGCTTGTGCAGCTTCTTCGCGTCGATGACCTGCGAGCCGAGGCGCGGCCCGACGGGGATGACGATCTCCTCGAAGTCGAGGACCCTCGTGCGCTCGGCCTCGCTCGCCATCTCCTCGTAGCGGGCCAGACGGGCCTTGGACTTCGCCTGGCGGCCCTTGGCGTTGCTGCGCACCCACTCGAGCTCGGACGCGAGGCGCTTGGCCAGCTTGGCGTCCTTCTTGCCCTGGACCTGGAGGCGCTCGCCCTTCTTCTCGAGGTACGTCGAGTAGTTGCCCTCGTAGGGGTAGAGGCGACCACGGTCGACCTCGGCGATCCACTCGGCGACGTGGTCGAGGAAGTACCGGTCGTGGGTCACGGCGAGCACGGCGCCGGGGTACTTGCTGAGGTGCTGCTCGAGCCAGAGCACGCTCTCGGCGTCGAGGTGGTTGGTGGGCTCGTCGAGGAGGAGCAGGTCGGGCTTCTGCAGCAGGAGCTTGCAGAGGGCGACGCGGCGCTTCTCACCGCCGGAGAGGTTCGCGACCTCGGCGTCGCCCGGGGGCGTGCGGAGGGCCGACATCGCCTGCTCGAGCTGGGAGTCGAGATCCCACGCGTCGGCGGCGTCGATGTCCTCCTGGAGGGAGCCCATCTCGGCGAGCAGGGCGTCGAAGTCGGCGTCGGGCTCGGCCATCGCGGCCGAGACCTCGTTGAACCGGTCGAGCTTCTGCTTGATCGGGCCGACGCCCTCCTGCACGTTCTCGAGGACGGTCTTGGTCTCGTCGAGCTCGGGCTCCTGCATGAGGATGCCGACGGTGTAGCCGGGCGAGAGCTTGGCCTCGCCGTTGCTGGGGGTGTCGAGCCCCGCCATGATCTTGAGGATCGTCGACTTGCCGGCTCCGTTGGGGCCGACGACGCCGATCTTGGCGCCCGGGATGAAGGACATCGTGACGTCGTCGAGGATCAGCTTGTCGCCGACCGCCTTGCGGGCACGGACCATCGAGTAAATGTATTCGGCCATGGTGTCCAGTCTATGGGTCGAGCCGTGAGGCGCCGGGGGCGGGATGGGAGAGGTTCGGGGGCCGGCCCCCTGGGGGCCGGAGCGAGGAGGAGCGGGTGGTCACCAGTCGATGGCGCGGGTGGTGCCGACGAGGCAGCTGCCGTTGCCGAGCACCGGGGCGAGCTGGCTGCTGTAGCCCGCGCCGCTGGTCTGGCCGATGAGGCAGTCGCTGCCCCAGAGCACGGAGAACTGCACGGAGTCGGCGGCCCGGCCGATGGACGTGGAGTCGGGGGTGACCTCCATCGCCGCCTTGTCGAAGCCGGCGGCCACGAGGGTGTCGACCATCGAGCGCCCGTCCTTCGCGCCGTTCGCGTCGACGTGCCCGCGAGCCACGAGGTCGAAGTACGCGTAGGCCTCGTCGCTCGTCGAGTCGGGCGTGATCGTCGGGTCGGCGGAGGGCTCGGCGGTCGCGGCGGCGGAGGTCGACGGCGCGGGGGCCGGTGCCTCCGTGGTGCAGCCGGTGAGGGCCGCTGCCAGCAGGGCCACGACGCCCAGTCGGAGGGCGACGGGTCGCGATCGGCTCACGGGGCACCTTCCTCGCCGCGGACCCGGGCCGGGTCGCTCTCGACCGATCGTAGCGGTCACCGGTGGCGCGGGCCCCGGCGGCACGGTGCGGGGTCGCCCGCGGCCGGAGCTAGAAGGGCGGCTCGTCGCCGCCCTCGGCGGGGTCGGAGGAGCCCGCACCTCCCCCGGCCCCGGCCGGGACGAGGGGCCCGTCCTCGCCGACGGCGCCCCCGCCGGCCGACGACTCGTCGGGGCGCGCGGCGGCGACGGACGCCCAGCCCGGGGCCGCGGTGCCCCCGGCGACCGCCTCGGGGTCGGCGGGGGCCGGCGCGTCCCCCGCCGCGACTCCCGCCGGCGTCGCGGAGGCGAGGGCCCTGCTCCAGGACGACCGGCCCCAGCGCAGGTCGTGGCCGACCGCGTCGGCGTCGACCTCGACGGTCGTGCCCGACTTGTCGCTCGTCTCCCAGGGGCGGATGCGGAGGCGGCCCGTGACGACGAGCCGCTCGCCCTTGTGGACGGAGGCGCCCACGTTGGCGGCGAGCGCCCGGAAGGCCGTGACGGTGTACCAGTTCGTGTCGCCGTCGACCCAGGCGTCACGGGCCCGGTCGAAGCGGCGCTGCGTGCACGCCAGGCGGAAGCTCGTGATGTCGAGCCCGGCCTCGGTCGTGACGAGTCGGGGGTCGGTGGCGACGATGCCGGTGAGGGTGATGGTGTCTGTCATGCCGGGAGTCTCGCGAGGGCGGGCGGGCCCCACGGCCGGGCCCGCGCCTCCCTGGGGACGGCGCGGGCCCGGGCCGCCCCGGGGAGGGACGGTCAGTGGGGTTCCCCCCGCCGGCTAGTGCTCGCGGAACTCGGGGTACTCGGCGCCCGGCCCGAGCGCGGCGAACAGGGCGCTCTTCGCGACGGCGAGGGTCGGGTACTCCCCGCTGAACTCGTCGCGGCCGGCGAGGCGCACGGTGAAGCCGTGGCTCGTGCGGTGGACGGAGCCGACGGCTCCGGCGGGCCCGAGGGCCAGCCAGGACTGCCCGGTCAGCTCGACCCGGTCGGTGGTCATGTGGTCGCTCATCGTCGAGCACCCTTCTCTCGGTGGCGCCCCGCACGGCGTGCGGGGCGGGTCAGGTGGCCAGGGCGTACCGGGCGTAGGCGCGGCGGACGGCGATGACCTTCGGCCGCGCCACCGCCACGCAGTACCCCTGGCCGGGGTTCTTCTCCGCGAAGTCCTGGTGCTCCTCCTCGGCGGGCCAGAAGCGGCCGAGCGGCTCGACGGTCGTGACGACCCCGCCGCCCCAGGTCGCGTCGGCACGCTCGCGGGCGCGCTCGAGGACCTCGCGCTGGGAGTCGTCGGCCGCGAAGGTCGCCGACCGGTACTGCGACCCGACGTCGGCGCCCTGGCGGTCGAGCTGCCGAGGGTCGTGCACCGTGTAGAACACGTCGAGCACGACGTCGGCCGGCAGCACGGCGGGGTCGAAGGTGACGCGCACGGACTCCGCGTGCCCCGTCGAGCCCGTCACGACCTCGTCGTACGTGGGGTCGGGCGACGAGCCGCCCGTGTAGCCGGAGACGACCTCCGTGACCCCGTCCAGCGCGCGGTACACCGCGTCGAGGCACCAGAAGCAGCCACCGGCCAGGACGAACGTCGTCATGGGGCGCACGGTACTCCGCCGACCCGCGATCGACCAGGGGGCGCCGTCCCCCGATCGCTCGGGCCCCCGGGCGGGGCCCGGCCCTAGGGTGAGGTCATGAGATCTCCCTTCACCCCCTACGTCGCCGACGACGAGCGGTACTCGAAGCTGGACTACGTCCGCACCGGTCGCAGCGGGCTCAAACTGCCCCGCATCTCGCTCGGGCTCTGGAACAACTTCGGCACCGACCGTGCCCTCGAGACGCAGCGCGACATCGTCCTCCGCGCGTTCGACCGCGGCGTCACCCACTTCGACCTGGCCAACAACTACGGCCCGCCCTACGGCTCGGCCGAGGAGCAGTTCGGCCGCATCGTGGCCGCGAACCTGGTGCCCTACCGCGACGAGCTCGTCGTCTCGTCGAAGGCGGGCTACGACATGCGCCCCGGCCCCTACGGCGACGGCGGATCGCGCAAGTACCTGCTGAACTCGCTCGAGGCCAGCCTGGAGCGCACGGGCCTCGACTACGTCGACGTCTTCTACTCTCACCGCCCCGACCCCGAGACGCCGATCGAGGAGACGATGGGGGCCCTCGCGACCGCCGTGCACCAGGGCAAGGCGCTCTACGCCGGCATCTCGAACTACGGCCCGGAGCAGACGCAGGCGGCGATCGACGCCCTCGCCGACGAGGGCGTGCCCCTGCTGATCCACCAGCCGCGCTACAACATGTTCGACCGGAAGCCCGAGCAGGGGCTCTTCGAGACGCTGCTCGACAACGGCGTGGGCTCGATCGTGTTCTCGCCGCTCGCCGGCGGCCTGCTCACCAACCGGTACCTCTCGGGCAAGGCGCCGGCCGGGTCGCGGGCGGCCGAGGGCCGCTGGTTCACGGAGGACGCCCTGAGCGAGACCTACCTCGAGCGCGTGCGGGGCCTGAACGACATCGCGGAGGCGCGGGGCCAGTCGCTCGCCCAGCTCGCGCTGACCTGGGTGCTCCGTCAGCCCGCCGTCACGAGCGCCCTGATCGGTGCGTCGTCGGTCGCCCAGCTCGACGACAGCCTCGACGCCCTGCACGGAGCCGAGCTGACCGACGACGAGGTCGCGGCCATCGAGCCGTTCGCCGTCGACGGGACGGGTCGCTGACGGAGCGGACACGGGCCTGACGGGCTCGGCGTCGGAGGAGGGGCGGGCCCGGTCGGGTCCGCCCCTCCTGCCGTCCCCGGCGCCGTCGTCGGGCTCCCGTCCCCGGGTCGAGGCGATGTCGGTGGCAGCTCGTAGCGTCAGCCGTGTTCTCGACAGCATCGGCCGGATGACCTCAGGAGCACCTCATGACCAGCACCTCCGCGACCACCCTCCTCACGCCCCCGGCGACGCGTCCGGCGACGCAGCACCTCCCGCTCGCCGAGACCCGCGGGGGCCTGCGCCTCGTCCAGGTGCGCGACGACCTCTCCCGCGTCACGACGGCCTCGGGCGAGGTGCTCGGCTACGTCGAGAGGCACGACGACCCGCAGGGCGACCGGTGGCGGGCGAAGAGGTTCCTGGCCCGTCAGCGGCGCTTCGTCGAGATCGGCGACTTCTGGAGCCGCAGCGACGCGACCGACTGCTTCCGGTTCGCCTGAGCCGCGGCTCGCCCGCGACCGGGCCCCGGCAACCTTCGACCTCGGCTGTAGAGTTCGCGCATGCAGTGGTGGAACAGTCTCGTCCGGTGGGTCCAGAGCGATGACGGGTGGCGCGTCGTCTCCGAGGCGGTGGTGCCGTTCGTGGCGATCCTCGTCGCCGGCGTCGTCGCCGCCCTGATCGGGAGGGCCGCCCTGAAGCGCGTCGTCCGTCTGCACGACGACGAGGCGAAGGCCTCCGCGATCGCAGGCATCGTCGCGGCGTCGCGCAAGGCGGCGACGTGGAGCTCGCTCGGGGCGGAGGAGCGCACCTTCACGGACCACCTCGCCCAGGAGGCGGAGGTCCGTCTGCGCCTCCTGCCCGTGACCGGCTCGGGCCTCGCCGCCTCGTGGGCCGAGCACCAGCTCGGCGAGATCAAGCGTGACTCCGCCAGCTACGGCCACCAGCCCGAGCAGTCGCTGGCGGAGTTCCGCGACCGCCTGCTCGACTGGCAGAGCCGCCCGTCGCGGGCCAAGAAGCTCTTCCGGGCGGACCTGGAGCGGTGGCGCTACGAGGACGCCGAGCAGGCGACCGAGGCCGAGCAGCGTCAGCGCGACTGGAAGGCCGAGCGCGACGGGCAGAGAGCGGCACCGGCCTCCGGCTCAGGCCCCGCCGCCCCCGCCCGTCGGGCAGACGAGCCCGTCGAGGTCACGCCGTTCGTGCCGGAGCGACGGACGCCGACGGCGCCCACGCCGCTGACCGACGAGCACGCCGCCTTCCGCCCGACGTCGCCGGCCCGTCACGAGCCCGTGCGGCCCCGGGGGTCGGCCCCCACGGAGGCGATGCCCGCTCAGCGCGACTCGTCCGACGACGGAGACGACGACACCGACCGCTACGGCGACCCGGTCAGCGCGACGCAGGTCCGCGACCGGACGACACCCGACGCGTAGCGGGTGCCCTCGGCAGGGCCGCTGTTCACGGTGCCCTCGGCAGGGATCGAACCTGCGACCGGGAGATGAGAAGCACCACGAAGATCTC
>NZ_LMOX01000003.1:229145-245454 GCF_001423665.1 Frigoribacterium sp. Leaf164
TAGAAGGCTCCTGCTCTATCCGCTGAGCTACGAGGGCGTGGGCCCCACGATACCGTGCCCGCTCAGACGGCCAGGGCGAGCGCGCCGAGCAGCTGGTCGAGCCGCGGCACCCCGGCGGCGCGGAACACCTCGCTGCCGGCCCGGTCGAGCACCACGATCGTCGGCGTGCTGCGGACGTCGCGGGCCTCCGCCTCGTCGGGCCGGGCGACGACGTCGGCCTCGTCCACCTCGAGCAGCGGCACCAGGGCCGAGGCCTCGGCCACGACGGCGCGGGCCGCGTGGCAGGGGCCGCAGAACGCGGACGTGTACAGCTCGACCTTCATGCCCCCGTACAACGAGGAGGCGCGGGGAGATGTTCCCCGCGCCTCCTCGTCCACCTGCCGTGGCGTCAGAACGTGCCGAACTCGTCGGTGCGGTCGCCGCGGTTCTCGAGGGCGTCGACCGGGTCGCTGTCGGCCTCGTCGAGCTTGTAGTGCACCTGCAGCTGCTCGCCGTTCATCTTCGCCTCGCGCACCTTGTACACGAAGCCGGTCTCGATGCCCTCGACGAGCACGTAGTCGACGATCTCGTCCTCGTAGGAGCCGTCGAAGCTGGTGCGGGTGTCGGTCCGGCCGTCGCTCGGGCCGCCCTCGAAGAAGACGACGTACTCGGATCCCTCGGCCACGGTGGGCTTGCTGTCTGTCATGCCACCCTTCTACCAGGAGGCGCGGACCGAGCGCCCAGGTAGGTCGCGCCTCCGGGGCAGCGCCCGAGCCCGAGCGTGTCGGCCCCCGACGCTAGAGTGGCGGCATGGCTTCCACGAACGACCGGCTGGTCTGGATCGACTGCGAGATGACCGGGCTCGACATCGCGGTCGACGAGCTGGTCGAGGTGGCCGTCGTCGTCACCGACTTCGACCTCACGCCCGTGCACCCCGGCTTCACGATCGTGATCAAGCCCGACCAGTCGGCGCTCGACAACATGAACGAGTTCGTCACCGACATGCACACCTCCTCGGGCCTGCTGGAGGAGATCCCGGGCGGCGTCAGCCTCGCCGAGGCCGAGTACGAGGTGCTCGAGTACATCCTCAAGTACGTCCCCACCGAGCAGCACGCCCCCCTGGCCGGCAACACGATCGGCACCGACCGCGCCTTCCTCGCGAAGTACATGCCGCGGGTCGATGGCCACCTGCACTACCGCAGCGTCGACGTCTCCTCCATCAAGGAGCTCGCCCGCCGCTGGTTCCCCCGCGTCTACTTCAACGCCCCGCAGAAGCACGGCGGCCACCGGGCCCTCGCCGACATCCTCGAGTCCATCCGCGAGCTCGAGTACTACCGCCGTGCCGGCTTCGTCGCCGACCCCGGGCCCACCACCGACGACGTCCAGGCGATCTCGAAGGCCGTCGTGGACGAATGGGCCTCCCGGCTGTAGTAGAGTCTTCTCGTTGCGATCGCTCCGGCGGCCGCACATGGTGGGTATAGCTCAGCTGGTAGAGCGCCTGGTTGTGGTCTAGGAGGCCGCGGGTTCAAGCCCCGTTACTCACCCAAATAGAAAGGCCCTGCCCTACGAGGCAGGGCCTTTTTTGGGTTCCGTGCTTGTTTGTCTCAGATGCGCGAGCGCATCTGAGACGCCCAATGGGAAGGCCCTGACCTACGAGGCAGGGCCTTTTTTGGGTTCCGTGCTTTTTGGTCTCAGATGCGCGAGCGCATCTGAGACGCCAAATGGAAAGGCCCTGCCCTACGAGGCAGGGCCTTTTTTGGGTTCCGTGCTTGTTCGGTCTCAGATGCGCGAGCGCATCTGAGACGTCGTCGATGGCTGGGCGGACGGGTCGGTCATGGGTGGTGTCCGATGGGCGGGATGGGGGCGGGGCCGGTAGGACTGAGGGGTGAGAGACGCGGGGGTGTGGGGCGCGAGGCGCCGGCGTCGTGGTGGGGGCTCGTCGTCGCGGGGGTGGCGTTCATCGCGCTCGGGGTCGGGGCGTTCTTGACGTACAGCTACTGGGGGTGGGACGGGCGCATCTCTGGCCTGATCTTCATCGGCCCGGTCCTGGGCGTCTGGTTCATCGTGTGGGGCGTGGGCAAGGGGGCCCGGGAGGCGGCGCACCGGATGCGCGTGGCGCGTGCGGCCGATCATCCGCCCGACCCGATGGGGGTCGACTGAGGCCTCAGGCGGGGTGTGGGAGCCTGAACGGGTGAGCGACGACCGAGCAGCCGGCATCGACCCGTCCGAGGTGAGCGCCGAGCAGTTCGACGACATGGTCGTCGCCGAGCTCGATCTCCTGCCCGACGACATGGTCGACGGCCTCGACAACGTCGTCTTCGTCACCGAGGACCGCCCGGAGGACGGCACGCTCGACCTGCTCGGCCTCTACGACGGCGTCGCCCTCACCGAACGCGGCAGCTACGGCTTCGGCGAGCTGCCCGACCGCATCGTCCTCTACCGCGAGCCCCACCTCGCCGCCGTCGACCACGTCGACGAGCTGCGCGACGAGATCCACGTCACGCTCGTGCACGAGATCGCCCACTTCTACGGCATCGACGACGACCAGCTGCACCAGCTCGGCTGGGCCTAGCGGCGCCTCCCCGTGCCCCGATCTGGGCCCTGACGCGCTGCGAGGGCCCCGGACGGGTCACCTCGACGGAGACGGCGGCGACGACGTGGGCGACGGCGACGGCGGCGGCACCGGCACCGGCGTCACGGGCACCCGGACGACCACGTCGGCGAGCGCGCGCGGCCGCTCGGCCGCGAGGTGCGCCTCCTCCTGCCCGGCCCAGACCTCCCACCACGGCTCGTAGGCCGCGCCGTCGCGGGCCAGCGCCCGTCGTCGCCGCTCCCCCGCGTCGAGCTCCAGCCACACCGACAGGGTCGCGAGCCCCGAGGAGGCGCGGGTCAGCGACCCGGCGCCCTCCACCACCACCGACACGGCCGGGTCGAGCGTCCGCCGCTCCCCCGGCACGTCGGCGTCCCAGTCCCACGTGGTCCAGCCCGGCTCGCGCCCGACGAGCAGCGACTCCTCGACGACCCGGGAGGCCGCCGCGAGGCCGTGCCAGCCGGGGTAGACGTCGTCGAGGTGCACCAGCTGGACCGGCCCGAGGGCACCGGGCCACGCCGCGACCAGGCGACGCGCGAGCGTCGTCTTGCCCGAGCCGGAGCGGCCGTCGACGAGCAGCACCACGCGGTCGGCGCCGACCCGCGACTCCTCGGCTCGCCGCAGCAGGGCGCCCACGAGGGCGTCGTCGACGGCCGCCGACCACTCCTCAGGCAAGGACGAACTCCCAGGTGCCGGCCACGACGGCCGCGGCGACCGCCGCCGCCGCGATGAGCACCCCGATCGCGACGAGCACGAGGTCGCGGCCCGCGACGCGCGACGGCCGGGCCCAGGTGCGCTCGGCGTCGGAGCCGAAGCCCTTCGCCTCCATCGCCGTCGCCAGCTTGCTGCCGCGGCGCACCGACAGCACCAGCAGGGAGAACGCCTGCCCGCCGAAACGGCGCGCCGCCGCGACGGGGCCCCGGCCGTCCGCGACGCCGCGCGCCCGCCGGGCGAGGGAGAGCTGCCGCCAGTCGTCGGCGAACAGCCCGGCGAGCCGGAGGCCGGCGAGGCCGCCGAGCACGAACCGCGCGGGCAGGTGCAGCACCTGCGCCAGGCCGTCGGCCAGGTCGGTGGGGTCGGTGGTCGCGAGCAGGACGATGCCCGGCACCCCCACCGCGAGGATGCGGAGGCCGATGGCGAGGGCCAGCGAGAGCGACCCGTCGGTCACGCTGATCCACCAGACCTGCAGCAGCACGGCCCCCTCGTCGCGGCCGTAGAGGGCCGTGACGAGCACCGACGTCGGCGCGGCGATCCACAGCGGGGCGGTGCGACGCAGCAGCTGCCGCGCCGAGAGCCCCGCCCACGGCAGCAGCAGCAGCTCGAGCACGAGGGCGACCCCGGCCGAGACGGCGTCGATCGAGAGCAGCAGCACGAGCGACACGACCAGCGCCGCGAGCAGCTTCGCCACCGGGTTCAGGCGGCCGACGAGCCGGTCGGTCTCGACGGCCGCGAGCAGGCTCACGCGACGGCCTCTCGCGCGACGGGCCGCTCGAGGGCGACGACGTCGTCGGCGAGGGCGGCGACGAACTCGGCGTCGTGCGTCACGGCCACCACCGAGCGCCCCTCGTCGACGAGCTCGGCGAGCAGCGCGACGAGCTCCCGCCAGGTGCGGGCGTCCTGCCCGAAGGTCGGCTCGTCGAGCACGAGGAGGCGCGGCCGCGACGCGAGGACGGTCGCGACGCTGAGTCGCCGCTTCTCGCCGCCCGAGAGCGTGAACGGGTTGGCGCCGGCGAGGTGGTCGAGGCGCAGGCGGGCCAGGAGCTCGTCGACCCGGGAGGCGACCTCCGCGGGCGACTCGCCCAGCGCCTCCGGCCCCACCGCCAGCTCCCGGCGGACGGTCGCGGTGAGGAACTGGTGCTCAGGGTCCTGAAAGACCGTGCCGACCCGCGACAGCAGCTGCCGCGAGCGCCACCGGGCGGGCGACGGCCCGGCGCCGGCGGCGAGCAGCTCGGTCGCCCGGAGCGACCCGCCCGCCGGAAGCAGCAGCCCGGCGAGGGTCAGGGCGAGGGTCGACTTGCCCGCGCCGTTCGGCCCGGTCAGCACGAGGGCGCGCGCGTCGTCGACGACGAGGTCGACGCCGGTCGCCACGGCGGGCCCGCGGGCCCCCCGGCGCCCCACGGCGAGGCCCGAGGCCTCGAGCAGGGGCCCGGACGAGGAGGCGCGGTGCCGGTGGGGCAGGGCGGGCGCGGCCCCCGGCACCCACACCCCCGCCTCCGTCAGCCGGACGCGCTCGTGCCCGAGCACGTCGTCGGGCCGGCCGTCGGCGAGCACGCCGCCCCCCGCGGCGAGCACGACGACCCGGTCGACGACGGGCAGCCAGACCGAGACGCGGTGCTCGACGACGACGAGGGTCGCGCCCGTGGCCTCGACGACGCGGGCCACGGCGTCGCGCACCTCGACGACCCCCTCCGGGTCGAGGTTCGCCGTCGGCTCGTCGAGCAGCACGAGGCCGGGCCTCATCGCGAGGGCCCCGGCGAGCGCGAGGCGCTGCTTCTGCCCGCCGCTGAGCTGGGCGGTCGGCCACGAGCGCGGCAGGTCGAGCCCGACCGCGTCGAGGGCCTCGTCGACCCGACGCCAGGTCTCGTCGCGGGGCACGCCGACGTTCTCGCAGCCGAAGGCGACGTCGTCGCCGACGCGGGCGAGCACGACCTGCGAGTCAGGGTCCTGCAGCACGAGGCCCACCCGCCCGCGCTGCTCGGCCGGCGGGCGGCCGTCGACCAGCAGCTCACCGGTCGCGTCGCCCTCCTCGTCGCCGCCCAGCACGCCGGCGAGGCCCGCGAGCAGCGTCGACTTGCCGGCGCCGGAGGCCCCGAGCAGCAGCACGCGCTCCCCGGGCTCGACGACGAGGTCGAGCCCGGAGACGGCCGGTCGCAGCCGGCCGGCGTGGCGCCACCCCCAGCCGCGGGCGTCGACCCGGGCCCCGGAGGCGGTCGTCACGTCGTCGGCAGCGGTCGGCTCAGACGCGGGCCTCGGCCGAGCGGCCCGAGGCGAAGCGGCTGAGGGCGCCGGTGCGGGCGAGGCCCCGCGCCGCGAGCCACGAGAGCAGGCCGGCGAGCAGCACGCCCGAGACGACGGCGCTGACGCCGTAGACGACCTTGTACTCGATCGCGGTGGCGGCGATCGACGAGAACGAGGTGTCGAGCAGCGCGACGACGACGCCCGCGCCGGCGCCGGCGAGCAGGGCCACGTGGAGGCGCCAGGTCGTGTACAGGAACGCCGCGAGCACCAGCTCGGCCCCGAGGCCCTGCAGCACGCCCCAGATCAGCGTCGAGAAGCCCCACTGCGTGCCGATCAGCATCGAGACGACGGCGGCCATGACCTCGGTGTAGATCGCGGCGCCGGGCTTGCGGATGACGAGCCCGCCGAGCACGCCGGCGAAGAGCCAGCCGCCGGCGAGGAGGCCCGAGAGCCCCGGCAGGAACGACAGGGCGCTGTCGAGCGGGGTCCAGGCGAGGCCCCAGGCCCAGAAGACGACGCCGCAGGCGACGCCGATGACGCTCGCGACGACGATGTCGACGACGCGCCAGCGGCGCGACGGCTTCCTCGGCGAGGTGGCGGCCGGACGTTCGTCGCGGCTCGAGGACGACTCGTTCGCGGACACGGAAACAGACATGTTCTCTCCTCCCTGCGCTGGCATGATCCAGATCAGGTTCGACGGTCGAAGCGTGGATCGCTTCCTCTCAGCCCGGATCACCGGACTCCCGTGTGTGTGCCGCCGAGCATAGCCCAGTCGAGAGGGTCTGCTCGTTGCCATCTGGTATCATAGCAGATACCGTCGACTGCATGCCCATGACCCTCCGACTCGACGACCACGAGGCCGACGCGCTCCGCCGCCGCGCGGCGCTGGAGTCCCGGTCCATGCAGGACGTCGCACGCCAGGCCGTGAGGGAGTACGTCGACTCCCACAGCCGGGCCGACCTCCTGGACGACGTACTCGACGACGAGCTCCCTCGCTACGCCGAGGCTCTCCGCCGACTCGGCGAGTGATCCACCTCACCTACGGCGAGCTGCTGCACGTCGCACGGCGCGCTGTCGCTCCCGACGTCGTCGTGCGCGACGCCGGCCTGCTCGAGTCGGCCCTCGCGAGGCCGCGGGCCTCCGTGCTCGGCGCGGACGCCTACCCGACCCTGGAGGAGAAGGCCGCGGCCCTCGTGCACTCGCTCGTCAACAACCACGGGTTGGTGGACGGGAACAAGAGGTTGGGGCTCGCCGGCCTGATCGCCTTCCTCGGCCTCAACGGTCGTCGGCTGACGATGACCGAGGAGGGCGCCTACGACGTCATCGTCCAGATCGCCGAGGGCGTGCTCGACGACGTCGAGACGATCGCCGAGTGCCTCGTCCAGCACACCGAGCCCCGCCGGGTCAGGCGAGGGTGAGCTGCCCGTCGGCCCGCAGCCACTCGAGCCCGTCGAGCACCGCCTCGACGGTCGTCCAGCGCGGCGCGTAGCCGAGCAGGCGACGGGCCTTGTCGATGCTCATCGAGTGGCTGCGCGAGAGGTGCTCCCACGAGGCGTCGGCCGAGGCGGGGTCGCGCTGTGCCCGGAACTCGTCGAACGTCGCGAACTCGAGCCGCGCCTCCTGCCCGAACGCCCTCGCGACCTGCTGGGCGAGGCCGCGCAGCGTGACCGCCCGCTCGCTGACGACGTGGAACGACTCGCCGACCGCCTGGGCCGGCTGCTCGACGGCGCGCTGGAACGCCTGGGCCACGTCGTCGGCGTGCACGTGGTGCACGGTCTCGAGGCCGAGGCCGGGCATGACGACCTCGCGGCCCGTCGCGAGCGCCTCCCAGACGTCGAGGTCGAGGTTGCCGACCGGGTTGATCATCGGCCAGCCCGGCCCGGTGATGTGGCCGGGGTGCAGCACCGTGCTGGGCACCCCGCCGGGGCGACGCGACTCGGCGAGCAGCAGGCGCTCGATCTCGGCCTTCTGCGTGCCGTACTCGCCGAACGGAGCGCGCCGCGCCTCCTCGGTGACGGGCACCTCCTCCGACGGGCCGTGCACCCAGATGGTGCCGCAGTGCACGAGCACGGTGCCCGTGCCGCGCAGGGCCTCGACGAGGGAGAGGGCCGAGGCGGGGGTGAAGCAGATCATGTCGACGACGACGTCGGCCCCGAGCTCGGCGACGCGCCGGCCGAACGAGCCGTCGGCGTCGCCCGCCTCGCGGTCGAGCTGGACGCGCTCGACCTGGCGCCAGGCGGGGTGCTCGCGGTAGGGGGCGGACGCGCCGCGGCTCACGGCGACGACGTCGTGGCCGGCGAGCACGAGCCGCGGGACGAGGAACCCGCCGACGTGGCCGGTCGCCCCGATCACCACGACCCTCACGAGCGGGCCGCCCCGGAGGGGGCACCGAGGAGGCGCGGGGCGGGCGGGCAGGAGGCGGTGGCTGCCGACGTCGGCAGCGGTGCGGGCGTCATGCCCTGACGCTACCCGTCGGTCGGCGCCGCCGGGCCTGGCCCCCGACCGGGGGTCAGCGACGGTCCCCCCAAGTGCCCACTATCCGGTCACCCGCCGTTCTCCCTATGTTCAGCCTGAGCCGTCAGCGACGCCCGTCGTCCGCACCGACGTCGCCCGGCCCCACCCGACGAGGAGAACGATGTCCTTCAGCCCGATCACCGCCCGCACGCGCCGCCGCGTGCTCTCCACCTGTCTGGCCGTCTCGCTGGCGACGGGCCTCGGCCTCGCCGGCGCCGGCGCCGCGGTCGCCGCGCCCGGCGACGGCTCGGTCGTCGCCGCCCAGCCGGCCCCGGCCCTGCCCGTCGTCACCGGCCAGGTCATGAACTACGCCGTCAACGTCACGAAGGCCAACAACGGCCAGACCCGGAAGGCCGAGCGGGCCGTCACCGCCGCCGCCGGCACCGTCGTCGCGTCGTGGCCCGAGATCGGCGTCGTCATCGCTCAGTCCGACAACGTGAACTTCGCCGCCTCCGTCCGTGCCGACAAGTCGGTCGCCTCGGTCGGGGCGACCCGCACGGCGCCCGTCGCCGCCTCCGACCCGACGTGGAAGGGCGCGCCCGACACGGCCGCGCTGCAGCGCACCGGGGGCTCGGCCTCGCAGCAGTCCGTCGCCGAGCAGGAGGGCCTGGAGGCGGCGACCGCCGTCACGGCCGACCCGCTCGAGGCCCGCCAGTGGGACATGACCGCCATCAAGGCGGACCAGGCCCACCAGGTCACCGACGGCTCGAAGAAGGTGCTCGTCGCCGTGCTCGACTCGGGCATCCAGGGCGACCACCCCGACCTCGCCGCGAACATCGACCAGGGCCGCTCCGCCGGCTGCCTCAGCGGCACGCCCGACACCTCGTACGCCGCCTGGCAGCCCACGACGAGCGACCACGGCACCCACGTCGCCGGCACCATCGCGGCCGGCCGCAACGGCGTCGGCATCGTCGGGGTCGCCCCGGCCTCGAAGCTGAGCTCCGTCAAGGTCGTCAACGACGACGGGTTCATCTACGCCGAGGCCGCCATCTGCGGCTTCATGTACGCCGAGGCCACCGGCGCCGACGTCACGAACAACAGCTACTTCATCGACCCGTGGGAGTTCTGGTGCGGGTCGGACGTCGACCAGGCGGCCGTCAAGACCGCCGTCGACCGCGCCGTCCAGTTCACGCAGCGCAAGGGCGTCGTCAACGTGGCGGCCGCCGGCAACAGCGCCGTCGACCTCGCGAACAAGACCGTCGACACCGGCAGCCCCAACGACACCGTGCCGGTGACCCGCCAGCTCGACGAGACCTGCACCGACATCCCCGCCGAGCTCGACGGCGTCGTGACGGTCTCCTCCACCACCTCGACCGGCACCAAGTCGTCGTTCTCGAACTACGGCGACGGCGTCATCGACGTCGCGGCCCCCGGCTCGAGCATCCTGTCGACCGTGACCGGCGGCGGCTACGGCACCAAGTCGGGCACCTCGATGGCCAGCCCGCACGTGGCCGGCGTGCTCGCGCTGCTCAAGGCGACGCACCCCCGCGCCGAGGGCACGCAGCTCACCGACCTGCTGTACGCCCAGGCCGACGACGTCGCCTGCCCCGCCACCGCGGCGACCTGCGTCGGCACCCCGGCCGACAACGGCTGGTTCGGCGAGGGCCTCGTCGACGCGCTCGACGCCGTGACGGCGCCGTGACCCGTCGCTGAGCCGACATCCGCACCGCCGGAGGGCGCCCCGTCGACGACGGGGCGCCCTCTGCCGTCCGAGGGCCGCCCCCGGCGGCCCTCGGACGGCCGCGGCCCCTAGGCTGAGCCGAGTTCTAGACGGAGGATCGATTGCACACCTGGCCAGGCAACCCCTACCCGCTCGGCGCCACCTACGACGGCGGCGGCACGAACTTCGCGATCTTCAGCGAGGCGGCCACGAAGGTCGAGCTGTGCCTCTTCGACGCCCAGGGCGTCGAGACCCGCGTGCCCCTCACCGAGGTCGACGCCTACGTCTGGCACGCCTACCTGCCGACGGTGCAGCCCGGCCAGAAGTACGGCTACCGCGTGCACGGCGAGTACGACCCGGCCGCGGGCTGCCGCGCGAACCCCGCCAAGCTGCTGCTCGACCCGTACGCGAAGGCCACGAGCGGCGACATCGACTGGGACGAGGCGCTCTTCGCCTACGACTTCGGCGACCCCGACTCGCGCAACGACCGCGACAGCGCGCCGCACATGATGCTCGGCGTCGTGATCAACCCGTTCTTCGACTGGCAGGGCGACCGCCCGCCGAAGTACAGCTACGACGAGACCGTCGTCTACGAGGCCCACGTGAAGGGCCTGACGCAGACGCACCCCGAGATCCCCGACGAGCAGCGCGGCACCTACGCCGGCGTCGCCCACCCGGCGATCATCGAGCACCTGCAGAAGCTCGGCGTCACGACGCTCGAGCTGATGCCCGTGCACCAGTTCGTGCAGGACAACACCCTCCTCGAGAAGGGCCTCAGCAACTACTGGGGCTACAACACCATCGGCTTCTTCGCGCCCCACGCCGCCTACTCGGCGACCGGCGACACCGGCCAGCAGGTGCAGGAGTTCAAGACGATGGTGCGGGTGCTGCACGAGGCCGGCATCGAGGTCATCATCGACGTCGTCTACAACCACACGGCCGAGGGCAACCACCTCGGGCCGACCCTGTCGTTCAAGGGCATCGACAACGCGGCCTACTACCGCCTGATGGACGACGACGCGACGTACTACATGGACTACACGGGCACCGGCAACAGCCTGAACGTCCGTCACCCGCACTCGCTGCAGCTGATCATGGACAGCCTGCGGTACTGGGTGACCGAGATGCACGTCGACGGGTTCCGCTTCGACCTCGCCGCCTCCCTCGCCCGCGAGTTCTACGAGGTCGACCGCCTGTCGACGTTCTTCGAGCTGGTGCAGCAGGACCCGATCGTGTCGCAGGTGAAGCTCATCGCCGAGCCCTGGGACGTCGGGCCCGGCGGGTACCAGGTCGGCAACTTCCCGCCCCAGTGGACGGAGTGGAACGGCAAGTACCGCGACACCGTCCGCGACTTCTGGCGGGGCGAGCCCTCCACCCTGGGCGAGTTCGCCAGCCGCATCACCGGCTCGGCCGACCTCTACGAGCGCGACGGGCGCCGTCCGGTCGCGAGCATCAACTTCGTCACGGCGCACGACGGCTTCACCATGCGCGACCTCGTCAGCTACGACGAGAAGCACAACGACGCCAACGGCGAGGGAGGCGCGGACGGCGAGAGCCACAACCGCTCCTGGAACTCCGGCGTCGAGGGCGAGACCGACGACCAGGCCGTGCTGGCCCTCCGCGAGCAGCGCCAGCGGAGCTTCCTGGCGACGCTGCTGCTCAGCCAGGGCGTGCCCATGCTGCTGCACGGCGACGAGCTCGGCCGCACCCAGCGCGGCAACAACAACACCTACGCCCAGGACAGCGAGATCAGCTGGATCGACTGGGCGAGCGCCGACCGCGAGCTGATCGAGTTCGTCGCCGAGGTCATCAAGCTCCGGCACGACCACCCCACGTTCCGTCGACAGCGGTACTTCAACGGCCGCCCGGTCACCCGCGGCGAGGGCGAGCCCCTGCCCGACATCGTCTGGCTGACGCCCGAGGGCGACGCGATGCAGGAGGGCGAGTGGAACGAGTCGTACGCGAAGTCGGTCGGCATGTTCCTCAACGGCGACGGCATCCGAGGCCGTGACCACCGCGGCGGCCGCATCACCGACGTCAACTTCGTCCTGTACTTCAACGCCAGCGAGGAGACCGTCACGTTCGTGCTGCCTCCCGACGAGTACGCCGAGGGCTGGGAGGTCGTGGTCGACAGCACCGTTGCGCCTCCGGTCGCCCCCGCCACCGCGCCTCCCCGGTCGCTGCAGGCAGTCCGTGCCGCGACCACTCCCCAGCCCCCCTCCTCCCCTCAGGTCGTCCCGGCCCTGAGGGCCGGCGACCAGCTGCCCGTGGCCAGCCGGTCCCTGGTCGTCCTGCGCGCCACGGCTGAGGACCCCTCGTGACCCGACGCGACCACCCCCGCTCCACCTACCGCCTGCAGATCCGCGAGGCCTTCGACCTCGACGCCGCCGCCGCGGTCGTGCCCTACCTGCGCGACCTCGGGGCCGATTGGGTCTACCTGTCGCCCGTGCTCGAGGCCGAGCCCGGCAGCGACCACGGCTACGACGTCGTCGACCACAGCCGGGTCGACCCGGCCCGGGGCGGCGCGGCCGGGCTCGACGCCCTGTCGACCGCCGCGCACGACGCCGACCTCGGCGTGCTCGTCGACATCGTGCCGAACCACGTGGGCGTCGCGACGCCGAAGGCCAGCGTCTGGTGGTGGGACGTCCTGACCCACGGCCGCGAGAGCCGCTGGGCCGAGGCGTTCGACGTCGACTGGGCGGCCGGCGGCGGCAAGCTGCTGCTGCCCGTGCTCGGCGAGCCGGCCGCGGCCGACGGGACGATCGAGGGCCTCGAGGTCGTCGGCGACGAGCTGCACTACTACGAGAACGTGTACCCGATCGCTCCCGGCACGGCCGCCGAGGGCGACGACGCGGCCGCCGTCCACGCCCGCCAGTCGTACGAGCTGGTGCACTGGAAGCGAGCCGACACCGACCTCAACTACCGCCGCTTCTTCGCGGTGAACACCCTCGCGGGCATCCGCGTCGAGATCCCCCGCGTCTTCGACGAGTCGCACGTCGAGATCGGCCGCTGGTTCCGCGAGGGGCTCGTCGACGGCCTCCGCGTCGACCACCCCGACGGCCTCGCCGACCCGGGCGGGTACCTCGACCGCCTCGCCGAGCTGACCGGCGGCGCGCACGTGCTCGTCGAGAAGATCCTCGAGGGCGACGAGCGCCTGGCCGAGGACTGGGCCACCGACGGCACCACCGGCTACGACGCCCTCGCCGACCTCGACCGGGTCTTCGTCGACCCCTCGGGCGCCGAGGCCCTCGGCGCGCTCGACTCCCGCCTCCGCGACGGTGACGGCCCCGACGACTGGCACGAGATGATCCTCGGCACCAAGCGGGGCATCGCCGACGGGATCCTCGGCAGCGAGATCCGGCGCCTCGCCCGGCTGCTGTCGGACGACGGCCGCGCCGACGACCGCGCCGTCGACGCCCTCGCCGAGCTCGCCGCGGCCTTCCCCGTCTACCGCAGCTACCTGCCGCAGGGGGCCGAGCACCTCGACGAGGCCGCCGAGGTCGCCACCGCGCACCGCCCCGACCTCGCGGCCACGATCACCGAGGTCGTCGCCGTGCTGCACGACGCCGAGCACCCGGCCGCCGTCCGGTTCCAGCAGACGAGCGGCATGGTGATGGCCAAGGGCGTGGAGGACACCGCGTTCTACCGCTACAGCCGTCTCGCCACGCTGACCGAGGTCGGGGCCGACCCCGCCGAGTTCTCGCTCACGCCCGCGGAGTTCCACGACCGCCAGCAGCTGCGCCTCGCCGAGCGCCCGTTCGGCATGACGACCCTCTCGACCCACGACACCAAGCGCAGCGCCGACGTGCGCGCCCGCGTCTCGGTGCTCGCCGAGGTCGCCGAGGAGTGGGCCGCCACGCTCGAGCGGCTGCGGAGCCTCGCACCGGTCGGCGACGGCCCGTTCGAGAACATCCTCTGGCAGACGATCGTCGGCGCCTGGCCGGCGTCGCGCGAGCGCCTGCACGACTACGCCGAGAAGGCCTCGCGCGAGGCCAGCAGCTCCACCACGTGGACCGACCGCACCCCCGAGGCCGAGGCCTTCGAGGAGCGCATGCACGCGGCGGTCGACGCTGCGTTCGACGACGACCAGGTGCGCCACGAGGTCGAGCGCATCGTCGACGTGCTGCGCCCCGCGGGCTGGAGCAACTCGCTCGGCGTCGCGCTGCTGCAGCTCACCGGGCCGGGGAGCCCCGACGTCTACCAGGGCGGCGAGCTGTGGGACTTCTCGCTCGTCGACCCCGACAACCGACGTGAGGTGGACTTCGAGGCGCGCCGCCGCCTCCTCGCCGACGTCGTCGCGGGCACCGTGCCGCCCGTCGACGAGACGGGGGCGGCCAAGCTGCTCGTCACGCACCGCGCGCTGACGCTGCGCCGCGACCGGCCCGAGCTGTTCACCCGGTACGCCCCGCTGCCCGTGCTCGGCGAGCGCCGCGACCACGTCGTCGCCGCCGACCGTGGCGGCGCTCTCGTCGTCGCCACGCGCCTCCCGGTGTCGCTCGAGCAGGCCGGCGGCTGGGACGACACCGTCGTGCTCACCCGCGGCGGCGCCTGGGTCGACGTGCTCACGGGCCGTCGCCACGAGGGCGGCCACGTCCGCCTCGCCGAGCTGCTCGAGACGTACCCCGTCGCGCTGCTCGTCCCGGCGGACAGCCAGGTCTAGCCGGGCGCCGCACGACTACCGTCGACCCCTGCGGGTCGGCGGTCGTCGTCGTGCCCGCACCCCGCACCTCCCCCGCACACCGACCACCCGACACCTCCGAGGAGACCGATGAGCGTCTACGACGTCTGGGCCCCGACCGCCACCACCGTGCGACTGCACCTCGACGGCGAGGTGCTGCCGCTCGCGGCCGAGCCCGCCACCGGGTGGTGGCGCGCGCCCGCCGACCTCGACCGCGGGCCGGGCCACCGCTACGGCTTCCTGCTCGACGACGGCGACACGCCGCTGCCCGACCCGCGCTCGCGACGCCAGCCCGACGGCGTGCACGGCCTCAGCGAGACCTTCGACCCGGCAGCCTTCGCCTGGACCGACGAGGCCTGGACGGGCCGCCAGCTCGGCGGCGCGGTGATCTACGAGCTGCACCTCGGCACCTTCACCCCCGAGGGCACGCTCGACTCGGCGATCGAGAAGCTGCCGCACCTCGTCGAGCTCGGCGTCGACCTCGTCGAGCTGCTGCCGGTGAACGGCGTCAACGGGCGCTGGAACTGGGGCTACGACGGCGTCGACTGGTTCACGGTGACCGACAACTACGGCGGGCCGGAGGCCTACCAGCGCTTCGTCGACGCCGCGCACGCCGCGGGCCTCGGCGTGGTGCAGGACGTCGTCTACAACCACCTCGGCCCCTCGGGGAACTACCTGCCCGTCTTCGGCCCCTACCTCTCGAGCAAGCACGCCAACACCTGGGGCGACAACGTCAACCTCGACGACGACGGCGCGCACGAGGTGCGAGAGTTCATCCTCGACAACACGGCGATGTGGTTCACCGACTACCACGTCGACGCGCTGCGCCTCGACGCCGTGCACGCGCTCCGCGACGACTCGCCGGTGCACCTGCTCCAGGAGATGGCCGAGCGCACCGCGGCGCTGAGCGCCCACCAGCGGCGCCCGCTGACGCTGATCGCCGAGAGCGACATGAACGACCCGCGCCTGATCACCCCGCGCGACGGCGGCGGCTCCGGCCCCGACCACCGCCAGGGCTACGGCCTCGACGGGCAGTGGAGCGACGACTTCCACCACGCCCTGCACGTGGCGCTGACCGGCGAGACCACCGGCTGGTACGCCGACTTCGCGTCGCTCGACTCGCTCGCCAAGGTGCTCACGAAGGGCTTCTTCCACGACGGCACCTGGTCGTCGTTCCGCGAGACCGACCACGGCTTCCCGATCGACGTCGAGCACATGCCCGGCTGGCGCCTGGTCGTGGCGAACCAGAACCACGACCAGATCGGCAACCGCGCGATCGGCGACCGCCTCGCGGCCACGCTCGACGACGGCCAGCTCGTCATCGCCGCCGCCCTCACCTTGGCGTCGCCGTTCACGCCGATGCTCTTCCAGGGCGAGGAGTGGGCCGCGTCGACCCCGTGGCAGTTCTTCACCTCGCACCCCGAGGCCGACCTCGGCGAGGCGACCGCGAAGGGCCGCATCGCCGAGTTCGCGAAGCTCGGCTGGGACGAGTCGACCGTGCCCGACCCGCAGGACCCGGAGACCTACCGGCGCTCGAAGCTCGACTGGTCGGAGGTCGAGCAGGGGCGGCACGCCCTCGTGCTGAGCGCGTACCGCCGCCTGGCCGCCCTGCGACGCGCCGAGCCCGACCTGACCGACCCGCGCCTCCCCCGCGTCTCGGTCGAGCACGACGCCGACGCCCGGTGGCTCGTGCTGACGCGCGGCTCGCTGCGGGTCGCCGTCAACTTCGCGGAGCAGGAGGCGCGCGTCGCCGTGCCCTGCACCGAGGTGCTGTTCACGAGCGACGACGCCGTCACCGCCGGCGAGTCGCTGCTGCTGCCGCCGCACTCGGTGGCGATCGTCCGCTGAGGCAGCCGGCCCGCGGGCCGGAGGAGACGAGAGGAGGGGCGGGTCGTGTCGCGACCCGCCCCTCCTCTCGTCCGTCGGTGGC
>NZ_LMOX01000003.1:245460-260232 GCF_001423665.1 Frigoribacterium sp. Leaf164
GGCCCGCCAGCTCGCCCGGCCGCACGCGGTGCGAGGTGGCCCGCACGCTCGGCAGGCGACGGTGCCGCAGCACGAGCTCGACGACCGCGCGGCTGCGCCGGGTCAGGCCCCACCTCGTGACCTTGACCAGCGACTCCCGCACGATCGACCCGCTCATCTTGGACGCGCCGTGCACGCGCTCGGTGAAGGTGATCGGCATCTCGACGACGCGGAGGCCGGCCTGCAGCGACCGCCAGAGCAGGTCGACCTGGAAGCAGTAGCCGCGCGACTCGACCTCGTCGAGGTCGATGCGCCGGAGGGCCTCGGCCCGGAAGGCCCGGAAGCCGCCGGTGGTGTCGGCGACCGTGATGCCGAGGGCGCCGCGGGTGTACCAGCTGCCGCCGCGGCTGAGCAGCCGGCGGCGCAGCGGCCAGTTCTCGACGCGGCCGCCGGGCACCCAGCGCGAGCCGAGCACGAGGTCGTCGTCGGCGAGCAGGGCGATCAGGGCGGGAAGGTCCTCCGGGTGGTGGGAGCCGTCGGCGTCCATCTCGACGAGGGCCGCGTAGCCGCGCTCGAGCCCCCAGGCGAAGCCGGCCAGGTACGCGGCGCCGAGGCCGGCCTTGCCGGTGCGGTGCAGCACGTGCACCCGGGGGTCGCGGGCGGCCCACGCGTCGGCGAGGTCGCCGGTGCCGTCGGGCGAGCCGTCGTCGACGACGAGAACGTCGACGGCGGCCCCGCTGTCGAGGGTGCGGCCGACGATCCAGTCGAGGTTCTCTCGTTCGTCGTAGGTCGGGATGATGACGAGTGCGTCGTTCACGGGGTGGTCCTTCCAGGTCGGGTGGGAGGGAGCGGGTCGGGTCGGGGGCGGTGCGGTGCGGTGCGGGGCGGGGCGGTGCGGGTGGTCCGCGCCGGTCAGGTGGCCGACACGAGGTCGGCGAACACGATGAGGTTGTCGACGTAGTGGCCGGTCGAGCGGTCGAACGTGCCGTCGCAGGTGATGAGGCGGAGGCTCGCCGTCGGGGTCGCCCCGTAGACGTCGCTGGTCGGGAAGGTCGCCTTGGGGGTCCGCTCGCTGCCCGTCACGCGGAAGGTCTCGACGCTGCCGGTCGAGAGCGTCACCTGCACCTCCGCGCCCACGGCGAGGTCGGCCAGGTCGACGAACACGGCGGGGCCGCTGCCGGAGTCGACGTGCCCGGCGATGACCGCCGGACCGACGCCGCCCGGCACGACGCCGTCGCGGTACCAGCCCGCCGACATCCACTCGCGGGGCGGCTCGAGCTCGCCCTGCGCACCGAGGCCGAGCGACTCGAGGCCGGAGTCCACGCCGATCGAGGGGATCTGGACCCGCACCGGGGTCGAGCCTGCGGGAGGCGCGGTGACGTACGGTGCGGCCGGGTCCTGGAACGAGCCCGCGGCCCCGCTGCCGGGGTCGAGCGCCGGGTCGGTGGCGGCCCCGCCCGGGGCGGCCTGCGAGGCGCCGGCGCCGGCCTCGGCGCCCGTGCCGGTCGAGCTGCCCCGGCCGGGCTGCGCCGCGACGGCGCCGACGGTCACGCCGGCCGCGACGAGGAGGACGACCGCGACGCCGACGGCGACGGCGGCCCGCCGGTGGGCGGAGATGCGCTGCACGAGGCTCATCGGGCCACCTCCAGCGGCGAGCACGCGCCGAGCGCGGACGCCTCGACCTGGAGCGCCGCGAGGGCGGCCCACGCGGTGCCGTAGTAGGTCGGGGTCGACTGGGCGAGGGTGTCGGCGCGTCGCAGGTCGGCGGAGGCCTCCTCGTGCTGACCCGCGCTCGCCTCGGCCGCGGCGCGGGCCGCGTAGGCGAGCGGGCTCTGGTCGGCACCGATCGACTGCCCGCCGAGGTCGAGCTGCATCGGCAGGTCGTCGTAGCGCTGCAGCACCGGCGCGAGCCGGGCGGCGAGGGCGACGTCGTCGGGGGTGCACGACTCGGCGTAGCGGAGCGCGAGGCGGGCCGCGTCGTAGCTGTACTGCACGGTGCCCGACGTGCCGTCGGCGCCCGGCAGGGGCACGACGCTGCCGTCGCGGCGCACCTGGGCCCAGTCGCTCGGCAGGGCCGTCGCGTCGAGCACGGCGGTCGTCACGGCGCGCGAGCCGGCCTCGAGCTCCGACCAGCGCGGGTCGCCGCTGGCCTCGGCCAGCTGGGCGAAGCTCGCGGGCGACGCGTACGAGGGGTTGTACGACCACGGGCCGTCGCCGGCCGCCCAGGGGCCGGGCAGCAGGATCCGCCCCACGTCGGTGACGGCGGTCATCTCGTCGAGCACGGCACCGCCGAGGTCGACGCCCTGCTCGGTGAGCGACGGGTCGCCGAAGGCCTCGCCGGCGAGCACGAGGGCCCGCGCGGCGTCGACGTCGGCGTCGCTGGCCGGCATGTCGTCGACGACGGCGCCGTCGGCCCAGCGCCAGGCCAGCAGGCCGTCCTCGCGCACGAGGTTCTCGCGGGTCCAGCGCCAGATCGCGTCGAAGCGCTGCTCGTCGCCGACGCCGACGGCGACGAGCATGCCGTAGGCCTGCCCCTCGCTGACGGTGTCGTCGCCCTGGTCGCGGCGCACGACGCGGCCGTCGTCGTCGACCCAGTCGTCGAGGAAGCCCTCGCCGATCTCGGTCGCCGTGCGGGCCTGCGGGGTCGGGGTGCCGGCGCCGGGCGTGCCGGTCGCGTCGGCGGCCGGCTCGTCGGACGACGGGCCCGAGGGGCCGACGACGAGCCAGGCGACGCCGGCCGTGAGGGCGACGGCCACCACGACGACGACGGCCAGGAGGGCCTTCGTTCTGCGGGTCATGCTGCTCTGCTCTCTGCTGGTGGGGCGGTGCGGTGCGGGAGCGGTGCCGGGAGGCGCGGCGCGCCTCCCCGGGTCACGCCCCGAACCAGCCGAGGACGGTCGCCCAGAAGCCCCGGGGCTGGTCGCCGTCGGCCGCGTCGGCCGTCGCGTCGGCCGCCCGGTGCTCGGCGAGCCAGCCGCCGCCGGTCTGGACGCCGCCGACCGGTGCCTGCGCCGTCGCGGCGCTGTCGACGACGGGGACGACCGTGAGGCCGCCGTCGGAGTCGTCGAGCACGAAGAGCGTGCTGATGCTGCCCGCGGCGAGGTCGACCGAGCCGGAGCCGGTCACGTCGTCGCCCTTGAGCGAGAGCTGCCACGGGCCGGCCGCGACCTGCGCGTACTGGCTGGCGCTGCCGAAGGGCGCGTCGGCGGCGATCGTCGTGCCCGTCGTCGTCGCGACCGAGACCTCGTCGCTGACCGTGGCGGCCTGCACGAGGCGCACCTTGGCCTGGCCGTCGGAGGGCGCGGTCAGGTCGTCCTTGAACACCTGGGTGCGCAGGTCGTCGTTCGGGCCGTACGCCACGGTCGTGATCGGCTGGCCGCTGTCGACCGTCACGTTCGTCGTGATGACCGGCTTCGTGCGGGCCGGCGAGTCGGCGGCCGTCATCGAGACCACGTAGGTGCCTGCCGGCAGCGCCTGGTAGGCGCTGACCTGGCCGTAGGTCACGTCGTCGAGGTCCATCACGACCTGCCCGCCCGAGAGCGAGGTGAGGGTGACGTCGACGGCCTTCGTGTCGGGCGACAGGTGGCCGACGCGCACCCAGCCGTCGCCGTCGGCGGCGTGGGCGGGCGAGGCGGCGACGAGCGACCCGGCGAGGGCGACGGCCGCCGCGGCGGCGAGGGCGAGCGGTGCCGCGAGGCGGCGCCGCGACGGGCTCGCCGCGCGGCCGACGGCGGCCTCGGGGGTTCCGGGGGCGGTGCGGGAGGCGGTGGTGCGGAGGGAGCGGATCGTGCGGATCACGGTGGTTCCTTTCCGGTCGGGGTGCTCCGCCCTGGCGGGCGGAGCCGGTCTGGAGGGTCGAGGCCCGCGGGGTGCGGGCCTCGACCGGGCGGTCACGGGGCGAGGAGCCCCTCGGGCGGCACGGCCGAGAAGGTCACGCGGAGGGCGTCGCCCTCCTGCTCGACCGACTGCGGCGCGTACACGTCGCCGAGGCCCTCGAGGGTGGCTCGGAGGTCGGCGAGGGACTCGCCGCCGCCGGGCGTCACGACGAACTGGCGGAAGAGCGACTCCTGCTCGCCGGGCAGCCCCTCGGGGTCGGCGACGGAGACCGGGGCGATGGCGGCCAGCTGCCCGAGCACGATCACGGCGCGCGGGTCGAGGCGGCCGTCGGTCAGGGCCTGGTCGAAGGTCGACGACACCTGCAGGCCGGGGTTCTGGGCGAGCTCGGAGCCCGCCCGCGACCGGGCCGCGGCGGCCTCGTCGGCCGTGCGCTGGGCCTCCGCGGCCCCGTCACGGTCGATGCGGCGGACGGCGACCTGCTGGTCGCCCTCGCCGAACGAGGCCACGACGGTCGAGCTCTCGAGCGCCTGCCGGACGTCGGCCGAGGCCAGCCCCGAGGTGCGGACCGACTCCGTCTCGAACAGGTAGTCGCTGTCGCGCCAACCGTTCGGCGACTGCGCCTGGACGGCGCCGTCGGTGTCGATCTTGTAGAACCAGATGACGTTCTCCCGGGCGAACCCGGCGTTCACCAGGTCGACCCAGACCGCGTCGTCGACGAGCAGCCGGCTGTCGGTCGGCACGTTCTGCTCGACCCAGGTCTCGGCGTTCCGCATCGGGGCGTCGAGGTCGGCGTCGACGAAGCCGCGCAGCTGCACGGCCCAGAGCGGCACGACGGCGATGACGGCGACCGCCGTGACGGCCAGCCACGCGACGGCGCCCGTGCGGGCGGCGACGGTGGACGCGCGCCCGGCGCGGCGGGCCCGGACGGCCCGGACGGCGGCGTCGGTGGCGGCCGCGACGAGCAGGGCCGCGAACGGCAGCAGCATGACGACGTAGGGCACGGGCAGGTACCCGCCGGGCCGGAACATGAACGCGACCAGGAAGACGAGCATCACGGCGATCGGACGGACGCGACGGAGGAAGAGCCCCACCACCGCGGCCACGACGCCCAGCACGATCAGCACCGGGTCGAGCTGCCACCACTGCGAGACGGTCGCGAAGAAGAGGCTGCCGGTGTCGAACACGGAGCCGCTGGCCTCGCGGGTCGCGAGCTGGAACTGCACGCCCTCGAGCAGGCTCACCCGCCCGGCGCCGGGCAGCAGCTCGCCCTTGACGGCGGCGAGGGCGACGTACCCGAGGCCGACCAGCACGAGGAGGCTCGCGGCGATCGAGAGGGTGTAGCGGCGCGTCGACCGGTCGGCCCCGCGCCACATCGTCCACGCCAGGAAGGGCAGGGCGAGGAGGTACGTCTCCTTGCTCAGCACGGCGATGCCGAAGGTGAGCGAGGCGGCGGCGTACCCGGCCAGCTGGTAGCGCCGGCTCAGGGCGAAGACGAAAGCGGCGAGCAGCCACGGCGTCGCGATGTTGTCGAGGTAGACGGTGCGGTGGAACTGCAGCGCCAGGGGCGAGACCGCGAACACCAGGGCCGCGACGGCCGCCGCCGGCCGGCTCAGGCCGAGCTTGCGACCGAGCAGCCAGACGAGCACGACGGCGACGAGGGTGAACGCGAGCACCGCCTCCCGGGCGGCCAGCACCGCGATGTCGTAGCGCGAGAAGGCGCCGGTCAGCGAGGTGTAGGCCGCGATCTGCAGCCAGCCCACCGGCGGGTGGTCGTACCAGTAGGTGTAGTGGGTCAGCTCGCCGAGGTGCTGCACGGCCCAGGCCTGGGCCGTGTAGGTGCCCTCGTCGTCGATGCGCTGCGGCGACCCGGCCATGTTCCAGGCCTGCACGGTCGCGGCGATCGCCAGCACCGGCAGCAGCCAGGCGAGGCTCCGGCCGTGGCGACGGAACCACTCGCCGACGGGGGTCCGCCCGCGGCCCGGAGCGGGCTCGTGGACACGGGGCACGGCGGGGCGGACGGGGGCGGCGGGCCGCTCGATCGTGGCGGTCATCGGTCGCTCCCCACGGTCGCGAGGGCGTCGACGGGCTGGCCGACGACGACGGGCGGCGAGCTCGGGGCACCGCTGACGGAGGCGCCGGGCGCGACCGCGGGACGGTGCGTGCCCGAGTGCTCCGTCTTCTCCCACGCGTTCATCCCGCGCAGCTGGCGCCAGACGGCCCGCACGGCGGCGAGGGCGAGGAAGATCTGGTAGGGCAGGAGGCCCCAGACGAGGCGGGCGTAGTCGCGCACGCGGACCTTCTGGCCGTACGTCTTGCCGAACTCGTGCAGCCCCGTGAACTCGACGGCCAGCAGCACCAGCGTGGGTGCGAGCGGCACGAACGAGACGAGCGCGATGGCCGTCGGCACCTTGACGGTGAGGATGAGCACGACGCTGATCGGGATGAGCAGGCCGGTGGCCGCCTGGATGAACGGCATGGTGAGCAGGTAGCGGGCCATCAGGCGCTGACGCAGGGTCGGCAGCTGACGCCACTCCCCCTTGCCGTAGACCTGCATGAAGCCCTGGTTCCAGCGGGTGCGCTGCTTGAGCAGCGAGACGAAGGTGCCGGGCGTCTCCTCACGGGTGACGACCTCGGGGCTGTAGGCGACGACGACCTTCGCGCCGGCGCTCGAGAGGCGCACGCCGAGCTCGCAGTCCTCGGCGAGGCACGAGGCGTCCCAGCCCTCCGACCAGTCGAGCCACTCCTTGCGGACGAAGACCGTGTTGCCGCCGAGCGGGATGAACTTCTCCTTGGCGTGGAAGTGCAGCCGCGAGCGGAACCAGAAGTAGTACTCGAGCACGTTGCGGAGGCTCCACCAGCTGGACTGGAAGTTCATCAGCTGCACGCCGCCCTGGACGACGTCGGCGTCGGTCTCGGTGAAGCGCGAGTCGACGAGGGTCAGCAGGCGCGGGTGCACGTCGTCCTCGGCGTCGAAGACCCCGACGATCTCGCCCCGCGAGGTCTGCAGCGCCAGGTTGAGCGCCTTCGGCTTGTTCTTCGGCACGCTCGAGTCGACGATGACGCGGATGAGCTCGGGGTGCCGGGCGGCGGCCTCCCGGGCGACGCGCTCGGTGCCGGGGTCGTCGTGGCCGACGATGGCGATGATCTCGAAGTCGGGGTGGTCCTGCTGGGCGAGGCGGTCGAGCGTCTGGCCCATCACCTCCTCCTCGTGGCGCCCCGGGACGAGGAGCGTGAACGAGTGCGCCGCGTCGAGGGGCGAGTCGCTGAAGCGGCTGCCCTCGAGGGTGTCCTTGGAGCGCCAGGCGTGGAGCATCCACCACAGCGTCGAGACGGCGACCGCGGTGAGGAGGACGGTCACCAGGACGAGGCCCGAGTAGCCGATCCACTCGAGCGGGCTCCAGTCGGGCAGCGAGAAGCCGGGCACGCCGTCGCCCAGGCCGGAGGTGCTGCCGCGGTTGGGCAGCACCTGCGAGGGGTCGGCGGGCGCCTGGGGCGTCAGCAGCGGTTCCGGCTCGCCGGCGGCGAGGACGGAGGTCGCGAGGTGGGTCAGGGGGGACGGCACGGGTCGGTCTCCTGTCGGGTGTCAGGGTCGGGGGGAGTCGCGTCCACGTCGTCGGGGACCAGGTCGGGCGCGCTCGGGTCGGGTCGAGCGGTCGGGTGGGTCAGGTCGTGGTTCGGCGGCCCCCGGTCGGGGGGTTGGGTGCGGGGTACGGGATCCCGGCGAACTGCCAGGTGCCCGACACACGGCGTTCACACGACCCCCGGGCGGGGGCCAGGGCGTCGACACGCGCCTCCACGGAGCGACGGGTGGCGCGTACGGTGACGACATGGAATTCCGACACCTCGGCCGCAGCGGCCTCAAGATCTCCGAGATCACCTACGGCAACTGGCTCACCCACGCCTCGCAGGTCGAGAACGACGTCGCGACGCAGTGCGTCCGCGCCGCCCTCGACGCGGGCATCACGACCTTCGACACCGCCGACGCCTACGCGAACACCGCGGCGGAGCAGGTGCTCGGCGACGCCCTCGCCGGTGAGAGGCGCGAGAGCCTCGAGATCTTCACGAAGGTCTACTGGCCCACCGGCCCGCGCGGCCACAACGACGTCGGGCTGAGCCGCAAGCACGTGCTCGAGTCGATCGACGGGTCGCTCCGCCGCCTGGGCACCGACTACGTCGACCTCTACCAGGCGCACCGCTACGACAGCGCGACTCCCCTGGAGGAGACGATGCAGGCCTTCGCCGACGTGGTGCGGCAGGGCAAGGCGCTCTACATCGGCGTGAGCGAGTGGACGGCCGAGCAGATCCGCGCCGGCCACGAGCTCGCCCAGCAGCTCGGCGTGCAGCTGATCTCGAACCAGCCCCAGTACTCGATGCTGTGGCGCGTCATCGAGCAGGAGGTCGTGCCCGCCAGCGTGCAGCACGGCGTCAGCCAGATCGTCTGGTCGCCGGTCGCGCAGGGCGTCCTGAGCGGCAAGTACGCACCGGGAGCCGAGCTGCCCGCGGGCAGCCGGGCCACCGATGCCAAGGGCGGCGCCGACACCATCAAGCGGTTCATGACCGACGAGGTGCTCACCGGCGTCGCGGCCCTGAAGCCGGTCGCCGACGACCTCGGCCTCACGATGGCCCAGCTCGCCGTCGCGTGGGTGCTGCAGAACGACAACGTCGCCTCGGCGATCATCGGGGCCTCCCGCCCCGAGCAGGTGGCCGACAACGCCGCCGCCGCGGGCGTCCGCCTGCCGGCCGAGGCCATGACCGCGATCGACGCGGCCGTGGGCCACCTCGCCGAGACCGACCCGGCGAAGACGGTCTCCCCCGCCGAACGCCCCGCCTGACCCTCGGCCCGATCTCCCGGTCGGCCGCCGCCCCGGCGACGGCCGACCGGGTCACAGCACCTGCATCGACGCTGTTCACCGATCAGCCACGCGGATCGGGAATGCTCGACCTGTCGATGCTCTTGCATATACTCGTACCACCTTCGGTGACACGTCACCGATCCACGACCACCTCACACGTCACCACCTCAAGGAGAACACCATGGCCATCACCGCAGAGAAGATCCCCGCCGGCACCTGGACCCTCGACCCCACCCACAGCGAGGTCTCGTTCAGCGTCCGCCACCTCGCGATCAGCAAGGTCAAGGGCTCGTTCGAGCGCTTCGACGCGAGCCTGGTCACCGACGACGACCACACCGCGAGCAAGGTCACGGCCTCGATCGACGTGGCCTCGATCAACACGAACCAGAAGGACCGCGACGGCCACCTGCAGACCGGCGACTTCTTCCTCGCCGAGGAGCACCCGCAGATGACGTTCACCTCGACGAGCATCGAGGAGAAGGGCGACGACGCCTTCCTCGTGCACGGCGACCTGAGCCTCCGCGGCGTCACCAAGCCCGTCACCCTCAAGAGCGAGTTCGGCGGCCTCGTCGTCGACGGCTACGGCCAGACGAAGCTCGGCTTCTCGGCCACGACGAAGATCGACCGCACCGAGTTCGGCGTCAGCTGGAACGCGGCGCTCGAGGCCGGCGGCTTCACGCTCGGCAACGACGTCACCGTCACGCTCGAGATCCAGTTCGTGCTCTCGGCGTAGTCACGACGCTCCCCGGAGGGCCCGCACCTGCTCAGGCAGGGGCGGGCCCTCCGTCGTTGCCTCAGACGGCCACCGCGCCTCCCCCGGTCCGCGGCGCCAGGGCCCGGCGGAGCACCGCCCGTTCGAGCAGGGTCCAGGAGGCGCTGGTCACGAGGTAGAGCGCGGCGGCCAGCGGGGCGAAGGCCGCGAAGACGACGCTGACGAACGGCAGCACCCGCAGCAGCCCCGTCATGCCCGGCACGGCGGCGGGGCCCGCGGCACCGGCAGCACCGGGCAGCGGTGCCGCAGTCGGCCCCGCCGCCCGCAGCGAGGCGCGCCGGGTCAGCTCGACGACGACCGCGAGCACGGCGAGCAGCACGAGGTACGGCCACACCGTCGCGAGGCCCGCGCCGAGGGCCACGGGCAGGTTCGCCCCCAGCACGGCCCCGCCCAGGGTGTGGCCCAGCAGCTCGTTCGCGTGGCCCGCGATCGTCGGGTGGGCGAAGAGCGAGTAGACGGCCGTCAGCACCGGGGCCTGGGCGAGGGTCGGGAGGCAGCCGGCGAGCGGCGAGACCTTCTCCGACGAGTACAGCTCCATGAGGCGCCGGCTGCGCTCCTGGGGGTCGGTGACGCGGCGGGTCAGCTCGGCGACGCGGGGCGCGAGACGGCGTCGGCCGATCTCGGCGCGCACCTGCGAGACCCCGACGGGCACCAGCACCAGCCGGACGACGACGGTGAGCAGGACGACGGCGAGCGCCGACGAGAGGTCGCCCACGGCTGGCTCGACCAGGGCGGCGAGCAGGGCGACGAACGAGTGGAGGCCGTCGAGGACGACGGCGACGGGCGGGAAGGCGGACAGGTCCACGGAGGGGCTCCTCGGTCAGAGAGACGGGTGACGTCGTCTGGCCGCCGCGACGGGTCGCGGGTGAGCGTCGGGTCAGGCGGCCGGGAGCGCCCGGCCCGGAGCGCGGGCGCGCACGTGCCCGTCCGCGTCGGGGTCGCGCTGGAACACGAGGAGGCGCACGTCGGCCCCCTCGCTGAGCACCCGTCGCGCGGGTGCGGGCGCGAGGCCGCACAGCGCCAGCAGGGCACGGCCCAGCCCGGTCGCCACGAGCACCGTGGCCGCGCCGAGCAGCGAGACGACGACCGCGGCGGAGGCCGGGTCGCCGCCCTGGGCGGCGAGGGCCTGCACCACGTGCTCGAGCGGCGCGAGCACGCGCGCCAGGAGCTCGAGCAGGGTCGTCATGCGAGCGACCCTAGCCGGTGAGGCGCTACCGTGGCGACTGTTCCGCTGAGGGCCGACCTCGGGAAGGCCGCCGCGCCTCCGGCGGTTGGGCCCCAGCAGACCGCGACACCGCTCCGCCGCCGGCGCCGTCGGTGGTCGTGACGCCCCTGCCTCGAGAGGACGCCCCATGACCGTCGACTGGATCACCCTGCAGCAGCGCGCGCACGACGAGTTCGCCCGACGGGTGGAGGCGGTGGCCGACTGGGACGCCCCCACGCCCGACACCGAGTGGCGGGTCCGTGACCTCGTCCGGCACGTGACCCGCGAGCAGCAGTGGGTGCCGCTGCTGCTCGACGGCGGCGACCCGTCGGCCTCCGAGCGCTCGATCGAGCCGCTCGACGACGACCTCGTCACCGCGTGGCACCGCTGGTCGTCGGCCGCGACGGCCGCCTGGGCCGAGGCCGACCCCGAGGCGCCCGTCCGCCTGAGCGCCGACGTCGTGCCGGCCCGGGAGTACCTCGCCGAGCAGGTCGCCGACGTCACCATCCACACCTGGGACCTCGCCCGGGCGATCGGCGCCGACGAGAGCCTCGACGACGAGCTCGTGGCGGCCGTGTGGACGGTCTTCGAGCCGCAGGCCGACGCCCTCGAGGCCTCCGGGCTGTTCGCGAGCCCCGTGCCGGTCGACGACGACGCCCCGCTGCACGTGCGGCTGCTGGCGCTGACCGGGCGCGACGCGCGCTGACCCGGCGCGACGCGCGCTGACCGAGGGCGCAGTCCCGGTCCGCCCTCGGCGACCACGCAGCTTCCCCCGCCCCCCGGCTGGTTCGATGGCCGCATGAGCTCCGACACCGCGCCCGACCGCCCCTGGCTGCACAGCTACGCCCCGGGCGTCCCCGCCGACATCGAGCCCGTCACCGGCACCCTCGTCGACCTCATCGACGACGCCGTCGCCGCGCACCGCAGCCGCACGGCGCTCGAGTTCTTCGGGCGGGAGACGAGCTACCGCGACCTCGGCGACGAGATCGCCCGGGCCGCCGAGGGCCTCCGCAAGCTCGGGGTCGGGGCCGGTGACCGGGTCGCGATCCTGCTGCCCAACAGCCCCCAGCACGTCGTCGCGTTCTACGCGGTCCTGCGCCTCGGCGCGGTCGTCGTCGAGCACAACCCGCTCTACACCGACCGCGAACTGCGCCACCTCTTCGAGGACCACGGCGCGACCGTGGCGATCGCGTGGGACAAGCTGGTCGACCGCCTCCGGGCGCTGCCGAGCGACATCGGCTTCCGCTCGGTCGTCTCGGTCGACGTCACGCGGGCGATGCCGCTGGCGACCCGGCTGGCCCTGACCCTGCCGGTGCCGGCGGCCCGGAAGTCGCGCGAGGCGCTCACCTCCCGCACCCGCGGCGACCTCACCTGGCCCGAGCTCGTGTCGTCTCGCCCCCTGCGGCGCCGGCACCCCCGCCCCGCCCTCGACGACGTCGCCCTGCTGCAGTACACGAGCGGCACGACCGGCTCGCCGAAGGGGGCCGTGCTGACGCACCGCAACCTGCACAGCAACGCCGTGCAGGGGCGCGCCTGGGTGCAGGGCATCCGCGAGGGCGAAGAGACCGTCTACGGCGTGCTGCCCTTCTTCCACGCCTACGGCCTCACCCTGTGCCTCACCTTCGCGATGAGCATCGGCGCCCGCCTCGTGCTCTTCCCGAAGTTCGACGTCGACCTCGTGCTCAAGGCCGCGGCGAAGCACCCGCCGACGTTCCTGCCCGCCGTGCCGCCGATCTACCAGCGCCTGGCCGAGGCGGCGGCGGAGCGCGGCGTCGACCTGAGCAGCGCCCGCTTCGCGATCTCGGGGGCGATGAACCTGCCCCTGTCGACGGTCACCGCGTGGGAGGGCGTGACGGGCGGGATGCTCGTCGAGGGCTTCGGCCTCACCGAGACGTCTCCCGTCGCGCTCGGCAACCCGATGGGCCCGACACGACGCCCGGGCACGGTCGGCGTGCCGTTCCCGTCGACGGAGGCGCGGGTCGTCGACCGCGACGCCCCCGACCCCGAGCGCCCGGTGACGGCGGGCGCGGCCGGTGAGTTGATCCTCCGGGGCCCCCAGGTCTTCCAGGGGTACTGGAACCGCCCCGACGAGACCGCCGAGGCCTTCCTGCCGGGCGGCTGGTTCCGCACCGGCGACATCGTCAGCATGAGCGCCGACGGGTACGTCACGATCGTCGACCGCATCAAGGAGCTCATCGTGACCGGCGGCTTCAACGTCGCCCCCTCCGAGGTCGAGGAGGCCGTGCGCGGCGCCGCGGGCGTCGCCGAGGTCGCGGTCGTGGGCATCCCGCGCGCGGGCGGCGGCGAGGACGTCGTCGCGGCCGTCGTGGCGAGCCCGGGCGCGACGATCGACCCCGAGGCCGTCCGCGACCACGCCCGGGAGCAGCTCGCCGCGTACAAGGTGCCGAAGCGCGTCGTCGTCGTCGACGAGCTGCCGCGCTCGCTGATCGGCAAGGTGCTGCGCCGCGAGGTGCGCGACTCGCTCATCGCCGGGCGCTGAGCCGCGCCTCGGCTACAGCCCGCCCCAGCGGGAGATCGGCCAGACGATCACGAACGCCCGCCCGACGACGTGGTCGAGCGGCACGAACCCGTCGTAGGGCCCGCTCTGGTGCAGCCGGGAGTCGGCGGAGTGCGCGCGGTTGTCGCCCATCACCCAGATCGCGCCCTCCGGCACGGTCACGTCGAACGGGATGGTCGACGCGGGCCCGTCGGGGTCGGCCAGGTACGGCTCGTCGACCGGCTCGCCGTTCACGAGCATCCGCCCCTCGGCGTCGCAGCACGAGACGGTGTCGCCCGGCAGCCCGACCACGCGCTTGATCAGCTCGTCGTCTCCCCCGACGCTCCCGCCGGGCAGCCAGCCGCCCGGGTCGTGGAAGACGACGACGTCGCCGCGGTCGAGGTCGACGAGGTCGGGCACGAGCTCGTTGACGATCACCCGGTCGTCGATCATCAGGGTGTCCTCCATCGACGCCGACGGGATGTAGAACGACCGCACCAGGAAGGTGCGGACGCCCCACGACACGAGCAGCGCCACGAGCACCACCACGACGAGGTCGCGCAGCCAGCGCCACGACGAGCCGGGGCGGGCAGGAGGCGCGGTGCCGGCCCCCGAGGTCGCTGCCGTCCCCGGGCCTGCCGTCTCGCTCATGCCGTCATCCTGCCAGGGCGGAGCCGCCCGTCAGCTGCGCGTCGGTCGACCTCGACCACGTCGCACGGAGTGGCTCAGGCGGCGGTCCAGCCGAGCCGCTCGAGACGCGCCAGCGCGTGCTCCTCCGCCACCGGGCGGGCGCCGAGCACGCCGCCGATCGCCCCGAGCATCGCCTGCGCCGGTCCGGCGGTCGGCAGCGCGACCGGGCCCAGGTGGGGAGGCTGCAGGTCGAGCAGCTCGCGGAACCGCGGCTGCAGGGTGCCGACGGCGCCGTTGAACAGCACGGGGTAGCCGAGCCGCAGCACGGGGAAGAGCGGCGGTCGCCGGATGAACCGGACCACCTCGTCGGTCCGCGCCGTGCGCTCGAGCACGCCCCGGCGGTCGAACTCCATCAGCTGGTGCTGCATCTCGGCCACGGTGCGGGGCGGGTCGACGACTCCCATGAGCTCACCGGCCGTGGCCCACTCGCGCACGTAGGCGTCCGGGCCGCCCGGCACCTCGCCGTGCCCCCACTGCTGGAACGCCGCGAGGAAGGAGTCGGCGAAGGCCATGTGCACCCAGCTGAGCAGCTCGGGGTCGTTGGCCGCGTAGTCGTGGCTCACGCCGTGGCGATCGTCGTACTGCCCGACGACCTTCGTGTGCAGCCGGGTGACCCAGCCCGACGCCCGCGTCGCCGCCTCGCGGCTGCCGTACGACACGGTGTAGATCCAGCGGATCGTGCCGGCCAGGCGCCCCAGGGGGTCGTCACGGAACCGAGAGTGGTCGTGCACCCCGGCCAACGCCCCCGGGTGGAGGGCCTGCACGAGCAGCGCGCGGACGCCCGCGGCGATGGTCGACATCGAGCCGTGGACGGCCCAGACGGCCGACCCGGGCAGGAAGAAGCCCTCGTCGTCGCCCTTCTCGAGGTCGGTCACCCACTCGGGCGTGCCCGTGTACTGGCCGTTGAACGTGTACTGCAGGCGGGCGCGGAGCGGCTCGG
>NZ_LMOX01000003.1:260251-276719 GCF_001423665.1 Frigoribacterium sp. Leaf164
TGTCTCGACGTCGAACCGCCTGGCCGGCACCGCGCCTCCTCGACGGGCCCTCCGCGGTCGTGCGGGAGCCCGCGAGGAGGCGCGGTGCAGGAGGAGCGGCCGGCTCAGTTCCCGTGCGCCTCCTCCGCGACGGGCTGCCACTCGCGCCAGGTCGCGAGGCGCTGCTCGTAGTCGGCCTCCGCGATGCCGAGGGGCGCCTTGCCGAAGAAGACGCGGAGGGGCGGCTGCTCGGCGTCGACGACCTTGAGGATCGCGCCGCGGGTGGCGTGCGGGTCGCCCGGGTCGGCCGCCGACGGTCGCTCGGACGCAGCCTCGCGCACCTCGGCGTAGGCCTCGAGCTCGTCGCTGCGGGAGGCCGACGGGCCCGACCAGTCGGTCGAGAAGCCGCCGGGCTCCACCAGCGTGACGTGCACGCCGAAGCCGGCGACCTCCTGCGAGAGCGCCTGGCTCATGCCCTCGAGCGCCCACTTCGACGCGTGGTAGATGCCGACGGTGGGGAAGGCGCTGACGCCTCCGATGCTCGAGACCTGCACGACGTGGCCGCTGCCCTGGGCCCGGAGGATCGGCAGGGCGGCCTGCGTGACCCACAGCGCGCCGAAGAAGTTCGTCTCGAGCTGGGCCCTGGCCTCCTCCTCCGTGAGCTCCTCGACCATGCCGAAGTGGCCGTAGCCGGCGTTGTTGACGACGACGTCGAGCCGGCCGAAGTGCTCGGCGGCACGCTGCACGGCGGCGACGTCGGCCTCGCGGTCGGTGACGTCGAGCTCGATCGGCAGGAAGGCGTCGGGGTACTGCTGCACGAGTGCGTCGACGGTCTCGAGCCGGCGGGCGGTGCCCGCCACGCGGTCACCGCGCTCCAGCGCGGCCTCCGCCCACTCGCGGCCGAAGCCCTTCGACGCCCCGGTGATGAACCAGACCTTGCTCACGGTGTTCCTCTCGTCGTGGTGACCGCCTCGGGTGGGGGCGGCCCCGATCATCCAACGCCGTAGAGTGGCCGGGTGACCATCGAGACCCCGCGTCCCTGGCTGACCTCCTACGCTCCCGGCGTCCCCCACGACATCGAGCCCGTCACGGGCTCGCTCCTCGACCTGGTGGAGGGCTCGGCGAAGCGCTACCCGCGGGCCGTGGCGCTCGAGTTCTTCGGGGCGACGACGTCGTACTCCGAGCTCGTCGAGCAGATCAGCCGGGCCGCCGAGGGCCTCCGCGGCCTCGGCGTCCGCCACGGCGACACCGTCGCCCTCGTCATGCCCAACAGCCCGCAGCACGTCGTGGCCTTCTACGCGGTGCTGCGCCTCGGGGCGATCGTCGTCGAGCACAACCCGCTCTACACGCCGCGCGAGCTGCGCCACCAGTTCGAGGACCACGGCGCCAAGGTCGTCGTCGCGTGGGACAAGGTGGTGGAGACCCTCCAGGACTTCCCCGCCGACGTCGCCCCCGACGCGATCGTGTCGGTCGACGTGACGCGGGGCATGCCCCTCACCACCCGGGCGGCCCTCCGCCTGCCGATCTCGAAGGCCCGCGAGTCGCGCGCCAAGCTGACCACGAGCGTCCGGGGCACGACGCCGTGGGAGAAGATCGTGGGCTCGTCGCGCATCAAGGCGAAGCACCCGGCGCCCTCGACGGACGACCTGGCGGTCATCCAGTACACGAGCGGCACCACGGGCACCCCGAAGGGCGCCCAGCTGACCCACCGCAACCTGCTCGCCAACGCCGCGCAGTCGCGCGCGTGGGTGCCGACGATCGAGCGCGGCCGCTGCACCGTCTACGCGGTGCTGCCCATGTTCCACGCGTACGGGCTCACGCTCTGCCTCACCTTCGCGATGAGCATGGGCGCCCGCCTCGTGCTGTTCCCGGCCTTCGACCCGGCCCTCGTGCTCAAGGTCATGAAGAAGCGGCCGCCGACCTTCCTGCCGGCCGTCCCGCCCATCTACACGCGCCTCCGGAAGGCCGCAGACGACGCCGGTGTCTCGCTGCAGGGCGTCGAGGTCGCGATCTCGGGCGCGATGCCCCTCTCGGCCGAGGTCGTCGAGCCGTGGGAGGCCGAGAGCGGCGGCTGGCTCGTCGAGGGCTACGGCCTGTCGGAGTGCTCGCCCGTGCTGATGGCGAACCCGGTCGGGCCCACCCGCCGCGCCGGCACCGTCGGCCTGCCGCTGCCCGGCACCGAGGTGCGCGTCGTCGACCCGGAGAACCCGACCGTCGACGTGCCGGCCGGTGAGAGCGGGGAGCTGATCGTGCGCGGCCCCCAGGTGTTCAGCGGCTATTACCGCAAGCCGCAGGAGTCGAACGAGGTCTTCGTCGACGGCGACTGGTTCCGCACCGGCGACATCGTCACGATCGACCCCGACGGGTTCGTGCGCATCGTCGACCGCATCAAGGAGCTCATCATCACCGGCGGGTTCAACGTCAGCCCCTCCGAGGTCGAGGAGGTGCTGGTGCGCTTCGACGGCGTCACCGAGGCCGCCGTCGTCGGGCTGCCGAGCCCCGGCGGCGAGCAGGTCGCCGCGGCCATCGTCGTCGAGCCGGGCGCGAACGTCGACGTGCAGGCGCTCCGCACCTTCGCGCGGTCGCACCTGACGCCGTACAAGGTGCCCCGCCGCATCGTCGTGGTCGACGAGCTGCCGAAGTCGCTGATCGGCAAGACGCTGCGCCGCAAGGTCCGCGACCAGCTCGCCGATCGCTAGCCCGGGGCTGGCCGGGCAGCCCCGGGGCTGGCCGCGCAGCCGGGCGCTGGCGGGCAGCCCGGGGCTGACCGGGCAGCCCGGCGTCAGCCGGGCAGCCGGCCGGCGAGCAGGGCGTAGAGCAGCGGCACGGCCGACGCGGCCATGAGCACCGTGCCGAGGCCGTCGTCGTCGGTGCGCAGCACGGCGCCGGCGATGAGCAGGCCCGCGAAGAGCACGGCCGCGAGCACCCGGCGGGCCGTCCGCTCGATGCGACCGAGCTGACGCTCGATGCGCGGGCTGCCGACCTCCAGCGTGCCGTCCTCCAGGCGCGTGACGAGGTGGTCGAGCCGACCGGGCAGCCGGACGGTGACGTCGGCCGCGGCGAGGGCCCGTCGCGCGACGTCCTGCACGGCGTTGCCGCGCTCGTCGCGCACGAGCTGCGCCGCGTAGGGCTCGACGGAGTCCCAGAGGTTGAAGACCGGGTCGAGGGCGCTGGAGACGCCGGAGGTGAGGGTGACGGCGCGGAGCACCAGCAGGAAGTCCTCGGGCAGCTGGAACGGCAGCGCGCGGATCAGGTCGCCGAACTGGCCGGCGAACTCGCGGTACTCCCGAGGGTCGACCTCGCGCAGCTCGGCGAACCCCATGCCGCCGAAGCGGGCGAAGGTCGCGCTGACCGCCCGCTCGAGCTCACGGGTGTCGGCGCTGGGCAAGAGCACCCCGAGGTCGCGCATCGCGTTCACCATGCCGCTGCCGTCGCGGGAGGCGGCGGCGATCAGCAGCGTGCGCAGACCGTTCCGGGTGCCGGTGGGCACCTCCCCCATCATCCCGAAGTCGATGAAGGTCAGCCGCCAGGGGCGTTCCCCCTCGGCGGCGGCCACCGGGGTGACGAAGATGTTGCCGGGGTGCGGGTCGGCGTGGAAGAAGCCGTTCGTGAAGAGCTGGTCGAACATCACCGCGGCGAAGACGGGGGCGACCTCGACGGGGTCGATGCCGGCGGCGCGGAGGCCGTCGACGTCGGTGATCTTGATCGCCGAGACGTCCTCGAGCACGAGCACCTTCCGCGTCGAGCGCTCCCAGACGACGTCGGGCACGCCGACCCGGTCGTCGTCGGCGAAGTCGGCCGCGAAGCGGGCCGAGTTCGCGGCCTCGTTGAGGTAGTCGATCTCTTCCAGGCTCGTCCGTGCGAACTCCTCGACGAGGGCAGGGGCGTCGACGCGGTCGGAGACCAGGCGGACGTGGCTCAGCCAGCCGCCCACCTTGCGGAGCGCGGCGAGGTCGACGTCGACGATCCGGTCGATGCCGGGCCGCTGCACCTTGAGCACGACGTGGACGAGCCCGGTGTCGGCGGAGTCGACCGCGCCGAGCGTCGCCCGGTGCGCCTGGCCGAGGGAGGCGGCGGCGATCGGCTCGGGAGAGACGGCGGTGAAGACGCGGTCGAGGGGCATGCCCAGCTCGGCCTCGGCGAGCGCCCGGATCTCGGGGAACGGCACGGGCGTCACCTCGTCTTGCAGACCCTCGAGCTCCTTCGTGATCTCGGGCGGGAGGACGTCCAGGCGCGACGAGAGGTACTGCCCGACCTTGATCATCAGCCCGCCGAGGTCGAGCGCCAGCGCGTGGAAGCCGCGTGCGAAGCGCTGCATGCGTCGGGCGCGGGTTCGCTCGGCGACCCAGCGCAGGCCGAACCTCGGCAGCACCAGCTCGAACCACCAGGTCACGGCGAGGTGACGGGAGGCGAACCGGAGGATGCGCCGGTACCGGGCCCGCCCCGCGCGGTCGCGCAGGGCGTCGCCCGGCTCACCGGCTCGGGCTGAGGCTGTGGGGGTCGGGAGGGGGGCGGTCGGTGCCACCCGCGTCAGTCTCGAGCGAGGATCGAGTAGATGCGGCGACGGGCCTCGTCGAGGGCCGCCACCGCCTCGTCGATCTGCGCGGCGGTGCCGGTGCGGCCCACCTGCGCCGTGGCGCGGGCGAGCTCGATGCCGGCCTTGGGCAGGGCGGTGCGGCGGTCGCCGGAGGAGCGCGGGGCGGACCACGGGTCGGAGGGGTCGACGCCCGCGGCGGCACGGCCGGTGTCGGTCAGCGAGTAGACCTTGCGGCCGTCGGTCTCCTCCGCGACGACGAGGCCCTCGTCGGCGAGGAGCTGGAGGGTCGGGTAGACGGAGCCCGCGCTGGGCTTCCAGTCGCCGCCGGTGCGCTCCTCGATCTCGTGGATCACCTGGTAGCCGTGCATCGGCCGCTCGGCGAGGAGGGCGAGGATCGCCGCGCGGAGCTCGCCGCGCGGGGCGCGGGCGCCGTCGCGGCGGTCGAAGGTCGACCGGAGCTGGTCCATGGCCTGCCACATGCCGTCGAGGTCGACGGGGAACGAACCGGGTGTGCGCGAGGTGCTCATGATGATCTCCAGTCGAGGGTCGAGCGATGCCCGAACGATATACCTGGCCCCCGACACGGAGCCGGGCGGGCGCTCAGGCTGGCACCGCGCCTCCCGCGCTCGACCCCGCCGTCGCCCGAGCCGTCACGATCGGCGGCTCTCGCCCCCTCCGGGCCGCAGTTCGCGACCACTCGACGGCTCTCAGTCGCTCGGGACGAGATCCCGGTCGGCGTCGGGGTCGAAGCCGTGGTCGTAGCGGTCGACGTCGAGCTCGACGGCCTCGATGCGGAACTGGTCCAGGAAGCGTCGGAAGCCAGGGTCGAGGCGGAGGCGACGGGCGGCTCGGCGGGCCTCGCCCTCCGACCGGAAGAAGCCGATCTGCTTGACGTCGACGAGCGGCCACTCGGTGTGCGACCCCCGCGGGCGGAGGTGCGTCAGCGACCAGACCCTCGTCACTCCTCGCGCCCCTCGGCGTCGTACGAGAAGAAGCCGCCGACCCAGGCGGGTTCATCGACCGGCCACCTCTCGATGCGGAGGGGCTCCACCTCGTCGACGGCGCCGAGGCGCCCGTCGAAGCCCCGCTGGGTCCGGGCGCGGTCAGCAGCCGCCCGGGCGCGTGCCCTCGTCGAGTACACGCCGAAGAGGCGGGGGAAGGCGACCTCCTCGTAGTCGTGCACCGTGGCGGTCCAGTAGTGCACGACGGCCCACACGAGGCGCGGTCTCGGCGCAGCGGGCTCGGCGGGTCGGCTCATGCGCCCAGGGTAGGGCGACGACGCGGCGGGCGACGACGGAGCGTGGGCTACGACGAGGGCACGCCGGCGGCGAGCTCGTCGAAGAAGCCGGCCCAGCCGGCGGCGGTCGCGTCGCGCTGCTCGGCCGAGAAGCCCGGCGTCTGCTGTGTGAAGCGCATGCGGGTGCCGCCGTCGACCGCGGCGAGCTCGACCACCATCGTCGCGCGAGCGGGCGACGCCGGGTCGTCGGTGAGCGTCAGGACGAGTCGCTCGTCGGGCACGACCTCGACGAACTCGCCGGCCCAGCTGAGGGCGTTCCCGTCGGGCAGCACCATGGTCGCCGACCAGGCCCGCCCCGCGACGGCCTCGTAGTCGAGGGCGTCGAGCGGCACGTCGACGGCCGGTCCGCCGAACCAGCGGGCGAAGTCGGCGGCGGTCGTCCAGGCCGAGAACACCGCTGCGGGAGGCGCGGTGAAGGTCCGGACGATCTCGACGCCCTCGGCAGCCTGGTCGCTCATCGGGGGTGCTCCTCGGTTCGGTGGCGGTGGCCGGGCGGGCGACCTGCCGGAGTCGGTGGTCGGCCCTCGTAGGCCTGGTGGCAGTGTCCCAGGCCCCGGCCGGCCGCGCCAGGGCCGCGCGACGACGCACGCCCGGCGCTCTACTCAGCCCACGGGTGGACACCGTCCCGCCCCGGGGAGGACGACGCCGGGCCACCCGCCCCGCGACCATGGGTCGTGCCCTTCACCCCCAGCCACGCGGTCGTCGCCCTGCCGTTCGTCCGGAGCCCGCTGCCCGCCGGGGCCGTCGCCGTCGGCTCGATGGCGCCCGACCTCCCCCTCTTCTTCCCCGTCGGGGTGACCTACGAGACCACGCACGGCGTCCCGGGCCTGCTCGTGGTCTCCGTGCCGCTCGGAGCGCTGCTCTACCTGGTGTGGCTCCGGGTGCTGCGCCCCGCCGCCGGGGTGCTGCTGCCCCCGGTGGTCGGCACGCGCCTCCCGCCGGCCTGGGCCGTGCCCGGGGCGACGTCGGCCGGCCGCCTCCTCGGGGTGCTGCTCGCCGTCGCCGTCGGCGTGCTGACGCACGTGGGGTGGGACGCCTTCACCCACCCCGGGCGGCTCGGCAGCACCCTGCTGACCGCCCTGGCGGAGCCGTGGGGCCCCTTCGTCGGCACGCAGTGGGCGCAGTACGGGTCGTCGGTCGTCGGGCTCGCCGTGCTCGCGGTCGCCGGGGCGCGGTACCTGCGGCGCGCACCCGTCAGCGCTCGGCCTCGACCGTCACGGTCGCGGACCGTCTCGTGGTGGCTCGCCGTCGCCGCCCTGGTCACGGGCCCCGTCGCCGTGGCGGTCACCCGCGGGCTGCCCTCCGACGTCGGGACGGCGAAGTCGTTCGTGTTCTTCGCGGGCACGGGCTCGGGCGCGCTCCTGCTGCTGCTGGCCGTCGGGGCGTCCGTCGCCGTCCAGCTCGGACGACGCGCCGGAGGGCGCACCGAGGACGTCGCGACCCCCGAGGAGCCGTTCGACGGTCGGGGCGAGGGCGCTGCACCATGACCGGGTGCCTGAACTCGACGAACTCCGCGCCACCGCCCACCCGGCACAGGCAGCCGGCCCGAGCTGCAGAACCCGACCACGCGCCTCCTGATGACCGGAAAGTCAGGTACCAGGACGCCCGGAGCAGGCGAACGGTCGGCAATTGCGACAGAGAGCGGCTGGGCACGGCGGGCGCGGCGGGGCAGGGCGGGGCGGGGCAGGGCGGGGGCGGGGGCGGGGGCGATCCGCCGGCCGGCGGGGCAACGGACGCCCAGGCCGGGAGGCGCGTCGTAGGCTCGGCCCGTGACCTCGACGACGACCACGCTGCCCACCCGCTCCCCCTCCGACCTGGGCGTCGACGCCCGGGGGCTGCTCGCCCTCGTCGACGGCCTGGAGGCGACGCCCGGCGTCGAGCCGCACGGCCTCGTCGTCGTGCACCGCGGCGCCGTCGTCGCCCGAGGCTGGTGGGCGCCGTACTCGGCCGAGCGCCCGCACCTCGTCTACTCGGTGAGCAAGAGCTTCACGGCCACGGCGGTGGGCATCGCCGCCGACGAGGGGCTGCTGACGATCGACGACACGGTCATCAGCTGGTTCCCCGAGCTCGACGCCGAGGTGACCGACGAGCGCACGCGCCGGATGCGCCTCCGCCACCTGCTCGCCATGGCCAGCGGCCACCGGACGGAGACGCTCGACCGCGCCGAGGCGCAGGACCCCACGAACGTCGTCCGCGGCTTCCTGCTCACCCCGCCCGAGGCCGAGCCCGGCTCGGTCTTCGCGTACAACCAGCCCTGCACGTACACGCTCGCGGAGGTGGTGCGCCGCGCCTCGGGGACGTCGCTGGTGGGCTACCTGCGCCCCCGTCTCTTCGACCCCCTCGGCGTCGACGTCGCCGCGTGGCAGCGCGACGCGAGCGGCGCCGAGCTGGGCTTCAGCGGCCTGCACACGACCACCGACGCGGTCGCGGCCCTCGGCCAGCTGCACCTGCAGCAGGGCCGGTGGGGCGACGAGCAGCTCGTCTCCGCCGCCTGGGTCGCCGAGGCGTCGCGGTCGCACGCCTCGACGGCCCACGAGGGGTCGGCCGACTGGCAGCAGGGCTACGGCTTCCAGTTCTGGGTCTCCACGCACGGGTACCGCGCCGACGGCGCCTACGGCCAGTTCAGCCTGGTCGTGCCCGAGCACGACCTCGTCGTCGCGATCACGAGCCAGACCACCGACACGAGGGCGCTGCTCGACCTCGTCTGGGCCACCGTGCTGCCCGCCCTCGGCGCCGGCGGCAGCGCCGACGACGACGCCCGCCTCGCCGCGCGGCTCGGCGCACTGACGCTGCCCGGCGTCGCGGCCCCGACCGGCGACGGCGCGGCGAGCGATGACACGACCAGGGGCGCCGAGACGGTCGGCGCCCCCGCCGCGGGCACCTGGACCGTCGCCGCGGGCGGCGACCAGCCCGGCCTCACCGCCGTCGAGGTCACGACCGAGGGCACGCCGACGCTCACCCTCGTCGAGGGCGACCACCGCCTCGAGGCCGCCCTGGGGCTCGGCGAGTGGCGCACCACCGGCCCGCTCGCCACCTGGGCCGAGCAGCACGGCGACCACCTGCTCGTCGACGTCGTCTTCGTGGAGACGCCCCACCGCCTCCACCTCGACGCCGACCGGGGCACCGGCACGGTGAGCGTCCGGTGGCGGACGGCGCCCCTGCACGGCCCCGACCTGAGGACCCTGCGGGCCCCCGGCCCCGACGACGTGGCGACGCGCTAGGGCCGGGCCGGGCCGGCCGTCGCTAGGGCCGGGCCGGCCGTCGGGAGTCGCGGGTCAGGTCGGGTGGACGGTGTCGCGCAGGCGCCCCTCGGCCAGCCAGGCGAGGCGCCGCAGCGCCTCGTGGTTGCGCCAGGTGAGCGGCACGTCGAGCACGGCGTCGGGTACGAGCGCGCCCGGGCCGCTCACGGCCTCCTCCGTCATCGTCACGAAGCAGCCGCCGGCACGGTCCGCGACGTCGATGCCGACGCGGGCCTCCCCCGCCGGCCAGCCGCGGGCGAGGAAGACGGCCCGCCGCGGGGCGTCCCACTCGAGCAGCGTCGTGGAGTCGTCGATGACGAGCGGCCACACGCCGAACGAGTGGTGGATCTTCGCGCCGGCCCGGGGCCACTCGCGCTCGACGTCGCGGATGCGCGACGCACCGACGACCCAGCTCGGGAAGAGCCAGCCGTCGCTGAGGACGTCGAAGACGTCGCGCGGCGACGCCTCGAGGAACCGGTGCACGACGCTCACGAGTCGCTCCCTCCGTCGGGCCCCAGACGGGGCAGGTGGTCGATGCCGAACTCGTGGCGCAGGGCACTCTGCGCGGCGTAGGCACCCCCCATGCCGTGCACGCTCGGGCCCGGCGGCACCGAGGACGACGCGAGGTAGGTGCCGGGCACGGCCGTCCGCCACGGGTCCGTCGAGAGCACGGGGCGCACGATGAGCTGCTTCAGGCTCGGGGCGCCGGAGGCGATGTCGCCCCCGACGTAGTTCGGGTCGTAGGCCTCGAGCTCGTCGGCCGAGCGGGCGCTGCTGGCGAGGACCAGGTCGCGGAAGCCGGGCGCGAAGCGCTCGATCTGGCGGGTGATCGCCTCGGTCATGTCGACGGTGCTGCCGTTGGGCACGTGCGCGTACGTCCACAGCGAGTGCTGGCCGGCCGGGGCTCGGCTGTCGTCGACGACGCCGGGCTGGACGGCCAGGACGAACGGCTCGGCCGGGTGCACCCCGCGGGCGACGTCGTGCTCGGCCCGGGCGATGTCGGCCCGCGTGCCGCCGAGGTGCACGGTGGGCGTCCGCAGCAGCTCCTCCGCCGCCCAGGGCACCGGCCCGCTGAGGGCGAAGTCCACCTTGGAGGCGCCTCCCCCGTACCGGAACCGCTCGAGACGACGTCGGTAGCCGGCGGGCATCTCGTCGCCCGCGATGGCGATCAGCTGGCGCGGGGTCACGTCGAGCAGTTTCACGCGCGCGTCGAGCTGGCGCAGGCTGGTCACGTCGACGCCCGTCTCGATGACGCCGCCGTGGGCTCGCAGGTCGTCGGCGAGCGCGTCGGCGATCACCTGGCTGCCGCCCCGGGGCACCGCCCAGCCGTAGCCGTGGCCGTGGACGGCGAGCGCGAGGCCCGCGGCGCCCGCCGACAGGCTCGGCATGGGGCGGATGGCGTGGGCCATCACGCCCGCGAGCAGCGCCCGCGCCTCCTCCGTGCGGAGCCCGGCGTCCCACCAGGGGCCGCCCTGGTGGAGGATGCGCAGCCCGAACTCGACTACCGTCTGCGGGTGGCGGGGCAGCTGGAGGATCGGCGAGAGCGTGAACTGCGAGAGCTCGGCCTCGATGTCGACGAGGCGCGAGAACATGCGACGCCAGGTCGCACCGTCACGGCCGAGGCCCTCGACGGTCCGCTCGAGGTCGCGGTGGGCGACCCCGGCGCGGCCGCCGTCGAGCGGGTGGCCGTACGAGACCTCAGGCACGATCATGTCGACGCGCTGCTCGAGGCCCCAGCGCCGGAAGAACCCGGACGCCATCGCCATCGGGTGCACGGCCGAGCAGACGTCGTGCCGGAACCCGGGCAGGGTCAGCTCCTTCGTGCGGGTGCCGCCGCCGATCGTGTCGTCGCGCTCGAGCAGCTGCACGCGCAGGCCGGCCCGGGCGAGGACGACCGCCGCCGCCAGGCCGTTCGGCCCGGCGCCGACGACGACCGCGTCGAAGGCGTGGCTCATGCGCCCTTGCGCCCTCCGACCAGGGCACGGACGACGGCGACGCCCGCGCCGACCGCCCCGGCGCCCGCCAGGGCGTAGCTGAGGCCGCGGTTGCGCGTGTACCAGACCTGGGGGCTGGTGCTGCGGGCCTGGTCGTCGAAGATGCCGTGGGCGCCGTGGTCGCCGCTGGTGGGCTGGTAGAGGTTGTCGGGCAGCATGGCCTCCGACTTCTCGGGGGCCTGCTGGCCCGAGTAGCCCGACTTGGCCAGGTAGACGTCGAGGAAGTTCGCCACGAAGCGGTTGCCGAGCACGGTCATCACCGTGGGCTCGCCGAGCCACGTCCGACGGCGCGGCTTGTCGGCCACATCGGCGATCGCGATCGCGCCCACCTCGGGCTGGTAGATCGGCGGCACCGGCTTGGGGTGGTGCGGCAGGCGCGAGCGCACCCAGTTGAACTGGATGGTGTTCAGCGCGGGCATGTCGACGGTCGAGATCTCGACGGCGCTCCCGTTGTGGATCAGCTCGGTGGTCACCGACTCGGTGAAGCCCTGCACCGCGTGCTTGGCCCCGCAGTACGACGCCTGCAGCGGGATGCCGCGGTGCGCGAGCGCCGACCCGACCTGGATGACGTGGCCGCGGTCGCGCGGCACCATGCGCGAGAGGGCGGCGCGGGTGCCGTTGACGAAGCCGAAGTAGTTGACCGCCGTGGCGCGCTCGAAGTCGGCCGGGTCGGTCTCGAGGAACTCCCCGAAGACGCCCACCATGGCGTCGTTGACCCAGAGGTCGATCTCGCCGAGCTCCTGCTCGACGCGCGTCGCGGCGGCCTCGACCTGCTCGCGGTCGGCCACGTCGGTCGGCACGGCGAGGCCGCGACGACCGGCGGCCTCCACGTCGGCGACGGCGCCGTCGAGGCCGTCCTGCCCGCGGGCGAGCACCGCGACGTCCCAGCCGCGCTCGGCGAGCTCGCGCACGACGGCCCGGCCGAGCCCGGCCGAGCCTCCGGTGACGACGGCGACGCGGGGCTTCGTGGGGGTGCTCTTCGACATGGTTCTCCTGGCTCGTCGGCGGCCCGCTGGCTCAGGCCGTGCCCGGTCGACGGTAGTCCGACCCCGCTGGGCGGCGTCCGCCCCGGGGGACGTCACGGGGACGACCGGCCGGGCGCCGCCCTGGGGAGGGACTGCAGGAGGCGCGGTGTCAGATGTCGAAGCCGCCCAGGTCGCCGCCCCCGAAGTCGCCACCGCCGAAGTCGCCGCCGCCGCCGAAGTCGCCGCCGCCGCCGTCGCCCGCGTCGCCGCCGTCCTGGCCCGCGTCCCCGCCGTCCTGCCCGCCGTCGCCGCCGTCGTCGCCGTCGCCGCCGTCGGCACCGCCCTCGCCCTCTCCGCCCGCGACGTCGCTGCCCGCGTCGGGCAGGAACGCGCCGACGAGCGCGGAGCCCACGACGTAGCCCGCGACGGTGCCGAGCAGCGACCCGCCGATGATCGAGCCCATGCCCATGCCCGGACGGCCGCCTGCCTGCGGGCCCTGGCCGCCGGCCGCACCGCCGCCTCCCAGGGTCCGTTCGAGGGTGCCCGGCTTCCGCAGCTCCGACCGGGTGGCCGCCTGAGCGAGTGACCCGGCGTCGTCGCCGCGGGGCTGCTCGCCCTGGCCGGCCTCACGGCTGAGCTCGTCGAAGACCAGCCGGCGCTGCTCGGGGCTCAGCTTCTCGAAGGCCTCGGCGTGCACCTGCTCGATGGTCTCGGGCGGCGCCGTGCGCAGCAGGTAGCGGTAGCGCTCGACGGCGATCTCGTCGTCGCTCCGCGCCGGGGCCCGCCCTCCCGGTGCCGGTGCCTGCACCTGCTGGCCCGCGGCCTCGTCGTCTCGTCCGAGCAGCCTGTCGAGGAATCCCATGGTGCCGTCCTGTCTGTCGGGTCGGGGCGTCGGCCCCGACGGGTCTCCGACAGTACGGACGACCGGCCCCCCGCGCCTGGACGCGCGGTGCGGATCAGCTGCGAGCGGAGTCGCGGTCGGCGGCCCGACGACGGCGCACGGCCCGCAGCACCAGCCACAGCACCACCCCGCCGATGGCCGCGTAGACCGCGTAGTCGAGGTACTTCGCGTAGCGGTCGATCAGCTCGTACTGGGTGCCGAGGGCCGCCCCGAGCAGGATGAGCAGGGCGTTCCAGAGCCCGCTGCCGACGACGGTGAAGAGCGTGAACGAGGCGAGCGGCATCTTCTCGGCGCCGGCCGGCAGCGAGATCAGGCTGCGGACCCCGGGAACGAGGCGCCCGAAGAAGACCGCCGACCGCCCGTGCCGGTGGAACCAGTCGGCCGCCTTCTGGAAGTCCTCCCGGTCGACGAGGGGGAACTTCGACAGCAGCGTGATGCTCCGCTCGAGGCCGATCACGGCGCCCAGCCAGTACAGGACGAGCGCGCCCACGTAGGCGCCGAGCGTGCTGACCACGATCAGCAGCACGATGTTCATGTTCCCCTGCCCGGCGAGGAACCCGGCGAGCGGCAGCACGATCTCGCTCGGGATCGGCGGGAACACCGTCTCGACGAAGGTCAGCAACCCCACGCCCCACTCGCCCAGGGCGTCGATGACGCGCGCCGCGACGCCGACGAGGCCGTCGAGCTCCTGGACGGACGAGGAGGCGCCCTGCGCGACGACCGTGGACGGCAGGCCCCCCGACGGGCCCGAGAGGGCGGCGGAGGCGGACGGGGCGAGCACGGCGGTGGAGGTCATGGGTCCCTGGGTCGGTTCGGTGCCCGCGGTCGCCACGGGTCGGATCGGCTCCGTCGAGCATGCCAGCACGGGCTGGACGACCGCCCACAGGCTCGTGTCGCGTGCCGGACCGGGCCCGCCGTGCACGGTAGATTGGCGCACGACCGCACCCTCGCCTCCTCGTCCCCGGTGCGGAGCAGACGACAGGACTGAACAGGACTTCCATGGGATCGCTGATCTACGGCACCTCCGGCATCGAGGTCGAGTTCGATGACCGCGTGCTCGAGCACCTCCAGATCGTGATCGCCACGAAGCTCCGGCGCCGCGAGTCGTTCTTCTTCTCGTGGCGCGACACCCAGAAGGTCGGCGACGGGCGCAGCAGCATCTGGCTCGACCCGGGCATCCCCCTCTACTTCAAGTACTCCGGCGGCCGCGTGCCCGCCATCAACCGTGACTGGCTGACCGAGCTGACGGCCTCGTCGAACAGCTCGTCGGGCCTGGTGCTCACCGACGAGCCCAGCACCGACAACAGCGTCAAGCGCAAGTAGCACGAGCAGGCCACCAGGCCGATCGACCGCCGGGCCCCGCGGAGTCGCGGAGCGGCCCTCGAGCCCTGCTCCGCCGCCGTCGTCAGCGCCGGGTGCGACCGCCCCGCCGGGCCAGCGCCGCGACGCCCCGCCACCCCAGCAGGAATACGCCGAGCACGACGATCGTCACGACGACGAAGCTCAGCTGCACGCCCTGCCCGCTCGCGACCCGGAGCAGCACCCCGAGCACGGCCGTCGACACCCAGACGACCGCGCCGGAGGCGAGGCGCGGCAGCGGCCAGCGCACGCCGACCACGCTCAGCCAGCCCACGACGAGGCCGACCGCGAACGGCCAGAGCGTGGTGGCGAGCCCGGGCAGGTCGAGGCCCTCGGCGTGGCTGCGGCGGCCGATGACCACGAAGGCCACGACCAGGACGGCGTCGAGGGCGAGCGCCCACCACGGCGGACGGCGGGAGGGGGCGGCGGAGCGGGGCGTGGTCATGGTGTCCTCAGGGGGTGCGGGCGGGTCGGGCTCAGCGCGGCGGCTCGAGCGTGCGCGAGAGCTCGGCCAGCAGCTCCTCGACCTGCGGCTCGACGAGCCGATCGACGGCGTCGGCGATCCGCTCGCGCTGGGCGACGACCGCGAAGCAGAGCGCGGTGCCGACCGACTGCGCGTGCTCGTCGGCCAACGCGAGCTCGCGGCGCAGGGCCGCCTTCGCCTCGTCCGAGAACTCGGGCTCGTCGTCGACGCCGTCGGCAGCGTGGCGTGCGGCCTCCTCGGCGGCGAGGCCCTCGAGGGTGAACAGGAACGGCTGGCCGGGCTCCGGCTCGGGGTCGACGTCGAGGCCGTCGAACTCGAGGGCGAGGCCCTCGTCGGGCCGGTAGCCGTCGACGCCGACCTCGGCGGCTCGTCGGAGCTCGCGGGTCACGAGGGGCAGGTTGCGGGTGGTGTACGAGTCGACCTCGTCGTCGACGATGTGCCGGAGCCGGTTCAGCAGCGCGTGCTGCACGGCGTGGGGCACGTCGCCGTCGAACCCGGCGGCGACCGCGACGGGCGAGCCGAAGCAGACCCGGCAGACGCGCGTGCGGGCCCGGGCGGTGCCGATCCGCCACCGGGGCAGCCAGCGCAGCCAGGCGTCGACCGCCGTGCGCACCTGCCCCTCGAGGGAATCGACCATGACGACGAATCTAGGGCCCGAGGCCGGGAGACGCCCGACACGCCCGGGCGAGCCGTCAGCCCTGGTCGACGGTGACGAAGTCGATCAGCTGCTCGACCCGGCCGAGCAGCGCGGGCTCGAGGTCGCCGAAGGCACGCACGCGGCCGAGGATGCGCTGCCACGCCGCGGCGATGTCGGCCTGGTCGTCGTGGGGCCAGCCGAGGGCCTCGCAGACGCCGTGCTTCCACTCGACCGAGCGGGGCACCTCCGGCCAGCGCGTGAGCCCGAGGCGTGCGGGCACGACGGCCTGCCAGACGTCGACGAACGGGTGCCCGACGACGAGCACGTGACGGCCGTGCGGGCCCCTCGTGACCGCCTCCGCGATGCGGCTCTCCTTCGACCCGGGCACGAGGTGGTCGACGAGCACGCCGACGCGGCGCTCGGCGGTCGGCCGGAACTCGGCCAGCACCTCGGCGAGGTGGTCGACGCCCTCGAGGTACTCGACGACGACGCCCTCGACGCGCAGGTCGGCGCCCCAGACCTTCTCGACGAGCTCGGCGTCGTGCCGGCCCTCGACGAAGATGCGGCTCTGGCGGGCCACCCGCGCGCGGGCGTCGCCGACGGCGAAGGAGCCGGAGGCCGTGCGGGCCCGGCCCTGCGGCGCCGCCCTCGGCACCCGGAGCGCCACGGGCGCACCGTCGATCAGGAACGAGCCCGAGAGCGGGAAGGCGCGGACGCGCCCCTTCCAGTCCTCCAGCTCGACCGTGCCCGCCTCGACGCGCACGACCGCTCCCGTGAAGCCGCTCCGCGACTCCTCGACGACGAGGTCGCGCACCGCGTCGGTGGGGGTCGGCGCGGGGCGCGACGAGCGCTTCCAGTCGCCGCTGAGCACGTCTCGGCCGTACCGGTCGTCATCCACGGGTCGAGCCACCTCCCTGGTGGGGTCGTGAGCCCGGCGCACGGGGCGCCCGGGGTCGGGGCTGGTAGGGCCGGGGCGGGCCCGGGCGGTCGGCGCCCGCGGCCGGAGCTGCACCGGCGCCGCGAGCCGTCGTCGAGGCCGGGCCCGCGGCCCGGGACGTCGCGGCGGGAGCGGCTGG
>NZ_LMOX01000003.1:276734-305201 GCF_001423665.1 Frigoribacterium sp. Leaf164
CGGCGCGGGAGGGGCGCGAGGAGGCGGTGGTCGCGTCCGCCACAGAGCCGCGGCCCCCGGCGCGGGTCGGGGCCGAGGCCCGGGCCGCCGACGTTGCCGCCGCCGCCGGACGAGCGTCCGGCGTGAAGCCCGCCGTGAACGCGACGACGAGCCCGCCGAGCAGCAGGAGCACGGTGAGCCCGGAGACCGCGGCGGGCAGCCACCACGTGGCGAGGGCGCCGCCGCGCTGCGCGAGCATGGTCACGACGAGCTCGAGGGCGATCGACCACCACGCGACGGCGAAGCCCCGGGCCAGCCAGGCCCCGAGCCGGCGACGCATCTCGGGTCGGCGGCCCGCGGCCTTCCAGTGCTCGGCGTGGGGCACCAGCACGTGCCGGGCGGGAGTCCACGCGAGGAAGGCCGCGCAGACCAGGTAGGCGACGAGCGTGCCGACGAGCAGCAGGCCGACGACGAGCACGAGGTCGACCCGGCTCGCGGCGAACGCGACGGCTCCGGTCTCGGGCTCGTGCACGAGGCCGACCCGGTCGGGCAGCGCCCACCACGAGACGAGCAGGGCGACGCCGGCGACGGCCAGCGCGAGGCCGGCCGGCGCCGCGGCGCGGATCGTCGGCGGCACGGTCACGACGACCGGCCGCCGACGACGGGAGCGGGCGCGACGATCAGGCCTGGGCCCTCTCGAGCACGAGCTCGCGGACGCGAGCGGCGTCCGCCTGGCCCTTCATGGCCTTCATGACCGCACCGATGACGGCGCCCGCGGCCTGGACCTTGCCGTCGCGGATCTTCGCGAGCACGTCGGGCTGGCTGGCGAGGGCCTCGTCGATGGCGGCGATCAGCGCGCCGTCGTCGGAGACGACGCGGAGCCCGCGCGCCTCGACGACCTCGGAGGGAGAGCCCTCCCCGGCGACGACGCCCTCGAGCACCTGGCGCGCGAGGCGGTCGGTCAGCTCGCCGGTCTCGACGAGCGCGATCAGCTCGCTGACGTGGCGGGGCGAGACGAGGGTCGACGCGTCGACCTGGGCCGCGTTGGCGAGGCGGGCGATCTCGCCCGTCCACCACTTGCGGGCCGCCTGCGGCGAGGCCCCGGCGGCGACCGTCTCGACGAGCTCCTGGAGCAGGCCGGAGTTGACGACGTCCTGGAACTCGAGGTCGGCGAAGCCCCAGTCGGCCTTGAGCCGACGACGCATCGCGACGGGGGCCTCGGGCAGCGCGAGGCGCAGCTCCTCGACCAGCTCGCGCGACGGCACGACCGGCAGCAGGTCCGGCTCGGGGAAGTAGCGGTAGTCGTCGGCGTCGCTCTTCGGACGACCGGCGGAGGTGCGGCCGGTGTCCTCGTGCCAGTGCCGGGTCTCCTGCGTGATGGTGCCGCCGGCGGCGAGGATCGCGGCCTGGCGCTGGATCTCGTGACGGACGGCACGCTCGACCGAGCGGAACGAGTTGACGTTCTTGGTCTCGGTGCGGGTGCCGAGCTCCACCTGGCCGTGCGGCCGGAGCGACACGTTGGCGTCGCAGCGGAGGTTGCCGCGCTCCATGCGCGCCTCGCTCACGCCCAGGCCGCGCACGATGTCGCGGATCGTCGAGACGTAGGCGGCGCCCAGCTCAGGGCCGAGGGCCCCGGCGCCGATGATCGGCTTCGTGACGATCTCGACCAGCGGGATGCCCGCGCGGTTGTAGTCGACGAGCGAGTACTCGGCCCCCTGGATGCGGCCGGTCGAGCCGCCGACGTGCGTCAGCTTGCCGGCGTCCTCCTCCATGTGGGCGCGCTCGATCGGCACGTGGAAGACGGTGCCGTCGGGCAGCTCGACCTCGACCTCGCCCTCGTACGCGATCGGCTCGTCGAACTGGCTGACCTGGTAGTTCTTGGGGTTGTCGGGGTAGAAGTAGTTCTTCCGGGCGAAGCGCGAGCTCTCGGCGATCGAGCAGCCGAGGGCGAGGCCGAGGCTGATCGAGTACCTCACGGCCTGCTCGTTGACGACGGGCAGCGAGCCCGGGAGGCCCAGGTCGACCGGGGTGACGTTCGTGTTCGGGGCGCCGCCGAAGAAGTTCGGCGCGTCGGAGAACATCTTGGTCTTCGTCGCGAGCTCGACGTGCACCTCGAAGCCGAGGACGACCTCGTACTTCTCGAGGGCCTCGTCGTAGTCCATCAGGTCTGCCTTGGCCATCAGATGACTCCCTCGGTGGCGGCGTTCTGTTCGGTGGCGCTGAGGTCGGGGGCACGGGAGATGAGCGTGTGGCCCCAGCCCTGCTCGAGCAGCTGCTCGAGCGCGGCGCCGTAGGTGTAGAGACGGGCGTCCTGGCGGGCGGGGGCCATGAACTGCAGGCCCGTGGGCAGCCCGTCCTCCTCGGCGAGGCCCATCGGCACCGTGATGCCGGGGATGCCCGCGAGGTTCGCCGGGATCGTCGTGATGTCGTTGAGGTACATCGACAGCGGGTCGTCGAGCTTCTCGCCGAGCGGGAACGCCGTCGTCGGGGCCGAGGGCGAGACGAGCACGTCGACCTGGTCGAAGGCCGCGGCGAAGTCGCGCTGCACCAGCGTGCGCACCTTCTGCGCGCTGCCGTAGTACGCGTCGTAGTAGCCCGCGCTGAGGGCGTAGGTGCCGAGGATGATGCGGCGCTTGACCTCGGGGCCGAAGCCGGCCTCGCGGGTGGCTGCCATGACGTCCTCCACCGTGCCCTTGCCCTCGGGCACGACGCGGAGGCCGAAGCGCACCGAGTCGAACTTCGCGAGGTTGGACGACGCCTCGGCGGGGAGGATCAGGTAGTACGCGCTGATGGCGTACTCGAAGCTGGGGGCCGAGACCTCGACGATCTCCGCGCCGGCGCCCGAGAGCAGTTCCAGGGCCTCGGCGAAGCGGGCCTTGACGCCGGCCTGGAAACCCTCGCCGTTCAGCTCGCGGACGACGCCGATGCGCACGCCCTGCAGCGCGCCTCCGGCCAGGCCCGCCCGGGCCGCCTCGGCGAACGAGGGCCACTCGTCGCGCAGCGAGGTGGAGTCGCGGGGGTCGTGGCCCTTGATGACGTCGTGCAGCAGGGCGGAGTCGAGCACCGTGCGGCTGACGGGCCCGACCTGGTCGAGCGAGCTCGCGAGGGCGATCGCCCCGTAGCGGCTGACCGAGCCGTAGGTCGGCTTGACGCCGACGGTGCCCGTGACGGCGCCCGGCTGGCGGATCGAGCCGCCGGTGTCGCTGCCGAGCGCGAGAGGCGCCTCGAAGGCGGCGACGGCCGCGGCCGAGCCGCCGCCGGAGCCGCCGGGGATGCGGTCGAGCGACCACGGGTTGTGCGTCGGGCCGTAGGCCGAGAACTCGGTCGACGAGCCCATCGCGAACTCGTCCATGTTCGTCTTGCCGAGGGGCACCATGTCGGCGGCGCGCACCTTGCGGACGACGGTGGCGTCGTACGGCGGCACCCACCCCTCGAGGATCTTGCTGCCCGAGGTGGAGGGCATGTCGAGCGTGCAGAGGACGTCCTTGACGGCGATCGGCACGCCGGCCAGGGCCCCGAGCTGCTCGCCGGCGGCGCGGCGACGGTCGACGTCGGCGGCGGTGGCGAGGGCCGCGTCGCTGACGTGGAGGAAGGCGTGCACGTCGCCGTCGACGGCGGCGATGCGGTCGAGGTGCGCCTGGGCGACCTCGACGGCCGAGACGTCGCCGGCGGTCAGCGCCGCGGAGAGGTCGGCCGCGCTGAGGCGGACGATCGAGGAGGCGTCGGTCATGGCTACTGCTCTTCTCCGAGGATCGCGGTCACGCGGAAGCGCGAGCCGTCGTGGTCGGGGGCGCCCGAGAGGGCCTGCTCGACGGTGAGCGTCTCGCCCACGACGTCGGGGCGGAAGACGTTCTCGAGCGGGATGGGGTGGCTCGTGGCGGGGACGTCGTCGGTCGCGACCTCGGCGACCTTGGCGACGTTGTCGACGATGTGGCCGAGCTCCCGCGTCATGGTCTCGATCTCGTCGGGGGTCAGGGCGATGCGGGCGAGACCGGCGAGGTGCTGCACCTGCTCGCGCGTGATTTCAGACATGCTGCTCCGTCACATGGTGGAGTGGGGGCCCCGGTCGGGGCACCGGTCGATCTTACGGGGCTCAGTCGCGCAGGTAGACGTCCTGCGGGCGGACGAGCGCGAGCTCCGGCCCGTCGGGCCGCGGCTCGCCCGGGCCGCGCTCGTCGCCGTCGACCATGTCGCCGTGGCCGAGGGCGATGAGGGCCAGGCTCCTCATCGACTCCGTGCCGGGCAGGAGGTAGTCGTTGTGGCCGAGCGCGGCGCGGAGGGCGCGGCCGGTCACGGTGTCGTCGCCTCCCCCGGTGTGCAGCAGCACCGCGCCGAAGGCGCCCGTGCCCGGGTCGACCCCGAAGAACCCGCTGCCCGCCACCGGGTCGAAGCTGCCCGCCGCGGCGTAGACGTCGTGGTCGGCCACCGACAGCATCGCCGCCGTCGGCACGACGCTGCCCGGCGAGCCGAGCAGCGCGAGGGAGTCGACGCTCACTCGGCCCGACGACAGGGCGAGCGTCGCGGTGGTCGACCCGTACGAGTGCGCCACGACGGTCACCCGGGGGGCGTCGGAGGCGCGGGCCGCGTCGAGACCGCTGAGGGCGTCCTCGAGGTGGCCGGCCCCCTGACGGGCGAGGTCGAGCGTGTAGACGTTCGTGAGGTCGGGCGTGCGGTAGCCCATCCAGGCCACGACGGCGACGCTGTCGAGCGGACGGGCGTCGGAGCGCGCCAGGAGGTACGTCCAGGCGCGCTGCTCGTCGTGCAGCTGCCCCGCGGTCTCGGCCCAGTCGACCATCTGCCCGTGCACCGTGAAGAACATGCCGGGCACGAGCACGCTGACGTCGTCGGCGGTGTCGAGGCTGCCCACCGAGACGGCGGCCCGGCCGGGCATGACGGTGTCGAGGGCGATGAGCTGGCGGTCCTCGTCGCCCGCGCTCCGGTCGGCGAGCGCGAGCTGGACCTGCCCGAGCATGGCGGAGCGGGCGTCGTCACCGTCCTGCTCGGCGGCGGTCTCGTCGCGGTCGTGGAGGGCCAGCGTCGCGGCGCCGAGGAAGAGCCGGTTGGCCTGGTCGCGCACGGAGTAGGGCACGCCCTCGAGCTGCCCGACCACGCCGGGCACGGCGGCGACGAGGCCGAGCCGGCGCGAGTCGTCGAGGCCGGCCCACCACGCCGCCGTGGTCGGTGCGTCGGCACCGGCCGTCAGCACCGCCGACAGGCGCGACGCGTCGTCGCCCACCGGGTCGAACGAGTCACCGAGGGCCGTGAGGGCCGGCGAGGAGGCGCCCCCCAGCTCGGCGAGGCACGCGGGCACCGTGAGGTCGGGGGCCGCGGTCGACGGCAGCGCGCCGGTCGTCGTCGACGGCTCGGCCGTGGCGAGTGCGCGGCAGACCGCGACCTGCTCGAGGCCGGGCGTCGTGTCGACGGTCGCCGGCTCGTCACCGCGAGGCGGCGCGGCGGTGTCGGCGAGCGGAGGACCACCCGGCTCTCCGGGCGCGGTCACCGCGACCCCGGGCACGACGGGAACATCGACCGCTCCGGCGAAGTGGATCGATGCAGAAAGGATGGCTGTGGCGAGGAACAGCACGTCGGGTGTTTCCCCCTCGATGGGTGCCAGTGCCCCTGCGCCCTACAGCAGAGGTCGACACGTGCTCACATCGTAGGAGGGGACCCGTTCGGGGGGCCAGTGATCTCAGGCCTCCGGGTCGTCGCTGCCCCCCGAACTGGGGTCGCCGAGCGCAGCCGGGCCCTCCTTAATGAGGACTTGAAATTGTGCTGCATCGATGATCCGTACCCCGAGCTGCTCGGCCTTCGTGAGCTTGGACCCGGCACCGGGGCCGGCGGCCACGAAGTCGGTCTTCTTGCTCACGCTGTTGCCGGCCTTGCCGCCCGCCGCGAGGATCGCCTCCTGCGCCCCCTCCCGGCTGAAGCCCTCGAGGCTGCCCGTGGCGACGACGGTCAGGCCGGCGAGCACGCCCCCCGCCTCGACGGCGGCGCCGGGGCCGGGGTGGCCGGGGGTGTCGAACTGGACGCCCGCGGCGGCCCAGCGGTCGAGGATCTCGACGTGCCAGTCGACCTCGAACCACGCGAGCAGGGCGTCGGCGATGATGCCGCCGACGCCGTCGACGGCGGCGAGCTCGTCGCGGCTGGCAGAGCGCATCGCGTGGAGCGAGCCGAAGTGGTTCGCGAGCGCGCGGGCGGCCACGGGGCCGACGTGGCGGATGCTCAGCCCGACGAGGATCCGCCAGAGCGGACTGGTCTTCGCGGCGTGCAGGTTGGCGAGCATCTCGATCGCCGTCTTCGACGGCACGCTGGTCTCGTCGCCGGCGAACTCGGCCGCCTCGGGGTCGAACGGGCCGTCGGCCTTGCCGCGGCGACGACGGAAGGGCGTGACGAGCTTGGGCGCGCCGTCGTCGCCGAGCTTCTCCATGCCGGTCTCGGAGTCGCGGACGACGACCTTGACGGGGAAGACGTCGGCCATCGTCAGGTCGAAGAGCCCGGCCTCGGTGCGGAGCGGCGGCTCGGCGGGCTCGACGGGCTGGGTCAGCGCGGCCGCCGCGACCTCGCCGAGGCCCTCGACGTCGAGCGAGCCGCGGGAGGCGATGTGCTCGACGCGCCCGCGCACCTGCGCCGGGCAGCTCTCGGCGTTCGGGCAGCGCAGGTCGACGTCGCCCTCCTTCGCCGGGGCCAGCGGGGTGCCGCACTCGGGGCAGTCGACGGGCATGACGAACTCGCGCTCGCTGCCGTCGCGGAGCTCGACCACCGGGCCGAGCACCTCGGGGATCACGTCGCCGGCCTTGCGGAGCACGACGGTGTCGCCGATCAGCACGCCCTTGGCGCGGACGACGTGCTGGTTGTGGAGCGTCGCCTGGCGGACCTCGCTGCCGGCCACCTCGACCTTGCGCATCACCGCGAACGGCGTGGCGCGGCCGGTGCGGCCGACGCTCACGACGATGTCGAGAAGCTCGGTGTTGACCTCCTCCGGCGGGTACTTGAAGGCCGTGGCCCACCGGGGCGCCCGGCTCGTCGCCCCGAGCTCGTCGTGGAGCGCGAGGTCGTCGACCTTGACGACGATGCCGTCGATCTGGTGCTCGACCGACGACCTCCTGACCCCGTAGTCGTGGATGAACCGGGCGACCTCGGGCACGGTGTCGTACACGCGGTAGTGCGTCGAGGTCGGCAGGCCCCACGACGCGAGCAGCTCGTAGACCTCGCTCTGGGCGCGGACCTCGGTGTCGCGCTGGAGCTCGCGGACGGGCCAGGCGCCGATGCCGTGCACGAGCATCCGCAGGCTGCGCAGCCGCGCGTCCATCAGCTCGCGCTTGGCTGGGCTCTTGCCCTCGATCTTCTGGCGCAGCGAGCCGGCCGCGGCGTTGCGCGGGTTCGCGAAGACGCGCTCGCCGGCCTCGCGCTGCCGGGCGTTCAGCTGGTCGAACTCGGCGACGGGGAAGAAGATCTCGCCCCGCACCTCGACGATCGCTGGGTGCCCGGTGCCGCTGAGCCGCTCGGGGATCGTGCCCATGGTGAGCACGTTCGCCGTGACGTCCTCGCCGACGACCCCGTCGCCGCGGGTGGCGGCCGTGACGAGCACGCCGTGCTCGTAGCGCAAGTTGATCGCGAGGCCGTCGATCTTGAGCTCGCAGAGGAAGCGCACGCGCTCGGCGCCGGCGTCGCGCTCGACCTTGCCCGCCCACTCGGCGAGCTCGTCGTCGCTGAAGACGTTGTCGAGGCTGAGCATGCGCTCGGCGTGCTCGACCGGCGCGAACTGCGTCGTCTCGGCCCGGCCGCCCACGGTCTGCGTCGGGCTGTCGGGCTTCTGCAGCTCGGGGTGGGCGCGCTCGAGGGCGTCGAGGCGACGCACGAGGGCGTCGTAGTCGGCGTCGCTCACCGTCGAGGCGTTGCCCTCGTAGTACTGGTCGCGCAGCTCGAGCACGCGCGACGTCAGCGCCTCGACCTCGTCGCGCGCGGTCGCGAGGTCGTCGGGCACCTCGGCGTCAGCGGCGGCGGCGGCGTCGTCGATGTCGGCCACCTCGAGCCCCCTAGGCCGAGACCGGCACGGCGCTGACCGTGCGGTCGATCGTGCACTGGCCGAGCACGCGGGTGCCGACGTAGACGACGGCGGTCTGCCCGGGGGCGACGCCGCTGAGGGGCTCGTGGGGAGTGATCACGAGCTCCTTCTTACCCTCGACCTCCGTCACGCGCGCCGTGGCGGGCTCGGGGTCGGAGTGGGCCCTGATCTGGACGTCGCAGGCGAACGGCACGGTGGGGTCGGCCGGGGCCGCACCCGCCCAGGTGTACGAGCCGCCGGCGATCTCGGCGATCTCGAGCGCCTCCTTCGGGCCCACGACGACGGTGTTGTCGACCGGGCGCACCTCGAGCACGAAGCGCGGCTTGCCGTCGTCGGCCGGGAACCCGATGGCGAGCCCCTTCCGCTGCCCCACGGTGAAGGCGTGCGCGCCCTCGTGGGTGCCGATGCGGGCCCCGCTGCGGTCGAGGATGTCGCCGGTCTCGGCGCCGACCCGCTCGGCGAGCCAACCGCGGGTGTCGCCGTCGGGGATGAAGCAGATGTCGTGGCTGTCGGGCTTGGTCGCGACGCTGAAGCCGCGGGCGGCGGCCTCGGCGCGCACCTCGGCCTTCGACGGCGTGGCGCCGAGCGGGAACATCGAGTGCGCGAGCTGCTCGGCGGTGAGCACCCCGAGCACGTACGACTGGTCCTTCGCCCAGGCGGAGGCGCGGTGCAGCTCGCGCTGGCCCTGGTCGTCGGTGACGATGGTCGCGTAGTGGCCGGTGCAGACCGCGTCGAAGCCGAGCGCGAGGGCCTTCTCGAGCAGCGCGGCGAACTTGATCCGCTCGTTGCAGCGCATGCACGGGTTGGGGGTGCGGCCAGCGGAGTACTCGGCGACGAAGTCGTCGACCACGTCGAGCTTGAAGCGCTCGGAGAAGTCCCACACGTAGTACGGGATGCCGATCAGGTCGGCCGCGCGCTGCGCGTCCATGCTGTCCTCGATGGTGCAGCAGCCGCGGCTGCCCGTGCGGAGCGTGCCCGGCATCCGGCTCAGCGCCAGGTGGACCCCCACGACGTCGTGCCCCGCCTCGACGGCCCGTGCCGCCGCCACCGCCGAGTCGACGCCGCCGCTCATCGCTGCCAGTACCTTCATCCCTCCAGTGTAGGCAGCGCCCTCGACGTCGGGCGGGCGGCGCCGACGAGCCCGCGGGGCCGGGCATAGTGTGGCGGGCGTCATGTCGTCCCCCACCCCCGCCGCCTCCCTCCGGTCGGTCGCCCTCGCGGCGTTCCTGCCGGCCGCCCTCTTCGCGATCGGCGAGGGGGCGATCATCCCGATCATCCCGGTCGTCGCGAGCGACCTGGGGGCCAGCCTCCCGTTCGCCGCCTTCGTCGCGGCGCTCATCCTCGTCGGCGAGCTGATCGGCGACGTCCCGAGCGGGTGGCTGGTCTCCCGCATCGGCGAGCGCACCGCGATGATCTCGGCGGCCCTCGTGAGCACGGTCGGCCTGCTGACCTGCGTCGCGGCCCCGAACGAGTGGGTGCTGGCCCTCGGCGTCCTCCTGATCGGCCTCTCGACGGCGGTCTTCGCACTGGCCCGGCACGCGTTCATGACGAGCTTCGTGCCGGTCGAGATCCGCGCGCGGGCCCTCTCGAGCCTCGGCGGCGTCTTCCGGTTCGGCTTCTTCGTCGGCCCCTTCCTGGCCGCCGGGGTCATCCACCTCACCGGCTCGACCCAGTCGGCGTTCTGGATCCACGTCGGGGGCTGCCTCGGCGCCGCGGCCGTCCTGCTCGTGCTGCGCGACCCCACGGCCGTCCTCGGCGAGCGCCGGGCCGCCGCGGCCGCCGCCGGGTCGCCGGTCGACCCCGCCGCCGGTGCGACGGCGGGCCCGACGCCCGGCGAGGTCGCGGTCGAGAAGGAGGCGCGGGGCCTGTTCGCGACGCTCGCCCGCCACCGTGGCGTCCTCCTCCGTCTCGGCAGCGGGGCGGCCCTGATCGGCGCCATGCGCGCGGGTCGCCAGGTGATCCTGCCGCTGTGGGCCGTCAGCATCGGCGTCGACGCCCCGCGGACCGCCCTCGTGATCGGCATCGCCGGCGCCGTCGACTTCGCGCTCTTCTACACGAGCGGCCAGATCATGGACCGCTGGGGACGGCTCTGGAGCGCGGTGCCCTCGATGGTCGGGCTCAGCGTCTCGTACCTGGCGCTGTCGCTCACCCACGACCTCGACGCGCGGGTGGGCTGGTTCATCGCCGTGGCGATGTTCATGTCGCTGGCGAACGGCATCGGCAGCGGGATCCTCATGACGCTCGGCGCGGACCTCGCCGACCGGGCCGACCCCGCTCCCTTCCTCGGCGCCTGGCGCTTCACCGGCGACGCGGGCAGCGCGGCGGCGCCGCTGCTCATCTCGGGGCTGACGGCGCTCGTGTCGATCTCCGTGGCCAGCGGGGTCATGGGCCTGCTGGGCCTCGCGGGGGCCGCGATCCTGCTGCGCTACGTGCCGCGGTACTCGCCGCACGTGCCGCGCGACCGCCGCTGAGGGCAGGCCTCCTGCGCGGGCCGACCCGCGACTCCCCCACGGCCAGCCGGTAGACTCTGCCCGCTCCGGCGGGAGTGGTGAAACTGGCAGACACGCAGGATTTAGGTTCCTGTGCTTTCGAGCGTGAGGGTTCAAGTCCCTTCTCCCGCACCAGGCGACCCGGGCACCGGGTGCTCTCGGCCACCTCCGAGCCGCGGGGCCCCGCGGGCCCACTACATTGTCCCCATCACCGGTCGACGGCCCTCGTCGGCCGCACCCGGTCGACCCCAGGGCCGCCCGCACCCGAAGAGAGACCGATGCTGCCCCTGGCGACCATCTCGTGGCTCGACCCCGAGTACCTCCTGTCGGCCTTCGGCCCCTGGGCCGTGGTGGGCGTCTGCCTGCTGGTCTTCGCCGAGACCGGGCTGCTCGTCGGCTTCCTCTTCCCCGGCGACACCCTGCTGATCATCACGGGCATCCTCGCCGCGACGAACCCCGGCGCCCTCGGGCTGCCCATCTGGCTGATCGCGATCTTCATCGCGATCGCCGCGTTCGCGGGCGGCGAGCTCGGCTACCTGATCGGCCACAAGGTCGGGCCCCGCATCTTCGAGCGGAAGGAGAGCGGGCTCTTCAGCGTGGCGAACGTCAAGCGCACCAACGCCTTCTTCGAGCGGTTCGGGCCGATGGCCGTCATCATCGCGCGCTTCGTGCCGGTCGTGCGCACCTTCGCCCCGATCATGGCGGGCGTGGCCCACATGAGCTACCGGCGCTACTCGCTCTTCAACGCGATCGGCGCGGTGGTGTGGGGCCTCGGCGTGACGCTCACCGGCTTCGGCATCGGCCACATCCCGCCGGTGGCCGACTTCGTCAGCGCCTACATCGACCTGATCCTGCTCGGCGCGGTGCTGGCGACGGTCATCCCCATCGCGATCCACTACCTCCACGGGGTGCACCAGGCGAAGAAGCACGAGGGCGACAGCGCCGCGACCGACGGCACGGCCGACGACGCGGCGCCCGTCGAGACGGCGCCGACGCAGGCCTGACCGCCGGGCCGTCAGTCCGCCGGGCCGTCAGCGCGCCGGGCCGTCAGCCCGCCAGCGCCGCCACGTGCGGCGCGATCGCGCGGAACGCGCGTGAGCGGTGGCTGACCGCGTTCTTCTCGTCCGGCGTGAGCTCGGCCGAGCTGCGGGTCTCGCCCTCGGGGCGGAACACCGGGTCGTAGCCGTGCCCGCCCGTGCCGACCCGCGCCTCCAGCACGGCCCCCGGCCACTCGCCGTACTCGACGTGCTCGAGCTCCGTCGAGCCGTCGGGGCCGGGCACCACCAGGGCCGCGGCGCACGAGAAGTGCGCCGCGCGGTCGGGCACGCCGACCAGGTTCGCCAGCAGGAGGTCGATGTTGTCGTCGTCGTCCCGCGTGCCGGCGTACCGGGCGGAGTGGATGCCGGGGGCCCCGCCGAGGGCGTCGACCGAGATGCCGCTGTCGTCGGCGAGCGACGGGAGGCCGGTGTGGGCCGCGGCCGCCCGCGCCTTGATGAGGGCGTTCGCGGCGAACGTGTCGCCGTCCTCGACGGGCTCGGGGCCGTCGTACGCCACGAGCTCGACGCCCGGCGCCGTCTCGGCGAGGATGCGTCGGAGCTCGGCGACCTTGCCCTGGTTGTGCGTCGCGATGACGACCCGGGTCACGAGCCCAGCACCTCACGCTGGATGGCCGTCAGGTCGGCCCCGCCCGCGACGGCCAGGTCGAGCAGCAGGCCGAGCTCGCTGCGGTCGAAGGGCGCGCCCTCGGCGGTGCCCTGCACCTCGACGAAGAGCCCCGAGCCGGTGACGACGACGTTCATGTCGGTCTCGGCGCGCACGTCCTCGACGTAGGCGAGGTCGAGCATCGGGCGACCGTCGACGATGCCCACCGAGACGGCCGCGACGCTGTCGGTGAGCGGCGTCGCCTTCTGCGCGATGAACTTCTTCTCGCGGCCCCACTCGATCGCCTGCGCGAGCGCGACGTAGGCCCCGGTGATGGCGGCGGTCCGGGTGCCGCCGTCGGCCTGCAGCACATCGCAGTCGAGCACGATCGTGTTCTCGCCGAGGGCCTTCGTGTCGACGACGGCCCGGAGGCTGCGGCCGATCAGGCGCGAGATCTCGTGCGTGCGGCCGCCGATCTTGCCCTTCACGCTCTCGCGGTCGTTGCGCGAGTTCGTCGCGCGGGGCAGCATCGAGTACTCGGCCGTGACCCAGCCCTTGCCCTTGCCGGCCAGCCAGCGCGGCACGCCGTTCGTGAAGGAGGCGGTGCAGAGCACCTTGGTGCCGCCGAACGAGACGAGGGCGCTGCCCTCCGCCTGGGCGCTCCAGCCCTTCTCGATGGTGACGGGGCGGAGCTGGTCGAGGCGGCGGCCGTCGACGCGGACGGTCTCGGTGGTGGTGGTGTCGCTCATGGGGGTCCCCTGTCGGGTCGGTGCTGCGGAGGTCGGTGCTGCGGAGGTCGGTGCGGTGGTCAGGAGGCGCGGCGGGCGCGGGCGGCGCCGGGCAGCTCGATGGCCCCGGTCTCGAGGTGGCCCACCCTCGAGATCTCGGGCCCGAGGAAGCGCTTGGCGAGCCGGAGGAACGACGACTTGTCGGGTCCGGTCGCGTCGAACTCGTACCGCGGCGGAGCGGAGCCGGTGGCCTCGAGGTCGTGGTCGACGAGCGTCCGGTACACGTCGGCGGCCGTCTCGTCCGCGCTCGAGACGAGCCGCACCTCCGGCCCCATCACGTACTGGATCGCCGCCGACATCAACGGGTAGTGCGTGCAGCCGAGCACGAGGGTGTCGACCCGCTCGGCGCGGAGGGGCGCCAGGTACTCCTCGGCCACGGCCCGGAGCTCGGCGCTCGAGGTGTCGCCCGCCTCCACGAACTCGACGAAGCGCGGGCAGGCCTGCGTGAAGAGCTGCAGGTCGGCGGCGGCCGCGAAGGCGTCCTCGTAGGCCCGGCTGTTGACCGTGCCCTCGGTGCCTATGACGCCGATCCGCTTCGTGCGGGTCTGCTGCACGGCGGAGCGGACGGCCGGCTGGATGACCTCGACGACCGGGATCCCGCTGCCGATCGTGTAGCGCTCACGGGCGTCGCGGAGCACGGCGGCGGAGGCGGTGTTGCAGGCGATCACGAGGAGCTTGACGCCCTGCGCCACGAGGTCGTCCATCACGGCGAGCGCGTAGCGGCGGACGTCGGCGATCGGCTTGGGCCCGTACGGCGAGTGCACGGTGTCGCCGACGTAGAGGACCGACTCGCGGGGCAGCTGGTCGATGATGGCCCGCGACACGGTCAGCCCGCCGACTCCGCTGTCGAAGACTCCGAGGGGTGCGTCCGTCACGCGTCGAGCCTACCGGGCCCTCCGCCCGTAGGCTGGGCCGCGTGACCAGTGCACTGCTGACCGACCGGTACGAGATCACCATGGTGGAGGCGGCCCTGCGGGCCGGCACCGCCCACCGCGAGAGCGTCTTCGAGCTCTTCGCGCGACGGCTGCCGGAGGGGCGGCGCTACGGCGTCGTGGCCGGCACGGGGCGCTTCCTCGCCGAGCTCGCGCGGTTCCGCTTCGGCGACGCCGAGCTCGAGTGGCTGCGCGAGGGCCGCATCGTCGACGGCCCGACGCTCGACTGGCTCGCCGACTACCGGTTCTCGGGCACGATCCGCGGCTACGCCGAGGGCGAGGTCTACCTCCCCGGCTCGCCCCTGCTCGTGGTCGAGTCGACCTTCGCCGAGGGCGTGCTGCTCGAGACCCTCGCCCTCAGCGTCTTCAACTACGACTCGGCCGTGGCCAGCGCGGCGGCCCGCATGGTCTCCGCCGCCGACGGCCGGCCCCTCGCCGAGATGGGCTCGCGGCGCACCGGCGAGCGGAGCGCCGTCGCCGCCGCGCGCGCGGCGTACATCGCGGGCTTCGGCGCGACGAGCAACCTGGAGGCCGGTCGCACCTGGGGCGTCCCGACGATGGGCACGGCCGCCCACGCCTTCACTCTGCTGCACGACTCCGAGGAGGACGCCTTCCGGGCGCAGGTCGCGACCCTCGGCCCGGGCACCACCCTGCTCGTCGACACCTACGACATCGAGGCCGCCGTCCGCACCGCGGTCGAGGTGGCCGGCACCGGCCTCGGGGCCGTCCGCATCGACAGCGGAGACCTGCCCTCGCTGGTGGCCCAGGTGCGCCGCCAGCTCGACGACCTCGGTGCCACCGGCACCCGCATCACGGTGACGAACGACCTCGACGAGTACACGATCGCCGCCCTCCGCGCCGCACCGGTCGACAGCTACGGCGTCGGCACGTCGGTCGTCTCCGGCTCGGGCCACCCCGCGGCCGGGATGGTCTTCAAGCTCGTCGCCCGGCAGGACGACGACGGCCGGTGGGTGTCGGTCGCCAAGAAGTCGGCCGACAAGGCCACGGTCGGCGGCCGCAAGTCGCCGGTGCGCACCCTGACGTCGGGAGTCGCGCAGCAGGAGGTCGTCCGTGTCGACGACGCCCAGCCCCGTGAGGGCGAGCGCGCGCTCCTGGTCGACCTCGTGGTCGACGGGGTGGTCGACGACCGGTGGCTGGGCGAGGCGGGCACCCGACGGGCGAGGGAGCACCGGGAGGCGGCGGTCGCGGAGCTGCCCGCGGGCGCCTTCCGGCTGGGTCGCGGCGAGCCCGTCCTGCCGACCGTCTACGAGTGAGGCGGTGAGGGCTACTCGCCCTTCATCTTCTCGTAGATCTCCTTGCAGGTCGGGCAGACGGGGAACTTCTCCGGGTCGCGCCCCGGGGTCCACTTCTTGCCGCAGAGCGCCTTGACGGGCTTGCCGCTCAGCGCCGACTCCATGATCTTGTCCTTCTTCACGTAGTGCGAGAAGCGCTCGTGGTCGCCCGGGTCGATCGCCTCCTCGTTGAGGAGCTTCTCGAGCTCGCGATCGAGGACGTCGAGGCCACCGCCGGTTTCCGTGTTGCTCATGGCGACCATCGTACGTCGAGGCGACTCAGCTGCGCAGCGTGAAGGCCAGCAGCTCCGGTGCGCGCCGGGCGAACACCCGCGCACCGACGACGACGCCCACGACCAGCGCGACGAGGCCCACGCCGAGGCCCGCCGCGAACGACCAGGCACCCGCCGGCTCGACGCCGGCGAGCAGGTGACGCCCGGCGAACCAGAACGCGGGGCCGGTGAGCAGCAGGGCCCCGCCGATCATCGTGACCTGGGCGGTGACGGCCGCCCCGCCGTTCGCCTGCGGCTGCTGGAACGGGTCGTCGTGCGGGCGCACCGCGGGGTACGGCATGGCGGCCGACACGACGCTCGACAGGCCGAGGCCGCTCAGCAGCAGCCCGGCGCTGACGCCGAGCTCGGGCAGCAGGGCCGTCCAGTCGCCGAAGCCCCAGACCGCGACGAGCGAGCCCACCACGACCAGGGGCACGCCGAGCATCAGCGGGGGCGCGAGCCTCCCCACCCGGTCGGCGAGGCCCCGGGTGTCGGCGGCGACGTGCAGCCACAAGGCCGTGCTGTCGTACGCGACGTCGTTGTGGGGCAGGAACCCGAGGATGAGGCACATCAGCGGCACGGGCACGAGCGCGAGCCAGTTCCAGCTGACGCCCGCGATGCCGAGCGGCAGCACGAGCAACGGCAGGATGGGCAGGATCACGAGCGACATGCGGTACCGGGCGTCACGCGCCCAGTAGGTGAGGCTGCGGGCCGCCACCGCCCCGGTGGGGCTCGCGACGACGAAGTCGAACCAGCCGAGGCCGGCCGCCTCGTCGGCCACGTCGGGCTCGGGCTGGTCGACGAAGGCCCGGGCCACGAGGAGGCGCCAGGCCAGCCACAGCAGGGCCAGCGTCAGCAGCGCCACGGCCAGGTCGGCGACGACCCGGCCCGTCTCGCCCGCGGCCGCGTGGCCCGGCAGCGCGAGCGCGGCGCCGAACGGCGTCCAGGCCAGCGAGTCGGCCACGACGCCCGTTCCCGACGCCCCGGGGAGGGACGCTCGGACGAGGTCGACGACCAGCGGCACGAGCAGCAGCGCCAGCACGACGCCGCCCGCGGCGAGGAACTGCCGCGACCGCTTCGTGGTCAGCACCACGGTGTTCACCGTCGAGGCGACGAGCAGCAGGCCGCAGGCCGTGAGCCCGGCCAGGACGGCGGCGACGACGGCCAGGCCGGCGACGTCGGCCCCGGAGTCCCACGACCGCACGTAGCCGGTCGACAGCACGAGCAGCGCGAGGGTCGGCAGGCCGACCAGGGAGCCCAGGGCGAGCCCGGCGGCGGCCGGCCCCTCCGGGACGCCCAGGACGGCCAGGCGGCGAGGGTCGCTCCAGGCCGGCCGGACGGTCGCGAACGGCACCACGGCGAAGCCGAGCATCAGCAGGGACCCGCCGCCCACGACGAGGGCCCGTGTGTCGGAGAGGGGGGAGTCGCGGAGGCTGCCGACGAGGCCGGCCAACGCGAGCGAGACGAGGAGGACGAGGAGGACCGAGACCACAGAGATCGTGAGGCGACGGGGGCCGAAGCGCACCGTGTTCGCGATCGTCTGCAGCCTCAGTCGGAGAAGCTCTGCAACCATTCCATGCCCTCCGTGACGGCGCGGCCGCCCGCGATCTCGACGAAGGCCTGCTCGAGCGACCGGCCCGCGCGGACCTCCTCGACGCTGCCGCTCGCCAGCACGTGGCCGTCGACGATGACCGCGACGCAGTCGCAGATGCGCTCGACGAGGTCCATGCTGTGGCTCGAGAGCAGGACCGTCCCGCCGCCGGCGACGTACCGCTGGAGCACGTCGGTCACGGTCGCCGCCGACACGGGGTCGACGGACTCGAAGGGCTCGTCGAGCACGAGCACCCGCGGCGAGTGGATGACCGCCGCCGCCAGCGCGATCTTCTTCGTCATGCCGACGGAGTAGTCGCTCACGAGGCGGCCGAGGGCGTCCTGCAGCCCGAACGCCGTCGCGAGGTCCGCCGACCGCTTGCGGGCCGTGGCGCCGTCGAGGCCCCGGAGGGTCGCGGAGTAGTACAGGAGCTGCGCGCCGGTGAGCCGGTCGAACAGCCGGAGGCGGTCGGGCAGCACGCCGAGGGCGCGCTTGGCGGCGGCGGGGTCGCTCCACACGTCGGCGCCGAGGACGGTGACGCTGCCCTCGTCGGGGCGGAGGAGCCCGGTGACGATCGAGAGGGTCGTGGTCTTGCCGGCGCCGTTGGGGCCGACGATGCCGTAGAAGGAGCCGGCGCGCACCTCGAGGTCGACGCCCTCGACGGCGACGGTGCCCCCGTAGCGCTTGCCGACGCCCTTGATCGAGAGCACGACGGGGCGCTCGTCGGGGTCCGCCGCGGGCGCCTCGTCGGCACGGGCGCCCGTCTCGGCGTCGGCGTCGGCGTCGGTCTCGGCGTCGGCGACCGTCTCGGCGTCGGACACGGGAGAGGCGCCGTCGACGTCCGGCTCCGGCTCGGTCGTGAGGTCCTGCTCGGGCTCGGGCTCGACGGCGGGCTCGAGCTCGGGCTCGACGATGGGCTCTGGCTCCGGCTCGGACTCGGGCTCGACGGCGGGCTCCGGCTCCGGCTCGACGACGGGCTCGGGCTGGGCGTCGACCTCCGGCTCCGTCTCGACGACGGCCGTCTCCGCGGCTCGCGCCGCCACCACGTCGTCCGCCCGGGCTGCGGCCTCAGCCTCCGCCTCCGCCTCGGCGGCCTCGGCCGCCGCGGCCGCGGCAGCCGCGGCGGCGCGGGCGCGAGCGTTCGCGGCCCTCGTCGCGGCGGCCTTCTTCGCCGCCGCCGACCGGTCGGCGGCGGTCCGCGTCGACGCCGGCTTGCGCTTCGCGGCCGGTCGGGCCGTCCGCGCAGCAGCGGCGGCGGCGGGGCGCGCGGCCGTGCCCGCCCCCGGCGTCGTGGCCTCCCCCGAGGCCTCGGCCCGTGCCTCCCCCGGCTCGTCGCCGGTCGTCACGTCGTCGCTCATGTCGTCCCCCCGGGGCAGCTCGGCGGCCCGTCCGCTCACGGTGGAGTCGGCATCGGCGACGTCGTCCTGATCGTCGCGCGCGAGGGCCATGTGCCCACCGTACCAACGCCCCGGTGCCCCGGCGGCCCGGCGGCGCGCATCACGGAACGGTCACGACTCGGGCTCCACGAGACGCCGGACGGGGTCTGCCGGTAGTCTGTGCCGAGCACGATGACGTGTCCAGATCGAAGCTCCGCGGTGAACACCGCTCGAACACGAGACGAGGATCGACGCCCGGGACGGGCCCGATCCCCACCGGCGGGGCACCGGGAGAACGGCGACCAGTCCGCTCTCGCCCCCCTCCGTCGCCAGATCACCGCCGACGGGGCAGACGCCAAGGAGACCCCGTGACCACGAACGCCTCGAGCAAGAACAGCAGCAGCGACCGCGCCGCCGAGCTCGCGACCCAGCAGGTCGTCATCCTCGCCGCCGGCCTCGGCAGCCGCCTCGGCCGCTCGCTGCCCAAGTCGCTCACCGAGCTGAGCGACGGCCGCACCATCATGCAGCAGCAGTTCGAGAACATCCACGCCGCCTTCGGCCCCCGTGCGCGCGTCACCGTGGTCGTCGGGTACAAGTTCGAGCACATCGTCGAGGCCTTCCCGCACGCGTCGTTCGTCTACAACGAGCAGTACGACCAGACCAACACGTCGAAGAGCCTCATGCGCGCGCTCCGCGCCAGCTCGGCGGGCGGCGTCCTGTGGATGAACGGCGACGTCGTCTTCGACCCCGAGGCGCTCCGCCGTGCCGCGCGCCTCGTGCGCGACGACCAGTCGTTCGTGACGGTCAACACCTCCAAGGTCTCCGACGAGGAGGTCAAGTACACGACCGACGCCGAGGGCTACATCGCCGAGCTCTCGAAGCAGGTCAAGCACGGCCTCGGCGAGGCCGTCGGCATCAACTACGTCTCCCGGGCCGACAAGCCCGCCCTGCTGCGCCAGCTCGGCAAGGTCGACGCCCAGGACTACTTCGAGCGCGGCATCGAACTGGCCATCGACCAGGACGGGCTACTCTTTGAGCCCGTGGACATCTCCGACCTCTACGCCGTCGAGGTCGACTTCGCGGAGGACCTCGAGCGCGCGAACCTGTTCGTCTGACCGTCAGCCCGACTGACCACCAGCACGTCGGGCGACCTGGCCGTCGAGGCTCGCCCTGCCCCCGAGGTGTCCCTGACCGCAGAGGACACCCGTGAGCACAGCCCAGGCCGAGCGCCCTCGGCGATCGTCGTCGGCGCGCTACCGCCAGACCCTGTGGCTCCTCACGAGCCGTGACCTGAAGGTCCGGTACAGCACCTCGGCGCTGGGCTACGTGTGGTCGATCCTCGACCCGCTGGTCATGGCAGGGATCTACTTCTTCGTCTTCCAGGTGGTGTTCCGCCGGTCGGTCGGCGACGACCCCTACATCGTCTTCCTCCTCAGCGGCCTCCTGCCGTGGATGTGGTTCACCGGGGCGGTCTCCGACAGCACCCGCGCGTTCCTCCGCGAGGCGAAGCTCGTGCGGTCCACGAAGATCCCCCGGACGATCTGGGTGCTCCGCCTGGTCGCCTCGAAGGGCATCGAGTTCGCCCTCAGCCTGCCCGTCCTCGCGCTCTTCGCCGTCCTCGGCGGCGCCCAGCTGCACTGGCAGGTCGTGTTCTTCCCGGTCGCGATGGCCCTGCAGGCGGTCCTCGTCGCCGGGGTGGGCCTCCTCGTCGCTCCCCTCGTGGTCTTCTTCCGAGACCTCGAGCGCGCGACGAAGCTCGCCCTGCGCTTCCTGTTCTACGCGTCGCCGATCATCTACGGCACCCGTGACCTGCCCGAGAGCCTCCACCTCCTCGCGGCCTTCAACCCGCTGAGCGGCATCTTCGGGCTGTACCGCTCCGCGTTCTTCCCCGAGCAGCTCGACCTGACGGAGGCCCTCGTCGGCGCCGGCATGTGCTTCCTGCTCCTCGCCGTCGGGCTCGCGGTCTTCCGCTCGAGCGAGCGCGCCGTCCTGAAGGAGATCTGATGACCTCGAGCACGCGGCCAGGGCGGGCGACCGTCGAGGAGGGCGACGCCCCCGTCATCCGGGTCGACGACGTCGGCATCCGGTTCCGCCGCAACAAGCGCGGCCGCCGGTCGTTCAAGGACCTCTTCTCCGACAGCAGCCGCCGGTCGCGCCCCGGCGAGTTCTGGGCGCTCCGCGGCGTCAGCTTCACCGTGCAGCGGGGCGAGGCGATCGGGGTCGTCGGGCGGAACGGGCAGGGCAAGTCCACGCTGCTGAAGCTCGTCGCGGAGGTGATCCTCCCCGACACCGGCACCGTCTCGGTCGTCGGCGGGGTGGCTCCGCTGATCGAGATCACCGGAGGGTTCGTCGCCGACCTGACGGTCCGCGACAACGTCTACCTGACGGCCGGCCTGCACGGCATGAGCCGGGCCGAGATCGACGAGCGCTTCGACGAGATCATCGACTTCGCCGAGATCTCCGCGTTCGTCGACACCCCCTACAAGCACCTTTCCAGCGGCATGAAGGTGCGCATCGCTTTCTCCGTCATCTCCCGGCTCGACGAGCCGGTCATCCTGGTCGACGAGGTTCTGGCGGTGGGCGACAAGGCGTTCCGCGAGAAGTGCTACGCACGCATAGAAGAGATGCTCGCCGACGGCCGGACCCTCTTCCTCGTCTCGCACAACGAGCGGGACCTCAAGCGCTTCTGCTCGAGGGGCCTGTACCTCGACGGCGGTCGGCTCGTCCTCGACGGCCCCCTCGACGAGGCGCTGGCCCGGTACGCCTCCGACCACCCTCCCCGCCCGGCGGCGTAGGCTCCAGCGATGCCCGACCAGACCGTGCCCGAGACCCCGCAGCCGCTCCCGCCCGTCCCGTCCGACGTCGTCGCCGAGGCCGACGAGTCCGGTCCGTTCACCGAGTCGCCGTGGCTCCGGCGCCTCGACGCGGTCCTCGCGGTGCAGCGGCCGGTGGCGGTCGCCCACGTGCGACGGCTCCGTCGTCGTCACCCGAAGGCGACGCCCGAGAAGCTCGTGCGGATGCTCGAGCGCGAGTACCTGACCGCCGTCACGGCGGGCGGGGCCGCGGTCGGTGCCAGCGCGGTCGTCCCCGGCATCGGCTGGGGCATCTCCCTGGCGCTCTCCGGCGTCGAGACCGCGGGCTTCCTCGAGGCCAGCGCCCTCTTCTCCCAGTCCGTGACGGAGGTGCACGGCATCGCCCTGACCGACCCCGACCGGGCCCGTGCCCTGGTCATGGCGATGCTGCTCGGGGCGCCGGGCGCCTCGCTCGTGCGCCAGTTCGCCGGAGAAGCCCTGGGCACCGCGCCGGCCCGCACGGCGTTCTGGGGCGAGCTCGTGACCCAGAAGCTGCCCAAGACCGCCATCGACGGCCTCATGGGCAAGGTGCGGAAGCAGTTCGTCCGCCGCTTCGCCGCCTCGCAGGGCGCGAGCATCCTCGGCCGTGCCGCACCGTTCGGCATCGGAGCCGTCGTGGGAGGCGCGGGCAACCACGCGCTCGGACGCAAGGTCGTGCAGAGCGCCAGGACGGCCTTCGGCCCGGCACCCGCCGCCTTCCCCCTCGAGATCCACAGCTAGCCACCCCGTCCGTGGCCGCCGTCCCTCCCCACGGCCCCGTCGCCCACAGGCTGACCGCACGAGTGTCGGCGGGACGACCTACGGTCACGCCATGGACACCACGACCGCCTACCCCGTCCCCCTCGCCGTCGACCGCTCTCGTGGCCCGCGGGTGCAGCGTCTCCTCAACGTGGGCGACGAGCCCCTGCTCGACCTCCGGGTGACGCTGCTCGACACCGGCCTCCTCGTGCCCGTGGCGACCTCGCGGCTCGAGCCCGGCGGCTCGATGAGCGTCAGCGTCATCGGCCCGGAGCTCGAGCGGCGGGGCATCGCCGTCGTCCGCTGGTTCCGCCCCGGCGGAGACGAGTACCTGTGGCGGTTCAGCTTCTGACGGCCGCCGAGCTCAGCGGCCGGAGCGGGCTCGTCGCTCGGCGACGTACTCGGCCGCGGTGAAGGTCTCGATCACGGGCGGCAGGTGCTCCGCGCTCATCCCCTTGACGAAGGTCGCCGGGTCGACGCCCAGCACGACGGCCAGGCGCACGATCGTGTGCAGCACGGGGTTGCCGACCCCTCGCTCGATCTTGCCGTAGTTCGACACGTTCATGCCGGCGAGGTGCGCCACCTCGTCCTGGCTGAGCCCCAGGCGCTGGCGCTCCTGGCGGACTCGATCGCCGAAGAGGTGGGCGGCGGGCGACGAGGGCTCAGGCATGCATCATGAGTACGCGTCCTGCGCACAGAACTCCAGATGCCGTGCCGCCCGGGCATGCATCACCGGTGACTGGATGCCCTAGAGTCCGTCGTCGCCGGTGTCCGACGGATCCGCCTCCTCTATGGCACGCGGGGGCTGGGGGTCCCGCGCGGCGTACTCGTCGCGCCGGGCCACGAGACGGGCGACGGCGGCCTCGAACCGCTGCGTCGCCGCCCCGGGGGCCGTGTCGCCGAAGTGGTGCCGCACCCAGTGCTGCAGGCGCCCCTGCGCCTCCGGGTCCGCCTGGACCCTGTCCAGGACCTCCACCACCTGCGACGCGTCGTCCGCGGTCAACCACTCCGCCGAGCCGAGGTAGCCCCGCTCGTCGACGTCCGCCAGCGGCGACGTGGGGCGGGTGACCACGAGGGGCCGACCGGTCGCCAGGCGGTCGTAGACCATCGCCGAGATGTCGCTGACGGCGACGTCGGCGACCGCGAGCTGCCAGCCGAGCTCACCCCCGGCGTCGTAGACGTGCTGGGCCGTCGGATCGGCGGCGTTGGCCGCCGCCACGGCGGCGACGATCTCCTCGTGGGCCCGCCGGTAGTCGCGGTCCACGACACCGCTCCGCGGGTGCGGGCGGTAGATGACCCGGTGGCGGCCGCTGGCCAGCAGCGCCGGCACGAGCCGTGTGCCGTGGCTGGCGATGGAGCCGTAGGCCGCGGCCGCCCGGTCGCCCTCCCAGGTCGGCGCGTAGAGCACCACGGTGCGGTCGTCGGGCGAGAAGGGCACGTCGCCCGCCGTGTGGTCGGCCTGGGGCCGGCCGACCGGGACGGCCCTCGCGTCGAGGTCATAGTCCCAGAGGGCCGCGGCGAGGCGCTCCCGCGCGGCGTCGCCGGCCACGAAGGCGTAGTCGTACGCCTTGAACTGGTTCGTGGTCATGTACATCTTGTCGCTCTCGCCGTGGTTGACGAAGACGTGCCACATGCGCCCGTAGCGCATCATCTGGAAGTTCTTGGCGTTCTGGTTGACGTAGAGCGTGACGGCCAGCGGGTGCGCCTCCACGAAGGCCTCCAGGTCGGCCACCTGGCGGGCGTACACCACCGGGACGGGCGACTCCTCCATCAGCGCGAGCATGGCCCCCGGCGACCGGGAGACGATGGCCACCGGGAAGGTCTCGGCGAGGTGCGCGAGCGGCGCGTACCACTGGCGGATCTGGTACATGTTCACGGACGTGTCCGCGAAGTAGACGGCGACCCTGACGGAGCCGGGCTCCGGCGCGCGACGGACCCGCTCGCGGTCGAGCCGCTCGAGTCGCCGCCGCTGCTGGCGCGAGCGGAACGCCCGACGGGCGAGTCCGCGGGCGAGTGAGAGATCTCGTCTCAGGGGCACGAGGTCGTCCTCCGATCGGTGGCGGTCCGGGCGGGGTGCCGACCGGGCTGATCCAGGCTAGATCACCGGCGGCCGACCCGCCCTCGCCATCCGGGCCACGGCGGCCCACCCGATCGAGCGGCGCCCGCCCGGGCTCGTGCGCCAGCCCTCGGCCCAGCCGCCGAACCACTGGCCGAGACGGACGGGCGTGCGGGCCCAGCGCAGCACCTGGACGATCGTCCACGAGGCCACGTAGACGGGCACGAGCGGCCACGGGAGGTTGCGCTTCGCCAGCCACACCCGGTTGCGGGCGTTCAGGCGGTGGTACTCGGCGTGACGGGCCGGGTCGATGGCGGGGTGGTGGGCGACCAGGTCGCCGTCGTAGCGCACGCGGAGGCCCTGCGCCCAGACGCGCCAGGCGAGCTCGATGCCCTCGTGGGCGTAGAAGTACGGCTCGCCCCAGCCGCCGCAGGCGTCGAAGACGTCGCGGGGCAGGAGCGTCGCGCCCTCCCAGACCGAGAAGACGTCGCCGCTGTCGGTGGGCTCGCCCTTGCGGATGCGCGGGATCCACCGGCGAGGCGACGTCGCCCCTGCAGGGTCGACGACCCGGGGCTGGAGGAGCCCGACGTCGCCCTCGCGGCGCACCACGGCGATCGCGTCGGCGAGGAACGTCGGCGAGGGGAGGGAGGCGTCGTCGTCGAGGAAGAAGATCCAGTCCCCTGAGACCTCCTCGGCGCCGCGGTTGCGGCCGGCGGGGATGCCCACGTTGTCGGGCAGCGCGAGCACGGCGACCCCGTCTGGCACGGGCCCCGGCCCGCCGCCGTTGCCGACGCAGACGACGTCGAGCTCGACGCCCTCCTGCCGGAGGAGCGACGTGAGCCCCGCCGTCAGGTCGGCCGGCCGTCGGCCCTGCGTGAGGCTGACGACCCCGACCCGGGGCAGGCCGGCCGCGCCGGCGCTCAGGACCTGACCCGCTTCGAGGCCATGATCGCGACGAAGTGCCCGACGAGCGCGAGCACCGAGAGCGGCAGCAGCACGGCGACGAGCACACGGTCAGCGCCCAGCGGGTCGCCCACGACCAGCCCGACGACGGCCGCCAGGACGGCCAGCATCGTCAGCTCGACCGAGTGGTAGAGCCGGTGGAACGGCACGAACCTCGCCGCCGAGCGGAGCCGGGCGAGGAGCCGGCCGGAGGGCACCGTGGCGCCGCCCCGCTTGTCGGCCAGGCGGTCGAGGCCCGCGGCCGCCCGGGCGACGTGGACCATGTCGTTGAGCGCCTTGTTCAGCACCACGACGAGAGCGAGCGCGCACCCGAGCGTGGTCCAGAGGTAGTCGGCGGGCGCGTCGAAGGGCCAGCCCGCGGCCCGCACCCCCAGGACGACGGGGATGAGCGCCTCGGTGGAGTAGTGGCCGACCTTGTCGAGGAAGACGCCCGCCGGCGAGCTCGTGCCGCGCCAGCGCGCGACCTCGCCGTCGCAGCAGTCGACCAGCATCTGCAGCTGGCCGAGCACCAGGGCGAGCATCGCGCCGCCGATGCCGGGCACCAGGAGGGCCGCCGCCGTGGCCCAGCCGGTCAGGATCATCAGGCCGGTCACGCCGTTCGCCGTGACGCTCGTCCGCAGCAGCCACCACGTCAGGTACGGCGACACGTCACGCAGGTACAGCGACGCCGTCCAGTGCTCGGCGTTGGCGCGGCTGCGCACCTCGGGGGGCTGGGCGACGCGGCGGAGCTCGTCGATGGAGGTCGGCCTCGTGGGCAGCGAGGTCATGGCGCGGCTACCTCCCGGTGTGAGCGGTGATGTTCTTCGTGAGCGACAGGAAGCCGAAGACGAAGCCGGATCCCCAGCCGAAGTGGATGGAGGGCAAGACTACGAGAAACCACAGCCGCGTGCGGAGGCTCTCGCCGCGCGCGGCGAGCACGGCCGCCGCGACCACGAAGAGCAGGTAGGCCCCCGGGGCCACGAAGCCGAGCAGCGCCCAGGCCCACGGGCTGCCCACGACCGCGCCGACGACGCCGACCAGGCCCACCACGAGGCCGACTCCCGCACCGACGACCATGGCCGGCGGCACGAGGTAGCGCAGCGTGTTCGCCTTCGGGAACCGTCGGGCGAGCTCGCCGCGCCAGAGCCCGGTCGCGACGAACTGCCGGACGAGCTTGCGGAGGCTCGGCCGGGGCCGGTAGGTCACGACGAGCTCCGGCGTGAACCAGACCGTTCCTCCGGTCGCCCGCAGCCGTCGGTTGAGCTCCCAGTCCTGGCCGCGCTTGACGTCCTCGTCGAAGAGGCCGACCTCGAGCAGGCGGGAGCGCACGAAGACGCCGAGGTAGGCGGTCTCGGCCGGCCCCTCCGCGCCTCCGACGTGGTGGGGGGTGCCCCCGAGGCCGACCCGGCTGCCGTACGCGCGCGCCACCGCCCGTTCGAAGGGGGTGCGCCCCTCGGCGAGCATGATGCCGCCCACGTTGTCGGCCCCGCTGCGCTGCAGGGCCGCGACCGCGAGCCGCGTGTACTCGGGGGGCAGGACGGAGTGCGCGTCGACGCGGACGGTGACGGGGTGCACCGAGGCCCGGATGGCGACGTTGAGGCCGGCCGGCGTCGAGCCGACCGGGTTGGGGATGCTCCGGATGCGCGGGTCGGCCGCCGACATCTCGGCGACGACCTCGTCGGTGCGGTCGACGCTCGGCCCGAGGGCGAGCAGCACCTCGAAGGGGCCCTGGTAGTCCTGCGCGACGAGGCTCTCGACGGCGGCGCGGATCTCCGCCTCCTCGTTGAGCACGGGCATCACGTACGAGACACCGGGGAGGGGCGTGTCGGGCAGTGCCATGGTGTCGGGCCTCGGGCTCACGGCGCTGGGCGCACGGTCGGGGACGGGGGATGCCGCCGGCATCCCCGCGAGCTTACCAACAGGCGAGGGCGGGCCCGGGAGCCCCGGGCCCGCCCTCGCGGCGTGCTGTCGCGGCGTGCGCCGCGCTCGGCCTCAGCTCGTGAGCGTGCCGAGCGTGACGGAGGCGGTGGCCGACTTCCCGTCACGGACGTACGTGAGGTCGGCGGTGCTGCCGCCCGCCAGGAAGCGCACCTGCGCGGTGATGTCCGTGCGGCTGGTGACCGGCACGCCGTTGAACTCCGTGACGACGTCGCCCTTGCGCAGGCCCGCCGCCTCGGCGGCTCCCCCGCTGCTGATCTCCACGATCACCGCTCCGACGCGGTCGGCGCCCTGCACGTTCGCGGCGTCGTCGACGCTCGCCCCGAGGAGGCCGTGCGACGCCGAGCCGTTCGCGATGATCTCGTCGGAGACGCGCTTGACGAGGTTCGACGGCACGGAGAAGCCGACGCCGATGCTGCCCGACGACTCGCCCGAGCTCGCGATCGCGACGTTGAGGCCGATCAGCTCGCCCTGCGCGTCGAGCAGCGCGCCGCCCGAGTTGCCGGGGTTGATCGAGGCGTCGGTCTGGATGACGGGCAGCGAGATGACGCTGCTCGCCTGGTTCTGCGTGCTGCCGTCGCCGTTGTTGAACGAGAACGGGCCCTGGCCGTTGTTGTCGTTCTGCTGGCCCTCGTCGGAGCCGTCGGTCGGGGCGGCCGACGACTGGACCGTGATGCTGCGGTTGAGGGTCGACACGATGCCGTCCGTGACCGTGTTCGAGAGCCCGAGCGGGGCACCGATGGCCACCGCGGTGTCGCCGACGTTGAGCTTCGACGAGTCGGCGAAGGTGATGGGGGTGAGGCCCGTGGCGTCGATCTTGAGGACGGCGAGGTCGACGGTCGGGTCGAGGCCGACCACGGTGGCCGGCAGGATGCGGCCGTCGCTCAGGGTGACCGAGATCGTGCCGGAGGCGCTGGCGCCGTCGAGCGTGACCACGTGCGTGTTCGTGACGAGGTAGCCGTCGTCGGAGACGATGACTCCGGAGCCGGTGCCGCCCGACTGGCCGGCCGTCACGGTGATGGTGACCACCGACTCCGTCGCCTTCGCGGCCACGGCGGTGATCGCCGTCGCGTCGGCGTAGTCGTTGACGGTCAGGTCGCGGGACTGGCCGACGACCGTGGAGCTGCCGCCGCCGGCCACCGCGCCGCCGACGACGCCGCCGAGGGCCCCGCCGCCGATCAGGCCGACCGCGAGGGCCGCCGCGACGACGCCCCGGCCACGGCGGGACTTCTTCTCCGTCGGCGCGGGTGCCGCCCAGGTGCCCTGCGGCTGCCCGTCGGCGGTCGGCCACCCGGCCTGCGGGGCCGTCTGCTGGTCGTGCCAGCCGGCCGTCTGCGGGTGGTCGCCGGCCTGGGCGTGGCCGGGCTGCTGGTAGCTGCCGGGCTGCTGGTACGAGGCAGGCTGCTGGTAGCTGCCGGGCTGCTGGTACGACGCGGGCTGCTGATACGACGCAGGCTGCTGGTAGCTGCCGGGCTGCTGGTACGACGCGGGCTGCTGGTAGCTGCCGGGCTGCTGG
>NZ_LMOX01000003.1:305234-361332 GCF_001423665.1 Frigoribacterium sp. Leaf164
CCGGGCTGCTGGTAGGACGGCTGCTGCCCGCCTGCCTGCTGCTGAGACGCCTCCTCCTCGGCCAGCGACCTCGGGGCGCTCCCCGGCAGGGGCGGCGCACCGAAGCTGACCCGTGGCTCGTCGCCCTGCCCACGAGGGGCCTCGGACGGGTCGCGCGGCGTGACCGGCTCCGGGGGGCGGGTGGCGTCGTCGGAGTCGTCGGTGCCTCGGGGGGTGTCGTTCATGGTCGCGGTGCTCCTTCCAAGCCCCGCTAGCCTGGTCCCTCTGCCTGTGGGGAACATATGGCGAGCCTGAGCGGGTCCTGCGGCCACGGTATGCGCCCGCCGCACGTCGGGTCCGCGCCCGTCACCGGACGACGCGGGGCTGGCCGGTGTGGCGGGCGGCGGCTACGGTGTCGGGACCATGACTGCACCAGCCCCCTGGCAGCGCGTCGCCCGCGGCGCCCGGCTGCTCGACGACGACGGCCGGCTCGCCACCACGATCTTCGCCGAGATGTCCGCCCTGGCCGCCGCGACGGGAGCGATCAACCTCGGGCAGGGCTTCCCCGACGAGGACGGTCCGCGCGAGGTGCTCGACGCCGCGCACGCGGCCCTCGACGCCGGCCTGAACCAGTACCCGCCCGGGCGCGGCGTGCCCGTGCTGCTCGAGGCTGTCGCGGAGCACCAGGCACGGTTCTACGGCCTGCAGCTCGACCCCGCCCGCGAGGTCCTCGTGACGGCCGGCGCCACGGAGGCCCTGGCCGCGACCCTGCTCGCCCTCGTCGACGAGGGCGACGAGGTGCTCACCCTCGAGCCCTTCTACGACGCCTACGGCGCGGTCATCGGCCTCACGAAGGCGACCCACCGGACGGTCCCGCTCCGGGGCACGGACTTCCGCGTCGACCACGACGAGCTCCGGGCCGCCTTCTCCGACGCCACGGCGGTCGTCCTCGTGAACGACCCGCACAACCCGACGGGCAGCGTGCTCGACGACGAGACCCGTCAGCTGCTCGTCGACCTGGCGATCCGCCACGACGCCGTGGTCGTCACCGACGAGGTCTACGAGCACATGCTCTTCGACGGCCGCCGCCACGTCCCGATCGCGACGCTGCCGGGCGCTGCCGACCGCACGGTCACCATCTCCAGCGCGGGCAAGACGTTCAGCGTGACGGGCTGGAAGATCGGCTGGGCGACCGGGCCCGCCGAGCTGCTGACGCGCATCCTCACCGTCAAGCAGTACCTCACCTACGTCAACGGGTCGGTCTTCCAGCCGGCCGTCGCGGTCGGCCTCGGCCTGCCCGACTCCTACTTCGCGGGCCTCGCCGACAGCCTGCAGCGACGCCGCGACCTCCTCACGGAGGGGCTGACGACCGCCGGCTTCGGGGTGTCGCCCTCGAGCGGCTCGTACTTCGTGGTGGCCGACTCCCGCCCGCTCGGCTTCGACGACGCAGCGCAGCTCGCCCGTCGGCTGCCGGAGCTCGCCGGGGTCGTGGCCGTGCCCGTGAGCGCCTTCTGCGGGCCGGAGCTCGCCCGCGAGCACTCGTCGCTGCTCAGGTTCGCCTTCTGCAAGACGACCGGGGTGCTCGAGCGCGCCGGCGACCAGCTCGCGCGCCTGCGGACCTAGTCGACCGGGGCGCTCGCGTCTCCCTCACGGAGGACGGTCTCCCGGCGCGCGAGCTCGCGGCCGGCCTCGCGCAGCCACGGCTCCGGCCGGGCGGACGACTCGGCTGCTCCGCCGGCGAGCACGGCGAGCTCCACGACGGCGTCGAACGAGCCGGTCTCCGTGGCCACGGACCCCGCGACGAGGGCGGTGCGCACCCCGGCCCGTGCGGCCTCCGAACAGACCCAGGCGACGACCTTGCCCTCGGCGGTCTGGGCGTCGTACCGGCCCTCCCCCGTGACGACGACGTCCGCGGTCTCGACGAAGGAGCGGGCGTCGACGGCCTCCGCGACCGCCTCGGCACCGGACTCGAGGACGGCTCCCCAGAGCAGCAGGCCGAAGCCCGTGCCCCCGGCGGCCCCCGCGCCCGGGGTGGCCGGGTCGACGTCGACCAGCGACGCGAACGAGGCCAGCGCCGCCTCGAGCGCGAGCACGTCGTCGGGGCCCGCGCCCTTCTGCGGCCCGAAGACGGCGGCCGAGCCCCTCGGCCCCAGCAGCGGGCTGCGGACGTCGGTCAGGCCGACGACGCCGTCGACCGGCAGGGCGCGGAGCCCGCTGAGGTCGAGCCGCGACGCCGCGGCGAGGCCGTGGGCCCCGTCGACGACGGGCTCCCCCAGGGAGTCGAGGAGGCGCGCGCCGAGCTCGGTCAGCATCCCCGCGCCGCCGTCGGTGGACGCGCTGCCGCCCAGCGCGACGAGCACACGTCGCGCCCCGGCGTCGAGGGCGGCCGCCACGAGCCGGCCCAGCCCGCGGGTGTGCGCGTCGTACGGCTGCGGACGCGTCAGCAGGCCGAGGCCGCTCGCCGCGGCGAGCTCCACGACGGCCACCGCGCCCGGCAGCAGCAGCCAGGACGCCGTGACGGGCCGCCCGTCGGGCCCGGGGACGGAGAGCTCGTGCCGCACCGCACCCGGCACGGCCGACTCGAACGCGTCGAGGGTGCCCTCTCCCCCGTCGGCGAGCGGCAGGAGGCGCACGACGTCGTCGGGGCGGACCTCCCGCCAGCCCTCCGCCAGGGCGGCGGCGGCGGGCGCCGCGGCGATCGTGCCCTTGAAGGAGTCCGGGGCGACGACGACGGAGAGGGGCGACTGCATGTGCACACAGTGACACGTCCCGGCGCCCGCGGCGAGGGCCGCGTCGGGGTCGGTGCCGACGTCGACGAGCGAAGGGACCGCAGGGCCCGCCACACCGGCCTCCGGCAGGCCGCGACCCGTGCGGCGGGAACGACGAAAGCCCTGGTCAGGAGACCAGGGCTTTTGTGTGTGTCGCGTTCTCTGTTGCGGGGGCAGGATTTGAACCTACGACCTCTGGGTTATGAGCCCAGCGAGCTACCGAACTGCTCCACCCCGCGGCACAAGAAGAAACACTACCAGGCGATCTGCGACCTGTCCAATCGGTACGACCACCGACCCCGAGCCGCCGCCTGCAGGACGACCGACCGCCCCTCGACCGGGGTCGAGGGGCGGTGGTCGTCACCGGTGCAGCGGTCGGCGCTACTGGCCGGCGGTCGCGGCCTCGCTCGCGGTCACTGCGGCCTCGAGCGCGGTCTGGAGGCGCTCGTCGGCCTCCGCCGCGGCCACCAGGTCGTTCGACTGGTACGCCGCGCTGCGGTCCTCGAGGGCGGACTGCGCGTCGGCGAGGGCCTGGTCGAGCTGCGAGTTGCCGGTCGCGCCCGTGCCGGCGCCGGCACCGGCGTCCGGGGCGTCGCCCGCACCCGTGTCACCCGTGTCGCCCGTGCTGGTGTCGCCCTCCGGCACGCCCTCGTCGCCCGCCTGGGCACCGGAGTTGCCGCCGAAGAGCGAGTCGAGCGCTCCGTTGAGGGTGTCCTCGAAGGCGATCTTCTCGCCGAACGAGACGAGCACCTTCTGCAGCACGGGGTACGACGTCTCGCTGTTCGACTTCACGTAGATCGGCTGCACGTACAGCAGGCCGCCTCCCACCGGCAGAGTGAGCAGGTTGCCCCGCACGACGCTGGTGTCGCCCCGGGTGAGCAGCGCCAGCTGGTTCGCCACGGCCGTGTCGGTGTTGAAGTTGTTCTGCACCTGGCCCGGGCCGGGGACGGTGTCCGTCTTGGGCAGGGTCAGCAGTGAGAGCTTGCCGTAGTCGGGCGAAATCTCGCCGGGCGTCGTGCCCGCGTCGGCGTTCGCGGCCAGGTACCCGGTCAACACGTTCCGCGCGTTCTCCCCCGACTGCTGGGGGATGTACGTCGAGTAGATCGAGAACGCCGGGTCCTGGTCGGGCAGCTGCAGGGTCAGGTAGTACGGCGGCTGCAGCGGCGGGTTCGCCGTGTTGCTCGTCGGCTCGTTCGGGGTCACCCACGCGTCGTCGCTCGAGTAGAACGAGTCGGCGTCGGTCACGTGGTAGGTGCCGAGGATGGCGCGCTGCACCTTGAACATGTCCTGCGGGTAGCGGACGTGCTGCATCAGGTCGACGGACATGTCGCTCAGCGGCTTCGTCGTGGACGGGAAGATCTTCTGCCACGTCTTCAGGATCGGGTCCTCGGTGTCCCACGCGAAGAGGTCGACCGACCCGTCGTAGGCGTCCACGGTCGCCTTGACCGAATTGCGGATGTAGTTGATCTCGTTCGACGCGTAGACCGGTCGCTCGGTGTAGGTGTCGGCGATCGCGTCCGACAGGGCCTGCGGCTTCGAGTAGGGGTACTCCGGGGTCGTCGTGTAGGCGTCGACGATCCACTTCACCCTCCCGTCGACGACGGCCGGGTACGGCGCGCTGTCGATGGTGAGGTACGGAGCGACCTTCTGCACCCGCTGGGCCGGGTCGCGGTCGTAGAGGATCTGCGACTGGTCGTTGACCGCGTCGGAGAGAAACACCTGCTCCGACTGGAACTTGATCGCGTAGATCAGCTTCTTGAACGCGCTGTCGAGCTTCGGCCCGCCGTCGCCCTCGAAGGTCGTGGTCTGGTTCGTGCCGTTGTCGTTCGCGCCCGAGGGGTAGTCGAGCTCGATGTCGTCGCCGCCGTCGCCGCCGACGATGGAGTAGTCGGGCGACTCCTGGCCGAAGTAGATGCGCGGCTCGTAGGTGTCCGAGTCGCCGAGGGCGCCCGTCACCGGGATGCCCGACTCGAGGAAGACGGGCTGGCCGTCGGCCGAGCGCTGGTTGCCGTAGGCCGCCACGACGCCGTAGCCGTGCGTGTAGACGAACGTCGTGTTGTACGGGGTCGCCGAGTTGCCGAGCTGGTCCGTGTTGAGCTCGCGCACGGCGATGACGGTGTCCTGCTGCTGGCCGTCGATCGTGTAGCGGTCGACGGAGAGCTGCTCGGGGAAGCTGTAGTACTGGCGGTACTGCTGCAGCTGGGCGAAGGCGTCGGTGACGAGCGCCGGGTCGATGATGCGGATGTTCGCGGTCGTGACCGCGTCGCCGGCGAGCGCGCCCGCCTCGGCGTCGCTCTGCGCGTCGTAGGACTGCTCCTCGACGTCGGCCACCCCGTACGCCTCCCGGGTGGCGTCGATGTTCCGCTCGATGTAGGTCGACTCGACCGTCCGCTCGCTCGGCTCGACCTGGAACCGCTGGACGATCCAGGGGTAGATGCCGCCGACGATGATGCTGATGATGATCAACGCCGCGGTGCCGATGACGGAGAGGCGCCACTTGCCCACGACCGCGGTGACGATGAAGAGGATCGCCACGACCGCCGCGGCGAGCGCGAGGATCTGCTTGCCGGGGATGCCCGCGGCGACGTCGGTGTAGGTGGCGCCGGTGACGAGCTTGTTCGTGCCGTCGGTGAGCGTCGCGTACTGGTCGAGCCAGAGGCTGAGGCCCTGGAGGGCCAGGTAGAGCGCGGCGGTGACGGCCAGCTGGATGCGCGCCACGCGGGAGATGCGCACGTCACGGCCCGAGAAGCGCAGCGCCCCGTAGAGGTAGCTCGTGGCCAGGGCCGCCAGGCCCGCGATGAGGACGACGGCCGACGCGAAGCCGACGGCGCCCTGGTAGAAGGGCAGCTCGAAGACGTAGAAGCCCACGTCGAGGCCGAACTGCGGGTCGGTCTCGCCGAAGGAGGTGCGGTTCAGCCACTGCAGGGTGACCTGCCAGCGCGTCGAGGTCGCGATGCCCGCGAACAGCCCGAGCACGATCGGCACGCCGAGCACCACGACGCGGCGGAGGGGCTCGATGACCTGCTGGTAGCGGTCGAGCTGCGAGTTGAGCTTCGCGTAGACGGGGCGGAACCGGAACGCCACGTCGATGCTGACCCAGACCGGGACGGCCATGGCGACGAAGCCCACGAGGAACATCACCGCGCCCGCGATCCACTGCGTCGTCAGCACGTTCGCGAACCCGAGCTGGTCGTACCAGAGGTAGTCCGTCAGCAGCGACGAGAAGATGAAGAACGCGATGACGAGGGCGGCGAGGATCGCCACCGTCACGAGGACCGGCGCTCGGGGCGAACGTCGCGGGGTGCGCGACGATGCAGGTGACGTCAAGAGGGTGCTCCTGGCTCAGGGGACGTGGACGGCCATCCTACGTGTCGAGCCTGACCGTTCCACCGTGCCCGCGCCTCCTCGCAGGGAGCTGTGCAGGGGCCCTCAGCCGGCCGTGCAGGTGGGCAGCGAGGCGGTGTCGCCGCCGTCGGCCACGGTCTCGAGCGCCGTCACGGCGTCGTCGAGCGTGGCGACCGCGTAGACGTCGAGGCCGGAGGGCACGTGGCCGACGACCTCGTCGCAGTTGCTGGCCGGCGCGAGGAAGACCGACGCCCCCGCGTCGCGGGCTCCGTACAGCTTCTGGCGGATGCCCCCGATCGGCCCCACGGTGCCCGAGGCCGTGATGGTGCCCGTGCCCGCGACCGTCTCGCCGCCGTTGAGCTCGCCGGGCGTCGTCTTGTCGATGATCCCGAGGGCGAACATCATGCCCGCGCTCGGGCCGCCGACCTTGTCGAGACGGAGCGTCACGTCGAAGGGGAACTCGTAGTCGACGCTCACGCCGACGCCCAGGAGCGGCGTGCCCTGCACCTCCTGCGGGGTGACCTGCTCGGTCACCCGCTGACCGTCGCGCTCGACGACGACGTCGGCGGGGCCGTCGGCCCCGTGGTCGGCGACCACGGCGCGGAGGGCGTCGACGTCGCCGTTGGTCGTGAGGTCGACGCCGTCCACGCTGACCACGACGTCGCCCTCGCGGAGCACGCCCGCCGACGGTCCGTCGTCGGAGACCTGGCTGACCGTGACGGTGCTGGGCACCTGGTACCCCTCGTGCACGAGGGCGGCCGCGACGGCGGACTTCTGGGAGTTCTGCATGTCGACGGCGTTCTGCTCGTCGACCTGCTCGTTCGAGACGCCGGAGGGGTAGATCGCCTCGACCGGCACGACGGCCCGGCTCGGCGAGAACCAGGCCTGGACGACGTCGAGCCAGCTGGGCCGGTTCGCGACGTCGCCGCGCACGCTGACGGTCAGCAGGTCGAGCGACCCGGCCGTCGGGTACGTCTCGGCGCCCTCGACGGTGATGAGCGGCTCGCTCTCGCCCTCGTAGTCGGCGCTGCCGAGGGTGTCGAAGACGGGGCCCGGCTGCTCGATCAGGTAGGGCGAGGGGAGGAAGGTGAGCGCGAGCCCGGCGACCAGGGCCACGACGAGCAGCCACCACCCGAGGGCGGCACGGCGACGGGGCTGCTCGACGGGTCGAGCCGGGGGCGTGAACATGGCCACGGACGGTCCTTTCGGTGTTCGCCACGGGCGCAGCGGCGGACCGGGAGGCGTCGGCCGGAACCCAGGCTGTTCCTGCGGCCAGCAGCTAGCGTAGTCAGCATGACTGATGAACCGCAGCGCGGCCCGGAGGACGAGTTCCGAGAGATGCTGCGCCAGTTCCTGGCGGGCGGCTCCGACATCGATCCGTCGAAGCTCGCGGGCGCGGCGGGGCTCCCGTCCGACCCGGCCTTCGTCGCCCGGCTGATGAGCCAGCTGCAGGACGCGGTGAGCCGCAGCGGCGACGGCATCGACTGGAGCGTCGCCACCCAGCAGGCGACCGCCGTCGGCACGGCCTCCGCCGTCGCCGCCGACCCGGCCGCCACCGCGGCCCTCGAGCAGGCCTTCACCCTCGCGGCCCTCTGGCTCGACGAGGTCACCTACGTGGCCGAGCTCACCGTCCCCCCGAAGCTCGTGAGCCGTGCCGAGTGGGCGCGCCTCACCATGCCGGTCTGGACGCAGCTGGCCGAGCCGGTCGCCGAGTCCATCGCCGACTCCCTCACCCGCGTGCTCTCCGAGCAGGCCCCTGACGAGATGCAGTCGCTCCTGGCCGGGGCGGGCCAGGTCATGCGCAGCGTGGGCGGCACCCTGTTCGCCCTCCAGCTCGGCCAGGTCGTCGGCCAGCTCTCGACCGAGGTCGTCTCGGGCGGCGACGTCGGCATCCCCCTGCTCGACGACCAGCAGGCCGCGATCGTGCCGCAGAACGTCGACGCCTTCGGCGAGGGCCTCGACATCGAGCGCGACCAGGTGCAGCTGTACCTGGCCGTCCGCGAGCTCGCGCACGCCCGGCTGTTCCGGCACGCGCGCTGGCTCCGCCTCCACCTCATCTCGTCCATCCGCGAGTTCGCCCAGGGCATCCGCATCGACACGAGCCGGCTCGAGGAGCTCGCGGTCGACTTCGACCCCGAGTCGCCCGAGCAGCTGCAGGACGCCCTCGCGAGCGGAGCGCTGATCCCCCCGAAGACGGACGAGCAGCTGGCCGCCCTGGCCCGCCTCGAGACGACGCTCGCCCTCATCGAGGGCTGGGTCGACGTCGTCACCGCCGAGGCGACCGCGCGCCTGCCGAAGGCCGGCGCGATCGCCGAGACCGTCCGCCGTCGCCGTGCGGCCGGCGGGCCCGCCGAGTCCGCGTTCTCGACGCTCGTCGGCCTCGAGCTCCGCCCGCGACGCCTCCGCGAGGCGGCGGCGATGTGGTCGGCCGTCAGCGCCGCGGTCGGGGCCGAGCAGCGCGACGCGCTGTGGGCCCACCCCGACATCGTCCCGACCGACGCCGACATCGACGACCCCCAGGCGCTCGTGGCGCGGCTGACCGCGTCCGAGCCCGCCTTCGACGACGTCGACCAGGCCATCGCCGACCTCCTGGCCGACACGGGCGACGACCGTCCCCGCGAGTCCACGGACGGCAGCGCGGTCGAGTCCGGGGCCGACGCCGCCGACGCGACCGACGCCGACGTCGAGACCGACCGAGACGACGACGGCTCCCCCGACGGCGGTCCCTCCCCCGCTCGCTGACCGTGGGCCCGCCCGGGCGGGCCTGTGGACAACGCGGGGCGGCCGTTCCCGCTGCAGCAAGCTCGGGGCGTGCCCGCTCCTCGCCCCCTCCGCCTGCCCGACCACGTCCCCGTGCTGTGGCGCGACCCCGACACCCTCCAGATCGGGGTCGAGCGGGCCCTGGTCGTGCTCCGCGGCGTGAGCAGGCTCGAGGAGGCGGTGGTCGCCGCCCTCGTGGCCGGTCGCGGCGACGGCGGGGTCACCGCGCTCGCCGCTCAGCTCGGCGCCGACGCCGGGTCCGTCGCCGCCGCCGTGCAGCGGCTCGAGCCGGCCCTGCTCGCCGACGGGCCCCGCGCGACAACTCCGCTCGTGCGCCTCGCGGGGTCGGGGCCCCTCGCCGACGCCGTCGGGCGGCTCGCCCAGGCGGAGGGCCTCGGGGTGCTGCGGGTCGACGCCGAGAGCGTCGCGGGCTCCCCCGGTGACCCGCGGAGCGCCTCCTCGGTGCCTGCCGGCCTGGGCCTGGTCGTCTCGGGCCTCGTCTCCGACCCGTGCGTGACGGCTGAGTGGGTCCGCCACGACGTCGTCCACCTGGTCGTGCGCTCGGGCGACCGCTCGGTGCGGGTGGGGCCGGTCGTCGTGCCGGGCGTGACGGCGTGCGTCCGGTGCCTGCACCTGCACGACGGCGAGGCCGACCCGGCGTGGCCCGCCCTCGCCGGTCAGCTCGTGACGGCCCCGCCGACGCCCCTGTCGTCGCTGGTGGTGCACGAGGCGGCCGCGGCGGCGGTGCGGCGACTGCTCGCCGTGGCCGAGCACGGAGCCGGCGACGACGCGGCGGCCGTCGACCGCCTCGACCGGGCGAGCGGTGAGGTCACGCGCTCGTGGACGACGCCGCGTCGCGACTGCGGGTGCGGAGCTCCTCCAGGAACCGGCTCGGTCGACGCTCGCCGCCCCGGCCCTGGCCCGCCGCGCCCCACGACAGCCGGAGGCGCTCCCGGGCCCGCGTGACGCCCACGTAGAGCAGTCGCCGCTCCTCGTCGATCGCCTCGAGCCCCTGCGCGTAGCTGATCGGCACGAGGCCCTCGCTGAGGCCCACGAGGTAGACGCTCCGCCACTCGAGCCCCTTCGCCGAGTGCAGGGTCGCGAGGGTGACGGCGGCCATCGTCGGCTCGTGCTGCCCCTGCTGACGGGCGAAGAGCTCGTCGACGAACTGCCGCAGCGTGGTGTCGGGGGGCGAGGCCTCGGCGAGCCCCATCAGGGCGTTCAGCGACTCCCAGCGGTCACGCACGGCGCCCCGCTGCTCGGGCGCCTCCTGCGTCCACCCCAGCGAGCGCAGCACGTCGCTGACCGTCTTGAACAGCGGCTCGCCCACGATGCTGACGGCCGCTCCCTTGAGCATCATCAGCGCCTCCTTGACCTCGCGCAGCTCGAAGAACCGCGTCGCGCCCTGGACCCGCGTCGAGACGCCCACGTCGGAGAGAGCGCGCTCGAGCGCCGCCGCCTGGACGTTGACGCGGTAGAGCACCGCGATCTCCTCCGGCGCGACGCCCGACGCGATCTCGTCGGCGATCGTCTGGGCCACGCCCCGCGCCTCCGCCATGTCGGTCGGGTACTGCGTCACCGGAGGCACCGGCCCGGTCGTCTCGACCGCGGGGTGCAGGTGCAGGGCGCCGGGCCGGCCGCGCATGAGCTGGTTGGCGGTGTCGACGATCTGGCGCGACGAGCGGTAGTTCTGCTCGAGGCGCACCACCGTCGCGTCGTCGTACCGGGAGCCGAACCCCAGGAGGTAGTCGGCGGAGGCCCCGGCGAACGAGTAGATGGTCTGGCTGGCGTCGCCGACGACGCAGAGGTCGTTGCGGTCGCCGAGCCACAGCTCGAGGAGGTGCTGCTGCAGGGGCGAGACGTCCTGGTACTCGTCGACGACGAAGAAGCGGTACTGCTCGCGGACCTGCTGCGCGACCCGGGGCTCGAGCTCGAGCATGCCGACCGTGGCCAGCAGGACGTCCTCGAAGTCGAGCTGGCGCCGTTCGTCCTTGATGTCCTCGTAGGCGGCGTGCAGGTCGAGCGCCGCCTCGACCGACACCGACTGCGGCAGCGAGCGCGAGGGCACCTTCAGCGCGTACTCGTCCATCGTGAGCCGGGAGACCTTGCGCCACTCGATCTCGCCGGCCATGTCGCGCAGCGAGGCGGTGTCGAGCTTGAGCCGCAGCCGCTCGGCGGCGTGCGCCAGCAGCTTGCCCTTGCCGTCGAGGAGGCGCGGCATCTGCCCGCCCATGGTCTGCGGCCAGAAGTACGACAGCTGCGAGAGGGCGGAGGCGTGGAAGGTGCGCGCCGACACGCCCCCCGCGCCGAGGTGGCGCAGCCGCCCGCGGAGCTCGGCCGCCGCGCGGGAGGTGAAGGTGAGGGCCATCACGCGGTTCGGGGCGTACACGCCGGTCGCGACGCCGTAGGCGATGCGGTGCGTGATGGCGCGGGTCTTGCCGGTGCCCGCCCCCGCGAGGAGGCAGACCGGCCCGAGCAGCCGACGGGCCGCCTCGCGCTGCTGCTCGTCGAGCCCGGCGATGAGCTCAGCGGCCTCGGTCACTGGTCGAGCTCGCCGCCGAACCAGTCCTCGATGATGGCGCGGGCGATCGACGTGCGGCCCGGCAGGAGGACGTCGCCGAGGCTCGCCGCGAGCTCGTCGCGACTGAACCAGCGCAGGTCGAGGATCTCGGCGCCGTCGGGCTCGAGCACCCCCGGGTCGGCGGCGTCGACGACGGCCCGGAAGCCGAGCATCAGGCTCGCGGGGAAAGGCCAGGGCTGCGACCCGAGGTACTGCGGGTCGACGACCTTCACCCCGCTCTCCTCGAAGACCTCGCGCTGCACGGCCTGCTCGAGCGACTCACCGGGCTCGACGAACCCCGCGAGGAGCGACCACCGGTTGGACTCCCACAGGGCGTTCGAGCCGAGCAGCAGCCGGTCGTCGGCGTCGGTGACGCCGACGATGATCGCGGGGTCGGTGCGCGGGAACACCTCGTGGCCGTCGTCGGGGTCGCGCCGGACCCAGCCGGCCTTGTCGCTGACGAGCTCGCGGCCGGTGCGCGGGGCGAAGCGGTGCGAGTCGTGCCAGTTGGCGAGGGCGACGGCCTCGACGGCCAGGCCCACGTCGCGGGCGCTGAGCGTCGAGCCCGTGGCCCGCGGGCTGCTCCACGCGTCGTCGTCGGGCTCGAGGGCGGCCGCCTGGTCGTCGTCGAGCAGCGCCGCCACGACGGGGGTGCCGACGGGCTCGGCGGCTGCCGGGTCGAGCGACCGGCCGAGGTAGAGGTGGTCGCGAGCCTGGCCGAGGGCGGCGGGCTCGAGCAGGGCCAGCGCCGACGGCGTCGCCATCAGGGTCCGGCCGCGCCAGACGGGCAGCACCCTCGTGTCGGCGGACGACAGCAGCTCGGCGACCACGCCCGGACGCTCGCGGGTGAGGTAGTCACGGTCGACCTGCTGCCGGGACAGCGGGAGGCGGGGCGTGAGCGGCGAGGACATCGGACGACCAATCATCGCGAGTTGACAGCGTGGCGCGCGGAGTGGCACCGGGCGCGGCGGCCTACCCTGAGGGCATGGCCAGATCTCATCTCACTCTAGCCGCGTTGGCCACGGCCGCCGTCGCCGAGCTCGACGTCGTGACGGCGTCGCCGCACGGCTCCTCCCAGGGCGGCGACTACGACTCCGCGGTCGTGGGCAGCAGCGACGGCGAGCAGCTGATCGTGCGGGTGCCGCGCAGCCAGCGCGCCGAGGCCACCCAGTCCGCCGACCTCGTCGCGCTGCGCGCCCTGAGCGCCGGGGTCCGCGGCCGCCTCCCCTTCGCCGTCCCGCAGTACCGGGGCCAGGCGCCGATCGGCCGCACGCGCGGCATCGTCTACGACTTCGTGCCCGGGCGCCACCTCCGCAGCAGCGAGGTCACCTCCGGCTCCGGCCTGCCCACCGCCCTGGGCCGCGGCATCGCCGCGATCCACTCGCTCCCCACGAGCTTCGTCACCGACGCCGGGCTCACGAGCCACACGCCCTTCGAGGCGATGCGGTCGTCGGCGGCCCTCGTCGACCGGGCCGCCTCGACGCGGCTGCTCCCCGCCGCGCTGCTGGAGCGGTGGGAGGCGGCGATCCAGGACAGCGTGCTCTGGCAGTTCCAGCCCACGGTTGTCAACGCCTCGCTCGAGGCGTCGTCGGTGCTCGTCGTCGACGACGCTGTCAGCGGGGTGCTCGGCTGGCACGACCTCCAGGTGGGCGACCCGGCACGCGACCTCGCCTGGCTGCTCGGCGCCCCCGGGCGCGAGGCGATCGACTCCGCCTTCGACGCCTACAACGCCGCCCGCGGCACCAGCGACCACCAGCTGCGCCACCGGGCCACGCTGTACCGCGAGCTCGACCTCGCCAAGTGGCTGCTGCACGGCACGAGCACGAAGAGCACCGCGGTCGTCGACGACGCCGTGGGCATGATGACCGACCTCGTCGACCGGCTGCAGGCCAGCTCGCAGGGCGGCATCGGCGCCGGCGGCACGGCCGCCCTCGACCTCGACGGCGTCGAGGAGCTGCTCGCCTCGACGGAGCGCCGGCACTCCTAGGCCGCCCCTAGGTCGCGGCCGACGTCGGACGACCGGCCTCGACCGCCTCCCAGAGCGCGACCAGCTCGGCCCGGTCGGCCACGTGCCGCGGCTCGACGACCACGTCGTCGGCGACGAAGTAGAAGACCGCGTCGACGCTCTCGGCCGGCACCCCCCGGAAGCTCGCCCAGGCCTCGCGGTACAGGGCGAGCTGCAGCTGCCGGAGCTCGAGGTCGGCGGCGTCGACGGGCGCAGCGCCCGTCTTCCAGTCGACGACCTGCCAGCGCCCGTCGCGCTCGAAGACGGCGTCGATCTTGCAGATGACGGTGCGGCGACCGAGCGGCAGGTGCACCTCGAGCTCGACCTCGACCGGCTCGACGCCCGCCCACGGCGAGCGCTCGAACGTGCGCTGCAGCTCGACGAGGCGCCGTGCGTCGTCGGGGTCGACCAGGCCCGCCGTGCCGCCGACGCGCTCGTCGTCGAGGTCGATCTCGGTGGCCCAGGCGTCGAGGACCTCCGCTCGCCCCGTCGGCCGGTACCGCTCCTCCACCCACTCGTGGAAGAGGGTGCCCAGCCGGGTCGCCCGGTAGGGCCTCTCGGGCAGGGGGCGGCGCAGCGACGCCGCGACCGCGGCCGGGTCGCTGACGTAGTCCTTGAAGCGCGAGGCGGGGATGCGCTGCGGGAGGTCGATCGACCCCGCCCGCTCGCGGATCGCGTCGCGCTCGCGGAGCAGCAGGTCGATGTCGGCCGACCACGGTCCGTCGACGACGTCGGGGCGGTCGGGCTCGACCGTGCGGGCGGCGATCTCACGGCTGACCCGGGCCGCCGCTCCCTCGACGGCGGCCCGTCGCGGGCCGAGCGGGTCGATGGGCCAGGCGAGCTCCCGGGTCGTGTCGGCCAGGGGGTTCTCGTCGTCGTCGGGCAGCTCGGGCAGCGCGCCCGGGGGCAGGACCCCCGCGTCGACCAGCTCGCGCAGGTAGCGGCTCGCCGCCCGGGGCTTGACGGTGGTCGACCAGAACGACCCGCTCAGCAGGACGGCGTCGCGGGCCCGCGTGAGGGCCACGTAGGCGAGGCGCCTCTCCTCGGCGAGGTGCCGCTCGACGAGCTCGGCCCGGAACGCGGCGAGGCCCTGGTCGAACTCCTTCTGGTCGTCGACGCCCCGCCAGGCGAGCTGCGGCAGCTCGGCGGCGTCGCCGCGGAACTCGAACGGCAGCTCGCCGAAGCCGAGCCAGCCGACGCCTTCCCGCGAGGTGCCGGGGAGCTCCCCCTCGACGAGCCGCGGCACGGCCACGACGTCCCACTCGAGGCCCTTGGAGCCGTGGACGGTCAGCAGCTGCACGGTGCCGGGCTCGCCGTCCTCCGAGCGCGGGCCCATGTCGTCGCGTCGCTCGGCCGCCGCGAGCCAGGAGAGGAAGCCCCCGAGGGTCGCCGACTCGTCGGTGGCCACGTAGCCGGCCAGCTCGTCCTCCAGCGCCTGCAGCCAGGCTCCGCCGTGCCCCTGGCCGGTCGCGGCGCCGACCTCGACGTCGAGGAGCATCTCCTGCTGCACCAGGGTCACCAGGTCGACCAGGTCGAGACCGACGCGGCCGCGGAGGAAGGCGAGCTGAGAGCCGAGGCGCCGGAGACGCGCGAGCCCCTCGGGGCTGAACTCGGCGAGCTGGCGGTGGCCCTCGGGAGCTGTCGTCACGAAGTCGAGCGCGTCGACGATCGAGCCGTGCTCGCCCACGGCGACCGAGGCGCGGAAGCCCGCCGCGACGTCGTCGCCCAGCTGCTGCTGGGCGTGGTCGTGGGAGAAGAGCCACGACGACACCGACCGCAGCACGGCGATGTCGTGCAGCCCGACGCGCCACCGCGCGCCCGCCATCAGGCGGATCAGCTCGGAGCCCGCCGCGGGGTCGTGGAGCACGCGGAGGCACGACACCAGGTCGACGACCTCGGGCCGCTGCAGCAGGCCTCCGACGCCGAGCACGTGGTACGGGACGCCGCGGGCGGCGAGCGCCTCGACGAACGCCGGCACGGTCTTCTTCGACCGGAAGAGGATCGCCGCCGTCCGCGGCTCGGCACCCCCGTGCCGTGCCGGGTCGAGCTCCCGCTGGAGCCAGTGGGCCACGCGGTCCGCCTCGGCGGGCAGGGTCTGCTCGAAGACGACCTCGACCCGGCCCTCGGGCGCCGCGGGGCGCGGGCTGAGCTCGGCGACGGCGCCCTCGGCCGCCGCGGCCAGCTCGGCGACGACCGCGTTGGCCGCGTCGAGCACCCGCGAGGCGTTCCGCCAGCTCGTCGACAGGCTGTAGAGAGCGCCCGGCGCGGCCCCGAAGTCGACCGGGAACCGCCCCAGGTTGGCGGCGGAGGCGCCGCGGAAGCCGTAGATCGACTGGTGCGGGTCGCCGACCGCCATCACGCCCGTGCCGCCGAAGAGGCGCGAGAGGAGGGTCGTCTGCACCACGCTGGTGTCCTGGTACTCGTCGAGCAGCACCACCCGGAAGCGTGCGCGCAGCTCGGTCACCACGTCGGGCGCCGTCTCGCAGACCTCGAGCGCGAGCGCGACCTGGTCGGAGTACTCCACGAAGCCGCGGCGCGCCTTCTCGTCCGAGAAGGCCCTCGCCAGCTCGAGCAGCGGAGGGAGGGCGGCGACGGCCGCCACGGCGTCGACCACCGACTTGTACGGCGTGCCCTTCGTCGACGGCAGGCCCGCGAGGTCGAGGAACCGCTCGGCGAGGTCGGCCACGTCGGCCGCGTCGGCGACGTTCTCGCTCAGCGCGTGGCTGAGCCTGAGGACGGCCTCGGTCAGCGAGTCGACGCTGCGGCCGAGCCCGGCGAGGCGGTCGTCGGTGCTCGCGACGACCAGCGAGCGCGCCAGCTGCCAGGACGACGCCTCGCCGAGCACCTGGGCCTCGCTCTCGCGCCCGACCCGGAGGGCGTTGTCGCGGAAGATGCCGTTGGCGAAGGCGTTGTAGGTCGACACGGTCGGGGCGTCGAACGGGTCGACGTCGTCGCCGAGCAGCCCCGCGGCCGAGAGCTGCTGCACGCGGCGCTCGATCCGTTCGCCGAGCTCGCCCGCGGCCTTCCGGGTGAAGGTGAGGCCGAGCACCTCGGAGACCCCGACCAGGCCGTTGGCGAGCAGCCAGACGACGCGGTTCGCCATGGTCTCGGTCTTGCCGCTGCCGGCGCCCGCCACCACGAGGGCCGGCTCGAGGGGCGCCTCGATGACGGCCTGCTGCTCAGCCGTGGGGCGGGGCAGGCCGAGCACCTCGGCGATCTCGACGGCCGAGCGGAGACCCCGTGCGGGGGCGGCCGGGGCGCCCGTCGTCGGGGGCGGGGCGGCGACGCTCACGAGCTAACCTCCCCGACGACGTGGATGCGGCAGGTGCCGCCGTTGCGCCCCTCGCAGTGCTCGTCGAGCCGGGCCACGAACACGCGCCCGGCCATGCCCTCCGCGGCGTCGGTGACCCGGTCGCGGAAGCCCTGGAGGGTCTCGGCGTCGAACGGCGCCTGGGCGGGCTCGCGGTACAGCTTGCCGCGCACCCCCGACGAGACGATGACGAGCTTCGCGCCCCCGGGTGCCGTGCCCTCGGGCACCTCCTCGATCGCCCCGTCGGCGAGCGCGACCTGGTAGCTGCCGAGCTGGGGGTGCTCCGCCACGGCGCGCGGCGAGGTGGGCACGGCTCGACCGGTCTTGAGGTCGACGATGACGGCCGCGCCCTGGGCGGTGCGCTCGACGCGGTCGATCGCCCCGCGGAGCCGGGCCGGGCCGATGTCGAGGGTGAACGACGACTCGGCGGCGAGCAGCTCCGCCCCGGAGGCCTCGAAGTCGCGCAGGTACGACGACAGGCTCTCGGTCATCTGCCGCGCTCGTCTCTTCTCGGCCTCGGCGATCCACGGCGACTCGAACTCGAGCTCGCCCCAGCGCTCCTCGACCGCGGCCCAGAGCGACTCGACGTCGGTCGCCGTGGCGTGCTCCATCACGTCGTGCAGCACCGTGCCGAGGCCCATCGCCGCGCTCGGGGCGGAGCCGCCGAAGCGGTCGACGAACCAGTGCAGGGGGCACTCCTCGAACGAGCCGAGCTGCGACGGCGAGACGGGCACGTGCGTCTCGGGCACCGCGAGGTCGACGAGCGGGGCCGTCGTCGTGGGCTCGGCCAGGCCGTACCACTGCCCGGGGTGGGCCCCGGCGACGCCGGCCTCGGCGAGCTGGGCGAGCCCCCGGGCCGCCGCGTCGCCGCGGACGCCCCTCGGCGTCGTCACGAGCGCGTGGCGCAGGTGGCCCACGAGCCCCCGCAGCGACAGCGGGTGACCGCCGGAGGCGCGGGGCACGTCGGCGGGCAGCAGGCGGGAGAAGACGGACGGCCCCTCGGCGTCGTCGGCCGTCCACGACACGACGACCTGGCGGCGCGCCCGCGACACCGTCAGCGCGAACATTCGGAGCTCGTCGCTGAGGACGCCGGCGCGCGCGTCGGTCGGCGCGGCCGGGGCGGGGCCGTCCAGCTCGCCCGCGCGCAGCCGCTCGGCGGCGTCGACGAGCTCGTCGGGCCCGAGGAGGGCGCCCCGCACGCGGAGGTTCGGCCAGACGCCCTCCTGCACCCGGGCCGCGACGACCACGTCGACCTCGACGCCCACGGCGGAGGCGGGGGTGCAGACGAGGACGGAGTCGGCCGAGGCCTGGGGCGACAGGGTGTCCTCCGGCACCTCCGCGTCGAGCAGGGCGTCGAGGAACCCCACGGCGGGCGCCTCGGGCGTGCGCTCGACGTACCGCTTGGCGGCGGTGAAGAGGGCGACGACGCCGTCGAGGTGGCGGTCGGCCTCGGCGGCGACGATGCCGCGCCCGGCCGACCGGGTCGACCACTCGGTCGCGAGGCCGCTGCGCTCCCACAGCCCCCAGAGGACCTCCTCGATGCTCGCGCCCTCGTCGGCCGCCCGCCGGGCGGCGTCGAGGCTGGCTGCGACCCGGCCGGCCCGGGCGGCCGGCCTCGAGTCGATCGTCACGAAGCGCCCGGGGGCGCCGAGGGCCTCCACCAGCAGGGCGTCGGCCGATCGCGTGCCGCCGCCCGCGAGCTCCTCCGCCCGGAGGGCGAGGCGGAGGCGCCGGAGCGAGAGGGGGTCGAACCCGCCGAGCGGGCCGAGCAGCAGGTCGGCGGCCACGTCGGCCGTGAGCGGGTCACGACCGACCGCCACCGAGGCGGCGAGGAGGAGGTGCCGAGCCCCGTGCTCGTCGCGCACGGCCCGGCCCGCCACCGGAGTCCGTGTGGGCACCTCGGCGAGCTGGAGGCTGCGCGCGACCGAGGTCACCTGCCCACCGCTGCGGACGACGACCATCATGCGCGCCCACGGGACGCCGCGCAGGAGGTGGTGCTCGCGGAGCAGCCGGGCCACGCCCGACACCTCGTGAGCGGGGCTGTCGGCCTGCACGGTGACCACCGGCGTCACGCCGCGCCAGGGCCCCTCGTCCGCCGTCGGACCGGCGGCGTCGGCCGCGTGCTGCCGCCCGGCGGCGGCCGTGCCGATGCGGGCCGTGACCCGGCCGACGAGCTCGCGCAGGGCGTCGTCGTGCCGGTGCACCCGGGTCAGCCAGAGGGTCTCGACCCGGTCGAGGCCGAGCCGCGGCGCGAGACGGCCGAGCACGTCGGGGCTGCCGCCGCGGAACGCCGTCGTGGCGAGGTCGGGGTCGCCGAGGGCGACGACCGCGACGCCGCGCCGCACCAGGGCGCGGAGGAGGGCGACCGTCGACCGGGTGGCCTCCTGGGCGTCGTCGACGAGCACGACGCGGAGGCCGTCGACGGCGGGGGCCGTCTCGCCGCGGTCGAGGGCCGCCACGGCGAAGTCGACGAGCTCGGCCGAGTCGAGGCGGCGGCCGGCCAGGCCGTCGACGACCGCGTGGTACTCGTCGGCGAAGTCGGCGACGGCCCGCCAGGCGGGCCGGTCGAGCCGGTCGCCCAGCAGGCGGAGGTCGTCGCCCGACAGTCCCTGCTCGGTGGTGCGCATCAGGACCTCGCGCAGCTCGGTGCGGAAGCCGCGGAGCGCCCGCACGCGTGGGCCGAGCTCGTCGGGCCAGGCCGGCCCGCCGCCGTCGGCGAGGTGCCCCTCGAGCACGGCACGGACGATGCTGTCCTGGTCGCCGCCGGTGAGCAGCGTCGGCGGCACCTGCCCCGCGAGGCGCGCGGAGTGGCCGACGACGTCGAAGGCGAGGGAGGCGACGGTGCGCGCCAGGGGGCCCGGCGTCGGCACCTCGACGCGCGCGGCCAGGACGTCGCGGAGGCGCGTGGCCGTCGTGCGGGTCGGCGACAGCGCCAGCACGGAGCCGGGGGCCCAGCCCCGCCGCTGCAGGCGATCGACGACGAACTCGACGAGCGTGGTCGTCTTGCCGCTGCCCGGGGCGCCGATGACCGCGGCGGACGCCCCGTCGGCCAGCTCGAGCACGGCGCGCTGGGACGCGTCGAGCTCGACGACGCGCGCTGCGCGCTCGTCGTCGGTCACCGGTCGGAACGCCGTCGCCACCATGGGGTCGACGCTACCGGCCGCCACCGACGGAGCGCGTCGGCCGGGCTGCTTGCGCCCACAGTGAACGGGCACGCCCGACCCGGCGCCGTCGGATATCGTGACGTCGTGGACATCAGAATCGGCATCGCCAACAGCCCCCGTGAGATCAGCTTCGAGACGTCGCAGAGCGCCTCCGACGTCGAGGCCGTGGTCGCCCAGGCCCTCGACGGCGGCAAGTCGTACGTCACCCTCTCCGACTCGAAGGGCAAGACCTACCTCGTCCCGACCGCGTCGCTCGCGTACGTCGAGGTCGGCTCGGAGGAGAGCCGTCGGGTCGGCTTCGTCGGCTGACCCCGTGGAGCTCCTCTTCGTCTGCCTCGGCGGCGCCCTGATCGGCTTCGTGCTGCACGCCGCCCTGCCCGCGCGCGACACGCGCGGCGTGCTGCTCGTGCCCGGCGTCGCGACGGTCGTCGCCGCCGTGGCGTGGGAGCTCCTCCTGCAGCTGGGCTGGCGGGCGGACGGCGGCTGGATCTGGGTCGTCTCGCTCGCCCTCCCGGCGGTCGCCGGGGTGCTCGTCGCCCGGGGCCTCGTCGCCCGGCGGCGCCGAGCCGACTCCGAGCTCTACGAGCGGGTGGTCGCGGGCGCCTGACCGGTGTGCGCCGGTCGCGACCGTCCGCAGCCCACGGGCTCCGCTGGGCGGGAGACGGTCAGGCCGTGAGGCCGAGCGCGTCCATCCGGCGCGTGTGCGCGGCGATGAGCTCGGTGAAGACCGGCTCAAGGCGCTCGTCGTCGGCCGAGACGTGCGCGGCGTCGATCGCGGCGCGGGCCACGAGCAGGGTGTCGCCGACCAGCCGTCGGCCCCAGAGCGCCAGCCGCGAGGCCAGGGCAGGGTCGTCGCCGATCGCCCGGGAGAGCTCCTCGACGATGACGGCCTGGTCGTCGCCGGCCTCCAGCACGCGGACGATGCGGTCGCGGGGGTCGCCGTCGAGCCCTGCCGCGAGCCGGACGAAGACGTCGTTGAGCAGGCCGGCTCCGACGTACGCGCCGAGCACGGCCTCCGACCAGTCGGTGCCCTCGATGCGTCGGCCGAAGTCGTCGACGGCCGCGACGTGCGGCTCCATCAGCTCGGTCGGGTCGTCGCCGCGACGACGGATCTCGGCCACGAGCCCGCGGTGACGGTCGAGGGTGCTGCCGGCGACGTGGCCGGTGACCTCCCGGGCGCGGACGCTCGGGGCGACGGCGGAGGCTCGGGCCAGCGACTCGAAGAGCGCCAGCTGGAGGTACGCGGCCTGCCCCAGGTAGACGGCGAGGTCGGGCGTGAAGTCACCGAGCTCGACCCGGTTGACGGCGACCGGACGCGACGCGGGTCGCGGCCACTGGAGGGTCGGGACGCCGCGCTGTGACCTACGGCCCATCCATGACACCACGCCGTCATCTTACGGGGTCCGGAGGGGCGCTCGCCCCGACCGGCTAAACTCCTCGCATCCCCCTATATGAGACAGGGCAACACTTTGACATTCACAGACCTCGCGATCGACCCCGACATGGTCGACGCTCTGGCGTCGAAGGGGATCCTCGAACCTTTCCCCATCCAGACCCAGACGATCCCCCTCGCCCTCAGCGGCCAGGACATCATCGGCCAGGCCAAGACCGGCACCGGCAAGACCTTCGGCTTCGGCCTCCCCATCATCCAGCGCATCGGGCTCGACCCGGCCCCCGGCGTCAAGGTCCTCGTGGTCGTCCCGACCCGTGAGCTGTGCGTCCAGGTGGCCGACGACCTCGAGGTCGCCACCGCCAACCGCGCCACCAAGGTCGTGAGCATCTACGGCGGCAAGGCCTACGAGGGCCAGGTCGAGCAGCTCAAGGCCGGCGCGCAGATCGTGGTGGGCACCCCCGGGCGCCTCCTCGACCTGGCCGGCCAGCGCCTCCTCGACCTGAAGAACGTGCAGGAGGTCGTCCTCGACGAGGCCGACAAGATGCTCGACCTCGGGTTCCTCAGCGACATCGAGAAGATCTTCCAGCAGGTCCCGGCGACGCGCCACACGATGCTGTTCTCGGCGACGATGCCCGGGCCGATCGTGGCGCTCGCCCGTCGCTTCATGACGAAGCCGATCCACATCCGGGCGACCGACCCCGACGAGGGGCTGACGCAGGCGAACATCAAGCACGTCGTCTACCGGGCGCACTCGCTCGACAAGGACGAGGTCATCGCCCGCATCCTCCAGGCCGAGGGCCGCGGCAAGACCGTCGTCTTCACGCGCACGAAGCGCGCCGCCGCCAAGCTCGTCGAGGAGCTCACCGACCGTGGCTTCAACGCCGCCGCCGTGCACGGCGACCTCAACCAGGAGCAGCGCGAGCGCGCCATGGCCGCGTTCAAGGCCGGCAAGAAGGACATCCTGATCGCCACCGACGTCGCCGCCCGCGGCATCGACGTCAACGACGTCACGCACGTCATCAACCACACCGTGCCCGATGACCACGACACCTACCTGCACCGCGCCGGCCGCACCGGTCGCGCGGGCAAGACCGGCATCGCGGTGACCTTCGTCGACTGGGCCGACATGCACAAGTGGGCGCTCATCAACCGTGCGCTCGACATGGGCCAGCCCGAGCCGGTCGAGACGTACTCGTCGAGCCCGCACCTGTTCACCGACCTCGACATCCCGGCCGGCACCAAGGGCCGGCTCGCGTCCGCCCCGAAGGCGGCCGTCGACGGCGGCTCCACCGCTCCCCGCGAGCGTGCCGCCGGGGCGTCGCGCTCCCGCGGTCGCGGCGGCGACTCGACCCGCGCCTCCGACGGCCAGGGCCGTGACGGCCAGGGGCGCTCCGGCGGCCGGGGCGGCCAGGCCCGTGACGGCCAGGCCCGCACCGAGGCCCCCCGCGAGCAGGCTCCCGTCGACGGCGGCTCGGCCTCCACGACGGCCGAGGGCGACGCCCCTCGTCGTCGCAGCCGCGCTCGTCGTCGTCGCCCCGCGGGCGACGGCTCGGCGCCCGCCGCGCAGTAACGCTCCGCACATCGCCGAGAGCCCCGTCGAGATCGACGGGGGCTCTCGGTGCACCCGGGGGGGAGTGCGGGAGTCGCGGGTCGGGTCAGCCCCGGACGGGCGCCCAGCCGGTGGCCGCCTCGACGATCCGCTCCAGCTGCTCGGGCGCCGTGCTGTTCTCGCCGAGCCGGTTGGGCTTGCCCTCGCCGTGGTAGTCGCTGGAACCGGTGACGATGAGGTCGTGCCGGCGGGCCAGGGCGCGGAGGCGCTCGGCCCCCGCGTCGGTGTTCTCGCGGTGCGCGATCTCGACGCCCATCAGCCCGGCCTCGACGAGCTCGTCGAACGCCCTCTCGGGGATGTTCGTGCCGCGGCCGCGGGTGGCGGGGTGCGCGATGACGGGCACTCCCCCGGCCTCGCGGACGAGGCGCACGCCGAGCAGGGGGCTCGGCGCCTCGTGCGGCTCGTAGTAGCCCGAGCGCCAGTGCAGGATCCCGGCGAAGGCCGCGCTGCGGTCGGGGGCGAACCCCTTCGCCACGAGGGCGTCCGCGATGTGGGGCCGGCCGAGCGTCGCGCCGCTCGTCGACTGGGCGAGCACGTCGCCCCACGAGATGTCGTAGTCGGCGGCGATGCGCTCGACGATGCGCTCGGCCCGGTGGAGGCGGCTGTCGCGGAGCCTCGCCGTCTCGGCCACCAGGGCCGGGTCGGTCGGGTCGAAGAGGTAGGCGAGCATGTGCACGCTGTCGAGGCCCAGGCGGGTGCTGAGCTCCATGCCGGGGACGAGCGTGAGGCCGGTGCCCGCGACGGCCCGGGTCGCCTCCGACCAGCCGGCCGTGGAGTCGTGGTCGGTGAGGGCCACGGTGCCGAGCCCGGCCCGCACGGCGGCCGCCACGAGCTCGGCCGGGGTCTCGGTGCCGTCGGAGACGCTGCTGTGGGTGTGCAGGTCGATCGGGCGGGAGGGCATCCTCCCATCGTAGGCGTCGCCCCCGAGCGTCGCCGTGGAGGGCCCCGTCACCTATGCTCGGCAGGGCCATGATCCGTCGTCTCGTCGCCCTCCTCCTCGTCCTCGCGGTCGCCGCCGCGCTGCTCCTCGTGCTCTGGCCCCAGGTGCTCGACCTGCAGCGCACCTGGCCGACCGCGCAGCTCGTGTCCTTCCGCGGCGCCGCCGCGGTCGTGGCCGCCGGCGCCGCCGTCGTGCTCTTCGTCGTGGCCCTGGTGGCCCGCCCGGTGCGCTCGCTCGCCTCGTCCGTCGCGGTGCTGCTGCTGGTCTTCGGGGCCGTCTCCGCCGGCTTCGTCGGTGCCCGGGGCCTCGGCCGCGACGACTTCGTCGAGGCGCAGCCGACCGACGTCACCGTGCTCGCCTGGAACACCCTGGGCGGGGCCCCGGGCGCCGACCGGATCGCCGCCCTGGCGGTCGAGGAGGGCGCCGAGGTCGTCAGCCTGCCCGAGACCGACGCCGAGACCGCGGCCGCCGTGGCCGCGGCCATGGAGGCGGCGGGCCTGCCCATGAGCGTGCTGACCGTCGCCTACGACGACGTGGCGAGCTCGAAGCCCACGTCGCTGCTCATCTCGACCGCCCTCGGGCAGTACGCGGTCGCCGTCGACGAGGCGGGCGTCGCCGTCGAGACGACTCCCCTGATGCCGTCCGTCGTCGCGACCCCCGTGTCGGGCACCGGCCCGACGATCGTGGCCGCGCACCCGCAGGCACCGACGCGCGACGACGTGCCGGCCTGGCGCGACGGCCTCACCGCCCTCGCCGACGCCTGCCGCACCGGCGACGTCATCATGGCGGGCGACTTCAACGCGACGGTCGACCACATGGCGGGCCTCGGCCGGGCCGGCGGCGCCCTGGGGCGGTGCCGCGACGCCGCGGTCTCGACCGCGAACGGCGGCCTGGGCACCTGGCCCGCCGACGTGGCTCCCCTGCTGGGCACCCCGATCGACCACGTCATGGCCACGCGCCAGTGGTACACCACCGGCTTCAAGGTCGTCACCGACCTCGACGACGCCGGCAGCGACCACCGCCCGGTCGTCGCGCAGCTGAGCTCGACGGGCGCCTGAGGGGCTGACGGCGCCGGGCCCGATCGGGGAGAATGGCGGGCATGGCTGACGACACGGCGCCCCGCGCGACCACCAACCGATCCACCACCCCCGGGTCGGACCTCTTCCGCGACTACATCTCGTCGCAGTGGGCCGAGCACCCCGAGGTCCTCCCCGAGCCCCGCGAGGAGGCGCCGTGGGCCGCCGCCCGCCGGGCCCGGCTCTCCACCCTGCACCGCGGGCAGCGGCTCGTCGTGCCGGCCGGGCAGGCGAAGGTCCGGTCGAACGACTGCGACTACCCCTTCCGCGCCCACTCGGGGTTCTCGCACCTGACCGGCTGGGGCGCCGACACCGTCCCCGGCTCGGTGCTCGTGCTCGAGCCCGCCGGCGACGGCCACGACGCGACCCTGTACTTCCGGGCCAGCGCTGGCCGCGACTCCGACGAGTTCTACGCGAACCCGGAGATCGGCGAGTTCTGGATCGGCCCGCGCCCGACCCTCGCCCAGGTCGGGGCCGACCTCGGCCTCGCCACCCGCGACCTGGCCGACTTCGAAGCCGTCGTCGGGCAGGTCGACGCCGACACGCTGCTCGTGCGCGAGGCCGACCCTGACCTCACCCGCCGCGTCGACGCCGTCCGCGACGAGGCCGACCTCGAGGCCCCCGCCTCCGAGCTGGCCGAGCGCGTCGAGCGCACCGACGACCTCGCCCGCGACCTCAGCGAGCTGCGGCTCGTCAAGGACGAGTGGGAGATCGCCCAGATGCGCCGGGCCGTCGCCGTGACCGGCGCCGGGTTCACCGACGTGATCGCCGACCTCGACGAGATCGTCGCGCACCCGCGCGGCGAGCGCCTGGTCGAGGGCACCTTCAACCGCCGGGCCCGCGCCGACGGCAACACGGTCGGCTACGACACGATCGCCGCCTCCGGCGAGCACGCGTGCGTGCTGCACTGGACGCGCAACGACGGCGTCGTGCGCCCCGGCGACCTCATCCTGATCGACGCCGGCATCGAGCTCGAGAGCCTCTACACGGCCGACATCACCCGCACGCTCCCGGTCAGCGGCCGCTTCACCGACGTGCAGCGCCTGGTCTACGAGGCCGTGCTCGAGGCCGCCGACGCGGCGTTCGCGATCGTCCGCCCCGGCATCCGGTTCCGCGAGATCCACCAGGCCGCGATGCGGGTCATCGCCGAGCGGACGGCGGAGTGGGGCTTCCTGCCCGTCACCGCCGAGGAGGCGCTGCAGCCCGACGCCCAGCACCACCGTCGCTACATGGTGCACGGCACGAGCCACCACCTCGGCATCGACGTGCACGACTGCGCCGCCGCCCGCCGGGAGCTCTACCTCGACGGCGTGCTGGAGCCCGGCATGGTCTTCACGATCGAGCCCGGGCTGTACTTCCAGTCCGACGACCTGACCGTCCCGGCGGAGTTCCGCGGCGTCGGCGTGCGCATCGAGGACGACATCGTGGTCACGGCCGACGGCGCCGAGAACCTCTCGGTCGGCATCCCGCGCACGGTCGCCGAGGTCGAGGCCTGGGTCGCGCGCAGCTGACGACGCCCTGACGCTCCGCCCCGCCCCGCGGGTCGGAGCACGACGGCCCCGGCCCCGAGAGGGACCGGGGCCGTCGTGCGTCGGGGCGCGGCGGAGGCTACTCCTCGCCGTCCCCGTCGCCGTCGTGGGCGGTGCCGGTGCCCGTCGCCGCGCCTCCGGCCGGTCGTCGGCGCGCGGTGACCAGCACGACCGCGACGGCGACGAGCGCCAGCACGACGATGCCCACGGCGATGCCGATGACGACGCCGAGGTTCGCCGGGTCGTCGTCGGCGGCGGCACCGTCGGAGCTGCCCCCGTCGACGGCCGACGCCGACGCGCCGGAGTCGGGCTCGCCGGCCGTCGTGGTCTGCTCCGCGGTCGGGGTGCCGGCCGCCTCGGGAGCGTCGGTCGCTCCGGTCGCCTCCCCCGCGCCTCCCGACGCGTCGCAGACGGGCCGCTCGGCGGCCCCCGGCGCGGCCGTCGACCCGGCGGCCGGCTCGTAGCGGAACGGCACCGTGTCGGAGACCGTGTGGCCGTCCGCCGACACGGCCTGGTAGGTCAGCGTGTAGTCGCCCGCCCCGCCGAGGGCGACCCCGGTCGAGAGGACGGGGCCCGCCGTCGTCGAGCAGCCGTCCTCGTAGTGCAGGCCGGAGGCGTCGGTCACCTCCAGGACGTTCGACGAGCCCGTGCCCGAGAGGTCGAGCACGACGTCGCTGAACGTGATCGACGCCGTGTCGATCGACGTCGTCAGGGTCGACCCGGCGGCGGGGTCGCTGGTCAGGACGTAGTCGTGCGCCTGCGCCGCGGCGGGGGCCAGGGCGAGCGCGGCCACCGCGCCGGCGGCGGCCACGAGCGCACCACGGCGGACGAGCCTCGAGGAGGCGCGGGGCGCGGTCGGCGCGGTGGCCCGGGTCATCGTCCGGTCACCGTGCCCTCGGCCGAGGTGCGCGGACGACGCGTGAGCGCGACCACGCTCAGCACCAGGGCGACCGCCCCGAGGGCGAGCCCTCCGATGCCGAGCGCCAGCGCGACGGTGCCGCTGTCGTCCGAGGACGACGTCGTGGTCACGGCCGCCTCGTCGGACGCCGTGTCGGCGCCCGCGTCGTGCGACGAGCCGTGTGCGTCGGCGGGCGGCGCGTCGTTCACGTACAGGACGGGGGCGGGGTGCTCCGGCTCCTCGCCCGACGCGGGCGTCTCGTCGGCCCAGTCGACGACCGTGCCGTCGGAGTAGTGCTGGTGCGCCGGCAGCAGCACCGAGCCGGTGTCGGGCACCGCGCCCGCCGAGATCACGAAGCGCTCGAACTGGCCGGGCGCGACCTGGACGCCGGGGTCGGCCGTCCAGGTCACCGAGGTGGGCGCCTCGGTGACGGTCGCGTCGCCTACCTCCACCGGCGAGGGCAGCGTCGACGTGGTGACCTCGGTCGTCCAGCCGGGCAGGGGCTCGTACGAGACCGAGGTGAACGGGGTGTCGGTCGGGAGGTCGACCACGAGCTGGACGGTGCCGGCCGTCGCCGACTCGTTCGGCACCTTGAAGGTGAGCGTGGCGTACGAGCCGGCGTCGGCCTGGCCGGGGTCGACGCGGACGTGGGCGGAGGCCGACAGCGGGGCGGCGAGGGCCAGCAGCGCGGCCGCTCCGAGCGCGGCGGCTCCGCGGGCGGCGACGGCGCCGCGGCGCGAGGTGCGGGCGGTGCGGGACGAGGTGCGGGTGGTGGTGCGGTGGGTCACGAGGGTGTCCTGTCTCGGTGCGCGGTGCGCGACCGGGTCGTCGAGGTGCACGAGGGGCCCCGCCGGGAGCGGGGGCGTCGTGCGGCTCCGTCGACGGGCGTCGAGGGAGCGCGGGCTCAGGCGACGACGGGCGGACCGCGGCGGGGACGCGCGGTGAGGAAGACCAGGGGCGCGGGGCGCCGGGTGGCGACCTCCGTGACCGGCACGACCCGCGACTCCGGCACGGAGGCCGTGCCCGCGAGCAGGAGCCTCACGACGGTGAGACGACGCGCGGCGAGGCGCACGAGGCGGTCCGCGCACCGGGCCCCGTGGCGGAGGCCGAGGACGGTGAGGAGGGCGGCGAGGCCGTGCGCGAGCCACATCGTCGACGACGACATCGCCATGACGTGGTCGGCGCCGGCCGACGTCGCGACGCGGGAGGCGCCGTCGACGGCGGCCGTGAGCACGAGCGGGCCGTGGTGGCCCCCGGAGGCCGTCGGCCCCTGGCCCGCCGCCGGGGCGCCGACGGTGAAGAGCAGGTGGAAGGCGAGCTGGCTGAGGGCGACGGCCGGCAGGAGGCGCGTGGTCGACACCCGCCCGCGGGCCAGCGCGACGCAGAGGGGCACGCTGAAGGCCAGCGCGAGCACGACGCCGAGCAGCCCGGGTCGTTCGCCGCCGCCGGCGACGTGCGAGAAGGCGGCGACCACGACGGAGAAGCCGGCGGTGAGCCAGCCGCGGAGGAACCGCGTCCATCGGGTCGTCGTCACGTCGGTCTCTCGCTCGGGGGGGGCGTGCAGAGGCGCGCCGGGGCGGGTGCCCGCGCGGCGCAGGGTCAAGGATACAGAGCCCCGCCGGGAGCGGAGCCGCGGGAGGCCGGAGGAGGATGCCGGCGCCGGGGGCGGGAGGCCGGAGGCCCGGCCCGCCTCAGCGCCCGGCGTCGGGCCGGGAGAGGATCTCGCGGGCGCGGTGGCTGACGCCCGGGTCGACGACGATCTGGTAGCTGCGGGCGAGCACCTGGTGGGTGGAGGTGAAGTCGCGGCGCCGACGGCTCACCGCGAAGCTGGCGAGGCCGTAGAGCATGCCGAAGCCGGCGCCGATCAGGGCGGCGGCCACGACGGTGGTCACGGTCGCCGTCTCGGGCGAGAAGAGCAGCATCACGAGGCCGAAGAACACCCCGAGCCAGAGCCCGGTCACCGCGCCGGCGAGCGCCGCGCGGCCGTAGCTCATGCGACCCGTCACCCGCTCGACGGTCGTGAGCTCGTTGCCGATGATCGCGAGCTGCTTGATCGGGAACTCGGCGTGCGACAGCTTCTCGACGACCGCCTGGGCCTCGGGGTAGCTGTCGTAGGTGCCGAGCACGTCGCCCCGGGGGACGGTCGGCGGACCGGCCGAGCGGCGGGCCAGGGGGCTCTGGTTCGTCATGCCTGGATTACATCACGGGCCCGACCGGCTAGCGGCTAACGTGGACGGGTGAGCGCCACCAGAGTCTTCGTCGCCCGTCTCGCCGGGTGCTCCGTCTTCGACCCCGCCGGCGACAAGGTGGGCAAGGTCCGCGACGTGCTCGTCGTCTACCGCGGCTCGGGCGCGCCCCGCGTCGTCGGCCTGATCGTCGAGGTGCCCGGCAAGCGGCGCGTCTTCGTCAGCATCGGCCGGGTGACGAGCATCGGGTCGGGCCAGATCATCACGAACGGCGTGATCACGCTGCGCCGGTTCGAGCAGCGCGGCGGCGAGACGCGCGTCATCGCCGAGATGCTCGGCCGCAAGGTCACGCTGCTCCGCGACGGCGGCCACGCCACCGTCGAGGACGTCGCGATCGACGAGGTCTCCGAGGGCGACTGGGAGATCGGCCAGCTCTTCCTCCGCAAGCCCAAGGCGACGCCGTCGCCCTTCGGCAAGGGCCCCACCGTCTTCGCCGCGTGGGACGAGGTGTCGGAGGACGCCGAGACCGGCGAGGCCCAGAGCGCCGAGCACCTCATCGCCGCGTACTCCGACCTGCTGCCCGCCGACCTCGCGAACACCCTGCTCGACCTCACGGCCGAGCGGCGCCTCGAAGTGGCCTCCGAGCTCTCCGACGACCGTCTGGCCGACGTACTGGAGGAGCTGCCCGAGAACGAGCAGGTCGAGATCTTCGCGCAGCTCGACGACCAGCGCGCGGCCGGCGTGCTCGACCACATGCAGCCCGACGACGCCGCCGACCTCATGTCGCAGCTCGGCGAGCAGCGCAAGGAGCACCTGCTCGGGCTGATGGAGCCCGACGAGGCCGACGACGTCCGCATGCTGCTGAGCTACGACGCCGACACGGCCGGCGGTCTGATGACCACCGAGCCGGTGATCGTCTCCGCCGACGCGACGGTGGCCGAGGGGCTCGCCCTCATCCGCCGCCACGAGCTCGCCCCCGCGCTCGGCGCGGCGGTCTGCGTCACCCTGCCGCCCTACGAGCCGCCCACCGGCAGGTTCCTCGGCATGGTGCACTTCCAGCGCATGCTCCGCTACCCGCCGAACGAACGGCTCGGCACGCTGCTCGACCAGCAGCTCGAGCCGGTCAGGGTCGACGCGACCGCCCTCGAGGTGACGCGCGTCATGGCGACGTACAACCTCGTCTCCGTGCCCGTCGTCGACGCCGCCCACCGTCTGGTCGGGGTGGTGACCATCGACGACGTCCTCGACCACGTGCTGCCCGACGACTGGCGCAGCCAGGATCCCGACCAGCCCCTGGGCAGGTCGCGCCCCCGCGCCCGACGAGCACCGCTGACCACGACCACGAGGAGGACACCCGGTGGCACGCGATAACCGCAGCACGGTCCGCCTCGACTCCCCCAAGGGCCTCCGCACCCGGGTGCTGCCCGGTCGCCAGCGCGTCAGCCGCGACCGGTTCGGCCGCGCCACCGAGGCGATCGCCCGCGCGATGGGCACGCCGCAGTTCCTGATCGCGCTCACGCTCTTCTGCGTGGCGTGGATGGGCTACAACGTGCTGGCCCCCGAGAGCTGGCGCTTCGACAGCGCCGCGATCGGCTTCACGGCGCTCACCCTCATCCTGTCGCTGCAGGCCTCGTACGCGGCGCCGCTCATCCTGCTCGCGCAGAACCGGCAGGACGACCGCGACCGCGTGCAGTTCGAGCAGGACCGCCAGCGGGCCGAGCGCAACCTCGCCGACACCGAGTACCTCGCCCGCGAGGTGGTCGCGCTCCGCATCGCGATCCGCGACATGGCCAGCAAGGACTTCATCCGCGCCGAGCTGCGCTCGCTGCTCGAGGAGCTCGACCGTCGCGACGCCGACGAGCACGCGGTCGACCGTGCCGGCGACCACGCGGCCGACGCCCGTGGCTGACGCCGCCGGCCTCGTCGAGCGCGTGCACGGCGCGCTCGGCCGGGTGCTCGACCCCGAGATCCGTCGCCCCGTGACGGAGCTCGACATGATCGGCGACGTCGTGGTCGACGAGGGAGGCGCGGCGACGGTCTCCGTGAAGCTCACGATCGTGGGCTGCCCGGCCGCCGACACCATCGAGCGCGACGTCCGCGAGGCGACCGCCTCCGTCGAGGGCGTCACCGCGGTGACGGTCGACGTGACGGTGATGACCGCGACCGAGCGCCACGCCCTCACCGAGAAGCTCCGGGCGGGCCGCGCCGCGAGGGGCATGCAGTTCGGCCCCGAGACCCTCACGCGCGTCTACGCCGTCACGAGCGGCAAGGGCGGCGTCGGCAAGTCGACCCTGACCGCCAACCTCGCCGTCGCCCTCGCCGCGCGCGGCCTGGCGGTCGGCATCGTCGACGCCGACGTCTACGGCTTCAGCATCCCGGGCCTGCTCGGCCTCGTCGACGCGGACGGCGCCTCCGTGAAGCCCACGCGCGTCGACGACATGATCCTGCCTCCCGTGGCCCACGGGGTGAAGGTGATCTCGATCGGCATGTTCGTCGACGACACCTCGACGGCCGTCGCCTGGCGCGGGCCGATGCTGCACCGCACCATCCAGCAGTTCCTCACCGACGTCTTCTTCGGCGACCTCGACGTCCTGCTGCTCGACCTCCCGCCGGGCACCGGCGACGTCGCCATCTCGGTCGGCCAGCTGCTGCCGCACGCCGAGGTGCTCGTCGTGACGACGCCGCAGCCCGCGGCGGCCGACGTCGCCGAGCGCAGCGGCCTCGTGGCCCGGCAGACCGGCCAGCGCCTCCTCGGGGTCGTCGAGAACATGGCGGGCCTGCCCCAGCCCGACGGATCGGTGCTCGAGCTCTTCGGCTCGGGCGGCGGCGCGGAGACGGCCCGGCGCCTGTCGGCCGGTCAGGAGGCCGAGGTGCCGCTGCTCGTCAGCGTGCCCCTCAGCCTCGAGCTGCGGCAGGGCGGCGACGACGGACGGCCGGTGGTGCTGTCGAGCCCCGGTGACCCCGCGGCACGGGCCGTCGACGCCCTGGCGGCTCAGCTGGCCGTGCGCGGCCGGGGGCTCGCGGGCCGCAAGCTCGGCCTCAGCGTCAGCTGACGACGCCCGGACGGCGTGCGCTCACGGAGCCTGGCCGGCGTCAGCTGACCGGGCCCGGACGCACGACAGGGGCGCCCCGCTCGTGCGGGACGCCCCTGCAGGGCGGTGGGTGTCGACGCGCCCCTCGGGGCGGCGCGTCGGCGCCCGGCGCGGGCTAGGACCAGCGCTGGTACGTCTTGGTGGGGATGGCGCGGAAGCCGTCGCGGGCGACCGAGACGACCGACCCGACGATGCCGACGAGGGCGGCGGCGGCGAGGACGATGATTCCGATGAACATGACTACTTCTTTCTCGGCGCGGTTCGTCGCGCGGTTCTGGGGAGGTGCGGGCCGACGACGGCAGGGCCGTCGTCGGGTGCTGACGCAGGCTGGACACCCACGGGCCCGGACCGTTCTTGCGCGGCTCGGGAGCGGGTGGCCCACCTGCGTCGATGCCGGCACTCGGGACCAGGTCGACCGAGTGGGGAGCGCATGGGGTCGCTCCGGACTCTTCTATGATGCGCCCGGAGATGCCTAAGCACAATCACTCTTTGCTACCGGAACAGCGTAGTCTAGCTACATGGACGTCAAGCGCCTCGAACTGCTCCGCGAGCTCGCCGAGCGCGGCAGCATCGCCGCCGTCGCCAAGGCGACCCACCGCACCCCCTCGGCCGTCTCGCAGCAGCTCAAGGTGCTCGAGAAGGAGGCGGGCGTCGCCCTGACCGAGCGGGTGGGCCGCGGCGTCGTGCTGACCGGCTCCGGCCGGGTGCTGGCGCAGACGGCCACCGACGTCGCCGTCGCCCTCGAGCGGGCCCAGGCGGTCTGGACCGACTTCGTCGCGACCCCCCAGGGCGAGGTCACCCTCGCGACCTTCCCCACGGGGGGCCAGATGCTGCTGCCCGGCCTGCTCCGCACCGTCGCCGAGACCCCCGGCCTCGTCGTGGTGGCCACCGACCACGACCCGTCCATCCTCGAGTTCGCCGACCTCGCGGCCGACCACGACGTCGTCGTCGCGCACTCCCCCGACGGGCGCGCCTGGCGCGGCCGCGGCCTCGTGACGGTGCCGCTGCTCACCGAGCCCCTCGACATCGCGCTGCCGGCCGACCACCGGCTCGCGCAGCGCGCCTCCCTCTCGCCCGGCGACCTCGAGGGCGAGGCCTGGATCGGCGTGCCCACCGACTTCCCGTTCGAGTGGGTCTACCGCGAGATCGAGCGCGTCACGGGCAGCCCCGTCCGCGTCACGCAGCGCTTCAGCGACACGAAGGTGACCGAGGCCCTGGTCGGCGCGGGCCTCGGCATCGCCGTCCTGCCCCGGTTCACCGCGAAGGAGGCGCGGGACGACATGGTCCTGCTGCCCCTGGAGAGCATCCGCGCCGTCCGCTACGTCTCGGTGCTGATGCGCCGGGACCGCGCCGAGCGCCCGTCCGTCCGTCGGGTCGTGGACGCCCTGCGCGCGGAGGCGTCACGGGTCGCGGCGCTGCACGGCGGCGTCTAGCGACACCCGGGGCCTAGGTGGCCTCGGAGTCGTACGGCGGCGCCTCGCCGACGGCGAGCGGCACCACCGGGGCCCGGGTGCCGCCGGGCAGGCCCACCGACACCGCCGCCGCGGTCGCGCCGGCCATGGCCGCCGAGACGGGCTTGGTCGAGCTCCCGCCCGCCGGCGGGTCGAGCAGGGCGTCGCGGATGATGCGGCGCGGGTCGTACTGGCGCGGGTCGAGCTTCTGCCACTCGACGTCGTCGAACTCGGGGCCCATCTCGCTGCGCATGCGGTCCTTCGCGCCGTCGGCCATGGTGCGGACCGTGCGGACGAGCTGGGCGAGCTTGGAGGCGTAGTGCGGCAGCCGCTCCGGGCCCAGCAGGAAGACCGCGAGCACCCCGATGACGAGGAGCTTGTCGAAGGTCAGACCGAACATGGACATGCATGCACGATAACGTCATCGCCCCGAGGGCCAGCCCCTAGACTCGTCAGTCGAAGGAGGCGGTGTGTCGCAGATCGAGTCGAGCTGGAAGTTCGCGGAGGAGCTCGTCTCCGAGAGCGACCCCGTCGCCGCCGCACGACAGCACTCCCTCGAGCTCGGGGTCGAGCCCGTCTCCCCCGCCGTCGGCGCGCAGCTCGCCGTCGCCGCCGCGAGCTCGTCGGCGACGAGCATCATCGAGATCGGCACCGGCGTCGGCGTCAGCGGCCTCTGGCTGCTCGAGGGCGCCCCGCGCGCGACCCTGACGTCCATCGACCGCGAGGTCGACCACCAGCAGGCCGCCCGCGACGCCTACCTCTCCGCCGGCGTGCCCGCGGCGCGGTTCCGCCTGATCACGGGGCGGACGGCCGACGTGCTGCCCCGGATGAACGAGAACTCGTACGACATCGTCTTCGTCGACGCCGACCCCGCGGCCGTCATCGAGAACGTCGAGCACGGCCTCCGGCTCGCCCGGCCCGGCGGCCTCGTGCTCGTGGCGCACGCGCTCTGGCACGGCGCCGTGGCGAACCCGGCACGGCGCGACCCCGTGACCACGGGCTTCCGCACGCTGCTCACCGAGGTCTCCACCTCCCCCGCGGTGATCAGCTCGCTGTCGACCGCGGGCGACGGCCTGCTGCAGCTCGTCAAGCGCTGACGCGACCCGCGTCGTCGACCCGGCCCGCGCCTCCCCGGGGTCGGCGGCACCGCCGACGGCTTCACCCTGCGCGTCGCCCGATCGCCGGGAGCCGGGTCAGGGGCGGGAGGGCTGCCGGGCCCGGGCGCACGACGACGCCCCGGTGGTCGGGTGACCACCGGGGCGTCGTACGCGGCGCAGCCCTCAGGCTGCAGGACGTCGCTGACTAGGCGTCCACGACGCTGGCGAGGGCGTCGTGCAGCTCTTTGGCTTCGTCGTCGTTGACCGACACCACGAGACGGCCGCCACCTTCGAGCGGAACCCGCACGATGATGAGACGGCCCTCTTTCACAGCTTCCATAGGGCCGTCGCCGGTCCTCGGCTTCATGGCTGCCATCAGATAGTCCCCTTTCGCAAAGATGCAACTGCCATTATCCGTGTTTTCGCGGCCCAGACCTAAACAGCCCTGCCGGAGGCGCGGATCACGGCGGCGTCCAGTCGTAGCCGTCCACCCACCAGCAGAGGTCGAGCCACACCCACTGGCCCACCACGCAGGCGACCACGAGGGCGATCCGGTACGCCCGGGAGCGCGGCAGGGCGAGGGCGCCCACCAGCGGGAAGAGCGGCATCAGCAGGCGGAACGTGCTCGACTGCGGGAAGAACACCGCCAGCAGGTAGAGCGCGTAGGCCACCGACCAGAGGCGCAGGTCGACCCCCAGCCGTCGGCCGGCCGGGCTCAGCAGCAGCACGGCGAGGGCGACCACGGAGATCACCAGCACGGCCACCCCCGCACCACCCGGCAGCCACCAGTTCGCGCCCTCGATCCACGGGGCGAACGGCACCAGCGGGCCGTAGCCGACGTAGGGCGCGCGCCAGGCCAGCTCGGTCTCGGCGTAGGCGTTCGGCACGCCGGTGACGAGCCCGGCGACGACCGGCCAGGCCACACCGAGCAGCGCCGTGACGACGGCCGTGACCGAGGCCTCGACCGCCTCCCGGCGGGGGAACGGCTCGCGTCGACGCACCCACCAGCGGTGCACGACGTGCAGGCCCACCGCGAAGGCCAGGGCGAGGGCACCCGGCCGGGTGAACGACAGGACGGCGACGACCGGGAGCATCGCGAGGTAGCGCCGCTCGACGAGCAGCAGCAGCGACGCACAGAGCAGCAGGAGGAAGAGCGGCTCGGCGTACGCGACCTGGAGCAGCGGCGACAGCGGCGCGACGCAGAAGAGCACGACGCCGAAGAGCGCGGTGCCCTCGGGCAGGACGTGGCGCAGCAGCCGGTCCAGCAGGAGGGCGGTGCCGGCCGCGGCGAGCACCGAGACCACGACGGCCGTCGGCGCGAAGCCCGCGCCGGTCAGCTCCGTGAGCCCCCGCACGAGCAGCGGGTAGACGGGCATGAACGCCCACGCGCTCTCGCCCACGTGGCCGTCGGCCGTGACGGGCACCGTCGACGGGTAGCCGACGGCCGAGATGATGTAGTACCAGTGGCCGTCCCAGATGGAGGCGAAGCTCGCGTAGTCGGGGCTCGCCAGCGTCCACGCGTTGGCGCCCTGGCGGGCCGCGAACGAGAGCAGCAGCGCCGTGCTGACGACGCGGGAGAGCGCGAAGACCACCAGGACCTTCGCCCACCAGGGCAGCAGCCGCCAGCGCACGAGCACCTGCCGGGGCGTCGTGGGGAGGCGACCGCGGGGCGCGCGACGGGCCGCGGCGGCCACCGCGGCCGAGCCGTGGGCCCGGCCCCAGGTCGTCAGGCCGTCAGCCACGCCCGCAGTCCGCGCTCGTTGTCGAGGATCTGCTGGACGGGCACGCGCTCGTCGTCGTGGTGGGCGAGGAGGGGGTCGCCCGGGCCGTAGTTCACGGCGGGGACGCCGAGGGCCGAGAACCGCGCGACGTCCGTCCAGCCGAACTTCGGCGTCGCCTCGCCGCCGACCGCGGCGAGGAACTGCTGGGCGAGGGGCGCGTCGAGGCCGGGGCGCGCGCCCGGGGCGAGGTCGACGATCGTCACGTCGAACCCGGCGAAGAGCTCGGTGACGTGGGCGACGGCCTCGTCGGTGCTGCGGCTCGGCGCGAAGCGGTAGTTGACGTGCACCATGCACTCGTCGGGGATGACGTTGCCGGCCACCCCGCCGGTGATGCCGACGGCGTTGAGGCCCTCGCGGTAGACGAGCCCGTCGACCTCGACCTCACGCGGCTCGTAGGCCGCGAGCAGGTCGAGGACGGGAGCGGCGGCGTGGATGGCGTTCGAGCCGACCCACGACCGGGCGCTGTGCGACCGCCGCCCGAAGGTACGGACCTCCGCCCGGAGGTTGCCGTTGCAGCCGCCCTCGACCTTGCTCGCGGTCGGCTCGCCGAGCACGGCGAAGTCGGCCTCGAGCAGCTCGGGGCGCCGTCGGGCCAGCCGGCCGAGGCCGTTCAGGGCGTCCGAGACCTCTTCGTGGTCGTACCAGACCCAGGTCACGTCGACCGAGGGCTCGGTGAGCTCGACGGCGAGCCGGAGGTGCACGGCGCTGCCGGCCTTCATGTCGACGGTGCCGCGGCCCCAGAGGTGCTCGACGCCGTCGTCGTCGGTCTCGTAGCGCGTGGGCAGGTTGTCGTTGAGGGGCACGGTGTCGATGTGGCCGGCGATCACGACCCGGTGCTCGCGCCCCAGGGTCGTCCTGGCGACGATCGCGTCGCCGTCGCGGGTCAGCTCGAGGTGGTCGAGCCCCTCGAGCGTCGCCCAGATGGCGTCGACGACGGCCTTCTCGTCGCCCGAGACGGACTCGATGTCGCAGAGCTGACGGGTGACGTCCACGGGCGAGACGCTGAGGTCGATCTTCGGCATGACGCCGAGTGTACGGGGCCCGCCCTGCGGCTCGTCCTACGATCGGTGCATGACCAACGACGCCTCCGCGCCCACGCACGCCCACGGCTACGGGCTGGCCACCGTCTCGTCCGACGGCACCACCCTCGACACGTGGTTCCCCGCACCCTCGCTCGGGCGCCTCCCCGCCGACCGCGACCCCGAGATCGTGCCCGCCGAGATCTCGGCCGCCGCCGGGCCGGACGCCCGCCGGGCCGTCGACCTCGTGCCGGCGACCGTCGAGATCGACCTGAGCGCGCCTCCCGCGTCCACCCCCGACGCGTACCTCCGCCTCCACCTGCTCAGCCACCTGCTCGTCGAGCCGAACACCATCTCGCTCGAGGGGCTCTTCGCGCACCTGCCCATCGTCGTCTGGACGAACGCGGGCCCCGTGCACCCCGACGACTTCTCGCGCCTGCGGGCGACGCTGCAGCGGGCCGGCATCGTCACGACGGGCATCGACAAGTTCCCGCGCATGCTCGACTACGTGATGCCCGACCGCGTGCGCATCGCCGACGCCTCGCGCGTGCGCCTCGGCGCGCACCTCGCCCCGGGCACGACCGTCATGCACGAGGGCTTCGTCAACTTCAACGCGGGCACGCTCGGGGCCTCGATGGTCGAGGGCCGCATCTCGCAGGGCGTCGTCGTCGGCGACGGGTCCGACATCGGAGGCGGCGCCTCCATCATGGGGACGCTCTCGGGCGGCGGCACCCAGCGCGTCACCATCGGCCAGCGCGCGCTGCTCGGCGCGAACGCCGGCATCGGCATCGCCATCGGCGACGACACCGTCGTCGAGGCGGGCCTCTACGTCACGGCCGGCACGAAGGTGGTCGTCGTCGGCGGCACGCCGACGTCGGACGGCCGCCCGCAGACGGTCAAGGCCGTCGAGCTCTCGGGCCGCCCCGGGCTGCTCTTCCGCCGCAACTCGGTCACGGGCGCGGTCGAGGTGCTGGCGCGCAAGGGCCACGGCGTGACCCTCAACTCGCAGCTGCACGCGTAGCACCGGCCGGCGCCCCGGCACCGGGGCGTCGCCGGGCGACGCGACGACGGCCGGTCACCTCCAGAGGTGGCCGGCCGTCGTCGTGCGGGCGGGAGGGAGGCGCGGGCTAGCGGGCAGGCCAGTCGCGCTGGGTCTCGCCCAGGTACAGCTGCTGCGGGCGACCGATCTTCGTCGTCGGGTCGCCGTTCATCTCGCGCCAGTGCGCGATCCAGCCGGGCAGGCGACCGATGGCGAAGAGCACCGTGAACATGCGGGGCGGGAAGCCCATGGCCTTGTAGATGACCCCGGTGTAGAAGTCGACGTTCGGGTAGAGCTTCCGCTCGACGAAGTAGTCGTCGGCGAGGGCGATCGCCTCGAGCTCCATCGCGATGTCGAGCAGGTCGTCCTTCACGCCGAGGGCCTCGAGCACCTCGGTGGCGCTCTCCTTCACGAGCTTGGCGCGCGGGTCGTAGTTCTTGTAGACCCGGTGGCCGAAGCCCATCAGCTTGACGCCCTCCTCCTTGTTCTTCACGCGCTCGACGAAGCGCTCGACGCCCTGGCCGCTCGCCTTGATCTCGGCGAGCATCGTCAGCACGGCCTCGTTGGCGCCGCCGTGCAGCGGCCCGTAGAGGGCGCTGATGCCGGCCGAGATCGACGAGAACATGTTCGCCTGCGTCGAGCCGACGAGGCGGACGGTCGACGTCGACGCGTTCTGCTCGTGGTCCTCGTGGAGGATGAGGAGGCGCTCGAGGGCCTTCGAGAGGACGGGGTTGACCTGGTACGGCTCGGCCATCGTGCCGAAGTTGAGCTTGAGGAAGTTGTCGACGAAGCTCAGCGAGTTGTCGGGGTAGAGGAACGCCTGGCCCAGGCTCTTCTTGTGCGCGTAGGCCGCGATGACCGGCAGCTTCGCGAGCAGCCGGACGGTCTGCAGCTCGATCTGCACCGGGTCGGTCACGCTCATCGAGCCCTCGTAGAAGGTGCCGAGGGCGCCCACGGCGCTCGAGAGCACCGACATCGGGTGCGCGTTGTGCGGCAGGGCGTCGAAGAAGCGCCGCAGGTCTTCGTGCAGCAGCGTGTGGCGGCGGATGCGGGCGTCGAAGTCGGCCAGCTCGTCGGGGGTGGGCAGCTCGCCGTAGATCAGCAGCCAGGCCGTCTCGAGGTAGGTCGAGTGCTCCGCGACCTGCTCGATCGGATAGCCCCGGTAGCGCAGGATGCCCTGGTCACCGTCGATGTAGGTGATCTTCGAGCGGGCGTTGCTGGTGTTCACGAAGCCCGTGTCGAGCGTCGTGTAGCCGGTCTGCTTGGTGAACGTCGAGATGTCGATCGACGAGGCACCCTCGGTGCTCGGCACGATCGGGAACTCGGCTGTTCCCCCCGGGAACTGCAGCGTGGCCTTCTGGGCGTCGTTGGCAGTAGTCACCCTGTCACCCTAGCGGTCGGGCCGTCGGGCGTCAGGTCGTCGGCGTCAGCTGTCGGGCGTCGGCCGTCGGGCGTCAGGCGGTGAGGCGCTCGACCGCGGCGTCGATGCGCTCGTCGGTCGTCGTCAGGGCCACGCGCACGTGCCGTCCGCCGTCGACGCCGTAGAACGTGCCCGGCGCGACGAGCACGCCCCGCTCGGCCAGCCAGGCGACGCTGGCCTCCGCCGGCTCGTCGCGGGTGGCCCAGAGGTAGAGGCCCGCCTCGCTGCGGTCGATGCGGAAGCCGGCCGCCCGGAGCGCGGGGGCGAGCCGGTCGCGGCGGGAGCGGTAGAGCTCCTTCTGTGCCGCGACGTGGGCCTCGTCGCCGAGCGCTGTGCGCATGGCCTCCTGCACGGGGGCCGGCGGCATCAGCCCGGCGTGCTTGCGCACGGAGAGCAGCTGCTGCACGACGGCGGCGTCGCCGGCCACGAACCCCGCGCGGTACCCCGCGAGGTTCGACTGCTTGCTGAGGCTGTAGACGCTGAGCACGCCCTCGCGGCTCTCGCCGACGACGCGGGGGTCGAGGATGCTCGGCGTGGGGCGGTCCGCCCACTCGCCCTCCCAGCCCAGCTCGGCGTAGCACTCGTCGCCGGCGATCACGGCGCCGAGCTCACGGGCGCGCTCGACCGCGGCGCGGAGCTGCTCGACGGCGAGCACGGCGCCGTCGGGGTTGCCGGGGCTGTTCAGCCAGACGAGCCGCGTCGACCGGGGCCACTCGGCCGGGTCGTCGGAGGCGAGCACGTCGGCGCCGACGAGCGCGGCGCCGAGGGCGTAGGTCGGGTAGGCGGCCCGCGGGTGCACGATCGTGTCGCCGCGGCCGAGGCCCAGCCACAGGGCGAGGCCCGCGATGAGCTCCTTCGAGCCGATGGTCGGCAGCACCTCGGCGTCGGTGAGGCCTGGCACGCCGCGGCGACGCCCGTACCACTCCGCGATGGCGGCGCGGAGGGCGGGGGTGCCGGCCACCTGCGGGTACGCGTGCGCGTCGGTGGCGGCGACCAGCGCCTCCCTCACGACCTCGGGGGTCGGGTCGACCGGCGAGCCGACGGAGAGGTCGACGATGCCGCCCTCGTGGGCCCGCGCCGTCGCGGCGTGCGCGGCGAGGGAGTCCCAGGGGAAGTCGGGCAGGTCGAGCGCCACGGCCGGGCGCCTACTCGGCGGAGCCCTGGGGCGGCAGCACGGCGATCACGGGGTGGTCCTTCGCGATGACGCCGACCTTGGCCGCGCCGCCGGGCGAGCCGATCTCGTCGAAGAACTCGACGTTGGCCTTGTAGTAGTCGGCCCACTTGTCGGGCAGGTCGTCTTCGTAGTAGATGGCCTCGACGGGGCACACCGGCTCGCAGGCACCGCAGTCGACGCACTCGTCGGGGTGGATGTAGAGCGAGCGTTCGCCCTCGTAGATGCAGTCGACGGGGCATTCGTCGATGCAGGCACGGTCCTTGACATCGACACAGGGGAGGGCGATCACGTACGTCACGTCTGGGGGGTTCCCTTCGCGTCGGGCAGAGGTTCCATCCTATCCCCGAGCGGGCTGGACGCCGGAGGCGCGGGCGGCGTCGGCGCGCCCGTCGCGTCGCGGGGCGGCAGGGTCGGCCACGCGATCACGACCATGGCGATCAGCAGGGGCCCGAACGACCAGACCAGGCCGGCGAGGTTGGCCGGCACGAGCGCGGAGCCGCCGGCCCCGGGCTGGGAGAAGACGCCCGCCGTCAGCAGCAGCCCGAGCGCGGTCATCGTCGTGACCAGGCGGGAGCGGAAGACGAGGCGGAAGCCCACGAGCAGGGCGGCGGCCATCACGAGCGACAGGACGAGGCCGACGGGCGCATCGACCCCCGCGACCGAGGTCGTGCCCTGGTGGGCGACCGTGCCGATCGCCCCGAAGACCACGCCCGCCGCGAGGGCCAGGGCCAGCGTGCCGAGGCGGCCGCCGAGGGTCATCTCGGCGAGCTCGGAGGTGGTGGCGGCCGCGTCGACCGTGCGCACCGGCTCGGGCACGGCCCGGAACGACTCGGTGTCGGGCAGCGGGTCGACGGCGCCGTGCGGGTACCGCACGCCCGCCCGGCCGCCCGGCAGGTCGACGACCTCGAGCTGCGTGCGGTAGCGGCGGAGCGCGGCCACGCGGCGCGGCGTCGTCGCCCGCACGTCGACCGTCGTCACCGTCGCGTCGGCCGCGAGCGCCTCGGCCTCGGCGCCCGTGGCCTGGTCGGCCCCGGCGACGACGGCGAAGAAGGGCACCTCGGCGAGGCGCGCGACGCGGACGGCCGCGCGGTTGGCGCGCACGTGGTCGGGGTGGTGGTAGCCGCCGTCCTCGTCGTAGCTGACGATCGCGGTGGGCCGCACGCTGTCGACGACGGCCTGCAGGTCGGAGACGATCTCGCCGAACTCGGCGGCGCAGAACGCCTGCGGGTGCAGGTCGGGCGTCGGCCCCGCGACGCCGTCGGAGCGCCACACCATGCCGCTGTCGCGGTACGCCCGCGACGGCAGGCCCGCGGTGCGGGCGGCGGGGTCGCCGAGGAACCGGTGGTCGCGCACGCCCAGCTCGCGGAGGGCCTCCGCGATCTCGCCCTCGCGGTGCACGGCCAGCCCCGCCTCGTCGCCGCGGAGCCGGGCGAGGTCGTCGGGCAGGACCTCGCCGAGCTCGCCGCGCGTGCAGGTCACGACCGTCACCTGGGCGCCGGAGTCGAGCAGGGAGGCGATGGTGCCGCCGGTCGTGATCGTCTCGTCGTCGGGGTGGGCGTGCACGAGCAGCACGTGCTCGCGGGCCGCGGGGCCGCTCGCGGGCGCGGCCGAGGAGGAGGCGCCGGGAGCCGGGCGGGGGTCGGCCGGGGCCGTGCCGGGAGGAGTCATCACTGGACAGGATATGCCGAGCGACACTAGGGTCGGTTCGCGCTGAGGCTCACCTTAGTTAGGCAAGCCTCACCATACCGGTTCGTCCGGTCGGACCCGCATCGACGCGACGGCCCCCGTCGCCCCGACGGACCGGCCCGCCGTCCCCCACCCGAAAGCCGTACCTGTGCTCGCGAACTACCTCATCGGACTCCGTGAGGGCCTCGAGGCCGCCCTCGTCGTCGGCATCCTCGTCGCCTACCTCGTCAAGGTCGACCGTCGTGACGTCCTCCCCCGGCTCTGGGCCGGGGTCGCCGCCGCCGTCGTCCTCTCGCTCGGGTTCGGCGCCCTCCTCACCTTCGGCGCCTACGGGCTGACCTTCCAGGCCCAGGAGATCATCGGAGGCGGCCTGTCGGTCGTCGCCGTGGCCTTCGTCACCTGGATGGTGTTCTGGATGGCGCGCACCGCCCGCAGCATGCGCGGCGAGCTGGAGTCCGGCCTCGACCGCGCGCTCGCCGGCGGCGCGTGGGCCGTCGTCGTGCTCGGCGTCGTCTCGGTCGGCCGGGAGGGGCTCGAGACGGCCCTGTTCGTCTGGGCGACCGTCCAGTCGACCGGCGGCGGCGACGCCCCGGTGCTCGGCGCCCTCCTCGGCATCCTCACCGCCGTCGCGATCGAGGTGCTGATCTTCCGCGGGGTCGTCCGCGTCGACCTCCGACGCTTCTTCGCCGTCACCGGCTACCTGCTCGTCGTCGTGGCGGCCGGGGTGCTCGCCTACGGCGTCGGCGACCTCCAGGAGGCCGGCGTGCTGCCCGGCCGCACGGCCCTCGCCTTCGACGTCAGCGCCGCCGTGCCCCCGACCAGCTGGTGGGGCACGCTGCTGCAGGGCCTCGTGAACTTCACCGCGACTCCCAGCTGGCTGCAGGTGGGCGCCTGGCTCGCCTACCTCGCCGTGGTGCTGCCGCTCTTCACCGCCGCCACCCGCGGGCCCCGCCGGGCGCCCCGTGCCTCCGGCACCGCCGACGCCGTCGACCCCGACGCCGCGGCCACCGACCCCTCGACCACCGCCCCCACCACCGCAGGAGCCCCCCGATGACCGCTCGCCCCCTCGCCCTCGGAGCCGGAGCGCTGCTCACCGCCCTCGCCCTCACCGGCTGCGTCGCCAACTCCCCCGGCGGGTCGGCCACGGCCGGCGCCACGACCGTCTCCGTCCAGGGCGACGGCGACCGCTGCGAGGTCTCGGCGACCTCGGTGCCGAGCGGCCCCGTGACCTTCACCATGACCAACGCGGGCAGCGACGAGACCGAGTTCGAGCTGCTCGGCGACGACGGCCTCCGCATCGTCAGCGAGAAGGAGAACATCGGGCCGGGCACGACGGCCTCGATCACCGTCGCCGTGCAGCCCGGCGACTACTACACCGCCTGCATCCCCGGCCTCGTCGGCGAGGGCGTCCGCGCGCCGTTCACCGTCACCGACTCCGGCACGGCCGTGACACCGGTCGGCACGGAGAAGGAGCAGGTCGATGCGGCCGCCGCCGCGTACGTCGCCTACGTCGACGACCAGGTCGGCCAGCTCGTGCCGGCGACCCAGGCCTTCCTCGACGCGTACCGCGCCGGCGACGACGCGACGGCCCGGTCGCTCTACCCCTCCGCGCGCGCCCACTACGAGCGCATCGAGCCCGTGGCCGAGTCGTTCGGCGACCTCGACCCGAAGATCGACTTCCGCGAGGCGGACGTCGAGCCGGGCACCGAGTGGACGGGCTGGCACCGCATCGAGAAGGACCTCTGGCAGCCGACGGCCGACGACAACGGCGGCGAGGCGTACGTGCCCCTGACGCCCGAGGAGCGAGGACGCTTCGCCGACCTGCTCACCGCCGACACGGCGGACCTGCAGGCCGCCGTCACCGCCCCGGACTTCACCGTCGGCATCGACACGATCAGCAACGGCGCCGTCGGCCTCATGGACGAGGTGGCGACCGGCAAGATCACCGGCGAGGAGGAGATCTGGTCGCACACCGACCTCTACGACTTCCAGGCGAACCTCGAGGGGGCCCGCGTCGCCTACGAGGGCGTCCGCGACATCGTCGCCGAGAAGGACCCTGAGCTCACCGACCGGATCGACGGCAAGCTCGCCGCGCTCGAGGAGCTGCTCGCCTCGTACGGCAGCCTCGACGCCGGCTTCCCGAGCTACACGGAGCTCACCACGGCCGACACCAAGTCGCTCAGCGACGCCGTCAACGCGCTCAGCGAGCCCCTCAGCGAGCTCACCGCCGCGCTGGTGAGCTGACGGGCGGCCGGGCGTGACGGACGACGAGCGGCACGACGAGCAGCACGAGGGCACGGCACCGGGCTCGGGCGAGGCACGCGCCCCCCGCGGCGGCATCTCCCGACGGGGCCTGCTCGGCCTGCTGGGCACGGGCGTGGGCGCGGGGGTGCTCGGCGCCGGGGTCGGGGTCGGGGCCGACCGCGCCGTCCAGGCCCACGCGACGGGCGCCTCCGGCGCGTCCGCCCGCTACCCCTTCGCCGGCCGTCACCAGTCGGGCATCGTCACCGCCGCCCAGGACCGCCTGCACTTCGCCTCGTTCGACATGGCCGGGGGCACGACGCGTGACGACCTCGTGTCGCTGCTCCGCGACTGGAGCGCGGCGGCGGCCCGCCTGACCCAGGGCCTCGACGTGAGCGAGGCCGGCTCCGTCGGCGGGTCGCCGCTCGCTCCCCCGGACGACACCGGGGAGGCGCTGGGCCTGCCCGCGGCCGGGCTCACCGTGACCATCGGGTTCGGCCCGACCCTCTTCACCGACGCGACCGGCGCCGACCGCTACGGCATCGCCTCCCGACGGCCCGCCGCCCTCGTCGACCTGCCGCACTTCTCGGGCGACCAGCTCGTCGAGGCCCTGACCGGCGGCGACCTCTGCGTGCAGGCGTGCAGCGACGACCCGCAGGTCGCGGTGCACGCCATCCGCAACCTCTCGCGCATCGCCTTCGGCCGGGCCTCCCTCCGGTGGTCGCAGCTCGGCTTCGGCCGCACCTCGTCGACGACCCGCGGCCAGAGCACGCCCCGCAACCTGTTCGGCTTCAAGGACGGCACGGCCAACCTCAAGGCCGAGGACACCGCGGCGGTCGAGGAGGGCGTCTGGGCCGCGGGCTCGGACGGCAGCGCGTGGATGGACGGCGGCTCGTACCTCGTCGCCCGCAAGATCCGCATGACGATCGAGACGTGGGACCACGCGTCGCTCGCCGAGCAGCAGACCGTGGTCGGCCGCGACAAGCGCGACGGAGCGCCGCTCTCCGGCGGCGACGAGTTCACCGCGCCCGACTTCTCGGCCGCGGCGACGGACGGCTCGGGGCCCGCCATCGCGCGGGACTCGCACGTCGCCCTCGCCCACCCCGACCAGAACGGCGGAGCGACCCTGCTGCGCCGCGGCTACAACTTCGTCGACGGCAACGACCAGCTCGGGCGGCTCGACGCCGGGCTGTTCTTCCTGTGCTTCCAGCGCGACCCGCGGCGGCAGTTCGTGCCGATCCAGACCGCCCTGGCCAGGAACGACCGGATGAACGAGTACCTCAAGCACGTCGGCTCGGCGATCTTCGCCGTGCCGCCGGGCGCGTCGGAGGGCGGCTGGGTCGGCGAGACCCTGCTCGACTGAGCGGCGCGGTCGCCCGGGGCGCCTAGACGGGCGTGACGACGTAGGTCGCGAGCACCGCGCCGTCGGAGGCCTGCGTCGTGATCGTGAGCACGACGCGGTACGTGGGGCCGGTGAACGTGCCGAGCGCGGTGTCGGCGTCGACGTTCACCCCCGCGGCGGAGTACCCGGCCGCCTCGAGCGCCGCCTGGGCCGTCGCGAAGTCGTCGAGGCTCGCCACGGCGAGCTGCGCGACCCAGCCCGAGCCGTCGGGCCCCGCGCCTCCCCCGCGCACCGTGCCGTCGAGCAGCGGCACCTCGGCGGGGAACGACTCGGGCAGCGTGCCGTCGGTCGAGACGCTCGCGCCGCCGAGGGCCTCGCTGACGGCGTCGCCGACGGCACCCTCGACCGTGCCGCGCACGCTCTCGACGCCCTGGTCGACGGCGCTGCCCACGACGTTGTCGAGCGAGCTGCAGGCGGTGAGCCCGCCGACGAGCCCGGCAGCGAGCAACAGGCCGGTGGCGGAGCGGACGAGGCGGGTGCGGGCGGGGCGGGCCGGTGTCGAGGTCACGCGACGACCGTAGCGGCCGCGACTGGGCGACGTCGTAGAACGTGCGGCGGGTGCACCCACCGGGCCCCCGGACGACGGGAGGCGCCCCACCGGCCGGTGGGGCGCCTCCTGACGGCGTTCGGTGCGGAGCGCTACGCGTTCTGCTTCTTGAGGCGAGCGGTGCTGCGCTGGCGGGCGCTGGCGTCGAGCTCGACCTTGCGGATGCGGATCGCGTCGGGGGTGACCTCGACGCACTCGTCGTCACCGGCGAACTCGAGGGCCTCCTCGAGCGAGAGCACCTTGGAGGGCGTCATCGACTCGAAGTTGTCGGCCGTCGACTGACGCATGTTGGTCAGCTTCTTCTCCTTGGTGATGTTGACGTCCATGTCGTCGGCGCGCGAGTTCTCGCCCACGACCATGCCCTCGTAGACCTCTTCGGTCGGCTGCACGAAGAACGACATGCGCTCCTGCAGGTTGATGATCGCGAAGGGGGTGACGACGCCGGAGCGGTCGGCGATGATCGAGCCGTTGGTGCGGGTCGAGATCTCGCCGGCCCAGGGGCCGTAGCCGTGGCTGATGCCGTTGGCGATGCCGGTGCCGCGCGTGTCGGTGAGGAACTGCGTGCGGAAGCCGATCAGGCCGCGCGAGGGGACGATGAACTCCATGCGTACCCAGCCCGAGCCGTGGTTCGCCATGTTCTCCATGCGGCCCTTGCGGGCGGCCATCAGCTGCGTGACGGCGCCGAGGTACTCGTCGGGCACGTCGATGGTCATGTGCTCGAAGGGCTCCTGCAGCTTGCCGTTCTCGTCACGACGGGTGACGACCTGCGGCTTGCCGACGGTGAGCTCGAAGCCCTCGCGGCGCATCTGCTCGACGAGGATGGCCAGCGCGAGCTCGCCGCGGCCCTGGACCTCCCACGCGTCGGGGCGTCCGATGTCGACGACCTTGAGCGAGACGTTGCCGACCAGCTCGCGGTCGAGGCGGTCCTTGACCATGCGGGCGGTCAGCTTGTGGCCCTTGACCTTGCCGATGATCGGCGAGGTGTTCGTGCCGATGGTCATCGAGATGGCCGGGTCGTCGACCGTGATGGTCGGCAGCGGGCGGACGTCTTCAGGGTCGGAGAGGGTCTCGCCGATGGTGATCGTGTCGAAGCCGGCGACGGCGACGATGTCGCCGGGGCCCGCGCTCTCGGCCGGGTAGCGGCTGAGGGCCTTCGTCACCAGGAGCTCGGTGATGCGCGCGTTCTGCACGGTGCCGTCGGACTTGACCCAGGCGACGGTCTGGCCCTTCTGCAGGGTGCCGTGGAAGACGCGGAGGAGCGCGAGGCGGCCGAGGAACGGCGAGGCGTCGAGGTTGGTGACGTGCGCCTGCAGCGGGTGCTCGTCGTCGTAGCGCGGCGCCGGCACGTGGGTGAGGATCGCGTCGAAGAGGGGCTCGAGGTCGTCGTTGTCGGGCAGCGAGCCGTCGGCGGGCTTGTTCGTCGACGCGGCGCCGTTGCGGCCCGAGGCGTAGACGACGGGCACGTTGAGGATGGCGTCGAGGTCGAGGTCCTCCACCTCTTCGCTCAGGTCGCTGGCGAGGCCGAGGAGGAGGTCCTGGCTCTCGGCCACGACCTCGTCGATGCGCGCGTCGGGGCGGTCGGTCTTGTTGACCAGCAGGATGACGGGCAGCTTGGCCGCGAGGGCCTTGCGGAGCACGAAGCGCGTCTGGGGCAGCGGGCCCTCGGACGCGTCGACGAGCAGCACGACGCCGTCGACCATCGAGAGGCCGCGCTCGACCTCGCCGCCGAAGTCGGCGTGGCCGGGGGTGTCGATGACGTTGATCGTGATCGGGCCGTCGGTCGCGTGGGCACCGTTGTAGAGCACCGAGGTGTTCTTCGCGAGGATCGTGATGCCCTTCTCGCGCTCGAGCTCGTTGCCGTCCATCATGCGGTCTTCGGTGTCGAAGTGCGCGTCGAACGAGTTGGTCTGCTTGAGCATGGCGTCGACGAGGGTCGTCTTGCCGTGGTCGACGTGGGCCACGATCGCCACGTTGCGCAGGTCGCTGCGGATGGCAGTCGCCATGGATGTATTCCTTACGAAAGAGTGAGGGGGGAAGTGGTCGGGACGAAGCCCGGCCCGATCAGTCTACGGCACGTGGTAAAGGGCCCCTCTCGCCGTGCGCGAACACGGCGGGAGGGGCCCTCTCCCGGTGGGCGGGAGGACCGGCTCAGCGCCCGAAGGCGAAGTTCGCGCCGGGGATCGCCTCGAGGAGCTCCTGGGTGTACTGCTTCGTCGGCGCCGCGAAGATCTCGTCGGTGGTGCCCGACTCGACGATGCGGCCTTTCTGCATGACCGCCACGTTGTCGGCGATGAGCCGGACGACGGCGAGGTCGTGCGTGATGAAGAGGTACGTCAGGCCCAGCTCGGTCTGCAGGTCGGTCAGCAGGTCGAGGATCTGGCCCTGGACGAGCACGTCGAGGGCCGAGACGGCCTCGTCGAGCACGATGACGTCGGGCTTCAGGGCGAGCGCCCGCGCGACGGCGATGCGCTGGCGCTGACCTCCCGAGAGCTCGTTCGGGTAGCGGTTGACCGTCGACGCCGGGAGCGACACCTGCTCGAGCAGCTCGCGCACGCGGGCCTGGCGGCTCGCACGGTCGCCGATGCCGTGGGTCACCAGCGGCTCGGCGATCGTGTTGCCGACGCTGTACATCGGGTCGAGCGAACCGTACGGGTCCTGGAAGACCGGCTGGACCCGGCGACGGAAGTCGAAGAGCGCCTTGCCCTTCAACGCACCGACGCTCTGGCCGTCGATCTCGACGGTGCCCGACGAGATCGACTCGAGCTGCAGCACGAGCTTCGCCACGGTCGACTTGCCGGAGCCCGACTCGCCGACGAGCGCCATCGTCGTGCCGCGCGGGATCGCGAACGACACGTCGTCGACGGCCTTGAGCTCGGTCGTCTTGAAGCCGCCCTGACGGATCTGGTAGATCTTCGACAGGTTCTGCACCGAGATGTAGCGCTGGTCGGCCTTGCCGGCCTCCTCGCGGGAGTGTGCCCGGGCGATCAGCTCGGCGTCGTCCGCGCCCTCGGCCGACACGTCGGCGTCGTGCACGGTGTTCGGCGTGAGGGCCGACTGGATCCGGCGGCTCGCGAGGCTCGGCGCCGCGGCGACCAGGCGCTTCGTGTACGGGTGCTGCGGGTTGGCCAGGATCTCCTTCGAGGGCCCGGACTCGACGACGCGGCCCTTGTACATCACGACCAGCTTCTCGGCACGCTCGGCGGCGAGGCCGAGGTCGTGCGTGATGAAGAGCACGGAGGTGCCGTAGTCGCGGGTCAGGCTCTCGAGGTGGTCGAGGATGCGTCGCTGCACGGTCACGTCGAGGGCCGAGGTCGGCTCGTCGGCGATGAGCAGCTTCGGGCGCGACGACAGGCCGATGCCGATCAGCACGCGCTGGCGCATGCCGCCCGAGAACTGGTGCGGGAACTGCTTGAGGCGCTGGTCGGCGTCGCCGAGCCCGGCCTCCTTCAGCACCTCGATCGCCCGCTCGCGGACGGCCTGCTTGCCGGTCGCGACGCCGTTGGCCCGGATGGCCTCCTCGACCTGGAAGCCGATGCTCCAGACCGGGTTGAGGTTCGACATCGGGTCCTGCGGGACGTAGCCGATCTCTCGGCCGCGCAGCGCCTGCATCTCGGCCTTGCTGACCTTCGTGAGGTCACGGCCCTCGAACAGGATCTGGCCGCCGGTGACGGTGCCCGTGCCGGGCAGGAGGTCGATGATCGAGGTGGCGGTGGTCGACTTGCCGGAGCCCGACTCGCCGACGATCGCGAGGCTCTCGCCCTGACGGAGGGTCAGGTCGACGCCCCGCACGGCGTCGACGTAGCCCGCCTGGGTCTTGAAGCCGATCTTGAGGCCCTTGATCTCGAGCAGCGGAGCCGTCGAGGTCGAGGCGCCGGGCGCGCCCTCGGGGCGGGTGGAGGTGGACGTCATCGACGGGCCCTCGCCTTCGGGTCGAGGGCGTCGCGCACGACGTCGCCCATCATGAGGAACGACAGCACCGTGATCGACAGCGCGGCCGCGGGCCAGAACAGGGTCATCGGAGCCGTGCGGATGGAGACGCTCGCCTGGCTGATGTCGTTGCCCCACGACATGGTGCCGCTGGGCAGGCCGATGCCGAGGAAGCTCAGCGTCGCCTCGGCGACGATGAACGTGCCGAGCGAGACGGTCGCGACGACGATGACCGGGGTGATGGCGTTGGGCACGACGTGGCGGAGCAGGATGCGGAACCGCGAGACGCCGAGCGCGAGGCTCGCCGTCACGTAGTCGCTGCTCTTCGCGCCGAGCACGGAACCGCGCATGATGCGCGCGATCTGGGGCCAGGCGAAGAGCGACAGCACCAGGGCCACCGTGAGGGGCGTGCGGGAGGGCAGCACCGACATGAGGACGATGGCGCCGAGCACCGTGGGGATGGCGAAGAAGATGTCGCCGATCCGCGAGACGACCGCGTCGAGCCAGCCGCCGTAGAAGCCGGCCAGCGAGCCCACGATGATGCCGATGATCGTCACGATGACGGTCGCGAGCAGGCCCACCGTGAGGGAGGCGCGGGTGCCGTAGACGACGCGGGCGAAGACGTCGAGGCCCTGACGGGTGAAGCCCATCGGGTGGCCGGCCTCCGGGCCCTCGTTGCTCGACTGCAGGTCGGCGCCGCTCGTCGGGGAGGTGTGGGTGAACAGCCCGGGGAAGACCGCGACTACGACCACGAGCAGGATGAGAGCCGCCGAGATCCAGAACAGCGGGCGGGACTTCATGCTGTCCCAGGCGTCGTCCCAGCTGCTGCGGGGCTTCTCGGACTCGTCGACGGCGTCGACGGCCTTGACGGGCGTCTCCTCGAGGTCGGCGACGAAGTGATCGGCCGACAGGGGCGATGAGGCGTTACTTGGCATAGCGGATCCTCGGGTCGAGAACGGCGTAGAGCAGGTCGACGAGCAGGTTGGCCAGCATGAAGATGATGACCATCACGGCCACGAACGACACGACGGTGGGGCCCTCGCCGAGCTGAATGGCCTTGTAGACGGTGCCGCCGACGCCCTGGATGTTGAAGATGCCCTCGGTGACGATGGCACCGACCATCAGCGATCCGATGTCGACGCCGAGGTAGGTGATGACCGGCACGAGCGAGTTGCGGAGGATGTGCACGCCGACGACGCGGCGGCGGGTGAGGCCCTTCGCCGTGGCGGTGCGCACGAAGTCGGCGCTCATGTTCTCCGAGACGGAGGCGCGGGTCAGTCGCACGATGTACGCGAACGACACGGAGGCCAGCACCAGGGCCGGCAGCACCAGCTCGTTCCACGGGGCCTGTGAGCTGACCGTGGTGCGGAAGATGCCGAGGTTGATGGCGAAGACGTACTGCAGCACGAAGCCGACGACGAAGATCGGCACGGAGATGAGCAGCAGGCTCACGACGAGCGCACTCGTGTCGAAGATCTTGCCCTTGCGGAGACCGGCGACCAGACCGACGATGATGCCGGCGACGGCCTCGAAGACGAGGGCCAGCATCGCGAGGCGGAAGGTGATGGGGAAGGCGCGCGTCAGCTCGGACAGCACGGGACGACCGGAGAAGGTCGTGCCGAGGTCGCCCGTGAACAGTCCGCCGATGTAGAGCAGGTACTGGACGATGAAGGGCTTGTCGAGGTTGTACTGAGCCCTGATCTGCTCGAGGACCTGGGGGCTCGGCTGCTTGTCGCCGAAGAGAGCCGCCACGGGGTCGCCCGGCACGGCGAAGACCATGAAGTAGATGAGGAACGTCGCCCCGAAGAAGACGGGGATCAATTGGAGGAGCCGTCGACCGGTGTACCAGAGCATCAGGCCTCCTCGGTGTCGTGCGTGAGCATAGGTCGCAATCGTGTGGGTGGTGGACGCCCGCGGAGGGGGTCCGCAGCAGATCGCTCTGCTCCGGACCCCCTCGTGGACGGTGAGGCTGGTCGCCTCTCCGCTGCTAGTTCTTGGTGACCTCGTAGTACAGGGGCACCGAGTTCCAGCCGAACTGGACGTTGCTCACCGTGTCGGCGTAGACGCCGGTCACGTTGGAGTACCACAGCGGGACGACGGGGAGGTCCTTGAAGAGGACCTCCTGAGCGTCCTGGAACTTGGCGTTCGCGTCGTCGACGCTCGTGGCCTGGCTGCCCTCCTTGAGGAGGCTGTCGAACTCGTCGCTGGTGTAGCGGCCGTAGTTCGAGCCCGCACCGGACTGGTACAGCGGGGCGAGGAAGTTGTAGAGCGACGGGTAGTCGGCCTGCCATCCGGAACGGAAGGCACCGGTCATCGCGTCGTTCTCTTCTTCGTCGAGCAGGCCCTTGAAGTCGGGGTACGACTTGCCCTCGGCCTTGATGCCGAGCGTGTCGGCGATGCTGTTCGCCGCCGCGTCGACCCAGGCCTGGTGGCCACCGTCAGCGTTGTAGGCGATGGAGAAGACGGTGTCGCCGTAGGGCGCGATCGCGTCGGCTTCCTTCCAGAGCTTCTGGGCCTCGTCCTCGTTGTACGAGAGGACGTCCGAGCCGTCGAGGTCGTCCGAGTAGCCGTCGATGACGGGCGACGTGAAGTCCTTGGCGGGGGTGCGGGTGTCCTGGAAGATCACCTTGGTGATGTCGTCGCGGTTGATCGCCATCGAGATGGCCTGGCGGCGGAGCTTGCCCTCCTCCGTCGTGCCGTCGAAGTGCTCGAGGTACTGGGGGATGGTGAACGACTGGAAGATCGCGGCCGCCTGGTTGACGTTGCGGTCCGGGAAGTCGTCCTTGTAGGTCTCGAAGGCGCTGTCGGGGACGGCGTCGAGGATGTCCAGCACACCCGACTGGGCGTCGGCGTAGGCCGCGTCCTGCGTCGTGTAGAACGTGATGGTCAGGCCGCCGTTCTTGGGCGTGCGCGGGCCGTCGTAGTCCTCGTTGGTGACGAGCTTGATGTCCTGGTTGTGCGTCCAGGCGCCCTCGCCGTCGAGCTTGTACGGGCCGTTGCCGATCGGGTTCTCGCCGAAGGCCGCCGTGTCGGCGTAGAACGCCTCGGGCAGCGGGACGAACGCCGAGTAGCCGAGGCGCAGGGGCCAGTCGGCCTCGGGCGCGCTGAGCTGGACGGTGAACTCGGTGGGGCTGACGACCTCGAGCGCGAGCTCGCTGTCGGCGTCGTAGCTGAAGCCCTCGATGTCGTCGAAGAAGTAGCTGCCGCCCTGGGCGTTGCTGAGCTGCGCCGCCCAGTTCCAGGCCTTCGTGAACGACTCGGCCGTCACGTCGGTGCCGTCGGTGAACGTCAGGCCCTCGCGGATCTTGACGTCCCACTTCTGGTTGTCGTCGGAGGTGATGCTCTCGGCCACGTCGTTGACGGGCTCGCCCTTGGCGTCGTACGAGACGAGGCCCGCGAACACGGAGTCGATGATCTTGCCGCCGCCGACCTCGGTGGTGTTCGAAGGGATCAGCGGGTTCTGCGGCTCGTTGCCGTTCGTCGTGATGACGGCCGACGAGTCGCCCGAGGCGCTGTCGCCCGAGTCGTCGCTGCCGCTGGCGCAGCCCGTGAGGACGAGTGCTGCCGTCCCCACGACGGCGATGGCCCCGAGGCCCGTGCGCGTCTTCTTCAATGTTCCTCCTGATGCAAGAAAGGACGCAGCACAGCCCCCATGAGCCGTGCCGCGTTGGATGCAAGTACCCTAAGCACCGCCCGGAGGCATCACCAAACCTCACGGAGAACGGTTACACGACGGAAACCAACTCGCCGATTCGTTGCGTCGACGCACGGTTCGTTGCGCGTGGGGCCTGCATCTCGCATGGATCTGCTGCGAGGAATCCCCGAGGCTGCCGCTATCATCCCTGGCCCCGCACGACAGGTGTGGCCGTCCCGTACGATCAGCCGCGTGAGCGACGTGACGAGGGCCCGGCTGGCGGACGACGGCGGGGTGCCCTCCCGAGGGCGCGTGCGGGCGGAGATCGCGATCGTCCTCGCCCTGTCGCTCGGCGCCTCCGCGGTGTACTCGCTCCTGTCCCTGGCGAACCGGCTGACCCGCGACGTCGCCCTCTCGCAGCAGACCGCGACGCTGAACTCGTCGCTCAGCGACCGGCCGGTCTTCGACCTGCTCTACCAGCTGATGGGCATCGCGGTCGACCTCGTGCCGGTGCTGCTGGTGGCCTTCCTGCTCTGGCGGGAGGCCCGGCCGCACCTCGGCCGTCTCGGGGTCGACTTCTCGCGCGCGGGCCGCGACGTCGCGGGCGGAGCGGGCATCGCCCTCGCGATCGGCGTGCCGGGCATCGGCCTCTACCTCGTCGGGAAGGCCCTCGACCTCACGGTGACCGTGGTGCCCACCGACCTCGCGCAGCACTGGTGGACGGTGCCGGTGCTGCTGCTCTCGGCCCTGCGCGCCGGCGTCACCGAGGAGGTCATCGTCGTCGCCTACCTCTTCGCGCGCCTCCGCGACCTCGGCTGGCGGACCTGGCCCATCATCGTCACGGCGGCCCTGCTCCGGGGCACGTACCACCTGTACCAGGGGTTCGGCGCGTTCGTCGGCAACCTCGTGATGGGGCTGGCCTTCGGCTGGCTGTACGCGCGCACCGGTCGCGTGCTGCCGCTCGTCGTCGCGCACGTGCTGATGGACGCCGCGGTCTTCGTGGGCTACCCGTGGGCCGCCGCGACCTTCCCCTCGTTCTTCGGCCTGCCGAGCTGACGACGGCGCC
>NZ_LMOX01000003.1:361368-361495 GCF_001423665.1 Frigoribacterium sp. Leaf164
CCGGCCGCTCCGCTCTCGCGGGGCGGCCGGGGCGCCGTGGGCGGGGACGCCGTCGGTGGGCGCGGACGGCGCCTAGGCGAACGCCTCCACCGGCGGGCAGGCGCAGAACAGGTTGCGGTCGCCCCAG
>NZ_LMOX01000003.1:361529-446888 GCF_001423665.1 Frigoribacterium sp. Leaf164
GCCTGGTCGATGCGGCGCACCGGCGGCCAGTACTTGCCGCGCACGAGCGACCGGACGGGGTAGACGGCCTCGTCGCGGGTGTAGTCACGCGACCACTCCCCCGAGATGACCGACTCCGCCGTGTGCGGCGCGCCGCGCAGCGGGCTCTCCTCCACCGACCAGCGACCGGCGGCGACCTGGTCGGCCTCCGCCGCGATGGCGATCATCGCGTCGACGAAGCGGTCGATCTCGGCGAGGTCCTCGCTCTCGGTCGGCTCGACCATCAGCGTGCCGGCGACCGGGAACGACATCGTCGGCGAGTGGAAGCCGTAGTCGACCAGGCGCTTCGCGACGTCGTCGACCGTCACGCCGGTGGCGTCGCGGAGCGGGCGCAGGTCGAGGATGCACTCGTGCGCCACGAGGCCGTTCTCGCCCGAGTACAGCACCGGGTAGTGCTCGCGCAGGCGGGCGGCGACGTAGTTCGCGGCGAGCACGGCGGCGCCGGTCGCGGCGGTGAGGCCCTCCGTGCCCATCATCCGGACGTAGGTCCAGCTGATCGGCAAGATGCTCGGCGACCCGTAGGGGGCGCTCGAGACGGGGACGCCCCCGTGTGCGAGGCGCTCGCCCGCACCGGCGGCGGAGGCGCCGGTTCGGCGGTCGGCCTGCTGCGCGAGCGGGTGGCCGGGCAGGAACGGCGCGAGGTGCGCCTTCGCCGCGACCGGCCCGACCCCGGGGCCGCCTCCGCCGTGGGGGATGCAGAACGTCTTGTGGAGGTTGAGGTGCGAGACGTCGCCCCCGAACTCGCCGAAGCGCGCGACGCCGAGCAGGGCGTTGAGGTTCGCGCCGTCGACGTAGACCTGGCCGCCGGCCGCGTGGACGGCGTCGGTGACCTCGCGGATGTCGTGCTCGTAGACGCCGTGCGTCGACGGGTACGTGATCATCAGCGCGGCGAGGTCGTCGGCGTGCTCGGCGACCTTGGCCCGCAGGTCGGCGAGGTCGACGTCGCCCTGTTCGTTGCAGGCGACGACGACGACGCGGAGGCCCGCGAGGACGGCGCTGGCGGCGTTCGTGCCGTGCGCGCTCTGCGGGATGAGGCAGACCGTGCGGTCGACGTCGCCGTTCGCGCGGTGGTACCCGCGGATCGCGAGGAGGCCCGCGAGCTCGCCCTGGCTGCCCGCGTTCGGCTGCAGCGAGACGGTGTCGTACCCGGTGACCTCGGCGAGCCAGCCCTCGAGCTGGCCGATCATCTCGAGGTAGCCCTCGACGTCGGAGGCCGGGGCGAACGGGTGGACCCCGGCGAACTCGGGCCAGGTCACCGCGGCCATCTCGGTCGCGGCGTTGAGCTTCATCGTGCAGCTGCCGAGGGGGATCATGCCGCGGTCGAGCGCGTAGTCCTTGTCGGCGAGGTGCTTGAGGTAGCGCATCATGCTGGTCTCGCTGCGGTGGGTGCGGAAGACCGGGTGCGTCAGGTAGTCGGAGGTGCGGAGGGCCGCCTCGGGCAGGACCTCGACCCGCGCCGCCGCGTCGAGCGGGGGCAGCGTGACGCCGAGCACGTCGGCCACCACCGCGACGTCGTCGCGGGTGGTCGTCTCGTCGAACGAGAAGCGCACGCAGTCGTCGTCGACGGCCCAGAGCAGGTAGCCGCGCTCGTGGGCGCTGGCCACGACCTCCCGGGCCCGGCCGGGCACGAAGACCTGCAGGGTGTCGAAGAACGAGTCGCGCTCGAGCTCGAGGTCGCTGGCCGTGATCGCCGCGGCGAGGTCGACGGCGTGGTCGTGCACGCGCCCGGCGATGTGCCGGAGGCCCCACGGGCCGTGGTAGACCGCGTACATCGAGGCCATCACGGCGAGCAGCACCTGGGCGGTGCAGATGTTCGAGGTCGCCTTCTCGCGGCGGATGTGCTGCTCGCGCGTCTGGAGGCTGAGCCGGTAGGCGGGGTGCCCCTCGGCGTCCTGCGAGACGCCGACGAGGCGCCCGGGCAGCTGACGCTCGAGCCCGGTGCGGACGGCCATGTAGCCCGCGTGCGGCCCCCCGAAGCCCATCGGCACGCCGAAGCGCTGGCTCGTGCCGACGGCGACGTCGGCGCCGAACTCGCCGGGCGCCCGCAGCAGGGTCATCGCGAGCAGGTCCGCGGCGACGACCGCGAGGCCCCCAGCCGCGTGGGCTGCCTCGACGACGGGCTCAGGGTCCCACACGGCGCCCGAGGCGCCGGGGTACTGCACGAAGACGCCGAAGGCGGCCGGCAGGTCGGCGGGCGCAGTCGTCGCGAGGTCGAGCTCGACGATCTGGACGCCGACGGCCTCGGCCCGACCGGCCAGCAGCGCCTTCGTCTGCGGCAGCGCGTCCGCGTCGACGACGAAGACGTCGCTCGGCGCCTTCGACGCGCGGCGGGCGAGCAGCATGCCCTCGACGACGGCCGTGCCCTCGTCGAGCATCGACGCGTTGGCGGTCGTCAGGCCGGTCAGCTCGGAGACCATGGTCTGGAAGTTGATCAGGGCCTCGAGGCGGCCCTGCGAGATCTCGGGCTGGTACGGCGTGTAGGCCGTGTACCAGCTCGGGTTCTCGAGCACGTTGCGGCGGATCACGGCCGGGGTCACGGTGTCGTGGTACCCGAGGCCGATCATGCTGCGGGAGGCGCGGTTGCGGTCGGCGAGCCCGCGGAGCTCGGCCAGCGCCTCCTCCTCGCCGATCGGGGCGGGCAGCACCGAGCCCTCGACGGCGGACGCGTGGATGCTGTCGGGCACCGCGGCGCTCACGAGCGAGGCGACGCTGTCGTGCCCCAGCACGTCGAGCATGGCGCGCTGCTCGGCCGTGGTCGTGCCGACGTGGCGGTCGACGAAGCCCGTCGCGGCGCGGTCGGACCAGTCGCCGAACACGCTGCCCTCGGTCACGGCGCTCATTCGGCGGTCAGGGCGACGTACTCGTCGCGCGAGAGGAGGCCGACCTGGTCGTTCGACGACAGGGTGATCTTGATCAGCCAGCCCTCGCCGAACGGGTCGCTGTTGACGAGGTCGGGGCTGTCGACGACGGCCTGGTTCGCCTCGAGCACGGTGCCGAGCGCGGGGGCGAAGAGCTCGCCGACCGACTTGGTCGACTCGATCTCGCCGACGACCTTGCCGGTCTCGACCTCGGTGCCCTCGGCGGGCAGGTCGACGTAGACGACGTCGCCGAGCTTGTCGGCCGCGTAGTCGGTGATGCCGACGGTGGCGGTGTCGCCGTCGATGAGCAGCCACTCGTGCTCGGAGGTGTACTTCAGGGCGGTGAGGTCGGTCATGGCCGGGCCTTTCGTGGGGGCCGTCGTACGACGGAGGCGGGGGCTGGGGTCGTGGGGGCGGTGCGGGAGGGCGGTGCGGGAGGCGCGGTGCCGGCCGGGCGGGCCGGCCGCGGCCGGGCTAGGAGCGCTTGTAGAACGGCAGCGGGACGACCGCCGCCGGGATCGCCGTGCCGCGCACGTCGACGGCGAGGCCGGGGCCCCGCTCGACGACCTCGGGGTCGACGAACGCCATGGCGACGGGGTGGCCGAGGGTCGGCGAGAGCGCCCCCGAGGTGACCTCGCCGACGACCGTGCCGTCGTCGGTGACCACCGGGTAGCCGGCGCGGGCGGCACGACGGCCCTCGAGCGCGAGGCCGACGAGCACGCGGGAGTCGGGCGCCGGCTCGACGCCGGCCTTGCCGACGAACTCCTTCGAGGTGTCGACGACGCGGCCGAGCCCGGCCTGGGCGGGCCGCACGTCGAGGCCGAGCTCGTGCCCGTAGAGCGGCATGCCGGCCTCGAGGCGGAGGGTGTCGCGGCTGGCGAGGCCCGCGGGGACGACGCCGCGGGGCGCGCCGGCCTCGGCGAGCGCCGCCCACAGCTCAGGTGCGGTCTCGGGGTCGAGGTAGAGCTCGAAGCCGTCCTCGCCGGTGTAGCCGGTGCGGGCGATCAGCACGGGGGCGTCGTCGAACGTGCCCTGCAGCACGCGGTAGTAGCGGAGGGTCGACAGCGGCGCGTCGGGCTGGAGGCGGTCGCTCGTGACCAGCTCGTCGAGGACGCCCTCGGCCTCGGGCCCCTGGATCGCGATCAGCGCGGTGTCGTCGCTCTCGTCGTCGACCGTGACGTCGAAGCCGGAGGCGCGGGTCGCGAGGGCGGAGAAGGCCGCGTCGCGGTTCGACGCGTTCGCCACGACGAGGAAGTCGTCGTCGTCGAGCCGGTACACGACCAGGTCGTCGACGATGCCGCCCTCGGCGCTGAGCAGCAGCGAGTACTTCGCGCGGCCGACCGCGATGGTCGAGAGGGTGCCGGCCAGCGCCCGGTCGAGGAAGGCCCCGGCCTCGGGGCCGGAGACGGCGATCTCGGCCATGTGCGAGAGGTCGAAGAGGCCGGCGGCGGTGCGCACGGCGTGGTGCTCGGCGAGGTCGGAGCTGTAGCGGACGGGCATCTGCCAGCCGGCGAAGTCGGTGAAGCTCGCGCCCGCCGCCACGTGGACGTCGTGCAGCGGGCTCAGCCGCTCGTCGGGCTCGTCGGCGGCGAGCGCCTCGGCCTCCGCGCCGTCGACGACCTCGAGGTCGCCGGCGCCCGGACCGGTCGCGACCCCCTCGGTGCCGTCGTCGCCGGTGACGACGTCGCCGACGGCCTCCGCGCCGACGGGGGCCTCGGGCTCGAGCTCGTCGTCGACGAGGTCGGCGTCGGTGGGGCCGGGGGCGGCGGGCAGGTTCGAGGACGCGTCGGACATCGGACTCCTGGAGGGACGGCCCGGCCGCGGGTGTCGCCGGCCGGGAGCGATGCCGTGCAGCACCTGCACGACGGGGTGGGCAGCGGCCAGCGTCGCTGGTCGCGGCTCCCCCTCTGTCATGGGCCTGAGAGCTTCACCGACCGAGGTCGGCTTTCACCGTGGGCGAGGAGGACGTCGGCCGACCTGACGACGGCGCGGTGCCTCCTGCTTTTCAGAGTGGCCAGTCCGTCGCGGTACGCGTACCTGAGAGATTGGCGGGGAGCTTGCTCCTTCGGTGCCCGGTCGGCGCAGCATCTGCGCACCGGAGCTCTCCCGCGACGTGTTCGTGGCCCGATGTTCGGTTGTGGGGGGCAGCCTACAGGCGGCGTGTGACGAGCAGGTTTCGTCAGGGCGAGCGGCTCAGCCGAGGCGGGCGGCCAGCCAGCGCACCGCGCCGGCCTCGTCGACGTAGGCCTCGTCGTCCTCCGCCGCCGCCGCGGCCCGGAGGGTCTCGCGGAACACGGGCCCCGGCGTCAACCCGGCGTCGATGAGGTGGCGCCCCGTGAGCAGGCCGCGCCCCGGCGTCGGCGGCGTCGCCGCGGAGACCTCGCGCCAGGCGTCGGCGGCCCCCCGACGGGACGCCCCGGCCCGCCCGGCCGCGTCGGCGTCGACCACCCGTGCCCAGTCGTCGAGCCCGGCCGGCGCGAGCCGTCGGCGCAGCCGTCGCACGGCGGGGCCGGAGGGACGCCCCGGCACCGAGACGTGGGTCATGTGCTCGCGGACCACCGGCAGCACCCGCTCCACGACGGCGTGGGGCGCCCCCATCGCGGCGAGCGTGCGCCGGGCGGGGTCGACCCCGGCCTCGGCGTGCCCGAGCGACCGCACGCGCCCGTCGTCGCCGAGCTGCGTGTGCGTGGCCTTGCCGAGGTCGTGCAGCAGGGCCCCGAGCACGGCCACCTCACGGTCGGCCGGGTCGGTGCCCTCCTCCTCGGCGGCCGTGGCCGCGGCGCGGGCCGCCAGCCCGAGGTGGGTCCACACGTCGCCCTCGGGGTGCCAGGCCGGGTCCTGCGGCACGTCGCGCACGGCCGCGAGGTCGGGCCACCGCGCGAGCCAGCCGGTCTGCTCCAGGGCGACCAGCGCCTCCGGCCAGTGGACCGCCCGGCGGGCGAGCTTCCGCCACTCGGCCCAGATCCGCTCGACGGGCAGGTCGGCCGCGGCGGGCAGCAGCTCGCGGCAGAGGGCGGCGGTCTCCGCGGCGACCGCGAAGCCGAGCCGACCGGCCAGCTGCACGACGCGGAGGCCGCGCAGCGGGTCGTCGCCGAAGTGCTCGGAGACGTGCCTCAGCACGCCGCGCGCGAGGTCGGCCTCGCCGCCGTACGGGTCGACGAGCTCGTGCGAGACCGGGTCCCAGGCGATGGCGCCGACGGTCAGGTCGCGACGGGCGGCGGCGGCTCGGTCGGCCTCGGCGACGCTCCGGCCCGCCACGAGCGGCTCGACCGACACCTCGACCTCCTCGCCGTCGACGACGACGGAGACGACGAGGAAGGCCGCGCCGCGGACGGCGACGGGGCCGAGCGGGGCGAGCGCGGCCCCGAGCACCTCGGTCGACACGTCGCCGTGCGCCTCCAGGTCGAGGTCGCGGGGAGGCTCGGGCGGCAGGCCGCGCCGCTCGGCGAGCAGCGCGTCGCGCACGGTGCCGCCCACCACGAGGGGGCGGAGGCCGAGGTCCGTCAGCACCCCGACGACGGCCGAGGAGGCGCGGGTCGGCACGACGAGGCCCGGTGCGGCCCGGCGGCCGCCCGCGTCGGTCACGCCAGCGGGCCGGTGAAGCGGCCGGGGAACGGCACCGGCACATCGTCGCGCTCGTCGGCCGCGAGCACCGCGTCGCGCACGTGCGCCATGAGCACGGCGATGTCGGGCGGGAGCTGGGCCTGCGAGGCGCCCCCGTCGTCGACGACCTCGTCGAGCACGAGCACGCGCACCCCGGCGAGCAGCTCGGGCGGCGACGGCACGGCCACGTAGGTCGTGCCCGGCAGCAGCAGCCACTCGCGCTGCCAGGGCTGCGACGAGAGCGCCGAGAGGTCGCGGCCCGTGCGCGTGACGACGGCGACGAGCGTCGGCCAGCCGAGGTTGTCGGAGGCCACCAGCGGATCGAGGCTCGCGGGCGTCGGCACCGTGACGCGGAACGGCGTCGCGGGCAGCGCCTCCTCCGCGCTCGAGCGGAAGACGACCGCGGGCGACGGGGGCATCGCGAGGGCGGCGGAGACGACGTCGGTGGGCTGCGGCGTGGCGGAGGTCATGGTGCGCCGATCCTGCCACGGACGACGCCCCGGCCGCGGGGTCGCGGTCGGGGCGTCGGGGAGGTCGAGCCGGGGCGTCAGGCCTGGGCGGGCGTGCCGGGCTGCCCGGGCTCGGGCGAGCCGGCGGCCTGGTGGGCGGCGACCAGCGCGCGCACGTCGCCGGCGAGCTGGGCCACGCCCTCGGGCAGCATCTCGAAGCCCTCGGCGTTCCCGGGGTTCACGACGAGGCCGGTCTGGGCCGGGATGGCCTGCACGAGCTCGGCGGCGGGCAGCACGGCCGTGTACTGCGCCACGCCCTTCACCTGCTCGCCGACCATGTCGACGTGGGTGAAGGCGGCGAGCATCGGCGTGCCCTCGCGGTCGAACAGCACGGGCTGCAGGTCGTTCAGGGACTCCTGGGCGTCGGTCGCGGTGGGCACCACGACCTGCGAGTTGACGAACTCGGCGAGGACGGAGTTCATGTCTCCCTCCCCTGCCTGGCCCTTGCTGATGGCCTGCTCGAGGGCGGTCGGTTCGCGGTTCTCCGTAGCGGTCATCCGTCGATCCTGCCCGGTCGACCTCCGAGTCGGCTCCGTGAGGTCGGCGCGTCAGCCGACCCGCGCCTCCGCCCGGCCCACGACGACCGTCGCGTCGCGGTCGTCATCGCGGTGCACGCGGGTGACGAGGCCGGCCGCGGCCAGCAGGGCCTCCGTGGCGTCGGCCTGCGCCTCGCTCGTCTCGACCAGGAGGCTGCCGCCGGGGGCGAGCCAGGCCCGCGCCTCCCCCGCGATCCTCCGGTGCAGGTCGAGGCCGTCGGCGCCGCCGTCGAGGGCGAGCACGGACTCGTGGAGGCGCGCCTCGGGCGGCATCGTCGCGATCACGCTCGTCGGGACGTACGGCGCGTTGGCGACCAGCACGTCGACCCGGCCGAGGAGGCGCGGGGGCAGCGGCCGGAACAGGTCGCCCTCGAGCACCGACGCGCGGTCGCCGAGGGTGAGCCGGGCACGGGCGACCGCCGCGGGGTCGAGGTCGGCCGCCACGAGGTCGAGGCCGGGGCGGCGGTGCAGCAGGGCCGCGGAGACGGCGGCGACGCCGCAGCAGAGCTCGACGACGACGGGGCGGACCGGGGCTCCGGCGCCCGTGCCGCCGAGGAGGGCGTCGGCGACGTCGACGAGCAGCTCGGTGCGGCGACGCGGCACGAACACGCCCGGCACGACGGGGACGCGCAGGCCGTCGAAGGAGGCCCAGCCGAGCACCTGCTCGAGGGGCTCGCCCGCGACGCGGCGACGGACCATCGCCTCGCGCTCGCCGCCGGTCGCGGCCTCGACGAGCAGCCGGGCCTCGTCCTCCGAGAAGACGCAGCCGGCGGCGCGCAGGCGGTCGACGACGTGCTGCTCGTCGCCCCGCCCCGCCCGCTGTTCGACCACGCCGCCAGCGTAGGCCCCGGGGTGCGGCGGGTCGCTGTCCTCCCCGGCAGTGGTGCGGCGGGTCGCCCTCCTCCCCGGCGGGCCATCGTGGGCCCGCCCACGAGGACGCGGACCCGCCGCACCCCCTGTTCCTCCTGCACCGAGCCCGCACGGGACGGGCCCCGGATCCGCTGATCCACTCCAGAGTGGATCAGCGGATCCAGACCGCCAGGTCCGGACCTCCCCCGGCACCGTGCCCGGCCAGGAGCCCGGGGACGGTCGGCGGGTCGCCGTCCTCCCCGGCGGGCCGGCGCGGGCCCGCCCACGAGGACAGGGACCCGCCGCATCGGCACGGCACGCGCACACGCACCGCACCAGGCCCACGCCCGGCGGCGGCGCGGCCGGGCCGCGTAGGCTCGCAGCACCGACGGCACGAGGGAGAACATGAAGCCGCTGACCGAGTCCGACATCCGCGAGTCGTTCGTCAACGCCCTGCCGGGCGACCTGGACCGCCTGCCCATCCCCGGCCTGCACGAGATGCTCTGGAGCGAGCGCGAGTTCCTCGGCTGGCGCGACCCGCAGGCCCACCAGCGCGGCTACATCGTGCACTGGGTGGACGACCGCCCGGTGGGCCTCGTCGTGCGCTCCTCCGGCGCCTCGCTCCGCCCCGGCATCGCGGCGATGTGCTCGCTCTGCCACTCCCCCCAGCCGGCCACGCAGGTGCGGCTCTTCACGGCGCCGAAGGCGGGCGAGGCGGGAGCCAACGGCGACACCGTCGGCACCTACATCTGCGAGGACCTCGCGTGCTCGCTGCTGATCCGGGTCGCGCCGCCGCACCTCAACCCGCCCGAGCAGATCGACCGCCGGGCCGCGGGCCTCACCGAGCGCGTCCGCGGATTCACGGCGAACGTCATGAAGACGGCGTGACCACCGCCCTATCGTCGAGGAGGCGCGGTGCCGGTCGGCACCGCGCCCCACGAACCGCAGAGGGAGACCCCGTGTCCGTCGTCAAGATCAACGCCATCCACGTGCCCCAGGGGGCCGGCTCCGAGCTGGAGTCGCGCTTCGCCGCCCGCAAGCACTCGGTCGACGGGGCCCCCGGCTTCGAGGGGTTCCAGCTGCTCCGCCCCGTCGCGGGCGAGTCGCGGTACTTCGTCGTCACGACCTGGGCCGACGAGGAGTCGTTCCGCGCGTGGTCCGAGACGGGCGCGAAGGCCGCCCACGCCGGGCCTCCCGCGGGCGGTGCCGACGCCCCGCGGCGGCCCGTCGCCTCGGGCGCCGACCTGCTCGAGTTCGAGGTCGTCGAGCTCTAGCCCGCGCCTGGGGAACCCCGTCGTCACCCCGGAACCCTGCCGCGGCGGGGTTCCGGGGCAAGGACGGGGTTCCTCTGCGAGAGCGGGTGCCTCGACGTCGAACTGCCGTGCCCCGCGTCCCCAGTGGACTCCAGGCTTCCCGCGTACCCTGCTGCCCAGTCGCCGACCCGTCCGGGTCGACCCGAGAGGTGTCGTCACCATGAAGAAGTCCGCCCGTTGGATCACCGCCGCGGCCGTCCCGGTCGCCGTCGTCGCCGCCGGGGTCGTCGTGCCCGCCGTCTCGGCGAACGCCGAGGTCTCGTTGCCCGACAAGTCGGCGTCGCAGATCCTCCAGATGATCGCGGGCAGCTCCGACGCCGCGTTCTCCGGCACCGTCGAGCAGACCAGCGACCTGGGCCTGCCCGAGCTGCCGGGCTCGGCCTCGCGCGGGGGCTCGGGCGACTCCGTCTCGCAGGCCCTCGAGCTGCTGACCGGCAGCCACACCGCCCAGGTCTTCGTCGACGGGCCGTCGAAGCAGCGCGTCCAGGTCGTGGAGGACCTCGCCGAGCGCGACGTCGTGCGCGACGGCGACAGCGTCTGGGCCTGGGACAGCAGCACCAAGGAGGCGACGCACGCCACCCTGCCGGAGCACGAGGCCCGCGAGCTGCCGAGCACGCTGCCCGACGGCACCGCGGTGCCGCAGACGCCCGCCGAGCTGGCCGACGCCCTCGTGGCCGCCGTCGAGCCCAGCACGACCGTGACCACGAGCGACGACGTCTCCGTCGCCGGCCGTGACGCGTACCAGATCGTCCTCACCCCCGACGACGCCTCGACGCTCGTCGGCAGCGTCACGCTCACCGTCGACGCCGAGACCGGCGTGCCCCTCAAGGTCGTCGTGGCCGCGAAGGGCCAGGCCGACCCGGCCTTCTCGGTGGGCTTCACCGACGTGGACTTCCGGGCCCCCGACTCCGACGTGTTCGACTTCACGGCGCCCGCCGGGGCCGACGTCACCGAGGTGACGCCGCCCGCCGAGGGCACCGGCCACGACGGCCACGGCTCCGACGCCCAGGGCGAGCGCCCCACCGTCGTGGGGTCGGGCTGGAGCACCGTCGTCGGCCTGCCGGCCTCGACGTCGACGGACGCAGCGATGGGCGGCCAGCCCGCTGACCAGGCCGTCGGAGACGCCGGCGACGCCGCCGCGCTGCTCGACCAGGCGACCACCGCCGTCGACGGGGGCCGCGTGCTGCAGACCTCGCTGGTGAGCGTGTTCCTGGCCGACGACGGCCGGGTGTGGGTGGGGTCCGTGGACGCCGACGCCCTCCGCACCGCCGCCGCCGGCCGGTGACCGACAGCCCGGTGACCGACGCCGCCGCCGAGGCCCCCGCCGACGACGCCCTCGCGATCGAGACGCGGGGGCTCAGCAAGGCCTTCGGCCGGCAGCGCGCCGTGGCCGACGTCGACCTCGCGGTGCCGCGCGGCAGCGTCTACGGGTTCCTCGGGCCGAACGGCTCGGGCAAGACGACCACGATCCGCATGCTGCTCGGACTCACTTCCGCGACCGACGGCCAGGCGCGGGTGCTCGGCGAGTCGATGCCCGACCGGTCGCGCGACGTCCTGCCCCGCGTCGGAGCGCTCGTCGAGGGCCCGGCCTTCTACCCCTTCCTCTCCGGCCGGGCGAACCTCGCCCGCCTCGACTCGGGCGACCGGAGCGCGCCGTCGGCGACCCGCCGGGCCCGCGTCGGCGCCGCGCTCGACCGTGTCGGCCTCGGCCACGCCGCCGACAAGAAGGCCCACGCCTACTCGCTCGGCATGAAGCAGCGCCTCGGCCTCGCCGCCGCCCTGCTCATGCCGCGCGACCTGCTCGTGCTCGACGAGCCGAGCAACGGACTCGACCCGCAGGGCACGCGCGAGGTGCGCGGCCTCATCCGCTCCCTGGCCGACGAGGGCACGACGGTGTTCGTCTCGAGCCACCTCCTCGCCGAGGTCGAGCAGATGTGCACCCACATCGGCGTCATGAGCGCCGGTCGTCTGCTCACGCAGGGCACGCTCGACGACCTGCGAGCCCTCGGCGCCCACCGGGTGCGGCTGCTGACCCCCGACCCCGGGCCTGCCCGCGAGGTGCTCTCGCGCCTCGGCCTCGCGCCCGACCCGGTCGGCGCGGCGCCGGGCACCGGGCCGACGCACGTCGAGGCCGAGCTGCCGCAGCCGGGCCCCTCGCCCGAGTCGATCGTCGCCGCCCTCGTGGCGGCCGACGTGCGCGTGCGCGGCTTCGAGGTCGCCGGCGCCAGCCTGGAGGACCGCTTCGTCGACCTGACCGGGGAGGGCTTCGATGTCGCCGGCTGACGCCCCCGCCCGCCCCGCCCGCCGGGGCAGCGGCCTCGCGCTGCTCGGCAGCGAGGTCGCCGTGCTCTTCCGGCGCGTGCGCACGATCGCGCTGCTCGCGGCCCTCGCGCTCATCCCCGTGCTGCTCGCCGTCGCCGTGCGCGTCACGACCGACGGGTCGGAGGGCGGTGGCGACGGTCCGGCCTTCCTCGGCGACATCACGCAGAACGGCCTCTTCGTGTCGCTGACGGCGCTGACGGTGGCGATCCCGCTCTTCCTGCCGCTCACCGTGGGCGTGGTCGCGGGCGACACCGTCGCCGGCGAGGCGAGCCTCGGCACCCTGCGCTACCTGCTCGTGACGCCCGTGGGGCGGGTGCGCCTGGTGCTCGTCAAGTACGCCGGGGCGGCCCTCTTCTGCCTGGTGGCCACCCTCGTCGTCGTCGTCTTCGGCGCGATCGCCGGCGCGGCGCTCTTCCCCGTCGGGCCGGTCACCCTGCTGTCGGGGCAGACCATCGGCGTGGGCGACTACGTCGGCCGCCTGCTGCTGATGGCGCTCTACGTGACGATCTCGCTGCTCGGCCTCAGCGCGATCGGCCTCTTCGCGTCGACGCTCACGAGCGTGCCGGTGGGCGCCATGGCCGCGACCATCGTGCTCTCGACCGTGGCCCAGATCGTCGACGCCCTGCCGCAGCTCGACGCCCTCGACCCCTGGCTGTTCACCCACTACTGGCTCGGCTTCGCCGACCTGATGCGCGACCCCGTCTCGTGGGGGAACTTCGCCGACAACGCCCTGCTGCAGGCCGGCTACGTCGCCGTGTTCGGCGCGCTCGCGCTCGGCCGCTTCACCACGAAGGACGTCCTCAGCTGAGCTGAGCCGGTGGGGCACCGCTCAGAGGCCGAGGGCCCCGGTCGGCAGCACGGCGTGGACGCCCCAGGTCTGGTTCGCGACCTGCGTGACGCGGAGGTCGACGACGGCGCTGGCGAAGGCCAGGGCCGTCGCCCGGTCGACGTCGAGCAGCACGGCGAGCCAGGTCACCATCGCGTCGAGCGCGTCGCCGGTCGCGACGTCGAGGTCGGCGTCGAACCCGAAGGTGACGCGCCCGGCCGGGGTCTCGGCGTGGATGCCGTCGAGCGGGCGGTCGTCGACCAGGTCGACCCGCACCTCCGTCGTCATGGGGCACTCCACCGCGGTGCCGCCGACCTCGCCGTCGCCCTGCGCCGCGTGGCCGTCGCCGAGGTAGAGCAGGGCGTCGTCGACCTGCACGGGCAGGTAGAGGACGGAGCCCGCGACGAGCTCGCGGCAGTCGATGTTGCCGCCGGCCGTGGCGCGCGGGGGCGTCGTGGCGTGCTCGCCCGGCTCGGCGGGCGCCACCCCGGTGACGCCGAGGAAGGGCGCCGTGGGGACGGTGAGGCCCCGGCTCTCGGTGGCCGTGCCGGCGTCGGCGTCGATCTCCCACAGCAGCCAGGAGGGCTCGACGTCGGCGAGGCCGAGGCGGGTGGTCACGGGGGTCTCGCGGCCGCCCGCGACCGTCCAGCCCCACTCGCCGGGCCGCAGGTCGACGAAGGTGACGGCGAGCACCTGGCCGGGGCGTGCTCCCCGGACGGCCACGGGGCCGGTGAGGGCGTGGCCGCGGGCGGGCTCGAACAGGCGCGGGCGGAGCTCGCCCGGCGTCGTCTGGCGCTCGAGGTGGCCCGAGGCGTCGAGCGAGCCCACGACGACGGTGTCGCCGGGGTCGACCGTGAGCACGGGCCGGTGGTCGCGCGAGTAGACGTCGTTCGTCGTCTCGCGCGTGGGGTCGAGGCGGTGGGCGGTCACGCGGCGCCCTCCCCCGGGACGGGCGCGAGCGCGGGCGTGGGCGTGGCCCGGGCCGAGGCGGCCACCGCCGTCGCCCCGCCGACCGCGGTCGCGCGTGCCGGGACGACGACGGGCGGCGTCGCGCGGAGCTCGTCGACGACCTCCGCCGGGGCCGTCCGGCTGAGGTAGCCGATGCGCGACTCGCGGACGTGCCAGCCCATCAGCTCGGCGGCCCGGTCGGCGTCGCCGGCGTCGATCGCCGAGAGGATGACCCGGTGGTCGGGCCAGAGCCGCTTGCCGCGCGAGAACGTGTCGAGGGCGTAGAGCCACTCGATCTTGCGCGAGAGCTGACGCAGCAGGGTCGCCAGCGTCATGCTGCCGCTCAGCTCGGCCACCCCGATGTGGAACCGCTCGTTGAGCTCGACGAGCCGGTCGAGGTCGCCGACCTCGATCGCGGCGTCGCCGTCGTCGAGCAGCTGCTCGAGGCTGCGTCGCACGCGCTGCCAGTCGTCGGCCGGCTCGTCGCGCGTGAAGAGCTGACGTGCCCGGGCAGCGGCCCGACGCGCGGTCGAGATCTCGAGGGCCTCCCGCACCGCGAAGAGGTCGTCGGCCTCGTCGACGGGGATCTCGGCGACCCGCGACCCGACGTTCGGCCGTGACTCGACGAACCCCTCCGCCTCGAGGCCGCGCAGGGCCTCGCGCACCGGCACGCGCGACACCCCGTAGCGCTCGGCGAGCGCCGCCTCGGTGATGCGCGTGCCGGGCTGGAGGGCCCCGGCGACGATGTCGGCGCGCACGGCGTCGACGATGCTCAGCACGACGCCGCCGCTCGGGCGTGCGGCATGGGGTCAGACGGCCAGGCTGGCACCGGGGATCGCTCCTAGGAGGTGGTGGGTGTACTCGTCGGTCGGCGAGAAGAAGACGTCGTCGACGCTGCCCCGCTCGACGATGCGGCCGCGCCGCATCACCACCACACTATGGGCGATCTGCCGCACCACCGCGAGGTCGTGCGTGATGAAGAGGTAGCTCAGGCCCAGGCGCCCCTGCAGCTCGGCGAGCAGCTCGAGGATCTGCTCCTGCACGAGCACGTCGAGGGCGGAGACGGCCTCGTCGCAGATGAGCAGCTCGGGCTCGAGCGCGAGCGCCCGGGCGATCGCCACCCGCTGTCGCTGGCCGCCCGACAGCTCGCCGGGCCGGCTCTGCGCGACCGAGCGGGGCAGGGCGACCTGGTCGAGCAGCTCGGCCACCCGCGCCCGACGCGAGGCGCGGTCCCCGACGCCGAAGACGCGCAGCGGCTCGTCGACCAGCCGCTCCACGCTGTAGGTCGGGTCGAGCGAGCCGTACGGGTCCTGGAAGACGGGCTGCACCCGTCGTCGCAGGGCCCGCCGCGCGGCTCCCCGGCTGGCGGTGATGCCCTCGCCGTCGATCAGCGCGGTGCCCGAGGTCGCCGGCTCGATGCCGAGCACGATGCGCGAGAGCGTCGTCTTGCCCGAGCCCGACTCGCCGACCACCGCGGTCGTGGTGCCCCGCGGCACCTCGAACGAGATGCCGTCGACGGCGCGGACGGTCTCACCACGGCGACCCCGCAGGCGGTACTCCTTGACCAGGTCACGGACCACGAGGATGGGGTCGACCCGCGCCTCCTGCCCCTCCTGGCCCACCGGCTCCTCGGCCCGCAGCGCGGCGGCGGCCGCGACGGTCGGGGCGGCCGCCACCAGGCGCTTCGTGTACTCGTGCTGCGGGTCGAGCAGGATCTGCCGCGGCGTGCCCTGCTCGACGACGCGGCCGTCGAGCATGACGACGATGCGGTCGGTGCGGTCGGCCGCGACGCCGAGGTCGTGCGTGATGAAGAGCAGCGACGTGCCGTGGGCGTCGACCAGGGTCTGCAGGTGGTCGAGGATCTGCCGCTGCACCGTGACGTCGAGCGCGCTGGTCGGCTCGTCGGCGATGAGCAGCTCGGGGTCGCGGGCCAGGGCCACCGCGATCAGCACGCGCTGGCGCATGCCGCCCGAGAACTCGTGCGGGTACTGCCCCGACCGGCGCTCGGCGTCGGGGATGCCCGCCTCGGTCATCAGCTCGACGACGCGGCGGGCGACCGTGGCCCGGCCGCGCGCTCCCCCGGCGCGGAGGGCGTCGGCGACCTGCGCGCCGACGGTCATCGACGGGTTGAGGTTGGTCGACGGGTCCTGCGGGACGAGGCCGATGCGCGCCCCGCGCACGGAGCGCATGCGCGCCTCGCCCGCCCCGGTCAGCTCGTCGCCGCCGAGGTGCACGCTGCCCCCGGTGACGTGGCCGGCGCCGGGCAGCAGCTGCAGCACCGCGGCGACGACGGTCGACTTCCCCGAGCCGGACTGGCCGACGATGGCGACCCGTTCGCCGCGGGCGACGTCGAGGTCGACGCCGTGCACGACGTCGCGGTCGCCGAACGCGACCCGCAGACCGCGCACGGTGAGCAGCGGCTCGGCGGGCGAGGCGGGCGAGCCCGCGGCGGTGCTCGGGCCCGCGGCGCCGGTCGGGGTGGTCACGCGGTCAGCGTCCTGCGGCATAGGCCTGTGCTCCTCGGGGGTTGGCGGCGGCGCCCAGCACGCCGGTCGCGGGGTCTCGGGTGACGCTCGACAGCCGGCCGAGCGACCAGTCGCCGGCGCGGGTGACGACGTGGCCCCGGCGCTCGAGCTCGGCGATGACGTCGTCGCCGAGGCGGTCCTCGACGACGACGCCGCCGGGCGTCCAGGTGCGGGGCCAGAACGAGCCGGGGAAGGCGGTGGTGTGCAGCGCGGGCGCGTCGATCGCCTGCTGCGGGCTCCAGCCGCCGACGAGGGTGCGCAGCAGCCAGAGCAGCTGCCACTGGTCCTGCTGGTCGCCGCCGGGCGAGCCCAGCGCCGCGACCGGCTGGCCGTCGCGCAGCACGAGCGTCGGCGTCAGCGTGGTGCGGGGGCGGCGACCGGGCTCGAGCGTCGAGGCCGTGCCCTCCTCCAGCCACGACATCTGCAGGCGGCTGCCGAGGCAGAAGCCGAGCTCGGGGATCGTCGGCGACGACTGCAGCCAGCCCCCCGACGGCGTCGCCGAGACGATGTTGCCCCAGCGGTCGACGACGTCGATGTGGCACGTGTCGCCGCGCGTCTCGCCGGTCGGCGCGACGTCGGGCTCGGCGCCCGGCTGGCGGGCGTCGTCGGCGGGCACCGCGGCGAACGAGCCGACGGTGGGCTCGCCGACGCCGCTGGCCGTGGTCTCGTGGTCGGTGCGCAGCATCGGCAGCCGACCCGCGACTCCTGCCCCACCAGGGTCGCCCGGCCGCAGCTCGAGCGAGGCTGCCGACCCGATCAGGGCGCGGCGCTCGGCCGCGTACCCGGGCGACAGCAGCCGGTCGAGCGGCACGTCGCGGTCGCCGTACCAGGCCTCCCGGTCGGCCATCGCGAGCTTCTGCGCCTCGATGATCGTGTGCGCGCCGTCGGCGGTCGACGGGTCGAGCAGCTCGTCGGGCAGCGGCTCGAGCATCGCGAGCACCTGCAGCAGCGCCGGGCCCTGGCCCCACGCGCCGGTCTTGGCGACGACGTGGCCGCGGAACTCGACGGTCGCCGCCTCCTCCGTCGAGGCGCGGAAGGCCGCCAGGTCGGAGGCGCGGATCACGCCCGCGTGGTCGCCCCCGGTCGAGTGCCGGTGCGGGGCCCGCACGAACGCGTCGACCGAGCGCGCCACGAGGCCCTCGGACCACTCGGTGCGGGCGGCGTCGACGCGGGCGCGACGGGCGGCCTCCCCGGCGGCGGGGTCTGCGCCCTCCTCAGCGACCGGCACCGCGCCTCCCGCGCTCACCAGCCCGTCGAGCACCCGGGCGTACGCCTCGTTGGTCACCAGCGAGCCCGGCTCGGGCGGGGCGCCGTCGACGAGCCAGCGGTCGGCCGACGTGGGCCAGTGCTCGGCGAAGAGGTCGGTGACGGCCGCGATCGTCTCGCTGACGCGGGCGGTGAGCGGGTGGCCGTCGCGGGCGTAGCCGATCGCGTAGGCGAGCACGTCGGCGAGCTCCCACGTGCCGTGGTCGCGGAGCAGCAGCAGCCACGCGTCGACGGCGCCGGGCACGGCCGCGGCGAGGGCGCCCGAGCCGGGCACGAGGTCGAGGCCCTCGGCGCGGTAGTGCTCGACCGTCGCGGCCGCGGGCGCGGGCCCCTGGCCCATCAGCACGACGGGGCGGCCGGGCTCGTCGGCGGTGGCGAAGACCGCCGTCATGTCGCCGCCGGGGCCGTTGAGGTGCGGCTCGACGACGTGCAGCACGAAGGCGCCGGCGACGGCGGCGTCGAAGGCGTTGCCGCCGCGCTCGAGCACCGACTGGGCCGAGGCCGTCGCGAGCCAGTGGGTGGAGGCCGTCATGCCGACGGTGCCCCGCAGGTCGGGCCGGGTGGTGAACGCCGGAGGCGCGGTGTAGGTCACGGGGTCAGTTCCGTTCACGGGAGGTCGGGTCGAGGGCGTCGCGGAGCGCGTCGCCGACGAGGTTGAAGCCGAGGCAGATGACGGCGATGGCGAGGCCCGGCACGACGGCGGCGAACGGGGCGTTCGCGAGGTACTGCTGCGCGTCGGAGAGCATGATGCCCAGACTGGCCGTCGGCGGCTGGATGCCGAGCCCCAGGAACGACAGCAGCGCCTCCCCGATCACCGCGACGGGCATGATCACGGTCGCCTGGACGATGATCGCCGAGACGCAGTTCGGCAGCACGTGCGTGAAGATCACGCGGAGCCCGGTGGCGTCCATCGTGCGGGCGCTCAGCACGAAGTCGCTCGAGCGGATGCGCAGGGTCTCGCCGCGCACGACGCGGATCATCGTCGGGATCTGCGCGATGCCGAGCGCGACCACGGCGTTGCCGAGGCTCGGCCCGCTGATGGCGGCGAGCGCCACCGCGATGATGAGGAAGGGGAAGGCGAGCATGACGTCGGTGAGCCGCGAGACGATCGCGTCGAGCCAGCGCCAGTACCCGGCGACGAGGCCGAGCGGGGTGCCGACGACGACCGCGAGCAGCACGCTGAGCACGCCGACGACGAGCGAGACGCGGATGCCGTAGACGGTGCGCGACAGGATGTCGCGGCCGAGGTCGTCGGTGCCGAGCGGGAACCCGACGGTGCCGGGCAGCTGGAAGGGCGTGTCGAAGTGCACCTCGGCGGGGCCGTAGGGCGCGATCACCGGGGCGAGCACGCCGGCCACGACGACGACGAGCAGCATCACGGCGCCCGCGACGCCGAGCTTGTTGCGCCGCAGCTGGCCCCAGACCCGGCCGCGGGCCGAGCCGAGCTCGTGGGTGGTGGGCACGAGGACGGTCATCAGGAGGCTCCTCCGACTCGGATGCGCGGGTTCAGGACGCTGTAGAGCACGTCCACCACGAGGTTGATGAGGATGTAGCCGAGGGTGATGACGAGCACGACGGCCTGCACCACCGGGTAGTCGCGGGTGAAGACCGCGTCGAGGGTGAGCTTGCCGAAGCCCGGCAGCGCGAAGATGCGCTCGGTGACGACGGCGCCCGAGATGAGCCCGCCGAGCTGCAGGCCGACGATCGTCACGACGACGATCATCGAGTTGCGCAGCCCGTAGCGGAGCAGCACGCGGCCGCGGCCGAGGCCCTTCGCCCGGGCGGTGCGGACGTAGTCGGTCGTCATCGTCTCGATCATCGACGCCCGCGTCTGCCGCATGATCACGGCGGCGAGCGACGTGCCGAGGATGAGCGCCGGCAGCGTCAGGTGCACGAGCGCCTGCCACGGGTCGTCGCTGACGGGCACGTAGCCGGAGGCGGGGAAGAGCCCCAGCCCGACGGCCAGCCACAGGATGGCCAGGATGCCGAGCCAGAAGTTCGGCACGCTGAGCCCGACGAGGGCGGCGGCGTTGGCCATCCACTCCGGCCAGCGGCCGCGCCAGCGCTCGGCGACGACGCCCAGGGCGACCCCGACGACGACGGCCACGACGATCGCGTAGAGCGCCAGCCACAGGGTCACCGGCAGGGTCGCCCCGATCAGCTCGGTCACCGGCGTGCCCGTGCGGGTGGACTGCCCGAGGTCGCCGCGGAGGAAGGCGCCGGCGAAGCGCAGGTACTGCACGACGAGCGAGTCGTCGAGCCCGAGGTCGGCGCGGATGGCCGCGACCTGCTCCGGGCTCGCCTCCTCACCCGCGAGGGCGAGGGCCGGGTCGCCCGGCAGCTGCCGCACGCCGAGGAAGACGACGACCGAGGCGAGCACGAGCGTCACGGCCGACTGCCACAGGCGGGTGAGGAGGTAGCGCGTCATGGCTCAGTCGGCCTCGACGAACGCGGCGGTGCTGAGGCGGACGACGCCGTCGGCGTAGGTCGACACCCCGGCGATGTCGTTCGACAGCGCGGTGAGGCTGCGCACGCGGTACAGGTAGATGATCGGGTCGTCCTCCTGCACCTTCTCGACGACCTGGCCGTAGAGCTCGGCGCGCTCGTCGACGTCGGTCGTCGAGGCGGCGTCGCCGAGCAGCTCGTCCACCTCGTCGTCGCTGTAGCCGCTGTAGTTGTTGCCGGCGCCCGTCGACAGGAAGTTGAACATGTTGCCGTTCGGGTCGATGCGGCCCGACCAGCCGAGCTGCAGGGCCTCGAAGTCGCCCTGCGTCTGCACGTCGAGCAGCGTCGAGTACTCGACGGGCGTGATGGTCAGCTCGAAGCCGCCGTCGGCGACCTGCGCCTGCAGCGCCTGGGCGAAGCGGACGGTGTCGGGGTTGTTGCTGACCTGCATGTCGATGGCGAGGGGCGTGTCGACGCCCTCGTCCTCGAGCATCTGCTTCGCGGCCTCGGGGTCGTAGTCGGGGCAGGCGTCGCTGGCGTCGGTCGCGAAGGGGCTGCTCGGCGAGATCGGCGAGCAGGCCGGGTCGTAGAGGCCGCCGAAGACGGTCTTCACGAGCGCTTCCCGGTCGATCGACATCGAGAGCGCCTGGCGCACGACGGCGTTGCTCGCGAGCGGCGTGTCGATCTGCACGGGCTCGGTGCCGATGCCGTCCTGGTTGCCGATGTTGACGGTGAGGCCCTGGTAGCCGAGCGAGCCGACCTCGAGCACCGTCAGCGAGTCGTCCTCCTTGAGCGTGCCGACGTCCTGCGTCGACATCGAGTCGGCGACCTGGACGTCGCCCGACTGCAGGTTCGCGGCGCGGATGCTGGCGTCGGTGATGATGCGGTAGGTGATGGTGTCGAAGTGGGCCGACTCGGCGTCGTAGTAGAGCGGGTCGCGCTCGACGGTGATCGAGGTCTGCGGCACGCGCTCGACGAACTTGTACGGGCCGACGCAGACGGGCGCGTCGCCGAAGGCGTCGCCGGCGGAGGCCAGCGCGGTGGGCGACATGACCATGCCGGCACGGTCGGCGAGGGCGGCCGTCAGCGGGGCGAAGGGCTCGGAGTAGGTGACCTCGACGGTCGAGTCGTCGACCGCGCTGATGCCCGTGATCGGGCCGAGCTCGCTGCGCCGCGACGAGTCGTCCTTGTCGAGGCCGCGCTGCAGGGTCGTGACGACGGCGGCCGCGTCGAGGGGCGTGCCGTCGGCGAAGACGGCGTCGGTGCGCACCGGGAAGGTCACCGTCAGGCCGTCGTCGCTGACCTCGGGCAGCTCGGTCGCGAGCATCGGCACGATCTGGCCCTCCGCGTCGATGTCGTAGAGCTTCTGGCACATCGTCTCCATCACGTAGCGCGTGTAGAGCGACGAGGAGGTGGTGGGGTCGAGGCGGTCGGGCTCGGCCGACAGCGCCATGACGAGGTCGCCGCCCTCGACGATCGTCGAGTCGCCGATGGGCGCGGTCGACACGTCCTCGCGGCTGCCGGCGGACGGGGTGTCGGTGGTCTGGACCTGCTGGCACCCGGTCACCGCGAGGGCGAGACCGAGGGCGGCGGCCGGCAGCGCGAGCGCGCGTCGCCGGGGGAACGAGGTGCGAGGCATGTGTGATCCGATGCTCGAGGGTGCGGGAGGGAGTGGATTGAATGCAATCAGCCGCACAGGCTCGATTTCGTATACAACGCGTTACGACCATGTAAAACGTGCCCCGGACGAGGGGGGGCGGGAGGCGCGGGTCGCCCCGGGCGGGCCAGGCCGGCCAGGCGCGGGTCGGGTCGGGGCGGGCGGATCGGGCGGGTCAGGCCGTCCCGCGCACGACCATCTCGGTCGGCAGGGTGATCGTCGCCGGCTTCTCGCCCGCGATGACCTGGAGCAGCAGCCGCACCATCTCGGCGCTGATCCGGTCGAACGGCTGCCGCATCGTCGTCAGCGGCGGCTCGGTCTGCGCCGCCACGCTCGAGTCGTCGAAGCCGCCGACGGCGACGTCGTCGGGCACGCGCCGCCCGAGGTCGCGCAGGGCGTCGAGGGCGCCCGCGGCCATCCGGTCGTTCGCCGCGAAGACGGCGTCGAGGTCGGGGTGCACCGCGAGCAGCTCGCGCATCGCGGCGTCGCCGCTGGCCCGGCTGTAGTCGCCGTGCGCGACGAGGGTCGGGTCGTACTCGTCGCCGAGCTCGGCCCGGTAGCCGTCGAGGCGGATCAGCCCGCCCGGGGTGTCGGCCGGCCCCGTGATCGTCGCGACGCGGCGCCGCCCCCTCGAGCGCAGGTAGGCGACCATGTCGCGGGCGCCCTGCTCGTCGTCGGCCCCGACGTGCCCGAGCTTCTTCTCGTAGCCGAGCGGGATGCCGCAGGCGATCGCGGGCACGCCCGCCGCGACGACGTCGGCGAGCAGGCGCTGGCCGCTGTGGGCCGAGACGAGCAGCACGCCGTCGACGTGCCCCGCCTGGATGTACGCCACCGCGCGCTCCTGCTCGGCGACCGTGCCGGCCATGATCAGCACGAGCGACTTCTCGGCCGCGGCGAGGGCCGCCGCGGTGCCCTTGAGCAGCGCGGAGAAGTTCGGGTCCTCGAAGAGCTGCTGGTGGTCCTCGGTGAGGAGGAAGGCGACCGAGTCGGTGCGGTTCGTCGCGAGGCTGCGGGCGTGGGGGTTGACGCGGTAGCCGGTCTGCTTGATGGCCCGGTCGACCGCCTCCTTGGCGTCGGGGCTGACCCAGCGGCCGCCGTTGAGCACCCGCGAGACGGTGCCGCGCGAGACGCCGGCCGCGGTCGCGACGTCGTCGATCGTCGGTCGCCGGCCCGTCGCGCTGCTCACGCGGGACAGCCTAGGGGCGACCGCCCCGCCCGCCACGCCCCGCCGCCTACTTGACCGCGCCGGCGGCGAGGTCCACGCGCCAGAAGCGCTGCAGCACCAGGAAGATCGCGATCAGCGGGATGACCGAGAGCAGCGCGCCGGTGATGACGAGCGTGTACAGCGCCGGTGCCGAGGCCCCCTGGTTGAGCAGCCCGTTGAGGCCGACCGTGAGGGGGAAGAGCGAGTCGTCGCCGAGCATGATGTACGGCAGCATGAAGTTGTTCCAGATGGCGACGAACTGGAACAGGAAGATCGTGACGAGCCCGGGCAGCAGCATCGGCACGGCGATCTTCGAGAAGATGCCCATCTCGGTGGCGCCCTCGGTGCGGGCGGCCTCGATGACGTCGGTCGGCACGGCCGCCGCGGCGTAGATGCGGGCCAGGTAGATGCCGTAGGGGCTGATGATCTGGGGCAGCAGCACGCCCCAGAACGTGTTGGTCAGGCCGACGTTCGCGAGCAGGAAGTACTGCGGGATGGCCAGGATCACGCCGGGCACCAGAACGCCCATGAGCAGCACGTTGAAGACGACCTTCTTGCCGGGGAACTCGAACTTCGCCAGCACGTACCCCGAGAGCGCCGACACGTAGGTCGAGGCGATCGCCCCGATGCCCGCGTAGAGCGCGGTGTTGAGCATCCAGCGCCAGAACAGCCCGTCGCGGTACTGCGTCAGCGCGACGACGTTGTCGATCAGGTGGCCGCTCGGGGCCAGGGTGAAGGTCGAGAACAGCTCGCCGCCGTCCTTGGTCGAGGCCATCACGACCCACAGCACGGGGAAGAGGCAGTAGACGGCGCCCATCAGCAGCAGCACGGTCGAGACGACGCTCGGCCGCTCGGCGTGCAGGCGCGGGGCGGAGGGGTCGCGGCGCGGCCGCGCGGGGGCGACGGGGCCAGAGCCGGAGGCGCGGGTCGGGTCGGCCGGGGAGGCCGCGGCCTCGGGGGCGGTGTCGAGGGTGGTCATGGTCAGTCCTCCTGGCCGAAGGCTCGCTTCTGCACGACCCGGAGGAAGAAGAAGGAGACGATGAAGGTGGCGAGGGCGATGACGACCGAGGTCGCCGCCGCGGAGTAGATGTCGTCGCGGGTGAACGCGTCGCGGTAGACGAGCATCAGCGGCGACCAGCTGGTCGAGAGGCTGTTCGTCAGCGGGCGGAGGGTGGTCGGCTCGGCGAAGACCTGCAGCGTCGCGACCATCGAGAACAGGCCCGTCATGACGAGCGCCGGGGCGACCATCGGGATCTTGATGCGCAGGGCGATCTGGACCTCGCTCGCGCCGTCGAGGCGGGCGGCCTCGTAGACGTCGCTCGGCACGGCCCGCAGCGACGTGTAGATGACGATCATGTTGAAGCCGACGCCGCCCCAGAGGGCGATGTTGGCGATCGCGAACAGGACGGTGCCGGAGCCGAGCACGCTGTCGACGTCCCAGCCGAGGCGGTCGAACACCCAGTAGAACGGGCTCACCGCGGGCAGGTACAGGAACCCCCAGAGCAGCGAGCTGATCACGGCGGGCACGGCGTAGGGCAGGAAGATCGAGACGCGCGAGAAGGTCACCGCGCGGGTGCGGCGCGAGTCGAGCAGCAGGGCGAAGAGCAGCGCGAGGCCGAGCATGCACGGGATGAGCACGACGCCGTAGAGCAGCACGCGCCCGACGCTGGCGCCGAACTCGGGGTCGGTCAGCGTGCCGACGTAGTTCTCGAGGCCGGCGAAGGCCGTGGTCTGGCCGCCCGAGCCGAGGCCGAGCCCGATGACCTGCTTCTTCTGGAAGCTGAGGAAGACCGTGTAGACGATCGGCGCGGCCATGAAGAGGACGAACAGCACGATGCCGGGGGCGAGCATCGCGTAGGGCGTGATCACCCGGCTGCGGACGCTGCCGGGTCGTCGACCGGTCGCCGGTCGGGTGGGGGTGAGCGTGTCGGCCATGCCGGTCCTGGTTCCTCGTGGGGGCGGTGCGGGTGCGGGGCGGGAGGGGCGGCCGGGGCCGCCCCTCCCGGGTGGTCGGCTACTTGACCGAGAAGCCGCTCTTGGTCAGGTCGTCGAGCGTGATCTCCTGCATGGCGTCGACGGCGTCCTCGAACGCGGACTGCGTCCGGGCGTCGGCGGCCTTCGCGAACTCGTCGTTGTAGGCGCTGAAGGCGACGTTGACGTTCGGCCCGTAGGTGAAGGGCTGCACCGCGTCGGAGGACGCCGCGGCGATGTCGTAGAAGTCGGCCTGCTGGCTGAAGAACTCCGGTGGGGTCGTCAGCGCGTCGGACGCCGCGTCGGTGGCGGCCGGGTAGACGCCGGAGATGTCGGCGAGCGCGGCGACGGCCTCGGGGTCGGTGTTCAGCCACGTCGCGAACTCGACCGCCGCCTCCTTCTTGGTCGACTGGGTCGTGACGGCCGTGGTCGAGCCGCCCCAGTTGCCGTCGGTCGGCTCCGAGGCGTCCCACTGCGGCACGGGCGCGGCCGTCCACTTGCCGGCCGTGTCGGGAGCGTTGCCGCTCAGCACGCCGGGGGCCCAGACCGAGCTGATCCAGCCGACCTGCGAGCCGTCGTTGAGGCCGGCGTTCCACTCGGGCGTGTACATCGGCGCGTTGTCGATCGCGCCGCTCTCGACGAGGCCGCCCCAGTACGACGCGACCTTCTCGGTCGGGTCCTCCGCGATGTCGACGCTCCAGCTCTCGCCGTCGTTGGACCACCAGGAGGCGCCCGCCTGCTGGGCGAGGCCGGCGAACCAGCCGGCGTCGTTCGCCGAGAAGGTGCCGAGGTACTTGGTCGGGTCGGCCGCGTGCAGCGCCTCGGCGACCTGCGCGTACTCGTCCCACGTGGTCGGCACGGAGAGGCCGTACTGCGCGAGGACGTCCTCGCGGTAGTACGCCATCATCGGGCCGGAGTCCTGCGGGATGGCGTAGACGCCGTCGCCGCCGAGGGTGACCGACGACCAGGTGCCGGCCGAGAAGTCGCCCTCGAGGTCGCCGGCGCCCTGCTCGCTGATGTCGGCGAGCGCGTCGGAAGCGACGAGCGTCGGGATCTTCTGGTACTCGGCCTGGATGAGGTCGGGCGCGCCGCTGCCGGCCTTGATGGCCGTGAGCAGCTTGGTGATGGCGGGGTCGCCGCCGTCCTGCTTGTTGACCGTGACCTGGATGTCGGGGTTCTGGTCGTTCCAGATGTCGACGACCTTGTCGAGGTTCGGGGCCCAGGCCCAGTAGGTGAGCTCGACGGGGCCGCCGTCGGCGGAGTCCCCGCCGGAGGCGGAGCAGCCGGCGGTGAGCAGAAGTGCGGCCGTGGCGAGGGTGGCGACGCCGAGACGGCGGGATGAGCTGCGCATTCGTCCTCCTTGAGGAAAGCAAGAGCTGGGGTGGGGCGGCGCAGCCGTGCTTCGGAGAACCACGTCGCTGTGCCTGTGAGCGGTTACAGTTATGCACAGCCGAAATGGCTTGTCAACTGTGCGTCAGATGCGGATGACGCACTATTTCGGCGGGGTGACCGTGTGCTAGAACTGGGAGCGCACACAGTCAAAGGAGATCACCGCATGTCACTCGAGCTCGAGACCCCGCCCGCCGCGCAGCCCGGTGAGCAGACCGGCGCCTCGCGCGTCCCCGGCCGTGCGGAGATCCGCTACGGCGGCGACTACAACCCGGAGCAGTGGCCCCGCGAGACCTGGCTCGAGGACATCGCGCTCATGGAGCAGTCGGGCGTCAACCTGGTCAGCGTCGGCATCTTCTCGTGGGCGCTGCTCGAGCCCCGCGAGGGCGAGTACGACTTCACCTTCCTCGACGACATCATCGGCCTGCTGCACGAGGCGGGCATCGACGTCGACCTCGCCACGCCCACGACGGTGCCGCCGGCCTGGTTCTGGGCCGCCTACCCCGAGTCGCACCCCGTCACCCGCGAGGGCACCGTCCTCGGCCGCGGCTCGCGCGGCATGGTCAGCCCGAGCTCGCCCGAGTACCGCCGCGCGGCCACGGCGATCACCGAGCAGCTCGCGAAGCGCTACGGCCAGCACCCGGCCGTCGTCATGTGGCACGTCCACAACGAGTACGGCGCCCCGATCAGCGAGGACTACGGCCCGCACTCGGTCGTCGCCTTCCGTCGGTGGCTGCAGGCGCGCTACGGCACCCTCGACGCCCTCAACGCGGCCTGGGGCACGCTCTTCTGGGGCCAGGTCTACGGCGAGTGGGAGCACATCGACGCCCCGCGCGTCTCGGCCACCGTCGTCAACCAGACGCAGCGCCTCGACTTCGCCCGCTTCACCTCCGACGCCCTGCTCTCGCTCTACGTCGCCGAGCGCGACGTGATCAAGGCGCACTCGCCGGGCCGCCCCGTCACGACCAACTTCATGTCGAGCAACTGCCCGTCGATCGACTACTGGGCCTGGGCCCGCGAGGTCGACGTCGTGGCGAACGACCACTACCTCGTCGCCGAGCGCCCCGACAACCACGTGCTACTCGCGCTCGACGCCGACCTCACCCGCAGCTTCGCGCAGGGCCGGCCGTGGATGCTCATGGAGCACTCCACCTCCGCCGTGAACTGGCAGCCCCGGAACATCGCCAAGCGCCCGGGCGAGCTGGCCCGCAACAGCCTGTCGCACCTGGGCCGCGGGGCCGACGCCGTGATGTTCTTCCAGTTCCGCGCCTCCCGCTACGGCGCGGAGAAGTTCCACTCGGCGATGCTCCCCCACGCGGGCGCCTCGAGCCGCGTCTGGCAGGAGGTCGTCCGCCTCGGCGGCGACCTCGGCAAGCTGGCGAGCATCCGCGACAGCCGGGTGGAGGCGCGGGTCGCGATCCTCTGGGACATCGAGTCGTTCTGGGCCCACGACCTCGAGTGGCGCCCCTCCGTCGAGCTCGACCACCGCGAGCGCGTCGTCGCGTACTACACGGCGCTCTGGCAGCTCGGCGTCACCGTCGACTTCCGCCACCCGCACGACGACCTGTCGGGCTACGACCTCGTGCTCGCCCCGTCGCTCTACCTGGTCGACGACCGCTCGACGGAGAACCTGACCGGCTTCGTCCGTGACGGCGGCACCTTCCTGGCGTCGTACTTCTCCGGCGTGGTCGACGAGAACGACGCGGTGCACGAGGGCGGCGCCCCCGGCGCGCTCCGCGAGGTGCTCGGCCTCTCGGTGCCCGAGTTCCTGCCCCTGCACGCCGACGAGCTCGTCTCGCTCGACGACGGCTCGACGGGCGCCGGCTGGTCGGACGACGTCGTGCTCGAGGGCGCGACCGCCGTCGCGAGCTACACGACCGGCCCCGCGGCCGGCGGCGCCGCCGTGACCCGCAACGCCCTCGGCGAGGGCTCGGCCTGGTACGTCTCGACCCGCGTCGAGGGCGGCGACCTCGAGCGTCTCGTGCAGCAGGTGCTGGCCGACGCCGGCGTCGCCGAGCGCGAGGGCCGCGTCGCGGGCGTCGAGGTCGTCGAGCGCCGCTCGGACGACGCGCTGTTCACCTTCTGGCTGAACCACACCGACGCCGAGGTCGCCGTCGTCGCCCCGACCGGCACCGAGCTGCTCACCGGCGACGCCGTCGACGGGATGGTGACGATCGCCGCCGGCGGCGTCGCCGTGGTCCGCAGCGACCGGCGCTGACGCCCGGCCCGGGTCGCCGCCCACCGGGCGCGGCCCGGGCCCCCTGACCGCACCACCAGCACCGCCGCCGCACCGCCAGCACCGCCAGCACCGCCGCACCGCCACCGCACCGCCCGCAGATCGTCAAGGAGGACGACCATGGCTCGACCCGCACCCCACCCCGCCCCCGGCGGCCGACGGAGGGCGCGGCTCGCCCTCACCGGCGGCGTCGCCGTCGCGGTCGTCGCCCTCGGCGGCGGCCTCCTGCCGACGAGCGAGGCCCTGGCCGCGTCGCCGACGGCGGTCGTGAGCGACCCCGGCTTCGAGCAGGGCGCCTCCGGCTGGGTCAGCAAGGGCTCGGGCACGACGTCGCTCGAGGCGGGCGGGCACGACTCCCCCACGCGCCTGACGCACTGGCTGCCCGCCGCCGGCGAGGCGGTCACCACGCAGAAGGTCAAGAAGGTCACGCCGGGCTGGTGGACGTTCAGCGCCTGGGTGAAGAGCGGCGGCGGGCTCGACGCGAGCGCGCTCGAGCTCGCCGGCTGCGGGCAGGGGTCGAGCCGGGCCGTCGCGGCGTCGACCGCGGTGCCCTCGACCGAGGCGGACGACGGCTGGGTGCGCCTCGCGGTCTCGGCAGAGGTCTCGCACAGCCAGTGCACGCTGACCTTCCGCACGACGGGCGCCGCGGGCGCCTGGGCGAGCATCGACGACGTGCAGTTCACGCCCGGCCGCGTCACCCGCGACGTGCGCGGGGCCGACGTGTCGGGCCTGCTGCGCAACGAGGACGAGGGGGCGGTGTACCTCGACGCGGCCGGTCAGCCGACCGACGCGATCCAGCAGCTCGCCGACCACGGCGCGACGATGGGCCGCCTCAAGGTCTGGGTCGACCCGAGCGACGGCTACAACGACCTCGACGACGTCGTGGCGAGCGCGAAGCGGATCGACGCGGCCGGCATGCAGCTGCTCGTCGACTTCCACTACTCCGACCGCTGGACGGACCCGGGCGCGCAGACGATGCCGAGGGCGTGGCAGGGCTTCACGGCCCCGCAGGTCGCCCAGGCGATCCACGACCACACCCGGGCGGTGCTCGACGCGCTGGCCGCCGAGGGCATCACCGCCGACGCCGTCCAGGTCGGCAACGAGATCAACCCCGGCATGGTCTGGCCGCTCGGCCAGACCTGGGACGTCGACCCGACCGACGGCGTGACGGGCGCCCAGTGGGAGAACCTCGCGAGCTTCCTCACCGCGGGGGCCACGGCCGTCCGCGAGGTGTCGCCCGAGACGAAGGTCGTGCTGCACCTGACCAACATCAACGCCGGCGTCGACGGCCTCACCTGGTGGTTCGACGAGGTCAGCGCGCGCGGGGTGCCGTTCGACCTGATCGGCCTCTCGTACTACTCGTACTGGCACGGCAGCCTCGCCGACCTGCAGGGCGCCGTCAGCACCCTGTCGGAGCGCTACGACCGCGACGTGCTGATCGTCGAGACCTCCTACCCGTGGACCCTCGCCGACGACCCCGACCACGTGTGGGAGAACGTCGTCGCGCAGGCCTCGATGCTGACCCCCGGCTACCCGGCGACCCCCGAGGGCCAGGCGGCGAACTTCCGCGCCGTGCAGGACGTCGTGGCCGCCGCCCCGGGCGGCCGCGGCATCGGCGTCGTCGCGTGGGAGCCCACCTGGACGGCCGTCGACGGCGCCGGCTGGGACCCTGACGACCCGACCTCCGGCAACGCGTGGGAGAACCAGGCCATGTGGGACCACGACGGCCGCCCGCTACCCGCGCTCGACGAGTACGCGGCTGACTAGGCCACAGGGCCGGGCGGAGCCCCGGGGAGGCGCGGTGCCGGTCGGTCGGCACCGCGCCTCCTGCCTGTCCGGCGAGCGCGTGCTCGGCCCCGCCGGGGGCGTCGTGGAGGCGACCCGCACCTCCTGGGGGCATGATCGTGGGTGGACCCCCGACCGGATTGGACACGCCTCCGTGAGCACCAGCGACGAAGTCGACCTGATCATCGACGCGTGGGCGCGCGTGCGCCCCGACATCGACTTCGCGGCGCTCGACGTCTTCTCGCGGCTGCGGCGCGTGTCGCGGCGCCTCGACCGCGTGCGCTCCGAGGCGTTCAGCCACTCCGGCCTCGAGATCTGGGAGTTCGACGTGCTCTCGACGCTCCGCCGCGCGGGCGAGCCGTTCGAGCTCAGCCCGAAGGAGCTGGTCGCCGCGACCATGGTCACGAGCGGCACGATGACGAACCGCCTCGACCGCCTGGTCGAGCGTCGGCTCGTCGAGCGCCGGGCCGACCCGCGCGACGGCCGCGCCGCCCGCATCTGCATCACCCCGGCCGGCATCGAGCGCGTCGACGCGGCCATGCTCGACCTGCTCGCCGCGGAGGAGTCGCCGCTCAGCTCGCTCGACCGCGCCCAGCAGGCGCAGCTCGCCGACCTCCTCCGGGTGCTCGGCGCCGAGTTCCCCAGCTAGGCCCCGCTCGCGGCGACCTGCCGGGCGGCGCTCAGAACGCCGTGCTCGGCAGGTCCTTCTCGCCGTCGGCGATCGCCTGCACGATGCGGGCCGCGACCGCGTCGGGGTCGAGAGCCGGGCCGAACGCCGGGGCGCTGCCCGCGATCGGGTGCTCGGAGAGGGCGGTGCCGGTGTGGCCCGGCCGCGCGTCGACCAGGCGGACGCCGCGGCGCCGGAACTCCCGGGAGGCGGCGCCCACGTACGCGGCGAGGCCCGCCTTGGCCGCGGAGTACGCGGCCATGCCCGCGGTCGGCGACTCGGCCACGATGCCGCTGATCGTCACCACGAACGGCTCGCGGCCCTCCGCGGCGGACGCGGCCAGCGCCTCCGCGCCGTCGCGCAGCAGTCGGATCGGCGCGAGCAGGTTCGTGTCGACCAGCTCGGCGAGGGTGTCGTCGGCGACGGCGTCGGCCGGCCCGAAGGCGACGACCCCGGCCGCGACCACGATGCCGTCGAGGCGCCCGTGGGCCTGGAGGGCCGCGGCGACCAGCGAGGCCGCCCCGGTCGGCTCGCGGAGGTCGGCGACGTAGGCGCCCGGGCCCTGGAGGCTGCCGCCGGCTCGGCCGGCACGCACCACGACGGCCCCCCGCTCGGTGAGCTGGGCGGCGAGGCGCGAGCCCAGCCCGCCCGAGGCTCCGGTCACCAGGACGACGGCACCACGCAGTTCGGTCATGCGGCGGAGCGTACCCGCGGCGGCTGGGCCCGCCGCCGGGCCGCCGATGAACCGCGTTCCGTGCGGTGAACCGCAGTGGAGTGCGGTTCATCGCACGGAACGCGGTTCACGCCGAGGGGCGACGTCGGCGCGGGACGACGAGGGGCGTGCCGGTGACCGGGTCGGGCACGACGACGCACGGCAGGTCGAAGACCCGCTCGACGAGCTCGGCGGTGAGCACGTCGGCCGGGGCGCCCGTCGCGACCACCTCGCCGTCGCGCATCACGATCAAGTCGGTCGCGTACCGGGCCGCCTGGGCGAGGTCGTGCAGCACCGCCACCACGGTGGTGCCCCGCTCGTGCAGCCGGGCGAACAGGTCGAGCAGGTCGTACTGGTGGGCGACGTCGAGGAAGGTCGTCGGCTCGTCGAGCAGCAGCACCGAGGTCTGCTGCGCCAGCGCGGTCGCCACCCAGACGCGCTGCCGCTGCCCGCCCGACAGCTCGTCGACCGGCACGTCGACGAGGTCGACGAGGTCGGTCTCGGCGAGCGCGCCGTCGACGGCCTCGCGGTCGGCCTCCGACCACTGGCGGAAGAGGCCCTGGTGCGGGTAGCGCCCGCGCGCGACGAGCTCGCCGACGGTGATGCCCTCGGGGGCAGTCGACGACTGGGGCAGCAGGCCCACGGTGCGCGCCGCCTCCTTCGCGGGCACGCCGGCCAGCTCGCGGCCGTCGAGCAGCACGCTGCCCGACCGGGGCTTCAGGAGGCGCGCGAAGGCCCGCAGGAGGGTCGACTTGCCGCAGGCGTTCGGCCCGACGATCACGGTGAACGAGCCGTCGCGGACGCTCGCGTCGATCGACCGCGACACGGTGCGCCGGTCGTAGGCGAGGTGCGCGGCGCGGGCGGCCAGGCGAGGCGTGCCGGGCTGCCCGGGCGTGGCGGGCGGCTGGGGCGTGGTCACGACGACCTCCGGGATTCTCCGACGAGCAGCGAGACGAGGTAGGCGCCGCCGATCACGAGGGTGACGAGGCCGACGGGCACGGGCGAGGTGGTGACGTGCTGGGCGACGACGTCGGCGACGAGCAGCAGCAGGGCCCCGGCGAGCGCCGCCGCGCCGAGCGGCACGCCCGCCGAGCGCACGAGGCGCCGGGCGAGCTGGGGCGCCGCGAGGGCGACGAACACGATCGGCCCTGTGCTCGCCGTGACGACCGCGGTCAGCGCGACCCCGACGACGACGAGCGCGAGGCGGGCCGGCTCGGTGCGCAGGCCGTGCGAGCGCGCGGCGTCGTCGCCGAGCTCGAGCTGGCGCAGCGGTCGCGAGAGCACGGCGACCGCGACGCCGAGCAGCGTGAGCAGCGCCGCCGCGGGCACGAGCTCCGACCAGCTGACGAGCGCGAGGGTGCCGGCGCCCCAGAACGACGCCGTCAGCGCGACCTCGGCCTGGGCGCGCAGCAGCAGCCAGCTGTTGACCGAGTGCAGCACGGCGGTGACGCCGATGCCGACGATGATGAGCCGCAGCCCCTGCACGCCGCCGCGCCAGGCCAGCAGGTAGACCACGAGGGCCGTGCCGAGCCCGCCGACGAGCGCCCCGGCGGCGGTGCCGACGGTCGAGGTCGCGCCCGAGACGATCACGACGATCGCGCCGGTGTAGGCGCCGGTCGAGAAGCCGATGACGTCGGGCGAGCCGAGCGGGTTGCGCGTCAACGACTGGAAGACCGCTCCGGAGGCGCCCAGCGCGGCCCCGAAGACGAGCGCGGCCAGGACCCGCGGCAGCCGCCAGCCCAGCACGATCGTCGAGGCGGGGCCGTCGGCGCCGCCGAGGGCGCGCAGCACCTCGAGCGGGCTGAGCGGGTAGTCGCCGAGGCCGAGCGCGACGAGTCCGACGACGAGGGCGACGAGGGCGATCGCGGCGGTCGCCGTGACCCGATGCCGGCGGAGGGCCGAGCGCGGCCGCGGGGCGCGGGCGGGCGGCGCCCCGCGCGTCGGCGTCCCCGTGCCGGGCCCCGTGCCCGTGCCCGCGGTCACCGCGCCCCTCCCGCCGTGCGGCGACGGGCCACGAGCACGAGCACCGGCGCCCCGAGGGCGGCGGTGACGAGGCCCGCGGCGAGCTCGCCGGGCGGGGCGGCGACGCGGCCGAGCACGTCGGCGAGCAGCAGCAGCACGGGGCCGAGCACGGCGCTGAGGCCGATCGTCCACGGCTGGCTCGCTCCGACGACGCCGCGGGCGGCGTGCGCGACCATGAGGCCCAGGAAGGCGACCGGGCCGACCACGGCGGTGGCGCCTCCGGCCAGCAGCGTGACGACGACGAGCGCGGCGACGCGCACCAGCGGCACCGAGACGCCGACCGACGAGGCGTGGTCGTCGCCGAGGGCGACCGCGTCGAGGGGCCGGGCGGCGACGAGGGCGACGACGACGCCCGCGACGACGAACGGCGCCACGGTCACGACCGGCGCCCAGCCGCGGTCGGCGAGGCTGCCGACCTCCCAGGCGCGGACCGCGTCGAAGCGCCGGGGGTCGGCGAGCACGATGGCCGAGGTCAGGCCGCTCAGCACGGCGCCGAAGGCGATGCCCGCCAGCGTCAGGCGCGCGGGGCTGCCGCCCGAGCGGCCGGCGCCGCCGATCAGCGAGACGGCGACGGTCGCGACCGCGGCGCCCAGCAGGGAGGGCCACACCCAGCCGCCGGCCGCGGTCACCCCGGCGAACCCGACGGCGAGGGCGACGGCGAACGCGCTGCCGGAGGTGACCCCGAGGAGGCCCGGGTCGGCCAGCGGGTTCCGCGTCACCGCCTGCGCGACGGCGCCCGCGACCCCGAGCCCGGCGCCCGCGACGATCGCCGCGACCGTGCGCGGCAGCCGCAGGTCGACGACGGCGGTCGCGTCGCCCGCGTCGGGGGCGGCCGTCGAGCCGGTCGGGCTCCAGCCCGTGAGCAGCTGCACGACGACGTCGAGGGGAACCGGACGGGCCCCGACCGCGAGGCTGAGCAGCACGGCCACGACGAGCAGGCCCAGGCCGGCGAGCAGCCAGGCGAGCCGCGTGCGGGTGCGGCGCACCACCCGGGGCGCCCGGACGTCGCCGGGCCGGGTGCTGATGGCCATGCTGAGGAGCTTAGGCTAGCCTTCCCTGAGTTCGACCCCGAGCGTCGCGCCCCCACCGCAGCGGGCCCGCCGGAGCGACTCCCCCGCACCCTGCACCGCACCCCGTCTCCCCTGCCCCGCCCCCGACTCCGAGGACCCCATGCGCACCCCCCTGAAGCTCGCCGCCCTCCTGGCCGCCGCCGCCGTCGCCCTGACCGGCTGCGCGGCCGGCAGCGCCTCCGACGACGCGACCGCCACCTCCTCCGCCGCCCCGGCCGCCGACTCCTTCCCCGTCAGCGTCGACACCAAGTTCGGCGAGGTGACCGTCGACCAGCAGCCCGAGCGCGTCGTCGCGCTCGGCTGGGGCGACGCCGAGACGGCGCTCGCGCTCGGCGTGCAGCCGGTCGGCGCCTCCGACTGGCTGGCGTTCGGCGACGACGTCGACGGCGTGGGCCCGTGGGCCCAGGGCCTCTACGACCAGTCGCCGGAGATCATCGGCACGCTCGACCCCTCCTACGAGGCGATCGCCGCGCTGCAGCCCGACCTCATCCTCGACACGAAGTCGTCGGGCGACCAGGACCGCTACGACCGTCTGTCGGGCATCGCCCCGACGATCGGCGTGCCCGAGGGCGGCGACAGCTACCTGACCACCTTCGAGCAGCAGATGGACCTCGTCTCGACGGCCCTCGGGCAGTCCGCGAAGGGCGACGAGCTCGTCGCGCAGAGCGAGGCCGAGGTGGAGGCCGCCGCCGAGGCGCACCCCGAGTGGAAGGGCCTCACCGTGACGGCCGCCACCAAGACCAGCGAGGGCTGGGGCGCGTACGTCGCGGGCTCGGAGCGCGTCAGCCTGCTCGAGTCGCTCGGCTTCGAGCAGAACCCGGAGGTCGCCACCCTCGACGCGAACTCGGGCGGCTTCTCGGTGAGCATCTCGTCGGAGAACCTCGACGTGATCGACGCCGACGTGATCGTCGCCTTCCCGATCTACATCGACACCGCGCAGATCACCGACGACCCGCAGTGGCAGGCCCTGCCGGCGGTCGAGGCCGGGCACGACGTCGTCATCGACGGCGACGTCTCGTCGGCGTACTCGCTCGGCACCTCGCTGTCCCGCAGCTACGCCCTCGACGCCCTCGTGCCGCTGCTCGAGACGGCGACGAAGAGCTGACCGGGAGCGACCCCGTGAGCCCGACCGACGCCTCCCCCGCCCGCTCCCCGCGCCCGGTGCGCGCGCAGCACGTCTTCGTCGTCGAGCGCACCGAGCGCCTGACGCCGCACCTCGTGCGCGTACACCTCGGCGGCGACGCCTTCGACGGCTTCGTCGAGGCCGGCGCCGCGCAGCTCGCCGAGAGCGACCGCTACGTCAAGCTGCTGCTCGCCCGGCCCGGGCTCGGGCTGCAGCCGCCGTTCGACCTCGACCGGCTGCGCGGCGAGCTGGCCCCCGACGACCTGCCCGTGCGCCGCACGTACACGGTGCGCTCGGTCGACCACGACGCCCGCACGATCGCCGTCGACTTCGTCGTGCACGGCGACGAGGGCGTGGCCGGCCCGTGGGCCCTCGCGGCCCGGCCCGGCGACCGGCTGCAGATGTCGAGCCCGGGCGGCGGCTGGTCGCCCTCCTCCGACCCCGCGGTGCCGAACTTGCTGCTCGCCGACGACTCCGCCGTGCCCGCCGTCGCGTCGGCCCTCGAGGCGATGGGCCCCGACGCCCGGGGCCTCGCGCTCGTCGAGGTCGCGGGCCCCGACGACGAGGTCGCCCTGACCCCGCCCGCCGGGCTCGAGCTGCGCTGGCTGCACCGCGGCGAGGGCGCCCCCGGCAGCGCGCTCCTCGCCGCCCTCGGGGCCCTCGAGCCGCCGGTCGGCCCGGTCACCGTCTTCGCCCACGGCGAGCGCGGGGCCGTGAAGGAGGCGCGGGTCGTGCTCCACGACCGCTGGGGCCTCGATCGGGCGTCGCTGTCGATCAGCGCCTACTGGGCGCTCGGTCGCGTCGAGGACGCCTTCCAGGCCGAGAAGCGCGAGCCGGTCGGCGCGATCTTCGCCGACTGACGGGCGGCGCGGCGCGCTGCCGCCGCCGCCGCCGTCCGGACATCGAGGCGACGCGTCTCGGGGCCTCGCCGTCGACGAGGGCCCCGGACGGGTCACCTCGATCGCCCCGGTAGCCTGTCCCGGTGAGGTTCTGCAGCAGGTGGGTCGTGCGTGACCAGTGGCACGAGGTCTGCCTCCACGAGGACTTCTTCCTGTACCGCACCCGCCCGGCCGACAGCACCGCGCCTCCGGAGGAGCACCGCGTCGAGAACGGCGACATCGCCGACATCGGGGTCGACCGCGAGGGGCCGCTCTGGGGCATCACGCTCACGGTGACGAGCGGGGAGTCGCGCACGGTGCCGTGCCCGGCGACGATCGCCGCGCCGCTGCTGCTGCGCTGGCACGACCGCGACTGACGACTGGGCCCGGCCGTCGGCCGTGGCGACGCACGTCCGCGGCGGTCGAGGTGCCCGGTCGGCCTACGCGGCGCCGACCAGCAGCTCGCCCGGCTCGGCCCCCTCGGCGCCGAACTCGATGCGCCGGTTCGCGACCTTCTCGCTGAAGAACCGGTCGTGGCTGACGACGACGACCGCCCCGGGGAAGTGCACGAGGGCCCGCTCCATCACCTGCGTGCTGGCCATGTCGAGGTGGTTCGTCGGCTCGTCGAGCAGCAGCACGGAGGCGCCGGAGAGCAGGCACTGCGCCATCGCCACGCGGGCGCGCTGACCGCCGGAGAGCGCGCCGATGCGCTGCTGGAGGTCCGCCTCGGAGAACTGGAACATGGCCAGGAAGCGAGCGACCGACTTCCGGGTGGCCTTCAGGGCCAGGCTGTCGGGCATCGCGTTGACCGAGTGCGTCACCGTGTCGGCGTCGTCGAGCTCGGCGAGCACCTGGTTGTACGAGACGACCTTCGCGCCGCCCGCCCAGTCGACGCGGCCGCGGTCGGCCGCCTCGGTGCCCTCGAGCACCCGCAGCAGCGTGCTCTTGCCGCTGCCGTTCGAGCCCACGACGACGATGCGGTTCCCGCGGCGCACCTCGAAGCCGAGATCGTCGAAGAGCGTCTTCTCGCCGTACGACTTGCCGAGCCCCTCGACGCGGCAGAGCACGTCCTTCACGTGCAGCCCGCCGTAGATCTCGGTGATGATCTGGTCGACGGGCCGCGGGGTGCGCTGCTTCTTGATCTTGGCGAGGTCCTTCGTGAGGCCCCCCGCGCCTCCCTGCTTCTGCGCCTTCGCGGCCTTGACGGCCTCGCGACGGTCGCTGATGCCCTCGGCCTCGAAGGCGAGCAGCTCGTTCTCGTGCGCGAACTGCTGCTCGAGGGTCTTCAGCCGGAACTGCTTCTGCACGACGTACTCGGCGAAGGCGCCGGGGTACTCGTGCAGGTGGAAGTTCTCGACCTCGACGATGCGGGTGACGACCGCGTCGAGGAACTGCCGGTCGTGCGAGACGACGATCGCGGCGCCGCGGAAGTCGCGGAACCACTGCTCGAGCCACTCGACGCCGGCCACGTCGAGGAAGTTCGTCGGCTCGTCGAGCAGCAGCACGTCGGGCGCCTCGAGGACGATCTTCGCGAGGGCCGCGCGGTTGCGCCAGCCGCCGCTCAGCGCGTCGATCGGGCTGGTGCGGTGCGCCGCGTCGAAGCCGAGCACGGTGAGGGCGGTGTCGACGTGACGGCGGTACTCCCAGCCGTCGAGCCGGTCCATCTCGGCGAAGAGCTCGGACTGCCGCTCGATCAGGCGCGTGAGCTCGTCGCCCTGGTCGGGGTCGACGGCGACCACCGCGATCGCGGCGTCGATCTCGGCGAGCTCGGCCTCCATGGCGCGGACGTCGTCGAAGAGCCCCTCGAGCACCTCGGTGACGGTGGCGGTGCCGTCGAGCTCGCTGAACTGCGAGAAGTAGCCGAGCCGCAGGCCGTCGTCGACGGTGACCGTGCCCTCGTCGGGCTGCACCTGGTCGAGGGCGAGCTTCAGCAGGGTCGACTTGCCCGAGCCGTTGCGCCCGATGAGGCCGACGCGGTCGCCGGGCTCGAGGCGGAAGAAGGCCTCGCGCAGCACCGGCCGCTGCTCGTAGCGCACGGTGACGTCGTTCAGGCGGATGAGGCTCATGCCCACCAGTCTCGCAGCCTGCGTCGGAACACTGGACCGGGCCGGGGCGTTGCACCCCCCGGAGCCGTGCGCACCACTCCGGGTGCGTCCCCGCTCCGAACTGGAGGCACCATGACCACCGACGACCACGACCACGCACCCACCCCCGACGCCCTCGCCCGCCTGACGCCCGAGCAGCGCCGCGTCACCCAGGGCGGCGGCACGGAGCCCGCGTTCCGCAACGAGTTCTGGGACTCCCACGAGGCGGGCATCTACGTCGACGTGGTCAGCGGCCAGCCGCTCTTCGCCTCCGTCGACAAGTTCGACAGCCGCACCGGCTGGCCGAGCTTCACCCGGCCGATCGACGCCGAGAACGTCGTCGAGCGCCGCGAGGGCATGTTCTTCGCGCGCCGCACCGAGGTCAGCTCGGCGGGCGCCGGCAGCCACCTCGGCCACGTCTTCCCCGACGGCCCCACCGCGACGGGCGGCCTCCGCTACTGCATCAACTCGGCGGCCCTCCGCTTCGTCCCCCTCACCGCACTCGAGACCGAAGGATACGGTTCGTACATGACGCTCTTCTCCCCTGAGTCCACCCCCGCCCCCAGCGGAACGACCGAGACCGCGATCCTCGCGGGCGGCTGCTTCTGGGGCGCGCAGCAGCTGCTCCGTCGCCGACCGGGAATCGTCTCGACCCGCGTCGGCTACTCCGGCGGCCACGTCGCCAACGCCACGTACCGCAACCACGGCGGCCACGCCGAGGCCGTCGAGATCGTGTTCGACCCGGGCGTGACCTCGTACCGCGAGGTGCTCGAGTTCTTCTTCCAGATCCATGACCCGTCGACGAAGGACCGCCAGGGCAACGACATCGGCGACTCGTACCGCTCGGCGATCTTCTACACCTCCGACGAGCAGCGCGAGACAGCCCTCGACACCATCGCCGACGTCGACGCGTCGGGCCTGTGGCCGGGCAAGGTCGTCACCGAGGTGACCACCGCCGGCGACTTCTGGGAGGCCGAGGAGGAGCACCAGGACTACCTCGAGAAGCTCCCCAACGGCTACACCTGCCACTTCGTGCGACCCGGCTGGGTGCTGCCGAAGCGCGAGCAGGCCGTCAGCGCGAGCTGAGCCCGGGCCCCGCGGTGCGGAGCCGCAGGTCTGCGGGAGGCGCGGTGCCGGTCATGTCGGCACCGCGCCTCCCGTGCGCGTGCGCGGCGACCGCCGCCGCACCTGGTAAGCAGGGGGCATGCCCCTCGACGTCGCCGCCCTCCGCTCCGCCTTCCCCTCGCTCGGCTCGGGCATCGCCCACTTCGACGGCCCGGGGGGCACCCAGACCCCGCTCGTCGTCGGCGAGGCCATCGCCCGCGCCATGACCGGTCCCACGTCGATCCGCGGCACGAGCACCCTCGGCGAGCGCAACAGCGAGGCCACGGTCCAGGCCTTCCGTGCCGCCTACGGCGACCTGCTCGGCGTGCCGGCCCGCGGCGTCGTCCACGGCCGGAGCGCGACGCAGCTCACCTACGACTTCTCGCGCCACCTGTCAGCCGGCTGGGGCCCGGGCGACGAGGTCGTCGTCTGCCGGCTCGACCACGACTCGAACGTCCGGCCCTGGGTGCAGGCCGCCGAGGCCGTCGGCGCGACCGTCCGCTGGATCGAGTTCGACCCCGCCACCGGCGAGCTCGACCACGCCTCGGCCGCCGTCGCCATCACCGACCGCACCCGCGTCGTGGCCCTGACCGCCGCCTCCAACCTGCTCGGCACGCAGCCCGCCGTCCGGGCGATCGCCGACCGCGCGCACGCCGCGGGCGCGCTCGTCTGGGTCGACGCCGTGCACTTCGCGGCGCACGAGGTCGTCGACCGCGAGGCCCTCGGCGCGGACTTCGTCGTCTGCTCGCCCTACAAGTTCTACGGCCCGCACTGCGGCGTGCTCGGCGCCGACCCCGAGCTGCTGGAGGGCCTCCGGCCCGCGAAGCTCCTGGCGTCGACCGACGTGGTGCCCGAGCGGTTCGAGTTCGGCACCCTGCCCTACGAGCAGCTGGCCGGGGCCACGGCCGCCGTCGACTTCCTCGCCGGGATCGCCCCGGGCGACGCGACGACCCGCCGCGAGGCGATCGTGGCGTCGATGCGGGCCTGCCACGAGCACGAGGGCGAGCTGCGCGCCCGGCTCGAGGCGCGCCTCCTCGCCGTCCCCGGCCTGACGCTGCACTCGCGGGCGGCGCGGCGCACGCCGACCCTGTACGTCACGATCGCCGGGCGCCGCATGCGCGAGCTGTCGGCGCACCTCGCGACGCGCGACGTGCTGGCGCCGTCGGGCCACTTCTACGCGATCGAGGCCTGGCGCACGATGGGCCTCGACGATGAGACCACCGGGCTGCGGATCGGGCTCGCGGCCTACACGGACGACAGCGACGTCGACCGGCTGCTAGCGGGCATCGAGGAGTTCGTCGCGGCCTGACGCTGCCTGCGCGGCCGTGGGTGCCCGAGCCGCACGGCGGGCCGGTGCCCCGGCCGCACGGAGTGCGGGTGCCCCGGCCCTCCGGCGGGCGTGTTCGACACCGACGGGCCGTCGTGCACGCCCGGCCGCGTCGAACTCGCCGGCGCGGCGAGAGTCGACACGCGGGACGCGAGACGGCCGTCAGCGCGAGGCGACTCCCCCGGGCGGGCGACGGGTCGGGGCCGCGGCGGCGCGGCGCTTGTCGACGACGGCGGTCACGGCCGAGCCGAGCAGCAGGACGAGGATGCCCAGGGTGACGACGGCGGCCCCCAGGACGATGAGCGCGATGATGAACGTTTCCACCCCCCGATCCTGACGGAGGCGCGGGCGCCGCGGCAAGGACCCGCGGCGGATGCCCAGGCCGACCGGCCCCTCAGGACCCGCAGGCCGAGGTGGCCGACAGGCTGAGACCCTCCGCCGTCCCGCGGATGGTCGCGCCGGCGACGCCCGACGCCCCGCTCCCCTGCGTCGCCCAGATGTCGAGGCCGAGCGCCCGGTCGACTGGGCGCAGGCCCTGGTCGGTCCAGCTCGCCGTGACGGCGTCGAAGGGAACCTGGGCGTCGTCGACGTGGAGGAACACCGGCGCGACGACCCAGCCCCGCACGCGGACCCGCAGCGAGCCCTCGCACTGCTCGCGGCCGTCGACGGCGACGACCGCCTCGACGCCGGTGAGCGCGACCGAGGCGTCCAGGAACGCCCGCACCGCCGCCTCCTCCTCCGTCAGGTCGACGGTCTGCAGCTCGGCCTCGGTCAGCGGCGCGGGAGGGGCGTCGGGCGTGATCCGCGGGACGGTGGGCGGCGGAGGCGACCCGAGCGGGAGGCCCAGCCAGCCGTCCACGTCGCGGTCGACGCCGGCCACGTCCGGTGGGGAGACGGTGAAGCCGGTGCGGTCGCGGGTGCCGGCGTCGGCCTCCTCGTCGGTGGTCGCGGCGAGCTCGTCGGCGATCGACACGACCTCACGGGTCTCGACCCAGAGCGTCGGGCCGACGGGCCCGGCCACGGGGTCGGCGACGGAGAGGCTCAGCGACGTGAGACGACCCGCCGCCAGCTGGGCGTCGAGACGGTCGAGCAGAGCCGGCCCCGGGCTCGTCCGCCCCACCCCCAGGTACGCGGAACCGCGGGTCAGGCTGGTGCGCAGCCCGTCCACCAGCGGCCGCACCGCGTCGACCGTGGCGCGGAGGCTCGCGGAGGCGGCGACCGTGACCTGGGCGGAGGACCGGTCGACGACGACCGACTCGACCTCCGGCACGCGTCGGAGCCCGTCGGCGAGGGTGACGGAGGCGGCGTCCAGGACGTCGAGGGTGGCGGCCGAGGTGCCCTCGCCCGCGGGCAGGTGCAGGTCGAGCAGGAGGGCCGCCCGCGTCACGCCCCCGAACGCGGCGTCGTCGAGATCGTCGACGAGGTCGATGTCCGGCCCGTCGGCCGTCACGGCGACCCGGGCGATCCAGTGGTGGGGGTCGTCCTTGGCGTCGACCTGCGAGAGGTCGGTCTCGACGCCGGCGACGCCGTCGACTACTCGGAGACGGTCGGCGAGGGCCGCGAGTGACTCCTCCGAGCCCTCCGGCGGCGGCACGAGCAGCAGCGAGCAGGCGCTCAGCGAGGCTGCGACGAGGGCCAGGCCGACGACCCCGGCGAGGGCGCGGCGAGCACGACGAAGGCGGGGCAGCGGCATCACCTCAGCCTAGGAAGACGCGGGCCGCCCCTCGTCGCCCGGGAGGAGGACGGGCGTCCCCCTCCCGGTGGAGCGTCAGGCTCAGCCTCGCCAGAACTCCCGCACGGCATCGAGCACCTCGTCCGCCTGGCGCCGCCCGGCCTCGGCCGCGGGGCCGCGGGTCGCGCCCGAGAGGGAGTTCGCGCCGAACGCCGCGAGCGCCGCGTCGTCGGCCTGGATCACCATGACCTCGCGACCGGCCGCCTGCCGCGCCGCGACGACGCCCGGCAGGGTCGGCCCGAGCGGCGACTGCGCCAGCTCGGGCCCGCACGACAGCACGAGAACGCGTTCGGCGGCGTCGGCGACGTCGGCGTTGGTGCCGGAGCGCACGCCGCCGTCCATCGTCGGCCGGCCGTCGACCTCGACGGTCGGCCAGACGAGCGGCACCGAGCAGCTGGCCGCGACGGCCACGTGCAGGGGGACGCCGGAGTCGCGGGTCAGCACCCGGAACTCGCCGTCGGTCGCGTCGACGGTGCAGACCGCCAGGTCGCCCGCGGGCCACGGGGTGTCGGCACCGAGCCGCTCGCGCATGGTCGTCACCAGCTCGGGCTCGTCGCCGGTGACGGGCACCTGCCGGGCGAGCGCGCCCAGGCGGGCCCGCGCCTCCTCGGGGCTGGCGGCGCCGGCCACGGCCTGGCCGACGCGGTCCAGGAAGTCGCCGCCGTCGAGGGCGGCCTCGGGGGTCGCGCCGGCCGGCAGCAGCTGCTCGCGGTAGGCGTCGGCGACGCCGCCCAGGCGGAGCGTCGTGCCGACGACCGAGCCGGCGGACGTGCCGACGACGAGGTCGGCTCCGGCGAGGGGCACGCCGGCCTCGAGCAGGCGGGCGAGCACGCCGACCTCCCACGCGATGCCGGTGATGCCGCCGCCGCCGAGGACGAGGGCGGTGCGGGGGGTCGAGGGTGCGGTGTCGGTCACGGGGCTCCTCCAGACGATGACGGGGTCGCCGTCACGCTACGACCCCCGGCCGAGGAGCGCTCCCAGCGAAAGCGACCGGGCGGCCCCGAGACGGCCCCGGGTGCACCGGAGGGGGCCGGGCCACCCGAGGCCCGACCCCCTCCGGGCCTGTCAGCGCCCTGCGGGGCGCTGCTGACGAACCCCCCGAAGGGCCGTCAGACCGTCACCTCGTCCCGCAGGTCGGAGGCGAGGGCGACCGTGCGGGACTGCGCCGGGCGACCCAGCGCCCGGAACTCCCAGCCCTTCGCACGGTAGTCGTCGGCGTCGAGGGCGTGGCGCCCGTCGACGACGCGTCGGTGGCGCACGAGCTGCGCCAGGTCGTCGGGGTCGGCGTCGCGGAAGACCTGCCACTCGGTGAGCAGGGCGACGGCGTCGGCGTCGACGACGCAGGCCATCATGCTCGACGCGTAGGTGAGGTCCGGGTAGAGGCGGTGCGCGTTCTCGTTCGCCTCGGGGTCGTAGACCGTGACGGTCGCCCCCTCGAGGTAGAGCATGCGCGCCACGTCGAGCGCGGGGGCGTCGCGGACGTCGTCCGAGTTGGGCTTGAACGCGGCGCCGAGGCAGGCGATGCGCTTGCCGGCGAGGTCGCCGCCGACCATCTCGCGGATGAGGTCGACCGTGCGCACGCGGCGACGGTTGTTGATGCTGTCGACCTCCTTGAGGAAGGAGACCGCCTGGCCCACGCCGAGCTCGTCGGCGCGGTGCGCGAAGGCGCGGATGTCCTTCGGCAGGCAGCCGCCGCCGAAGCCGAGGCCCGGCTTGAGGAAGCGGCCGCCGATGCGGGAGTCGTACGAGAGCGACTGCGCGAGCAGGTTGACGTCGGCGCCCGTGGTCTCGCAGACCTCGGCCATCGCGTTGATGAACGAGATCTTCGTGGCGAGGAACGAGTTCGCGGCGACCTTGACGAGCTCGGAGGTCGCGAGGTCGGCGACGACCAGGGGCGTGCCCTCCTCGAGCACGGGCGCGAACGCCGCGGAGAGCTGGCGCTCGGCCCACTCCGACTGCACGCCGAAGACGAGGCGGTCGGGGTGCATGGTGTCCTGCACGGCGAAGCCCTCGCGGAGGAACTCGGGGTTCCAGGCGAGCTCGAGCTCGGCCCCCAGCGGCGAGAGCGACTGGACGAGCTCGGTGAGGCGGCTCGCGGTGCCGATCGGCACGGTCGACTTGCCGACGAGGAGCGCCTTGCGGGTGATCCGCTTGGCGAGCTCGCCGAAGGCCGAGTCGACGTAGCGCATGTCGGCGGCCATCGAGCCGGGCGTCTGCGGGGTGCCGACGCAGATGAAGTGCACGTCGCCGAACTCGGCGGCGGCGTCGAAGTCGGTCGTGAAGGTGAGGCGGCCGCTGTCGAGCGCCTCGCGGAGCTTCTCGGGCAGGCCGGGCTCGTAGAACGGCACGGTGCCGGCGGCGAGGGCCTCGACCTTGGCGACGTCGACGTCGACGCCCATGACCTCGTAGCCGAGGACGGCCATGCAGATGGCGTGGGTGGCGCCGAGGTAGCCGGTGCCGACGACGGTCAGGCGGGGCTTCTCGACGATGGGCAGCGGGGCGGAGCGGGTGATCGGGTCGGACAAGGGGTGCCTCCAGGCGGGTGTGGGTGAGCGGACGGTGCCGAGCGGTTCAGGTGCCCGGCAGGGTCACAGGAGGACGCCGTCGCCGGGCGTTCAGGGCGCCCGGCGGGGCGCGGTGCTGCGTTTCGGGCGCAGCGGGGGCGCATCGCAGGTGCGGTGCGGGTGGAGCACGGTGATCCGTGGTGCGGGTGATCGGGCGGTGCGGGTGATCCGTGGTGCGGGTGATCAGGCGGTGCGGGTGATCGGGTGGTGCGGTCGGTGGCCCGTGGGGGCGGGGAGGGGCCGGGGCCCCGGAGGCGCGGGCAGGGTCAGCGCGCGCACTCCACGTTCCAGTCGCCCTCGCCGGCGCCGGAGACGGTGTTGTCGCACATCACGCGGTTGCCGAGCTCGGGGGTGAGCGAGAAGCCGAAGCCGGGCCCGTCGACCGCGGCCGTGTTGCCGCTGAAGACGTTGTCGGTGCCCCAGCCCTCGAGGAGCTCGTGGGTCTGGAAGCCGTCCATCGACGACGCGGTGCCGGTGTTGCCCTCGATGGTCCAGCCGTTGCCCTTGACGTCGACCCAGGAGTCGCCCTCGGTCAGCGAGGCGCCGTCGAAGCTGTTGCCGCGGACGACGCCGCCCGTGGTCCCCTCCTTGATGTCGATGTTCTCGGCCGTCGTGTCCGAGATGGTGTTGCCCTCGATGACGTTGCGGTCGGAGGTGTCGGGGTCGCCGCCGGTGATCTCGCCCCAGTTGTTCTTCGAGGAGCCGATGTAGATGCCCTCGCCGAACTTCTCCTTGCGGTTGCCGGTGTCGCTGATGGTGTTCGACGACACGACGTTGTCGGTGCTGCCGTCGCGGAGGTGGACGGCCTCGTCGCCGATGTGGTTCACGGTGAGGCCGGTGATCGTGCTGCCCACGGTGCCGTCGGCCATCAGGCCCTTCTGGCCGTTCGTGATCGTGAACCCCTCGAGGTGCCAGTACTCGGCGCCGTCGAGGTGCATCACGTAGCCCTTCTCGACGTCGTCGCCGTCGAGAACGGCGTCGGCCGAGCCGCAGAGGGCGATCGGCTGGTCGGCCGTGCCCGACTCCGACGCGACGAAGTTGCCGACGTAGGTGCCCGGCTCCAGCTGGATCACGTCGCCGGGGGCGGCGTCGGTGAGGGCCGAGGTGAGCTCGTCCGCCGAGGCGACCGAGACGCTCGGGGCCTGGCAGACGTCGCTCGCCGTGGCCGGAGCGGCCGGGGCGCGGGTGGCGCTCGGGGTGGGCGACGCCTCCTCGAGGGGCGCCGAGGTGGCGCCGGCGGACGGAGCCCGTGACGCGCCTCCCTCGTCGTCACGACCGACGCCGATCGCCGTCACCGCGACTCCTCCCACGATCACGCCGGCCAGCACGAGGCCGGTCGCGGTCAGGGCGGGGTGCTTGCGGAACAGGTCGATCATGCGGTGCTTCCTCGAGGGGTGGAGGGCGGGCCGACCTCGTCGCGCGAGGCCTCCCCGCGGGTGAAGGTCGACAGCGGCGCGAGGTTCGCGTAGGGGTGGACGAACCCGCGGCGGTTGCGGCCGACGCTGGTGATTGCCGTGACGAGCAGGATGAGGCCGAGGCTCAGCCACATGATGGTCAGCGGCTGGAAGATCGACCGCAGGATCACGCTGAGCGGCTTGGTGCTGCGCCAGTCGCTGTCGTCGTTGTCGGCACGGACGGCGCCCTCGGTGCGGGCGGTGTCGATGGCGCTCGGGCCGCGGCCCGACACGACGTTGTCGCTGATGCTCGACCGGCCGGTGTCGCCGATCAGGGTGATGGCGTGGTTGCCGACGTCCTCGACGGTGTTGCGCGAGATCGTCGCGCCGGCGTCGCGGAGGTAGATGCCGATGTCGCCGCCGGAGATCGTGTTGCCCTTGATCGTGCCGCCGGTGCCGGCGTCGCGGAGCGCGATGCCCTGCAGCGCCGACTCCTCGATGGTGTTGTCGGTCAGGGCGACCTTCTCGGCGCCCTGGCCCACGACGATGCCGACCTCGTTGCCCGTCAGCGTGTTGCCGTCGACCTCGATGTCGGTGCCGCCGATGACCTCCACGCCGTAGCGGGCGTTGTCGCTCGACTTGCTGTTCGACAGCGAGTTGTTGCCGTAGACGCCGGTGGGCATGCCCGTCGCGCTCGGGCCCTCGGCGAGGGCGCGGCCGTTCATGGTGATGCCGTTGTGGCCGTTGCCGGTCGCCGTGAGGCGTTCGAGCACGATGCCCGAGGAGGCGCGGTTCACGTCGAACCCGTCGAGCGCGTTCCCGGTCGAGGTGGTGTTCTCGACCTCGCTGTTCGACACGTTGCGGTGGAAGACCATGCCGTCGACGAGGCTGTCCTTGATGGCACTGTCGCGGACCACGACGCCGTCGGCGCTGGTGACGAACAGCCCGAAGGCGTTGCCGTCGAAGGTGACGTCGCGGACCATGGCCGAGACGTAGCTGTAGCCGCTGAGGTCGGGGTCCATGTCGAGCACGCTGGCCTCGTCGGTCGGCAGCAGCTCGGTGCCGAAGACCTCCGTGCTGGCGTCCTCCTCCGCGGCGGCCGCGGCGGCCGCCTCGTCGCTCGCGCTGGCGTTGGTGCCCTTGCGGGCCAGGGTGTCGGTGCCCTTGTCGGGGATGTCGGTGCCCGTCATCGAGACGCCGCCCGTCATGCCGCTCCAGAAGCCGAGGTCGGTGAAGAACGCCTTGCTGAGCTCGGCGCGGCCGCCGACGACGCGGATGTAGGCGCGGCCGTCGGAGGTGTCGGTGTCGACGGCCCCGGCGTCCGGGTCCCAGCTGCTGATGCGCGTGGGCTCGTCGTAGGTGCCGGCCACGACGAGGGAGCCGCCGAGGGTGACGATCGACGTGAACGCCTCCGAGTTCGACTGGAGGTGCAGCGTCAGGCCGTCCTTGTCGCTGAGGTCGAGCGTGGCGCCGTCCTCGACGACGATGTTCTCGCTGAGGAGCCAGCTGCCGTCGGGCTCGCGGCGGAAGGTGCGGGGCGCCAGCTCCTCCAGGTCGCTGAGCGTGTACGGCGCGTCACGGGCGACGAGCACCAGCGTGTAGAGGTTGCCGGTGGCGAGGCGGTACGGCTTGTAGTGCGCGACGCCGCTCCAGTCGGCGGCGTTCGCGATGGCCCGCACCTCGATGAGGCGGCGGTCCTCGGTGGCGGAGACCTGCGCCTCCGCCTCCGGGTCGCCCTCGTACGACGCGACGCCGCTGGCGTCGAGGCGCTCGGAGGTCGGCTCGGACGAGCTCGACGAGCTCGGCTCGGGCGACGCGGCGGAGGCAGTGCCCGCGCCGGTGAGGGCGATGCCGCCCGCCACGACGGCGGTGACGAGGACGGCGGAGGCGCAGCTCAGCGCGGTGCGGCGGCGGAGGGCGGTCATGCGGTCACCTCCTGGGCGACGGGAGCGGTCTGGGCGGGGACGGGCGGGGCGGCGACGGGCTGAGCGGGGACGTGCTGCGCCGTGGCCGGCTGGACGTCCGCGGTCGACGCCGCGACGGGCACGCCGACCGGCGGCGAGACCGGGGCGGGCGGCAGCGCGCCGTGGCGGCCGGCCGGGGTGACGGCCTCGTCGGCCGGGACTCCCTCGTCGGCCGGGACTCCCTCGTCGGCCGGGCCGGCGGCGTAGGCCGCCTCGCTGACGAGCGACGACGCGGTCTGGCCGTCGCCGCCGATGCGGTCGGCGTGGCGGGTCAGCCAGCCCTGCTTGTTCATCGTGATCAGAGCGAAGACCTTGATGGGCAGCGAGATGAAGATGACCACGAAGGCGACGACGGGGAGGATGAAGATGTCACCGGGGTTGCGCTTCAGGTGCGAGAACCCCCGCACGCCGCGGCTGAGCAGCACCCAGGCGAGCGTCGCGCCGATGCCGAGCGCCGTGCCGTCGATGCGGCTGAAGGCGAGGTAGCCGACGGTGAGGCCCATGGTGACGGGCGTCAGGATGATCTGCATGACCGTCACCTTGGTGACGAAGGGCACCTTCCAGAGCCAGCCCTTCGCGATCGCCGTGAAGTAGGTGCGGTACGAGTTGCGGCTCCAGCGGACGCGCTGCTTGACGAAGGCGCTGAACGTGTCGGGGAACATCGACAGGGCCTTGGCCGACGACTGGTGCACGGTCTTGTAGCCGCTGGCGAGGACGAGCCAGGTGAGGCGCCCGTCGTCGCCCGAGATGCAGCGGCGGCCGAGGAAGAACTCGTTCTCGAGGTTCTCGAGCACGGGCATCACGGCGGAGCGGCGGTAGACGGCGGTGCGGCCGGAGATGATCGCGACGGCGCCGGCGGCGCCCATGGCTGGCACGTAGTTGTAGTACCGCAGGTTGACCAGCCAGTCGGCCACGCGCCTCCACACGCTCGTGCGGCGCTGGTACACGTTCTGCTGCGTGCTGACGCCGCCCACGAGCGGGTCGGCGAACGGCTTCTGCGCGTTCTCGAGCAGGCCCGGCGTCCACGACGTGTCGGAGTCGGTGAGGAAGAGGATCTCGCCCTGGGCCCGGCGGATGCCGGCGCCGAGCGCCGAGCGCTTGCCGACGTGGTGGAAGAGCACCGGGGTCACGCGCGGGTCGCCGAGGGCGATGATGCGGTCGTACGCCTCGGTGTCGATCAGGTCGAGGACGATGATGATCTCGTCCGGCCCCTGCTCGCGCCACGTCTGGAGGCAGCGCATCAGGATGTCGGGGTCCTCGTGGTACGACGGCACGACGAGCGAGGTCGTCGACCGGAAGTCGCTCTCGATCGGCTTCGCGCGGGCCGACAGGATGACCCGGTAGAGCCAGAGCAGCCAGACGATCGTGCCGGCGATGGCGATGGGGAAGTAGGGCTGGACGGTGGTGAAGACGTCGACGACGGACTGCCAGTTCAGGGCGATCTGGAAGTCGGTCGACAGAGCTGTGCCAAGGCGCATGGGTGGCGGGTCCTCGATCGGGGTTCGGGTAGGCGCACCGGTGGCCGACAGCCTCGATGAGGCGTGCCGCGGTCGGCGGCCCCTTCAGGGGTCGCCGACCGGTGAACGACCTCTCGCGAGGTGCGTGTGGTGACCGTGTCGGGATCGGAGGGAGTTCGGGCTCCCCCCGCACGGAGCGTCGAGGTTCGGGCCTCGACGCTGGGGTACCGGCGTCTGGTGCTCAAAGTAGGGACAGCGCTGTGACCACGTCAAGACTGTGCTGTGAGCCGGGCCGGGAACCATCCGCGGATGACCCGCGACCCCCGGACGGGTGATCCCTCCCCCTTCGGGGTACACGACCCTCACGTGAAGGGAGGATACCCGGGAGTATCGGCCGGACGGGGGGCACGGCGGGGTACGGATCCGGTCCCCCACGGGCCTCCGATCGACTGCGGCGTGTACCCCGGCGGTCGTCCCCCGGTCCAGCTCCCGGATCGGCCCTCGTCAGCCGCGGGCGGTCGCCTCAGAGAGGCCCGACGCCGGGCTCCGACCCATCCGGGTGCCTAGTTGTTGAAGCGGAACTCCACCACGTCGCCGTCCTGCATGACGTACTCCTTGCCCTCGATGCGGGCCTTGCCGGCCGAGCGCGCCTCCGCGATGGAGCCGGTCTCGACGAGGTCCTCGAACGAGATGACCTCGGCCTTGATGAAGCCCTTCTCGAAGTCGGTGTGGATCACGCCGGCCGCCTGCGGGGCCTTCCAGCCCTTGCCGATGGTCCAGGCGCGGGTCTCCTTCGGGCCTGCCGTGAGGTAGGTCTGCAGGCCGAGGGTCTCGAAGCCGATGCGGGCCAGCTGGTCGAGGCCCGACTCCTCCTGGCCGGTCGACGCGAGCAGCTCGGCCGCGTCGTCCGGGTCGAGGTCGATCAGCTCGGACTCGATCTTGGCGTCGAGGAAGACGGCCTCGGCCGGCGCGACGAGGGCGGCCAGCTCGGCCTTCTTGGCGTCGTCGGTCAGGATGGACTCGTCGACGTTGAAGACGTAGATGAAGGGCTTCGCGGTGAGCAGCCCGAGCTCGCGGATCGGCTCGAGGTCGATGCCCGACGCCGACAGGGCCTCGCCGCGCTGCAGGGCGTCGCGGGCGGCGACGGCGGTCTCGTGCGTGACCGGCTCGACGCGCTTGAGGCGGAGCTCCTTCTCGTAGCGCACGATCGCCTTCTCGACGGTCTCGAGGTCGGCGAGGATCAGCTCGGTGTTGATCGTGCCCATGTCGCCCTCGGGGTCGACCCGGCCGTCGACGTGCACGACGTCCTCGTCGACGAAGCCGCGCACGACCTCGGCGATGGCGTCGGCCTCGCGGATGTTGGCGAGGAACTTGTTGCCGAGCCCCTCGCCCTCGCTCGCGCCCTTCACGATGCCGGCGATGTCGACGAACGACACCGGCGCGGGCAGCGTCTTCTCGCTGCCGAAGATGTCGGCGAGCACCCGGAGGCGCGGGTCGGGCAGGTTGACGATGCCGACGTTCGGCTCGATGGTCGCGAACGGGTAGTTCGCCGCCAGCACCTGGTTCTTGGTCAGGGCGTTGAACAGGGTGGACTTGCCGACGTTGGGCAGTCCGACGATCGCGATAGTGAGAGCCACGGTCAGCCATCGTACCGGCGCGGGGCCCGACGCACCGCCCGGAGCCGGGGAGGCGCGGGCCGGGCCGGCGACGTCGGGGGTGCGTGAGAGCATGGCCCGGTGCCCATCGACTTCACCGCGATCGACTTCGAGACCGCCAACGCGAGCAGCGCGTCGGCCTGTTCCGTCGGCCTCGTCAAGGTGCGCGACGGCGTCGTCGTCGACAAGGTCGGCTGGCTGATCAAGCCGCCCGCCGGCCACGACGCCTTCCTGGAGTGGAACACCCGCATCCACGGGATCGTCGCCGACGACGTCATCGGCGCCTTCGAGTGGGAGGAGCAGTTCGACCTCATCGCCGACTTCGCCGGCATCGACGTCTTCGTCGCCCACAACGCGGGGTTCGACATGGGCGTCATCCGCGCCGCCTGCCACGCCACGGGCATCCACCCGCCCGACTGGGCCTACCTCTGCAGCCTGCAGGTGGCGCGCAAGACGTACGCCCTCGACTCCTACCGGCTCCCGATGGCGGCCGCCGCCGCGGGCTTCACGGGCTTCTCGCACCACGACGCCCTCGCCGACGCTGAGGCCTGCGCGGCCATCATGACCCACGCGGCCGCGGTGCACGGCGCCGACGACCTCCGGCAGCTCGCCGAGGCCTCCCGCGTGACGATGAAGCGGCTCACACCGCTGTCGGGGGCTGCTGCGACACTGCGGGCATGACCTCACCGATCGCCGTCGTGGCCCTCGTCGTCCTCTCCCTCGCCGTCGGCGTCGTGCTGGGCGTGCTGGCGACACGGGCCCGGTCGGCCGAGTCGACGGCCCGCCTGTCGGCCGAGCTCGCCGGCGCCCGCGCCACCGTCGAGGGTCACCGCGAGCGCCTCGCCGACCTCGACGAGCTGCACCGCCGCCAGTCCGCCGACCAGGAGGCGCGCCTCCGCGAGTTCCAGGACCGCCTGCGAGACGTCCGCATCGCCGAGGCCGAGCGCACCCGCTCCGAGGGCCAGGTCATGACCGCGCTCAGCCCGGTCGCGCAGAGCCTCGCGGCCGTCCAGGCCAAGGTCGCCGAGCTCGAAGAGCAGCGGGCGCACCAGTACGGCACCCTGAGCGAGCAGCTGCGCAGCGCCGTCGAGTCGGAGGAGCGCCTCCGGAGCACGGCGGAGTCGCTGGCCAGCGCCCTGCGCTCCAACAGCACCCGAGGCGTCTGGGGCGAGACCCAGCTGCGCAACGTCGTGCAGGCGGCCGGCCTGATCGAGCGGGTCGACTTCGACCTGCAGTCGAGCATCAGCTCGGACGCCGGCCAAGGCCGGCCCGACATGGTGGTGCACCTGCCCGGCGGCAAGTCCATCGCCGTCGACGCCAAGGTGCCCTTCTCCGCCTACCTCGAGGCGAGCACCATCCCGGCCACCGCCTCCGGCGAGGAGGCGGCCCGCCGCGACCTGCTCGTCAAGCAGCACGTGAAGGCCCTCCGGGCGCACGTCGACGCCCTCTCGGCGAAGACCTACTGGGCGGGGCTCGACTCCTCCCCCGAGCTGGTCATCGCCTTCATCCCCAGCGAGTCGCTCGTGTCGTCGGCCCTCGAGGCCGACCCCGCCCTGATGGACTACGCGTTCCAGAAGCGGGTCGCGCTCGCCTCACCCGTCACGCTGTGGTCGGTGCTCAAGACGGTGGCCTTCAGCTGGCAGCAAGACGTCGTGACCACGGAGGCGAAGGCCCTCTTCGACCTCAGCCGGGAGCTGCACGGCCGCCTCGCCACGATGGCCGGCCACGTCGACAAGCTCGGCCGGTCCCTGCGCGGGTCGGTCGTCGACTACAACCGCTTCGTGGGGTCGCTCGAGCGCACCGTCCTGCCGTCGGCCCGGCGCCTCAGCGTGCTCGACGAGTCGACGGTGCTGGCGGCCCCCGCGGTCGTCGAGGAGGTGCCCCGCGACCTCACCGCGCCCGAGCTGACGGCGGCGCTCGACGAGGCCGAGCAGCGCGACGGGCAGCGCCAGGACGAGCACCAGCACGACAGCCTCTGATCCCCCGCGAGCGGCGGCGCGGGGCAGACGGAGGGGCCGGGGCGAACACGTCGCCCCGGCCCCTCCGTCTGTCACTCGGTGACTAGGCGTTCTCGCCGTACCACTTCGAGACCAGGTGGTCGGCCTCGACGCGACGGATCGTGCCGGAGTGCGAGCGGAGCACGATGCTCGAGGTGCGGATCATGCCCTGCTTGCGCTTGACGCCGGCGACGAGCGCGCCGTCGGTGACGCCCGTGGCGACGAAGTAGGCGTTGTCGCCCTTGACCAGGTCGTCCTGGTCGAGCACGCGGGTGAGGTCGTGGCCGGCGTCGATCGCCTTCTGGCGCTCCGCGTCGTCCTTCGGGGCCAGGCGGGTGAGGATGAGGCCGCCGAGGGCCTTCACGGCGCAGGCGGTGATGATGCCCTCGGGGGTGCCGCCGATGCCGACGCACATGTCGATGCGCGAGTCGGGACGGGCGGCGTTGATGCCGCCGGCGACGTCGCCGTCGAGCAGCAGGCGGGTGCCGGCGCCGGCGGCGTGGATCTGCTGGATGAGGTCGGCGTGGCGCGGGCGGTCGAGGACGGCCACCTGGACGTCCTCCACGGCGAGGCCCTTGGCCTCGGCCAGGGCACGGATGTTGTCGCCGATCGGGCGGTCGAGGTCGATCACGCCGATGCCCTCCGGGCCGGTGACGATCTTGTCCATGTAGAACACGGCGCTGGGGTCGAACATGCTGCCACGGTCGCTGACCGCGATCACCGAGAGGGCGTTCATGCGGCCGGCGGCGGTGAGGCTCGTGCCGTCGATCGGGTCGACCGCGATGTCGCAGGCGGGGCCGAAGCCGTTGCCGACGTGCTCGCCGTTGAAGAGCATCGGGGCTTCGTCTTTCTCGCCCTCGCCGATGACGACGACGCCGTCGAAGGCGACGGTGCCGAGGAACTTGCGCATCGCGTCGACCGCGGCGCCGTCGGCGGCGTTCTTGTCGCCCTTGCCGATGAAGGGGGCGGAGCGGATCGCCGCCGCCTCGGTGGCCCTCACCAGCTCCATGCCGAGGTTGCGGTCAGGGTGCGAGTAGAGGTTCCCGGAGGACGAATCAGCCATTCCTCGAGTGTACTCGCCACGCCTTCCCCTCACAGCTGTCATGCGATATGTTCTCACCCGGCATGAGGCATGCATGCCCGACCGGAAGGCCTCCCTTGACCCCTCTCTCCACTCCCCTCACCCGCGGGGTGACGGCAGCCGCCGTCGCCGCTGCGCTGATCGCGGCGGCCACCGTCCCCGCGGTCCCCGCCCGCGCCTCCTCACCGCCTCCCCTCAAGCCCGGCGGGCCGTCGACGACGGCCCCGCCGAGCGAGCGCTCCGAGGTCTCCGCCGACGGGCTCCGGCTCAGCGTGGCGGTCTCGTCGGACGGCCTCGGGCGCTTCAGCGACGACGACCGGCCCGGCGGCGACAGCGGTCCGCGCAACGGCGTCGTCCGCACGGCCGACGCCGTCGTCTACGCCGTCACCGTCGGCACCTCGGAGGGGTCGGCCACGGGCGGGGTGCGCCTCACGGCCGCCGAGGGCACCAGCTGGGCCGGGGTCCCCGACGAGTGCTCGGCCGGCTCGGCCGTCGACGGCGACGTGCTGAGCTGCGAGCTCGGCACGCTGACCGGCGGTGCCCGGACGGTCAGCGCCGTCGCGTCGGTCTCGACGGCGCTGCCGCACGCGGCCGTGCTCGAGGCCGGGGTCGAGGCCCATGCCGTCGGGCTGGAGCCGGTCGAGGTCACGGCGCCCGCCGTCACCGTCTCCGCCGCCCCGCGCTTCGACGTGTCGATGTCGCGCACCGTGCCGGCGTTCTCGCCGTCGCTCGGCGCCGACGGCACGACGCCCGGCTTCTCGATCGTCTACCCGCTGCAGGTGCACTGGGAGTCGCTCGTCGAGGGCGGCGGACTGCTGGGCTACGAGCAGCTCGCCGACGGCATCACGCTCGTCGACGACGTGTCGCGCATGTACGGCTCGTCGCCGAGCCCCGCCGTGCTCCACTCGGTCGACGGCGCCCCGGCCTGCGGTGTGAACACCGGCCAGATCGCCGCCGCGCCGGGCGGCGTCGGCGGCGGAGAACGGGCGGTCGTCGACTCCGGCACCGTGACCTGCGAGCAGGCCGCCCCGGGCGAGCCCGTCTCGATCACCGTCAGGGGCACCGACACGAGCCTCGCCTCGGTGCCGACCCGCAGCGTGTCGGGCGGGCAGATCGCCGGCGGCGTCGTGCCCTACGTCGTCTCGGCCTACGTCAGCCTCTGGGTCCCGGCCCCGCCGCTCGGCCAGTCCTTCACGGCCCGCAACACCTACCGCGACGTCGCCGCGACCTCCATCAGCGGTCGGGCCAACTACGACGGTGAGCCCGAGCCCGACCACGACAACTCCGTCGACCGGAACGTCAGCCAGAACGCCGGCGTCGGGGGCGTGACCCGCTACTACGGCTGGGACGCCGAACGCTCCGCGTCGTTCCCGTTGTCGGGCAAGAACGACCTCCCGTACGTCACCCCCGCCCAGTCGATCCTCAGCAGCACGAGCCTCAACAACCGCGGCGTGGGCCCGTGGGGCGACACGGTCGTCTGCTCCGTCTTCGACAACACCGTGCAGACGCTGCGCGAGAACGCCCCGGGGTCGTGGGCGGCCAGCAACAGCGTGGGCACGACCGGCCGGCCGGAGTTCGCGGCCTTCGCCGGCGGCGACCAGGAGGCGGCCCGCAGCGCCACCTGCGACGACGACGACCTGGAGTGGCACGCCGACCCGCTCGACGTCGAGGGCGGCCCGGCGGCCGTCGGCGCCGTCCGCTGGTCGTACGACCACCCGGCCACGACGACCATCGGCTTCAACGTCCACCTCACGGTGGCCCCGCGGCTCGAGAACGACACCCGCGTGCGGACATTCTCCAGCATGCGCACGTCGACCGACGGCGAGTGGACCCACGACCGTGCCGACGCGGAGAGCGCGAACGGCCCGTGGTCGGACTTCCTCACGACGACCAGCAACACCGCCCGCATCACGAGCGCGGTCGTCGACCCTGGCCACGACGCCGGCGACACCCCCGACCAGAGCGCCTTCGTCACGGCGGGCGGCACGGTCCGCTACGCCCTGTACCCGTCGGTGACGAACGCCAGCGACGACCGGGTGGCCGAGGTGGTCACGGTGCGGGACGTCCTCCCCGCCGGCGCCGAGTTCGTCCCCGGGTCGAGCTCGCCGGAGCCGGTGGTCGACGAGGTCGAGATCGACGGCGAGGCCCGCCAGCGGCTGACCTGGCGCTTCGACCCGGTGGAGGTCAACGCGACGATCGCGCCCCTCGTGTTCGACGCTCGCTTCACGAGCACGCGCGCGGGGGTCGAGGCCCTGAACCGCGCGACGATCGAGTCGAGCCGTGACGTGTCGGCGCCGTCCTTCCGCACCTCCGACCGGGCCCTCCAGGTGCTCGCCGGCAGCGGCTTCGACACGGAGGAGACCGTCGACCACCCGGTGCACGTCATCGGCGACGAGGTGGTCTTCACGCTCTCGTACCGCAACGTCGGCTCCGAGGCGCTGCCCTCGAGCTCGTTGATCAGCACGCTGCCCCACCCCGGCGACGGCAGCACCACCGCGGCGACGCAGCCTCGGCTCGTCGCCCCGGTGGCGGCGGACGGCGACACCGAGACCGTGAGCTACACCGGCGCCCCCTCGGCCGACGTCCACACCGACCCCGCCCACGGGTCGAACCAGCCGGGAGGCGCCACCACCTGGTGCCTCGAGGCGGAGCTCGGCCGGGCCGGCTGCCCCACGGGGCTCGACGACGTCACGGCCGTGCGCGTGCACCGTGACGGCCCCGTCGAGCGCGGCGGCTCGGTGGAGCACGAGCTCGTCCTGACCGGAGCCGACGACTCCGCCGACTCCGACGTCTGGGCGTCGACCTTCGCTCTCCGGGTCGCCGGCATCGACTGGGCCACGACCTCGAACCGGGCCAGCACCCGGGTCGCCGCGGGCACGCTCGGCCACCGCGTCTGGACGGACGTCGACGCGGACGGCGTGCGCGGCGACGACGAGCCGGGTCGGCCCGGCCACCCGGTGCGGGTCACCGGCACGGACGACCGCGGCGACCTCGTCTCGCGGGCCGTCGCGACCGACGCGCTCGGTCGCTGGTCGACGACCGGCCTGCGCCCCGGCGACTACCGCGTCGACGTGGGCGAGGTGCCCGGCGGGTGGACGACCGTCCGAGCCGGCGACGACCCCGAGCGCGACTCGGACGTCGACGCCGACGGGCGGGCCGCGGTCACGGTGAGCCGCGTGCTCGACCCCAGCGGCGCACTCGCGGGCGTCTCGCGACACGACCACGTCGACGCGGGGGCGCTGGCCGACCCGGCCGAGCCGCCCGTCGTGGAGCCGCCCGTCGTCGATCCCCCGGTCGTCGAGCCCCCCGTGGTCGACCCGCCCGTGGTCGACCCGCCGACCGACGAGGGCAGCACCTCGACCTCCCCCGGGGCCGACCCGGAGGAGCACCTGACGGCCGAGGCGCAGGAGCCCCGACCCGCCGTCCTGGCGTTCACCGGAGGACCCCTCGTGCTGGGCCTGACGGCGCTGGCCGCCCTGCTCGCCCTCGCCGCCGGGGGCGTCGTCCTCCTCGCCCGTCGACGCTCCGCGGAGCGGGACGACAGCACGCCGAGCTCCGTCTGAGGCGACCCGGCGGAGGGTCGGCACCCCCGGGTGTCGACCCTCCGCCGCCGCCTCCCGAGCCTGGGCCGACGCCGGGCCCGCTGACTAGGCTGGGCCGAGCAGAGCCGCACCCGCACCACCGAAGGAGAAGCCATGCCCGTCGCCACCCCCGAGCAGTACGCCGAGATGCTCGACCGAGCGAAGAAGAAGGGGTTCGCCTACCCCGCCGTCAACGTGTCGTCGTCGCAGACGATCAACGCGGTGCTCCAGGGCCTCACCGAGGCGGGCAGCGACGGCATCATCCAGGTGACGACCGGCGGTGCCGACTACTTCGCCGGCCACACCGTCAAGAACCGCGCCGCCGGGGCGATCGCCTTCGCGAAGTTCGCGACCGAGGTCGCCAAGAACTACCCGATCACGGTCGCGCTGCACACCGACCACTGCCCGAAGGACGCCCTCGACGGCTTCGTCCTGCCGCTGATCGCCGCCTCCGAGGAGGAGGTGAAGGCCGGCCGCAATCCGCTCTTCCAGTCGCACATGTGGGACGGCTCGGCCGTCCCCCTCGACGAGAACATCTCCATCGCGGAGGAGATGCTGAAGCGCACCGCCGCCATCAACGCCATCCTCGAGGTCGAGATCGGCGTCGTCGGCGGCGAGGAGGACGGCGTGCAGCACGAGGGCACGAACGACGCCCTCTACACGACCGTGGGCGACGTGACCCGCGTCGTCGAGGCGCTCGGCCTGGGCGAGAAGGGCCGCTACATCGCCGCCCTCACCTTCGGCAACGTGCACGGCGTCTACAAGCCCGGCAACGTCAAGCTCCGCCCCGAGCTGCTCGGCGAGATCCAGCAGGGCATCCAGGAGCGCTTCGGCACCGCCGAGAAGCCCCTCGAGCTCGTCTTCCACGGTGGCTCGGGCTCGTCCGACGCCGAGATCTCCGAGGCCGTCTCGAACGGCGTCGTCAAGATGAACCTCGACACCGACACGCAGTACGCCTTCAGCCGGTCGATCGCCGACACCGTGCTCAAGAACTACGACGGGTTCATCAAGGCCGACGGCGAGGTCGGCAACAAGAAGCAGTACGACCCCCGCGCCTGGGGCAAGGTCGCCGAGTCCGCCATGGCGGCGCGAGTCGTCGAGGCCACGCGGCAGCTGGGGTCGTTCGGCCAGTCGGGGAGCTGACCCGCGACTCCCCCGTGACGTCACGACGCCCCGTCGGCTCAGGCCGGCGGGGCGTCGTCACGTCCGTGCCCCGGGTCGACCGGGGCGGCGAGATCAGGGGCGGTTGCCGGCGTCCATGACGGACTGCACGAAGGCGGCGTCGCCGAGCACCACCGAGAAGACGGCCACGAGCTGCACGGCGGTCACGAGCACGCCCGCGGCGAGAGGCACGAAGAACGAGAGACGGCCGGCGCGCAGTCGGCGCAGCGACCACCAGAGCATCACGACGAAGACGACCAGCGAGGTCACCGCGATCACGGCGCCCGCCGTCTGCAGGCCCGCCTGCGACGTGAACGTGTCGACGTCGTAGCCGCTGCGCCGGAGCAGGTCGAGCAGGGTCGCCGAGAAGTTCGGCACCAGCACGACGTTGCCCACCACGTTGTAGACGGCGAGGCCGATCAGCGCGAGGGTCGCGATGCGGTCCACCCGGCGCCCCGTACTCAGGGCAGCAGGAGTCGCGGGGCCCGCCGTCGAGGCGGTCTGCGTCACCGGGGCTGCGCCCGGCCTGGCGTCCACGGCCCGCGACTCAGCGGCCTTCGCCGCCAGCTCTGCCTCCCGCGCCGCGGCCGCGTCGGCCACGGGGCTGACCCAGCCCTCGGGCGCGTACTCGCCGTACCGCGGGCGGGGACGGGCGTCGCGGGGAGCCGACGACTCGTCGGTCATCGGGTCCGTCCGCCGAGGGCCCGGCTGTCGACGGCGCCGGTGGAGTCGGTGCGGAGCTCCTTGGGCAGCGAGAACATGAGGTCTTCGTGGGCCGTGACGACCTCGGAGACGTCGAGGTAGCCCGCGTCGGCCAGGTCGTCGAGGACCTCCTTGACGAGCACCTCGGGCACCGAGGCGCCGGAGGTGACGCCGACGGTCTCGACGCCGTCGAGCCACTCCTGCTCGATCTCGCTCGAGTAGTCGACGCGGTACGCGGCCTTGGCCCCGTGCTCGAGGGCGACCTCGACGAGGCGCACGCTGTTCGAGCTGTTGGCCGAGCCCACGACGATGACGAGGTCGGCCTCGACCGAGACCTTCTTGATGGCGACCTGACGGTTCTGCGTGGCGTAGCAGATGTCGTCGCTCGGGGGGTTCTGGATGGAGGGGAAGCGCTCGCGAAGGCGACGCACGGTCTCCATGGTCTCGTCGACGCTGAGGGTCGTCTGCGACAGCCAGACGAGGTTCTCGGGGTCGTCGACGACGAGGTCGTCGACCTCGTCGGGGTTCTGCACGAGGGTGGTCCGGTCGGCGGCGTGGCCCATCGTGCCCTCGACCTCCTCGTGGCCGGCGTGGCCGATGAGGATGATGTGGCGGCCCTGCGACCCGAAGCGGACCGCCTCGCGGTGCACCTTCGTGACGAGGGGGCACGTGGCGTCGATGGCCTGCAGGCCGCGGTCGGCCGCGCCCTGCACCACCGCCGGCGAGACGCCGTGGGCGCTGAAGACGACGTGCGACCCCTCGGGGACCTCTTCGACCTCGTCGACGAAGATCGCGCCCTGGCTCTCGAGCGTCGAGACGACGTGGACGTTGTGGACGATCTGCTTGCGGACGTAGACCGGCGAGCCGTAGTGCTCGAGGGCCTTCTCGACGGCGATCACGGCGCGGTCGACGCCGGCGCAGTAGCCGCGGGGAGCGGCGAGCAGCACGCGCTTGCGTCCGGCGACGGGGGTGTCCCGTAGCCTGTTGCGCACGGCGGGCACGCGGGGGGTCGGGAGGTCGACGGCGAGCGCGCCGTTCGTGATGTGGGCCACCAGGAGAGTGTAAGGCGCTCGACTGCCGACCCACTGGGAGCGGGGCACGCCCCGCGCCGCCGACCGAGCACCGACCACCACCCACGACCACCGGGAGCAGCATGACCATCGTCACCCCGCCGCCGACCGCCGAGGCCCCCTGGCCCGTGGGGCTGCTCGCCGCCAAGGTGCGCGACTGGATCGACCGCCTCGGCACGGCGTGGGTCGAGGGCGAGATCACGCAGTGGAACGTCTCGGGGGGCAACGTCTACGGCAAGCTCAAGGACCTCGAGCAGGACGCCACGATCTCGTTCTCGATCTGGTCGAGCGTGAAGTCTCGGGTGCCGGCCGACCTCAAGCAGGGCGACCGCGTCATCGCCGCGGTGAAGCCGAACTACTGGGTCAAGGGCGGCTCGCTCACCATGCAGGTGTTCGACATGCGCCACGTCGGGCTCGGCGACCTGCTCGAACGGCTCGAGCGGCTGCGCCGCCAGCTCACGGCCGAGGGGCTCTTCGGCGCCGACCGCAAGCGCCCGCTGCCCTTCCTGCCGCAGTGCATCGGCCTGGTGACCGGTCGCGACAGCGACGCCGAGAAGGACGTCCTGCGCAACGCGCAGCTGCGCTGGCCGTCGGTCGCCTTCCGGGTCGTGCACGCCGCGGTGCAGGGCGACCGGATGGTGGGCGAGGTGACCGCGGCCGTGCAGCAGCTCGACGCCGACCCCGAGGTCGACGTGATCATCGTCGCGCGGGGCGGCGGCGACTTCCAGAACCTGCTCGGCTTCAGCGACGAGGGCCTGGTGCGCGCCGTGGCGGCGTGCACGACGCCGGTGGTCAGCGCCATCGGGCACGAGGCCGACCGGCCGCTGCTCGACGACGTGGCCGACCTCCGTGCCTCGACGCCGACCGACGCCGCGAAGCGCGTCGTGCCCGACGTGTCGGAGGAGCTCCAGCGCGTGCAGCAGGCCCGCACCCGCATCGGCCAGCGGCTCACCTCCCTGGTCTCGACCGAGATCGACCGGCTCGAGCAGCTCCGCAGCCGCCCGGTGCTCGCGTCGCCCCAGACCCTCGTCGACGTCCGCGCCGACGAGGTCGTGCGGGCCGTGGCCCGCGGCGAGGAGCTGCTCGCCCGGGCCGTCGAGCGCGCCCACACGCGCGTGTCCGAGCTGACCGCGCAGCTGCGGGCCCTCTCGCCCCAGGGCACCCTGAGGCGCGGCTACTCGATCGTGCAGCTGCCGGGCGGCGGCGTGCTGCGCGAGCCCGACGACGCACCGGCCGGGGTCGAGCTCGTCGTCACCCTCGAGGGAGGCGCGGTGGGGGCCGTCAGCACCGGCGCCTCCTCCCCAGGCCCGTCGCCCTCCCCCGCCGGCGCGGGCCAGGGCCCCGCCGTCAGCTCTGCTCGGTAGCATGGTGCCCGTGACCACGACCCCCTCCGACTCCCCCGCGGCCAGCGCCGACTCCGCTCCCGACGTCTCGTCGCTGAGCTACGAGCAGGCCCGCGACGAGCTCGTCCGCGTCGTCGCCGAGCTGGAGCAGGGCGGGTCGACGCTCGAGCGGTCGCTGGCCCTGTGGGAGAGGGGCGAGGCCCTGGCCCGCCGCTGCGAGGAGTGGCTGATGGGCGCCCGCGAGCGCCTCGAGGCCGCTCGCCGCCAGGTGACCGCCGAATGAGCGGCGAGGGCAGGGGCCGACGCCCGAAGGAGCCCCGCGTCGTCGCCGAGCTCGGCCGCCCCGAGACGCCCGACGAGACGGCCCGGCGCAAGGCGGAGAACACCCGCAAGCACTACGCCAACCAGACGGCGAAGAACCTCACGCTCTCGATCCTCGCGTCGCTCGGCATCGTGCTGTTCCTCGTGCTCGTGGTCGTCCGCCCCGGCGGCACCGTCAACCGCCAGGTGATCGACTACCGCAGCGTCGCCGAGCAGTCGGAGGCCAGCGTCGACGTGCCGCTCGCCTCCCCCGCCCTGCCCGACGGCTGGTCGTCGAACCGTGCCGAGATCGACACGGGCACGGCCGACGGCGTCTCGACCTGGTACGTCGGCCTGATCACCCCGGCCGACCAGTTCATCGCCCTCGAGCAGGGCATCGACGCCAACGACACCTGGGTCAGCGCCGCCGTGCAGACGGCCGTGCCGAACGGCACCACGACGATCGGCGGGCTCGACTGGCTGGTCTACGACCAGCGCGACGCCGACGACCCCGGCAACTACGCCTACAGCCTGACGACCACCGTCGACCGCAGCTCGTACGTGCTGCACGGCACGGCCGACGACACCGAGTTCGAGACCCTGGCGACCGCCCTCGCCGAGCAGATCGCCGACGAGACGAGCACCCGATCGTGACCTCCCCCGAGACCGCCGCCACGCCCTCCGCCCCCGAGCACCTGACCCCCGGCCAGGCCTGGCAGCGCATGGCCGACGGCAACGACCGCTTCGTCGCGAACAGCCCCGAGCACCCCCACCAGGACAGCGACCGGCGGTCGCTGCTGGCCGGCGGCCAGGAGCCCGTCGCCGCCCTCTTCGGCTGCGCCGACTCGCGCCTCGCGGCCGAGATCATCTTCGACGTCGGCCTCGGCGACCTCTTCGTCGTGCGGAACGCCGGCCAGGTCGTCGGCGACACCGTGATCGCCTCCCTCGAGTACGCGGTCTCGGTGCTCAACGTGCCGCTCATCGTCGTGCTGGGGCACGACAGCTGCGGCGCGGTCGCGACGGCCATCGAGTCGATGACCTCCACCGCGCCTCCCGGGTCGCGGTTCCTCGGCGACCTCGTCGACATGATCGTGCCCTCGGTGCGCCGCGCCACGATCGACCTCGAGCCCGGGGCCGTGCTCGACCCCCGCTCGGTCGGCAAGCTGCACATCGAGGCCTCCGTCGAGACGCTGGTCGGCCGCTCGGCCCTGGTCGCGACGGCGATCGCCGAGGGGCGGCTGGCCGTCGTCGGGGCGAACTACGACCTCGCGAACGGCCGCGTCGACCGCTCGGTCGTCATCGGCCGCCTCTGAGACCACCCCCGGCGAGCCGGGGTCGAGAGCGCCCCACGAGGGCCACAGGAAGGGACCACGACGTCGTGACCACATCCGAGTACCGCATCGAGCACGACACGATGGGAGAGGTGCGGGTGCCCGCATCGGCGCTGTACCGCGCCCAGACCCAGCGTGCCGTCGAGAACTTCCCGATCTCGGGGGCCGGCCTCGAGCCGGCGCAGATCGTGGCGCTGGCGCGCATCAAGCGCGCGGCCGCGATCGTGAACGGCGAGATGGGCATCGTCGCCCCGGCCGTCGCCGACGCGATCGTCGCGGCCGCGGACACCGTGATCGGCGGCGAGCACCACGACCAGTTCCCGGTCGACGTCTACCAGACGGGCAGCGGCACCTCGTCGAACATGAACATGAACGAGGTCCTGGCGACGCTGGCCGGCAGCGTCGACGGCACCCCGGTGCACCCGAACGACCACGTCAACGCCTCGCAGTCGTCGAACGACGTCTTCCCGACGTCGGTGCACGTCGCCGTCACGGGCGCTCTGCTCGAGCAGCTCGTGCCCTCGCTCGAGCACCTCGCCGAGTCGCTCGAGCGCAAGGCCGTCGAGTGGGCAGACGTCGTCAAGGCGGGCCGCACCCACCTGATGGACGCGACGCCGGTCACCCTCGGCCAGGAGTTCGGCGGCTACGCCCGCCAGATCCGGCTCGGGGTCGAGCGCGTGCGTGCCACCCTGCCCCGCGTCGCCGAGGTGCCGCTCGGCGGCACCGCGACCGGCACGGGCATCAACACGCCCGTCGGCTTCCCCCAGCGGGTCATCGCCGCCCTCGCGGCCGACAGCGGGCTGCCCGTCACCGAGGCCCTCGACCACTTCGAGGCCCAGGGTGCGCGCGACGCGCTCGTCGAGGCCTCGGGCGCCCTCCGCGTCGTCGCGGTGAGCCTGACCAAGATCAACAACGACATCCGCTGGATGGGCTCGGGGCCGAACGCCGGGCTCGGCGAGCTGCACGTCCCCGACCTGCAGCCGGGCTCGTCGATCATGCCGGGCAAGGTCAACCCGGTCATCCCCGAGGCCGTGCTCATGGTCTCGGCGCGCGTGATAGGCAACGACGCGACGATCGCCTGGGCCGGCGCCTCGGGGGCCTTCGAGCTCAACGTCGCCATCCCTGTGATGGGGACGGCGCTCCTCGAGTCCATCCGCCTGCTCTCGAACGGCGTGCGCGCCCTCGCCGACAAGACCGTCGACGGGCTCGAGGCCAACGTCGAGCACGCCCGCGCCCTGGCGGAGTCGTCGCCCGCGATCGTCACGCCCCTCAACCGCGTGATCGGCTACGAGGCCGCTGCCAAGGTCGCGAAGCACGCCGTGGCGCAGAAGCTCACCGTGCGCGAGGCCGTCGTCGACCTCGGCTTCGTCGAGCGCGGCGAGGTGACGGAGGAGCAGCTCGACTCCGCCCTCGACGTGCTGAGCATGACGCACCCGGGCTAGCTCGCCCCGCGGCCGCGACGGGCCCGGCCCGGGCGCCGTCGGCACCCCGGGCGGCGCTCCGAGGTGATCGGGGCCGTCACACGGTGGAGGCGCCGGTCGCCTCCACCGTGACGGTCGCCCACCACGCGGCGAGCAGCACGGGCCCGAGCGGGACGCCCCGCGCGAGGCTCGTGCCGCCCGTCGCACTGGCGGGCCGGGCCTCGCCCGGACCCCGGTCCCTGCGCGCGCGCCGGGCCGCGACGGCGACCGCGCAGGCTGCCGCGACGCTTCCCGTCGCGAGCACCGCTCCCCCCGCCAGCTCGGCCGTGGTGCCCGTGAGGGCCGTCGACGTCGCCAGGGCGGCGCCGAGCTTGACGTCGCCCATGCCGAGGCCTCCCCACCACGAGACCGCTCCCCCGGCGACGAGCACGGCGACGCCCACCGCCAGCCCCTGCAGCACCGACGGCCAGGAGCTCGCGCCCGTCGCGGCGTGGAGCGCCAGGCCCCCGAGCGTGGCCGCGGCGAGCGGGGCCACGAGCCGGTCGGGCAGCCGACGGGAGACCAGGTCGGTGACCACGAGCCCGGGCGTGACCAGCAGCGCGACGGCGACGACGACCGCGAGGGCCGGGGGCGGCGAGGACGTCAGCACCACGGCCGCCAGGAGCGCGGCCGGCACGGCGGCGGCCACGACCACGCTCCAGCGCCGGCGCACCGCACGAGGCCCGGCCACCGGTGGAGGGGCGAGAGCGGCGGGAGGGGGGTCCGGAGGCGTCGTCATGCGCCGAGGGTGCCGTGCGGCGGACTCCGTCGGGCGCGCCGGGGTCGCCGATCGGGGACCGCGGCCCCCGTGACCGGGCTGGGGAGGACCGGGCGACCCGCGCCTCCCCCGTGCCCTCCGGCCCCGGCGGCCCGGCGGCGGCGGCGGCGACGCGGCGGGTCGTCGTCGGCCCCGGCGGGCGGGCGCCCACCCGCCGGGGAGGACACCGACCCGCCGCACCCCGCAGGAGGCGGTGCGGCGGCCCGGCTCAGCTCAGCTCAGCTCGTTCGACTCCAGCAGCTCGGTGACGAGCGCCGCGATGGCGCTCCGCTCCGACCGCGTCAGCGTGACGTGCCCGAACAGCGGGTGCCCCTTGAGCGTCTCGATCACCGAGGCGACGCCGTCGTGGCGGCCGACCCGCAGGTTGTCGCGCTGCGCGACGTCGTGGGTCAGCACGACCCGCGAGTTCTGCCCGATGCGGCTCAGCACGGTGAGCAGCACGTTGCGCTCGAGAGACTGGGCCTCGTCGACGATCACGAACGCGTCGTGCAGCGAACGCCCGCGGATGTGCGTCAGCGGCAGCACCTCGAGCAGGCCGCGCTCGACGATCTCGTCGAGGACGTTCTGCGAGACCAGCGCGCCGAGGGTGTCGAAGACGGCCTGGCCCCAGGGGTTCATCTTCTCGCCGGCGTCGCCGGGCAGGAAGCCGAGGTCCTGCCCGCCGACCGCGTACAGCGGCCGGAACACCATGATCTTCTTGTGCTGCTGCTTCTCGAGCACCGCCTCCAGCCCGGCGCAGAGCGCGAGCGCCGACTTGCCGGTGCCCGCGCTCCCGCCGAGCGAGACGATGCCCACTTCGGGGTCGAGCAGCAGGTCGATGGCGAGCCGCTGCTCCGCCGAGCGGCCGTGCAGGCCGAACACGTCGCGGTCACCGCGCACCAGCCGCGCCTCGCCCCGGGCCGTCACGCGGCCGAGGGCCGAGCCGCGGTCGGAGTGCACGACGACGCCGGTGTTGACCGGCACGTCGCCGAGCGCGCGCGAGCTGAGCCGCTCCGTCTCCCAGAAGGTCGCCATCTGCTCGCTCGAGACGTCGAGCGCCATCTGGCCGGTGTACCCGCTGTCGACGACCTGCTCGGCGCGGTACTCCTCCGCGGCGAGGCCGATCGACGCCGCCTTGACGCGCAGGGGCAGGTCCTTCGAGACGACGGTGACGGCGAGGCCGTCGGCGGCGAGGTTGCTGGCCACGGCGAGGATGCGCGAGTCGTTGTCGCCGAGCTGGAGCCCGGAGGGCAGCACCGACATGTTCGAGTGGTTCAGCTCGACCCGGAACGACCCGCCGTCGCCGACCGCGACGGGGAAGTCGAGGCGGTCGTGCTGCACGCGCAGGTCGTCGAGCAGCCGCAGCGCCTGCCGCGCGAAGTAGCCGAGCTCGGGGTCGTGCCGCTTGCCCTCGAGCTCGCTGACCACCACGACCGGCAGGACGACGTCGTGCTCGGCGAAGCGGAAGACCGCCTGCGGGTCGGAGAGGAGGACGGAGGTGTCGAGCACGTACGTGCGCTGGGCGACCGACGTGCCGCGCGCCTCCCCGGCGCGGCTCTCGGCAGCTCTTCCGCGCCCGCGGTCGGTGCTCTGATCGGTCCGGGTCTCGGTGCGGGGCTCGTTCAGCGAGGTCACGACGACTCCATCTCCGGGTGCCTGGGCACCCGTTCCCTTGCGGCGGAGACGGCCGGAGTGCGACGCGAGGACGAACTTTCGTGGCCGCCTCGACCGGGCGACTTGCCCGGTGATGCGAACCTACGTCGAGCCCGGCGGCCGTGTCGACGGCGACGCGCCGCGTCGTGTGACGATCAGGTGAACGACCCTCACGCTGTGGTCGAGACCTGGACGACGGCTGCGAGGGCGGGCCCCGAGGAGTCGCGGTGCCGGTCGCCCGCGCCGGTCGCCGCTAGTAGGTGACGGCGCTCCCGAACGACGTCAGCGCCGCCCGCAGCATGTCGAACGACTCGTCGTCGTTCGACACGTGGGTGCTGAGCCGCACCGTCGTGTCCCGCACCGTCGCGGTGACGCCGTGGTTGATGAACGCGGCGGTGAGGGTCGTCAGCTGCGCCGGCTCGGGCTGGAGCACGACGATGCCGGCCCGCTCGGCCTCGTCGCGCGACGACATGACGGGCACCGCGGCCTCGTCGGCGAGGTCGATCAGCCGGGAGGCGCGCTCGGCGACCGCCGCCGCGATGGCCGGCACCCCGACCGCCGTGACGGCCTCGGCGGCTGTGGCGAGCCGGGCCTGCGCGATGGGGTCGGGGTTCGCGACCTGGAACGCGGCCGCGCCGGCCCGGACGGGCACCGGCTGGTCGTACCGGCCGCCGAGCGCGAGCTCGGAGCCCGCCACGCCCGTGAAGACCGGGGTGAGCTCCGTCGCGGCGCGCTCGCTGAGCGCGAGGAACCCCGTGCCCCAGCCGGCGCGGAGCCACTTCTGGCCGCCGGCCATGACGACGTCGGCGAGCGACCACGGCAGGTCGGCGACGCCGAGGCCCTGGATGGCGTCGACGATCAGCAGGCGGTCGCCGATGACCTGGCGGATGCCCTCGAGGTCGGCGAGGTACCCCGTGCGGTAGTCGACGGCGCTCACGGCGACGGCCGTGGTCGACGACGTGAGGTGCTCCTGCACGAGGGCGGGCGTCACGGCGCCGTAGATCGGGTCCATCCAGACCGGGTCGAGCACCCGCAGGGCCGAAGAGGCGCGGGTCACCGCGAGCGGCAGGCTCGGGTACTCGCGGGCCGAGAGGACGATCTGCCCGGTGAGGCCGAACATCGTGTGCAGCAGGCCCTCGCTGGTGTTGGGCTGGAAGACGACCTGGTCGGCGGGGAACCCGACGAGCGCCGAGACCGCCCGGCGCACGCGGCCGGCCTGCTCGTCGAGGGCGATCTCGGAGCCGTGCCGCGAGCGGGCCTGCAGGTCGACGAGGCCGCGCTGCTCCTCCGCGACCGGGGTCGAGATGGGGCCGTACTTGGCGAAGTCGAAGTAGCCGGGCTCGTCGGCGAAGCCGGCGGCGAACTCGTCGATGGTGGTCACGGTCGGCTCCTCGGGTGGGGGTCAGCCTCCTACGGTAGTGCGCGACGCGCTGGCGCGTCGCCCTCGGGCCCCCGTGCTGTCCGGGAGGAGGCGCGGGTCAGCGCCGGGAGGACAGCCCGGTCGTCAGCTCCCGTACCGCCGGTGCCGGAGCGCGAAGTCGCGCACCGCCCGGAGGAAGTCGACCTCGCGGAGGTCGGGGTAGAAGGCCTCGACGAAGTAGAACTCGCTGTGGGCGCTCTGCCAGAGCATGAAGTCGCTGAGCCGCTGCTCGCCCGAGGTGCGGATGACGAGGTCGGGGTCGGGCTGCCCGCCCGTGTAGAGGTGCTGCGCGATGAGCTCGGGCGTGAGCACCTCGGCGAGCGCGTCGAGGGTGCCGCCCGCGGCGTCGTGCTCGCGGACGATGCTGCGCATGGCGTCGGCGATCTCGCGACGCCCGCCGTACCCGACGGCGAGGTTGACGTGCAGCCCGCCGCGGTCGGCGGTGCTCGTCTGGGCCCGCGAGAGCGACTCGCGGAGCGACGGCGGCAGGTCGTCGGTCGACCCCACGTGCTGCACCCGCCAGTCGCGCTGCCGCGACAGCTCGTCGGCGACGTCGCCGATGATGCCGAACAGCTCGGTGAGCTCGTCGGAGGCGCGGTTGCCGAGGTTGTCCGCCGACAGGAGGTAGAGGGTCACCACCCGGATGCCCAGGTCGTCGCACCAGGTGAGGAACTCGCTGATCTTGGCGGCGCCCGCCCGGTGGCCGTGAGCGGCCGTCTCGAGCATGCGGAGCTTGGCCCACCGCCGGTTGCCGTCGACGATCATGGCGACGTGGTGCGGCAGCTCCGCGCCCTCGAGCTCGCGGCGGAGCCGACGCTGGTAGAGGCCGTAGAGCACGCCGCCGGCCAGGGGGGTGCGCCGACGGTTCTTCACGTGCCTACGTTAACGCACGCTCGGCGGGAGATTCCCAGCGCCTCGCCCCCCGCCTCCCCGGCCCCTCGCCTACGCTCGGGGCATGAGCACGACCCCCGCGCGCGACGGCGTGGCCGAGGACGGCGGCGCCGACCTCCCGAACCTGCCCCTCCTCGACGACGCCCTCGACTACGCGTCCATCGAACGCAAGCCGACCTGGCGCGGCTGGATCCACGCCGCGACCTTCCCGGTGGCGATCGCCACGGGCGTGGTGCTCGTCGTGCTCGCCGACGGCACCGCCGCGACGTGGGCCTCGGCCGTCTTCATGACGACCTCGCTGCTGCTCTTCGGCATCTCGGCGACGTACCACCGGTTCCCGTGGAGCCCCGGCGCCAAGATGTTCCTCAAGCGGCTCGACCACTCGAACATCTTCCTGCTCATCGCCGGCACCTACACGCCCATCGCGGCCATCGCGCTGCCGCCCGGCAAGTCGCAGCTGCTGCTCGTGCTCGTGTGGACGGCGGCGGCCTTCGGCATCGCCTTCCGGGTCTTCTTCATCCACGCGCCGCGCTGGCTGTACGTGCCGCTCTACGTGCTGATGGGCGTCGGCGCGCTGGGGTTCCTGCCCGACCTCGTCGCGGCCAGCGTGCCGATGACGGTGCTCGTGCTGGTCGGCGGGCTGCTCTACATCGTCGGCGCGACGTTCTACGGCCTGAAGCGCCCGAACCCGGCACCGGGCCACTTCGGCTTCCACGAGCTGTTCCACGCCTGCACGGTGGCGGCGTACCTCTGCCACTGGAGCGGGATCCTCGTGCTGGCGCTGAACGCGCCGTCGTTCGGCTAGGCCCGAGGCCCGCCCTCGCGGTACGGCTCGTCGTCGCCCTGGCCGGGCCGCGCCTCCTCGTCCAGGCCCGCCGCGGCCTGGCTCGCCTCGGCCCGCTCGGCCTCGATGCGCTCGCGGACCTCGCCGCGGTAGCGCGTGCGGCGCACCCGACGCGTCATGTCGACGATGATCAGCACGGTGGCGATCGCCACGAACGCGATCGCGACGAAGCCCCAGACGCCGGGCGTGACGGCCTCGTCGGGCACGGTCGAGGCCGGCAGCGTCGGCGACGGGGTGGAGGGCTGTGCGAGGAGGCGCACGGTCGCCCCGAGGGCGAGGTCGCCGAGGGCGGTCACGAGCGCTCCGTCCCGACGAGGCCGGTGTCGGGGTCGACGACGCCGGCGAAGAGGTCGGTCTCGGGGAGGGTCGACTCGACGGTCGACTCGACCAGCTGGAAGTCCTCCGTCGGCCAGGCCCGCACCTGGAGGTCGTTCGGCCAGAAGAAGAACGCGCTGTCGAGCGGCACCTGGCTCGCGTGGGCACGGAGGGCGGCGTCGCGCACGGGGAAGAAGTCGGAGACCGGCACCTTCGTGGTCGCCAGGTCGGGGCGGTCGCTGAAGCGCTCGAGCATCTCGCCGAGGCGCTCGATCAGCGGCGACTCCGGATCGCTCTCGCGGAGGTGGCTGATCATCGCCTCGATGCGGCCCGTGCTGAACATCCGGTCGTAGTAGACCTTCTCGATCGACCACGGCTCGCCCGTCGCCGGGTAGCGCGCGGGGTCGGCGGCGGCGCGGAAGGCCTCCATCGAGATCTCGTGGGTGCGGATGTGGTCGGGGTGCGGGTAGCCGCCGTTCTCGTCGTAGGTGATGAGCACCTGCGGGCGGAAGCGACGGATGACGGCGACGAGGGGCTCGGCGCTCGTCTCGAGCGGGATCGTCGCGAACGAGTTCACGGCGACCGGCTCGCCCTCGGCCGGCAGCCCGGAGTCGGCGTAGCCGAGCCAGACGTGGTCGACGCCCATCGCCTCCTGGGCGGCGCGCATCTCGTGGACGCGCAGGCCGGCGATGTCGCGCTCGGCGTGGTGCCGGGCCTCCAGCTGCTCGTTGAGGATGGAGCCCTGCTCACCACCGGTGCAGCTGACGACGAGGACCTCGACGCCGAGGCTGCGGTAGTGGGCGTACGTCGCCGAGCCCTTGCTGGACTCGTCGTCGGGATGGGCGTGGACGGCCAAGAGGCGCAGGGTCACGGGTTCCTCGCAATTCGTGCAGGGCAGACGTTGCTACCCTGTGACCAGGATAATCGGACGGAGTCCCGAGTGGCGTCCACGCCCCCCGCAGCATCTCCGGCGCCCTCGACGCCGGCCCCCGACACGGCTCGCTCGTCGCACCTCGACGACCGCTACGGCCGGTCTCCGGGCACGCGCCGCCGGCGCACGGTGGTCGCCGTCTCGGTCGCGGTCGCCTTCGTCGTGGTCTTCGCCGCCTGGGTCGTCTTCGCCGCCTTCGACGGCGACGGGTCGAAGCTCGAGAGCACCGACGTCGGCTACACGGTGCTCGACGATCGCTCGGTCGACGTGCAGTACACCGTCAGCGTGCAGCCGGGCACCGAGGTGAGCTGCGCCGTCCAGGCGCAGAACCAGAAGTTCGCGATCGTCGGCTGGAAGGTCGTCCACCTGCCCGCCGCGGCGCAGCACTCGACCACGTACACCACCTCGCTGGCCACCAGCGAGCGGGCGGTGACGGGGTTGATCTACGAGTGCTGGCTTCCGTAGACTGCATCGGATCACCGGAGACCGGCCACTCGGCCGGTCTCCTTCTTTCGAGGGGCGTGCCTCGTCCGCCCCGCGGCTCCCCGCACGCGCGACGTGAGCACCCGTGACCGGACCACCCGCGCGGGCGACCGCGCGGCCGGGCCGCCACACGAACGGAGACACCATGAACGACGCCAACGACGCCACGACCTGGCTGACGCCCGACGCGCGCGACCGCCTCCAGGCCGAGCTCGCCACCCTGAGCGGCGAGGGCCGCAAGGAGATCACCGCCCGCATCGAGGCGGCGCGTGAAGAGGGCGACCTGAAGGAGAACGGCGGCTACCACGCCGCGAAGGACGAGCAGGGCAAGATGGAGGCGCGCATCCGGGTGCTCACCAACCTGCTGAAGAACGCCACGGTCGGCGAGTCCACCGCCGCCGCCGGCATCGTCGGCCCCGGCACCGTCGTCACCGCGACGATCGCCGGCGACCCCAGCACGTTCCTGCTCGGCAACCGCGAGATCATCGCCGCCGACAGCGACCTCTCGGTCTACAGCGAGACCAGCCCGCTGGGCCAGGCCATCAACGGCCTGAAGGTGGGCGACTCGACGAGCTACACGGCCCCCAACGGCAAGGAGATCGCGGTCTCCGTCACCGCGGTCGAGACCTACACGCCGTAGCCCCCCGGCGCTGACGACGACGGCCCCCGCTCCTCGGAGCGGGGGCCGTCGTCGTCCTAGAAGTCGACGCGGGGCTCGTAGCCGGCGTCGCGGAGGCGCTGCAGCACGTGCTGGACGTGCTCGGGGCCGCGTGTCTCGACGCTGAGCTCGAGCTCCACCTCGCTGATCTGCAGCCCGCGGCCGTGCCGGGTGTGCAGCACCTCGACGACGTTCGCGTTCGCGTCCGAGAGGATCTCCGACACCCGGGTCAGCTGCCCGGGCCGGTCGGGCAGGCCGACCCGCAGCTTGAGGTACCGCTCGGCGGCCGCGAGGCCTCGCCCGATCACGCGCTCCATCATCAGGGGGTCGATGTTGCCCCCGCTGAGGACGATGACGGTCGTGCCGAGGTCGCGCACCTGCTCGGTGAGCACCGCGGCCACGCCGACGGCGCCCGCCGCCTCGACGACGAGCTTCGCGCGCTCGAGCATGACGAGCATCGCGCGGGCGGTGTCGTCGTCGCTGACCGTGACGACCTCGTCGACGGTCTCGCGGACGATCTCGAAGTTCAGCACGCCCGGCTTCGCGACCGCGATGCCGTCGGCGATCGTCGGCAGGGCCTCGATGTCGGTGCGGACGCCGCGCTTCATCGACACCGCGTAGGGGGCCGCGTTGACCGCCTGCACCCCGATGATGCGGACGTCGCGGCCCGTGCGGGCGGCGTTCTGCTTCAGGGCGCTCGCGACGCCCGAGATGAGCCCGCCGCCGCCGATCGGCACGATGACCGTGTCGACGTCGGGCACCTGGTCGAGGATCTCGAGGCCGACGGTGCCCTGCCCGGCGACGACGTCGGGGTGGTCGAAGGGCGGGATGAAGACGGCGCCGGTGGTGGCCGCGAACTCCTTGGCGGCCATCAGCGACTGCTCGACGGCGTGGCCGCTGAGCACCACGTCGGCGCCGTAGTCGCGGGTGGCCTGCAGCTTGGGCAGGGCGACCCCGACCGGCATGAAGATGGTGGCGGCGATGCCGAGCTCCCGCGCCGCGAAGGCCACGCCCTGGGCGTGGTTGCCGGCCGAGGCGGCCACGACCCCCCGCGCCTTCTCGTCGTCGGAGAGCTGTGTGAGGCGGTTGTAGGCGCCCCGGATCTTGTACGAGCCCGTGCGCTGCAGGTTCTCGCACTTGAGGTACACCGGCGAGCCCAGCACGTCGGCCAGGAACCGCGAGCTCTCCATCGGCGTGACGCGGGCGACCGTCGAGACGCGGACCCGCGCCTCCTCGATCTCGGCCAGGGTGGGCCCGGCGATGGTGAGGTCAGGCATCAGCGGCCTTTCGGGACGGAACGGAGCGAGCGGAGGCGGCGGCCGGGTCGGCCGCGGAGGGGGAGGTGGCCGAGGGGGACGTGGCCGAGGGGCCGACCACGGGGCCGCCCCTCGTGTTCGGGGCGGAGGCGCCGGCCGACGGGCCCGGGGGCACGCGACCCGGCGGAGCGGGCACCGACCGGGGCCCGTCGCGCCAGCTGCCGCCCGCGACGTACGACACCATGACGTTCAGCACCGCGACGACGGGCACCGCGAAGAGCGCACCGGGGATGCCCGCGAGGAGGGCGCCCGCCGCGACCGCGAAGACCACGGCCAGCGGGTGCACCTTGACGGCGCCGCCCATGACGAACGGCTGCAGCACGTGGCCCTCGATCTGCTGCACGAGGATCACGACCGCGAGCATCGCCAGCGCCACCACCCAGCCGTTGTAGACCAGCGCGATGACGACGGCGACGGTGCCGGTGGCGACCGCGCCGACCACGGGGACGAACGAGCCGAGGAAGACCGCGATGGCGATCGGCGCGACGAGCGGCAGGCCCAGGAAGAACGCGCCCAGGCCGATGCCCACGGCGTCGACCGCGGCGACGAGGATCTGCACCTTGACGAAGTTGGTCAGCGTCGTCCAGCCGGCGCGGCCGGCGCCGTCGACGGCCGTGCGGGCGCGTCGCGGGAAGAGACGGACGAACCAGCGCCAGATGTCGCCGCCGCCGGCCAGCACGAAGATCGTCGAGAAGAGCACGAGCACGAGCCCGGCGCCGACGTGGCCGGCCGTCGTGCCGACGGAGAGGGCGCCGCGCAGGAGCGGCTGGCTGTCCTGCTGCAGGGCGGTCACGGCGTCGGTCACGTAGCCGTTCAGCTGCGCCTCGGTGAGGTGAAGGGGCGAGTCGAGGAGCACGCCCTTCAGCTCGACGTACGAGGCCACCGATCGGTCGCGCAGCTGGGGCCAGCCGTCGATGATCTGCAGCACGACGAGGTAGAGCAGCCCGGCCACGACGACGACGAAGCCGACGAGGCTGACGACGACGGCGAGCCACTTCGGCCAGCCGTGCCGCTGCAGCCACGACGAGAGGGGCACGAGCAGCGCCGCGATGAGCAGGGCCACCATGAACGGCACGACGATGATGCGCAGCTGGATGACCAGCCAGACGAAGACGGCGATGACGCCGACGATCGCGAGGACGCGCCACGACCACGCGCCGGCGACGACGACGCCGCGGGGCAGCGCACCGTCGAGGTCGCCCTCCGTGCGGCGCTCGGGAGCGACCTCCGGGCCCGTGACGGGGGCCGACGGGAGCGCCGCGGCGCCGGGCACGGGCTCGGCGGGCACGGGCGTCGCGACGTGGCTGCCCGGGGGGCGTCGGAGGAGCCGTCGGAGGCGGTTCATGCGCTCAGTGTAGGTGTCGCGGCCGACCGTGACGCCCGCACCACATGCCCCTCCCGGCATGCTGGCCCCGTCTCGGGCCCGGCTGCGTCGGCGCCCGGACACGAGGAGGCGCGGGTCGGGTCGGCCGTGTCGGCGGCCGTCGGTAGGGTCGCCCCGTGACCCGCGACGCCCTCTCCCCCGCCCAGGCCCGCCGCACGGCCCTCGCCGCGCAGGGCCTCGGCCGGCCCGTCGCCGAGGCGGCGGGCCTCCGGGTCGTCGGCGCCCGGCAGCTCCACGGCGTCGTCGACCGCCTCGGCCTGCTGCAGATCGACTCGGTGAACGTCTTCGAGCGCAGCCACCACCTCCCTGTCTTCGCGCGCCTCGGCCACTACGACCGCGACCGGCTCGACGAGCTGCTGTTCGCCCCGCGCGGGCGGTACGTCGAGTACTGGGCGCACGAGGCCGCGCTGCTGCCCGTCGAGACCTGGCCGCTGATGCGCTGGCGCATGGACGACCACCGGGCCCGGGCGGAGGGCGACCCGGGGTCGTGGCTGTCGGCCAACGCCCGGACGGCCGCCTGGCTGCTCGACGAGCTGCGCGGCGAGGGGCCGCTGCCCGCGAGCCTCGTCGAGCACGACGCGAACCGGCGCACGGGGCCGTGGTGGGGCTGGAGCGACGTCAAGCGCGGGCTCGAGGCGCTCTTCCGCGTGGGGGCGCTGGTCAGCGCCGGGCGACGACGGTTCGAGCGGGTGTACGCGCTGCCCGAGCAGGTGCTGCCCGCCGATCTCCTCGCCGTCGAGGTGGGGCGGGAGGAGGCCCACCGTGAGCTGCTCGCCCACGCGGCCCGCGCCTCCGGCGTGGCGACCACCGCCGACCTCGCCGACCACTGGCGCATGAAGACGGCCGACGTCGTGCCCGCCCTGCACGACCTGGCCGACCAGGGCGTCGTGACGCCGGTGACCGTGCCGGGCTGGCCGCGGGGCGGCTGGCTGCACCGCGAGGCGACCTTCCCGCGGGGGATCACCGCCGACGCCCTGCTCTCGCCGTTCGACCCCGTGGTCTGGACCCGGCCCCGGGCGGAGCGCCTGTTCGGGTTCCGCTACCGGATCGAGATCTACACCCCGCAGGAGAAGAGGGTGCACGGCTACTACGTGCTGCCGGTGCTGCAGGGCGACCAGCTCGTCGCCCGCGTCGACCTGAAGAGCGACCGGCAGGCCCGCGTGCTGCGGGTCCAGGCCTCGTGGCGGGAGCGCGACCTGCCCGTCGACGTCGACCGGCTCGCGGCGCTGCTGAGCCGGGCGGCCCGCTGGCAGGGGCTCGAGCGGGTAGAGGTGGTCGACCGGGGAGACCTCGCGGCGGCGCTGCGGGGCGCCGTCGGGGCGGGCGACGTCAGCTAGGGGTCAGAACTGGACGCGCGGAGGCTCGGCGATGGTCGAGGGCTGCTCGACCTCGAAGAAGTCGCGCTGCGAGACGCCCAGGCGCGGGGCGAAGAGCCGCGCCGGGAAGCCGGCGGCCTTCGCGTTCAGCTCGCGGACGCCGCCGTTGTAGGAGCGACGGGCGGCCTGGAGGCCGTCCTCGGTCTCGACGAGCTCGGACTGCAGCTGCAGGAACGACTGGCTCGCCTGCAGCTGCGGGAACGACTCGGAGACCGTGAAGGCCCCGCGGAGCGCGGTCTGCAGGTGCCCCTCGGCGGTCGACGCGGCCGCCGGGGTGCTCGCCTCGAGGGTCTCGACCCGAGCCCGCTCGACGGTCTCGAGCGCCTTGGTCTCGTGCGATGCGTAGCCCCTGACCTGCTCGACGATCGTCGGCACCAGCTCGGCCCGGCGGCGCATCTGGACGACGATGCCGTCCCACGCCTCGTCGACTCGGGTGCGGAGCGCCACGAGCGAGTGGTACGACGCCCAGGCCCAGATGCCCGCGAGGAGCAGGAGGAGGACGACGACGCCGACGGCGACGAGGATGCCGGTGAGGCCGGGTTGCATGACGGGTGACTCCTCCAGGTGCGTGGCGACCCGCGGCCGAGCGGGGGGCTCGGAGACGTCGTCGGGTCGGGGCTCGGTCCGGAGAACACTATAAATGCGCCCGACGGGGCCTCCACGTCGACTGGGCGTTCTCGGAGCGAACTCACGACATGCGTCGTCGACCGGCGAGGAGGAGCACACGGTCCTCCTCCGCGCAGCGGATTGACTTGTCCCCCGCGGCCGTGCTGAATGGGTCTCAGTGATCGACCTCCTGCCCTCCGCCGCCCCGCGACGCCCGGCCCCGACCGGCCGCCCCGCGGGCCTCCGGCACGCCCCGGCGCAGGGCAGGGCCCGGGCGTCCGTCACCGTGGTCCTCGCGACCGCCCTGGGCCTCGCGCTGCTGCTCGCCGGGCCGTCCGCACCCGGCTGGGCGGCGGCGAGCCCGACCCCGTCGCCGGCGCCGCCCTCCCTCGGCGCCCCGCCCACGACTCCCCCGCCCACCGCCGAGCCCGTCGCGCCGACGATCGGCCCGGTGGGCGACAGCGCGACGGGCACGGTGCTCGTCAGCGGCACCGCGATCCCCGGCGCGCGCGTCAAGGTCTCGGTCAGCGGCTCGGGCACGTTCCGCACCCTCTGCGACGCGGTGACGGCCGACGCCGACGGGGCCTGGTCGTGCTCCGGGCCGGTGCCCACCGGCGCGGGCTGGACGGCGACGGCCCGTGACCTCGACCAGCCGAGCACGCCCGACGTCGACTCGGGCCCGTTCTCGGTGCTGACCCCGCCGACCGTCCGCGGCGGCCTCCTCGTGGGCGGCAAGCTCTCCGGCACGGCCGCGCCCGGCGCCACGGTGACCGTCACGGCCGGCGGCGGCGCCCGCGCCACGGCGACCGCCGGCGGCGACGGGTCGTGGACGACGACGCTGCCCGCCTCCTCCTTCCCCTCCGGCTCGTACACGGTGACCGCGAGGCAGTCGTCGCCCTCCGTGCCCGACGTGCCCAGCTCCGCCGCCTCGAGCGCCGTCTCGGTGCGGGTCGACCGCGACGCGCCCGCCGCTCCGCGCCTCACCTCGCCGACGGCCGGGCAGCGGATCGCCGCGCAGCCCGTGACGGTCACCGGGAGCGGCGAGGCCGGAGCCCTCGCGACCGTCTACGTCGACAGCTCGCCCGTCTGCCAGGTCGTCGTCGGCGACGGCCCGTGGTCGTGCAGCACCGCCGGCTCCGACCTCCCCCTCGGCTCGCACGTCGTCCAGGCCGCCCTCGTCGACCCGGCGGGCAACTACGGGCCCCCCTCGGCCGGCGTCACGGTGACCGTGGTCGACCCCGCCTCCGCCGTCGCACCTCCCGTCGTGGGCCCGACGCCGCGACCCGGTGCCACGCCCGCCCCCACCGCCTCCCCGTCGCCCGCAGGCCCGTCGACGTCGGCCGCGCCGGTCGCCCCCGGGTCGCCCGGCGGCGACGGCGGATCCCCGACCGACGACGCCGCAGGAGGCGCGGGGGGCGCCCCCGGCACCGGTGACGGCCCCCGGGGCACCTGGGCCACCGCAACCTCGTTCGGGGAGCACCTGCCGACGCTCGGCCAGACCCTCGGCGGCCCGGCCTGGGCGCTCGCCGGCGGTCTGGCGCTGCTGTTCCTCCTGCTCGTGGCGGCGCCGGCCCGCCTCGCGGCCGCGTCGCTGCGCGGGCGACAGCGACAGCGACGGCGCCGCGCCTCGCTGACCGGCCGCAACCGCGGCGTCGAGCTGCCCACGTCGTTCAGCGCGGCGACCGTCAGCCCGTGGCTGCCGGTCGCCCTGGCACTGGTCGCGGGCGCCGCCGTCACGGCCGTCGCCGCCGGGGTCGACGACGAGCTGCAGTACGCCCGCCTGGCGCTGGCAATCGTGATCGGGCTCGTCGTGATCAACGGGCTGGGCGTGGCGCTGCCCGCCCTGCTCGTCGCGCGGGCCCGGGGGCTGGCCCTCCGCGTGCGGATGTCACCGCGCCTCCTGCTGGCGGCCGTCGTGGCGTGCGCGGCCACGCGGGCCCTCTCGCTCGACCCGCCGCTCGTGCTGGGGGTGCTGCTCACGGGCGCCCTCCTCGCCGTGCCGTCGTCGTCCGGGCGACACCGCGGCGCGGAGGCCGCGCGCGAGCCCGACTCCCGTGACGTCGGCGTCGCGGCGGCCGCGCAGCTCGGGGCCCTCGTCGTGCTCGGCGGGGCGGCGTGGGTGCTCCACGGCGTCGTGCCCGGGGCCGCGGCCGGGGCCGGCGCGGGCGCTGAGCTCGCCCGCGAGACGCTGGCGACCGTGTGCCTGGCCGGGCTCGGCTCGCTCGTCGTCTCGCTCGTGCCGCTCGGCGGCCTGCCGGGGCGACGAGTCTGGGCCTGGTCGCGCGGCGCCTACGTCGGGCTCGTCGTGGTCGGCGTGAGCGTCGCCGCGGTGGTCTTCGTCGGGGCGCCGACGGCGGCGTTCCCGGTCGTGCCGCTCGTGGCGGCCAGCGCGGTCGCGGCGCTCGGGGCGGTCGCGGCCTGGCTCTGGCTGCGCGTGGTCGAGCCCGCGGGCCGCGAGGCCTGAGCCGCGCCCGTCGCCCGCGTCGGCCGCGTCGCCCTGACGGCGTGACCGTGCCCCCGCAGGGATTCGAACCCTGACTTGGACGATTTTAAGTCGCCTGCCTCTGACCAGTTGGGCTACGAGGGCCTCCCCCGAGCCTACGAGACGGCGGCGGCGGCCGTCGCACGGACACGACGACGCCCGCCGTGCTGACGAGCAGCAGGGCGGGCGTCGTGGTCGGCCGCTCGAGGCGGCCGGTGCCGTGACTACTCGGCGGCGGGCACCGCGTCGGTGCCGGCGACGTCGGTCGACGCTCCGGTGCCGCGGGCCGAGCCGCCGGCCGTGGCCCCGACCTTCTCGCCCTCGGCGGGCGCGCTGCCGTCGGCGTCGACCGGGTTCGCGTAGGCGGGGCCGGGCTCGCCGGCGGCCTTGCCGATCTCGGGCGCGGGCGCCGCTGCGGGCTCGTCGGCGGCCGGCTTCGGGCGCGACGCGTACGCCTCGAACGCGGCACGGGGGCGCTCACGGTCGTCGAGGGAGACGATGTCGCGGCCGAGCCAGAAGTTGTTCCACCAGCCGGTGACGACGCGGAACTTGCGCTCGAAGGAGGGCATCGCCATGCCGTGGTAGCCGCGGTGCGCGGCCCAGGCCGGGAAGCCCTTCAGCACGAACTTGCCGCTCTGGAAGACGCCGGTGCCGAGGCCCAGGCCCGCGACGGCGCCGAGGTTCTCGTGCACGTAGTCGACGGGCTCCTCGCCGCGGAGCACGGCGGTGATGTTCTTGGCGAGCTGCTTGCCCATGCGGACGGCGTGCTGGGCGTTCGGCACGCAGAAGCCGCCGACGCCCTTGCCCGTGAGGTCGGGCGTCGCCGCGACGTCGCCGCAGGCCCAGGCGCCGGGCACGACGGTCTCGCCGTCGACGACGCGGAGGTCGGCCTGCACCGTGATGCGGCCGCGCTGCTCGAGGGGGAAGTCGGTGGAGCGCACCATCGGGTTGGCCATGACCCCGGCCGTCCAGACGATGAGGTCCGACTCGAACGACTCGCCGGTCGACAGCTCGATCTTGCCGCCGACGGCCGACTGCAGCTGCGTGTCGAGGTGCACCGTGGCGGCGCGCTCGGCGAGGTTCTTCAGCACCCAGTGGCTCGTCTCGAGCGACACCTCGGGCATGATGCGGCCCATCGCCTCGACGAGGTGGAAGTGCGTGTCGTCGATGGTGAGGGTCGGGTACTTCTTCAGCAGGTCGCTGGCGAAGCTGCGCAGCTCGGCGAAGATCTCGATGCCGGCGAAGCCGCCGCCGACGACCGTGACCGTCAGCAGGCGGTCGCGCAGCGGGCCGGCGGGCAGGTCGGCGGCCTTGGCGAAGTTGGTGAGGAGCTTGTCGCGGATCGCCGCGGCCTCCTCGATGGTCTTGAGGCCGATGGCCTCGTCGGCGACGCCCGGGATGGGGAAGGTGCGCGACACGGCGCCGGCCGTCATGACGATCTGGTCGTACTGCATCGTCCACGCGTCGCCGACGGACGGGGTGATGGTCGCCGTCTTGGTGGCGTGGTCGACCGCGGTCACCTTGGCCGTGACGACCCTCGTCTTCTTCAGGTGGCGGCGGAGCGAGACCACCGCGTGACGGGGCTCGATCGAGCCGGCCGCGACCTCGGGCAGGAAGGGCTGGTACGTCATGTAGGGCAGCGGGTCGACGACCGTCACCGACGCCTCCCCCTGACGGAGGTGCTTCTCGAGCTTCCAGGCGGTGTAGAAGCCGGCGTAGCCGCCGCCGACGATCAGGATTTCAGGCACGGTGAAGGCTCTCCTCGTTGTGGGGTGTCGGAGGAGACTTTACTCCTGCCGACGGCCCCGCCCGTACTGCCGGGCGGCGCCGACCCCGACGAGCACCAGGGCCCCGCCGAAGACCGCGAAGACGATCAGCGGGACGCCCGTCGACCGCATCGTCTCGACCGTGGGCAGCAGGGCCGACAGCCGTTCGCCGTCGGGGGTCTCGGGGGTGGGCACCGGCGCCGGCTCGACGGGCACGGCCGACGAGCTGCCGTCGGGCACGACCTCGTCGGCGCGGCGGTGCACGCGGATCCACTCCGAGAGGTCGCCCATCGGGTTCGCCTCCACGTGCGGCACGTCGCGGGTGACGGCCGCCGCCGCGTCGACGAGCCCGTAGCCGTAGAGGGGGTCGGGCTGGCTCGCGCCGCGCGGCTCGGCCGTCGCGACCACGCGGTTGATGACGTCGTCGGCGTCGAGCTCGGGGTGGGCAGCCCGCACGAGGGCGACGATCCCCGCGACGAGGGGCGTGGCCCCGCTCGAGCCGTTCCAGCTGTAGTGGACGTCGTCGGGGCCGACCCCGACGAGCTTCTCGCTCGGCGCCGCGACCCCGATGGTGATGCCCTGGCTCGACGCGTCGAAGCTCGCCGTGCCCGAGCGGTCGACGCCCGCGACGGTCAGCACGCCGGGCATGGTCGCCGGCGCGCCCACCTCGGTCGTGCCGCTGCCGCGGTTGCCGGCGGCGGCCACCACGACCACGTCGTGCTCCATCGCGTAGAGGAACGCGTCGTCCCAGCTGGTCGGCCAGTCGAGCGTGTTGCGGGTGAGCGACATGTTGATGACGTCGGCGCCGTGGTCGACCGACCAGCGGACCGCGTCGGCGATCTGGGTGTCGGAGTCGACGGCGCCGGTGCCGAAGCCGACCGAGACCGACAGCAGGCTCGCCTCGGGCGCGACGCCGACGACGCCGTCGCCGCTGCCGGTGCCTCGGCCCGCGAGCATGGAGCCGACGAGGGTGCCGTGCGCCGGGTCGTCCGTCCCGACCGGGGTCTGACCGTCGGGGCTGCCCTGGCCGCTGACGTCCGTGCCCCCGACGACGGCGCCCTGGAGCTCGCGCACCGACCCGTCGACGCCGGTGTCGATGACCGCCACCGTGACTCCTGCGCCCCGGGTGGTCTGCCAGGCCTCTTCGATGCCGTAGTCGGCGAGCCAGTACTGCTGGTCGCGGATCGCGTCGGCACGCGCCGAGGCCGCGGGCAGCACGACGAGGGCGGCCACGGCGACGACCGCCGCGACGCTGACGCCCCCTCGCCGCCCCACGGCGGTCAGGCTGCGCCGTCGGAGGCGGTGGTCGCCGGGGCGGACTCGTCGAGCCAGTCGGGGCAGCGGCAGACGTCGGGGCTCCACGACGCACGCTCGAGCGCGAGGTCGCCGATCGGGTTGACCCCGGGGCCCGCCGCGAGGGCGTGGCCGACGAGGGCGTGCAGGCACTTGACGCGCTCGGGCATGCCCCCCGCCGTGACGTGCGCGATCTCGGCGACGTGCTCGATGCCCTCGCGGTCGGCGAGGTAGGCGTCGTGGGCGGCGTGGTACTGCTCGCGCACCTGCTCGTCGCCGGCCAGCAGCTCGGTCATCTCGGTCATCACGCCGGTGGCCTCGAGGGTCGAGACCGCCGCCGTCGCCCCCGGGTGGCACAGGTAGTAGAGCGTCGGGAAGGGCGTGCCGTCGCCGAGGCGCGGCTTCGTCGCGACGACGGTGGGCGCCCCGCAGACGCAGCGCGCGGGGATGCCCACGACGTCGCGGGCGGGGCGGCCCAGCTGCGCCGTGACGATGCGCACGTCGTCGTCGGTGACCGGGTCGAAGGGAGGGGTCGTCACGGGGTGCCGCCTGTCGAGGTGGAGGACGGCACGGTCGCGCCGCCGAGGTCGGGCGCGACCAGCTCGGTCGCGGGGGCGTCGCTGAGGCCGGCGTCGAGCACGGACGACGTCATGGCCGCCACCCAGTCGACCTGGGGGGTCTGCAGCGAGTCGCTGATCGGGGCGGGCTGCGAGGGCTCGGCGCCGGCCGACTCGCCCATGACGAGGTAGCTGTACTCGCCCGGGTAGACGTAGAGCAGGCGGTCGCGGGCCTGGGCCTCGATGTAGGCCGGGTCGCTCCAGCGCGCGACGTCGCCCTGCAGGTCGTCGACGTCGGCCTGCTGGTCGCGGACCTCCTGCTCGAGGGCGGCGATCTGCTGCTGCTGCTGGATGAGCGTGCGGAGCGACGGCGCGAGGATGACGACGAAGAGCACGAGGATGACGAGCATCACGAGGCTGAAGCCCGACGAGCGGATGTTGCGGAGCCAGGCGCCCGCGGCCGAGTCGGCGGCCGGGAGGCTCACCGGCACGCGGCGGTTCGGGGTCTCACGAGGCATGTGTCGAGGGTAGACGACGCACCCGGGCGCCGGGTCACGGAACGCCGAG